>NZ_CP107954.1:4849669-6062087 GCF_036067295.1 Kribbella sp. NBC_00382
GGTGGTGGGCGTCGCAGTAGATCGGTGGAGCGTGGCAGACGACGCAGCCTCGGTCGCGCTGGTTCAGGGCGTTGCGCAGGCCGTCGGTGACGTACCGCTTCTCCCGGCCGACATCCAACGGCTGACTGTCTGAGCCGAGCACGACCGGGATGATCCCGGCGTCGCAGGCGAGGCGGCGGATCGCGGAGGCGGACAGGCCGTCGCCGTAGGTCAGGTCACCGGTCGCCTGCCGACCGGCTTCGAGGAGGTCGTCGAGGTTGATGGTGACGGTGATGTGCGGCTTGACACCGCCGCGGGTCGGGAGGTCACCGGAGGCCAGGGAGATGTCGAGGGCATCGATCAGCGCGTCGGCCTGGCGTTTGCCGCGCGACCGGGGATCCGGCTCACCCTCGGAGGTTTTGTGGGGTTTGGCGCCGGTCTGCAGGACTGTCTGCAGTTTCTCGGCGTTCTCGCCCGCGAGGTAGCCACCGAACTTCACCCCGTCCTCGGCCTTGGTCACCCACACTTCTTCGCGCTGGCGGGCGGCGTTTTCGCGGGGTTCGGGGCCGTCGGTGTCGAGGATGTTGCGGACCTGTACACCCATCGACTGCAGTTCGTTCGGCTTCATGTGGCGGGCGGCCTGGACCATCTGTGTCGCGGCTGCGTCGAGTTCTTCGACTGGGACGTTCGCGGACTTCGGGATCTGTTCCAGGGCGGACATGATGGCGCGTGCCTGGGCCAGGTTCAGCACTACGCCGTCCTCGGGGATCACGTTGCCCGGGGTGGGCAGCGCGGCGGCCACGGCCGGGTACTTGCGCAGGTCGACGGCCAGCTTCACGCGCCGGGTGGCGTCGGCCAGGTCGAGGCGGTAGCGGTGGGCGAGGAGCCGGGGAAGGTCGTGAGCGCCGAGGGTCTTGGCGTACCTGTTCTGTTCCAACCGGTCCAGGATCTTGATCTCGCGCGACTCCAAAACAGCTATTTTCGCGCGCGTGACATCGAGATCGGACAGCGCTTCGCTGTCGCTCATCGTCTCCACGTCACGATCGTCCATACCTCAAAGGCTAGACCGCGCCGCCGACAGTTTCTGGCCGGAATCCCCTTATCCACAAGGTGAATTCCTCACCACTTCAAACCACCCGAACACCTGTAGATTGAATGGACCGGTCACCGCCCGACCTCGATGTGGTGAACTCGATCGCCAAGCAGATCGCCGCTCATTCCTCGACTCGACATCGTCCGCGTTCGGGGCCAGTGCCGGGCTTTGGTCGCTCGGCGACCAGTCCGCCGGGCCACGCAGTACGAGCCGGCTGCTCGAGTGCGCTGCATCGGCGGGTTCGGGTGAGCTTGAGACGCTAACCGGCAATGTGGGCACGGGGGGAACACGCTGTCCCGGCGTGAGTGCGGCATGAGTGCGGCGTGGCTGTGGTGCCAGTCCGCCAGCGCCACGCGGGCTCGGTAGAGCTGGCGATGGATGCTCATGTGGCTCGGGCGGGGGCAATCCGCTAACGCGCCGAGCGAGTCGGGGTGAAGCTTATGCGCCGACCCGGGTGTGAGCACAGGCCGCGATGGCGCTAGCCAGCCAGCGCCATGTGGGTTCGGTTGCGCTGGTGGTGAATCCCCTTGTGGTTCGGGTGGGGGCAATTCGCCGGCGCGTCGAGTGGGTCGGGGTGGGGCTTATGCGCTGGCCCGGTGCGAGTGCGGGGCGGCGCTTGGTGTCAGCCCGCCAGCGCCATGCGGTTTCGGCGGGCAATGCGGCACACCGTTTGTGGCTCGGGTGGGGGCAATTCGCCGGCGCGTCGAGTGGGTCGGGGTGGGGCTTATGCGCTGGCCCGGGACGAGTGCGGGGCGGCGGTGGCGTCAGCCCGCCAGTGCTATGCGGTTTCGTCGCGCAATGCGGCACACCGCTTGTGGTTCGGGTGGGGGCAGTTCGCCGGTGCGTCGGGTGAGTCGGGGGGGGGGACAGTAGGAAGGCGCCGGGATCCCGCCCCCGGGGTCTCGGCGCCTTCCGGCTAGTGGAGTTGTTCGTTCATGATGAGGAAGGCGCCTAGGCCGTGGCGGTCGTTGGTGGCGCGGTCGCGGGTGGCGTAGTACGCGTAGTTGCCTACGTTGGTGCCGATGGAGATGTCTTTGAGGTTGGTACGGCCCTCACTGTCTAGAGAGAGTTTGGCTAGGACTCCCTGATACCCGCGTTGGGCGACGGAGGTGTAGGAGGCGTCTACGTAGCCGCGTTGGACGGCTCGGGAGATGACGAAGGTGTACATGCTGGAGCAGGAGGTTTCGGTCCAGTTGTCGGAGCGGGTGCCTTTGTCGACTATCTGGAACCAGCGGCCGGTGGCGGGGTCTTGGTAGTGCTTGTACGCGGCGATGAGCTTCCCCAGCACCTGCAGGAGCTCGGCGCGGCGAGGTTGGTTGGCAGGGATCACCTCTAGTACGTCGATCGCGGCCATGCCGTACCAGCCCTCGGCCCGGCACCACACCTCTGGCGACTGGCCGGTGGTCGGGTCGGCCCAGGTCTGCGTGTGCGATTCGTCGTACGCATGCCGCAGCAGCCCCGTGGACCGCTGCAAGTGACTCGCGTAGGTCAGCAGCTGGTCGACCGTCTCCTTGTTGGCATAAGCCGAGTCGCCGAACTCCCGCCCGTACTCCGCCAGGAACGGGTTCACCATGAAGACCCCGTCACCCCACAGCTGGTGCTCCCGGCTGGTCGCGTGCCAGAAGCCGCCGTCGGCCGTGCGCGGGTACGTCTTGAGCCGGTTGCGGATCTTCGTCGCCGCGATCTGGTACCGCGCCTGCCCGGTCTCGTGATGCAGGATCACCAGCAGCCGCCCGGACAACATGCTGTCCAGATTGCCGAAGCTGTTGTCGATGTTCCCGTTGCCGTCGACGAACCGGTCGACCCACGCCTTGATGTAGGCCAGGTACTTCGGGTTGTGCGTCCGTTGATAGACCAGGTACTGCCCGTAAAGATAAAGCCCGTTCGTGTACGACCACCCGCCGAGCGAACTGGGCGTGTACCGCGCCATCGTCGAGTCCACCATCGCCACCGACCAGTCGGTACTCCGGACAGCCGCGGCCCCCGCAGTGAGACCGGTGGTGAGGTTGGAGCGGAGGATCTTGTCGGACCCATCCGGCTGGCCGCCGTTGTTGTCGGCGTTCGTGGTGGTGAACCAGATCGCGTTCTCACCCGGTACCTTCGCGACTGCCCGCAGCCGCCCGTACGTCCCGTTCCAGTGCGACGTAACCGTCCCGACATTCTCGCCATTCAAGGCGATCCGCCACATCCGCTGACCCCGCAGCGCCGCCATGAACAGCGCGCCGTTGGCATAGGCGAGCCCGCTCGGTGAGGCCGATGCCACCGACCAGGTCTTCTTCGGATTCGTCATCCCGGCCGTGCTGCAACTGCCTTCGCAGGTCGGCCAGCCGTAGTTCTTGCCAGGCTGGATCAGGTTCAGCTCGTCCGACGTCGAGTCGCCGAGTTCGGAGGACCAGAGCCGCCCGGCCGAGTCCCACGCCAGTCCCTGCGGATTGCGGTGGCCGTAGCTGTAGACCGCAGTACCGAACGGGTTGCCCGGAGCGGCCGCGCCGGTCTTGGTGATGCGCAGGATCTTGCCGTTGAGGGCGTTCTTGTCCTGTGCCAGGTTGCCCTGCTGCGAGTCGCCGATCGCGACGTACAGGAAGCCGTCCGGGCCGAACCGGATCCGGCCGCCGTTGTGGTACCGGCTCTTCCGCATCCCGCTCAGGATGGTGCCGTACCCGGACAGCGCCGTCCCGTTGAAGTTCATCTTCGCGACCCGGTTGCCCTCCGACGCGGTGTGCATGAAGAACACCTGCTGGTCCGAGCCGCCGTTCCAGGTCGGCGAGAACGCGACGCCCATCAGGCCGCCTTCGCCGTCCGTGGTGACAGCGTTCGGTACGGTCCCGACCTGCGTCTTGCCTGAGCCGTTCTTGCTGATTTTGAAGACCTTGAACGAGTCCCGTTCGGTCACCAGCGCGAAGCTGCCGTCCGGTGCCCAGGCGATGTCCCACGGGATCGACCAGCCACTCGAGACCTGCGTCGGCGTCGCCGGGTTGTTGCCGCCTTCGCAAGCGCCAGTGGTGAAGCTCACCGTCGGGCTCTTCGCCGAAGTGTTGCCCGCGGCATCCTTCGCCACGACATGGATCGTGTACGCCGTATTGCAGGCCAGCGTGCTCAGCGTCTTCGACGTAGCGGGCGGCGTACCGGTCACAGAGTCCAGTACTGCGTTGTTGGCGCTTCGCACGTCGTACTGCGTAACGCCCCGATTATCCGTAGACGCGGGCCAGGACACGGTCGCCCCGGTCTGATTGACCGCCGTCACCGTGGGCTGCCCCGGAGCTGATGGCGCGGTGGGGTCACCCGGATCAGCCGTCGTGGTGCAGATCGCCTCCGGGCTGGTCGCCGACACGTTGCCGGCCGCATCCCGCCCGAACACCGACAGCTCGTACTGCGCATTGGGCCGCAACCCCGTCAACCGATACGGCGACCCCGGCGGATTCGGCGCCTCCGCGATCTTCTGCCCCTGGTTGTAGATGTCATAGGCAACGACCCCGACGTTGTCCGTTGACGCCGGGAAGCTCAGCGTCAGCGCGTTGAAGGTGATGTCGCTGCAGACCGGCTGCCCGGGTGCGGTCGGATGCTCGGTGTCCGACGGAGCGCCGACCTGCAGTCGGTCGAGGTTCGGGCCGCCGTTGGCCGTGGTGGCGGTCGCGCGGATCGTGTTGCTCCCGGCAACCAAGGTGGTGTTGACGACGGCGTCCTGCCAGGTCGTCCAGGCACCTGTCCCGGGGAACGAGCGGCCGGTCGCGATGGCCGTGCCGTTCACCGTGATCGTCATCGGCCGGTCGGTGGTCGTACCGTTGGCGAACCGGAAGGTGAGGCTCGCGGGCCCCGCCGACGCCGCGGAGACGGCGAACTGCACATAGCTGCCGGTCACATTGTCGTAGTTGACGAACCCGGTCCCCGTGTAGCCGGCGTGGTTGGACTCCACGACGCCCTTGGAGATCGTGCCGCTCTCTGCTTGGTAGTCGGTCGCCGCTGGAGCAGCAGACGCAGGAGTAGGTATCAGTAGCAGCGCAGCGAGCACTGCTAGCCAGCGTGCCTTCATCGTGCGACCTCCAGGTAGTCGAGGTTGGGCGTGCCGCCGGTACTGGTGGCAGTGGCGCGGATGACGTTCTGCCCAGCGGCGAGGTTCACCGTCGTGACGTTGTCGCGCCACAGCGTCCAGGCGCCGGTGTTCGGGAAGCTGACGTTCTTCTTGACCACGACGCCGTTGACGGAGATGTCCATCGGCCGGTCGGTGGTGGTGCCGTTGGCGTGGTCGAACACGAGAGTGGCGGCTCCGGCCTGCGCCTGCGCAACCGTCCACTCGACGTAGCTGCCGACGGCATTGGGCGTGTTGACGAAGCCGGTACCGGAGTACCCGGAGTGGTCCTTGTCCACTGTGCTTCTGGGGGTCGAGGTAGCCAGTTCGGCTTCGTAGCGCGTCGTGGTACCGGCTCGGGCGACGCGGTAGATGACAGTGCCGTGCGCTGGTACCGAGGAGCTGATACTGCCGCTGGTACTACGGGATGCCTTGCTCCACAGGTCCTTCAGCTCGTAGGACGCGGAGCCCCCGAGCCCTAGCGCAGCGGCCGTAGTACTGATGGTTGCTGCCGAGGTGGTCTCGTTGGAGAGGGCTACTGCGCGATCACCGTTGGCCAGGGTCTTGCCGTAGACGACCAGGCCGCCGGTGGAGCTGACTACCGTCGCCTGGCGGCCGAGCCGGTCCTGGTCGACAGCGATGACGTCCTGGTTGGTGAGGAGGCTGTAGGTCTCGTCCGAGGCCTTGTGGAGGTCAGTGCCGATCAGGAGCGGGGCGGACATCATCGCCCAGAGACTGAGGTGTGTCTTGTACTCCGTAGCGGTCATCCCACCGTTGCCGACCTCGAGCATGTCCGGGTCGTTCCAGTGCCCAGGGCCGGCGTACTGCGCCAGTACCCGGTTGGCCTGGGCCTTGCCGATCATGCTGGCCCAGTTGTCGCTGATGTCGCCCGTGGTGCGCCAGAGGTTGCCGACGTCGCCGCCCCACTCCCAGATGCGCGGCGGACCGGTCCGGCCCCACTCGCAGATCGAGTACGTGATCGGGCGGCCGGTGTCGCGCAAGGCGTCCCGCATGGCCTTGTACCGCTGCTGGGCGTCGACGTTCTGGTTGTTGCAGTTGTCGTACTTGAGGTAGTCGACACCCCAGGAGGCGAACAGGTTGGCGTCCTGCTTCTCGTGCCCGAGTCCACCCGGGAACCCGGCCTTGTCGCAGGTCTTGGTGCCAGCGCTCGTGTAGAGGCCGAACTTGAGCCCCTTGCCGTGCACATAGTCGGCCAGCGACTTGATGCCGTTGGGGAAGCGCGCTGGGTCGGGTACGAGGTTGCCCTGGGTGTTGCGCTGGGGGAGTGCCCAGCAGTCGTCGATGTTGACGTACTGGTACCCGGCCGCCTTCAGGCCCTTGCTGACGAACAGGTCCGCGATGCCCTTGATCATCGCCTCGTTGAACTCCGCCCGGCACTTGGTCGAGTTCCAGTTGTTGAACCCCATCGGTGGCGTCCGCGCCAGGCCATTGTCGAGTGCGGCCGCCAGTACTGGCCTTGCCGCCTCCGGGTAGTCGACGTTCGGTCCACCGAGTGCAGTAGTCGCGCTTAGCCGCACTACGTTCGCACCGGCCTGCAGCGTGGCAGTGGCCGGCACTGTCTGCCAGGTGGTCCAGGCGCCGGTACCTGGGAAGGCTTGGCTCGGTGCGACGACTGTGCCGTTGACGGAGACGCTCATCGGCCGGTTGACCGTGGTGCCGTTGGCATGGCGGATGCCTAGCGTGTATGTGCCTGCGGCGGGCGCATTGACCGTCCACTCGACACTGGCGCCTACTGCGTTGGTGGTGTTGCAGAACCCGGTACCGGAGAAGCCTGCGTGATCGCTGTCGACAGTGCCTTGGCAGACCGCGCTCTCTGCCTCCAACCGGGTACCGCTAGGTGGTGTGCAGTTGCCGCTAGAGCCTGTTGCGTTGACTCGCAGTGCTCCACCGGTTGTGTTCTGGCCCGTCGCGCAGTACCCGGTGACGGTCTGGAACCCGACGTCGTGGGGGCTGTTGCTGCCGCGCTCGGCGGTGAAGTTGTCGAGCTGGACGTTGTTGCTCTCGTTCGCGATCACCGCCGGGCGGCCGTCGTTGGACGTGAAGTCGACCGAGCTGTTGGTGAACTTCACGCCGTCCACCCGGCGCAGGTACCACCCGTACGCCGGCCGGGTGCCGATGCTGTTCGGGTTGTAGTTGGTCGGGTCGTTGCTGGGTACGCCGGTGCTCATCGTGCCGTTGCCGCCGGGCACGGTCAGCTTCACGTTGTCGAAGCTGATGTCGCGGATCCGGTTGGCCGCCGATTCGCCCCACAGCGTCGGGCTGTACGCGGTACCGGCTGAGCCGTTGTAGGTACCGGTGACGTTTTGGTAGGTGATGTTGCTGATGCCGCCGATGCCCGGGCTGTCGCCGCAGCGGCGGCGGGTGCCGATCTTCTGCATGATGTGACCGCGGGTACCGGACATCGTGATGTCGCGGTAGTGCACGTCGGAGATCTTGCTGCCGTCCATCGACACCAGGCCGAGGCCGGACTTGCCGGCGCCCGTGATGGTGATCCGCTCGAAGACGTAGTCGGTGAAGTCGCCGCAGGTCTCCGAGCCGAACATCAGCGCGTTGCAGCAGCCGGCCGACAGCTTGGAGTCGCTCACCCGGACATGGCCGTTGTCGATGGTTTGGCCGAGGGCCCAGTCGCTCTTGAAGACCAGGGCGTCGTCGTTGGCGGCGATGTTCGCGTTGGTGACCGTGACGTTCTTGGCATTGATCACGTTCCAGCCGTCGCGGTCGCCGGCCGTCTCGACCCGCAGGTTGTTCGAGGTGATGTTGTCGCAGCCGTTGGTGAGAATCGCGAAATGGCCGCCTTGGCGGAGCTTGATGCCGTCGAGCTTCAGGCCGTTGCAGCGGGTCAGCGAGATGATCTTGTCGGCCTGCCCGGCCTTGGGGTTGCCGGTGATCAGGTGGTCGTCGCCGTCGATCGTGCCGGTACCGGTGAAGATGACGTTGGTCAGGCGGTCGCCGTACAGCATCGCGTTGTGGAAGTGGCTGTGGCCGTAGTCCTGGTACTCGTCGTTCGGGTTCGGCTCGGCTGCGTCGTAAGAGTCGTTGCCTGCGCCGAGGATCGTTGAGCCGGCGTCGAGCTGGATGGTGAGGTTGCTCTTCAGGTGGATCGTGTTCGCCGAGCGATAGTTGCCGGCGGTGAAGCGGACCGTGCCACCGCCGACCGCGCTAGCGGCGTTGATCGCCTTGTTGATCGCCGCGGTGTCGTTGGTGGTGCCGTCGCCTTTGGCGCCGTAGTCACGGACGTCGAAGGTAGCGGCCTGGGCTGGTGAGGTCGGCAGGATGAAGAGGGTCAGCACTGCAAGGATCGCGAGGATCCATCGAGTTCGCACAACTGCCTCCTGGGGCGGGCGGAGTTGGTGTGTGACGGGTCGAGCTGGCCGACGGCATGCCGGCTGGGGCGCCGACGGCCGAGACGGCCGGCGGGCTGGGGTTGTCGGTAGAGATCGAGGCTGGCTGCGGCTCTAGCGGTCGAGGTAGTCGAGGTTGGGGCCGCCGGTGGCGGTGGTAGCCGCGAGGGTGATGGTGTTGGCGCCTGCTTGGAGGGTGGCGGCGACTGGAGCGGTCTGCCAGGTGGTCCAGGCGCCAGTGGGGGCGAATTGCTGGGTACCTGCCACGGTGCCGTTGACGGTGATGGTCATCGGCCGGGCGGTTGCAGTTCCGTTGGCGTAGCCGATGGCGAGGTTCGCCGGGCCGGCAGCGGTTGCGGTGACTGTCCACTGGACGCCGGCGCCGATGGCGTTGTCGGTGTTGCAGAAGCCGGTACCGGAGTACCCGGTGTGGTCACTGTCGACAGTGCCTTGGCAGGTGGCGCTCTCGGCCTCGTACCGGGTCGAGGGAGTGCCCGCGCCGGCGTACGCAGTACCGACCCAGGCTTCGTCGATGCGGAGGCGCTTGTAGCGGGTGGTGTCGGTGGAGGCGGCGTAGGTGTTGATCACCTCGAGCCTGACGTGCCGGGCGGTCTGTGCGGGAAGGTCTATGAAGTTGACGCCGCGGCGGCTCGGCAGGGTGCCGGTCTTGATCGGGCTGCCCCAGTTGGTGCCGTCGCTGCTGACGTAGACCTTGTAGTCGCGGATGCGGGCGGACTGCTCGGTCGACGAGCGGGCGTAGCTGACCGAGTCCTCACGCTGGTTGATCCCGAGGTACTGGATCCGCTTGGCCTGGCCGAGATCGAAGCGCAGGGACACGGGGGTCGTCTTGTTGCTGTCCCAGTACGTCAGATAGCTGCCGTCCGTGGCGTTGCCGGGGTTGCTGCCGGCCGAGGCGGTCGTCGTGTACGACGCGGGCGGGATGATCCCCTCGCGGCCGTCGGTCTCGACGCGGAGGACCGTGTCGTACGGGTCCCAGGTGGTGAGGCCGGTCATGGTGAGTGTGCCGGCGGCTTGGGTGTGGGCGATGGTGGCGCCGGTGCGGAGGTTGGTGACCTTGGTGACGGGGTAGCCGTTGTCGCGGATCTTGAGTGTGTTGCCCGCTGGCTTGGTGAGGACGTGGACGTAGTGGAGGTCCGGGTCGGTGCTGCTCACGGTGGTGACGCCTTGGGCGCCGTCGTTCCAGACGCCGGGTTGGAGGCCGCCATGGTCGTAGCCGCCTCCCGAAGTACCGGTGATGGACGGCCAGATCGGGTCCAGATATTTGTCAACAAGGTTGTTGAATTGCTCCTGCTGGGCCGGGAAGCGGCCGTTGATCATCGCGGTCTCGGCCATCAGGGACTTCACCGAGGAGCCCGTGTTGCTGATCAGCCGGCCGAGGCTGAGTTTGGTGTCGACGGCGGGGTCGCCACCGCCGTACCACCAGGAACCCGTGCTCGGGAGCTTGAAGTCCGCCTCGATCAGGCGCGGTGCGGCCGTGTAGATCGCTTGCGGGTAGTCGTACGCGGGGGTCATGCCGGTCTTCTGCTCGTTGCTGATCATGTCCATGATCGGCGTGTCCTCGTTGTTGTTGCTGAGGGTGAAACTGGGGCGGTCTTGGCGGATCTTCTCGTACAGCCCGTGGGTCTCCCAGTAGGCGTTGTCGTTGTCGATCCAGAAGCCACCGAGGCTCGGGTACCGCTGCATTACCTCGACGAAGTTGTCGTAACTGAACTCCCCGAACCCGTCACGCGTCGACAGGTCGACAGACTTGCCCTTGTACTGCGAGTAGGCGGCGGAGTCGAGCCAGCTCTTCCCTGCTGGAAGGCCTTCCGCATGCCATTGCGGGTCGTCGGTCATGTAGAGGATGACCTTCAGGCCCTTCGCGGTTGCCGCGTCGATGGTCTCCTTGAGGATGTCGCGCTTGGAGTGGCAGCTGCCGGGGATGGCGGACGGCCAGGGGCGGGCGTAGCCGAGGCGGCTGTGGAAGGTGGCTAGTACGAGGTACTGGGTGTGGAGTTTTTGGGCTTCGCGGACCCAGTAGGCCGGGTCCCAGTTGCCGGCGGTGACGGCGTTCTCCCAGGCGCTGCAGCTGGTGTAGCCGGGGGAGGTGCGCATGCCCCAGTGGAGGAAGAGCCCACCGGTCGCCTGGCGGAGAAACTCCTGTCTGGGATGCTGGAGTTCGGCGTTGGCTTTTGTGGCCGGGGTGCCGCTGAGGAGTGCGGCTGCTGAAAGAGTGGCGGCAAGCAGCGCGACAAGCGGGCGCCACAGCCGGGACGAACTGCGCATGACAAGCTCCAACCTGGGGGCGAACAGGTTTTGGTTAGGAAGGTTTCCTAATCATTGGCTCGTCCGATCATGACCCCGAGTACCAACCCGGTCAAGATCTGTGCCAGTGAATTTCTCAGGCACGCGTTTTCCACCCGGGCAGTGCTTAGGCCGGTCCCGTGGCGATGGGGGACTCGTTGCTGGCGACTCGAGGCCACTCGGTGGTGGGTCTTCCTCCCAGCCGCCGGCGCTATCTAGACCGGTGCTCCACGCGCCAGCAGCCAGCGCCGACCGAGTCGCCGAGGTCTCAGGGTCGAACCCACGTGGTTCGGGTGGGGGCTATGCGGTGGGTTCGTGGCCGCCGCTTGGGTGGTGGGCGGGGAGGGGGCGGGTGGGGGGTTCTTCGGTGGGGGCTTCGAGGGGCGCGACGTTGTTGTCGGCGGCTTCGGCGGCGCTGCCTACGCCGGTGGTGGAGGTGGTGGGGGCGTCGGGGTCGCGGGTGGTGAGGTTGCCTACGCGGAGGACTTCGCCGTTGCGGACGTACCAGGTGGTGCCGTCTTCGCCGCGGAGGCGGGTGACTCGGAGGCCTACTGCCTCGACGACGCCGGTGGCCTTTTCCATGTCGACGAGGTCGCCTACGCCGTACTGGTCCTCGAAGATCATGAAGATGCCGGCCAGGAAGTCCTTGACCAGCGTTTGGGCGCCGAAGCCCAGGGCGACGCCGATGATGCTGGCGGAGGCGACCACCGGGAGGATGTTGAAGCCGAGTTCGGCGAGCACCATGACGACCAGGACGGCGGTCAGGATGATCGTCACCGAGCTGCACAGGAGCGACGCGATGGTCTCGGCGCGCTGGGTTCGGCGTTCGCTCATCAGGGTCTGTTCGACGAACTCCTGGCCGCGCTTGGATCTGGCCAGTACGCCGGCCACGGCGCCGTTGCCGGTACGCCGGGCGAAGCGGCGGATCGCCTTGTGCAGCAGCCAGCGGATGATGAAGAACGCGAGGATCAGGCCGACGATCCGGGCCGGGACGGTGATGATCTGATCGGTCACCTCCAGCTTGCCGTCGTTGCCTCGCCGGAAGAACGTCGGGAAGGTGTCAGGGACGGAAAACAGGGGGTGACTGAGCAGGGACACGGGGTAACTGAGCAGAATAGGCATCTCGCCGCCCTACTGTAGTGATCGTCGCCAGGATCTCTGCATTTCCCCGACCGGAGATTTGCGAGGAGGAACGAACGGATATGCCGAGCCGGCTGGATGACGAGCTGACCAGGCTGGTGTCCGCGGGCGTGCTGCGCCCCCACCAGGCCCAAGCCCTCCGCACAGCCGCCGACGCAGACACGGGCGCCCCGACTCCTCCATCGCGCAGTACCGCTGAACAGCCCAGAACAGTCCGTACGCCGCCTGCCGCCGCGCACTCGTCTGCGTTGACGGAGGTGCTCGGGTATATCGGGGGTGCGTTGCTGCTCGGGGCTGTGGCGTTGTTGACGTTGGCCAACTGGGGCGAGATGGGGCGGGCGGCGCGGATCAGTACCGGGACCAGCGCGGCGGTGATTCTGCTGGGGACTGCGATGGTGCTGGCGTTGTTGCGGCGGCGGGAGCAGTTGAGTTCGGCGTTGGCGTCGCTGGGGTGTTGTGTCGCCGGGTTCGCCACTTATGTCGCGATCGAGGGGGCGACCGGCCGGGTCGCCGGAGTCGCCGTTGCGCTTGCGCTGGCGGTGGTCGGGGTCTGGTGGCTGGCGGGGTCTTCGTTGCTGGTGGCAACGTTTGGGATCCTGGCCGTCGGTGTGTTGGTGATCACCGCGGACGTCCTCACTCCGGACACCTCGACGTCCACCAACTCCGCCGGGATCGCCGGTACCGGGTTCATCCTGGTCGCGTTCGTGATGGCGATGATCGGTCTAGTCCGAGACCAGGTGACCGCATGGTCACTCGCCGGCGCCGCGATGTTCAGTTCCTCCATCTGCTGGCTCGTCCAGGAGCGTGGCGAGGTGATGGCCCTCGCCGTCGGTACTGCCGGCCCAGCAGCTCTCCTGGTCGCCTACGGACGCCGCCACGCGTCGGCGTACGCCGTAGTCGGCTGTTCGATCCTGCTGGTCATCTGGCCGATCTCCCTCTACCAGCTGACCAACAACGTGGCAGGCGTGGCCATCGGCCTAGTAGTAGCCAGTACTGCGCTCCTGCTGGCCGTCCTGCTCCTAACCCGCCGCCAGCGAAGACTGGTGGAGTGACCTAGGGAGTACGGGTGACCTTCAGACCACGGAGGGCGAGGCTGCCGTCCGTGGAGGCTCGGCCGATGTGGAGGTAGCCGCCTCGGTAGGCCGTGTCGGTGACCGTCACCTTGGCGGGCTGGTCGAGCCGGCTCCAGGTGAGCGTCGTCGGAGTGACGTCGAGGCGGAAGCGCATCCACACGCCGGCGAAGATCGCGGTGGTCTTCTTGACCGCCAGCCTGACGCCGGCCGGTCGACCGGTGCGGTGAGCCCACAGGCCCAGTTCGCCGTTGGCCTGCAGGATCGCGTGGTAGCCGTTGGTGGTGCCGATCCGGTGTTCGTAGTACGCGTCGTCGATATGCCCGAAGGCGAGAGTCAGGTTCGCGAGCGGATCGTCGGGCAGGGTGGCGAACGACGCCTCGAACTCGACCGAGTAGACCGGTGACGTGATCGGGCCGAGGTTGCCCAGGGTGAGGAAGTGCTGGGTGCCTTTCGCGCCGAGACCGAGGATTCCGCCGCGTCCGAAGCCGACGGCGAACCGGTCGTCGTACAGGTCCCGGGTGAGTTCGCCCTGTGCCAGCGAGCCAGTGGCCCACTGGTCGGTGACGGCCTGCTCGTTCTTGCCGAGGATGTAGCCGATGTTCGACGTGACCGCGCCCTGCATGCCCAGCGCGTTGTAGTGCGTGACGTCGGCACGACGATGCAACGGGTACGGCCAGATCGGGATGCCGGTCGCCACGGCCACCTCGGCGAGCGACGCATCGAGGTACCCGCCGGGACCGGAGTTCGGTACGACGATCGCGTCCGTCCGCGGCGACAGTTGCCCGGCGACCGCCTGCAGTGCCTCCGGCGTCATCTCGTCGGGCGTGGTGAAGTACGCGAAGACGCCGAGCCCGAGCGACTTCACGTCGGATATCAGGCTGCTCTTGAAGTAGGTCTTGACCATCACCGACGTTTCCAGCCGGTACTTCGCCACCATCGCCATCATCGGCCCGTACGCGCGTTCGTCCTTCGCCTCGAGCGCGAGGATCACCCGGCCGCCGTACTTGCGCAGCACGTCCTCGAACAACGGCACCTTCTGCTTGTCCTCGGCCCAGTGCGCGCCCAGCCGCGGGATCTGCAGCCAGCCCTTCTCGAGTTGGGAGTACTTCACCGCCCGCAGGTTGCCGCTCAGGTTGGTGGTGCGGTCGAGGGTCGTGTCGTGCATGCAGACCAGGACGCTGTCGGCGGTGATGCCGACACTGATCTCCATCGCCTGAGCACCCCAGTCGACCGCGGCGTCGTACGACACCATGCTGTGCTCGGGGAACACGTCACCGACGCCCCGGTGGGCGACCAGATAGTGGTCGCCGCGGTCGGCGACCCAGTCGCTGAGGGTGTAGTCGCCAGTGACGCCGATGCTGCCGGCGACGGTCTTACTGCGACAGCCCGTGGCCAGCGAGCCGACAGCGGCGGCGCCCAACAGGCCCAGCGTCGTACGGCGGCTGATCCGGGTGCGCGGCAGCAAGTCGTCCATCAATGCCCCCTCTTACTCCGCCGCAAGTCCCCCCTGCGCCGTGCTTAGCCGAAGACTAAAGGCATTGACCCGTTCTACGGCAGTGCTCGATGCGAGGTCGTGACGCAAGGAGAACCGCCAGTACTGGTACGCCTCCGGGCGGTGACGTACCAGACCCTTCTGGCGCGCGCCGTTGGGCCCCACGGCCCGGTATGCGGCAGACTCGCACGCGTGACTGCTCCCACGCCAGCCCTTGTCGAGCTTGCCGTCGCGCACGGAGTGGCGACCGAGTACTGGAACTGGCAGGGCGAACACGTGCAGGTGTCGTCCGAGGTGGTCTCCACAGTGCTGGCCGCGCTCGGTGTCGACGCGTCCACCCCCGAGCGAGCCGCCGATGCGCTGGCAGAGCACCAGCTTGCCCGCTGGCGCCGCGTACTGCCCCCCACGCTGGTGATGCGGGAGGGCTGGACGCCGTGGTTCGCAGTACACCTGCCGCACGGCTCCACTGCCGAGGTGTGGGTCGACCTGGAGGACGGCGGCCAGCGCCGCGACATCCCGCAGCAGGAGCACTGGGTAGAGCCCGAGTGGGTCGATGGCGTTCAGATCGGCGAAGCGACGTACCAGCTGCCGGGGGACCTGCCGCTCGGCTACCACCGGCTGTGCGCGCGCATCGGCACCAACCCGGAGATCTCGGTCGGCTCACTGATCGTCACCCCGCAGCGACTCGAGCCGCAGAAGCTGGAGCGGACCTGGGGCTGGGTACTTCAGCTGTACTCCGTACGCTCCCGCAGGTCATGGGGTATCGGCGACCTGCACGACCTGGCCGACCTGGCCGCGTGGTCCGCCAATGACCTGGGCGCTGGCTTCGTACTGGTCAACCCGCTGCACGCCGCCGAGACCGCCGGCCGGATGGAGCCGTCGCCGTACCTACCGGCCTCCCGCCGGTTCGCCAACCCGCTCTACCTCCGTATCGAGGACATCGACGAGTACGGCGACCTGGCGCCCGCCGAGCGCGACCGTGTCCGCACACTGGGCCTCCAGGCCCGGGCGCTGAGCGAGGACGCGGATGCGCTGGACCGCGACACCGTCTGGGCCGCCAAGCGCGAGGCCCTGCAGCTCCTCTTCGGCGTACGACCGTCGATCGGCCGCATCGCGGAGTACGGCGCGTACTGCGATCGCGAAGGCCAGGGTCTGATCGACTTCGCCACCTGGGCCGCGATCGCGGATGTGCGCGGACCCGAGTGGAGCAAGTGGCCCGAGGAACTGCAGGACCCGAACGCCCCCGCAGTCATTGCCTTCCGCAACGATAATCCGGACGCCGTCGAGTTCCACTGCTGGCTCCAATGGCAGCTCGACGAGCAGCTCGCCCGGACCCAGGCGCGAGCCAAGTCGGCCGGCATGTCGCTCGGGGTCCTGCACGACCTCGCCGTCGGAGTACACCCTGATGGCGCCGACGCGTGGGCGCTCAAGCGCGTGCTCGCCGCGGGCATCCACGTCGGCGCGCCGCCGGACGCGTTCAACCAGCAGGGCCAGGACTGGTCGCAACCTCCGTGGCGCCCGGACGCCCTCGCGGCGACCGGCTATGCGCCGTGGCGGGATCTCGTCCGCGCGGTGATCCGGCACGGCGGCGGACTGCGGATCGACCACATCCTCGGGCTGTTCCGGCTCTGGTGGGTCACCTCGCCCGAGCGCCCGACCGAGGGCACCTACGTGCGCTACGACCACGAGGCGCTGATCGGCATCCTCGTCCTCGAGGCATCACGCGCAGACGTGGTCGTCGTGGGGGAGGACCTCGGCACGGTCGAGCCGTGGGTTCGCGACTACCTCACCGAACGCGGCGTCCTCGGTACTTCGGTGTTGTGGTTCGAGCGCGATGCGAAGGGCAACCCGCTGCCGCCCGAGCGCTGGCGTGAACTCTGCCTGGCCACGGTGACGACCCACGACCTGCCGCCGACGGCCGGGTACCTCGCCGGCGACCACGTCGAGCTGCGAGACCGGCTCGGCCTGCTGACCCGCCCGTACGCCGAAGAGCTCGCGGTCGACGAGGCCGAGCGCGACTCCTGGCTCAACGCGTTGCGCGAGCGGCACCTGCTGGGCAACGCGGACGGCGATGTCGAGCGCATCGTCGAGGCGCTGCACCGGTACGTCGCGCACACCCCGGCCAAGCTGGTCGGTGTCGCCCTGACCGACGCGGTCGGCGAACGGCGTACCCAGAACCAGCCCGGCACCACGGATGAGTACCCGAACTGGCGGATCCCGCTCGGCGGCCCCGACGGAATGCCCGTGCTGATCGAGGACCTGCCCAACAATCAGCGTCTCCGCAGGCTGATCGGCGTCCTGCACAGTTAGCACCAGAGCAATATCTAGCGGAAAGTAAACAACCGCCTACGAGCTGTTGACAATAGATTTGAACGGTTGTTATCTATTGTCAACGAAGGCGCCTTCCTTCATTCCCCGACCGCCCCCACCACCGGGAATCAGAAGGAGTGTCCGCATGCCGCGAACACGCAAACTCACCCTGGCCGCAGTCGCCGCCGGAGCCTTGGCTCTGACGGTCTCCTCGACCATCTCCGTACCGGTGGCCTTTGGCCACGGGTATACCAACTCGCCGATCAGTCGCGCCAAGCTGTGCGCGAACACGACGGTCACGAACTGCGGCGCGATCCAGTGGGAGCCGCAGAGCACCGAGGGGCCGAAGGGCTTCCCCGGCGCGGGCCCGGCCGACGGGAAACTCTGCTCGGCGGGTCTGCAGCAGTTCAACGAGCTGAACGACCAGCGCGGTGGCGCCTGGCCGGCGACCCAGGTCAGCTCAGGCGCGAACTATGCCTTCAAGTGGCACCTGACCGCGCAGCACTCCAGTACGGACTTCAAGTACTACGTCACCAAGCAGGGCTGGAACCAGACTGCGCCGCTGAGTCGTTCGGCGCTCGACCTGACCCCGTTCCTGACGGTGCCGATGAACGGCGCCCGGCCGGCCGCCGACATCACCCACAACGGCCGGCTGCCCAGCCGTACCGGACGGCACATGATCCTGGCTGTCTGGACGATCGCGGACACCGGCAATGCGTTCTATCAGTGCTCGGATGTCCAGTTCGGCAGTTCGCTGTCGAAAACCGGTACTGATTTCGGGTTCTGACCACATTCGGCGCCCCCCGGCGTGGAGCCGAGCCGACTGCCCTCGGTTCGGTTCCACGCGGCCGGCGTCTGGTCGGCCAGTGTTCACGTTTGGTTAATAACTTTCCTGGGAATGGCACTCCTTGAAACCTTCCGCCCCGAGTTTCAAGGAGAGTCCCGATGAAATCCTTTCTCCGTCGCGTGACCGTGCCCTTGGTCGCCCTGATGGTCGGGCTGCTGCCCGGCCTGCTGGTGATCGAGAACGCCTCGGCACTCACCAAGCTGACCCACGCGCAGGCCGCGTCGATCTTCAGCGCCGCCGGCATCACCTGGTCGTCCAGTGGTGGTTGCTCCGACTGGAACAACTCCACTTGCACCTCGTTCACCAACATCAACGACAGCACCGTGTACGGCGTCCGCACGCTGCACACCGCCAGTGGGTGCGCGGTTAACATCACGGGTGGCACCGAGACCGGCCACGCCAGCGGCACCTACAGCCACCGCAACGGGTACAAGGTCGACATCTCGAAGTACACGTGTGTCGGCAACTACATCAAGAACACCTTCACCCGGATCGCCAACCGTGGTGACGGCTACCCGCAGTGGAAGGCCGCCTCCGGCAACATCTACTGCGACGAAGGCTCCCACTGGGACATCACGTACTACTCCTGTGGCTGCTGACTAGTTTCCTGTCGTCCGCACCCGTCCCGGTCGAGGCCCCGGGGCGGGTGCGGCTGTTTGTAGGACTAGTCTTCTGTCCGTGATCACTCTGCTCTCCGGCCACACCGTGCTGGTGTTCGTCGGTATCCCGGTGCTGGTCGTGGCGGTGCTGGCCTTGCTCGTCTTCGCCTCCTCGATCGCACAAGGTCCTCGCTACCGCCCGGGCCTGTCCTGGTGGGCCCCACCGGTCTGGATCGGCGGCCCGACGGCCACCCGGCCCGACCCGGCCAACCTGCCTGAGCTCCCGGCCGGCCCCACTCCCGCGACCGCCGGCACCGGCATCGCCCGTACGACCGGAGGCGCAAGTGCCAGCTGGTGACGCATTCACCCCTGACCAGCTCTACGACCTCGAGCGCGCCGTCCGGCATGCTGAGGACGCGTCGGGCCTGCACTTCTCCGTGTACGTCGGCGGCGCCGACTCCGAGACGCGCCCGTTCGCCCTGGAGCTGCTGAACGAGCTGGACGACCCGGACAACAGCGTCCTGGTGTACGTCGACCCGGCCGGGCGCCGGCTGGAGATTGTCACCGGCTCGAACGCACGGCGGCAGCTCTCGGATCACGCGGCCGGCCTAGCTGCGCTGACCATGCAGACGTCCTTCGCCACTGGTGACCTGACCGGCGGTCTGGTCACCGGGGTGCAGCAGCTCGGCACCCACGCGCACCAGCCGCCGCTGCTGCACGCGAACGAGCCTCACCAGCAGTAGTAGTGCGCACAGCTCACCCGGCGATCGGTCGGGTGAGCTGTCAGCCGGGCTTGGCGGCCGGTTCGTACGTGGGGCAGGCGATGTTCGAGTGAACCGCCTGCGTCTTCGATCCCTGGCAGAGGTCGAGCGCTGCCTCGGCGCTGGGTAGCGCGGACAGGTAGACGACCCACATGTCGGTCTCCGGCTCGAGGCTGCTGTTCGCGATCCCCGGGTACTGCCCGTTGAGGAACATCGCCCGGCCCGGTACGCCGGCTGCGATCAGCTTGGCGGCCAGCTCCTTCGCGAGTTGCTGGGCATCCATACCGGCGTCTGTCGGGTACTGGTCGAGCACTGCGATCCACTGGCCGCGACGGAAGACAGGCGTGGCCGGGCCGGTGTTCGGCGTCGCGGACGTCCTGGTGGTGGACGTCTTGGCCACGGTGGGCTTGGGCGCCGTCGGCTTGGTCACCGGAGGCTTGCGATCAGCCTTCGCCGTGTTGACCGCCGCGGGCGCTGCGGCCGCGGCCTTCGTCTTGGGCGGTGCTGAGGTCTGCGGCGCCGCAACCGGCGGCTTGGACCCGCTCTGTGGCGACGGGGAGTTGCTGTTCGTCAGGACAAAAACAAAAGTCGCGACCACCGCGGTGCCCGCGATGATCGCGGCTCCGACCGCGGCAGTGGATCGCTTCGATTTCTTCCGGCCCGAATGGCTGGCGCTGTGACCCGACCCATGACCCCCGCCGTGACCCGCTCCGCGGCCGGCCGAACGCTTGCCGGCCTCCATCCGCTCGCGGCGGTCGGCCTCGCTCTCCAACTGGGAGCCGGCCACATCCTTCGTCGGTACCGCGCGGCCGGCGCGGGCAGCCACCCGGCTGTCGCCGCCGTGGTTCAACGCACGCGCATTGGCCCGGCCTGTCGAGCGCCTCGTCCGGGTCGGTCCTTTCAGGTCATCCACGTGTGTCACGACAAAGGTCATCCCCAGAATCTCAGGTGAATATCTGGGTGCAGCTTAAACCGGGAAAGCGGAAAAGTGAGACCCCTTCAGGTGGTGAGAATCTCCTTCTGGACAAGGTGATCGCGGGCCGCGACCGGTTGACGACAGTGTGCCGACATCCAAGCGTTTGAATGTCACTGACCGCACATACGAAAGCACTGTCCGGAATTCAGGTCCCGGACGGGATTCCGCCCTGTTTCGGTGCCGGACGGGTGTCCAGGCAGTCGTCCAGCCAGGTCTCCACGTCGACCTCGGCGTTCAGGATGTGGCTGACGTACGAGGCTCGCTCGTGGCTGAGGACCTCTTGTTCCCAGACACAAGGGGCGACGCCGATCGGGGCCGGCCGGAGGTCGTCGACGTCCATGCCGCGGAAGATGCTCAGGCGGGACTGGAAGTCCTTCGCCCAGCTCTGTACGACCAGGTAGGTCGCGTCGTCACTCAGATGCAGGACCACCACGCCGAGCCCGATGGCGCCCATCGCGTCGTCGAACTCCAACTGCTTGGCAGCAGCGCTCCGGGCCACCGCCACCATCTGGTCGTCCCAGGAGCGCCCGCGGGCGGTGATCACGTACGGCTTCACCAGACGTCCGGTGAAGCGCCACGGCATCAGCGGTGTGACGGGACGCGGCCGGTAGGCCTCGGCCAGGCCGGTGAGGGCCACGGCCGAGGCGCCGGCTAACGAAGGGTCAGACCCCATCAGCCGACCGCGTCGCGACGCTGGGCCTCCAGCGCACGCTCCAGGTCGGCACGGGCCTCTCCGACGTACCGGAGGGTCGGTGCGTCGACCGACTCGGCCTCGGCGTCCAGCCAACTGGTCAGCGCCTCCAGCGTGGACTGCTCCGGCAGGCCGCGCGGTGACAGGTACACGAGCACGTTCTCGCCCATGGACGAGCCGAGGCGGGTGTAGACGTCCTTGGCCGCGGTGAGGTACTTGCCGACGTACGGCCGGAGCAGGTCCTCCTGGCCCGGCTGCTGGAAGCCCAGGATGGTCCGGAACTGCGTCTCGTTCGGGGTGTCCCCGGCCTCGACGGCGATCTGCCACGCGTCGGCCTTGGCCTCGGCGGTCGGCCGGGCGGCACGCGCCTGGGCGGCCCGCTCTTGGCCGGTCATCGTGGTGTCGTGGGTCAGCTCTTCGTCGATCGCGTCCGCGTCGACCCGGCCGAGCCTGGCCAGCGCGACGATCAGGGTCCAGCGCAGGTCGGTGTCGATCACCAGGCCGTCCGGCAGGTCAGTACCGGCGACCCAGGCGGCCAACCGGTCCGCACCGGCCTCGGAGAACACGCCACCGATGTACGCCCGGGCGAACGCGAGCTGGTGGTCACTCCCCGGCTCGGCACTGGCCAGCAGGTCGGCCAGCGTCGCCTCGTACTGCGCCCGCAGCTCCGCGCGGTGCTCCGGCGCTGCATAGCTGTTGATCGTCGACGTGGCCTGCGCGAGCAGCGACCGTACGCCGGTGAGGTCCGTCTCCGCACGAACGCCCTTGAGCACGATGCCGACGTACTGGCTGGCCGGCATCTCCGCGTCGCGAGTCATGTCCCACGCGGCACCCCACGCCAGAGCCCGGGCCAGCGACTGGTCGAGCTTGTCGATCGAGTCGACCAGGGTGAGCCGGGACCGCTCGTCCAGCCGGATCTTGGCGTAGGTCAGGTCGTCGTCGTTCAGCAGCACCAGGTCCGGCTGGGTCGCGCCGACCAGCTCGGCGAGCTCGGTCCGCGGGCCGTCGATGTCGACCTCGAACCGCTCGGTCCGGACCAGGCCGGCGTCCGTGAGCCGGTACAGGCCGACGGCGAGCCGGTGCGGCCGCAGGGTCGGGTGGTCGGCGGCGGCGGTCTGCTCGATCGCGAAGTTCTGGAACTTGCCGTCCGCGTCCACGCTGAAGTCGGCGCGCAGGGTGTTCACCCCGGCGGTCCGCAGCCAGCGCTCGGTCCAGTCGTCCAGATCGCGCCCGGACGCCTTCTCCAGCGGCTTGAGCAGGTCGGCCAGTTCGGTGTTGCCGAACGCGTGATCGGCGAAGTACTCCTTCAGCGCGGTGATGAAGGTGTCCTCACCGACGAAGGCGACCAGCTGGCGCAGGGTCGAGGCGCCCTTGGCGTAGGTGATGCCGTCGAAGTTCACCTCGACCGCGTGGAAGTCGACCATGTCGGCGGCGATCGGGTGCGTCGAGGGCAGCTGGTCCTGCCGGTACGCCCAGTTCTTCCGGGCGTTGCAGAAGGTCGTCCAGGCACCGGCGTACTTGGTCGTCGCGGTCGCCTGGGCCCAGTGGCTGGCCCATTCGGCGAACGACTCGTTCAGCCACAGGTCGTCCCACCAGGTCATCGTGACCAGGTCGCCGAACCACATGTGCGCGAGCTCGTGCAGCACGGTGTTCGCGCGGCTCTCCAGCTCGGCGTGGGTGGTCCGGCTGCGGTAGATGTACTCGTCCCGGATCGTCACGCAACCGGCGTTCTCCATCGCGCCCATGTTGTACTCCGGCACGAACGCCTGGTCGTACTTGTGGAACGGGTACGGCGTCCCGAAAGCGCGCTCGAACAGCTCGAAGCCCTGCTTGGTCACCTCGAAGAGGTCGTCGACGTCGAGCGAGTCGGCCAGCGACGGGCGGCACAGCAACGACATCGGGTACGTGCCGTTCGGGCC
Organism: Kribbella sp. NBC_00382; assembly: GCF_036067295.1. Lineage (NCBI taxonomy): Bacteria > Bacillati > Actinomycetota > Actinomycetes > Propionibacteriales > Kribbellaceae > Kribbella > Kribbella sp. NBC_00382. Next base: position 4,872,282 of record NZ_CP107954.1, read on the forward strand.
CTCGTAGGCGTCGGTGACCACGTGGTACGGGCCGGCCACGACGGCGGTGATGTAGGTCGAGATCGGCTCGGTCGGCGCGAACTGCCAGGTCGCCAGCTCCTCGCCGTTCTCACCCTTGTAGGGCTTCGGCTCAGGCGTCGGCGCGTTCGAGATGACGACCCAGCGGGCCGGCGCGGAGACGGTGAAGGTGAACGGTGCCTTCAGGTCCGGCTGCTCGAAGGTGGTGAACACCCGGCGGGCGTCCGGCACCTCGAACTGGGTGTAGAGGTAGGTCTCCTTGTCGGCCGGGTCGACCGAGCGGTGTAGCCCTTCACCGGTACGCGAGTAGATGCAGTCGGCGACCACGACCAGCTCGTTGCGCTCGGCCAGGTCGTCGAGCTGCAACCGCGCTCCGTCGTACACGCTGTCCGGGTCGAGCGAGCGTCCGTTCAGCGTCACCTCCCGGACCGTCGCCGCGATCAGGTCGGCGAAGGTGCTCGCGCCGGCTTCGGCGGCGAAGGTGAGGGTGGTGGTCGACGCGAACGTCGCGGCTCCGCCCGCGGCGGTGGTCAGGTCGAGCTCGATCGCGTAGCTCACGTCACTGACCAGGCCGGCGCGGGTGCGCGCTTCATTGCGCGTCAGGTTGGTTCCAGGCATGTCGGCATCCTATGCACCTGGATGCGTGCAGCGCCGAGGGATTCCCCGCGACTTGCGCAACCTGTGGGAAACCGTTGTCAGAGCTTGATCCGCTGCTGCCCCACGGTGACCGGCCGGTTCCCGCTGGTGACTGGTCTGGTCCGCTGCCCGTCCGCTGCTCGTCCGCTGGGCGAGACGCCACGCTGCCCGGAGTACGACATGGTTTCAGTTTGTACGATCGACAACATGACCCCCACCGCTGATTTCTGGTTCGACCCGGCCTGCCCCTGGGCCTGGATGACGTCTCGCTGGATGCTCGAGGTCGAGCAGGTCCGGGACGTGAAGACCGCCTGGCACGTGATGAGCCTGGCGATCCTGAACGAGGACCGTGACGAGCACGACGAGAACTGGCAGCGCAAGCTCGGCCGGGTCCGGGTGCTGATCGCCGCCGAGCAGGCGCACGGCAACGAGGTCCTGTTGCCGCTCTACACCGCACTCGGAAACCGCATCCATGTCGACGGTCGCGGCGGCCAGGACGACGCCGTGCTCGCCGAGGCACTCGAGGAGGCCGGCCTGCCGGCCTCGCTGCTGGACGCTGCGGACACGGACAAGTACGACGACGCGCTGCGCAAGTCGCACCTCGCCGGGATGGACCTGGTCGGCATGGAGGTCGGTACGCCGGTCATCGCCGTCGAGGGCACCGCGTTCTTCGGCCCGGTCGTCACGCCGGCGCCCAAGGGTGAGGCGGCCGGCAAGCTCTGGGACGGCGTCCGGCTGGTCGCGGCGACCGACGGATTCTTCGAGCTGAAGCGCACCCGGGACCGGAGTCCCAGCTTCGAATAATGCTTCGAACTCGCTGAGAAGGCTTGAACGTTCCACCGGTCCGAGCGAAGGTTACTCACCAAGTTAATCGTTCAATGGTGAGTAGGTTGCTAGTGGAGCTTCTGCAGAGTGACGAGACGGTCGTCGTGCCTCTGGGTGTGACGGCCGGCCTCGCGGTGTTCGACCGGGAGACCGGGCAGTTCACCGACGTGCTCAATCCGGATCTGCAGTTCCGGTCGGCGTCGGTGGTGAAGCTGCTGCTGGTGCTCGACTTCCTGTGGGACCGCGGGCCGGCGTACGACATCCCGGCGGCCGACCGGTCCCGGCTCGAGCTGATGCTCCGCAGCAGTGACGACGACGCGGCCAGCTACTACTGGGACCACCTCGGTGGCGCCACGATCATCGACCGGATGGTGACGCGGCTCGGCCTGACCCACACGGCCGGGCCGCCCGCCACCCACCCGGGCTTCTGGGGGTACGCGGCCTTCACTGCCGCCGACACCGTGCGGATCTACCGCTACCTGCTCGACCAGGCGCCCGAGCCGGTTCGGGACTTCGTGATGGGCAACCTGCACCAGGCAACCCGCTACGGCACCGACGGCTTCGACCAGTACTTCGGAATCGCGTCGGTCTTCGACCCCGCCTTCTCCATCAAGCAGGGCTGGTCGGGCTTCCCCACCTCGAGTGGGTTCGGGCATGACAAGAGCAAGCCCAAGCAGTCCGCCGTGGACCTCACCAGCGAGGCACTGCACACCACTGGGACCGCAGGCCCGAGTGACCGGACCATCGTCGCGGTCTACACGCTGCACCCCAACGGAACGGGATACGGCAAGGCCTACACCGACGTGACCCGGCTGACCCGGACGCTGAACGTGCCGGGCGCGGTGAAGACGCCAGGGAACTGGGTGACGACCACTGAGTCCGGCGTACGGGTTCGGTCGGCGCCCAACACGTCGGGCGGCGTCCTCGGGACCCTGCCGTCGGGGGTCGACGTACTGGTGAGCTGTCAGAAGAAGGGGCAGCTGATCGACGCTCCGCCGCGCAGTAGCGAGTGGTGGGCCTACCTGCCCAAGTACAACGGGTACGTGACCAACGTGTACGTCGGCAGCGGAGGGCCGAAGCTGCCCGGCGTACCGGACTGTCCGTAGAACCTGCAAGACTTCACAGCATGCGAGTGCACATCGGCTCTGATCACGCCGGCTTCGACCTGAAGAACCATCTGGTCCAGCACCTCAAGGGTGCCGGGCATGACGTTGTCGACCACGGCCCGGCCGTGTTCGACGCGGTGGACGACTATCCGCCGTTCTGCCTGCGGGCAGCCGAGGGGACCGTCGGTGACGAGGGCAGCCTCGGCATCGTGATCGGTGGCTCGGGCAACGGTGAGCAGATCGCCGCGAACAAGGTGAAGGGCGTCCGGGCCGCACTGGCCTGGAGTGCCGAGACCGCTGAGCTCGGCCGCCTGCACAACAACGCGAACGTGGTCAGCGTCGGCGCGCGGATGCACAGCGAGGCGGAGGCGACCACGTTCGTGGACGTCTTCCTCTCCACCGCGTACTCCGGCGAGGAGCGGCACACCCGGCGGATCGAGATGCTGTCCGCCTACGAGGAGACCGGCGAACTGCCGCCGTTGCCGTCCTCTTCCTCCTGATCCTTCCGCTTGCGGGCCGGCCGGTCCGGGGTACGGGGCCTGGAGACGTCCCGGGCCCGCATGGAACGGCCGGTCCCGACCACAGCCGGAGTCGGCGCGCCGCTACGGCCTTTACCTGATGTCAGACCCATAAGAGGAATCATGCCCGAAGGTCACACCCTGCATCGGCTCGCCAACGACGTCTGGGACGACTTCGGCGGCCGCGTGGTCCGCGCGTCGAGCCCGCAAGGCCGGTTCGTCGAGGGCGCCGCGCTGCTCGACGGGCACGTCCTGCGCGGGACCGAGGCGCACGGCAAGCACTTCCTGGCCGACTTCGAGGGCGCGGGCTGGCTGCACATCCACCTCGGGCTGATCGGCAAGATGGACTTCGGCACGATCGAGCCCGGCGTCGCCGCGCCGCAACCCGTGGGCCAGGTCCGGCTCAGGTTGCAGAACGCGTCGGCGTACTCCGATCTGCGCGGCGCGACCGTCTGCGAAGTACTGACCGACGGCGAGCGTGAGGCGCTGCTCAAGCGTCTCGGGCCCGACCCGCTGCGCGACGACGCCGATCCCGAGCCGGCCTGGAAACGGATCCACCGCAGCAAGCTGCCGATCGGCCAGCTGCTGATGGACCAGGAAGTCCTGAGCGGCGTCGGCAACGTGTACCGGGCCGAGGTGCTGTTCCGGGCGAAGCTGCACCCCAAGACGCCCGGCCACCTGGTCAAGAAGAAGGAATGGCAGGGGATGTGGACCGACCTGGTCGCGCTGATGAAGTACGGCGTCGAGACCGGCCGGATCGACACCGTTGCCGACGACCACACCCCCGAGGCGATGGGCCGCGACGCCCGCCAGGACGACCACGGCGGTGAGGTCTACGTGTACCGCCGGCAGGGTCAGCACTGTTACGTCTGCGACTCGGTGATCCGGACCGAGATCCTGGCCGGGCGCAACCTTTTCTGGTGCCCGAAGTGCCAGCGGACCGGTCTGACCCGGCGCGGCTGATTTTTCCCGTATCAATTGAGAAAAGGCTGCAATCAGTTTGTGACAATGTGATGCGCGGACCGGACGGCGCCGTTATCTTCATCTCACCATGAGTAGCGGCGGTGGCGGCAACGCTGTTGTGCGACGGGTCGGCAGGCGGGCCGAGTCGCTGCTTCGGCGCGCGCGGACATCACACCAGCTGGTCTTCGTCGGTCTGCTGGCGTTGACGGTCACGATCAGTTCCGCCGCACTGGCGATGCCGTCCTTCATACCCACTAGTTCGCTGGTCATACCTCTTCTGCTCGGCGGATTGATGCTGCGCTTCCGCCCGCTGGTGCTGCTGACGGTTTTCGCGCTGATCACCGGCACGTACGTCGTGTCGGAACGGGCAGCCGGATTGCCGAAGACGGGGTTCGTGGTGGTGCTCGGGCTGATCGCCTGGATCATCCTCACCGGGGCGAAGGTGCGCAGCCGGCTCGGAGTACAGGGCACCCGCGGCGAGATGATGCTGATGGAGCTGCGCGACACGCTGACGGCTCAGGGCGAGTTGCCGGAGCTGCCGTCGGGATGGCGGGCCGAGCAGGCCATCCGGTCGGCGGGTGGGGCGTCCTTCTCCGGCGACTTCGTGGTGTCGACGACGCGGGCGGACGAGGTACTCGAGATCGCGCTGGTCGATGTGTCAGGCAAGGGAATCGATGCCGGGACGAGGGCGCTGCTGCTGTCCGGGGCCTTCGGCGGGTTGCTGGGGGTGGTACCGGTCGAGGAGTTCCTGCCGGCGGCCAACCATTATCTGCGGCGGCAGGACTGGCACGACGACTTCGCGACCGTGGTGCATGTGACGGTGGACCTGCGGACCGGGGCGTTCGAGGTACGGACCGCGGGGCATCCGCCGGCGATCCAGTTCGACGCGTGGTCGGGGCGGTGGCAAACGCGGGTTGCCGACGGGCCGCTGCTCGGGCTGGTCGAGACGCCGGACTTCGTGGTGGATCGCGGCGAGCTGAAGATGGGGGACGCGCTGTTCCTCTACAGCGACGGCATGGTCGAGACGCCGCGGCGCGACATCGAGCGGGGGACCGACCGGCTGGTGGGGCACGCCGAGCGGCTGATCGCGACGGGCTTCAAGGGTGCGGCGCTGGAGTTGGTCGACGAGATCGGCGGGCCGGGCGACGACTCGGCGATCGTGGTCATCCACCGCAAGACGAACCCGTCGGAGTCGCCGGACCTCGCGACCGCGCGCCCAAGGTTCACCACGAAGACGCAACGTCGTAAGGCAGCAATGCTTCGCTACGCCCGCTAGCCAGGCGCATACTGCTGGAGAGAGCCACTCTCGTCGCTCGAACGGGGCAGTGCCGTGATCGCTAACTCGGCCAGGATGTTGCCGCTACTGCTGATCGCCCTTGCCACGCTCGCTTTCGGCCCGCAATCAGCTGTTGCCGCGCCGCCCGCCGCGTCGATGGGGTCGGGGGAGCTGCCACCGACGGTCCAGCTGGCGTCGGAGGAGCCACCCTCGCCTCCGGTGGCGTCGGATTCGCCGTCGCCTTCGGAGCCTCCGCCCAGTACGCCGCCGGTCACCCCGCCCACCACCTCGCCGTCGACTCCGCCGGTCACACCCCCTTCGACGCCACCCACCAGCCCGCCGGCGACGCCACCCAGCACGCCGGGCACCGGATGCCGGCCATCCGGGGCGCTCGCGATGGGGTGCCCGCCTAAGCCTGGGCGTCCTACGTTGTCCAACCGGCACTTGCCGCCCATTCCGTCGACCGCGCGGGTGGTCTCGTCCACCCCGTCGGCGACTACGTCCGACCCGGCTCCACCGGTTTGGCGGGGTGGGCCGAGTGACGGGCCCAAGCGCCAGTCGACTGGGGGCGCGGTGGAGGAGGCTACGGCCCCAGCCAGTGGGGTGACGTTGCCACCGCCGGCGGCGGGCGGAGTACGGGTTGAGGGGGTTGCTCTGGCTCGGAATGCTGCGCCGTTGCTGCCGTTCGGCGTACTGGGTGGCATCTTCCTGGCGTCCGGCGGCCTACTGCTCGCAGCGGCCGTCCTCCTGCTCCGCCGCCGAGGCAAACACTCCTACTGAACCCTGACCGCGGCATGGCGTACCGTGCTCGGTCGTGACGATAGATGGGGTGGACAGCGGCGCCGACCGGAGCGCACCAGACGTGTCGTTCGACGAACTCCTGGCGATGACACCGCCCTCGATGCGCGACGTCTTCCCCGAAACCCACTGGCAGTTGGGCAAACTCTGGGCCCTCGACCTGCGCGTCGAGCCCGTCGAGGTGGCCGACCTCCTCTGGATGTTCGACCTCCCCCTCTGGCAACTCAACGGCGAACGCTTCAAGGTCACCCCCAACCAGGTAGCCGCCACCCCCATGAACTTCCGCCCCCACTACGAACGAGTCATGGACGCCGACCTGGACTTCCCCATCCACCTGGTCGCCTACCGAGGCCGCCTGGTAGTCCTGGACGGCGTCCACCGCCTGCTGAAGGCCCACTTCCTCCGCCGCCGCTGGATAGAAGCCAAAATCGCCACCGCAGCCCAACTTCAGCAATGCACCCCGAGCTAGGTCGTCGCGGCGGGCCCGGACCGCCACCACTCACAAACCTGCCGTTCCACCCGGGAGCACGCCTGCGCGTGCTTGGCCCGATGCGATCAGTTGAGGTTTGTGAGTGGTGGCGGTCCGGGTAAGGCACGCCCGGAGCTGCTGACTCCAGTTGCTGGAGGGCTGCGTCGAGGTTGAGCCGGTACGCCGGCACCTGGTGAGCGGCTATGCGCATCAGGTGGTGGCGGCGGCGATTACTCGGGTTAGGGATTTGTGGAGGGCTTCTAGCTCTTCGAGGGTCATGCCTAGGCGGTCGATGATCGCGGGTGGGATCTTCAGGGCTTCGGTGCGGAGGGACTGGCCGGACTCGGTGAGGGTTACGGCTAGGGAGCGTTCGTCTCGGGGGTCTCGGGCTCGGGTGATGAAGCCGCTTGACTCCAGGCGCTTCAGCAAGGGGGAGAGGGTGCCGGGATCCAGTTGGAGCAGGTTGCTGAGTTGCTTCACGGACAACGGTGATTCCTCCCACAGGGCGAGCATGACCAGGTACTGGGGATGGGTCAGGCCCATGGGGTCCAGTAGCGGGCGGTAGAGGGCGATCACGCTGCGGGAGGCGACCGCTAGTGCGAAGCAGACCTGGCGGTCCAGGGCTAGTAGGTCGACCTCTTCGGATGTCCCGGGCATATCTCTCCTTCGAGCTGTGTTGACTACAGTATCAGTTGGTGTACAAACTATTGCCACACCAAGCAATTGGAGAGACCTGATGAGCAAGAAGATCGACGGCCTGAGCTTGCCGTACCGGATTCGCTGGCGGCTGACCTGGCTGCTGCTGCACATCGCCGGCCCCGCGACCCTGCCGGACCACCTCGACCCACGCCGCCGGATGGAGCGCGAACGCGCCGCCCGGGTGGCCCGCTTCCAGGCCGCCCACCACGCCTGAAGAGGCGGTCGGCTGTCCGATAGGGCAGGGTGGGTGACATGTCATCCTCTGAAGAAGAATATGCCCCCAGTACGACCGGTTGGGTCCGCGAAGCGGTCGAGAAGATGGTGGAGGCCGGCGACACCAGTGTCGGCGGCTTCAACGGTATGCACGTGGTGCTGATGACCATGCGCGGCGCCAAGTCGGGCAAGCTCCGCAAGGTACCGGTGATGCGCGTCGAGCACGAAGGCGTGTACGCCGCGGTCGCATCGCTCGGCGGCGCGCCGAAGAACCCGGTCTGGTACTACAACCTCAAGGTCGACCCCAAGATCCAGCTGCAGGACGGCGAGCGCACCGGCGAGTACGTCGCCCGCGAGATCGAGGGCGACGAGTACAAGCTGTGGTGGAAGCGCTCGGTCGAGGCCTTCCCGAACTACGCGGAGTACCAGACCAAGACGACCCGGATCATCCCGCTCTTCCTGCTCGAGCCCGTCTCCGGGAACTGATCCACGCCGCCGTCTGGATGACCGGCCGACGTCGGTCATCCAGAGGCGGTCACTGGTTCAGCACCCGCGCCATGAGACCCTGACTCCCTGAAGTCCGGTGCGTTGCGCCCGGCCGAGTTCTGGGAGTTCTCCTGACCACACACGACGCGGTGCGGGAACCGTTCGTCGGGTCGACGCGGTTGCGTCTGGCCGGACTTGCACTGCACGCCTATACCGCGAGCGGAACGGTGCTCGCGTTGCTGATCGTGATCGCGGCGATCGACGGGGACGCGGTCCGCGCGCTCTGGCTCGGCCTGGCCGCGCTCTGGATCGACGGCACCGACGGGATGATCGCGCGACGGCTCCGGGTGAAGGAGACGATCCCGTGGTTCGACGGCGCGATGCTCGACAACATCGTCGACTATCTGACGTACGCGTTCGCGCCGATCGTGCTGCTCTGGACCGGCGGCTACCTGCCGCACGGCTTCATCGGCGCCGCGCTCGCCGCGTTGCCGCTGCTTGCCTCCAGCTACCAGTTCTGCCGCACCGACGCGAAGACGGACGACCACTTCTTCCTGGGCTTCCCGAGCTACTGGAACGTGGTGGCCTTCTACGTCGTCGTGCTCGACCTCGGCCAGACCGCGACCGGCATCATCCTGCTGACCTGCTCGATCCTGGTCTTCATCCCGATCAAGTACGTCTACCCCTCGCGGACCAAGGCGTTCCGGACCACGAACCTGGTCACCACGCTGATCTGGCTCGGCTCGTACGCGGTCCTGCTGACCCAGATGCCGAACCCGAGCGCGATCGTGGTGGCGATCTCGCTGGCCTATCTTGTGTACTACGGGGTGCTCAGCCTGTACCTCACCTTCTGGGCCCCCAGACGCAAGGCAGCCTGACTTGATCCTCGGACTGGGAGCGGCGCTCGGAGCCGCAGTCGTCTTCGGCATCGCGTCGATCCTGCAGGCGGTCGGTTCCCGCAAGGTGCCGACCGGCTCGGAGCTCGACCCGCGACGCTTCGGCGAGTTCGTCATCGCGCTGCTCAAGCAACCGGCCTGGCTCGGCGCCCTCGTGCTCCAGCTGGCCGGCTTCGGACTGCACTTCGTCGCTTTGAGGCTCCTTCCCCTGTACCTCGCTCAGGCAGGTATCGCGGTCAGCCTCGTGGTCACCGCCTTGCTGGCGACGCGGTTGATGGCGGACAAGCTGTCGGCGATCGAGTGGTCGGCCGTTGTCGCGGTCTGCGCCGGACTCGGGCTGCTGGCGGTCTCGTCCGGCGACGCGGGGGAGGCCGCCGTCCATCACGGCCTGACGATCGGCGTGATCGTCGGGCTGATCGCGATCGCCGTACTCGGTGGCCTGGCGAGCCGTTCCCAGCACGCGAGCGCGACGGCGGCACTCGGGGTGCTCGCGGGATTCGGGTACGCCGGGGTCGCGATCTCGGCGCGAATGCTCGACGACAGCTCGATCGGCGCGCTGTTCTCCAGCCCCACGACGTACACGCTGCCTGTCTCGGCGGCGCTCGCATTCCTGCTCTACTCGCTCGCCCTGCAACGCGGCTCGGTGACGCTCGCGACCACCCCGATGATCGCCCTCCAGACGATCACCCCGGCTGCCATCGGCGTCTTCCTCCTCGACGACAAGATCCGCGACGGCTGGTGGGCCGGCGCAGCCGCCGGCTTCGCCGTCACCGCGATCGGCGCCCTCATCCTCGTCCGCTTCGAAAGCGTCAAGGACGAAGCACCAACCGAGCCGGCCGCCAACCAGGTGGTGGAAGGTACATAACCCCCACCCGTATCTCGTGCCGGCGTCTTGAGCCCACCCGAACCGATGGAGCGGCTGGACCGTTGCGCTGAGCCCCCTCCACTCACCGTGGATGTGAAGCGGGCAAGGGTATGTGGTGGGCTTCGTCAGCAGCCGGTCGCCTAGCGCGAGGGCCATTTCCACGGAGGCTCGTCCAAGGGGCGTTGGCCCTCGAGCACTGTTTGGCCGAATTCCTTCAGTAGTTCGTTGGTGTGGAAGTCGAGCCCGGTCTCCTCGGCGCCTGCCTGGAGCGCTGACTGGAACGGGCGGGAGTGGGTGACGACAATGACCTGGGTGTCTTTGGCGGCGGTGACGACGAGATTCGCCAGCGCTGGCAGGAGATCGGGGTGCAGGCTCGTCTCGGGCTCGTTGAGTACGAGGAGGGCCGGTGGTCGTGGTGTCAGCAAGGCGGCCACCCACAACAAGTACCGGAGCGTCCCGTCGGATAGTTCGGCGCCGGACAGCGGGCGGAGCAATCCGTGCTGGTGGAAGGCGATCTCGAAGCGGCCGGCGTTGTTGCGGATCTCGACCTTGCTGGCCGGGAACGCTCGCTCGATCGCCGCGTCGAGTCCGCCGCGCGGCCCGATCTCCCGGATCGTCTGGAGAGCGGCCGCCACGTCGGCGCCTTCGGGGCCGAGGATCGTCGTACGAGTTCCGATCTGTACTTGTCGCGCCGGGGCATCGGCATCCGTGCGCAGATGGTCGTAGAACCGCCACGACCGCATCCGCTCTCGCAGGGTCAGCAGCTCGGGCGCCCGCTCGGGGTCGGCGAACTCGCTCAGGACGCTGTCGAACGGCTGCAGCGCATGCCCACCGTCGTGCCATTTCCCGTCGCCGCCCCGGATCCGTACGCCGCCGCCCCCGCGCTCGACCAGCAACGCGGCCGGCCGGAGGAACGGGCCGGCCCAGAGCGCCTCCCGCTTGATCTCCGGATCCAGGCTGAAAGCCGACGGCTCCCCGAACTCGCCCTTCAGCGGCTGCGGCAACCCGAAGTCCATGGCATAGCCGTAGTCCTCGGACGCGAACCCCATCCGCAGGCTGACCGCCTTGCTCCGTACGGTCCCCTGCAACGGCTGCTCGCCCCGCCGAACCGCGTTCGAGATGTTCTCCGGTCCCGCCCACAACGTCGACGGCAACCCGCCTTCGCGAGCCAGCGCCGCGACCGCGCCGTTCCGCGACGCGTCAGCCAGCAACCTCAAGGCCCGGTACAAACTCGACTTCCCGGTCCCGTTGGCCCCGGTCACCACGTTGAGCCGCCCCAACGGCATCACCAGCCGCCGCAAGGACCGGTAGTTCTCGATAGCCAACGTGGTCAACATGCCAGCCAACGTAGCCGCCGCCGGGGACATGTCCCGAGCGACAGGACATAGTCCGGTTCCAGCCACCCTGGGACGGATCGCCAGGCGTGGCGCCGCGCTGGACAGCCGACTATGTCCTGTCGCTCGGGACGGCAGACTGTCTCCATGACCACACCGATCCGCCTCGGCATCGTCGGGCTCGGCGCGATGGGCCGGCATCTGCTGACCGAAGCTCTGAGCCACCCGGACTTCACCGTCACCCACGCGGTCGACCTCGCCCCGGCCACCGTCGCCGCTCTCCAGGCCGATCATCCAGACGTCAGCCTCAGTACCTCGACCGCTGACGTGATCGCGGCCGGTGATGTCGACGCGGTCTACGTCGCGACGCCACCGGCCACGCATGCGGCGCTCGTAGTACCGGCTCTTGAGGCTGGTCAGGCGGTGTTCTGCGAGAAGCCGCTGGCTGTATCGGCCGCTGATGCCGCGGCGATGCTCGAAGCGGCGGCAGGCAAGGCGGCCGGGGTGAACTTCTCGCTCTCCGACCGGCAGTCCACCCGGTACGTCGAACAGGCGATCGCGGACGGCCGGGTCGGCGACGTGCTCGGTGTTGAGGTCCGGCTCGCCTTTCCGGTCTGGCCGCGTGGCTTCCAGGCGGAGGCCACTTGGGTGGGCGGACGCGAACAGGGTGGGTTCGTCCGTGAGGTCTTCTCGCACTTCGCGTATCTCACCGACCGGCTGCTGGGCCAACTCAGCGCCGTTTATGTCGAGCTGGGGTATCGCGACGACGGTCTCAGCGAGACCTCGGCGTACGGGCTGATGAAGGCGGGGGAGATCCCGGTCCAGCTGAGCGGCGTCGTCGGCGCAGCCGGGCCGGAGACGTATGAGTGGATCCTGCGAGGGACCAAGCAGTCCTACAAGCTGACCGCCTGGCGCGACCTCTTTGTTGCTGAGGGCAATGAATGGCGACCGGTCGAACTCACCGGTGAGCTCGGCTCGGAGGCGACCCGGTTGACGCTGTTCGCCCAGGCGATCCGCGGCGAGCACCCACGCGATCTGGCCGACTTCGCGGCGGCCGAGCGGGTCCGGCAGGTCGTCGAGGCTTTCCACCTGTAAAGAGAAACCGCCCCGCACCCAAGCAGGGGCGGGGCGGTCCGACAGCGATCGCTAGGCCAGGGAGTCTTCCCAGGCCTGGTGGAGGTCGGCGTAGTTGCCGCCGGTGTCGATCAGGTCGGCGGGAGCGCCGTCCTCGATGATGCGGCCGTGCTCGAGCACGATCACCCGGTCCGCGGTCTCCACCGTGGAGAGGCGGTGGGCGATGACGATCGCGGTACGGTCGTCGAGGATGGTCCGCAGCGCGCGCTGGATCAGCCGCTCGCTGGGGATGTCGAGGCTCGACGTCGCCTCGTCCAGGATCAGTACCGCCGGATCCGCCAGGAACGCCCGGGCGAATGCGACCAACTGCCGCTGACCCGCCGAGAGCCGGCTGCCGCGCTTGGCGACCGCCGTCTCGTACCCGTCGGGCAGCGCCATGATGAAGTCGTGCGCGCCGATCACCTTGGCCGCCTCGACGATCTCGTCCATCGTCGCGTCCGGCTTGCCGAACCGGATGTTGTCGGCGACCGAGCCGGTGAACAGGAAGTTCTCCTGGGTCACCATCACCACCCGCTCGCGCAGGTCGTCCTCGGTCAGGTCGCGCAGGTCGATCCCGTCGAGCAGCACATGGCCACCCGTCGGGTCGTAGAAACGCGCGACCAGCTTGGCGATCGTGGTCTTGCCGGCTCCCGTAGTCCCGACGAGGGCAAGCGTCTGCCCGGCCGGTACGTCGAGGTCGAGCCCCGGTAGTACCGGCACGCCGTCGACGTACTGGAACTGCACGTTGCGCAACTCCAGATGCCCACGCGCATGCTTGGCGGGCGTCGCGGGCTTGACCGGTTCGGGGACGTCCGGCTTCTCGTTCAGTACCCCGGACAGCTTCTCCAGCGCGGCACTCGCCGACAGGAAGGTGTTGTAGAACTGCGAGATGTCCTGCAGCGGCTCGAAGAACTGCCGCAGGTACAGCAGGAACGCGGTCAGCACCCCGACGGTCACGTGCCCGTGGTACGCCTGCCACCCGCCGTAGGCCAGGATCGCGACGATCGTGATGTTGCCGACGCCCTTGATCGACGGCATGAAGATCGCGTTGATCCGGAACGACTCGAGGTTCGCCTCGCGGTACTTGTCGTTGACCCCGTAGAAGATCTCCTCGTTGCGCGGCTCCCGCCGGAACGCTTGCACCGCCCGGATCCCGTGCATCGACTCGACGAAGTGCACGATCACCAGCACGACGGCCTCACGCGTCCGCCGGTAGACGATCGCCGACCGCTTCCGGAACCACGCCGTCAGGATGAACAGCACCGGGAACGACAGCAACGCCAGCAACCCGAGCTTGACGTCGAGGGTGAGCAGCAGGATCGCAGTACCGACCAAGGTCAGCAGAGCCGTCACCAGCCCGTCGAAGCCGGTCTCCAGCATCTCGTCGATGACATCCACGTCGGACGTCAGCCGCGAGATCACCCGCCCCGACGTGTACTTGTCGTGGAACGACGGGCTGAGCCGCTGGAAGTGGTCGAACACCCGCCGGCGCAGACCGAGCAGGATGGTCTGCCCGAGCCGGCCGGACCGCATCAGGAAGATCTGCCGGGCACCGGCCTGGATCAGCGCCGAGGCCAGCACGATCAGCACGATGTCGATCAGCGTCGAGCTGCCCTGGCCCGCCAGGATCGGCGGGATGCCCTTGTCGATCCCGAGGTGGACCAGGTACGGCACCGACAGCCGGGCCGCGTTCTCCACCACGACGATCGCGACGAGCAGCCAGATCATCTTCTTGTACGGCCGGAGCAGCTCGCCGAGCAGTTTGCGGGACTGCGTCTTGAGTCGCAGGGTCGTTGCCTTCGACAACTCCCGGTCCGGGTCCTCGGCGTACCCGCGCCAGGACTCTTCCTGATCCGGTTGATCGGTAGGTTGAGGTGTTTGCTGAGTGGTCGTCATGCGTGCACCTCCTCCTCTTCCGCCGCGAGCAGCATCCGGTACGCCGGTACCGTCGCCAGCAACTCCTGGTGCGTACCGACGTGGGTGATCGTGCCGCCCTCCAGCAGCGCGACCTGGTCGGCCAGCATCACGGTCGAGGCCCGGTGTGCGACGACGATGCCGGTGGTGGCGGCGAGCACGTTGCGCAACGCCTCCTCGACCAGTGCCTCGGTGTGCACGTCCAGCGCCGACAACGTGTCGTCCAGGACCAGTACCGCCGGCCTGGCCAGTACTGCGCGCGCCAGCGCGAGTCGTTGCCGCTGGCCACCGGACAGCGACATGCCCTGCTCGCCGACCCGGGTCTCCAGCCCCCAGGGCAACTCGTTCGCGAAGGTCGCCTGGGCGATCTCCAGGGCCTGCTGGACCTCGGCGTCGGTCGCGTCGGGCCGGCCGAGGGTGATGTTCTCCCGGGCGCTCATCGAGAACAGCGTCGGGTCGTCGAACGCCGACGCGACCGCGCTGCGCAGCGACTTCAGGGTGAGATCGCGGACGTCATGCCCGTCGATCGTGATCCGCCCGCCGGTCACGTCGTACAGCCGGGGGACCAGCGAGGTCAGGGTGGTCTTGCCCGAGCCGGTGGCGCCGACCAGGGCGAGCGTCGTACCGGGCGCGAGGTCGAGGTTGATGTCGTGCAGGACGTCGGCCGAGTCCGGGCCGAACCGGAAGCTGACGTTCTCGAAGACCAGGTGACCGCGCGGGTTCACCAGCTCGTCGGGACCGTCGGTGATGGTGGACTCGGTGTCCAGGATCTCGCTGATCCGGTCCGCCGACGTCATCGCCTCCTGCGCCATCGCGAGGATGGTGCCGAGCGACTCGACCGGCCAGATCAGCGACAGCATCAAGGTGATGAAGGCGACCAGGGTGCCCAGGGAGATCGCGTCCCGGCCGACGGCCAGCGCGCCGAGCAGCAGCACGATCACCAGGGTCAGGTTCGGGATCACCTCCAGGAAGGTCCAGAACCGCGACGCCAGCCGGACCTTGTCGACCGAGGTCTCGTACAGCTTCACCGCACCGTCGTCGAACTGCTTCTTGACGTGCTCGCGGCGGCCGAACGCCTTGATCACCCGGAAGCCGACCGCCGACTCCTCGATCCGGGTGGCCAGGTCGCCCTGCTGGTCCTGCACCCGGCGGGAGATCGCCAGGTACTTCTTCTCGAACTTCAGCGAGACCACGATGATCGGCGCGGCGGCCACCAGGACCACGACGCCGAGCGGCCAGTACAGCTGCAGCAGCAGGAAGGTGACGACCACCAGCTGCAGCACGTTGATCACCAGGAACAGCAGGCCGAAGCCCATGAACCGGCGGATCGTGGACAGGTCGGCGGTCACCCGGGAGAGCAGTTGCCCGCTCTGCCAGCGGCTGTGGAACTCCATCGGGAGGGCCTGCAGCCGGATGTAGAGGTCGTTGCGGAGACTGGCCTCGAGGTCGCTGACCGCGCGCGACTGGGCCCACCGGCGGACCCAGACCAGCAGGACTTCGCTGATGCTCAGGCCGAGGGCCAGCAGGCCGAGGGGGAGCAGAAGGTCGATCTCACGGCGGGTGACCGGACCGTCGATGATCGCCCGGGTGACCAGGGGGACGGTGAGGCTGACGCCAACGCCCAGGATCGCCGTGGTGAACATGGTCACCAGGCGCCACTTGTGGGGGCGGAGGTAGGGGCGGAGTCGCCAGAGATTCTGGCTCCGCCTCGGGTTCGTACGATTGGAAGGGGCAGCGATAGACGGCGCTTGGGCAGGTGGCTCTGAGGGCATCTGGAGGGGCGCACTTCCCAACATGACTCGGCGCGGGATTTTGGCTGGCGACCGGAAAACGGCGCACTTTCCAGTATCGCGTAGTGGTAAGCGCTTGTCCTGCGAATTCCATTCCCCGGAGCTCAATTACCGCTTGTTGCAATGAGCGAGCCCCGCCACCGGGCGGTGACGGGGCCCACACTGATTACGAACCGTGATGAGTCTCAGCTGCGCAAGAAGGCGACGCCATCGATCACGGCCTGGGCGGCGCTGACCGAGACGATCTTGATCTCCCCGGTCCGGTACGGGGTGACCGGCATCAGCGTGACCGTCACCTTGCTGCTCGGCGCGAGCAAGGACACCCGGCCGATCTTCACCCCTGCGTGGTACACATCCACGCTGCCCTGTCCGGGGCCGTTGACGGTTACCAGCGCGATCCGCAGCCCGGCCTCGCCTGCCTTGGTGAGGGTCGCGCCGGACGCCTTCAGCTGCGAGATCGTGCCCTTGTACGTGATCGAGCTGGTCGCCCGGGTCACCGTGCCGGTAGCAGTCAGCGCCCGGTCGTCAAGCGGCGCAACCGCACAAGCCGGCGCCGACCAGCCGGACTCGTAGCCGGCGGCGTCCGTTGCCCGAACCATGAAGCACCGGTCGACCCCGGCCACCGGTGCCCAGGTGACGGACGTAGCGGTCGTCCCCTGCCAGGCGGCGGGGTACTGCCACTTGCCGTAGGCCTGACCGGCGATCGCGTCCCGGTAGACCACGTCGTACGACGCGACCTTGCCGCTGTTGTCGGTGAACGCGTACTTGAAGGTGCCGGTCGCTGCCGTGATGACGCGCTCGCCTGCACTGCTACTGGTCAGGGTCGGCGCGGTCCCGTCGATCTCGGTGCAGAACGACTGGCTCCATTCGCCTTGGTTGCCGGCCCGATCCCGTGCCCTCGCCTGGAAACAGGTGTCGGTGCCAGGAGGCGCGTCGCGGCTGACGTAGTTCTCGTGCTTGGGCAGCTTCTGCCAGGTTGGCGGCAGCACCCAGTCGCCGTACGGCGCACCCGGGGAGGTGCGCTGCTGGTACCGAACGTCGTACTCCGCGATGCCGCTGGCCTGGTCGTCCGGGGTGGCCGGGTCGGTGAACGTGAAGCGGAAGGTCGGGAACGTCCCGGTCTGGACCCGCGGACCGGCGTCCCCGGTGGCCAGCACCGGAGCGACGTGGTCGGTGTCGACGGTGGGCTGCGGCGCGAGCCAGTCGAGCGTGACGATCCGCGCCTGCCGGTTGCGGTCGTTGTAGACCAGCCGGGCGGCGTCGGCGTCGTCCGGCTGGTAGCTGGGTCGCGTCCAGAAGTACGCCGCGAGCGGTCCGTACCGGCGTTCGGTCAGGTTGAGGGTGTTCAGGTCGGTGACCTTGAGGTCGATCGGCACCGTCGGCGAGATGTCGCTCCCAGCTGTGTCCTGGACGAGGAAGTTGTAGCCGAGCTTCCAGCGGAGGCTGAGCGTGATCGTCCGGGTGGGCACCTGGCCCTGGACGTCGATGATCCGGTCGTCGGTGCCCGCGCAGTCGACCACGACCCAGCGGCCGGCCGCCTGGATGCCCTGGGCCGGCCCGCACCCGGGTCCGGCCGGATAGGTGGTGGAGAACCCGTTGGTCGTCGCGGTCAGGTTGTCGCGCCAGTCCGGCCCGGTCCAGATCGTCTGGCCGTTCAAGCCGACCGGCAGCGGGAAGCTGTCGATCATCTTCCGTGCGACCAGGTCGTAGACCTGCACCACCGTGCTGCTGTTCGCCATCCCCACTGCAACCAGCTTGCCGCCCCGGCCGAGGTGCGCCACCGGGCCGTCGAACTGAACGGTTCCCTTCGCGTCGGTCACCCACCCGTACTGGGTCCCGTCATTGTGGACGCGAGTGGTCGCCAGCGCGTTGCCGGCGAACTCCGGCGGATACCTGAACTGGTCGCGAGTGATACCCAACTCGGTCCAGCTCGCTCCGAGGTCCCTGGTCTGATGAACAGTGGTGAACCCGTCACTGACCAGGCCGCCTTGCGGCGGCACCGTCGCATCGGTGACCACCTTGTCGCCGGACAGCATCACGAACTCGGACTGACCGTGGAACGGCGGTACCGGGGCGATGCTCTGCAGTACTCCGTCGGCCCCGATGGAGGCCACCTGCGCCTGAGCAGTGACGAGCAAACGCCCGTTGCCCTGGTCCTCCGCGTCGTGCACGCCGGTGACGAGGTTCCTGGTCACTGTGCCGTCCTGGAGGCTGACCTTGGCCAGCTCCTTGGTGTCCGGCACTCGCACGGCGACGTCGTCACCCAGCGGGAGCAGCGGCTGCTTGAACGGTACGACGACTGTGCCGTCGACCGAGCCGGTCCGTTGCTTCCAGGCCAGCGTGGTCGTGGTGGCGTCGGTGGAGGTCTGCCAGATGACCCGGCCGGGGGTGAGCTGCGCCCACGGGGTCGCCGCGGTCAGAGTCGCCGCTTGCGTCGCCGTACCGGTGGCCACGTCGAGGACGAACAGACCGGTTGGCGTGCCGAGCAGGAAGGCGTCGTCGGTACGGTCCAGCACCTTCGCGGTGGTGGTGACTCCGGTGACGGGCGTCTCGGCGCCTGCGTAGGTACGGAGAGCGAAGGCGTCTCCGCGGGCCAGCAGCAGGCCGCCGGGGTAGACATTGCGAACCACGGTTCCGGCCGGAGCGTTGATGATTTGGAGATCGTCGGCGGTGTGCAGTCGGCGGGCCGCGGCGCCGCTGTCGCTCCACTTCACCGCGTACTCGCCGACGATGTCGGGGGTCGCGTTCATGTCGATGTTCTGGCGCGGGAAATCACCCTCGACGGTTCCGTCGAGGGTGCTCTTGATGCTCCACGGGGCCGGTGCGAAGTCAGTCGGCCAGCCGTAGTCGGTCAGGTAGTACTTGCTCGTCGCCGCCACGATCTGGACCGGCGGATCGGCCTCGAGCCGCGGCGCGACCAGCGTGCCCTCGCCGAGATGGACCGGCGGCTCGGCAGCATTGGCCGCGCTGGAGCCGACGGGTAACAGTGCCAGGACACAGGCGGCGGCGACCGCGGTACGCAACTTCAAAAGGACCCCTCCCACAGGACCGGCAAAGCCGGATCAGCGGGCGCAGCCTAAATCCCGGCGGATCGCAGTGTCGCCGGGATTGCAGCTAGTTGCAGAAATCGCTACAGCCGGAGGAAGGCGACGCCGTCGATCGTCGCCGGGGCCGTGGAGGTCGAGACGATCTTGACCGCGCCGGTGCGATACGCGGTGATCGGTAGGTAGGTGACCGTGCGTGCCGTGGTGGTCGCGGCCAGGTTGACCGTGCCGATCTTGATGTTGGCGTGGTAGACGTCGACCTTGCCCTGGCCCGGTCCGCTGATCCCGACGACCGCGATCCGTAGGGCGCCCTCGCCGGTCTTGGTCAGGTACGCGCCGTTGGCCTTCAGGATCGAAGTGGTGCCCTGGAAGGCGAGGGTGCTGGTGGACCGGGTCACCGTGCCGGACGAGGTGAGTGCGCGGTCGTCCTGCGGTACCACCGTGCAGAGCGGCTTCGACCAGGCAGACAGGTTCCCAAGCACGTCGCGGGCGCGGATCATGAAGCACTCGTCCATACCGATGCGTGGTGCCCAGGTGATCGCCCTCAGGTCGGTGTCCTGCCAGGCCGCCGGGTAGACCCAGCTGCCGAAGGCGGCTCCGGCCGCGGCGGTCTTGTAGACGACGTCGTACGACGCGACCGCGGTCTCGTCGGCGTAACCCCAGCTGACCGTGGCTGTCGCACCGAGCGCGACGCGGTCGCCGATCCTCAGCGTGACGGCGGTCGGCGCGATGCCGTCCACCTCGCTGCAGTACGACGTGCTCCAAGCGCTCAGGTTGCCTGCATAGTCGCGAGCCCGGACCTGCCAGCACGTGTCGGTGCCCGGTGCCGCGGTGTAGCTCGCGGCAGTCGTCTTGAGCCCTTGCCAGCCCACTCGCTCGTTCCAGGCGCCGTACGGCGAGGTGCGGTTGGGGCGCTGCTGGATGCGGACGTCGTACGACAGGATTCCGCTCGCTGGTGCGTTGGGGTCCTGTGGATCCGTGAAGGTCCAGTCGAACGACAGGCTGGTGTTGTCGCGCAGCCGGTCGCCTGCGGTCGCACTGGTCAGTACGGGAGCAGTGGTGTCCGGGCGCTGCTGCGGGTCGACCGCCAGCCAGGTGAGGCTGATGATCCGGGGCCGGGCGTCGGGATCCGCGTAGATGATCTTGGCGCCACCAGCGCCGTCGGGACGGAAGCTGGCCGGCTGCAGGAGCCGGCCGTTGATCGGTCCGTAGCGGCGCTGGCCCAGGCCTTGGTCGTTGAGGTCGGTGACCAGCAACTCCTTGGTGGACAGGCCATTGGCGTCTTCACCGGCAGCGGTCTGTACTACGAACCCGTTGCCGAGCTGGGAGTCTGCCGCGACTGTCAGGTTGCGCGGCGCCTCGGGGCCCTTGATGTCGATGACCTGGTTGCCGCCGGTGCAGCCGCTCAGCAATGCCCAGCGCCCGTTGACGTCGTCCGCTCCGACCGTGCAGGCGCTGGCCACCGCGATCGTCTTGGTCGCCTGGGTGCTGAGGTCCTTGCCGGTCAGCACACCGGTCTCGGTGACCTTCCAAACCGAGCTGTCGGCCAAGGCGAAGGGCACTGCGTAGTCCGCGAGCTTGGTCTTGCTCGCTACGTCATAGACCTCGGCCGTCGCGGCATCCGGCGTACGGTGCGAGACCAGCTTGCCGCCCTTGCCGAGCACGACCTCGTCGGTCGCGGGGAAGGTCAGGTCGCCACCAGAGCCGCGCACTCGGGCGATACCGGCCTGGTAGGTCACCAGGGTGGTCCCCTCGAGCTGGAGCGGCTTGCCGGAGTTGCTGGTGCTCAGTGATGACCAGGTGGTGCCGTTGGTGGTCGTCTCGTACACACCGTGGTCCGGCTGATAGTCAGCGGTCACTACGCGCGCACCGGACATCCCGACCGTGGTGACCTGAGCAGCGAAGGCAGGAGTCGCCTTGACGGTCGTTAGCACGCCGTCCGCTCCTACGCTGGCCACCTTGCTCTGGGCACTGATCAGCAGTCGGCCGTTGCCGAGGTCTGCCGCGTCGTGGACTCCAGTGACGAACGCTGCGGTGACGGTGCCGGTGGTCACCGCGATCTTGGCCAGCTGCTTGGTGTCAGGCACCAGTACTGCGAGGTCGTCGCCAACCGTGAGCAGTGGAAGCCCGAACGGGACCTCTACCGAGCCAGTGGTCGTGCCTTGCTTCCAGCCGACTGTCTTGGAGTTCGCCGTGGCAGCGGTCTGCCAGAGCACTCTGGTGGGAGTCAGGGCGGCCCAGGCCGGGTTGGCGGGCAGCGTGGCGACGGCGGTCGCAGTGCCGGTTGCTGTGTCGATGACTGAGAGGTGATCGGCGACGGTGATCAGGATCGAGGTGGCGGTCGTGTCGAGGATGACGGGGTCGCCGAAGGCTGCGCCGGTGACTGGCTTCTCGGTGTTGTCCACTGCGCGCAGGGCGAAGGAGCTGTCGGCTGCGCGGGACAGCAGGATGCCACCGGGGTAGGCGCCCTGGTACGTCGCGCCGGCCGGTACTGCGACCTGGCTGACCGCGTCGGTTGCGATGTCGCGGAAGGCGATCTGGGCGGCGGCCGGCGTCACGACGTACTTGCCGAGCAGGGTCGGGGGCTTGTCCGGGTCGTCACGCAGGCGCGGGGAGGTACGGGCCAGTGCGCCGTTGGTGCTGCTGAGGATCTCCCACGGCTCCGGTGAGTGGTCGTCGGGCTGGCCGTACGACGTCACGTAGTACGAGCTGGTCGCCTGCCTGATCTGCAGCGCGGGATCGGCCACGGACCGGTTGCCGACCAGTTGGCCCTCGCCGAGGTGCTGCGGCGGATCGGCCGCCATCACCTTGACCGCGGCGAGCGGCAGCAGGACGACCGCGCAGGCGGCAGCGAGCAGTTTTGAACGCAGCATCATCAGAACGTAAACCCCCTCGGCGGCTCAGCCGCCGTGTCTTCCGCTGATCGCGGCACCATAGCCGGTAACCCGGAGTAGCGGAAGCGCTTGCCGGAAAATCCGATGGACACGTGGAGTGACGTGGAGGACCCTCGAAGGTGTCTTCCGAACCCGCTGAAAGGATCCGATGCAGGCCGCCATCACCGTGACGCCGGCGCAGTTGCCCGACGTGTTGCTGAACGTCGCCGTCGTGCGGCCGGTGTTCGTCTGGGGCGCGCCAGGGATCGGCAAGAGCAGCCTGGTGCGTTCCTTCGCGGACTCGCTCGGGCTGGACTGCGTGACCCTGCTCGGGACGCAACTGGCGCCGGAGGACCTGATCGGAGTACCGCAGATCGTGGACGGGCGGAGCCGGTTCGCGCCGCCGGTGAGCATCGCCCGGGAGACGCCGTACTGCTTGTTCCTGGATGAGCTGAACGCGTCGTCGCCCGAGGTGCAGAAGGCGTTCTACTCGCTGATCCTGGATCGGCGGATCGGTGAGTACGAGCTGCCTGCCGGGTCCGTCGTGATCGGCGCTGGGAACCGGGCCACCGACAACGCGCTGGCCCGGCCGATGGCGTCGGCTCTGCTCAACCGGTTGGTGCATGTTCACCTGCGAGCGTCGGCGACCGATTGGCTGGCGTGGGCTGCCGGCGCAGGGATTCACCCGTGGGTGCTCGACTATTTGCTCAACCGGCCGGACCACTTGTGGACGGCGCCGCCGAAGACGGAGGAGCCGTTCTCGACGCCGCGCAGCTGGCACATGCTGTCCGACGCGCTGCACTCCTACGGAGAGGGCGTCGACGACGAGACCATCCGGATCCTTGCCTTCGGCACCTTGACCGCCGCGCACGCCTCGACGTTCCGTGCCTTCGTGAAGACGGTTCGGAATGCTTTTGGGCTGGAGGCGGTGCTCAAGGGCGAGGCTGCCTGGCCGGCCGCTCCTGAGGACCGGGATCTGCTCTACTTCCTGGCCGAGACCTTCCGGGCGCGGCTGGTGAAGGAACTGTCGGCTGACAAGGCCTCGGCGAGCCCGGCGGCCCGGCAGTTGGCTTATCGCGGCAAGGCGTTGCTGGTGGAGCTCGCAGAGATCTCATTGGAGGTTGCCCAGATCGTGATCGCATCTGACGACAACGGCCGCCCGGTGCTGCCGACCTGGTTCCTGGTCGAGGTCACCCGCGACCTGCCCCGTCTCGTGGCTGCCCGGTCCTGACATGGCTAGGTGGGCAAGCAAGCCGGGCTGGTGGGCGAAGACTCCGGTGCGGTGGCCGGAGAAGCTAGGGCGGTGGGAACGAGCGGCTCGCCGGGAGCAGAAGCCGCTCCGCTGGGACAAGCGGCCCGCCAAGTGGCTGGGCACGGCCCGCCGAGGGACCGGCTGATGGCTGGTCGGGGGAGCGACTGATGGCTCGGCGGGGGCCTAAGCGGGATCCGGCGGTGGAGGCGATCCGGGCTGGGTGGGGTGTGGTTGCGGCGCATCCGCTGTTTGCGCCGATGGTGGGTTACCGGAACGCGCCGCTGCGTTCAGCGGACGGGCCGTGTCCGGCCGACGGGTGGGCGGTCGTGACTTCGGATGGGACCTTCTACGCCCATCCGACCCGGTTGGCCGATGCGGACCAGTGGGCTTGGGTCTTTGCGCATCTGCTGATCCACCTCGGGCTCGGCCACGCGTCGCCGGGCAGGCCTGGTGCGGATCACGCGGCGGCTGCCGCTTGTGATGTGGCGGTCAACCGGTTCTTGGCGTCGTTGGGGATCGGGCGGGCTGTGGTGCGGCTGCCGGATGAGTTGCCGGGCACGGACGAGGATGTGCTGGCGCGGGAGTGGCGGCGTACCGGCGTACCGGCTGAGTTTGGGCAGTTGGGCGTGGCTGGGCATGTGAATGATGTGGTGGTGAGGCCCTGGACGGGATGGGGCGACCCGCCCGCCTGGGAGGACTGGTTTGCCGCTGGGCTCTCGGACGCGGCTGCGGCGGCTGTGGAGATCGCTGGTGGGGTGCGGTCCTCGCTGTCGGACGCTGGTGGCGCAGTAGCCGAGTGGGACCGGGCACTGGGCTGGTTCGTGTCGTCGTACCCGTTACTGGGCGCTCTGGCCGCCAGCATGAAGGTAGTAGCCGAGGCAGAGCTCGCCCGCGGGTGGGACATCCAGGTGGCGGCCGTGAACGCCGAAGCGGGGGAGATCTACATCAACCCGCTCCACAAGCTGACGCAGAACGAATGGCGCTTCGTGATGGCCCACGAGATGCTGCACGCCGCCCTGCGCCACGGTGCTCGCGTCGGCGGGCGTGACGCGTACCTGTGGAACGTAGCTGCCGACCTGGTCATCAACGGCTGGCTGATCGAGATGGCCGTCGGCACGATGCCGGACGGAGCCCTGTACGACGTATCGCTGCGCGGACTGTCCGTGGAGGCCGTGTACGACCGGATCACGACCGACCTGCGCAGGTACCGCAAGCTGGCGACTCTGCGGGGTGTAGGGCTCGGTGACGTACTGGGCCAGCCGCTGCCGCGAGTGGGTGAGGGTGCCCGGGCTACTGACCTCGACGACATCTACCGGCGTTCGCTGACGACCGGGCTGGCCTACCACGACAGCAGTCGGGGTCTACTGCCTGCAGGGCTCGTCGAGGAGATCAAGGCGCTCGACCATCCACCACTGGCTTGGGATGCGCAGCTGGCGCGCTGGTTCGAGGAGCATGTGCCGTCGGTGGCGAAGGTACGGACGTACGCTCGCGCCTCCCGTCGCCAGGCGAGCACTCCGGACATCCCGCGACCGGGGTGGGTGCGGCCGACCACGGTCGAGCGGCTGCCGACGTACGGGGTGGTGCTGGACACCTCGGGCTCGATGGATCGCGCCCTGCTGGGGAAGGCGTTGGGGGCCATTGCGTCGTACTCGATGGCACGGGATGTCCCTGCGGCACGGGTGGTCTATTGCGATGCTGCGGCGTACGACGCGGGCTATGTCCCGGTCGACGACATCGCTGGTCGGGTGAAGGTGCGCGGGCGGGGCGGGACGGTCCTGCAGCCCGGGGTCGACCTCCTGGAGCGCGCGGACGACTTCCCGGCGGACGGCCCGATCCTGATCATCACAGACGGCCAGTGCGACGTAGTACGGGTACGCCGCGAACACGCCTGGCTCGTACCGGCCGGCGCCACGCTGCCCTTCACTCCCAAGGGCCCGGTCTTCCGCGTCCAGTGAACAAGCTTCGCTGTCGGCGAACGACGGTGTCGGTTGAGCCCAGGTTGTTGCGAGGGTCCGGGGCATGTGGCGCAACCGCGAGTTCCTCAAGCTGTGGTCCGGGCAGGCGATCTCCTGGACGGGTACTGCGATCACTACCGTCGCGATGCCACTCGTCGCCGTTGTCACGCTGCACGCATCGGCTGTCGAGATGGGTGTCCTCGCAGCCCTGAATGTCCTTCCCCACTTGGTGTTTGGCCTACCTGCTGGACTGGTGGTCAGCCGCTTCTCCCTGCGCCGCTTACTGCTTGTGGCTGACCTCGGTAGAGCTGTGCTGCTCGGCGTAATCCCTTTGCTGGCGGCCATCGGGCACCTGCAGATTCTGCATCTCTACCTGGTCGCCCTAGCCGCCGGTATCCTGACACTGCTGTCCGATACGGCCTCACAGTCGCTGTTGCCGGTACTGGTTCCGCGCGACGACCTGATGTCCGCCAACAGCGCCACACTGTTCACACAGACCGTCGCCGGTACCGCGGGCCCTTCGCTGGCTGGTGTTCTGGTCGCAGCCGTCAGCGCTCCGTTCGCGATCGCCTTCGACGCTGCCTCCTACGCGTTGTCCGCCGTGACATCGATGCTGTTGAAGGAGCCTCCGCGCTCGTCTGCCGCCCGGGGCCCGGCGTTGACCCTCACTGGCGGCCTACGTGTCCTCTTTGATGACCCGTTGCTCAGAGCGCTGGTCATCTCCGCAACGGCAGCCGCAGCCTTTGGAGCACTCCAGGCGCCTTTGGTGGTTCTCTACCTGGTCCGCGAGCTCCACTGGTCGCCACTACTCGTCGGGGCCGTCATCACCGTCTCGGGAGTCGCCTCAGCGCTCGGCGCGCTCGCGGCACCGGCGTACGGGCGCCTCCTGGGCCTGGGGCGCGCTTACATCACCGGCCAACTCCTCGCGTCCCTCTCGGGCCTGGCCCTAGCGGCGGGCCTGACTCCACTCGCCTTCGGCAGCCAGCTCCTCACGGGCCTGGGGATGCCGTTGTACGGAGTACCGCAGCGCACTCTCCGCCAATCCCTCGTCCCGCCCGCCCTACTCGCACAGGCCACAGCTGCCTGGCGCACCCTCGTCATCGGCGGCCAAACGACCGGCATGCTGCTCTCCGGCGTACTAGCCACCACCCTCGGCCTCCGCACCACCTTCCTCCTCACCACCGCAGGCATGCTCACCGCAGCCGTGTACTCCGCTCGCTCCCGCCTGCGCCAGGTCTGAGCCCTGATCCCGCCGCTGGCTTAGGGTCTGGTGTGCAGTGGATCCATGAGCAGCGGTTGCGCTGGATGGTCGACTTCGTCGATCCGGACCCGACCCGACGCAGAGCGGCAAGGATGCGGCAGGACCGGTACCTGGCTCAGCAGCGCCAGGCGATCGACCGCCAGAACGCTCTGTGGTGGGCCAACGGTCAGAGCTACGACTTCCTGGATGTGCCCGCTCTCCGAGCGGAGTTCGACCGGCACCTCGCTGCGCAACGGAGCGCCGGGGCGCACACCATCTACTCCGCGCTGCACAGCTTCGTGGACGCTTCGTGGCAGGTAGACCAGAGAGCGACTTTCGAGCTGCTCGCGCCGTACGCAGTGCTCTTCCTGCGCTGGGAGACCGACTATCCCGACGAGTGGAGGTTGTCCAGCGGCTGGGGTACCAAGCAGCAGGTACTCAGGAGCTTCATCCGGGTCGGCGCGCCCGAGTCGACGCGCGCGGACCTGATCGAGCTCGTCGTCCAAGCCGTGTCGAGACAGCATCGATGCGAGGACCGCTGGTACGCCGCTCTGGCGCGGCGCGTCGATGGTCCGGAACTGAGAGCGGCGCTCGGCGAATGCCGGGAGTCGGCCGATAAGGTGGTGCGCCTCAGGGCGGAGTACGTGCTCATCGTCCTGGACGACGCCGAGCTGCCGGTCACCCTCGCGAGCTGGCGTAGTTGGCTCGCGCGCTCGGGGTCGAATGTGACAGCAGGCCCCTGGCCACGGAGTTCCGGTGCCGACTGACGGTGGCCCTCTGACCTCTGGCCACGGCGGGGGCGGGATGGCAGGCTGAGTCCCCGCCCCACAGTGAGGATCGACATCATGAACCGACGCTCCTTCCGCCGGCTGCTCGGCGCGGCCGCCGCGCTCGTCATCGCCGTCGCGTCGCCGGTGGTCAACCCGGCCGCCGCCTCCGCCGCCTCCACGCTGTACCGGGCGACCGAGGTCAGCATCATCCAGGAGGACGTGTGCACCGGGAACTTCCAGGCGTACATCTGCTTCCAGAAGTACGGTGACAACTTCTTCGTCGTGGACATGTACAACGACAGCTCCTCGGCCGCGGCGTACTTCGAGACCGACTACGGCCGTACCGGCGCGTGCTACAACCCGTACGGCAAGGGCCACGCGGGGGTCTGCAACCTGGACCTCAAGGAGGGCGCGCGCGTGTGCATGTACGTGGCCATCATCGACCGCGACGGCGCCAACAGCCTGATCATCGCCCTCGACTCCAAGAAGTGCTTCTACAACGACCACTGACCAGCGCTACGACACCGACCTGCCCTGTCGCACACGCGATGATGACCCGGTGACCCCGCTCCACTACGCCTTGGTATTGCTCCTCGCTGTGGTTCTCAGCGCGCAGGTCCTGATGTTGATGGAGAGCAATCGCTCGCTCCGGCAGCGACTGTGTGACCTGAGCTGGGGCGGCGACGCGTCCTCCGTACTACTCGCGGCCGCGCTCATCTGCGGAGCACTCGGTCTGCTGCTCGGCAGCCTGTGGTGGAGAGCCGGCCTCGGCGCGGGAGCGGGCCTGCTGCTCAGTGTGGCCGGCTGGGCGGCAGCAGTCGGCTGGGCTCACCGGAGTACAGACGGATGAACGAAGGGCCCTCAGCCGGTGGCTGAGGGCTCTTCGCGGTGCTGAGCGGGTGACGAGAATCGAACTCGCGTAGTCAGTTTGGAAGACTGGGGCTCTACCATTGAGCTACACCCGCATGCGCCCTGTTGTGGGCACGCGCACATGATTCCACATGGCCGGGCCAGGTCTCAAACTGGTTCCCGCTGATGCTCCCGATGGGGGTGGTGGCGCGAGCACTGGTCCGCGTCCACTAGACTCGTGCGGTCACTGCGGGGCGTAGCGTAGTGGCTAGCGCGCCTGCTTTGGGAGCAGGAGACCGCAGGTTCGAGTCCTGTCGCCCCGACAAACCCCTGCAGCACCGTGCAGCGTGGCCTGTCCGGCTACGGCTGTGAACGTCATCGACCAAGGAGAACCGCCACCGTGAAGAGCACCGTCGAGTCCTTGAGCCCGACCAAGGTCAAGCTCATCGTCGAGGTGCCGTTCGAGGAGCTCAAGCCGAGCCTCGACGCGGCGTACAAGAGCATCGGAAGCCAGATCGTCGTCCCGGGCTTCCGCAAGGGCAAGATCCCGCCGCAGGTCATCGACCAGCGGGTCGGTCGCGGTCCGGTGCTCGAAGAGGCGATCAACGACGCGCTGCCGAAGCTGTACTCGCAGGCCGTCCAGGACAACCAGGTCAAGGCGATCGGCCGGCCTGAGGTCGACGTGACCGAGTTCAACGACAAGGAGAGCCTGCAGTTCTCCGCCGAGGTCGAGGTCCGCCCGGAGATCACGCTGCCCGACCTCGAGGGTCTGGAGGCGAGCGTCGAGGACATCGCGATCGCCGACGACGAGGTGAACGAGCAGATCGAGGCGCTGCGCCAGCGGTTCGGCGCGCTGAACCCGGTCGAGCGCGCGGTCGGCGACAAGGACTTCATCACGATCGACCTGTCGGCCACCAAGGACGGCGAGAAGATCGAAGAGGCGCAGGCGACCGGCCTGTCCTACCAGGTCGGCAGCGGACAGCTGCTCGACGGCCTGGACGAGGCCGTCACCGGCCTGAACGCGGGCGAGTCGAAGACCTTCGTGACCCAGCTGGTCGGTGGTGAACTCAAGGGCGAGGACGTCGACGTCGAGGTCACCGTGACCGCGGTCAAGGAGCAGGAGCTGCCCGAGTTCGACGACGACTTCGCGCAGACCGCGTCGGAGTTCGACACCGCCGAGGAGCTCACCGCGGACGTCCGTACCCGGCTGGAGCGCGGCAAGCGCCTCGAGCAGGCCGGCGACGCGCGCGACGCAGTACTCGAGAAGATCCTGACCCTGGTCGAGGTACCGGTCCCCGAGGGCCTGCTGACCGACGAGCTGGCGGCCCGCCGGGAGAACCTGGAGCAGCAGCTCGGGTACTCCGGGATGAGCTTCGCCCAGTTCCTCGAGGGCGAGGAGCAGACCGAGGAAGAGTTCGACGAGGACCTGAAGAAGCGTTCCGAGGATGCGATCAAGGCCCAGTTCGTCCTCGACCTGGTGGCCGAGCAGCAGGAGCTGAGCGTCAACGACCAGGAGCTGACCGAGCACATCGTCCGGCACGCCCAGCGTTCCGGCGTCAGCCCCGACCAGTTCGCCCAGCACGCCGTCGAGAACAACCTGGTCCCGAGCCTCGTCTCCGAGGTAGTCCGCGGCAAGGCCCTCGCCCACCTGGTCGAGAACGCCAAGGTCACCGACGCCTCCGGCAACACCGTCGAACTCAAAACCCTCCAGCCCGACGGCACCTACGCCGACCCGGCCGACGAGACCGACGCCGAAGCCCCCGTGGCCCCGGCCGAAGAAGAACCCGCCAAGGCCTGAATCACCTGAACTAACAGTCGACGACCCCGAATCCCCAGCGGATCCGGGGTCGTCGCCTCTACCTGGTAACTAACTTGCACCTGGCGACGAAAAGTTTCCGCCCAGGGGGCATTGGCGGCTGCAGGGGTGGGCGGGGAGGTCGGGAGTCCGGCGGCGGAAGACCTCTAGTACCTGTACTGCGGCGTCGCACGGGCGGCTGGTGATGTCTAACCAGCCGTAGCGCAAGGTGGCCTCGGCTCGTAGGGTGGCGCGATTGTCGCGGTCGAGGTCGCGCCAGCGACGCTGCGGCGCGAGGTGGAAGCGTCCGTCGAGCTCGACCACCAGGCCGTACCGCGGATAGGCGACGTCGGTGAATTCCCGATCCACTGGGCGTTGGCGTATGCCGGTCGGCAACCTGTGTCGCCGCTCGACGTCGCGGAGGTAACGCAGCTCGAGCAGGGAATGCGAGCCGGATGCGATGTCGGCCAAGATCGGTCGCAGCACGGACCGATGACGCAGCCGGCCCCTTGCGTCGAGGGCTTGCAGGATGGCGGTGTGGCTGACTTGCCCGCTCTGGCAGGCCTCGGCGATGGTGGCTGCGGCATCGTCTGATGTGGCCGAGATTCCGACGATGTCCAGTACGGCGTGGGCCGGCTGGCGTCTTGGCGGGATGACGGTTGCCAGGCGGTTGGCCCAGTACTCGTCGCGGTGGATCTGGAGGCTGGGGCGACTCCTGACTCGCCGCTCGGTAGGAATGGTCACGTGGACCGGACGGCGCTCGTCGCGTTTGATCAGCCCGTGCTGCTCGGCGGCGGTGTAGTGGCTCCAGGCTGCATCCGGGCCGGCGTACAGGAGTGCTGCGAGTAGGCGTTCGTCGTACCCGATCGGGCCGGTGTGGGTGGCGTAGACACCGGGGTGGACCGTCTGCCAGGACCGGCGGCGCAGACGACGGCGGATGTCGACGTCCGTCCAGTCGGCGGCGAGGAGTTGGCTCCGCGCGACGATCTGGTCCTGGGTATGGATCAGGACGTCGAGGCCCTCTTCCTCAAGCTCTTGCCGCCACCACCAGTCCATCCGTACCAGGGTGCCTGAACTCGGCGGAGCGGCGCTGGGGCGGCTGTGGACAGCGATCTACTTGGTAACTAACTTGCACCAGGCGACGAAAAGTTTCCGCCTTAGCCGCGTTGCCCCTCACAAGTTTCGGGTCGGTCCGCACCTGGCCAGACGAGTGAGTCGGGGTGGGGGTAGAACGTCGCCCCGGGAGCGTGTTCTGGAGTTCGCTGAGGGCAGATGGCGTGCGCCGTGAGCGAACAGGTGGCTACCAGCCTTAGGTCTGTGGGCGCGGACCAGTAATGTCGGCTTCGTGAACGAGACATTTGCAGCCAGCCCCACCGCCGCGGGCGGCAACGGATCCGGCGGACTCGACGACCACATCTACCAGCGCCTGCTGAGCAACCGGATCATCTTCTTGGGGTCCGAGGTTCGCGACGACAACGCGAACGCTATCTGCGCTCAGATGTTGCTCCTCAACGCCGAGGACCCCAACAAGGACATCTGGCTGTACATCAACTCCCCGGGTGGCTCGGTGGACTCCGGCATGGCGATCTACGACACCATGCAGTGGATCTCCAACGACGTCGCCACGGTCGGGATGGGTCTGGCCGCCTCGATGGGCCAGTTCCT
This sequence comes from Kribbella sp. NBC_00382, assembly GCF_036067295.1. Taxonomy (NCBI): domain Bacteria; kingdom Bacillati; phylum Actinomycetota; class Actinomycetes; order Propionibacteriales; family Kribbellaceae; genus Kribbella; species Kribbella sp. NBC_00382. Next base: position 4,903,644 of record NZ_CP107954.1, read on the forward strand.
GCTCTGCGCCGGCGCGAAGGACAAGCGCTTCGCCCTGCCGCACGCGCGGATCATGATGCACCAGCCGTCGGGTGGCATGGGTGGTACCGCCTCCGACATCAAGATCCAGGCCCAGCAGTCGCTGCACATCAAGGCCCAGCTGTTCAAGCTGATCGCCGAGCACACCGGCCAGCCGCTGGAGCAGGTCGAGACCGACGCCGACCGGGACCGCTGGTTCACCGCGGACCAGGCGAAGGAATACGGCTTCATCGACCACGTCGTGGCCAGCGCTGCTCAGCTGAGCAGCGGCAGCCCGAACTCCTGACCTCTCCTGCGAAACTAAGGACACGAGCATGAACTACTTCATCCCGCAGTGGGAGGAGCGCACGTCGTACGGCATGCGCCGGATCGACCCCTACACCAAGCTGTTCGAGGACCGGATCATCTTCCTCGGCACCCCGATCACCGACGAGATCGCCAACGCCGTGATGGCGCAGCTGCTCTGCCTGCAGGCGATGGACTCCGACCGGGACATCAGCATCTACATCAACTCGCCCGGTGGCTCCTTCACCGCGCTGACCGCGATCTACGACACGATCCGGTACATCAAGCCGGACGTGCAGACGGTCTGCCTGGGCCAGGCTGCTTCAGCTGCCGCGGTACTGCTCGCAGCCGGTACTCCCGGCAAGCGGCTCGCGCTGCCGAACAGCCGGATCATCATCCACCAGCCGGCCACCGAGGGCACCTACGGGCAGTCCAGCGACATCGAGATCCAGGCGAACGAGATCCTCCGCCTGCGCTCGCTGCTGGAGAAGATGCTCGCCGAGGCCAGCGGCAAGTCGCACGAAGAGGTCTCCCGCGACATCGAGCGGGACAAGTTCCTGACCGCCGACCAGGCGATCGAGTACGGCCTGATCGACGACATCCTGCAGACCCTCAAGACCCCGGTCCCGGCCGGCGTCTGAGAACGACCGTTCCGCTTCGGCGGTACCGATACGGGCGGCCCAGCTGTCAAGCGACAGTGCGTTCGCCACCGGCGTAGTCACAACGCGTCGGTGAGCGCGGCGTTTCGGCCCCCGGCGCGGTACCGTCGAAGCGAGTTCCGGGTGGGGATCAGCCCCGATGGTTCAGGTTCGAGTCCGCCCGGTTCGACTGCTCAGAGAAGGGATCTGTCCCGGTGGCACGCATAGGTGACGGCGGTGACCTGCTCAAATGCTCGTTCTGCGGCAAGAGCCAGAAGCAGGTCAAGAAGCTCATCGCCGGTCCCGGCGTCTACATCTGCGACGAATGCATCGATCTCTGTAACGAGATCATCGAGGAGGAGCTGAACGAGGGCTCCGAGGTCGGTCTGACGGAGCTGCCCAAGCCCCGGGAGATCTACGACTTCCTCAATGCGTACGTCGTCGGACAGGACGTGGCGAAGAAGGCGCTCGCGGTAGCGGTCTACAACCACTACAAGCGGGTCCGCGACGGTCAGGGCTCGTCGAGCGCCGGCCGGCACGCGAAGGACGAAGCGGTCGAGCTGGCCAAGTCGAACATCCTGCTGATCGGCCCGACGGGTTGCGGCAAGACGTATCTGGCGCAGACGCTGGCCCGGATGCTGAACGTGCCGTTCGCGATCGCCGACGCCACCGCGCTGACCGAGGCGGGCTATGTCGGCGAGGACGTCGAGAACATCCTGCTGAAGCTGATCCAGGCGGCCGACTACGATGTCAAGAAGGCCGAGACCGGGATCATCTACATCGACGAGGTCGACAAGATCGCTCGCAAGAGCGAGAACCCGTCGATCACCCGCGATGTCTCCGGCGAGGGTGTCCAGCAGGCACTGCTGAAGATCCTGGAAGGCACCACGGCCAGCGTTCCGCCGCAGGGCGGCCGCAAGCACCCGCACCAGGAGTTCATCCAGATCGACACCACCAACGTGCTGTTCATCGTCGGCGGCGCGTTCGCCGGCCTGGACCACATGGTGGAGCAGCGGGTCGGCAAGAAGACGCTCGGCTTCAACGCCAAGCGCGAGCCGGAGAAGCCCAAGGAGCTCAGCGGCTACTCCGACGTGATGCCGGAGGACCTGCTCAAGTTCGGCCTGATCCCCGAGTTCATCGGCCGGCTCCCGGTCATCACCACGGTCTCCCCGCTGGACCGGGACGCGCTGATCAAGATCCTGTCCGAGCCGAAGAACGCGCTGGTCAAGCAGTACCGGCGGCTGTTCGAGATCGACAACGTCGAGCTGGAGTTCAGCGAGGACGCGGTCGAGGCGATCGCGGACCAGGCGCTGCTACGCGGCACCGGTGCCCGCGGGCTGCGCGCGATCATGGAAGAAGTCCTGCTCAACGTGATGTACGAGGTGCCGAGCCGCGAGGACGTCGCCAAGGTCGTCGTCACCGGCGAGGTCGTCCTGGAGAACGTCAACCCGACGCTGATCCCGCGCGACCAGATGGTCAGCAAGCGCGAGCGCCGCGAGAAGACCGCCTAAAACAAAAGCAATCCGTACTACGGGTGAGCTGCGCTCACCAGGTTCACTCCTGAGAGGGGCCGGCATCCGCTGAGAGGCGGACTGCCGGCCTCGTTCCGTTGGTGGACTCGCACCGAGCGGTCCCGGCCATAGCGTCGATGACGTCCAAATCATCGACTCGCTGGGGGAGAACCGTGCAGATCCGAAGAATCACGGCCGTACTGGCCGCAGCCGCCCTCGTAGTACCGACTACGGCGTCGGCTGCCAGTACTGCCCAACCAGTAGTGCCCAAGATCAACTGGGGGAGCTGTGGCGCCGCGCCGGCCCTAGAAGCCTTCCAGTGCGCCACTGTGGAGGTCCCAACCGATTACGACCACCCACGTGGCCCCACGACCACCATTGCGCTGACCCGGCTGCCCGCCAGCGACCCGGCTCACCGCATCGGCACCCTGTTCACCAACCCGGGCGGTCCTGGCGGCCCTGGCGTCGAGTTCATCCAGCAGGTGGGGCAATCCGCCTACACCTCGCAGGTACGGGCGCAGTTCGACATCCTCGGCTTCGACCCGCGAGGTGTGGGTAAGTCCGACCCGGCGACCTGCTACCGGACAGAGGCCGAGGAGCAGAAGGTACTGGCCAGCCAGCCGCCGTTCCCGGTGACCCGCGCCGAGGAGCGTGCCTACACCAGCTGGGGCATCAAGGTCGGCCTGCATTGCAGTGCTCTCTCGGGCGACAAGCTGGCCCACATGTCGACGGCGAACGTTGCCCGTGACATGGACCTGCTCCGGCAGGCGGTCGGTGACGAGAAGCTGAGCTACATCGGCTACTCCTACGGCACGTACCTCGGTGCCACCTACGCCAAGCTGTTCCCCACCAAGGTCCGCGCACTGGTCCTCGACGGGACGCTCAGCCCCACCGGGTACTCCGGTTCGGACGGCGACCGGCGCCCGTTCGGCGTACGGATCGCTCAAGGCGACGGAGCTGCTGGGACCTTCGCGCAGTTCAAGGCTGAGTGCAAGAAGGCCGGGCCGGACAAGTGCTCGCTGGCCAAGCTCGGTGATCCGTCGACTGTCGTCGAGAATCTCTTCGAGCGGCTCAAGACCCACCCGGTCGTCGTGACGCTGCCCGATGGGACCACGACGACCGTGACCTACCAGATCGCTGTGGTGGTTGGCTTCCAGCACATGTACGACCCGGCCGGCTGGTCTGAGCTCGCCGACCTGTACAGCCAACTCGCGGCTCCCACCAAGAGCAAAAGCACAAAGGCGCCGGCCGCTCTGGTCGAGTGGACCAGGCACAAGGAGCTGTATCCCTCGCTCGCGCAGGGCATGCAGCCCTGCATCGAGACTGCGAAGGCGGGTCGTCCCTTCGACTACCCGGCGTACGCCGGTGCCGCCGACAAGACTGGTCCGCACTTCGGCCGCTTCCGTACCTGGGTCGGCCAGCCGTGCGAGTCCATGCCCGTCAAGGACACCGACGCGTTCAAGGGTCCGTGGCCGAACAAGGTGAAGCCGCCGGTACTGGTCATCGGCACCCGGTACGACCCGGCGACGCCGTACGCGGCCACCCGCCCGTACGCCGACCTCTTCCCGGACGCTCGGCTGCTCACGGTCGAGGGCTACGGCCATACGACGCTCTTCAAGAGCAGTTGCGCCGACTCCCGCATCACCAAGTACCTGACGACCCTGACCGCTCCGGCCGACGGAACGACCTGCGGGCAGGACTACAAGCCCTTCGATCCGGTACAGGCCGGGAGAAAGCGGGTCGTTGTCCAGTAGGACAAGGTGTAGGAAAGTTACCAAATCTTCGGGAGTATGGGCACGAACCGCCCCGATCGCTAGGTTCTCCGGACGGATCCGTCGTATTCATCCGTCCGGGGGGCCCTGCGCCATGTGCACCTCGGAAGGTGACGCCCATGAAACCCATCAGTCGTCGAACCCTTGTCCTCGGCGGACTGGCGGCGGCAGGTGCTACCGCACTGCCCGCCCGTTCCAGCATCATCACCGCCACTGCAGCTGTCCCCTACCCGTTCCAGCTAGGGGTTGCCTCCGGTGAGCCCGACGCGAGCAGCGTCGTGCTCTGGACCCGCCTGGCGCCGTCCCCGCTGAACGCCGACGGCCAGGGCGGCATGGCCAACGCCAATGTCGCCGTGGACTGGCAGGTCTCGACCACCGAGTCCTTCGCCACCCTGGTCACCTCGGGCACCGTCACTGCGACGTATGGAGCCGCCCACTCCGTCCACGCCATCGCCAACGGCCTCAACCCCGACTCGGACTACTTCTACCGCTTCCGCGCCCAGGGCCACGTCTCACCCGTCGGCCGGACCCGTACCGCACCAGCGGCCGGCACCAATGGCCGCGACCTCGTCATGGCGTTCACCTCCTGCGCACACTACGAGGAGGGCTACTACACGGCGTACCGGCGAATGGCTGAGGACAATCCGGGGCTCATCCTGTTCCTGGGCGACTACATCTACGAGTACCCGGCTACTGCAGGCCGGACGCGACTGCACCTGGGTGCTACCGAGATCACGACGCTGGCTGACTACCGGCGTCGCTATGCGCAGTACAAGGCGGACCCGGACCTGCAGGCGGCGCATGCGGTCGCGCCGTGGATCGTAGTACCGGACGACCATGAGGTGGAGAACAACTACGCCAACATGACTCGTGCGGACAGCACCCCGGCGCTGACGACTGCGCAGTGGACTGCCCGGCGTACCGCGGCCTACCAGGCGTACTACGAGAACATGCCGCTGCGGCCGGCACAGGCCAGCAACGGCAACTCCATCCAGCTGTACCGGCGGCTGCCGTGGGGCAAGCTCGCCACCTTCCACATGCTCGACACGAGGCAGTACCGCAACGACCAGGCGTGTGGTGACGGCTGGAAGATCTGCTCGGACGCAGACCTGGCCACCCGCAGCCTGCCCGGCAACGCCCAGGAGACCTGGTTGCTCAACGGCCTTGCCGAGAAGGCAGCCACCTGGGACATCATCGGGCAGCAGGTGTTCTTCGCCCGCCGCTTCAACTCCACCGGGGCGAGCATGGACTCCTGGGACGGGTACCGCGCGTCGCGGGCCCGGATCCAGCAGGGCTGGACCGACCGCGGTGTCGTCAACCCGGTAGTGCTCACCGGAGACGTACACCGGGCCTGGGGCAACAACCTGATGGCCGACTACAACAACGCGAACTCGGCCATCATCGGCACCGAACTCGTCACCAGCTCGGCCACCTCCACCGGTGACGGCGACGCGACCACGGCGATTCCGGATGTCGGGACCAACCCGTGGCTGAAGTTCTACAGCAACCGCCGCGGCTACATCCGCGCGACGGTGTCGCCGACGCAGATGAAGGCGGATTTCCGCGGCGTGGCGAAGGTGTCCGAGCACGACGCGCCGGTGTCGACCCTGAAGTCGTTCGTCATCCAAGAGGGCCAGCCCGGCCTTCAGGCAGTCTGAGGGGACCGGCTATGAAGAAGAAGCTTTTCGCCCTGGCGGTCGCCGTTCCCTCACTGCTGTTCACGATTCCCGCGCAGGCAGCGGTTGCGGCGCCGGTCTGGAGTACTGCGAACAGCGCGTCAACCGGCGATCAGGACACGGCCGCGATCGCGACCAACCGCAGCGGGTACGTGGCTGTCGTGTGGGAAGACGATCGGGATACGACCGATGCCGCCGACAACGCGCACAGCGAGATCTTCCTGCGGCTGTATCGCAACGGTACGGCCCTCTACGAGAAGAAACTGTCCGCAGCCGGCAGCAGTGGCGTCACCAACTGGCGCCACCTGCACCCGGATGTCGGCCTGGACGACAAGGGCAATGCCGTTGTCGTGTGGGCCGATGACCCGGACGGCAACGGCTACTACAACATCCCCTACCGCGTGGTGAACACGGCCGGGACGGTGACGGCCTCGGCCAACGCGAACACGTCGGCCGATGGTCAGCAGATCAACCCGCGCGTGGCAGTCGACCCGGATGGCGCGCCGTCGACTGCGGCGGTTGCCTTCACGGTGGTGTGGGAGGACATCCAGACAGGTACTCCGGCGACGGTGAAGGCGGCTGGATTCACTGGCCCGACGACTCGCGGCTATGAGGTGACCGCTTCGACGACGACGGGTCAGCACCACAATCCAGATGTGGCGGTGTCGGCCTCGGGCGACGCGGTCGTGGTCTGGGATGACGGGTCGACCGACGCGTCGTACAACGTCGGGCTGGTGGGGCTGGCCCGGACTAATGGCGCGGTCACGCTGTCCCGGCGTACGGCGAATGCCACCACCGCTGGGGCGCAGTTGCATGCTTCGGTCGCCGCCAACTTCAACGGCGACTTCGCGGTCGCGTGGGAGTCGGGTGCGGGGGTTTGGGCCCGCGGCTTCACCGGTACGGGCGCCGCGCGCACAGCCGATCTGGAAGTAGTTGCTAGTGGCAAGAATCCCTCGATCGGGATCGATGACCAGGCGAGCAGCGTGGTCGGCTGGACCGCGCAGGCCACGGACCTCGACGTGTGGGTGCGCGGCTTCAGCTCAGCCGGTACTACGGACGCGCCGCGGCTGTCGGCTCAGCAGTTGAGCCAGGTGCCGGCCGGGCGGCAGGAGCAGTTGGTGGTTGCCGTGTCGCCGTGGTCCGAGGTGGCGGTCGCGTACACGGACGACAACGACGGGAACACCTACGACCAGGTGATTCTCGGGCAGGGCATTTCGAACAACAACTTCTAAGTAGTGAAGGGCCCGGGACGTCCCGGGCCCTTCGTCGTTCTTGGCGTACTACTTCTTCGGGACCCAGATGAGCGCGTCGCCGACGGCCCGCTCGGCGCCGTTGGTGCCGCTCGGGTGGCTGACCAGGGCGCCGTTCACGGCCATCGCGGTCGAGCCGCCGCCGTCGAGGTTGATCGAGTCGTGCAGGCCGAGGGACTTGGCGACCGCGGCCGTCTCGTCCATCGTCGTACCGACGCTGGTGGTCTGCCGGCCGTCGAGCGCCGCCAGGGTGAGCTTGCCGTCGCTGGTGGTACCGACGATCGTGCGCGGGTTGCGGTCGAAGAAGCTGCCGGTACCGGCCGGGACGACGACCTCGCCGTTGGCTGTCAGACGGTACCGGCCCGTTACGGCGTACAGGTCCTTCTTCAGGCCGAGGCTGGTGCCGTTCTCGTCGGTGACGGCGACGTCGGTCTTCAAGCAGGTGTGCGAGACCATGCCGAGGAGTGCGTTCGAGTCGCTGCCGGTGGCCTGCAACGAGGTCTGGTTCTTCGTCAGGGTCGTACCGCGGGTGGCGGCGACCCGCTCGACGCAGCCGTCCCGGTCGAGGACGACCTCGATGCCCGCGCCGGCCGGGGTGGTGGCCGCGAACTCGGGGGTGAACAGCGTGACGTCGCCGGGGACAGTGCAGGCGGTCTGTGCCGGGAGGGTGGCGCAGGCGGTCGGGATCACCGGCGGGTGGTTGACGAATTCGAGCGGCAGGGTCGCGCCAGTCTTCGGGTTCTTGACCGAGCCGGTCCAGCGGAGGTGGCCCATCACGGCCTTGTTGGTCTTGGCGTTGACGATGAAGTTGGCCTCGGCCGGGTCGGTGAGCGGTTCGCTGAGTAGCTTGCCGTCGAAGATGCCGAGGCCGACCGGGTCGCCGGGGTAGAGGGCGCTGGCGGTGAAGGTGAAGAACGACGCGTTGACGCCGGCCAGGGCTCCCGAAGTACGGACCAGGTCGCTGGTCTTCTCGACCTTGGCGAGATCGGGTCCGTACGTCGTCCGCAGTTCGCCCCTCGCCTTGCGCGGGTCGATGGTGAGGACGTTGACGACCCAGGGGCCGCGGGTGGTGGTGTTGATCTGGTCCGCCGGGGCGGGGTCGGTGCCGCGGACGATGCGGGTCAGGGTGACGCCTTCGGCGAGGGTGGTGGAGGTGCGGGTCTCGGCGAGGTCCGCGTCGCCGAGGGGGAGGACGCCCGCGGCGTACTGGATCGGCGTGGGCTGCTGTTCGGGGTTGGGCTCGGCGGCGGTGGCGGTCGGGGCGACGAGCAGGGTCGCGAGCGCGGCCAGCGAGGCGGCTGCGGCGAGTTTGGAGCGGACGGGAGAGTTCATGGTTGCCATCCTTTGGGGTTTTGGTGGAATCTTTCCAGTCGGATGGCTGGCTGGTCAGTAACTTGCAGATGAAACGTTTCGTCTACGATCGCTGGCGTGATGACGATCCCGGGCCGGCCCGAGCGCGACGACGGCAAGCGGCGCCGACGGCGAGCAACCGCTGCGGCTGCCGGGTAGCTGACGCGTGTCCGCTGTCGTCGCCGCTTTCGTCGCCCTCGTCTCGGTCGCTGTGCTCGGGTACCTGGTCGGGCTGGCCGGCGTACTGCGGGCCGAGGACGAGCTGGTGTTGTCGCGGCTGGCGTTCTTCGTCGCGACGCCGGCGTTGCTGTTCACCACGGTTGCGCGGGCCGATCTCCATGCGATCTTCTCGCCGGTGCTGCTGACGAATCTGGCTGGGCTGTTCGTCGTACAGGTGCTGTATCTCGGCGTCGCGGTGCTGATCTGGCGCCGGAGTCGGGCGCAGGCGACGATCGGAGTACTGGCCGCGTCGTATGTGAACGCAGGCAATCTGGGGGTGCCGGTCGCCGCGTATGTGCTGGGCGACGGGGCGTTGGTGGCGCCGATCGTGTTGTTCCAGCTGCTGGTGATGGCGCCGGTGGCGTTCGCAGTACTGGATGCGGATCGGCACGGGGCCGGGCGGCGGGTGCCGTTGCGGGTGCTGCTGACGCGGCCGTTGCGGAATCCGTTGACGGTGGCGTCGCTGCTCGGGTTGCTCTTCGCGGCTGCTGGAATCGAGTTGCCGTCGTTGCTGATGCGGCCGATCGATCTCGTTGCTGCGGCGGCGGTACCGGTCGCTTTGATCGCGTACGGATTGAGCCTCGGCGGCGCGAAGGACTCGATCAGCCTCGACCGCGACGCAGTACTGGCCGTCCTGCTGAAAACCCTCGTCCAACCGCTCGTCGCATACTCCGTCGGCCGCTGGCTCTTAGACCTCTCGGGTCCCGCCTTGCTCGCCCCGGTCCTACTAGCCGCGTTGCCGACTGCCCAGAACGTCTACGTCTACGCCGTCCAGTACCGCGCGTCGCGGCGGCTTGCCCGAAGCGCAGTACTGCTCAGCACCCTGCTCTCAATCCCGATCATGATCGCCCTCAGCGGCCTACTCGCCTGACCCACTGCCCCTGCAGGTGAACGCTCCGCGAGCAGCTACTTCATCGCGTTGAACGCTTCGTCGGCCAGTGCGCCGACATCGTCGACGCCGACACCGTCGTTGGCCGCTTGCGCGATCACGGTGAGCGTGTTCGACCCGCGATAGCACTGCGTCGGAAGATTGCCGGCCGACTCCACGCAGGTGGACTGCCCAACCTTCTTCACCTGCTCCGGCGTCGCACCCGAATCCTTGATCGTCTTGTCGATATCCACCTTGCCGCGCAACGCGATCACCACATACAGCCGCTTCCCATCGAGATTCCCGTACGCCTCGACAGTCGCCTGCTTCCCGTCATTGATCCGGCTCAACGCAGCCCGCGTCTCCTCCAACTTCAACTGCTCCCGGATCTGAGCATCCGTCACCCGATCCAACCCTCCGAGCTTCGCCGGCGGCGTGATATCCCTCGCGGTGTTCAGCCGACTCATCGGCCCCAACCCGGCGAAGTACCCCACAGCAGCCACCACCACCAACGCCAAAACAACCCCACCCACAGTCACCCAAGGATTCCGCCGCCACTTAACCCTCTTAAGCCCCCGCCAAGCCCCCTTCCACCAAGCCGCCTTGCTCTCACCCGGGCTTGAATGCGTCGGCGTATCCGTAACAGTCCCGCCGGCAGTACCCGCCGAGCCGGCGCTCGCGCCGGGCGAAGAGCCGGCGGGGTTGCTCTTTCCGGACGGGTTGAGGCCGGCCGTCGAACCGGCGGGATTGCTCGTTCCGGACGGGTTGATGCCGGGCGTCGAACCGGCGGGGGTGCTCGTTCCGGGGGCGCCAGCGCCGCTGGGGGTGCTAGCGCCGGTTGTGCTCGTTCCGGGCGAGGTAGCTGCGGGGGAGCCTGTTCCTGGGGTACTCCCCGCGGCGGGGGTGCTTGCCGGGGAGTTCGCTGGAGCGTTTGTGGGGCTGGTGCTTGGCCGGCCGCCGGTACGGGCAGGCGGCTCGGACGGGGTGGGGCGGGGGGTCTGCTTGGGGCGGTCGTCCGGGCCGGGGGTGGTGGGGGTGCTCATGGGTGCTCCTCGGGGCGCGCGGACGGGGTCGCCGGGGGTTCGGGCTGGGGCTGTCCCGATCGTTTCATATCTGGACAAGGTGTTCCCGCCGACGGACAGCAGACCGGTTGAACCCGCAGGGTAGTCGGTCGGGTGAAAGCAGTAGCGCCCGCCTCCGAAGAAGCGGGCGCTACCGGTGCGCGTGGTCAGGCGCTACAAGTGCGGGTTGTTCAGAGGGCCGCGATGACGGAGACCTCAGTGGACTCGTCGGGGCTCCAGAGGATTTCGCCGGTGATTCGGCCAGCGGCTCGGAGGTCAACTTCGGCCTGGGCTGCCAGGGTCAGGCGGGCGGCGGGGCCGCTGACCTCGACCTTGGAGACCTCGGTCTTCATCGATACCTGAGCCGTCGACTTGGCGCCGCGGATGCCTGCGAGGACCTCGGCGACCGCGTCGAGGACCGCGGGGTCCTGCTCAGCAGAAGCGACATCGACAGACGGGACCGGCCAGGACGTTTGGTGGATCGAGCCTTCCTGCCACCAGGACCAGACCTCTTCGGTCGCGAATGGCAGGTACGGCGCGAGCAGCCGCAGCTGAACAGACAGCGCGACAGCGAGTGCCGCCTTTGCCGAGACAGCGCCCTCCTCGCCGTGCCCGCCGTACGCCCGCTCCTTGACCAGCTCGACGTAGTCGTCGCAGAAGCTCCAGAAGAACCGCTCGGCGATCTCCAGCGCACCGGTGTAGTCGTACCGCTCGAAAGCAGCCGTCGCCTCGTCGATGACCTGCCGCAGCTGCGCCAGCATCGCCAGGTCGACCGGCTCGGTGACAGCGCCTGCATCAACCGACGTCGCGCCGAAGGACAGAACGAACTTCGAAGCGTTCAGGACCTTGATCGCCAGTCGCCGGCCGACCTTCATCTGCGACTCGTCGAACGGTGAGTCCATCCCCGGTCGCGCCATCGCGGCCCGCCAGCGAACGGCGTCGGAGCCGAACTTCTCCAGGATCTCCGACGGGACGACCGCGTTGCCCTTGGACTTCGACATCTTCTTGCGGTCCGGGTCGACGACGAAGCCGGAGATCATCGACCGCGCCCACGGCAGCGTGCCGTTCTCGTAGTGCGCCCGGACGACGCGGGAGAACAGCCAGGTGCGGATGATCTCGTGCGCGTGCGTGTTCAGGTCCATCGGGAAGGTCCGCTGGAACAGGTCGTCGTCGCGCTCCCAGCCGCAGACGATGTGCGGAGTCAGCGACGAGGTCGCCCAGGTGTCCATCACATCCGGATCCGCGACGAAGCCGCCCGGCTTGCCGCGCTGGGACTCGTCGTACCCACCCGGGACCTGCGAGGTCGGGTCGATCGGCAGATCGGCCTCGCGCGGCATCAAGGGGTGCGCGTAGTCGGGCTCGCCCTCGTGGTCGAGTGGGTACCAGACCGGGAACGGGACGCCGAAGAAGCGCTGCCGGGAGATCAGCCAGTCGCCGTTCAGCCCGTCGACCCAGTTCTGGTAGCGGTGGTGCATGAACTCGGGAACCCACTCGAGCTCGTTTCCGCGCTCGAGGAACTCGGCCTTCAGCTCCTCGTCCCGGCCGCCGTTGCGGATGTACCACTGCCGGGTGGAGACGATCTCGAGCGGCTTGTCGCCCTTCTCGAAGAAGTTCGCCTTCCGCTGCGTCGGCTTCGGCTCGCCGTCCAGATCGCCGCTCTCGCGCAGCTTGGCGACAGTCAGCTCCCGTGCGCTGAAGGTGGTCTTGCCGGCCAGCTCGGCGTACAGCTCGGAACCTTCGAGCCACGGCGGGGTGTCGCGGAGCAGACGGCCGTCGCGCCCGATGACGGTCCGGACGGGGAGTTGCAGCTCGCGCCACCAGATGACGTCGGTCAGGTCACCGAAGGTGCAACACATCGCGATGCCCGCACCCTTGTCGGGCTCGGCCGCCTCGTGCGCCAGGACCGGGATCTCGACGTCGAACAGCGGCGAGCGGACCGTAGTACCGAACAGGTGCTTGTACCGCTCGTCGGACGGATGCGCGATCAGCGCGACACAGGCCGGCAGCAGCTCGGGACGTGTGGTCTCGATGTAGATCGGGCCATCGGCGCCGTGGAAGGCGATCTTGTGGAATGCGCCCGGGTAGTCCCGAGCCTCGAGCTCAGCTTGCGCGACAGCGGTCTGGAAGGTGACGTCCCAGAGTGTCGGAGCCTCGGACAGGTACGCCTCGCCGCGCGCGAAGTTGCGCAGGAAGGCGCGCTGCGACGTCCGGCGGGAGTCCTCGGAGATGGTCGTGTAGAGGTAGTTCCAGTCGACGCTCAGGCCGACCTGGCGCCACATCGCCTCGAACGCCTGCTCGTCGATGTGGGTCAGCTCGCCGCACAGGTCGACGAAGTTCTGCCGCGAGATCGGGATCTGCTTCTTCGGGTCAGGCTTCGCCGGCGGCTCGAAGGCAGGGTCGAAGGGCAGCGTCGGGTCGCACTTGACGCCGTAGTAGTTCTGGACCCGGCGCTCGGTCGGCAGGCCGTTGTCGTCCCAGCCGATCGGGTAGAAGACCTTCTTGCCCCGCATCCGCTGGAAGCGCGCGACCAGGTCGGTATGCGTGTAGCTGAAGATGTGTCCGACGTGCAGCGACCCGGAGACGGTCGGCGGCGGGGTGTCGATCGAGTAGACGTCGGCGCGCTCCGCAGTACGGTCGAACGCGTAGGTCTGTTGTTCCTTCCATACGGCAGCCCACTTCTCCTCAAGGCCATCGAGGGTGGGCTTGTCAGGAACACGGGACGCTTCGCTCATACGGCAATCCTAGTGGTTGTCAAGGGGTGCTCACGACGGGTTATCCACAGCCCACCTAGACTGGCGGTCTGATGAGCGCACTCTCTTATGCCGAGGTATCGGCGAAGCTTCAGGCCCGTTGGCCGGAGAACAAGATCGATCCCACGCTGGACCGGGTCCGGCGGCTCGTCGAGCTGCTCGGGGATCCGCAGAAGACCTACCCGGTCGTCCACCTGACCGGTACCAACGGCAAGACCTCCACCGCGCGGATGGTCGATGCCCTGCTGCGCGAGGCCGGACTGCGCACTGGGCGGTTCACCAGCCCGCATCTGGAGTCCGTCCGCGAGCGGATCACGCTGAACGGCGAGCCGATCGACGAGCAGCGGTTCGTCGAGGTCTATACCGAGATCGAGCCGTACGTCGATGTCGTCGACTCCGAGAACGAGCACCCGCTGTCGTTCTTCGAGGTGATGACCGCGATGGCGTTCGCCGCCTTCGCGGACTCGCCCGTCGACGTCGCGGTGGTCGAGGTCGGCCTCGGCGGCACCTGGGACTCCACCAACGTCGCCGACGGCACGGTCGCGGTGATCACCCCGGTCGCCGTCGATCACGCGCACATCCTCGGCGCCGATCCGGTCACCATCGCCCGGGACAAGTCCGGCATCATCAAGCCCGGCAGCACCGCGGTGATCTCGCAGCAGAGCCTCGACGTTGCCGAGGTCCTGGTACGCCGGGCCGCCGAGGTCGGCGCCCAGGTTGCCCGTGAGGGACTCGAGTTCGGAGTCCTCAGCCGTTCGGTCGCGGTCGGCGGCCAGCTGATCTCGTTCAAGGGTCTCGGCGGCGAGTACGAGGACATCTTCTTGCCGCTGCACGGTGAGTATCAAGCCCACAACGCCTCCACCGCGCTGGCGGCCGTCGAGGCGCTGCTCGGGGCGAGCGGGCAGAACGAGGGCCAGCGGATGACCCGCGAACTGGTCGAGGCAGCGTTCGCCGAGGTGACCAGCCCCGGCCGGATGGAGGTCGTCCGGACCAGCCCGACGGTCATCGTCGACGCGGCGCACAACCCGCACGGCGCGCAGGCGACCGCCGAGACGGTGTCCGAGGCCTTCGCGTTCCAGCCGCTGATCGGCGTACTGGGCTGTATGAAGGACAAGGACGTGTACGGCGTGCTCGAGGCGTTCGAGCCGATCATGGAGACCGTCGTCTGCACCCGGAACTCGTTCGAGCGGTCGATGCCGGCCGAGGAGCTCGGCGAGATCGCGGCCGAGATCTTCGGCGAGGACCGGGTGCTGGTCCGGCCCAAGCTGCTCGACGCGATCGACGACGCGATCCGGCTGGCCGAGGAGAACGCGCTCGCGATGGGCACCGGCGGCGTCCTGATCACCGGCTCGGTGATCACCGCGGGCGAGGCCCGGACCCTGCTGGTCCGCAAGCCGGCCGGGGAGAAGCGGTGAGATCGCTCGCCGGTATCGTCCTCGGCTTCGAGTTCATCGTGCTGGCGCTCGTCACGCCGGTGATGATCTCGGTCGCCGACGTGAAACCCGGTACTGCGATCCCGCTCTGCCTCGGCCTGGCGGTCCTCGCACTGGTTGCCGCCGGACTCCTGCGCAACCAACTCGGGTACATCCTGGGCTCGGTCATCCAGGTCGCCGCAGTCGGTCTCGGCTTCGTCGTACCGGTGATGTTCGTGCTCGGACTGGCCTTCGCCGCGTTCTGGGTGATGGCGATCGTGCTCGGCCGCCGGATCGACGAAGCCAAGGCCGCCCAAGCAGCCCAAGCCTGACAAACCACTAGGCTCAACCGCAGTACACCCGCCACAGCATCGGAGAGAGAACAGACATGTCGCAGCGCACCCTCGTCCTGCTCAAGCCCGACACGGTACGCCGTGGCCTGGTCGGGGAGGTCCTCGGACGGTTCGAGGCGAAGGGCCTCGCCGTCGTCGCGATGGACCTGCGCACGATCGACGGCGAGCTGGCTGACCAGCACTACGCCGAGCACGTCGAGCGGGACTTCTACCCGCCGCTGCGCGAGTTCGTCACCAGCGGCCCGCTGGTCGCGCTGGTGCTCGAGGGCGACGAGGCGGTCGAGGTGGTCCGCGCGCTGAACGGCGCCACCGACGGCCGCAAGGCCGCCCCGGGCACGATCCGCGGCGACCTTTCGCTGTCCAACCGGGAGAACCTCGTGCACGGTTCGGACTCGCCGGAGTCGGCCGACCGTGAGATCAAGATCTGGTTCCCGGACCTGCCTTAGTCGCTGTGTGAGTGGACCGATACGATGCGTCGTGGGCAGGCGGGACGTGTCGGTCCCCGGCTGGCGGTGGGTCCGCGCCTAGCCTGAGAACTCCGGGACCCGAGCAGGTGGAGGGCGCCGCAGTGGCGAACAGCATGCTGGGCCGCGATATGGCGGTCGACCTCGGTACAGCCAACACTCTCGTGTACGTGCGTGGACGTGGGGTCGTGCTCAACGAGCCGTCGGTGGTCGCGATCCGCACCGACGAGCCGCGCGAGGCCGTCGCGTTCGGCGCCGAGGCCAAGAAGATGATCGGCCGTACGCCCGGCAACATCACCGCCATCCGGCCGCTCAAGGACGGCGTGATCGCCGACTTCGACGCCGCCGAGCAGATGCTCCGGTACTTCATCCAGCGCGTGCACCGCCGCCGGTACTTCGCCAAGCCGCGCATCGTCGTCTGCGTCCCGTCGGGCATCACCGCCGTCGAGCAGCGCGCCGTCCGCGACGCCGGGTACATGGCCGGCGCCCGCAAGGTCTACATCATCGAGGAGCCGATGGCCGCCGCACTCGGCTCGAACCTCGAGGTCCGCGACGCGACCGGCAACATGGTGGTCGACATCGGCGGTGGTACGACCGAGGTGGCGGTGATCTCGTTCGGCGGGATCGTCACCAGCCAGTCGATCCGGGTGGCCGGCGACGCGATCGACAAGGCGGTCGTGAACTACTGCAAGAAGGAGTACTCGCTGATGCTCGGCGAGGCCACCTCCGAGCAGATCAAGATGACGATCGGCTCGGCTTTCCCGACCTCGGACGGGCCGGACTCGGAGATCCGCGGCCGGGACATGGTCTCCGGGCTGCCGCGCACCGTGAAGGTCTCGTCGGCGAGTATCCGGCAGGCGATCGAGGAGCCGATCACCGCGATCGTCGACGCGGTCAAGGCCACCCTGGACAAGACGCCGCCCGAGCTGGCCGGCGACATCGTCGACCGGGGCATCGTGCTGACCGGTGGTGGCGCGCTGCTGAAGGGCATGGACGAGCGGCTGCGGCACGAGACGGGGATCCCGATCCACGTCGCGGAGAACCCGCTGGACGCCGTCGTGCTCGGCGCGGGCAAGTGCGTCGACAACATCGAGACGCTGAACCGCATCCTCGTCACCGACCGCCGCTGACCGATGCTGAAAGATCTTGGTACGCCGGCGCGCGGGCTGGTCCGCTCGGCCGGGCTGCCCCGGGAGATCCGCCGCCGCCGGACCATCCTGGTGCTCGTCATCCTGGCCTCCTTCACCTTGATCGTGCTGGACGCGCGACGCTCGGCGGGCTCACCCGTCGAGCCGCTGCGGCATGCGGCGGCGACCGTCTTCGGCCCGCTGGAGTCGACGGCGACGAACGCCCGACAGCCTGTGGACAACCTTCGGGACCGGTTCGCCGAAGTGGATACATTGAAGGCAGAGAACGAAAAACTCCAAGCAGAGAACGAGAAACTCACCAGCGAGCTGCGGACCACGGACTACGCCCGCAATCGCGCCGACGAGCTGGACCGCCTGTTGAAGGTGGCTCCGACCTACACGGTGACGCCGGCCCGGGTGATCGGCCTGGGCAGCGCGCAGAGCTTCAACCACACAGTGACCATCGATGCCGGAACGGCGGACGGAGTGCGACCGGACATGACAGTACTGACTGGCGACGGGCTGGTGGGCCGCGTCGTGCGGACCACCCAAGCCACCGCCACGGTGCTGCTGATCGGCGACCGCAACTCGACCGTCGGCGGCCGGCTGAACTCGACGATGGCGCTCGGGTTCGTGTCCGGCCGGGGCGAGGTCGGCTCGTCGGCCGCGCTCGACTACAAGCTCGTCGACCTGAAGGCGCGGCCGAAGGCGGGCGACCGGATCGTCACCTGGGGTTCGAGCGGCAACGCGCCGTACGTGCCCGGGGTGCCGATCGGCGAGGTCACCTCGGTGACGTCGGTCCAAGGCGCGCTCGGCTCGACCGCGCTGGTGAAGCCGTTCGTCGACCCGAGTCGACTCGACCTGGTCGGCGTCGTCACCGGGCCGCCCGCGCGAGCGCCGCGTACCGCCGTGTCGCCGGAGAAGGGCCGCTGAGATGCCGGCGATCCGGATCGGGCTGGCCGCGCTCTTCCTGATGCTCGCGGTGACTCTGCAGACGTCCGTGCTGCCGCAGATCGCTGTCGCCGGGGTCACCTGCGACCTGGTGATGATCGTGGTGGTCGCGCTGGCGTTGTCCCGAGGCGCTGAGTGGGGTGCGATCGCGGGCTTCCTCGGCGGGCTGTTGCTCGACGTGGTGCCGCCTGCCGATCACACTGCTGGCCGCTGGGCTTTGGCGCTGGCGTTGTCGGGGTACGTCGCTGGCCTGGTCCGGCGGGAGACGTCGGCGGGTCCGGTTGGTCCACTTGGGGTCGCGCTGACCGTAGTACTGGGTGCGGCGCTGTCGCTGACTGTGTACTCCGCGACCGGGTCGCTGCTGCATGATCCAGCCGTCGACTGGGGCGAGTTCGGCGTTCGGCTCGGCATCGCCGCCGGGTACGACGTAGTTGCCGCGATCGTGGTCATCCCGCTGGTGATGTGGGTGATGGGACGCGTCGTCCCGGCGCGGGAGCGGCGGCGGGTGCTGCCATGAGCTTCGACAGCTTCAACCCGGCGCCGCTGAAGCCGCGGTTGCGCCTGTTCGTGATCCAGGTGCTCGTCTTCTCGCTGATGTTCACCTTGATCGCCCGGCTCTGGTACATGCAGGTGATGTCGTCCGACGACTACTCACAGGCCGCCACTCAGAACCACACCCGCGAGGTGCTCGTCCCGGCGCCGCGCGGCACGATCGTCGACGCCGCCGGCCGGACCCTGGTCGGCAACCGGGTCTCCTTGGTGATCACCGTCGACCGCTCGGTGCTCGCGAAGCTGCCCGACGGTCAGCAGCAGGCAGTGCTGGCCCGGCTGGCGAAGGTGCTCGGCCAGAAGCCGAAGGACCTGACCGCGCGGACCATGCTCTGCGGCGAGCCCGGTGCCTCCAAACCGCCGGCCTGCTGGAACGGAACGCCCTACCAGCCGATCCCGGTCGCGAAGGACGTCAGCGAGCAGGTCGCGATCGAGGTGATGGAACGCCGCGAGGACTTCCCGGGCGTGGCCGCCGAATCCCAGACGCTGCGCGCCTATCCGGCACCGTTCAAGGTGAACGCGGCCCACATCCTCGGCTACCTCTCGCCGATCACCACCAACGAGCTGGACGACCTCGACAAGGCCGGACAGGACTCGGTGCCGCACCGCTCGGACCTGGTCGGCCGGGCCGGTGTCGAGCGCACCTACGACCAACTGCTGCGCGGGACGCCGGGCGTCAAGAACGTCATCGTCGACGCCGTCGGCTACACCACCGGCCTGCAGAGCCAGACCGCGCCGGTGCCGGGCTCGACCCTGATGACGAGCATCGACGCGCGGATCCAGGCCTCGGTGGAGGCACAACTGCGCGGCGCGATCATGACGGCGCGCAAGCAGTACGACAAGATCACCCATCGCAATTACGTAGCCGACTCCGGCGCGGCCGTCGTGATGGATACCAAGACCGGCCAGATCGTCGCGATGGCGAGCTACCCGAGCTACGACCCGGGCGTCTGGGTCGGCGGCATCTCGCAACGCGAGCTCGACGAGCTGTACTCCACGAAGGCCGGCACGCCACTGGTGTCGCGGGCGATTCAGGGCCAGCTCGCCCCCGGTTCGACCTTCAAGCCGATCACCACCGCGGCCTCGTTCGCCAACGGGTACGGGCCGAAGACCCGGCTGGACTGCTCGTCGTACTTCGAGGTCGGCGACCGCCGGTTCAAGAACTACGAGTCCGCCTCCTACGGGATGATCGGTTTCGACCAGGCGCTCGCCATCTCCTGTGACACCTTCTTCTACCGGATCGCCTACGCGCTGTGGCTCAAAGAGGGTGGCAACTCCGGCGACATCACCGCCGCCGATCCGATGGTCCAGATGGCGAAGGGCTTCGGCCTCGGCAAGCCGACCGGTATCGATCTGCCCGGTGAGGTATCCGGCCGGATCGCCGACCGGAAGTGGAAGAAGGAGTACTACGACGCGCAGAAGGATTACTACTGCAAGCTCGCCGACAACCCACCGGCCGGCACGTCGGCGTTCCTGAAGCAGTTCTCCCGCGAGTTCTGCGCGGACGGCTACCGCTACCGGGCCGGTGACGCGGTCAACTTCGCCATCGGCCAGGGCGACACCACGGTCACTCCGTTGCAGATGGCAACGGCCTACTCGGCGCTGTCGAACGGCGGCACGCTCTGGCAGCCGCGGGTGGCGAAGGCGGTGATCGCCCCGAACGGCAAGCTTCGGCCGGTGCCGTCGAAGGTCGCGGCCAAGCTGCCGGTGCCGGCCTCGACGCTGCGCTACATCGACCGGTCGCTCAAGGAGACCGCAAAAACGGGTACGGCGGCCTGGAAGTTCAACGGCTTCCCGCTCGACAAGATCCCCGTCCGGGTCAAGACCGGAACGGCCGAGGTCTACGGCAAGCAGACCACGTCCTGGATGGCCAGCTACACCGATCGCTACGCCGTCGTGATGATGATCAGCCAGGCCGGTACCGGCTCGGGCGCCTCCGGTACGGCGGTTCGCAACATCTACGAGACGCTCTACAACGTGAAGCCGCCGGTCGCACCGCCGGGGAAGAAGGCCGACCGATGAGCCTGCTCACGCCGATCCGGCAGTCCCGACCCCGGGCCGATCGGCGCTCGACGCTCTGGCAGGTCGATTGGGTGCTGGTGATCGGCGTGCTCGCGCTCTCGGCGATCGGATCGCTGCTGATCTGGTCGGCGACGTACAACCGCACGGCGCTCACCGACGGCAACCAGCACGCCTTCCTGCTCCGGCATGCGATGAACTTCGCCATCGGTCTCGTCCTCGCCGTGCTCGCTGCCGTCAGCGATCACCGCCGACTCCGCATCCTCGCCCCAGTCCTGTACGCCGCGTCGGTGGTCGGGCTGATTCTCGTCCTGGTCCCCGGTGTCGGCGCGGTGATCAACGGGTCGCGCTCGTGGATCCAGGTGCCCGGGATGTCGATCCAGCCGAGCGAGTTCGCCAAGCTCGCGGTGATCGTCGGGATGGCGCTGCTGATCGCGGAGAAGGGCGAGACGAACCACCGTGAGGCGCGCACGATCGACATCGCCCAGGCGATCGCGGTCGCGGCGATCCCGGTGCTGCTGGTGATGCTGCAACCCGACCTCGGCACGGTGATGGTGCTCGGCTCGATCGTCTTCGGCATCGTTGCGGTCTCCGGTGTGCCGAAGCGCTGGATGCTCGGCATCGTCACCGCGGCGACGGTGATCGCGGTGCTCGCGATCCAGTTCAACGTGCTGAAGAAGTACCAGCTGGCCCGGTTCACGGCGTTCGCGGATCCGGCGTCGGACCCGCAGGGCATCGGCTACAACGTGAATCAGGCGCGGATCGCGATCGGCAACGGCGGCGTCTTCGGGCAAGGCCTGTTCCATGGTTCGCAGACGCAGAACGGGTTCGTGCCCGAGCAACACACCGACTTCGTCTTCACCGTCGCGGGGGAGGAGCTCGGTCTGGTGGGCGCGGGTGCGATCATCTGCCTGTTCGTGCTGATCCTGTGGCGCGGACTGCGGATCGCAGTCAACGCCCGGGACGCGTTCGGCCGGCTGATCGCCACCGGCGTGGTCTGCTGGTTCGCCTTCCAGGCCTTCGAAAACATCGGCATGACGCTCGGAATCATGCCGGTCACCGGACTGCCGCTGCCCTTCGTCTCCTACGGCGGTTCCTCGATGCTCGCCGGGCTGCTGGCAGTCGGGCTCCTACAGAACATCCACCTGCGATCCCACCAGGTGTGAGTCGGGTACGCTTCAGCTTCCCTGCGCTCTCGACGGTTCTGGATGGGTCATGAAGCTCGCGTCGTCGTTCCCGCTCGCCGTTGCCGCCGTCCTCTCGTTGTCGCTCACCGCCTGTGGTGACGACAAGCCCAGTGGAGCCTCCACCCCGACCCCGACACCCTCGGTGACGGCGACTCCGACGGAGAGTACGCCGACCGAGACCGGTCCGGTCAAACGCTCGAAAACCGAGCTCACCAAGGCCCTTCTCGAGTTGAAGGAGCTGCCGAGCGGCTTCTCCGAGGAGGAGGACGACCCGGCTGAGGGCAGTACGCCGTTCTCCGCGCCGACCAGCAAATGCAAGCCACTGGTCAAGCTGCTCAACGCCGACGAGGCCCCGGACTCCAAGCGGAGCGTGCATCGCTCGTTCTCGGGCAGCCAGGAAGGCCCGTACATCGACTTCTCGCTCGACTCGATGAGCACCTCGAAGGCGGTCCGCGAACTGCAGACGTCGTACAAGGAAGCCGTCGCGTCCTGCAAGAAGGTCACCATGCGGATGGAGGGCGCGGGCTCCACCCAGATGGAGGTCGTGGAGACGGCTGCTCCTCAGTTCGGCGACGAGCCCTTCGCCTTCAAGCTGACCGGCGTCAGCGGGCCCAAGGAAGGCCTCGAGTTCGACGCTGCCATCACCGGCATCGGCGACGTCATCCTCGCTGTGGGCGTCCTGGCCGGCCAGCCAGGTGAACTGGACGGCGCTACCGAGGCGGCGGTCGAAAAGGCCCGCACCACCCTCACCAAGACCGGCGGCTGACCTGCCGGTTCAGCGGTCGGGGAGGGGGAGGACTGTGGTTCGGCGGTGGTGTTCGAAGACCACGGAGCTGCGGATGTCGGCGATCTCCTGGCGTTTGGCGAGGTCGAGGACGAAGTCCCGCAGCGCCTGGGTGTCCTTGACAGCGACGTGGGCCAGGAAGTCGGAGGCGCCGGAGACCATGAACATCGCCAAGGTCTGCGGGAGTTTCTGGACATAGGTCTGGAAGGTGGTGGCCGTCGCCATCGCTTGCGGGCGCAGCTTGATCGAGATGATCGCCTGGGTCGAGCGATCGATCGCCTGCAGGTCGACCTCCGCGTGGTAGCCGCTGATGACACCGCGGTCGCGCAGCCCTCTGATCCGCTCCAGACACGTGGACGGCGCGATCCCCAGTTCGGCGGCCATCTCCCGATTGGTCCTCCGCGCGTCGTTCTGCAGCATCCGCAGCAGTGCCGTATCAAGTTCGTCCATAGCTGGCAGTTTCGCAGATCCGCCGAACATCGTTCGGTACTGGCGTCCGCCAGCCGTTCAGCGGGCTAACGTCGGTGCCGTGTTGGCGAACAAGATCGTCGTAGTCATCGACGCAGATGCACCAATCGGAGTAGCACTCAACGCAGCCGCGCTGGTCGGGGTAGCCGTCGGCTCGCACGTGCCCGACATGGTCGGCGCGGATGCCCAGGACGCAGCCGGCAACCCGCACCCCGGCATGTGTGTCCATCCGATCCCCGTCCTGAAGGCGGCAGCCGACCGCCTCACCCAACTACGCGAGGCTGCGGCTGCCCACCCCGAGGTCGTCGTCCACGACGTCAACCAGGTCGCCCGGATGTCCCGCACCTACGACCAGTACCAAGCCACGATGGCCGGCACGAAACCCGAAGACCTCGACTACACAGCCCTGGCAATCCACGGCCCCCGCCAAGCAGTCGACTCCCTAACCGGCGCCCTACCCCTCTACCGCTAGCCCGGCTAGAGCACCGAGCGGATCTCGCCGACTGGGCGGCCGCCGCCGAGGACTGGGAGGGCGAGTAGGTCGGCGGCGGGGGAGGTGTCGACGCCGCACTTGCCCAGCAGGGTGAGGGCTAGGGCGGTGGTGGCTCGGGGGTTGCCGTCGATGACTTTGATGGCTACCGCGTGGCCGTCGGGGGTGGCCATGGCGATTACACCTTCGGCGCCGCCCTTGGCGATGATGCCGGGGAGTAGTCGCATGACTTCGGTGTTCTGGTGGCCTTTGCCGCCGACGAACTCTGGGTACTGGCGCATCGCGGCCGAGACCTGGCCTTCCGGAGTACCGGCTGGGGCTGTTGCCAGGCGGGAGAAGGCGAGGGCTAGACCGGAGAGGGGCATGCCGAGTAGGGGAGTGCCGCAGCCGTCGACGGTGAGGACTCCGGTGGAGGACGCGGTCAGACGCTCGATCTCGGTGGTGATCGTGCGCTGGACCGGCGACTGAGGATCGAGGTAGGTGGCAGGGTTGTTGCCTTGGGCGACGGTTGCCAGGAGCATTGCGGCGTGTTTGCCGGAGCAGTTCATCCGGACGGCTGAGGGTTCGATGCCTTCGGCAATCAAACGGAAGCGGGTCGGCTCGTCCTCCGGGCGGTCCGGCGGACAACCCAGAGCCGATCGGTCCAGGCCGGCCGCAGCCAGCAGGCGGTCCACCACCGCGACGTGCCGATCCTCGCCGGTATGACTCCCGGCGCCGATCGCAGCCTCCTCATTGACGAGCTCGGCCCCGGCGACGATGCACCCCACCGCTTGCAACGGCTTCGCAGTCGACCGCGGCAGTACGACAGCATCGACGTCCCCGGCCGCGAATAAGACCTTCCCATCCGGATCGAGCGCCACCGCCAGCCCGAAATGCCGGCTCTCGACGAACCCGCTCCGCACCACCTCGGCCAGCTCGACCACATTTCCCAACCCCGGGACACCCTTGATCATGGCCCGACGTTAGCGCCTCCATCGTTCAAGCACTCGCCCTTCCGAGGCGCTAGCAACGTTCGTACTGTGGGCTCCATGCGACTCAACTACGAGACGACCGGTCCTGACGATGCGCCTGTGCTGCTGCTCGGGTCGTCGCTCGGTACGACGCACGCGATGTGGGCGCCGCAGCTCGACGTACTGTCCCAGCGGTTCCGGGTGATCGCGTTCGACCATCGCGGGCACGGCGACTCCGAGGCGCCCGACGGTCCGTACACGATCGAGGACCTCGGCGGCGACGTCATCGAGTTGCTCAACGACCAGCTGATCGAGCGGGCGTCGTACGTCGGCATCTCGCTCGGTGGCGCGGTCGGCCTCTGGCTGGCCGAGAACGCGCCCGACCGGTTTCACCGTTTCGCGATCCTCTGCCCGCCGGCGTACCCGGCCGCCGGCGCCCAGATGTGGACCGACCGAGCCGCCCAGGTGCGCGCCGAAGGCACCAAGGCAATCACCGAGGCGACGCTCAGCCGCTGGTTCCTCCCCGAGTACGCCGATGCGCACGCCGCCGACGTCGACACCATCCGCCAGCAACTCCTCACCACCTCCCCCGAGGGCTACGCCTCCTGCTGCGAGGCCCTGGGCGCCATGGACCTCCGCCCCGCCCTAGCAGACATCACGGCCCCCGTCCTTCTCATCACCACAGAGTCAGACACCTCAATCCCACCCGAGACCGTTATCCCCCTGGCCGGCCAAATCCCCGGCGCCCACCTCGAGATCCTCGAGAACGCCGCGCATCTGGTCACCTACTCCCACGCCGACCAGATCAACAAGCTCCTACTCACCCACCTGACCTGACCATTGTCCGTAGCCACCGCTCAGCCACTACCCTGCGTCAGGGGAGGGGTGCATGGCTGAGCAGCAGGAACACCTTGTGGTGAACGTCGACGGGCATCGGGTCGAGGTCTTTCTCCGCAATCTCTTCGACAGCGACGCCCGGGTGCTGGTCGTGCCCTGCAGTACCAGCGGCAGTATCGCGCCAGACTTCGCGGTACGGCTGGATGCCCTCGGCATCATGCGGCCGAAGCGCGAACTCGCGCCAGGTGAGGTCGTCGAGTTGCCATCGGCCGACGGGCGCCAGACGATCCTGCTCGCGGCCGTGGTCGCGACGAACGAGCCGACAGAACAGCTGGTACTGGAAGCCGCGCGCCGGGTGGGCGAGATCGCTGTCCGCATCGATGATGCCGCCGTCCGGCCCGGCGGCACGGTGTTCCCACTGCTCGGCAGTGGTGCCGGCCTGCTGACGCCGGAGGATTCGCTGAGTGCGATAGCGGTCGGTTTCGGCACCGCAGATCCCAGCATGGCTCCATACATCCATGTGCTCGACAAGGCGATCTTCGACCGTCTCCGCAAGCTGAGCCTGAGCAGCACCGACGCCCCGGAGCCGTCCAGCAGTAGCAGCACGGCCGATCCGGCAGGTCAGCGGTCCAGTCGAGCACCGGAGCAGGCCGCAACGACTGCCTCCCCGGTGACCGCCTCCACGGGGACCTCTCGTGAGCGGCGCTCGGAGGAGTTGGTTCCTACTCATACGGATGGGCCGGCGTACGTCGATGAGCTCGGGCGGCAGGGGTTTGCCCGGGTACTGGCCAAGCGGATTCGGGATGCGCGGAAGGAAGAGGCGAGGAACAGCCGGCAGGCGGAGGCTTCGCGGGGTGCGGCGTTCATCGTCCATCTGCACGCGCCCTGGGGTGCGGGCAAGACCTCCGTGCTCAACTTCCTCGCCGACGAGCTGCGGAAGGCAGACGACGAGGCTGACGAGAAGCGTTGTGTCGTGGTCGAGTTCAACGCCTGGCGGCATCAGCGGATCGAGCCGCCGTGGTGGTGGTTGATGACGGCGCTGTACTCCGGTGCCGTCAGGGAGCTCTGGAAGTTCGACAAGCCACGGGCGATCCGCCTCTGGGTCCGCGAGCGGGTCTGGCGGGCGAAGGGTGGCTGGCCCGGGTACGTGGCTCTGCTGCTCGTCGCGGGAGCGGTCATGTGGGCCTGGCAGGCTGGCTGGTTCACAGCCCCAGGCAAGGACGAGCCACCCTCGCCGAACACGTTCAAGGACTATGTAGTCGCAGCAGCGGCGATCATCACTCCCGCGCTGACCGTCTGGGGGCTCCTGCATGCGATGGGCCGGTGGGTCTTCACCACCTCGGCCAGGGGCGCCAGACGGTTCATGGCGAATACCAGTGACCCGATGCGGACGGTGCAGGATCACCTGGCTGACCTGACCAAGTGGATCCACCACGACGTCGTGGTGATGATCGACGATCTCGATCGCTGCAAGGGCCCGTACGTGGTGGAGTTGCTCGAGGGCATCCAGACGCTGTTCCGCGACGTACCGGTGACGTACGTGATCGCAGCGGATCGTGACTGGCTGGCGGACAGCTACGCTGCGGAGTACGCCGGGTTCGTGAGCGGTACAGGCGAGGTCGGTCGGCCGGTCGGATACCTCTTCCTGGAGAAGACGTTCCAGATCTCGACCGGTTTGCCGCAGGCAGGTGCCCGGCTCGCTGCGTTCTGGGGGCGCATCCTGCGGTCGCCGCGAGTACCGGAGCAGGCCGACCTAGCTGAGGCCAGTGTTGAGGCGGGCGGTGACCTGGTACCTCCGAACGTCGCCGCCGCCGTCGCGAAGGGCCTTGCGCGACCGGACCAGTCCGTGGCCGAGGTGTACGGCCAATGGGAAGAGAAAGCCGTCGGCATGGTCAGCGAACGCGCCCAGCCGCAACTCCAGCACACCCTCGAGCCGTTCCGCCACCTGCTCGGCCGGGACCCGAACCCCCGCGCAATGAAGCGCCTCGTCAACGCGTACGGCATCGCCCGCGGCATCGAGACGCTGCAGGGTGTGAACCTCGAGGAGAACCCCGTCCGCGAGCAGGAAACCGCCCTCTGGACCATCCTCACCCTCCGCTGGCCCAAACTCGCCGGCCACCTGGCCCGCTACCCAGAACACCTCGAGTACGTCGGTACCGCCGACCCACCCACCACCATCCCGGCCGACCTCCGCCCCCTCTTCACCGACCCAGAACTCCACGACGTAGTCCACGGCAAAAACGTAGAAGCCGAACTGACCCGCGAAATCCTCGAAGCCACCACCCTCCGCTGACCGCCCTTGACTTGACCCGACCACCGTCCGTAGCAGGGGGAAAGTGGTGAGGGATGCGGGGTCGGGCGGGGTGCGGCGTTAGGCTGGTAGGCGCTCTGACCTCTGACTGGAAGTTCTGTGATGACTGCTGAGTCCTTGTTCTCCCGCCTGGAGCCGCTGCTGCCGACGGTGCAGAAGCCGATCCAGTATGTCGGTGGTGAGCTGAATTCGGTCAGTAAGGACTGGGACTCGGCGAGTGTGCGGTGGGCGTTGATGTATCCGGACGCCTACGAGGTCGGGCTGCCGAACCAGGGCGTGCAGATCCTGTACGAGGTGCTGAACGAGCGGGAGCACACGCTCGCGGAGCGGACGTACTCGGTCTGGCCGGACATGGAGCAGGTGATGCGGGACAACGCGATCCCGCAGTTCACGCTGGACAGTCACCGGCCGGTCCGGGCCTTCGACGTGTTCGGGCTGTCGTTCTCGACCGAGCTCGGCTACACCAACATGCTGACCGCGCTCGATCTGGCCGGGATCCCGCTGCACGCCGTCGACCGGACCGATGAGGACCCGATCGTGCTGGCCGGTGGGCATGCCGCGTTCAACCCGGAGCCGATCGGCGACTTCATCGACGCGGCGGTGCTCGGTGACGGTGAGGAGATCGTGCTCGCGATCTCCGACGTGATCCGGGAGTGGAAGGAAGAGGGCAGCCCGGGTGGGCGCGACGAGGTGCTGCACCGGCTCGCCTCCACCGGCGGCGTCTACATCCCGAAGTTCTTCACCGTCGACTACCTCGACGACGGCCGGATCAAGCGGATCGCCCCGAACCGCCCCGGCGTGCCCTTCCGGACCGCCAAGCACACCGTGATGGACCTGGACGCCTGGCCGTACCCGAAGAAGCCGCTGGTACCACTCGCTGAGACCGTCCATGAGCGGTTCTCGGTCGAGATCTTCCGCGGCTGCACGCGTGGCTGCCGGTTCTGCCAGGCCGGGATGATCACCCGCCCGGTCCGCGAGCGCAGCATCACCACGATCGGCGACATGGTCGAGAACGGCCTCAAGCAGACCGGCTTCGAGGAGGTCGGGCTGCTCAGCCTGTCCTCGGCCGACCACACCGAGATCGCCGAGGTCGCCAAGGGCCTGGGCGACCGGTACGAGGGCAGCAACGTCTCGCTGTCGTTGCCCTCGACAAGGGTCGACGCGTTCAACATCACGCTGGCCAACGAGTTCTCCCGCAACGGCCGGCGCAGCGGTCTGACCTTCGCCCCCGAGGGCGGTTCGGAACGGCTGCGCAAGGTGATCAACAAGATGGTCACCGAGGAAGATCTGATCCGTACCGTCGCAGCGGCGTACAGCCATGGCTGGCGGCAGGTGAAGCTGTACTTCATGTGCGGGCTGCCGACCGAGACCGACGAGGATGTGCTCGCGATCGCCGACCTGGCCAAGCGGGTGATCCAGACCGGTCGTGAGGTGTCCGGCCGCAACGACATCCGCTGCACGGTGTCGATCGGCGGGTTCGTGCCGAAGCCGCACACGCCGTTCCAGTGGGCCTCGCAGCTCGGGGTCGAGGAGACCGACGCCCGGCTGGCCAAGCTGAACGCGGCGATCCGGTCGGACAAGAAGTACGCCAAGGCGATCGGCTTCCGGTACCACGACGGCAAGCCGGGCATCATCGAGGGACTGCTGTCGCGCGGCGACCGCCGGGTCGGCCGGATCATCGAGCAGGTCTGGCGCGACGGCGGCCGGTTCGACGGCTGGAGCGAGCACTTCTCGTACGACCGCTGGATCGCCGCCACCGAGAAGGCACTGGCCGACACCCCGGTCGACCTCGCCTGGTACACGACGCGCGAGCGCGAGTACGCCGAGGTGCTGCCGTGGGACCACCTGGACTCCGGGCTGGACCGCGACTGGCTGTGGGAGGACTGGCAGGACGCGCTCGAGGAGGACGGCGCGATCGAGGTCGAGGACTGCCGCTGGACGCCGTGCTTCGACTGTGGCGTCTGCCCGCAGATGAACACCGAGATCCAGATCGGCCCCACCGGCAAGAAGCTCTTGCCACTCTCAGTCCTCTAGGAGATCCCGGCGCTTGAGATAGCGCCGGGCCGCGAAATGACCGTTCTCGGCGGCCATCCGGTACCACCCGTCGCTGGCATCGATTCCATCGCGCCGCTCGACGAGCCGGCCCAGTTCCCACATCGAGTCGACATCGCCGTGGTCGATCGCGACCAGCAGCAGCCGTTCCGCCCGGGCGTCGTCGCCGGTGCTCAGGGCATCCATCGCGAGCGCCCGGATCGCCCGTGGGTTGCCCGCCTCGGCGGCTGCCCGCGCGGCTTCCGGAGTACGGAATCCTTGCCGGCGTGGGCCGGTCCACAGCCACAGGGCGGAGAGCACGCCGACGGCCCAGATGCCGAGCCCGACGTACAGCATCGCCTTGTTGTCGGTGATGACCGCGGCCAGGGTGAATCCGGCCGCGGCGGCGAACAGAAACAGCGTCATCGCAGGATCCTCTCCCCAGCGCTGCCCGCCCCCCAGCGGTCCCACTTAGCCTCAAGGTAACCGAAGCGCGGGTCCAGCACCTCCTGCAACAGCGTGCCGCTGACCCTTCAAACGCAGGGTCAAACGCTCGAAGCAGCCAGCAACGCGTCGCTCAGCGACAGTTCGCCGGCACTGCTCAGCACCAGATCAGCGCTCAACGCAACGACATACGGGTTGGGGATGGCAACGGTCGCCATACCCGCCGCGCGGGCTGCGGCGACGCCGTGCTGGGTGTCCTCGACCGCGGCAGTCGAAGTACCAGGCAGTCCGAGGCGGTCCAGCGCGAGCTGATACACCGCTGGATCAGGCTTGTGCGCGGAGACCTCGTCCCCGGCAGCGATCACGTCGAAGAGTTCGAGCGCGCCGACTCGCTCCAGATGTCCAACCACCCACGACCGCTCCGAACTACTGGCAATCGCAAGTCGCAGACCAAGCTCGCGGGCCTCCAGCAACCATGCGTGGATGCCCGGCCGGAAGTCGAGGTCCTCATGCAGCCGATCCCGGTACGCCGTACGCCGCGCATGACTCACCTCGCGATCAAAGTCCGGCACCAAAGCAGCCAACTGGGCGTACCGAGCCTCCTTCGTATCCCCACCGTGCCCCGGCCAGAAGTCGTCGTCCAGCACCAACTCGAGCCCATGCTGCGCCCACTCGAATTCCCAGCTCTTCACCAGCGTCGTCTCGGTGTCCATCAGCAGCCCGTCGAAGTCGAACACCACCGCCTCGATCGGTGCCCCCACCAACCGCATCGCCAGCCGATGGATCTCGGCCCCGGTCAACCCACACAGCTCCAGATAGCTCCGCACCCCGCCGTACCGCGCATCGACATGATCCAAAGAATCCAGAATCGTCTCCGGCAGCGTCCGCGACAGCACCTCCGCCGCAGCGCGTTCCTCGACCGGCAGCTCGGCGATCCGGGCGAGTACCCCGAGGCGGTCCTCGCTGATCGCGTAGTCGGCTGCGATCTCCTCCCGCGGCACCCCGACCAGATCGAGCAGCAAAGCGACCAGCAGCCCGGTCCGATCCTTGCCCGACTTGCAATGCACGACGACCGGCAGCTCCGCGGGCGCATCCGCCAGCGCCTGCAGAGCGGCGCCGATCTGTCCCTGGTTGCGATCGAGACTGCCGCGATAGATGTCCGCCATCAGCGGCTCGTCGGCGGGCACCCGTTCCTTCTCCCGGACCGGATCGATCCACGGAATCCGCCGGTACTCCGCGACGCCCGCCAGCGGATGCGTCTGCGTCATCTCCCAATCCGAGCGCAGGTCAAGCACCAACCCAGCCCCGACAGCGACCAGCGCCTCCCGCCCGACAGCGTCGAGCTTGTCGGGGGAGTCCGTCCGGATCATCGTCCCGCCCCGCGTCACCCCGCCGTACCGGGTCGAAAACCCGCCCAGATCACGCGTGTTCAGGCAACCACTCCACGAAAGGTCCGTCACCCGGAGGAGCCTATGACACCTCCCAACGACTCGAAATCATGCCAAGTCCCGCCGTCCCAGTAGAGATGATGCAGAGCGGAGTCGCTGCCGCGAACGAAGATGTCGAGCCGGCCCGGCCCCCAGGAAACCGCCGACCCCGCCGGTTGCGGACGCGGCGCCTCAGCCGCACCGACCAGGCCGAGCCAGCCGGCGAGCGCGGCGATGTTCATCCGCAGGATCTCGGACGCCAAGGCCCAGTCAAGGAACTCGAGCTTGTCGTCAGCCGAGTGGATGTGCCCGTTCGCACTGTCCGCGCCCTCGATCGTCAGCACCGCCGGCACACCCGCGTTGATGAACGGCACATGGTCACTGGCAAAGGGATTCAGCGACGTCTCGACCCTCAGCCCCGTGTACGTCGCGGCCGCCGCCGCAAGGTCATCCATCTGCCCCGACGACACCGGCGCCCCCTCCAGCAGGACGGTCGGCAGTACCGTGTTCTTCGACGCGATCATGTCCATGTTGAGCACCGCGCGAATCCGCGCCCGCTCCCCAGCCGGCAGCGCAGCGACGTACTGCTTGCTCCCGAACAACCCCTCTTCCTCACCACCGAAGAGGATCAGCCGGACATCGTGTTCCCACTTGCGACTCGCGATCAGCCGCCCGAGCTCCAGTACGCCGGCCGCCCCGCTCCCGTTGTCGTCAGCACCCGGCGCGTTCCCACCAGGCCCACCCGCAAGATTGATCGAGTCGAGGTGCGCCGTGATCACCACCAGCCCGCGAGTACCAGCTCCCGACCCCAAACGATCGCCGATCAGGTTCTCCGAATGACCTGCCCCGACGGTGATCGGAGTACGCGTGACGCTGTAGCCGAGGGCAACCATCCGGGCCGCCACGAACTCCACCGCCGTGGTGAACGACGCGCTGAGCGAATGCCTGGTCGGCAGTGATGCCAGCCAGGTCAGATCCGCCTGGTACGACGCCGGCGCGAGCTCACCGACCAGCCCGGCAACCACAGGGTCGGCGCGCCGGGCCGACCGGACCGGCACGTCGACGACCGTCATACCGGGCTTCAACGCCTCGACCCGCCAGCAGTGGTTGGAGCGCCTCCGGGGTTTGTCAGCGGCCGAGATCACCAGATGGCGACCGTGGTCGAGCAGCGGCGTGACGTCCGGATACTCGTCCTGGAAGCTCCGTCCGACCTGCGTCACGAGCACCAGGCCGGGCACGGTCCGGGAGGCCCGGCCGAGTTTCTGGTCGGCGGGTCCCCACAGGATCGTCTTGTCGCCGAACCGCGCCGACTTGGCGCCGTCGGCCGCATCCGCGGTCGGCACCACCAGGTACCGAACAGGCGAACCGGTCATCTCACTCCTTCCAACGAATCTCCAGCCGATCCGGTGCCGCCGCCACGATCGATCCGGCGGAGCCTGTACTACGGCTGATCTCGCCGCCCGCCGACCAGCGGCCGCCATGCCCCTCCGGCGCGTCGCCGCGGCCGATCAGCCAGTCGGTGAAGCTGCCGTCGGCGTGGAACTCCACCCCCCGCCGGCCGCGAGCCGGCGGGAAGGCGAAGTCGTCGCGGCGGTAGACGGTCACGCCGTCGTGGTCCTCCTCGAAGGAGTGCGTCCACCGCCCGACCAACTGCTGGCTGTTCAGTTCAGCACCGCCTGCTCGGTGGTGGCGCCGTTCGGCAACAGGTCCGGCGCCGGCTGATCCAGCTTGAAGTCGCTGATCACACCGCCGAGCGCCTCGTACCCGGTGATGGACGGTCCCCAGGCCGTTCCGTCCCACCACTTGTGGTACATCCCGCCGTCCGTTCCGACGACGAAGACGTCCAGTCGATCGGGTCCCCACGAGGTCACACGCGGCTCGTCGGTGCAGATGCCGCCGAGCGACTCGAACCCGGACCACGACGTGCCGTCCCACCACTGGTGGTACAGCGCCGAGTCGGTACCGAGCACGAAGACGTCCAGCCGGTTCGCGCCCCACGAGACCACGGTCGGCGCGCTCGTGCAGATGCCGCCGAGGTTCTCCCAGTCCGCCGACCACGCCGTACCGTCGTACCACTTGTGGTAGAGCGCGGAGTCGGTACCGATGACGAACAGGTCGAGCCGGTTCGGACCCCAGGCCACCGCGGTCGGGGGAGAGGCGCAGACGCCGCCGAGCGACTCGAAGCCGCCCCACGCCGTGCCGTCCCACCACTTGTGGTAGATCGCGTTGTCCGTGCCGAGCACGAAGACATCGAGCCGATCGGGGCCCCAGGCAACTACTTCGGGCGGGCTCATGCAGATGCCGCCGAGGTTCTCGAAGTCGTTCCAGGCCGTGCCGTCCCACCACTTGTGGTAGAGCGCGCGGTCGGTCCCGAGCACGAAGACGTCCAGCCGGTTCTCGGCCCACGAGGCCACCCGCGGCGGGCTCATGCAGATGCCGCCGAGCGCTTCGTAGCCCGTCTCCGACGGTCCCCAGGTGGTCCCGTCCCACCACTTGTGGTAGACCCCGTGGTCGGTTCCGAGCACGAAAGCGTCGAGCCGGTTCGGCCCCCAGGACGCCACTTCGGGAGCACTCACGCACACACCACCCAGGTATTCGTAGCCGCTGACGGACGGTCCCCACGCGGCTCCGTCCCACCATTTGTGGTACGTCGCACGGTCGGTACCGAGCACGAACGCGTCGATCCGGTTGTCGTCCCACGACACAACCGGCCCGGCGGGAGTCGGCTGTGCGGTACCGGAGACCGAAGCCTGGTTGAGGTCCTTCCGGATGGTGTCCAGACAGGCCTCCATCCGGGCCACCTGGTCGGTGGTGAACATGACCATGCCGCGGTCGTCGGTGTAGTCCATGTAGTTGACGAACAGGTCGCCGTTCGGCCCGTTGCTGCAGGACAGCTTCGGGAACGTCGGTACGCCGAAGTTCGGGCCGCCCTGGTTGGGGGTGTCCGCGACCTCGTCGCTACCGCTGCAACCGGTGCCGTCGTCGCCCCAGATGTGGAACAGGTTGAGGTAGTGGCCGATCTCGTGCGTCGTGGTGCGACCGAGATCGAACGGCGCAGCCGCGGTCCCGTTGGTGCCGAACCCGCTCTGCAGGATGACGACGCCGTCGGTCTCTGCCGGGCCGCCGGGGAACTGCGCGTAGCCGAGCAGACCGCCACCGAGCTGGCCGACCCAGATGTTCAGGTACCGATCGGCCGGCCAGGGATCGATGCCACCGGTCGCCGACGACTTGATCTTGTCGTCCGTGCTGAACCCGGTCTGCGTCGTCTGGGTCCGGGTGACGCCCGTCGTCGGGTTGCCGCTCGGGTCCGTCGTCGCCAGCGCGAACTCGATCCGCGCGTCGGCGACCAGCCCGGTGAACGGCGCCGGGACGATGCCGACGTCTGTGTTGGCCGCTCGGAAGTCGCGGTTCAGCACCTCGATCTGGCTGTCGATCTGGGCCTGCGAGATGTTCTGCGCGGCCGTGTTCCAGACGACGTGCACCACGACCGGGATGTGCGCGGTCCCGCTGAACCGCTGCTGACTCGCGACGTACTGCGTGGTCGCGTTCTCCAGGTAGGAACGCGCCGCCACGTACTCCGCCGACGTGGACAGCAACCGCCGGTGCACATCCATCACGCCACACTGCCGCCGGCTGGGCGGCTGACTGTCACGCCCCATCCCCGCGCCGCTGCTACCGCCGGTCCCCATCATTCCACCGGGCATCTGGTTCCCGGTGTCCTGTTCGTTCTTGTCCGCTCTCCCGTTGGCCTTCCTCGGCATTTCTTCCCCCTAGTACGTGCGGGGGCAAGGAAAGGAGCTTGAACAGGATGCCCCCCAAGACGCTGCTCTTTTTCAGCGTGCTCCCGGCACCGCCGGTGCACAAGACCGGGAGCCCCGGTAGTCAATTTCACCGTTTCCCTTGCGTACGTTGGAGAATGGCGTCAGGAGGGGTGAATGAGACGAGAGCTGTCCGTTCCGTTCGAGGTCCGCGGTCAACGCGGACTGATCAATATCCGCGTACTGGCCAACGACGATCCCTATGCCTCCGGGCACGGGTTGGTCGTGCCAGGCCTGGACGCGAAGTCCTACCGCAACTTCCCGATCTGTACTGCGACGCTGCGCTACCACGGTCAGGGCATCAACGCGATCATGGGCTGGATCCAGCTCGTCACGCGAGCCGGCACCGTCACGGTGGACGCGCCGGCCTTCACCGCCGACGCCAGCCCACTGTCCGCGTACGGCTTCCTGCCGACCTTCTTCGACGCCCCCGCGCATCCGGAAGATCCCGACGGTGTCTGGCGCGCGGACACGTTCCTGGTGATCGTGCCCGACGTGATCCACACCCGCGTCGTCGAGCCGGTCGCCGCCTTCACCTGGGGCTACCGACTCCACGGTGGCTACGCCGACCCGCTCGACCCAGCCCGCCGTTCAGCCGACTGGCAAGACCACCGCGCCACCCTCGCCGCGCGCTACCCGTATTGGATGTTCCTCTAGATCTCCAGCTCCCAGTCGGTCCGTTGCGCGACCGGGCGGAAGCCGAGATGCACGTTGACGGCGATCATCGGAGCGTTCGTCGTCGCGTTCCAGGTGTGCAGGACGGCCGGGCGGTCGAGCCCGGCCTGCAGCGACCGGAAGTTGGGAACCTTCACGGCGAGCCCGAGCCGCCGACCGCGATGCTCGGGCCGGACGAACGTGTCCCACTGGTAGAGGCGCCCGGGGTCGCTGGTCGCGCCACCCATCTGCGTGTAGGCCGCCAGCTGACCGTCCTTGTCGACCGCGACCGTGGTGTGGCAGAAGCGCCCTTGCTTGAGCCTGCGCGCCTCGGCCTCACGCAACCGCTCCGGCGTCCACCGGGCCGGTTCCTGATCGAGGTCTCCGGTCGGTACGTCGGTCGACATCGCGCTCAGCGCATCGGCGAACTGCTCGACCCATTCGTCCGGGGTGTGCTCCCGCCACTGGACGATCTCGTACCCGTCGACCGGCTGGTCCAACTCGGCCAGCCGTTCCTCCGACAGCGGCAACTCGAGCACTTGATGCAGCTCGACGAGTTTGCGGACGAACCCGTGCTTGGTGGCGAACGCAGTACCGGCGCTCTCGCCGGTCTCCGCGTCGCCCAGGATCATGCCCGCGAGCAGTCGGCGGTCGTCCTGCTTGGCGCGCTCGATGACCGCGTCGAGAAGTTTGGTGCCCACGCCTGTACGCCGGTACGGCGCGGCAACCGCGATCTCGACCTCGACGAGATGGGTGTTCTCCTGCAATGGCCAGTCGAACCAGGCGATCCCGAGCCACGTGTCGCCGTCGACCAGCCCGAGTCCGTCGGCTCGCATGTCGGAGTGCTGGTCGGCCATCAGGACCCGCGCCTCCTCCAGTCCGAGGCCAGACGGGAACTCGGCTTCCCGGCGTACCGCGTCTCGGAGGTTGTAGAACTGCTCGAAGGTCTCGCGGTCCCGGCCGTCCACTGTCACGAATTCCATCTCGCGACCCTATGGGGTGCGGCCGGGGGAGCGCGCTTGGTTTTAGTGGTGGGGCCGGAGGGTGCGGTTGGCGGCCGGTTCGGCGATCTGCTCGCGGAAGGGGTGGGCCGGGTAGACGCCGAGGATCCGGACCTCGACCGAGAAGAAGGCGAGCTCCTCCAGGGCGAGGGCGACGTGCGGGTCCTCGGGGTGGCCCTCGACATCGGCGTAGAACTGGGTAGCGAAGAACGAGCCGCCGAGCTGGTAGCTCTCCAGCTTGGTCATGTTGACGCCGTTGGTCGCGAAACCGCCCATCGCCTTGTAGAGCGCGGCAGGCACGTTGCGGACCCGGTAGACGAAGCTGGTGATCGTCGGCGCCGACCCCACCGCGGGCACCTGCGGCTCGCGCGACAGCACCAGGAACCGGGTCGTGTTGTGGTGCTCGTCCTCGACGTCCTCGGCCAGGATGTCCAGCCCGTAGAGGCCGGCCGCGGCGACGGGGGAGAGGGCGGCGACGGTCGGGTCGTTCAGCTCGGAGACCTCGCGTGCGGCCCCGGCGGTGTCGTCGGCGACGACGGTCGCCCAGCCGTGCTCGCGGATGATCTTGCGGCACTGGCCGAGCGCGTGGACGTGGCTGCGGACCGTCTTGATCGACTCGATCGGCGTACCGGGCGTGGCCAGCAGCTGGAAGTGGATCGGCAGGAAGAACTCGCCGATGATGTGCAGCCCGGAGTCCGGCAGCAGGTGGTGGATGTCGGCCACCCGGCCGGCGATCGAGTTGTCGACCGGGATCATCGCCAGCCCGGCGCGGCCGGTGTTCACCGCCTCGAGGGCGTCCTCGAAGGTGGTACAGGGCAGCTGTTCGCGGCCGGGAAACATCTCGGTGCACGCCATCGCCGAATTGGCTCCTGGCTCACCCTGGTACGCGATCGGTCCGCTCACGGTTTCCCAGCCTAGTGCCACCCTGTCTCACCCCTTGACTCAGGTGTCCGACTTGCGGACCTTCTTGGGTGCGCCGGTGGGTGCCCGGCCCTCCAGCTGCTTGGCCTTGGTGGCGTACATGTCGACGTACTCCTGGCCGGACAGCTCCATGATCTTGTACATGATCTCGTCGGTGACGGCGCGCAGGATCAAGCGGTCGCTCTCCATCCCGTCGTACCGGGAGAAGTCCAGCGGCTCGCCGAACTTGACCGTCGGGGAGGCGAACGAGGCGACCACCTTGCCGGGCGGCGCGACCACGTCGGTGCCGATCACGCCACACGGGATCACCGGTACCTTCGCCTCGAGCGCGAGCCGGGCGACGCCGGTCCGGCCCTTGTAGAGCTTGCCGTCGTGCGAGCGGGTGCCCTCGGGGTAGATGCCGAACAGATCGCCGCGCTCGAGCACCTTCAGGCCGGCCTTGATCGCGCCCTCGGACGCCGAGCCGCCGGACCGGTCGATGGGGACCTGGCCGGTGCCCTTGAAGAAGCCGCGCTGGAACGTGCCCTTGAGTCCGGCGCCGGTGAAGTAGTCCGACTTGGCGACGAAGGTCACCCGGCGGCGCAGTACCAGCGGCATGAAGATCCAGTCCGCGTAGGACAGGTGGTTGCTCGCGATGATCGCCGGCCCGATGTCGGGGATGTTCTCGGCGCCCTCCACCTTCGGGCGGAAGATGCGCTTGACCGGCGGGCCGACCACGACGTTCTTCAGCACCCAGTAGATGCCCTTGCCATCGCCGTCACCGGCGTCGTCGACCGGACGCTCAGGCTCCGGCTCGAACCGCGGCGACTGTGCCGGTTCCGTCATCGATGTCCTTTCCTCACGTTTCCCCGAGCCCTCATGATGCCGTACGCCGCCCCGGGCCGCTCCTGGCTACTGGCAAGTTCGCCGCGCGGGAACCGCTGACAAGGCCGCCGCGATCTCCGTAGGCTTCTCACGGCGGGCTCGCCACGAGCCGGACCGGGGCGCCGGAACTTGGGGGAGGGCCGGGTTGTGAGGACTCGATTCAAGGCCGGACGTCTGACCGCCCTGCTGGGCGTCGCCGCGGCAGCCTTCGCGGGAGTGCCGCTGGCCGCCAGCGCTGGAGTGCCCCTCGCAGTGACCGAGGCTGCGGCGCCGGTCGGGACCGTGGTGCCGTTGCAGGTGACCGGGCCGGCGTCCTCGCGCTTCAACCTGGTGGTGATGGGGGACGGGTATACCGCCGGTGAGCTGCCGAAGTTCCGGGAGCAGGTGGACAAGCACTTGAATGTGCTCTGGAGCATCGAGCCGTTCAAGACCTACCGCAACTACATCAACGTGTACGCCGTCGAGATCCCCTCACCCGAGAGCGGCGTCGACTGCGACCCCAGCCTGACCTCGCCCATGGTCGACACCCCGCTCCAGATGGGCTTCTGGGGTGGCTGCGACCCGGACTCGGTCCAGCGGCTACTCACGGTCAGCGACTCCGCCGCGAGGAAGTACGCCAACCTGGTCCCCGGCACGACCGCGTCCAACCGGCAGATTCTTGCTATCGGCAACAGCGACACGTACGGCGGCGCCGGCGGCGCCTACGCGACCGCGTCCGGCGGCAACGCGCTGTCCGCACTGATCACGCCCCACGAGCTCGGTCACTCGCTCGGCGGTCTCCAGGACGAGTACGACTACTACGCCCGCGGTGAGCGCGGAGCGCCGTGGTCGGATCCGGAGCCGACCTCGATCCACCACACCCTGCTGACCGAGAAACAGATGATCAACAGGGAGCGGAAGTGGTTCCGCTGGCTGGGCGAGCCGTCCGAGTCCGGCGGTCTGATCGGCCGCTACGAGTCGGGCATGTACGCCGGCAGCGGTATCTGGCGGCCGAGCAAGCACTCCATGATGAAGGTCCTCGGCTATTACTTCGACCAGGTCGCCCGCGAACGGATGACCCAGCGAATCTCCGCCCGGGCAACCCTCATCCAGTCCAGCACCCCGGCCGGCCCGGTAACGCCCACCCAGCTCGTCTGGCTCCAGACCCTCCACCCCGCCACCCACGAACTAACCGTCAGCTGGCTCCTCGACGACACCCCGCTCCCCACCGGCAACCAACGCTTCGTGGATCTGAGTTCGCTGTCTCTCACCCCGGGCCCCCACACCCTGACCGCCAAAATCGTCGACCCCACCGACTTCGTCCGGAACCCCGCGATCAGAGATTCGGACGCCCTCACCGCAACCCGCACCTGGACTTTCACCGGAGACCAAGCCCAGCCCCGACCTTCAATCCCCACCCAGGCCCAGCCGACCTTCACCACCTCGACCTCCACCGAGCACCCGGTGAATGCGGATGAAGTGGTTTACGTGGAGACCACCCAGAACGACACTGAGCAACCTGCGGTCGAGTGGCGGGTTGACGGAGTTGTGACCCCCAACCCCGGCAACGACCGAGACTTCCCACTCGCACCGCTGGGCCTGTCCGGCAGCCACATGCTGACGGCCCGGGTAGGAAGCAGCGAGCTGACCTGGCAGGTCGACGGAGCAGAGCCGACAGTCACCTCCACCCTGTCCAAGCCGCTCCTCAAGATCTCCAAGCCCAGCGGACCGGAGTACATCTACAACGACGCCTTCACGATGGGCCTCGCGGCGACGGACGACAGCGCCGGCTACGTCGTACCGGAGTTCCGCGTCGACGGTGACGGTTGGTACAACTACTACGGCTGGCCCACCGACGCCGACGCGCCCTTCAAGTTCACCGCGGAGGGTACCGAGATCGACCACCTCGTCTTCGGCAAGCTCGGCGTCGCCCGAGTGGTCCCGTGGGACGACGTTCCACCGGGCTACGGCCGCCACCAGGTCGAGTACCGCGCAATCGATGCCCCTGGCAACATCGCGGCCCCCGGCCGGTTCGCTGTCACCTTGTTGCGCCCGGCACCGACCTGCGTCACCACCATCACCGGCACCTACAACGGTCCGCTCACAGTGACTTCCGGCGTGACCTGCTTGACGAACGCGACCGTCAACGGCCCGGTGGAGATCCGCGAAGGCGCCTCACTGGTGGCCACCGACAGCATTGTGTCCGGCCCGGTCCGCGCCATCGATGCCGCAGACCTTCACCTACTCCGTACTACGGTCAGCGGTCCGGTCACCCTCGATGGCACGACCCGGAGCGCAGTGCTGGTGGGCACCACCGTCAGCGGTCCGGTCACCGTGACCAGGGCAAGTACGGAAGAGCGTGTAGTGCTGGCCGGCAACACCATCGACGGACCGCTGACCTGCTCCGCCAACGCCGCCAAACCGCGCAACCTGCAAGCTCCCAACCACGTCTCCGGCCCCCGCTCCGGCCAGTGCAGCGGTCTATGACAGGTCAGCGCCTAGCCGTACGACGTACTTTCCCTCGCCACGCCCTTCCGCCAAGGCCTGCTGGGCTTCCGCCGCATGCTCGAGTCCGTCGACGACAGTCGGCTCGACCCTCAACTCACCACGACTGAGCCTCTGCAGTACTTCGGTCAGCGCCTCAGCCACCATCCACGGCGCCTTCGCCGCGTACCCCCTGATGCTGAAGCCACCGATAGCCGCATTCCCACCGAACAGCTTCCCGGCGGCAGGCAGCGACGCCAGGGGAGTCCCGCCCGCGTTGCCGAACAGTACGATCCGCCCGCCGGCAGCGACGAGCTCCAGATCCGTGTCGATCCAGTCGGTCCCCTGCGGATCGAGGATCAGGTCGACACCTCGCCCACCCGTCAATTCCCTAACCCTGTCGACGATTCCGTCACCACGCACGACGACAGCGTCGTAGCCCGCCTTCTCGGCCGCAGCAGCTCTCCCCGCGCCACCCACAGTCCCCAGCAACAAGCCAGCGCCGTACAGCCGAGCAAGCGAAGCCAGTGCCTGCCCCACACCACCAGCAGCCGAGTGAACGAGCACACTGTCGCCCTCGCGCAACCGCCCAGTCGGTCCAAGCAGTAGCGCTGCCGTAGTGAGCGTGCCCGGAGCCACTGCAGCCTGCTCAAACGACAGCCCAGCAGGGATTTCCACCACAAGCTCACCCCGTACTACGGCCACCTCAGCCAGCCCACCCGTCGCAGTGAACGCCGCCACCGGCGTACCCACCGCAGGCCCACTCACTCCGGTACCGAGCGCCCGCACCGTCCCAGCAACCTCCAGCCCCGGTACGAACGGCCAGCCGGTCGCATAGCCCGGATCCCCACGCCGGGCCATCACGTCGATGAAGTTCACCCCAGCCGCCCGGACGTCGATCGCCACCTCGCCAGGCCCCGGCTCCGGAGTGGCAACCTCGCCCACTCGGGTCGTGCTGGTGTCGGCGGCGGGCTGATCGAAGAGCAGGGCGCGCATCATCGGATTCCTTTCGACGTTCGTCGTACATCGAAACCAAAGCTACACTCAGTTTCGACGATCGTCGAAAGGAATCTGGATGGCGCACGCTCGCAGGCCGGCCCTGGTCCACCCCGAGGCGGCCGACCTGAACCTGTATGCCGTCCTGCACGCGCTGGCCGACCCAACCCGGCTGACCATCGTGCGCACGCTCAGAAGCGACCTCGAGCGCGCCTGCGGCACCTTCCCCGTGTCGGTCGCGCCGTCCACCCTCACCCATCACTTCCGGGTCCTCCGGGAAGCCGGTGTGATCCACCAGCGCGAGGACGGCAACCGCCGCTGGACCACCTTGCGCTACGACGACCTACAAGCCCTTTTCCCCGGTGTCATCGACACCGTCCTGCAGGCGGAGCAGGCTTCCTGACGACCGGTCCGGCCGGCGTCCTGGCGAGGTGACGGTGGCGAAGCTGCGAGAATGGCGCTCGTGGCACCAGTACAGGCTCCGCCGTCCCAGCAGCTTCCCGCGGTCCAGAAGTTGCGGATCCGCTTCGCCAAGCGCGGGCGGCTGCGATTCACCTCGCACCGCGACTTCCAGCGTGCGTTCGAGCGGGCGGTCCGGCGCGCCGGGCTCCCGGTGGCGTTCTCGCACGGCTTCAGCCCGCACCCGAAGATCTCGTACGCCGGTGCCGCGCCGACCGGAGCCGCCTCGGAGGCGGAGTACTTGGAGATCTCGCTCACACACGAGCGGGACCCCGAGCAGGTCCGGGCCGACCTCGACGAGGCGCTCCCGCCCGGGCTGGACGTGCTCGAGGTGGTCGTCGCCGGACCGGGCTCGCTGGCCGACCAGCTGGAGGCGAGTGAGTGGCTGATCGCGCTGCCAGGCGTGGATCCGGCCGAGGCCGAGCCGGCTGTCGCCGCGTTCCTCGCCCGGGAGGAAATTCTGGTCGAGCGCATGACCAAACGGGGGCTTCGCTCGTTTGACTGCCGGGAAGCCGTCCTCCGACTCACCGTCGGTAGTGACCCGGCGACGGTTGAGACGTGTGCGATACTGCAAGTGGTGTTACGGCTCGGAACCCCGGCCGTGAGACCCGACGACGTTCTCGCCGGCGTGCTAGAGGTAGCGACGCTTCCGGTGACGGGCCCGGCTCTTCTGACCAGGCTCGCCCAGGGCCCGCTTATCGCGGCCACCGGCACTGTGGACGATCCGCTCGCTCGTGACCGCGACGCCACCCAGGCGACCGCGACCGGCCAGGCGGTCGACCACCAGACGCATGTAGCGGAGGGCGACGCCGCCGCTCCAGCTGTGCCCTGACGGCACTGCACGGAGCGGATCCAGAAGGCTTCCGCCGCACCGGATTTGCACCCCGGGAGTGGCGAACCGTGACCGCCAGCTGGCAGCGCCGGACCTGTGACAGGGGCCGCAAGGTGCGCCGGATGGCCTGAGGAGACCCGCACCGCATGCTCGACAACGAGCCGAACGACACCGAGGCAGCCGACGTGGCCGCCACCGCCCCCGCAGCCAAGCGCGCTGCCAGACAACCGGCCGCCAAGAAGGCGACCACGACGCGCAAGCGCACGGCCAAGAAGGCCGCCGCCGTGCCCGCCGAGGCCGCCGCGGTCAGCACCCAGGACGACGGTGCGACCGCCGACCCGGCCCCCGCGCCGGTCAAGAAGGCCGCCGCCAAGCGCACGGTCAAGAAGACCGCCGCCAAGCGCCCCGCCAAGAAGGCCGCCGCCACCGCCCAGGACAGCCTCCTGGACACCGACGCCGCCGACGAAGCCTCCACCGAGGTGGCCCCGGCCGCCGCTGCTGAGCAGGCTGCTCCGGCGCGTGCCGCGAAGAAGACCACCACCCGCAAGCGCACCAGCAAGAAGGCCGCGGCCCCCCAG
The DNA here is from genome assembly GCF_036067295.1 of Kribbella sp. NBC_00382. Taxonomy (NCBI): domain Bacteria; kingdom Bacillati; phylum Actinomycetota; class Actinomycetes; order Propionibacteriales; family Kribbellaceae; genus Kribbella; species Kribbella sp. NBC_00382. The sequence goes on from NZ_CP107954.1 coordinate 4,947,432, forward strand.
CCCGACCTCCTCTCCGAGGACACCCCGCTCACCGACGGCCCCGTAGCCGCCGCAGAGCTCCCCGAGGAGCAGCTGACCGAGGAAGAGCTGGCCGCCGCCGAAGCAGCAGCCGCCGAGCTCGCCGCGAAGGAAGCCGCACTCCTGGCCGCCGCCGAGGCTCCGGCCCGCCGTTCGCGCCGCCGTGCGCCCGCGGCTGCCGCCGTACTGTTCCAGGCTCCGACCGAGGTCCCCGCGCAGGCCGCGGCCACCAGCGCAGTCGAGGCCACCCCGGAAGCAGCCACGCCGGAAGCAGCCCCCGAGGCCGCGCCCGCCACCGGCCGCCGTACCCGCCGTCGTTCGACCGCCGCCGAGCGTGCGGCCGAAGCAGCCGCGACCACCGAGGCCGAGGCGCCTCAGGTTGAGGTAGAGGCCGCCGAGGTGGCTGACGAGCAGGGGAGCACGAGCACGGGGACGGGCAGCACCCGCCGTCGCCGGAGCCGTCGCAGCCGCGACGCCGAAGAGGTCGCTGCCGACCGCGCCGAGCCCGTACTCGAGCAGGCCCGCGAGACCGAGGCCGACGACGAGACCGACGAGGGTCACGACGCCGAGGCCGACGAGAACGACGACGACCAGCCCAGCACCACCCGCCGTCGCCGTCGCCGTGGTGGCCGTCGCCGCCGCAAGGCCGGCGATTCGGACTCCGAGGACAACGCCGACGAGCAGGACGAGTCGGACGAGGACCAGCAGGACGACGACGCCGAGGACGCTGACCAGGCCGCCGCCGAGTCCGACGACGACCAGGACGGCTCCGGCACTTCGTCACGCCGCCGCCGTCGCCGTCGTCGCCGCAAGGGCGAGGAGACCGGCACCGCCGCCGACGACCCGGACGAGACCGTCGTCCGCGTTCGCGAGCCGCGCAGCAAGACCGTCAACAACGAGATCACCGCGGTCGAGGGCTCGACCCGCCTGGAGGCGAAGAAGCAGCGCCGCCGTGAGGGCCGTGCCGCCGGTCGCCGCCGCGCGCCGATCGTCACCGAGGCCGAGTTCCTGGCCCGGCGCGAGTCGGTCGAGCGGACGATGGTGATCCGGTCCCGCGAGGACCTGACCCAGATCGCGGTCTCCGAGGACAACGTCCTGGTCGAGCACTACGTGACGACGGCCGAGCAGAGCTCGCTGATCGGCAACGTGTACCTCGGCCGCGTGCAGAACGTGCTGCCCAGCATGGAGGCCGCGTTCATCGACATCGGCAAGGGCCGCAACGCGGTCCTGTACGCCGGTGAGGTGGACTGGGCGACCCTCGGTGGCGCCAACGGCCCGCGCAAGATCGAGCAGGTGCTCAAGTCCGGTCAGGCGGTCCTGGTCCAGGTGACCAAGGACCCGATCGGCCACAAGGGCGCCCGGCTCACCAACCAGATCAGCCTGCCCGGCCGGTACGTCGTGTACGTACCGCGCGGCGGCAACGGCGGGATCAGCCGCAAGCTGCCCGACACCGAGCGGAACCGGCTCAAGGGCATCCTCAAGGACATCGTCCCGGACGAGGCGGGCGTGATCGTGCGTACCGCCGCCGAGGGCGCGACCGAGGAGGAGCTGACCTCGGACGTCAGCCGGCTGCAGTCGTACTGGACCGAGATCGACAAGAAGTCGAAGGGTGGCCAGGCGCCGGCCCTGCTGCACGGCGAGCCCGACCTGCTCATCCGGGTCGTCCGCGACCTGTTCACCGAGGACTTCTCCAAGCTCGTCATCTCCGGTGACGACGCCTACGACCAGGTCAAGGAGTACGTCTCGTACGTCGCTCCGCACCTGGCCGACCGGGTGGAGAAGTGGGACTACAACACGTCCGGCGACGTGTTCTCGAACTACCGGATCGACGAGCAGATCAAGAAGGCGCTGGACCGCAAGGTCTGGCTGCCCTCGGGTGGCTCGCTGATCATCGACCGGACCGAGGCGATGACGGTCGTCGACGTCAACACCGGCAAGTTCACCGGCTCCGGGGGCAACCTCGAGGAGACGGTCACCAAGAACAACCTGGAAGCGGCCGAGGAGATCGTCCGCCAGCTCCGGCTGCGCGACATCGGCGGCATCATCGTGATCGACTTCATCGACATGGTGCTGGAGCTCAACCGCGACCTGGTACTGCGCCGGCTGGTCGAGTGCCTGGGCCGTGACCGGACCAAGCACCAGGTGGCCGAGGTGACGTCGCTCGGGTTGGTCCAGATGACGCGGAAGCGGATCGGGACGGGCCTGCTGGAGGCGTTCAGCGAGAACTGCGACCACTGCGGTGGCCGCGGGCTGATCCTGCACGACGAGCCGAAGGAGTCCCGCCGTCGCGACAACGACGGGCGTGGCCGCGGCCAGCAACAGCAGCAGCACTCGCACGACCAGAAGCCCGAGGGCGAAGCCGCCAAGAAGACGACGACCCGCAGCCGCAACCGTGGCAAGGGCCGTCGCGACGACGAGCAGCCTGAGGCTGAGCACCACAGCAACGGCAACGGCGACGCGGCCCAGCACCTGGCCCAGATCGCGGCAGCCTCGGCCGCCGCCAATGGCGAGCAGACCGCTGCACACCACGAGACGCCTGCCCACGACGACCACTCGCAGCCCGAGCAGGGCCACGACGAGCCGTCGCAGACCGAAGACGCTGACAAGGCTCAGCAGAACGGTTCCGGGCGGAACGGCAGTACCAGGCGCCGGCGCAGCAGCCGGAGCCGCAGCAAGGCCGCGGACAGCGGTGACAGTGATTCAGGTAACAACGGATCCGACACCGGAGTGAGCACTCCGGAGCTGGCGTCCACCCCAGTTTGACCCGCTCGTGGCGCGCGCCGTATTCTTGTCATTCGGCGCGCGTCATGCGTGCCTCCTTTGTGTGGGCCGCGGTAGGCAGTACACATGCAGGCCCCGCAGTTCTAAGACTTCCGAACAATAGAGAGTGAGATCCACGGTGTACGCGATCGTGCGCAGTGGCGGCACCCAGCAGAAGGTCGCCGTCGGCGATGTCATCGAGATCGACAGCCTGACGGACCAGGTCGGCGACACGGTTTCGCTGACCGCAGTCCTCGTCGTCGATGGCGACACCGTGACGACCGATGCCGCCGCTTTGTCCAAGGTGGCCGTCTCGGCTGAGGTTCTGGGCCGTACCAAGGGCCCGAAGATCCACATCCTCAAGTACAAGAACAAGACCGGTTACCGCAAGCGCCAGGGGCACCGTCAGCACTACACCCAGGTCAAGGTCACCGCGATCGACGCCAAGAAGAAGTGAGCTGAATAAAACATGGCACACAAAAAGGGAGCAGCGTCGACCCGTAACGGTCGCGACTCCAACGCGCAGCGGCTCGGCGTGAAGCGCTTCGGCGGCCAGCTGGTCAACGCCGGCGAGATCATCGTTCGCCAGCGGGGCACCCACTTCCACCCGGGCACCCTGGTCGGCCGTGGCGGCGACGACACCCTGTTCGCGCTCGCCGAGGGCAAGGTCGAGTTCGGAGTCCGTCGCGGACGCCGCGTCGTCAACATCGTCCCGGCCCCGGCGGAGTAGTACCGCCACCCGGTTCGAGTAACACAGCCTTTTCGAAGGGCGGGTCCGCGGAATAGCGCGGCCCGCCCTTCGGCTATGTACAGAGAGTTTCTTTTCCCAGCAGGAAGTTGAGTACCCCGATGGCGATCCCCAGCTTTGTCGACCGGGTCACGGTGCACGTCGCCGGTGGCAACGGCGGAAACGGCTGCGCCTCGGTGCACAGCGAGAAGTTCAAGCCCCTCGGCGGTCCGGACGGCGGCAACGGCGGTGACGGCGGCAGCATCATCCTGCGCGTCGACCTCGACCAGACCACGCTGGTCGATTACCACCGCTCTTCCCATCGTTCGGCGACGAACGGTATGCAGGGCAAGGGCGATCACCAGGCAGGCAGCCGGGGCGCGGACATCATCCTGCCGGTGCCGGACGGTACGGTCATCAGCACGCCCGAGGGCGAGGTGCTGGCCGACCTGGTCGGCCACGGTTCGGAGTACGTCGCGGCCGCCGGCGGCAAGGGCGGCCTGGGGAACGCGGCCCTGGCCAGCTCCAGCCGCAAGGCTCCCGGCTTCGCCCTGCTCGGCGAGGACGGCGAAGAGCGCACGATCGTGCTCGAGCTCAAGGTCGTCGCGGACATCGGCCTGGTCGGCTTCCCGAGCGCGGGCAAGTCGTCGCTGATCGCCTCGATCAGCCGGGCCCGTCCGAAGATCGCGGACTACCCCTTCACCACCCTGATCCCCAACCTGGGCGTCGTCGTCGCCGGTGAGCACGTCTTCACCGTGGCCGATGTGCCGGGCCTGATCGAGGGTGCGAGCGAGGGACGCGGTCTCGGCCACGACTTCCTGCGCCACGTCGAGCGCTGTGCCGCGCTGGTGCACGTGATCGACTGCGCGACGTACGAGCCCGGTCGGGACCCGCTGAGCGACCTCGACACGATCGAGGCGGAGCTGAAGGCCCATGGCGGGCTGGAGGGCCGGCCGCGGCTGATCGCCCTGAACAAGGTCGATGTCCCGGACGCCAAGGAGATCGCCGAGATGGTGACGGCCGAGCTCGAGGGGCGCGGCTACAAGGTGTTCTCGATCTCGACCGCGAGCCACGAAGGCCTGGACGGGCTGAAGTTCGCGATGGCCGAGATCGTCGCCAAGCGTCGCGCCGAGGAGGAGAAGCCGGACAACACCCGGATCATCCTGCGGCCGCGCGCGACCGGCGGACCGGAGTTCAAGGTCAAGAAGACCCCGGACGGCGGCTGGCTGATCCAGGGCGAGAAGCCCGAGCGCTGGATCCGGCAGACCGACTTCACCAACGCCGAGGCGACGGGATACCTGGCCGACCGGCTGAACCGGCTCGGCGTCGAGCGGCAACTGCTCGAACTGGGCGCGGTGGCCGGCGACGAGGTGACCATCGGCGACGCCCCGAACTCGGTCGTCTTCGACTTCGCTCCCGAAGTACAGGCCGGCGCGGAGTTGCTGTCGCGACGCGGTGAGGACCAGCGACTGGACGAGGACCGTCCGGCCGCGCAGCGCCGCAAGGACAAGGATTACCAGTACCACTCCTTGCGGGAGGGCGAGATCGAGCGCCCGAAGGACCTGTCGGAGTACGGCAAGGGCTGGGTCGAGGACGAGGTCGACCTGACCCCGGCGGAGGCGAAGGCGGCCCAGAAGGCTGCCGAGAAGCTGGCGCGCAAACAAGAGCGCGAGCGGGCCGCCGCGGAGGAGCTGGAGGCCGAGCGCCTTTACGCACTGGGTGAGACCATCGACATAGATGCCGAGAGCAACAACTAGTACTCGGAGGCCGTCGACGACGCCGGTCCACTGATTGCTCCCACTGAGTCAGGAAAACTGATGAAGCAACGGGTTGAGGTCGTCAAGGCTGGGCGGATCGTCGTGAAGGTCGGTTCGTCGTCGCTCACCCAGCGCGGCCGGATCGACCTCGAACGCCTGCGCCTGCTGGTGGATGCGATCGCCGCGCGCCGGGTCGAAGGTACCGAGGTCGTGCTCGTCTCGTCCGGCGCGATCGCGGCCGGCCTTGCGCCGATGGGCTTGCGCTCGCGTCCAAAGGACCTCGCCACCCAGCAGGCGGCCGCATCGGTCGGCCAAGGCCTGCTGATGGCGCGGTACAGCGACGCCTTCGCTGCCCACGGACTCCGCGTCGGCCAGGTGCTGCTGACCGTCGACGATGTGACCCGTCGAAGTCATTACCGCAACGCCTATCGCACGTTCGCGCGGCTGTTGGAGCTCGGCGTCGTCCCGATCGTCAACGAGAACGACACCGTCGCGACCACCGAGATCCGCTTCGGCGACAACGACCGGCTGGCCGCGCTGACCAGCCACCTCGTCCACACCGACCTGCTCGTCCTGCTCTCCGACGTCGACGGCCTGTACGACGGCGACCCGCGCAAACCCGGTACGACGATGCTCACCGATGTCCGCGGTCCCGGCGACCTGTTGCCACTCCAGATCGGCCGGACCGGCAGCTCCGGCGTCGGTACCGGCGGCATGCAGACCAAGGTCGAAGCAGCCGCAATCGCCACCGAGGCAGGGATTCCGGTCGTCCTCACCTCCGCCGCCCGAGTCGGCGAAGCCCTCCGGGGCGACCCCGTAGGCACTCTCTTCCACCCCACCGGCCGCCGCCGCAAAACCCGCTTGCTCTGGCTAGCCCACGCCACCTCAGGCCTAGGCCAACTGGTACTCGACGAAGGCGCAGTCCGAGCAGTAACCGAACGCCGCAGCTCCTTGCTCCCGGCCGGCATCACCGCAGTAGAAGGCAATTTCTCCGCCGGCGACCCAGTAGACCTACTCTCACCCGCAGGCGTCGTCATAGCCCGAGGCCTGGTCAACTACGACGCCACCGAACTCCCAGGTCTACTAGGCCGCTCAACCCGAGACCTGGCCCGCGAGCTAGGCCCGACGTACGAACGAGAGGTCGTCCACCGCGACGACCTCGTCCTGCTGTAAATGAATGCGGAGGCTGAGATGACTGCGCGGGGCGGTGGGGGAGCGTCCTACGATGGGACGGTGAGCGAGATCATTGAGTTGTGCCGGAACGCGCGTGAGGCTTCTTATGCGCTGGCTGCGGCGTCGCGGGCTACCAAAGATGCTGCGCTGAGGGCTATGGCGGCGGCGTTGCGGGCGGGGACTGACGGGATCGTGGCGGCCAATGCGAAGGATGTGGCGGCCGCGCGGGAGGCCGGTACGCCGGAATCGACCGTTGACCGTCTTGCGCTGGACCCGCAGCGGGTGGACGCGATGGCGGCGGGGCTCGAGCAGCTTGCTGGCCTGGTCGACCCGGTCGGTGAGGTTGTCCGCGGGTACACGCTGCCCAACGGGCTTGAGCTTCGTCAGGTACGGGTGCCGTTCGGTGTTGTCGGGATCATCTACGAGGCCCGGCCCAACGTCACGGCCGACGCCGCCGGCATCTGCCTGAAGTCCGGCAACGCGGTGTTGCTGCGCGGCTCCTCGTCGGCGGCCTCATCGAATGAAGCGATCATCGCGGTACTGCGCTCCGCCGTGGTCGAAGCCGGATTGCCGGCTGACGTGATCCAGGGCGTGCCCGGTGACCGCGCGGCCGTGAAGGAACTCATGCAGGCGCGCGGGCTGGTCGACGTACTGATTCCGCGTGGTGGCGCCGGGCTGATCCAGACCGTCGTCTCGGAGTCGACCGTGCCGGTGATCGAGACGGGCGTCGGCAACTGTCACGTGTACGTCGATGCCGAGGCGGACCTCGAGCTCGCCCTCACGATCCTGCTCAACTCCAAGACCCAGCGCCCGAGCGTCTGCAACGCGGCCGAATCCCTGCTCGTGCATGCGGACGTCGCGGACGAGTTCCTCGCGAAGGCATTGCCTGCGCTGGCCGAGGCCGGCGTGACGGTGCACGGTGATCCGGCAATTGTTGCTGCTGGCAAGGATATTGTCGCGGCGACCGATGAGGACTACGGCACGGAGTACAGCTCACTGGATCTTTCGGCGGCTGTCGTGCCTGACCTGGAGGCGGCGGTCCAGCACATCCGCAAGTACAGCTCGGCGCACACCGACGCGATCATCACCCGGTCGCAGGCGGCGGCGCGGCGGTTCGTGCAGGCGGTCGACTCGGCGGCGGTCGTGGTCAACGCGAGCACGCGATTCACCGACGGCGGCGAGTACGGGTTCGGCGCGGAGATCGGGATCTCGACGCAGAAGCTGCACGCGCGCGGGCCGATGGGACTGCCGGAGATGACGTCCACGAAGTACGTGGTGATCGGCGAGGGCCAGATCAGGACCTGAGCAGTGGGGCGGCGTCGAAGGAACGGACCTCAAAGCTCTCTTCCGACAGCGTCGCCAGCGCTGCGGCGTACTCGACACCGGCTGGTAAATCGACCAGCTGCATCGGTCCGTCGTACCCGGCCCACTCCCGCAACGCGGCCGGTTGATCCGGCGCGCTGACGATCACCTTGCGCAGGTCCGCGGCGATCCCGTCCCCGGTCGCCTTCACAACGGCTTCCTTGCGAGTCCAGTACTGCGTGAACGCCCGAGCGCGAGCATCTTCCGGGAAAGCCGCCAGCTCCTCCGCCTCCAGATCGGAAAGGCTCACCGTAGCGAGCGACGCGGTGTCGATCGCCGGATTGATCAGCTCGACATCCACCCCCACCGCCGCCGACGGATGGAACGCGACGACGATCCGGTCACCCGAGTGCGACACAGACACCTCCATGCCCTCGGCAACGACCTTGCCATGCTGGCGACCGCAATCGCGGCAGGTCCGGTCAAGCACGACATCCGCGGGGGAGACCTCCAACTTGCCCGCCAGCACCCGCCGCACGATGGTGGCGCCGACCAGGAAGCGGCTCTTGTCCTCGTCACGCGCGTAGGCGGCCATGCGCTCGCGCTCGACTGCGTTCAGCTCGCCGACCAGCCCGGGCCGCGCGTCCGCAGTACGGCCCCACCAGATCTCGACCGCCGTCACAGCTGCCCAGCCGTTGAGTAGGCCCAGTCGATCGCCGCCGGGATGTCGGTGATCGGGTACTGGACAGCCTTGATCTCCCGGGTCGGTGCGACGATCAGCATCAGGCGCTTGAGGCGTTCGTAACCGCCGGCCCGGAAGGTGGGCAGGCGGAGGGCGGCGGTCAGGGTGAGTTCGGTGTCGGACAGCAGCACGTGGGGGATGTTCTCCAGTTCGGCGAAGGTCTGTTGCTCGTCGGAGCGCTGGGTGCTCACGCCGTGGACGGCGATCCCGGCAGCAGTGAAGTCCGTGGCGCGCTCGGCGAAGAGCTTGTTCTCCAGCGTGCATCCTGCCGTGCCTGCGATGTCGCCCCAGCCCTCCGGCAACTTGCTCGGTCTGCCAGTCGCCGGATAGCCGAAGAGCACGGTCGCTTGAGCGGTCTCGTCGACCACGTCCCTGGGCTGTTCGCCGGACGGCAGCAGGAGGTCGGCGGGGATGCGGCGGCCGACCAGCTCGTGGATGCGGTGGGCCGGGGCTTCGTCGGGTGCGTTGGTGCCGGTGAGTTCGCCGTCGCCGAGGAGCCAGCGATCGCCCCAGTCCTGGAGGGCGACCAGTACGGGGAGCAGGGCGCGTCCGCGAGGGGTCAGCTTGTAGGCGTACCGCGTTGGTCGCTCCTGGTACGCCACACGCTCGACGACGCCGCTGTCGAGCAGGCTGTTGAGCCGCTCCGTCAGCACCTTGCGTGAGATCCGCAGCGACTCGGCCAGCAGTTCGAACCGGTCCAGCCCGCGGGCCAGGTCCCGGACGATCAGCAACTCCCACCCGTCACCGACCACCCCGAGCGACTGGGCGATCGCACAGTCGGGCTCGGGGGAGTAGCTACTACGCCGCACGACAGCCTCCTCCGCTTGCTCTTACGCTATCCGCCCTTGTAAGTTCCCTTTAGGAACTGACTGTACTCCGGGAGGCACGATGTACTGGCGACGCGTGGCAGACCTCCCGGGGTGGCTCAAAGCGGTGATGCTCGGGCAACTCGTCAGCTCGGCGGGGTCGCTCGCGTGGATCTACTTCACGCTGTACCTGGTCGAGGACCGCGGGATGTCGCCGCAGGACGCCGGCTTTGCGGCAGCGGCGTACGGGGTGGGGCTGTTGCTCGGGAACCTGTCCGGTGGCTGGTTCGGCGACCGTTTCGGGTTGCGCGGCGCGGCCGTCGCCAGTCAGCTCACCTGGGCTCTCGCCTGCCTCGCGATGCCTGTCGTGCCTCTTGGTGGGCTAGCGGTGCTAGCGGCTGTCGCTGGTCTCTGCGGCGGTGCGAGTCGTCCCAACCTGAGCGCCCTCGTTGCGCTGGCGCTCCCCGCCGAGCGTCGGCGCGAGGGGATCGCCCTGTCGCGCTCCGCCAGCAACGCCGGCTTCGCGATCGGCCCACCACTCGGCGGGCTGCTGGCCGCTTACGACTTCAAGCTGGTCTTCGTGCTGGATGCGCTCTCCAGCGTCGTCCTCGCTGCAGTCATCTGGCGGTACGTCCCCAGCGCGACCCGGGTGGCGGCCACTGCGCGCGTATCTGGCGTCTGGCGTGCCCTACGCGCTGATAAGTCGGTCCTGGTGCTGCTCGGGTCGATCGTGGTCATCGACACCGTCTACCGGCAGCTCTACTCGACTCTGCCGCTGGTACTGCACGATGCGGGCTCACCTGCGGTCGCGTACGGAGTACTGCTCGGCCTGAGCTCGGTCGTGATCGTGCTGCTGGAGGCGCCGTTGGCCATCCGACTCCGTAACCACCATGCGTCTCGTGTCATCGCTGTCGGCTTTGCTCTGGTTGCCGCCGGCCTAGCGGCCCTGGGCGTCTGGCCCTTCCTACTGGGCGCTGGGTTGGCGGTAGCGCTCATCACCGCAGGGGAGATGCTCTACAAGCCCACTGCCACCGCCCAGGCGGTCGACGCGGCCCCGGATGGCATGACCGGCCGCTTCTCCAGCCTGTACGCCGCAGCCTCGATCTCCGGCATGACACTGGCTCCTGCGCTGGGCGGTACCACCTACCAGCACCACCCCCAGCTGCTCTACCCGCTGGCGGCTGCTCTGGCGTTGGCCGCCGCGGCAACCACTTACTTGGCCGGCCGGCGGCCCGTAGTACCGGCTATGCCTCCGGTAGAGGCGCTGGACGGGCCTCCCAGCGAGTTGAGAGCACCACGGTCGTCCTAGTGCGCACCACCCCGTTGACCCGGCGCAGGCTGCCCACTACCGCCTCGAGCTGAGTCACGTCGGCCACCCGCACCTTCACCACCAGCTCCTGATCGCCGGCGACAAACCAGCAGTCCTCCACCGCGGCGATCTCGCGAACCCCCGCGACGATCTCATCGGTCTCGACGTCGTCCCGCTGGAACAGCCCCACCAGGGCGCTGGTCCCGAGTCCGACCCGATCCGGTGCCACCACCGCGCGGTACCCGAGCAGCACACCGCGCTCCTCGAGCCGCTTCACCCGCTCCTGGACACTCGGCCCCGAGAGGCCGACCACACGGCCCAGTTCGGCCCAGCTCGATCGCCCGTTGGCGCGCAGCGCCTCGACCAGCTGCCGATCGATCGCGTCCATGCCATCCTCCGTTTACCGCAGATTCGTAGGAAGATCGACTGATCTGCCTTCAATTCGTTTGAGTCTTAGCAGTTTTCGACGTACAATTTCAACTACAGAAGCCCGTTGGTACTACCTTGTGAAGGAAACATGATCACCCCCGAAGTTGCCCGTGCCCACATCGACGAGATGCGCCGTGTCGCCGCGATCCACCAGCGCGACTTCACCGGTCCGTCCGCCTGGCGCCGGCTGCTGACCCGCTACATCCGGCACAGCTGACCCACCTCCCGCGCGACCGGCAGGGCTTCGGGCCCACCGGTCGCGCTCGCACAGGTGGGCAAGAGATAGGCTTCGCCTCATGCATGCCCTCCTCCTGCCGCTGTCCGCGGCCGCTGAAGAAGCCTCCGAGGCTTCGCACATCTCGCCGTACTGGTACGGCGGGTTCGCCCTGTTCGTCCTGGTCGTGATGCTGCTCGTCACCGTCATCATGGGCAAGGGCCGGCCGCACAGCTGAGCGGCCTGGTGAGCTGACGTGGATTCGGAGAGGGTGCGTCCTGGCCGCCGGCTAGGCGTGATGGGCGGTACGTTCGACCCGATCCACCACGGACACTTGGTGGCGGCGAGCGAAGTACAGGCGTACTTCGACCTCGACGAGGTGATCTTCGTACCGACCGGGCAACCCTGGCAGAAGCTGGACCGCGCGGTGTCGCCACCCGAGGACCGGTACCTGATGACGGTCATCGCGACCGCCTCCAACCCGCGGTTCTCGGTCAGCCGGGTCGACATCGACCGGCCCGGGCCGACGTACACGATCGACACCCTGCGCGACCTGGCCCGGCTCTATCCCGATGCGGAGCTGTTCTTCATCACCGGCGCCGACGCGCTGGCCCAGATCCTGACCTGGCGCGACGTCGACGAGATGTTCAAGCTGGCCCAGTTCGTCGGCTGTACCCGGCCCGGGTACTCGTCGCAGGAGCTGCCTTTGGACAAGCTCCCGATGGAGCGGATCACGCTGCTCGAAGTACCGGCACTGGCGATCTCGTCGACCGAGTGCCGGCAACGCGTCGCGAAGGGCAACCCGACCTGGTACCTGGTGCCCGACGGGATCGTCCAGTACATCGCCAAGCGCGACCTCTACACCAACCATTAGTTAGGGAACTATGCCTGCCACCGAACGCGCCATCGAGCTGCTCACCGCGGCCGCCGAGGCGGCCCACGACAAGAAGGCCGAGAACGTTCTCGCGTTCGACGTCTCCGAGCAGCTCGCCATCACTGACGCGTTCCTGGTCGCCTCCGCCTCCAACGACCGCCAGGTCCGCGCGATCGTCGACGCGATCGAGGAGAAGCTCCGGGTCGACTTCGACGCCAAGCCGGTACGCCGCGAAGGCGCCCGTGAGGGCCGCTGGGTGCTGCTCGACTACCTGGAGATCGTGGTCCACGTCCAGCACGACGAGGAGCGCAACTTCTACTCCCTCGAGCGGCTGTGGCGGGACTGCCCGATCATCCCGCTGCCGGGCGCGGACGGGACTATCGCAGTACCGGTGATCCCCGACCGCACCGCCGACGAGGACCCGACCCCGTCCTCCTCCGCTGACGCCGACTCTGCTGGTGCCGGCTCCGCCTCGTCCTCCGCCGCCGAGTCCTCCTCCGCGGCCGAATGACCGCGGGCAGGCTGATCGTCTGGCGCCACGGCCGGACCGAGTGGAACCTCCAGGACAAGATCCAGGGCCAGGCTGACATCCCCCTGGACGACGTCGGCATCGCCCAGGCCCGGGCCGCCGCCGCACGCCTGGCCTCCCTCGCTCCGACCCGCCTCTTCTCCAGCGACCTCCAACGCGCCGCCGCGACGGCCGGTGAGCTCGCGTCCCTCACCGGCCTCAAGGTCGAGTACGACGAAGCCCTCCGCGAAATCAACGTGGACGACTGGGCCGGCATGACCATGGACGAACTGGCAGCCATCCACCCGGAAGCAGCCGCCCGCATCCGCTCCGGCGAACCCCAACGCCGAGGCACCGCCGGCGAAACCGTCGAAGAGGTAGCCGAACGCTTCGCCCCCGCCCTAGCCCGAGCGATCGAACACGGCGAACCCTCCGACACCGTCGTAGTAGCCACGCACGGCCTGGCTGCCCGAGTAGGCATCTGCCTCTTCCTAGGCATCCCCAAAGCCCACTGGCCTGCCTTCGGAGGCCTCTCCAACTGCAACTGGGTCTCTTTGCTCCCCGGCCGCCACGGCTGGCGAATCGAAGAATGGAACGCCGGCTCCCTCCCCGAACCAGTCATGAGCGACGACCAACAACGCTAGGCAAGACCCCCACGCGTCCCGCCGCCGATCGCTCCTGCGTCGCGCCCAGCTCTGGGGCGCTCCCGCCCGCCCTTCGGTTAAAGCCGCTCCTACGTTCGCGCGACGCGACCACACCGGTGGCGGGCCGGGCGGCTCGGCAGCACCTGGTGGAGTGTTCCCCACGCGCCCGCCGCCGTCCGCTCCCATGTCGCTCTGGGCGCTCCCGCCCACCCTGCGCTCTGCGGCGCTCCTACGTCGCGCGGTGGCGCTCCTGCGTCGCGGTGGGTACCCCGGACGGGCTTGCAGCCTGCCGTGAGCGTGGACTCCCAACGCGCCGGCCAGCGACCGACCTGGCGCTGCCCCCTTCCGTGGCATGGAAGAGGTCGGCGTACGGGCCAAGCCGCGTCCGACCCGATGGAGCGCAGAGGACTCTCGGCTGCCAGACGGAGCCTCCTGGCAGTCGCCTTCGCTGCTCGAACTGCGCACCCCTGGAACCTCGGCGAACTATCACCAACCGCCCTCCCCAACCCGCTGCAAACCACCCTTCCCCGGCGTGCTCTTCCTCACCTCCCCGCCCGCTCCACCCGATTTTTCTTTGCGGCCCCCCATCCGCTAAACTTCCGGAGTCCGCAAGACACCGCGGGGCTTTGGCGCAGTTGGTAGCGCGCTTCCATGGCATGGAAGAGGTCAGGGGTTCGAATCCCCTAAGCTCCACCGCGAGTCAGAGGCCCTTTCCCGGGTAGGGAAAGGGCCTCTTTTCATGACCTCAGTGTCTAACTGAGTGACTACCGGTTCTGAGGCAACAGTCTCTCCATCGCTTCGGCTCCCTTCATCAGCACCGGCCGCAGTTCGTGGCGATAGACGATCTCCGTCACCTGCGTGCTCTTCTGGCTGACCAACAGCGAGATCTTCTCGATGAAGTGGATCTGTGGTCAGGTTGCTGGGCGCTGTCCCGTCGATGTGCCCGGCACGACTTTCTCGGGGCGAGGTCGCTGTCGAGGTAGCGCTGCGGCGCCTCGGATAAGTGCGGGCTCCTGCTGGTCAGGTGGGGTCGGTGTACGAGATTGGTTTGCCGGTGGTGCGGGCGTAGGCGATCTCTCTGCTGGTGGACTCGCCGATGTAGCCGCCGGGGTTGACGACTAGGACGCGGTCGGCCAGGTCGATCTTGCGCAGGTGGAGGGCGCCTAGCGCGGTCTGCTGCTCGTTGGTGATGAGCTCGTTTGCGTCATCATCCTCGGTACGCGGGAAGACGCCGGGCGCGACGACGATGATGCCGGCGAAGGTCAGGTCGCGGTTTGCCGCGTGCATCTCGTCCACGAACCGGGCAGAGCCACAGATGCAGACAATCTCAGGTCGGTCAGGCACGGCTCAGTCCTACGGGTCGAACGCCTGTCAGTGCGCGCGTTGAGTCACGGACAAGAACACGAGCCGACAGCTTACGCAATACGGCTTAGGGGGCGGGGGCCTTGATGCAGCCTCCGATGAAGTAGAGGAGGCCGAAGGTGACGTCTCCGCCGTCGGGGTGGGTGAGGACGTTGGCGCCGTCGTGGGTCAGGGTGTAGGCCTTCTTTCTGAGGCCGTCGGCGTAGTCCTGCCAGGCGAGGGCGTAGGAGAAGCGGCTTCGTGCGGCGCCGGCGATTGCGTTGAGGAAGATGGTTGTTGTCATGTCTTCCTGGTCCTGGATGCGGTTGAGGTAGGACAGTTGGACGGTGCCGGTGTTGAGTTGACCGGCGACGGCGTCTCGCTCGTTCTGCCGCATGTAGTACTTCCAGGCGAGTTCGCAGGCTGTTTCCTGCAGGACGTCCTTGCTGAAGTCCAGGAGGGCGTCCTTGGTCTCTTCGGTCAGCAGTTGTGTGCGCGTGGAGTCGATGAGTTGGGGGAGCTCCTGGGCGGCCGACACTCGTTGTTGCGCCATGGTGGTCGCCGCGGCGGTGGCGTCGTCGTAGAACTTGATCTGGGACCGGACTCTGGCCGCGGCCGCATTGATCTGGTTCTGAAGCTCCGGTGACACCTTGTTGATCTGATCAGGTGCCGGCAGTTCGTTGATCGTCTCGGTGAGTGACTTGTTCTGGTTGCGGAAGACGTCGTCGCCGCCTTTGAACGAACCACCCTTCAGCGGGTCGTCCAATTTATTGGCCTTGCCCAGCCATCCCTCCACGGCCGAGACCTCGGCCTTGGTGGGCTTCTGGCTGCACATGCTGAGTGGAAGCGCCGTCATCGTGAGCGTGATGAACAGCGACACCGGCTTCCTGCTGACTGAAAACACCTGAACCCACCCCTGCCCCCTGGAACTCTCCCCTTATCCGGAGAGTGATCCTCAGCCGTGCGGGCGTCCAGACCTGACGGGCGGCCGGGGGTGGATCGTTACGTTGAGCGATGGGCATACTGACGCTCGTGAAGCATCGGATTTATGGGACCAGTTTTGCGGGGGTCTATCCGCTGTACGTCGCCAAGGCGGAGCGGAAAGGGCGGACGAAGGCGGAGGTCGACGAGGTCATCCGGTGGTTGATGGGGTACAGCCAGGAGAGCCTGGAAGAGCAACTCGTCAAGCAGGTGGACTTCGAGACGTTCATTGCTGAGGCTCCAGAGTTGAATCCGTCGCGGGCGCTCGTCAAAGGGGTGGTCTGCGGGGTTCGGGTGGAGGAGATCGAGGAGCCGACGATGCGGGAGATCCGGTACCTGGACAGGTTGATCGATGAGCTGGCGCGGGGGAAAGCGATGGAGAAGATCCTTCGCCAGGGGTAGGGATCTACCATCGGGGGCATGCAGTGTTTTGCTGCCGGGCGTACCCGGTTCTGAAGGTGATGTGACGGCTCCGACGTGGCTGAAGCCCGTCGGAGGATTGTTCGTTCCTTCAGGCGGGAGAGTTGATCATGGAGTTGCGTCCTTTCGAGCAGGGTGATCTCGAGGAGATCGTTCAGCTGACCATTGATACGTTCGGTCCCTTTTACGAAGGCTCGTTTCGGGGGCTGGTGGGGGATCGGATCTTTGTTCATCAGCACGGCGACTGGGCCGGGGACTATCGGCGTACGGTGCCTGGGCTTCATGCGCCGCGGGACAACAAGTTCGTGGTGGTGGCGGAGGATTCCGGGCGGATCGTCGGGTACGTGGCCTGGGCAGTTGAGCCGGTCACGAAGCACGGGAGTGTTGAGTTGCTGGCGGTCTTGGGGGATAGCCGGCGTGAGCATGTCGGGCGGTCGCTGTGTGAGGCTGCGTTCGCGGAGATGCGTGCGGCCGGGGTCGAGGTTGTGGAGATCGGGACGGGTGGGGACGAGTTTCACGCTCCGGCCCGGGCGTTCTACGAGAGCCTTGGATTGATCAAGGTTCCGGTGGCCGTGTACTTCGGCGTGCTCTGAGGCGAGGGGTGTCGGATTTGGGGTTGGGCGTTCGTAGTACGGGTGAGAGGCGGCTGTGGGCTGCCGGGACGAAGGGTGACGCGCGATGCCGAAGTACCTGATCTCGTTCGAGAAGGGCGCGATGGACCACATCCCGGAGGGGGACTTGGGCGAGGTGGGCAAGGCTGCCCATGCGGTGTGCCAGGAGGCCAGCGACGCCGGGGTCTTCGTGTTCGGGGGTGGGCTGAGCTACGACGACGGTGATGTCGAGCATGCGGTTGTGGACGTCGACGGGTCGGTCACCGACGGGCCGTATCTGGAGGGCAAGGAGCTCATCGGCGGGTTCTGGATCGTCGACGTACCGACTCGGAAAGCGGCGCTCGAGTGGGCCGCGAAGACCGCGGTCGCCTGCCGCTGTGCACAGGACATCCGCAAGTTCGGCGGCGACCCGGAGCTGGACGAGATCGTGTAGGCAACCGTCCGGGCCGTCAGAACTTGCTCTGCCTGGGGAAGGCGGAGTGGAACTGGCGGCCCCGGGCGGGCTGGCTTCGGGCTGGCCTGGCTGAGTCAGGGGTGTGCCAGTGGTGCGAGTGCCTGGTGCAAGGGGGTGTTGTCAGGGTCGTTGTGTGACTCGACGACGGGAGATTTTGATGTATGACGTGGTGGTAGTTGGGGCCGGGCCGGTGGGGTTATTTCTTGCTTGTGAGCTGGGGCTGGCGGGGTGTTCTGTGCTGGTGCTCGAGCGGGAGGCGGATGAGGTGTCGCCTTGGCGGGCGATGCCGTTGGGGATGCGGGGGTTGTCGGCGGCGTCGGTTGAGGCGTTCTATCGGCGGGGGATGCTGGGGGAGGTGCTGGAGGCTTCTGGGCGGCCGGCGGATCTTGAGGAAGATGAGCCGTTGGCGCCTCGGCGGGTGGGGCATTTTGCGGGGATGATGCTTGATCCGGGCAAGGTCGACCTCGCCGCGCTGCCCCACAGGCTGCCCACCCCGGCGCCGGGCGGCGCGATGACCAGCCTTGAGGCGGTCGAAGGGGTGCTGGCGGAGCGGGCGGCCAAGCTGGGCGTGGAGATCAAGTACGGCGTGACGGTCGATGCGCTGACGCAGTACGAGGACAAGGTTGTCGTTGGCAACGAGTACGAGGCGCGCTGGGTTGTCGGGTGTGATGGCGGGCGGAGTGCGGTGCGCAACCTAGCGGGCTTCGAGTTCGTCGGTACGGAGCCGGAGTTCACCGGCTATGTCATGCACGCCACGGTCGCCGAGCCCGAGATGTTGAAGCCCTGGTTCAATCTGACGCCGACGGGCATGTACCTGCAGATGCCGACGACGGGGCACCTCGGGATGATGGACTTCGACGGTGGCGCGTTCGATCGCTCGCAGGAGCTGACTCGCGAGCATCTGCAGGAGGTACTGCGGCGCGTGTCGGGCACCGACGTGACGGTGAGCGAGGTGCTGCGCGCGTCGAGCTTCACCGATCGGGCGATGCAGGCGACGACGTACCGGCGAAGGCGGGTGCTGCTGGCCGGCGATGCTGCTCACATTCATTCGCCCCTGGGCGGGCAGGGGCTCAACCTCGGCCTCGGCGACGCGATGAACCTCGGCTGGAAGCTCGCAGCGACGGTCAAACAACAAGCGTCGGACGGCCTCCTCGACAGCTACACGATAGAGCGGCATCCGGTCGGCGCGCGGGTGCTCGACTGGTCGCGCGCGCAGGTGGCGACGATGGCGCCGGGATCCCAAGCGCTGCAGGGGCTGGTGCGCGAACTGCTGGAGACACGCGACGGTACGACGTACGCGTTCGAAAGGTTGTCGGGGGCATCTATCCGGTACGACCTCGACAGCGCGCAACCGCTGGTCGGCCGGGTTGCTCCGGAGTTCCGGCTCGAGGACGGCACCCGGCTCGCCGACCTGATGCATGGCGGCGAAGGCGTCCTTCTCGACTTCACCCAAGATCTGCAGGGCGCGGCAACCGACTGGGAAGGCCGGATCCGGTACTCCGGAAAGCCGGCCAAAAACGACCTAGGACTGGCCGCCGTCCTGATCCGGCCGGACGGCGTCGTCGCGTGGGCAGCAGCCAACCACGACGTCGAAGGCTTCGAGCAGGCCGCAACGCGTTGGTTCGGCGTCAGCTGACCCCGAGGACATCCTCGACCAGTCGGCGCCAGTCTGACTCCGCGCCTTCGCGCGTCACCTCGGCGAATCGGGCTTCGCCGAGGTGGCGTCGCGTGTCCTGCTCGATCCGGACCGCGTCCAATTGCGAAAGTCCCACCCGCCCGTAGACCGCGGTGCCGGCTGCGAGCAACCGGGCTGCCTGTTCGTACTCGCCGACGCGAGCAGCCAGGTCCGCCAACCCGACAAGCATCGGCCCGAGCAGGAACGCGAGTCCCACCTCTGACGCCGCCTCCCAGGCAGCCACTCGGTGAGTACGGGCCTCCTGGAGATCGTCGGCCAGGTACGCGCGCAGGTCGTGGAGCTGAGCGCGAACACTCGCCTGCGCAGCGGCATCGCCTAACAGGGTGGTAGCGAGGCTGACCTGACGGCGAGCCTCGTCCACATCGCCGGACAGGCGAGCAAGCCCGGCCTTGGCGAGCGCCAGGGCAGCCAGGGCGTACGGCCAGGTGACCCCCTCGGCGAGCCGCTCGGCCTCGACGATGGCGGCTGCGCTGGCGTCGCGATCGCCCATCAGCCAGTACAGCATCGCCTGCTGGGTCCGCGTCTCGATGACATCCTCGATGGCGCCGAGCTCGGTGAGGACCGTGACCGCCTCTTCGTAGTACCCGCAGGCACGGGCGTACTCGCCACGGGTCGCCAGTTGGGTCGCCAGCTCGGACTCTGCCAGGTAGATCCCGAACCGGTCGCCGAGGACCCGGAACTCCGCGAGCGACAACTCCACCTGGGCCTCCGCCTCCGGACCGCCCTGGCCGAAGAGGGTGCGCATCTTGCCGACCTGCCAGCGCGCCAAGGCCGCGACCCACGGGTCCTCGCTGTTCAGTTGAGCCTCGAACGCGGGCAGCGCCTCCGCCGGCGCCTCGAGCAGGCGTTCCATCGGGATCACCAGGCCCAGCATGGGGTGTTTGCTCGTACTGAGCTGGCTGAACCGGTACGCCTTGCGGATCCACTCCTCGCCCAGGTGCTCGTCGCCCTGCCCGGAGGTCACGTACAGCACCACCAGCCCGTACACCAGAGCGCGGACGTCATCGGGCACATCGCCGGGGAGCTCGACGGCCGCGAGCGCCAACTCAAGGCCTTCGCTACGGCGCCCGCCCAGCCACCAGTACCACCCGGTCGCAGCCGCGAGCCGCATTGCCGTCTGCCCGTCTCCAGCCGCGATCGCTCCCCGCAGCGCGGCGCTGAGGTTGTCGTGGTCGGCCCTGAGCAGAGAGAGCCACTCCAGTTGCTCGGCCCGACGCAGATGCGGCTCTGCGGCCTCGGCGAACTCAGTGAAATAGGTGAGATGCGCCTGTCTGGTCTGGTCCGATTCGCCAGCCTCGGCAAGCCGATCCGCGGCGTACTCCCTGATCGTCGTGAGCATCCGGTACCTCGGAGCGCCGTCGCCCACGGGGACCAGCAGCGACTTCTCGGCCAGTGAGGTGAGCAACTCCAGTACTTGATCCCGCTCGACGTCGTCACCGGAGCAGACCCGCTCGGCCGCCTCCAGGCCCGCTCCGCCCGAGAACACCGACAGCCTGCGCAGTACCGCCCGCTCGGCGTCGGTGAGCAGCTCCCAACTCCAATCGACCACCGCGCGCAACGTCTTGTGTCGCGGCAACGCAGTACGGCTTCCGCTGGTCAACAGCCGGAACCGGTCGTCGAGCCGGTTGGCAAGTTGCTCGATGGTCATCGTGCGCAGCCGGGCCGCGGCGAGTTCGATCGCGAGGGGCATCCCGTCCAGCGCCAGGCAGATCCGGACCATCAACGCCTTGGTGCGTTCGTCGGTCCCGAGGTCCTTGCGTACTGCGCCGGCCCGATCCCGCAGCAACCGAAGCGCCGGTGAAGCGTCGCTGGTACCGGTCGGCAGGGCCAGCGGCTCGACCTGCCACAACGCCTCGCCGGTGATCCCGAGCGGTTCTCGACTCGTCGCCAGGATCCGCAGGCGCGGGCATTCGCCGAGCAGCCGTCCGGCCAGCGTCGCCACCGACTCGATCACGTGCTCGCAGTTGTCCAGGATCAGCAGCAGTTCCCGATCGTTGATCGCGGCAACCAATCCGTCCACCGGGTCCGACGTCGGTGACGTACCGACCAGCGCGTCCCTGAGGCCGAGAGCGGCGAGCGCGGTCTGTGCCACGTCGCCTCCCGCACCGATCGGGGCGAACTCGATCAGCCAGATCCCGTCGGTCATGACACCGATCGTCGTCCGCGCGGTCTCCGTCGCCAGCCGGGTCTTACCCGCGCCGCCCGGCCCGATCAGCGTGGTCAGCCGGTGCTCCGCGACCAGTTCGCGCACCGCGGCGACATCGGCGTCCCGGCCGACGAAACTCGTCAGCTCGGCCCGCACATTGGTCTTCCGCGTCTGGCCCAACTCGCCGCGCAGCAGTGCGACATGGAGGGCCGAAAGCTCGGGCGAAGGATCGACGCCGAGCGCGTTGGCCAAGGCTTGTCGCGTCCGCTCGTACAGGACCAGCGCTTCGCTGTCGCGACCGGCGGCCACGAGCGCACGCATCAGCCCGGCGACCAGTCGCTCCCGGAGCGGATACGCGGCCACCGCGTCGGTCAGCTCCGGAACCAGTTCGGCGCCGTTGCCGAGCGCGACCTCGCCTTCGAACCAATCCTCCATCGCCGTCAGCCGCAGCCCGTCGAGCCGGGTCGCCGCCGCATCGAACGCCTCGCTGTCCTCCAGACCGACATCCTGGAAGGCCGCACCCCGCCATAAGGCAAGGGCCTCGCGCAACAGCCGTACCTGCCGCGGACCCTTCTCGGTGCGCGCCTGGCTGACGAGGCGTTCGAACTCCAGGGCATCGACCGCCTCGGGTTTCACCGTCAACCGGTAGCCGCCCGTTTGCCCTTTGACCGCCCCTTCCGGCAGCA
This sequence comes from Kribbella sp. NBC_00382, assembly GCF_036067295.1. Classification (NCBI taxonomy): domain Bacteria; kingdom Bacillati; phylum Actinomycetota; class Actinomycetes; order Propionibacteriales; family Kribbellaceae; genus Kribbella; species Kribbella sp. NBC_00382. The sequence goes on from NZ_CP107954.1 coordinate 4,969,030, forward strand.
CCTTCCGCAGCCGGGAAACCAAGCGCTGCAAGGCATTCGCTGCCTCGGCCGGCGGTTGCTCACCCCAGATCCAGTCGACCAGCGTCGCCTTCGGGACCGTACGCCCTGCCTCCAGTGCAAGCGCGATCAGCAACGCTCGCAGCCGGGCACCCGGTACGTCGGCCAGGCGCCCATCGCCCGCCCGAACCTCGAATGACCCCAGTATCCCGATCTGCACCCGACAGATCTTGCCATCTGACCGGCCCGACCCGCCGACCCGTGCCTCCCACCGGCAGGTCAGTCGGCGAACCGTGGTGTCAGAACGAGAGATCGCGGAGCTGGCGGCGCGAGGTCAGGTCGAGTTTGCGGTAGATGTTGCGGAGGTGGGCGTCGATCGTGCGCGGGCTGAGGAAGAGGGTGGCGGCGACTTCCTTGGAGGTCGCGCCGCCGGCGACCTTGGCGGCGATCAGGCGTTCCTGAGCGGTGAGCTGATCCAGCTGGTTGACCCCGTCACGGCGTGGGCGTTGACCGGTCGCGGCGAGTTCGCGAGCTGCTCGCTCGGCGAATCCGTTGGCGCCCATCTCGGCGAGCCGTTCGTGCGCGGCCTGGAGTTCCACCCTTGCCTCGGCGCGACGGGACTCGCGGCGTAGCCATTCGCCGTACAGGAGTCGTGCGCGGGCATGTTGAGCCCGTACTTCGGTCTGCGCGAGCAGATCAATTGCCTCCCGGAACCGGCTGTCCGTGCTCGCCGACGACGGATCGAGCAGCGCCTGCGCGAGAAGGTGTGAAGCGACGGCCCACGGTGTCGGGTTGGTGCGGGCCAGTGCGTCGATTCGCTCCAACGCAACGGCTGCGTCCTCGGGGCGGCCGGCTCGGGCGGCGGCCTCGACGAGTTCCGCGTCGAGGGTCCACACGACGTACGAACCGCGTTGCTGTTCTTGCTGGGCGGTGAGCCCGGCCTTGAGCGCGGCTGGATAGTCGCCGAGGCCGTTGCGCAGTACTGCGGTGGCGTAGAGCTCGGCGACGATCTCATCCCGGCCGACGCGCTCGTGCATGCCGGCCAACAGTTCTTGGAACTGGTCCGCCTCGCCACGCCAGGCAGCGAGGATGAATTCGGCGAAGGCCAGGTTGACGGTGCCTGCAGCCTCGTCGACGGCGCGTGCCTCTTCCAGATCGGCAGCCGCTGCGTCGAACCGGCCGAGCATCGTCTGGCCGATGGCATGGAACTTCAACGCCTGCGGCAGTACCGCGAAAGCCGATTGCCGGCGAGCCAGTTCGACCTGCCGACTGGAGACCTCATCCATCGCCTCGGCGTCGCACAGGTCGATCGCCATCATGCAGATGAGCTCCATCCACCAAGGGCTGGTGAACTCCGTCGTACGGAACGCGTCCACCGCAAGGCGCATCGTCGGTACCGCCTTCTCGGCCGGCAGCATGGCCTGGTCGAGTAACGCGTCCAGCAGCCGGTCGACCGGGCGTGGTTGCTCTGGCGTCGGTACCTGGTCACGGATGCGGGTGCCGAGCTGACGCAGCCGCCCGGGCAGGCGGTCGAGGAACATGGCGGAGGAGAAGGCTTCGAGGTAGGTCTCCCTGGCCTTGTCCGGTTCGAGATCGGCGGCGGCGCTGACGAGTGCCGCGGTGGCCTCGGGGCTGCGGTCGACGTGGAGGTCGATCAATGCCTTTTGGAGCCGGGCGTCGGCTTGGTGGGCTGGCTCGAGGGGGCGGCGCTCGGCGTGGGTGAGCAGCTCGCGGGCCTCGGGGAAGGCACCCAATCGCATCCTGAGCCGGGCTGCGGCTAGGAGGCGGCCGCCCTGGTCGGCGGCGTCGGGGGTCAGTTGCGCGGCACGTTCGAGGAATGCGGATGCGGCTGCGAGGTCGCCGCGTCGTTGCGTTCGCTCTGCCGATTGGGTCAGTTCGGCGGCGACGTCCTCGTCGGTGTCGATGACGGCGTGCGCTCGGTGCCACGCGCGCCGGTCGGGATCGAGCTGGCGATCGGTCGCTTCGGCGAGTGCTGCGTGCAGGTTTCTGCGGGTGCCCGGAGTTGCTGCCTGGTACGCCGCTGCGCGGACGAGCGGGTGGCGAAAACGTAGCCGTGGACCGAGTACCACCAGGCCGTCGTCCTCCGCGTCGGCCAGGGCGGCGGGGTCGAGGTTGAGCAGTTTGGCGGCTCGGCGCAGCAGGCCTAGGTCGCCGACCGGCTCGGCGGCCGCTAGCGCGACGAGGGATTGAGTTGCCGGTGGCAACCGTAGTACGCGGCGGGTGAACTCGTTCGCCAGGACGTCGACGACGCTGTCCCGCGGCCGGTCGTCGCGGTCGGCGGGCAATGCCATCGGGCCGTCGTCGTGCCCGAACTCCAGCAGTGCAAGCGGGTTGCCGCGGGCCTCGGCGAGGATCCGATCGAGTACTTCGCTGTCGACGCCGGCTCGCGTGGACGACTGCAGCAGGGTCAGCGCGTCGTTCTCGTCGAGACCGGCGAGCTGGAGTCGGGGGAGCTCGGGGAACGCGGCGGTCGGCCCGGTGGCTAGGGGGCCGCTCTCGCGGACCGCGAGGACTATGGCGAGCTGTTCGGAGGCGATGCGGCGGGCGACGAAAGTGAGGACTTGGCGGGTACCGGCGTCGATCCACTGGACGTCGTCGATCACGCAGCAGACCGGCTGGCGGCGGGCGACTTCGCAGAGCAGGCCGAGGACCGAGACGCCGACCATCAGGGGACTCGGCGTGGTGCCGTCGCCGAGTCCGAAGACTGATTCGAGTGCCCGTTGCTGCACGGCGGGAAGTTCGGCGCGGTGCTCGATCACCGATGCGCAGAGCTGGTGCAGGGCGGCGTACGGGAGATCGCGCTCGAACTCGGTGCCGTCCGCGCGGAGGATCAGCCAGCCGTCGAGCCCGTCGGTCACGGCTTCGATCAGCGAGGACTTGCCGATTCCCGCCTCGCCGACCACGACGATGGCTCCGCCGCGACCGTCGGCGGCCGCCTGGGTCACCTCGCCGATCGCCTGCAGTTCCGCCTGCCGGGCCACGAACTGCATCGAGTCGGCTCTCCTCGGTAGTCGTCTTACGTCTGCGCTGGGCGCCATCGTAGGTCAGCGGCCGAGCTACCTACGTACGCGATCTACGTAGTTTTCGCCGACGCGCCACTTGCCCTCGCCACGGCATCGTCTTACTCGTCAGCACGACACTTTGGACGAAGGGACAGCGAGATGATCACCGAGGTAGAGCTGCCGGGAATCGTCGAACCGGACGGCCTGCGGCTGCGTCAGCGGGAGGTCCCGCAGCTCGCGGCCGGCCAGGCGCTGGTCCGGATGGAGGCGACCGGGGTCTCGTTCGCCGAGCAGCAGATGCGCCGCGGCCGGTACTACGATCAGCCGCCGTTCCCGTTCGTACCGGGGTACGACGTCGTCGGGGTGATCGAGGCGCTCGGGGACTCTGCGGCCGCCGGGTTCGCCGTCGGGCAGCGGGTCGCCGCTTTGACCAAGGTCGGGGGATGGGCGGATCGGCTGGTACTCAACACAGCCGACCTGGTCCCGGTACCGGATGGTGTCGGTGCTGAGGAGGCCGAGGCGCTGATCGTCAACGGCGTGACGGCCTGGCGAATGCTCCGGATCGCTGGGGTCGAGCGCGGCGACACCGTCGTCGTCCTGGGTGCGAACGGCGGCGTGGGATCGCTCCTGGTGCAGTTCGCCCGGTACCTCGGTGCGCAGGTCATCGGGACCGCTTCCGGGCGTCATCTGCCGTACGTGCGTGAGCTCGGCGCGATCCCCGTTGATCGGCAGCAGGACACCGTCGCCGCGGTCAAAGCGATCGCGCCGGACGGAGTGGACGCGGTCTTCGATCACGTCGGTGGTACCGGGATCCGGAACTCGTGGTCGATGCTCGGACGCGGCGGATACCTCGTGTCGTACGGGACCGCTGCTACTCGTGACCAGCAGGGCAACGCCAAGCTGCCCGTGCTCGCGCTGATCGGCCGACTGGTCACCTGGAACCTGCTGCCCAATGGCAGGTCCGCCACCTTCTTCAACCTCTGGGCCGGCAAGGCGCGACGTCCCGAGCGCCACCAGGCCGAGCTGCGAGCCGATCTGGAAGCCGTCTTCGGACTGCTTGCCGCAGGTGAGATCACCGCTCGCATCGCGCGTGCCTTCCCGCTGTCGGACGTAGCCGACGCCGTCCGCTACGCCGAATCCGGCGCCGCCGCCGGCAAGGTCGTCCTGGTCCCCGACACACTCTCCTGACCCCGTCCTCCACAGCTCCGTCAGTTCGGTCTGCCTGCCGGCCCCTTCACGCCGCCCGCCATGGGCTGAACCCCCAACCACAGCGCGACTTCGGCAGTACCGTCGCAGAAGTCACACCGGCGAGCGGGCGATTCGCTCGTATGTTGGTGAGGTGACTGACGACGCGTGGGCAGGGTTGGTGGATTCTTTCGCCGAGGGAGCTTATGCCTCGGCGAAGGGGCTTGTCCGTACGTACGTGATGCACCAGCAGTTGCTCGAACACCTGGCCGGGCCGCCGGGGACCGTACTTGACGTCGGTGGCGGTGCGGGGCATCAGTCGTTTCCATTGGCGCAGGCTGGTTATGAGGTGACGCTGCTCGATCCATCGGCGGCGATGCTGGACAAGGCGCGAGAGCGGCTCGATCGGTTGCCGGAGGAGGTCCGGCGGCGGGTGACGCTTTTGCAAGGTGATGGTGAGAAGGCTGTCGAGGCGGTTGGTGGGCGGGTCTTCGATGCTGTGTTGTGTCATGGCGTGCTCGGGTACCTCGAGCAGCCGGACGGTTTGGTCGATCAGTTGTGCCAGTGCGCTGTCCCGGGTGGTCTGGTGTCGATCATGACCGGGAACGCCCAGACGATGGCGGTGCGGCCGGCGCTGGAGCAGCGGTGGGCGGATGCGTTGGCGGGGTTCGATTCCGTCGAGGAAGTCGGGGTGCTGGGGGTGCCGACCAGGGCCGACACGGTCGAGCACCTCAGCGAGTTGCTGTCGAAGCATGGGGTCGAGGCTTTGCAGTGGTACGGCGTGTGGCTGTTCACCGATTGGCTCGACTTCAGCGGGGTCGAGGTGGATCTCAGCGACTCAGAGCGGGTCGCCGCGATGGCTGCCGTCGAGTTGGAGGCGAGCAAGCGGGATCCCTATCGGCAGCTCAGTCGGCCTTTCCATCTGGTGGGGCGTCGGCTTCCGTAGTACGGGCTAGCTGGCGGCCTTCTTGATCAGCGCGGTGAGCTGCTTCTCGACGGCGGGGGTCAGCTTGGTGAGGGCCCAGGACGTCGGCCACATGTCGCCGTCGTCGAGGTTGGCCGGGTCGTTGAAGCCGAGGGTGCTGTAGCGGGCCTTGAACTTGTCAGCGGGCTGGAAGAAGCAGACGATCTTGCCGGCCTTGGCGTAGGCGGGCATCCCGTACCAGGTCTTCGGCTCGAGTTCCGGGGCCTCGGACTTGACGATGGCGTGGATCCGCTCGGCGATCGAGCGATCACCCGAGTCGGCGATCTCGGCGATCTTCTCCAGGACCGCGGCCTCCGCTTCCTCCTTGTTCGCCGCCGCCTTGAGTTCGCGGGCCCGCTCCTTCATCGCCCCCTTCTCTTCCTCCGTGAAGCCGTCGTACGACTTCGACTTGGCGGTGGTCTTCTTCGCGGTGCTCTTCGTTGTGGTCATGACCTCAGCCTACGAACCCGCCGCCGTCCGGTGCTTCTCGAAAACTGATCGATCTCTCATGTGCAACTAAGGGTTGCGCATCGGCTGGAGTCGGGCTAGCTTTATGTGCAACAAGAAGCTGCGCATGAACCTCGAGAGGAATCGAAATGGTAGACATCCTGCACAGAGTCGGAGTGAAGTCCTCGGTGGCCGAGGTATACGCGACCCTGACCACGATCGAGGGCCTGGCCGGCTGGTGGACCACCCAGACCACGGGCGAGGCCGGCCAGGTCGGCGGCGTGACGGAGTTCAAGTTCGGCCCCGGCGGCTTCAACATGAAGGTCTTGGAGCTGGACCCTGACAAGCGAGTCCTCTGGGAGGTCGTCGAAGGCCCCGAGGAGTGGATCGGCACCCACGTCATCTGGGACCTGGAGCAGGTCGACGAGTGGGCCATCATCCACTTCAAGCACGAAGGCTGGAAGGACCCCGTCGAGTTCATGTCCCACTGCAGCACCAAGTGGGCCATCTTCCTGATGAGCATCAAGTCCCTCGTCGAAACCGGCAACGGCTCCCCAGACCCCACCGACGTCCCCATCAGCAACTGGCACTGACCCACCCCAGCCTCCGTGTCCCGCTCGACAGGAGGTACTGCCCGTACTGCCCCCAACCTCCGCCCACACAAGCGTGCGCCCCGACCAGCCCGGCCACTACCTCCTGTCGAGCGGGACAAGTTCGAGCGCAACCTGCCCGGACGAAGCCGCCGCCACCGGCAGAAACGACGGGTTCGCTGCGAACCATCGCTATCGTGCAGGCGTGGCAGATCCCGTACTACGCCCGCTGCTCTTCCTCGACGTCGACGGCCCCCTCATCCCGTTCGGCCCGGCCTCCCAGCCGCACCCGACCTATCGGACCGGCTCGCAGCCAGCGGGCGACAACTCGAATCCGTTGCTCGATCGGGTCAATCCGTCCCATGGCCCGCGCTTGGAGGCGCTGGGGTGTGAGCTGGTCTGGGCGACCACCTGGATGACCGACGCGAACGACAGCATCTCCCCGCGACTCGGGCTGCCGGACCTGCCTGTGGTGATCTGGCCGGATCCGGGCGATGACGATGAGCGATCCGGCTTGCACTGGAAGACGCGTGCCCTGGTCGACTGGGCGGCGGGACGGCCGTTCATCTGGGTTGACGACGAGCTCACCGACGTCGATCGCGCCTGGGTGCAAGCCAATCATCGAGGGCGGGCTTTGCTGCACCTGGTCGATGCGGGGATCGGCCTCGGCGAGTCCGACTACCTGGCGATCAGTACGTGGATGAGTGGAGAGGACGGGTTGTAATGACACGTATGACTGTTGAGTTGTTTGCTGGGGTGGCGGTTCGGAAGGTCGTCTACAACGATCCCGATGGGAATGAGCTTGGGTATGGCGGCGGGCCTGCTGAGGGCTAGGGCTTCGGTGGGGCGACGGTGTCCAGCCAATCGCGGTACCAGCGGGTGAAGGTCAACGCGGTGCCGTCCGCGGAGTGGAGTGGGCGGTAGCCGTTGTCGTCGGCGGTTTCGTCTGACCACATGTGGCCGCGGGCGGGGCCGGTGATGACCAGGGCGTGGCGTAGGGCGCAGCCTAGGTGGCTCAGGTAGAGCAGGCCGATCGAGTGTTCGGGGTCGAAGGCAACGGCGTCGTGGTGCTTCCAGTACTCCTCTTCGGCCGCCTCATACGCCTCCGGAGAGGTGAAGTCCGCCGGAGCAGGCGGCTCGGGCAGCCCCTCGGCCGGGTTGAAGGCAGCGACGTGGGGGAACGGCTGGCTCAGCGTGTCCAGGCCGGTGAGGTCGGCGCCGTCGCCTTCCCATTGCCAGCGCCCGTTGATACGGCGTACAGGGAAGAGCCCGTACGCCGGACCTGCTCCGCCACGGCCCGCTTGCAGCAAGAAGGAGCGGTAATCGTCGGGCAGGTCCACCTGGAGCTGGTCCTCCAGGTCGGCGAGATCTGCGGGGCTCAGTGGCGGCTCGAGTCTCCAGTGATGGAGTTGCGAGCCGAGGATGGCGGTCGGGAACGGGGCTCTGGTCAGGCGCTGGAGCCGATCGCCGACATCGGACCAATCCGGATGCGTCACGGGTGGCAGGCTACCGCGAGCGCGTGGTTCAAGACGGCCACTAGCGCCGGAGTCCATTCATCCCCAGTATGTGTCCAGGGGAGGTGGGGGAGTTGCTGGAGGGGAAGTTCCGGCTGCCCAGGCGGCGGCGCGGCGTAGTCGAGCGCGAGCGCTTGGGGGAGCGGCTGGCCGTGTCGACCGGGTTGACGCTGATCTCCGCGCCCGCCGGCTTCGGCAAGACGACCTTGCTGACCGAATGGCTGGCCGCGGACGGACGCAAGGCCGCCTGGCTCTCACTCGACGAGCGGGACAACGATGCCGCGTCGTACTGGTCCTATCTGGTCGCTGCCCTCAAGACCGCCGCTCCCGACGTCGGCGCCACCGCGGTCTCCTTGCTGCAATCCACCCAGCCACCGATCGAGGCAGTACTTTCGGCTCTGCTCAACGACCTCGGCACCATCGAGTACGACGTTGTGCTGGTGCTGGACGATTACCACGTCATCGAGGCCCGCGAGATCCACGACGGCATGGCGTTCTTCGTCGAACACCTTCCGCCCCAGATCCACCTGGTGATCGCGAGCCGGACCGATCCCGCGTTGCCGCTGGCCCGGATGCGAGCGCGGGGCGAGCTGGTCGAGATCCGGTCGGCGGAACTGCGGTTCACGGCCGACGAAGTCGCGGAGTACCTCAATGGCGTGATGGGGCTGTCGCTCACGGCGCACGACGTCGCAGTACTGGAAGGGCGTACCGAAGGCTGGATCGCCGCATTGCAACTGGCCGCGCTCTCGATGCAGGGGCGCGACGACGTCAGCGGGTTCATCGCCGGATTCGCGGGGGATGACCGGTACATCGTCGACTACCTGGCCGAAGAAGTGCTGCAGCGGCAGCCCGAGGACGTGCAGAGCTTCCTGCTCCAGACCTCCGTCCTCGACCGGCTGTGCGGGCCGCTGTGTGACGCCGTCACCGGGCAGGTCGGTGGGAAGGACCGGCTCACCGCGATCGAGCGAGGCAACCTCTTCCTCTTCCCGCTCGACGATCAGCGCCGGTGGTACCGGTATCACCAACTCTTCGCCGACGTCCTCCAAGCGCACCTGCTGGACGAGCAGCCGGAGGTCGTCGCCGGGCTGCATCAGCGGGCCAGCGCATGGTACGAGGAGAACGGCGAGCGGGCCGAGGCGATCCGTCATTCCCTTGCAGCAAAGGATTTCGAACAGGCGGCGGCTCTGGTCGAGCTGGCCATCCCGGACCTACGCAGGACGAGACAGGAGGCCGTCGTACGGGCCTGGCTGCGGGCGTTGCCCGACGACGTGATCAGCGTCCGGCCGGTACTAGCGGTGACCTACGCCGGAGCCCTACTGATCGGCAGCGAGCTGGACGGCGTCGAGCGCAGACTCCAGGAAGCCGAGCGCTACCTGACAGGCGACGAGGAGATGATCGTCGTCGACCACGACGCGTTCAGCCGCCTCGCCGAATCGATCGAGACCTATCGAGCCGCCCAATCCCTGACCCTCGGAGATCTCCCAGCAGCCGTCACCCATGCCAGCCAAGCGCTCGCCATCGCAGCCGAGGACAGCCACCTCTGGCGCGCCGCCTCCGCCGGCCTGCTCGGCCTCGCCTACTGGTCCACCGGCGACCTCGAAGCAGCACACGAAGCCTGGACCGCCTGTACTACGGGATTGCAAGCAGCTGGCTACACCTCAGACGCCCTAGGCTGTGCGATCGCCTTGGCCGACATCCGCCTAGCGCAGGGCCGCCCCAGCGACGCGATGCGAACCTTCGAGCAAGCCCTGTTGCTCAAACCCGGCCAAGGCGAACCAGTACTCCGCGGCACCGCCGACATGTACGTCGGACTGGCCGAGCTGCACCGCGAACGCAACGACCTGCAGGCCGCGACCCAGTACCTGGCCAAGGCGCGGGCCGTCGGCGACCAGGCCAGCCTGCCGCAGTACTCGTATCGCCGCCGCGTCGCGATGGCCCGGATCCGTGCCGCAGAAGGCGATTTCGCCGCAGCGCTCCAGCTGCTCGACGAGGCGGAGAGTGTCTACGTCGGCGACTACTTCCCCAATGTGCGCCCGATCCCGGCCGTGCGCGCGAGAGTGTGGCTCGCGGCGGGGGAGCTCGACAAGGCGCTCGGCTGGGTGGCCGACCAGGGGCTGACTGTCGATGACGACCTCAGTTATCTCCGTGAGTACGAGCACCTCACCCTGGCGCGCGTGCTCTCGGCCCAAGAAGCAGGCTCGTTTCTGGACCGTCTCCTGGCCGCCGCGGAGGACGGCAAGCGGACCGGAAGCGCGATCGAGATCCTCGTCCTGCGAGCTCGCCAGGCGTCTGACAGCCAAGCGGCGCTCGCCGACCTGCAACGGGCGCTGACCCTGGCCGAGCCTGGCCGCCACGTCCGGATCTTCGCCGACGAGGGCCAGCCGGTGATCTCCCTGCTCCAAACCCTCGCAAAACAAGGCGAAACCCGAGCCAAGCGTGTCCTCGAAGCAATCGAGAGGACGGGCCGTGCCATGCCGGCCAAGCAAGGCCTGATCGAACCGCTCAGCGCGCGTGAGTTCGACGTACTGCGCCTGCTCGGCACCGAACTCGACGGCCCCGGCATCGCCCGCGAACTCGTCGTCTCGCTCAACACCGTGCGCACCCACACCAAGCACATCTACGCCAAACTCGGCGTCACCAACCGCCGCGCCGCGGTCCGCCGGGCCGGCGAGCTCGAGCTCTTCTCCCGCTGAATCACCACCGTGAATCACCACTTGTGGTGACGCCGGCTCACCACATCGCCGCCTAGCTTGCGGTCATGGACGAACCGTACGAAATCCGCCTCCAAGGGCATCTCGACGCCCGCTGGGCAGCGTGGTTCGACGGGCTCGCCCTGACCAACGAGAGCGACGGCACGACCGTCATCAGTGGACCGGTGGCCGACCAGGCCGCGCTGCACGGCCTGCTGCAGAAGGTCCGCGACACCGGCCTGCCGCTGCTCTCCATCCAGCGACATAGGGAAAGGGCACCATGACCACCATCACTCGCACCACCGCACCGCCAAAGGCCGACTCGTTGCGAAGGACGGCGCTGGTGGCGGGCGTCCTCTACCTGATCACCTTCGTCGCGTCGATCCCGGCGCTCCCGCTCTACTCGAACCTGGTCGGCGACCCGAGGTACATCCTCGGCTCCGGTTCCAGCGCGGGGGTCTTCCTCGGCGGCGCGCTCGAAGTCATCACCGCACTAGCGGGCATCGGTACTGCGGTAGTCCTGTTCCCGGTCGTGAAGCGCCAGAGCGAATGGCTGGCCCTCGGCTTCGTCACCTCACGCGTGATCGAAGGGGTGTACATCGTCGTCGGCGTCAGCGCCCTGCTCTCGGTGGTGACGCTCCGCGACAACCCGATCGCCGGTGCGGACCCAGCCGCACTCATCGCCGCCCAGCAGTCCCTCGTCGCGATCCACGACTGGACCTTCCTCCTCGGCCCCGGCGTGATGCCCGGTGTGAACGCGCTCCTGCTCGGCACCCTGCTCTACCGATCCGGCCTGGTACCGCGCATCATCCCGCTGATCGGCCTGGTCGGCGCCCCGATCTTCCTCATCTCCGCCGTCGCCCTGATCTTCGGCGCCTACGACCAGCTCTCCCTCCCGTCCGGCATCGCCACCGTCCCCATCTTCATCTGGGAACTCTCCCTGGGCCTCTGGCTCACCTTCAAGGGCTTCAAGCCGTCCCGCATCACCGCGGGTAACTGAACCACCCCCTCGCCTGCCGAATGCATAGGTCCGCAGGCGAGGGGTGACGTAGTCTCCAGAAGATCTGGTGTCGGGCTAGTGAGGTGAGTGGTTTGCGGTTTATTCGGGGGCAGCAGCCGGAGCAGGATCTGACGTTCAACGATGTTTTCCTGGTACCGAACCGGTCGGCCGTGCAGTCGCGGCTGGACGTGGATCTCGGCACCCGGGACGGGAGCGGGGCTTCGATCCCGATCGTCGCGGCCAACATGACCGCGGTGTCGGGGCGGCGGATGGCCGAGACGATCGCCCGCTGTGGCGGGCTGGCGGTGATCCCGCAGGACATCCCGGTCGAGGTGGTGGCCGAGGTCGTCTCCTGGATCAAGGAACGGCACCCGATCTACGACACCCCGCTGGTGATGGCGCCCTCCGGTACGGTCGGCGAGGCGCTCAATCTGCTGCCGAAGCGCGGCCACGGCGCGGTGATCGTGGTCGAGAACGGCCGCGCGATCGGCGTGGTCACCGAGGCCGACTGCGAAGGCGTCGACCGGTACGCCCAGCTCGAGGGCATCATGTCCCGCGAACCGCTCAGGCTGCCGGCCGGGATCGCGGCGGAGGAAGCGTTCAACCAGCTGTACGACGGGCACCACCGGCTGGCGCCCGTGACGGACGAGGACGGCCGCATCGTCGGCATCCTCACCCGCCAGCGCGCCCTCCGCGCCACCCTGTACGACCCCGCGGTCGATGCCCAGGGCAAACTCCGGGTAGCGGCCGCGATCGGCATCAACGGCGACGCCGAACAGAAGGCGAAGTCCCTGCTCGACGCCGGCATCGACCTGCTCGTGATCGACACCGCACACGGTCACCAGGAGCGCATGCTCGACGTACTGCGAACAGTCCGCGCCCTAGACCCCAAGGTGCCGATCGTCGCGGGCAACGTCGTCACCGCCGAGGGCGTCGAGGACCTGGTCGAGGCCGGTGCCGACATCATCAAGGTCGGGGTCGGTCCCGGCGCGATGTGCACCACGAGGATGCAGACGGCTGTCGGCCGGCCGCAGTTCTCCGCAGTACTGGAGTGCGCGACCCGAGCCCGTGAGCTCGGCAAGCACGTCTGGGCGGACGGCGGCGTACGGCATCCGCGGGATGTCGCGCTCGCACTCGCCGCCGGAGCGTCCAGCGTGATGATCGGCTCCTGGTTCGCCGGCACGTACGAGTCGCCCGGGGACCCGCATCGCGACAGCAACGGCCGGATCTACAAGGAGAGCTTCGGGATGGCGTCGGCTCGCGCCGTCCGACTCCGTACCGACGACGACACCCCTTTCGAGCGCGCTCGCAAGGGCTTCTTCAGCGAGGGCATCTCGACCGCCCGGATGTACCTCGACCCCGAGCGCCCGAGCGTTGAAGACCTGCTCGACTCGATCGTCTCCGGCGTCCGCAGTTCCTGCACGTACGTCGGCGCCACCAACCTGGAGGAGTTCCACCACCGCGCCGTCGTCGGCATCCAGAGCGCCGCCGGCTACAGCGAGGGGAAACCGCTCGACACCAGCTGGTGAGCGTGGGGCAGACTGGACCTGTGAAGGGTCGACACCTGCTCGCCGGTGCCATCGCGCTGCTGCTTTGCGCAGCCGGACTGGCCACCGTCGGAGGCGATGAGGCGCCTGCCCCTCGCCAGCGGGCCGAGCTCACCATCGTTGCCCTCGGCGACTCGGTCACCTCCGGCGTGGCCTGCCGATGCACCGCGTTCCCACGGCTCTACGGCCGGCTGGTTGCCGAGCGCACCGGTGTATCCGTTGCCGTCGACAACCAAGGCGTCAGCGGGATGAACTCCACCGGCCTGCTCAACCAGCTGAGGCACTACCACTCGGGCATCAGCGAAGCCGTCCAGGCCGCGAACCTCGTCCTGATCACCATCGGAGCGAACGACTTCTCCGGCCACGAGGACGCCGTCACCCGAGCATCCTGTACTCCGGTCGTGCCCGGCAGTTGCGTCGCCAAGGAACTCAGCCGCCTGCCCACCAACCTGCACCAGATCCTGACTCGCATCCACGCCCTACGCCCCGGCGTCCACGTGGTGATGACCGGCTACTGGAACGTCTTCCAAGACGGCCAAGTCGCCCGCAAGCTCTACACCTCTGACGGGATCGAGGCGTCCTTCGCCCTCACCCGCGCGGCGAACGCAGCCGTCGCCGAGGTAGCCCGGACCGAGGGCGCGACGTACGTGGACATCTTCACCCCGTTCGAGAAGCCGGGCCTCGACGTCACGACCCTGCTGGCGCCGGACGGCGACCACCCCAACGCCGCCGGCCACGCCCTGATCGCCCAGACCCTCGCGACCGCAGACCTTCCGGACCTGCTAGCGCACTAGTGCCCGCTACGCGCGAGCCGGAAGCCGAGGTCGTCGATGTGGAAGGTCGGGTGGCTCTTGCGCCGGCTGGAGGCTCGGCAGGCGTTCGGCGGATCGTAGGCGCCTCCACCCCGAAAGACCCGGTACGGTCCGTACGCCGCCGAGTGGAGGTCCCAGGTCCACTCCCACACATTGCCGAGCAGATCGTGGAACCCCCACCGATTGGCGAGCTTGCCGCCGACCTCGTGCACCCGACCACCCGAGTTGTCCCGGTACCAGGCGATCTCGTCCAGCTCGCCATACCGTTGCTCAGGGCCCCCAGTACGGCAGGCGTACTCCCACTCCGCCTCCGACGGCAGCCGATACCCGCTAGCGGTCCAGTCGCAGCTGACCTGCTCCCCGTCCCGATCCCCATCAACCAGCGCGTACGCCGGTAGCAGCCCCTCCGCCGTCGATAGCGCGTTACAGAACCGAACCGCATCCAGCCACGACACATCGGTAGCCGGCAACTCACTAGGTCCACCTTCGTACTGACCCGTGGTGACCGTACAGGCGGCCAACCGGAAGGGCGCCACCTCCGCGACCCACGACCCGCCCGACCCCTCGTCCCGCAACGCAACCTTGCCACCCGGAAGCTCAATCATCAGACCCCGGACGCTAACACCGTCCGCGGCCTTCAGATGATCGCGTCCAGCACGTCGTTGAAGGCCTCCGTCGAGCTGGGGTGGGTGTAGATGGAGTCGCGGAGCTCGGATGCGGTGATGCCGTGGCGCATCGCGAGCGTGACGGTGTTGATGAGTTCCTGGGCGTCGACGCTGAGCAGGGCGGCGCCGAGGATCTGGTCGGTGTCCGCGTCGATGACGAACTTCATCAGGCCGCGGGTCTCCTCGACGATGTAGGCGCGGGGCATCGCGATGATGTCGGCGACGTTCTGCCGGGCAACCTTGATGTTGCGGCCGTCGGCGCGCGCCTGCTTCTCGGTCAGCCCGACCGTGGCCAGCGGGGGAGACATGAACAGCGTCGCCGGTACCGCCACCCGGTCCGTGGTCGAGCGCTTGCCTTCGCCGAGGAGTTGGTCGAGCACGATCCGGCTGTCGTCCAGCGAGATGTACGTGAACTGGGGACCACCGTTCACATCGCCGAGCGCGAAGATGTGGGGCTGGCTGGTGCGCAGGTACTCGTCGACGGCGACCGCGCCGCGCTCCGTCGTACGGACTCCTGCCTTGCCCAGGTCGAGGCCTTCCGTCACCGGGGCGCGGCCCGTCGCTGCGAGGACCGCGTCGACGGTCAGGGTGTGCCGGCGACCGCCCTTCTCGTACACGATCACCGTCTCGGTGGCCTCGTCGCGCACCTCGATCACCTGGGTGCTGGCGATGATGTCGACGCCTTCGTCGGTGAGAATCTGCTCGGCAGCAGCCGCAACGTCGTCGTCCTCGCGGCCGAGGATGCGGGGCGAGGACTCGAGTACGGTCACCTGGGAGCCGAACCGGTGGTAGATCGACGCGAACTCGATACCGAGGTACCCGCCGCCGATCACGCCGAGCCGGCCGGGCAGCGTCGTGTTCTTGATCAGGTCGACATTCGTCACGAGCCGTGAACTGTCCCGCAGGCCGGGGATGCCGGCGATCACCGGCGCCGATCCGGTGTTGATCAGGATCGTCTCCGCGGTCACCAGGATCCGGTCCGAACCCTTGCCGACGGCAACGGTATGCGGGTCGGTGAAGGACGCCTCGCCGGTGATCACGGTGATCGTGTCGGCGCCGTTCATGGCGTCGTAGTTGCCGGCCCGGAACAGCGACGTGAGCGCCTGGACCTCGCCGACCGCGTGCTCGAACCACTCCTGCGGAGAGTCGTCGGGGCGCCGCTTGCCCGAGTGGTGCACGAGCGCCTTGGTCGGCACACAGCCGACGTTCGGGCAGGTGCCGCCGTACATCTGGTCCGACTTCTCGATCAGTACGACGCGCTTGCCCTCGCGCCCGAGGGCCGCGGCGGCGAGCTTGCCGCCCTTGCCGAAGCCGATCACGATCACGTCCGCGTGCAGGGTGTTGTTGTCCATGGAGCTAGTCTCGGAGTGAGCAAGTGATCCGCACTAGCTGCTTTCAGCTCGATTTTCATCGCGAGAGTCTCACATGGACCCGATCAGTCACCTCATCGAACTCGCCCGCGTACGCGCCGTGCTCGACGTCCGCTGCCTGCTGGCGGCGTCAACGGTGATGGAGGTCGCGGCTTACGGCGACTCCGACACCGCCTTCCATTTCCTGCTCGACGGTGAGTGCACCCTCGAGGTGGCCGACAAGTCCTATCCGCTCACCGCCGGCGACGCAGTCCTGCTCCCCACCAGCCCACCTCACAGAATCCGTACCTCCGGCACCGCCCCACTGCAAACCTCAACCAAGACTCCAGGCCAGGCCTTCGGCACCATCCGCACGACGAGCTCCAGTGCGGACGGTGTGATCGACCTCTTCTGCGGCCACTACACCTTCGGCTCGGCGGCCGGCCTCCTGCTCGCGCAAACCCTGCCCGATCCGGCCATCGTCTCGTTCGCGCAGGACGACGAAACCGTCCGGACCATGTGCGGCCTGATGCGCCACGAGGCGAACCACAACGGACCCGGTACCACCGCGATCCTCTCCTCCATCTGCACAGCCATCCTCACCATGCTGCTGCGCAACTCCACCCCCAAACTCCCCGACACCACCCTCTGGACCGCCACCGCCGACCCCCGGATATCCCAGGCGATCAACGCGATCCTGCAAGCCCCCGCCAAACCCTGGCCGATCGAGAAGCTGGCCGCCATCGCCACGATGTCCCGAGCCACCTTCCTCCGCCACTTCACCAAGTCCACCGGCACGACAGTCGGCGCCTTCCTCACCACCATCCGCATGATGCACGCAACGGATCTCCTGGCGGACCCTGCACTCACGGTCGCCTCAGTGGCCACCCGAGTCGGCTACGCCTCCGAATCCGCCTTCACCCAGACTTTCCACCTCGCCACCGGCACAACTCCCGGCCGGTTCCGACGCACCAGGGCGGTGCCGCCGAACAGCTGACGGCACCGCCCTGAGTGGTTGTGGCTTATGGAGTTGGGAACTTCAAGCGGACGATGACGTTGTCGATGCCGCTTGGGGTGCCGCCGTTCATGTCGGCGTTGGTGGAGGTGAGCCAGAGGGCTCCGTCGGGGGTTTTGGTGACGCTGCGGAGGCGGCCCCAGCGGCCGGAGAAGACGGCTTGGGGAGTGCCTACGCCGGTACCGGCGGAGTTGATCTGGGTGACCCAGAGCTGCTGGCCGGTGACGCCGGCGATGTAGATCCAGTCGTTGACGATCTCGACACCACTCGGGCCGGCCTGCGACGTGGACCAGGTCCGCTTCGGCGCGATGTAGCCGCCGCAGTCGCCGATGGTTCCTTCACAAGCAGGCCAGCCGTAGTTGCCGCCCTTCTGGATCAGGTTGAGTTCGTCCTGGCTGTTCTCGCCGAACTCCGCGGCCCACAGTTGCCCACGGGAGTCCCACGCCAGACCTTGCGGGTTGCGGTGGCCGTAGCTGTAGACGTAGCGCGCGTTGCCGCCTTCGCTGAAGAACGGGTTGTCGCTCGGCGCGCTGCCGTCGGCGTTCAGCCGCAGGATCTTGCCGTTCAGCGAGCCGCGGTTCTGCGAGTTGCCGCTGTTCTTCGCGTCGCCCACAGTCGCGTACAGCTTGCCGTCCGGCCCGAACCGCAGCCGGCCGCCGTTGTGGTACCGGTTCTTCGCCAGCCCGGTCAGTACCGGCTCCGACGTCGTGGCCAGCACACCGTTCTCGTACTTCATCCGCACGATCCGGTTGTCGTTCGCGGCCGTGTGGTAGAAGTAAACCCAGTGGTCGGTGCTGAAGTTCGGCGACAACGCCAGCCCCAGCAGACCGCCCTCACCCGTCGTGGTGACAGCGCCAGGGACCTTGCCCAGCGTGGTTTTCTGCCCGGTCGACGTCACCAGCAGTACTTCGAAACGGTCCCGCTCGGTCACGAGCGCCGAGCCGGATCCGTCCGGCAGGAACGCGACGCTCCACCCGAGGTCGACCTTCGCGATGTCCCGGTCGTACCCGGGAATGCCGCCCGTCCCGGTGCTAGCCGTCCGCACACTCACCGCGTTGCTCGGACCCGACGCATTGCCATCAGGGTCGCGTGCCTTGACCGTGAACGAGTACTGCGTATTGGGAGTCAGGTTCGTGATCGTGGCCGTCAGCGAGCTCGTCGTCGACACCTTCGTCGCGCCTTGGTACACGTCGTACCCGGCGATGCTCCCGCTGTTGTCGGTCGACGCGTTCCACGCCAGCCCGACACTGTTCGAGGTGATCGACGTCGTGCGCAGGTTGCCGGGCACGCTCGGCGGCTGCGTGTCACCGCTCGTCGGTGTCGTGAACGCAACCACGTTGCTCTGCTGCGAAGCGTTGCCCGCGGCATCGAACGCGCCCACGGACACGTCGTACGCCGTATTGGAGGTCAGCGTGTCGACCGTGGCCGTCAAGGTGTTCGCGTCGACCACCTTGAGC
This sequence comes from Kribbella sp. NBC_00382, assembly GCF_036067295.1. Lineage (NCBI taxonomy): Bacteria > Bacillati > Actinomycetota > Actinomycetes > Propionibacteriales > Kribbellaceae > Kribbella > Kribbella sp. NBC_00382. The sequence goes on from NZ_CP107954.1 coordinate 4,987,285, forward strand.
ACGTTGCCGCCGCGGTTGATCTCGTACCGGACCACGCCGACGTTGTCGGTGGCGGCCGTCCAGGTGAAGGTCGCGGCGTTCGACTTGATGTTGCTGACGGCAAGGTTCCCGGGAGCCGACGGCGGCGTGGCGTCGTCGTTGGTCGGGGTGACGGTCAGCTTGTCCGCATTCGGGCCGCCGTCGGCAGTGGTCGCGCGAGCGCGGATCTTGTTCGTGCCGGCGGCCAGGGTCAGCCGGACGGTCTTGGTCTGCCAGCTGGTCCAGTCGCCAGTACCGGGGAAGGTGATGCCGACCGCGCCGGCCACCCCGTTGACGGTGAAGTCGAGCGGCCGCTGGGCGGTCGTACCGTTGGCGTAGCGAAGCGTCACGTCGGCCGGTCCGGCGGGTGCCGTCACCGTCCACTCGACGTAGCTGCCGACGAGGTTGTCGTAGTTCACGAAGCCGGTACCGGTGTAGCCGGCGTGGTTCGACTCGACCACGCCTTGGGAGATGGTGGCGTTCTCGGCCTGGTAGTCGGTGGATGCCGCGGTCGCGGCCGGAGTGAGGGGTGCGAGGGCCAGCGTGACGGCCACGGCCGACAGGCCGCTGAGCAGCGCACGCCGAAGGGATCGACGGGTCATGGAGGTCTCCTGATGTTCCGGGGCGGAAAGGAGCTGCAGGAACCACAATCAATAGTTAGGAAAGTTTCCTGTCCTAACTACCAGTTGGCATCACACCACTGTCCGTCGAAGACTGTCAACCCTCCGGGAATGCGCTTGCCCAACGAACCGGTTCAGCTGACGGTGATCAGCACCTTGCCGGTGGCGCCCGCTTCGACGGCCTGGTGCGCCTCAGCGGTCTGAGCCAGATCGAAGGTGTGCAGGGGGAGACCTGCTTCCTCGCCGACGGGCAGGACGCCGGCCGCGATCGCCGTACTGATGTCCTCGGCCGCGGCGGTGATGGCTTCCGCGCCGACGCTGTAGAGCAGCAGGAACTGGTACCGGGCGTTCAATCCCATGTTCGCGCGGATATCGAGGGTGATCGGCTGGTTGCCGTCGTTCGCGTAGATCGCGATGGTGCCGCGAGAGTTCAGGACCGCGAGGTTGAGCTCGTTGTTGGCGCCGGCGGCCACCTCGACGATGATGTCGACGCCGTCCGGAGCGAAGGACCGGATCTGCTTCGCCGCATCCTCTTCGCGGTAGTTCACGACGTGATGCGCGCCTGCGGCTTCCGCATACTTGGTCTTCCCCGGGCTGGTCGTCGCGATCACGGTCGCACCCGCCCAGCGAGCCAACTGAATCGCCGCGTGCCCAACTGCGCCGGCGCCGCCCGCGACCAGAACGACCTTGCCCTCAAGCGCACCCGGCGACAGTCGAGTCGGCCCACCTTCGGCAACCGTCAACGCACGATGCGCCGTGATTGCCGGTACGCCGACGCTCGCGCCGAGCTCGAATGAAGCGTCGTCCGCCAACGGAAAGACCCGCTCAGCCGGCAGCGTCGTGTACTCCTGCGCCGAACCGCTGAGCGGCCGCTGGTACGCAGCCAGTGTCAGCCAGACCCGGTCGCCGACGTTGATCCCCTCCACGCCGGGGCCGACCGCGTCGATGGTCCCCGACCCGTCCTGGTTAGGGACCGACTCAACGGCCTCACCGCCGTACAGCCCGGTCCGCGCCTTCCAGTCAGTCGGATTCACCCCCGACACCGCAATCTTCACCCGAACCTCACCCGCCGCAGGTTCAGGAACCTCACGCTCAACAAGACGAAGAACAGAGTCGGCCGCACCAAGCTGGTCAAACACGATTGATCTCATGCGAAGTACAGCCCCACAACCTCCCCACCTATTCCACCCAACCCAACCCGAAGCCGCAGCCGGGCTAGCTGGTTGAGCGACGGCCGCCCGTATGTGGTGCGACTGCTTGCGCATCGCCCCGGCGGATTGCCGGTCGCGTGGCTACTGGTGCCGAAGCCAGGCTGGCCGGTTGAGCCACGGCCGCTCGAACGGAGTGCAACCGCTTGCGCAACGCCTCGGCGGGTGGCGGTCGCCTTGCTGCTCGTGCTGTAGCTGGGCTGGCTGGTTGAGCGACGGCCGCCCGCATGGGGTGCGACTGCTTGCGCAACGCCCCTGCGGGTTGTCGGCCATGAGACTGCCGGTGCTGGGGTCGGGCTGACCTGTTGAGCCACGGTCGCTCGAACGGGGTCCGGCTGCTTGCGCAAGCTCCGGCCGCCAGGCCCCGGCATGGCCGACCGGTTTGGTCCGTACCGCGTAGGCCGCTGACGCACACTCGCTGCGCTGAGCGATTGTGGCTGTCTGGAAACTATTCGTCGTGGTGTGCAAGTTAGTTACCACCTACCCGCAGGTAGCGTCGGCATCACCCCAAACCCCACCATTCCCAACGGTCAGCCCGGCCAGCCCGACGACGACGGCCGTCGGGCTGGCCGCCGACAGGGTGGACCCGCCCGGAGTTCCGTAGCCGCGTCGGGTCGCACGGATCGGGCTAGGGTCGCGCTTGGGCCCTGCCCGCCGGGGCGTTGCGCAAGCGGTGGCGCGCAGTTCGGGCGGCCGTTGCTCGCTTGTGGTGGATCAGAGGCGCGGGTCCCGGGGGTCCCGGACGTCGCGGTGTTCTTCTACGACTGTGGTGTGGGTGGCTCGGGTGCGTTGGCTGTTCAGGAGGAGGAACAGGGCTATGCCCAGCGCGCCGGCGCCCATCAGGATGTAGCCGACCATGGTGAGGTCTACGCCGCTGATCCGGTCCGAGACGGCGAATGCGAGTACGCCGCCAACGGCGAGCAGAAAGATTCCTGCGCCGATACCCATCAGATTCCTCCAGGTTTCAGGCACCGTCCTGCCCGGGGCGGCGGGCGGCGCCCACTCCGCGTACCCGGGTGGCCGACAGGGCAAACGGTGCCAAGGGGGCTGGTACCGGAATCTGTATGCGGTACACGATGTTGGGCAGAACAGGCCGGTTGTGACGTGGTGCACGGCGGACAAACTGGGTACCAGGTAGGCTCGGTCTGTTTGTGGAGGGGAGTATTCCTTCGCGGCAGCGTCGTCATCACGGTGAGCCTTGGGCCCACCCGGTGCTGTCGGTCCGAGAACCCGCGGGCGGAAGAGACCTCCGGACCGCCCTTGTCGACGTCCGGAGGAAAACCATGGTCTCTGCCGTGCCTGCTCAGGTGTGGATCCTTACGATCGTCGGTCTGCTGGCGATCGTCGCCTTCGATCTGATCGTGATCGCCCGCCGCAACCACACGGTCACCATCAAGGACGCGACCCGCTGGGTGCTGTTCTACGTCGGGCTGGCCGCCGTCTTCGCTCTGCTGCTGTTCGTCTTCAAACCCGGTGACGCGTCCGGCTCGGAGTTCGTCGCCGGGTACATCACCGAGTACAGCCTCAGCGTCGACAATCTGTTCGTCTTCGTGATCATCATGGCCAGGTTCGCGGTCCCGTCGCTGGCCCAGGACAAGGTGCTCTACATCGGCATCGTCGTCTCGATGCTGCTCCGCGCCGTCTTCATCCTGGCCGGCGCCGCCGCGATCGCCGCGGCCAGCTGGGTGTTCTACATCTTCGGCGCGTTCCTGGTCTACACCGCGGTCCGGCTCGCGCTCGAAGGCGAGAACGACGAGACGGACTTCCAGGAGAACGTGGTCATTCGCGGTATGCGCCGGATCCTGCCGCTGCAGCACGACTACGACGGCGCCAAGCTGGTCAGTACGAACTCCGCCGGCAAGAAGATGCTCACCCCGCTGGTGATCGTGATCTCCGCGATCGGCATGGCCAACGTGATCTTCGCGCTCGACTCGATCCCGGCGATCTTCGGCCTGACCCAGGACGCGTACGTCGTACTGACCGCCAACGCCTTCGCGCTGATGGGCCTGCGGCAGCTGTACTTCCTGATCGGCGGCCTGCTCGAGCGGGTCATCTACCTCAACGTCGGCCTGTCCGTGATCCTCGCCTTCATCGGCGTGAAGCTGATCATCGAGGCGCTGCACGGCTCGCACATCGACGACATCGGAGCAATCCACCTGCCGCACATCGGGATCGCCACCTCGCTCGGCTTCATCGCCGGAACCCTCCTCGTGACGACGGTCGCCAGCCTGATCAAGACCGGCCACGACCGCCGCCGCGTGGAGGCCGAGGTCGACTAGCTCTTCGCCGCTTCTGCGGCCGGTACTACGTTGCGCGTATCCGGCCGCAGTCGCAGGTAGAGCAGCGGGATCGGGGACAGGATCAGCCCCGAGACCGTCAGCGCGGTACGGATCGACGTCGCCCCGGCCAGCGCCCCGAGCGGGGGACCGCCGGCGACCTGGCCGATGGCGTTCGCCTGACCGACCATCGAGATCACCGTCGCGCGTGACTTCGAGTCGAGGTTGCGGTTCAGCCAGGCGGACTCGATCGGGTAGCTGATGGTGGCCGCGATCGCGCCGAACCACATCGCCGCCAGTGCGATCCAGAGCTGCCCGGCGAGGGCGAATCCGATCACGCCGGCCAGCTGGAACAGGCTGAGCAGGGCGAGCAATCCATTCGGGTGCAGAGAGTTGACCCGGTCGGCCGAGACCTTGTTGACCACTAGCGAAGCGCCCAGCGCCAGGAATGTACCGATCAGCGAGAAGACCGTGAACCAGACAGCCGGATTGGTCGTACCGAGCAGGTCGGGGAAGTGGAAGTCGGACAGGATCTTCACCGACCACAACCGGTCGAAGGCCTCACTGGACAGCCCTGAGATCAGGCTGATCAGCACCAGGGCACGGACCACCGGGCGGCGCCGGGCCACCGCCAGACCGTGCTTGAACGTGTCGGCCATCTGCTGGAAGTTGTCCCGCTCGGCGGCCGGGGTCGGGTGGAAGTTCTGCTCGCGCATGAAGAAGAACAGGACCAGGGCGAGCAGGATCATTCCGATGCCCGCCACCTTCATCGGCAGGCTCAGGCTGAGCAGCCCGATCGCACCCGCCGAGACGGTGCCGGCGATCTGCGCGGCCAGCGAGATCTGCTGGCTGCGGACGAAGATCGGGCCGACGTTGTCCTCACCGAGTTCGTCGGTGATCCAGGCCTGGTCGGCGCCCGAGGTGAAGGTGTAGCCGAGTCCCCAGATCACCTGGGCGATCAGGATGGCGAAGAACGCGGGAACGAAGCCCTGGAGCAGGAACGAGACCCCGATCAGGGCGAACCCGATCAGCACCGACAACCGCCGGCTGCGCAGGTCGGCGACGATCCCGGTCGGGATCTCGAACAGGAAGCAGGCGATCTCCATCGTCGTCCCGACCAGGACGAGCTGGAGCGGGCTGAGCCCGACTTCCTTGATCTGGTAAACGAGGTTGAGGGTGAAGGTCAGCGCGGAAAGATAGGCCCAGACGCCATGGAAGGCGTAGTAGGTCCGGGCCGGATCGGCCCCTCGGTAGGCAGGAAAAAACGGCATCGTGGCTGTACTCCTGAAAGCTACACGTCAGTTGGGCATGACAAAGCGCGACCGTGCTGGGCGACGGTCAAAGCGCCGGACGTGACGCACAACGGCACAGCTCGCCTGACAGTTGTGTCAGTCAGCGGCGGAAGTGCGCTTTCAGGAAGAAGCTTGCATGTCGCCGATGCTAAACCAGACTTCGGGTCGCCGCCCGCGAATTTCGTTACTCGCGGGCACCGAATACCCGGTTGGGCAGCCTCCGCAGGGGTACCATCGAAGAAGCCCGGCCCGGCCGTTCCCCCGTGATGGTCGGGTCGGGTCTCATACTGGCCGGGTGCTATCGACACTGCGGGACGTCACCGCACGGCTCGAGCTGACCTTCGAAAGTTTCGAGGAAACCCGCCCGGCCGACGCGGACTCGGTCGGAAACGGCAACTGGCTCGGGCACACTCCGACCGGGCAGTGCCTGGTACTGCGGCGCTATCACGTACTGCGCACCGAGGCCGACCTCGCCTACGAGAGCGCGGTACTACATCACCTCACGGCCAAAGGGTGGACCGTGCCGACGCCGGTCGCGGGACCGGTCTGGCACGACGGGCGGCTGTGGGCGGCGACGCGGTTCGTGCCGGGCAAGCCGCATGCTGCGGAGACCGCCGAGCAGGTCGAGAAGCGGGGGTCGGTACTTGCGCGGCTGCATGCCGACCTGCGGGAGCTCGAGCTGGGGCAGCGGCACGGGTTCTTCCAGGGATGCGATCTGGAGGCGATGGGTGCCTTCCAGGATTGGGATCCCGGTGTTGTTGCCCTGCGCACGGAACGCGGTGATCTGGCTGACTGGGCCGAGGCGGCGATGGCCGAGGTCAAGCAGCTCGTTGCTGGGAGCAACTTATCGACATTGCCGCAAACGGTGGTGCACGGCGACTTCGCGGAGTGGAACCTGCACATCACCGATGACCGGCTGAGCGGGATCATCGACTTCGATCTGGTGCATGCGGACAGTCGGTCGTGGGAGTTCGTGATCGCGCGCGTTCATCGGTCGCCGGGGCTGCTGACCGGTTACCAGCGGACGGCGACGGAGCTGGGCATTCCGTTGAGTGAGGAAGAGATGGCCGCGATCGACCCGCTGCAACGCGTCTTCCGGGTCAACATGGTGATGGCTGAGCTCTGGTCAGGACCTCGCACGGGGCGTTTCGACGTACCGATGATCGAACGGCAACTGGGTCGCACCGGCACTCCCAAGCCGTAGGGTTCAAGCCATGCCTGTGCTTGTTGAACCGGCCCTGCCCACTGGAATCCTGCGCGATGAAGAGCAGCCTCGGTTGATGGGTGACGGGCTGGTGCTGCGGCCGTGGGGTGTCGACGATGCGCCGTTGGTGCGGGAGGCCTTTGAGTGCCCGGATATCCAGCGGTGGCACGTTCGTCGGCTTGATACTGCTGAAGAGGCCATCGAGTGGACTGTTCAATGGCCTTTGCGGTGGGCTGCCGAGGAGGCTGTGAGCTGGGCCATCGTCGATGACGGCAATGAGCCGGTTGGGCAGGTGGGGCTGCGCAGCATCTCGTTGGCGGAGGCGGTGGCCGGAGTTTCGTACTGGGTGCTGCCGGCCGCACGGGGACGAGGACTGGCCGTGCGGGCTGTGCAGGTTATGTGTGATTGGGCTTTCGGCGAGGTCGGCCTCCATCGGTTGGAGAACCATCACTCGACCCTGAACGACGCCTCCTGCCGGGTCGCGGAGAAGACCGGTTTCGCTCACGAAGGAACGCTGCGGCAGGCGATCAAGCACGCCGACGGCTGGCACGACTGGCACGTCCACGGCCGCCTCCGCGCCGAAGTACTCGGCGGCCAGTGAGAACTCAAGTCTTGACATAAGCGGCAGGCAGCGGTTGACTGCGATATAGTTCACTAAGGAAATAAAGTCAGTGCATCAGGTCAAGGGTCGCAGCTCAGAGTGACCCCACCTGGCGCGCTGCCGGCCGCCCAGGTCCCGTGGAGTCCCGCGGGACCTTGTGGCGTTTGTTGCTATAAGCAACAAATCTGCCGAGCTTGTGGAGTCGGCCGGAAATCCTTGTAGGCAAGGCCGGAGCCGTCATGGTCAAGGTCCGGTATCGACAGTGAATGTTGCTCTTCCACTCATCGGGGTTCTGTGTCATTCTCCCGGTGGAAGCCAACATCCTATCGGATATCGGTTTGGCTCCGAGAAGTCAGCGGATCGTCACAGTACGTGCGGCAACACCGAAGGGACGCAGGTGTGAGCGGAACGATCGAGGTGAAACCGGCGCCGACAGCGCCGGCGCTGAATCAGGCGGTGAGAACGCCCCGGAAGATACCGCGGCCGAGCCGCTGGACCGAGGCGCGGCGCAGTTTCCGCCGGCACTGGCAGCTCTACCTGCTGATCATCGTCCCACTCGCGTACTTCGTGGTCTTCAAGTACATCCCGATCTCCAACGCGGTGATCGCGTTCAAGGACTACAGCCCGGTCAAGGGACCGTGGGGCAGCCCGTGGGTCGGCTTCAAGAACTTCGAACTGTTCTTCCAGAACCCGGTGTTCTGGACCCTGGTGAAGAACACGTTCTTTCTCGCCGCCTACACCGTGCTGGCCAGCTTCCCGATCCCGATCATCCTGGCGATCGCGCTGAACGAGATCCGGGTCGGCGTCTTCAAGAAGACGGTGCAACTCGTCACCTACGCGCCGTACTTCATCTCGACCGTGGTCGTGGTCTCGATGACGATCCTGGTGCTCTCCCCGCAGCTCGGGTTCGTGAACGACGCGATCGGGCTGTTCGGGATCCCGAAGATCGACTTCCTCGGCCGGCCGGACTACTTCCGGCACATCTACGTCTGGTCCGACGTCTGGCAGACCACCGGGTACTCCGCGGTGATCTACCTGGCCGCGCTGGCCGGCATCGACCCGGCGCTGCACGAGTCGGCCCGGATCGACGGGGCCAGCCGGTTGCAGCGGATCCGGAACGTGGACCTGCCCGGCATCATGCCGACCGCGGTGATCATCCTGGTCCTCGGCGTCGGCAACATCATGTCGATCGGGTTCGAGAAGGCCTTCCTGCTGCAGAACCCGCTGAACACCGCGCAGTCCGAGATCATCGCGACCTACGTCTACAAGACCGGCCTGCTGAACGCCGACTTCAGCATGGCGACCGCGATCGGGCTGTTCAACTCCGTCATCAACCTCGTCCTGCTGGTGGTCGTGAACTTCGTCGCCAAGCGGATCACCGGGAACGGACTGTGGTCATGAGCGTCACTCTGCAGGGAATCCGGCGGCCGGCCCGGCAGCCGAAGGGGTCGCAACGGACCGCGATCGAGGAGACCAGGACAGACAAGATCTTCCTGTTCGGCGTCAAGATCATGCTCTGGCTGGCGCTGATCGTGGTCGCCGTGCCGCTGATCTACATCGTTGCCAACTCGTTCAGCAGCCCGTCGGCCGTCAGCGGCGGCCGGGTACTGCTGTGGCCGATCGAGCCGAGCATCAAGGCGTACCAGGAGGCCTTCAGTGATCCGTTGATCATGAAGGGCTACCTGAACTCGTTCATCTACGCGATCGGCGGCACGCTGATCAGCGTCACGCTGACGATCGCGATCGCCTATCCGTTGTCGCGCCGGACCTTCTACGGCCGCAACGTGATCATGAGCGCGCTGATCTTCACCATGCTGTTCTCCGGCGGCCTGATTCCCACCTACCTGGTGGTCCAGGACCTCGGCATGCTGAACACCCGCTGGGCGATGGTGATCCCGAGCGCGATCGGGGTCTGGCAGGTCATCATCGCGCGGACCTTCTTCCGCTCGACCATCCCGGACGAGCTCTACGAAGCGGCCACCATCGACGGAGCCAGTGATCTGCGGTTCCTCTGGTCGATCGTGATCCCGTTGTCCAAGCCGGTGATCGCCGTCATCGCACTGATGTACGCGATCTTCCAGTGGAACAGCTACTTCGACGCCCTGATCTATCTGAAGGATCCAGGCCTCTACCCGTTGCAGATCGTGCTGCGCAACGTGTTGATCCTGAACACCCTGACCGGATCGACCACTACCACCAACCTGGCGCAGCAGCTCGAACAGCAACAGCTGGCCAACGTTTTGAAGTACGCGCTCATCGTCATCTCGAGCCTGCCCGTACTGATCATCTATCCATTCGTCGCTCGCCACTTCACCAAGGGCGTGATGGTCGGCGCGGTCAAGGGCTGAAAAGCCCATCCAGAAAGGAAACACAGCAATGCGCTCATCCGTGCGCACGGTCACCGCCTTAGTCGCGGCCGGCCTGCTCGCCACCGTGGCTGCGTGCAGCTCCGACAAGTCCACCGGGGCGACGAACGAGACGTCGGCCGACGGCAAGGTGATCATCGACACCTTCACGCCGGCCGACCAGACCATGAACCTGGACACCAACCAGGTCACCAAGATCATGAGCGACAAGTTCAAGATCCAGTTCCGCTGGCAGACCACCACCTTCGACGCCGGTCCGGCCAAGGAGAAGCGGCAGATCGCGCTGGCCAGCAACGACTACCCGGATCTGTTCTTCCTGATCCCCTGGGTGGACGCGTTCACGCAGGCCGAGGTGCTCAAGCTGGGCCAGCAGGGCGTCGCCCTGCCGCTGGAGCAGCTGATCAAGGACAACGCGCCGAACATCCAGAAGGCGCTGGACACCAACAAGACCTACAAGGAGATGTCGACCGCACCTGACGGTCACATCTACGCGCTGCCGCAGTGGGCCGACTGCTTCCACTGCAGCGCGTCGGACAAGCTCTGGATGAACAGCGCCTGGCTGAAGAAGCTCGGCCTGCAGCAGCCGAAGACCACCGAGGACCTGCGCAAGGTGCTGCAGGCCTTCAAGACCCAGGACCCGAACGGCAACGGCAAGGCCGACGAGATCCCGATGACGTCGGACGTCCAGGACAGCAGCCTGATCGCGTACCTGATGGGCGCGTTCGCCTACGACCCGGTCGGCGCGAACAACGGCGTCCGGTCGCTGCTCGCCCTGAACGGCGACAAGGTGGTCACCCCGGTGAACGCCCCGGCGTGGCGCGAGGGTCTCAAGTACATCGCCTCGCTGTACAAGGAAGGCCTGATCGACCAGGCCGCGTTCACCCAGAACGCGCAGGCGCTGCAGGCCCAGGGCAACAACCCGAAGGCGATCACGCTCGGCTCGGTACCGGTACTGCACCCGTACATCTTCGTCCAGGCCGACTCCAAGGACGGCCGGGACCGGCAGTACGACGCCGTCCCGCCGCTGACCGGCCCCGAAGGCAAGAGCTACACGGGTTGGAACTACCCGAGCTCCACCGGTTACACCTTCATGCTGACCAACAAGGCCAGCAAGGAGGCTCAGGTCGCGGCGATCAAGATGCTCGACTACATCTACACCGATGAAGGTCAGATGACGACCAACATGGGTCCGCTGGGCGTCGGCTGGAACAAGCCGGGACCGGGCGACGTCGCGCTCGACAAGAGCACCAAGCCGCTGTACAAGCCGGTCCAGAACGCTCCGAAGAACATCAGCTGGGGCGCGCTGGGGCAGTACAACAACACGCTCGCCTTCCGTAACGCGCAGGTCGTCCCGACCGACGCCCTGTCCGGAGCGGGGTACGAGCGGCGGCTGTTCGACGCCACCAAGCTCTACGAGACGCACTTCGACAAGTCGCAGTACTTCCCGCAGACCTCGGTCTGGCCGGACCCCAGCCTGAGCGGCGAGCTGGCCACCCTGCAGACCAACCTCAACTCCTACGTGAACCAGAACCAGCTGGCGTTCATCACCGGTTCGAAGAACCTGGACACCGACTGGGACGCGTACGTGAAGGGCCTGGACAGCACCGGGATGCCGCGCTACCTGGAGATCAACCAGCAGGCCTACGACAAGTACAAGGCCGGCAGCAAGTAAAGCACCCCCCTCCGGCCGTACCGGGAGCTCCGTCCAGCTCCCGGTACGGCCGTCCCTCTGCCTTCCGCCCCCTGCCTTTAAGGAAGCTCGCTGTATGTCGCACGAACTGTGGTTTCGTACTCCGGCGCCGGACTGGTTCGAGGCGCTGCCGGTCGGCAACGGGCATCTCGGCGCGAAGGTGTTCGGCCGGGTCGCCGACGAGCGGATCGCGCTGAATCTCGACGATGTCTGGTCGGGCGCGGGTGCACGGAAGCTGGCGGTGACCGACGGGCCCGAGGTGGTGGCCGACATCCGCCGGCTGCTGCTCGAGGAGGGCGACCGGTACGCCGCGACCGAGCGATCACGTGCGTTGCAAGGGCCGCTGGTCGAGTCGTTCCAGCCGCTGGGCGACCTGCTGATCACGTCGCCTGGTGATGCTTCGGAGTACCGGCGGTCGTTGGATCTGCGGACCGGGATCGTTGCGATCGACTACAGCCGTGGGGGAGTGCGCTTCCATCGCGAGACCTATGTGTCGACGCCGGACCAGGTGATGGTCTGGACGATCGAAGCCGATGCGCCGGGTGCTATCGACGTCGACCTCGCACTGACCAGTCAGCACCCGATCAGCCTCGACGCAGCGGACATGACCGCGACGATGGTCGGGCGTGCCCCGTCGGATCTGACCATCGAGTACCGGACCAGCCCCGACCCGATCCGCTACGAGGAAGGCCAGGGGATCGGCTTCGGCGTCGCCCTGCGCGCCTTCGCCACAGGTGGAACGGTCACCGCAACTGATGCCGGTCTCAGCGTTCGCGGTGCCGACAGCCTGACCGTTCTGTTGTCAGCAGCAAGTACTTTCCAAGGCTGGTCCGTTGTCCCTGGCTCCGATCCTGCCGTTTCGTTGCGCGAGGCAATTGACCTGCTCGAAGCGGTCGACCTCGGCGAGCTCAAGCAGCGGCATCTCGATGACCACATCACCCTGTACGACCGGGCCGGTCTGACCCTTGGCGAGCCGGTCGACCTGCCTACCGACGAACGCGTCAGCGCGGTCGCTGCCGGTGGTACCGATCCTGGACTGAGTGCGCTCATCTTCAGCTTCGGGCGCTACCTGTTGATGGCGTCCTCCCGGCCCGGAACGCAGGCCGCCAACCTGCAGGGCATCTGGAACGAGGACCGCCGCCCGATGTGGGCCAGCGACTTGACCAACAACATCAACACCCAGATGAACTACTGGCCCGCCGACGTCACCGGCCTGCGCGAGTGCTTCGACCCGTTGACCGACCTGCTCACCGGCCTGGCCGAGTCCGGCTCCGAGACTGCCCGGATTCTGTACGACGCACCCGGCTGGGTCTCACACCACAACTCGGACATCTGGATGGCGAGCTGGCCGGTCGGCGACGGCGGCGACGACCCCGTCTGGTCGATGGCGGCCACCTGTGGCGTCTGGCTCTCGGCGCATCTGATGGAGCACCACCGCTTCCACCCGGACCTCGACTTCCTGCGTGACAAGGCGTATCCGGTACTGCTCGGCGCGGCGGAGTTCGTGCTCTCGATGCTCGTCGAGGACGGCGAGGGACGGTTGCAGTTCATCCCGTCGACCGCGCCCGAGCACCACTTCTTCGTACCGTCGGGCGAGAAGGCGTCGGTCGACCTCACCACGACGTACGACAACTGGCTGATCCGCGAGTTGGTCGCCAATGTCGTCGAGGCCGAGGAGGCGCTTGGGTTGTCGAGCGAGGTCGCCGCGCGCGGGCAGGCCGCAGTACTACGGTTGCCGTCGATCGAGCTCGCGGAAGACGGCCGGATGATGGAGTGGCAGACCGACTGGCCGCCCTCCGAGTTCGACCATCGGCACCAGTCCCACCTCTACGGGCTGTACCCGGGTGCACAGATCGACCCGGCCGGTACGCCGGAATGGGCGGCTGCCGTGCGTGCCTCTCTCGCAGTACGGACGTCAGGCCGGCCTGCTGGCGGGTGGACCAGCGCGTGGCTGATCGCCTTGTGGGGAAGGCTCTTCGAGCCCGAGAAGGCGGCGGCCGTCCTGCGTGACTACACGAGCCGGCTCGTCTCGGACAACCTGCTCCACCGTGACGGCGACATCTTCCAGATCGACGCCAACTTCGGCCTCACGGCAGCCATCGCCGAACTCTTGATCCAGAGCCACACGGACGTGATCCACCTGCTGCCCGCGTTGCCTGCCGAGTGGCCGGACGGCTCGTACATCGGTCTGAGGGCTCGTGGAGGCCTTGCCTTCGACGTCACCTGGGCAGGCGGTCAGGTGCAGAAGGTCTCGGTGACCGCGGAGGTCGCAGGGACCTTCACTGTCCGTGTTGCCGATCGTGACGCCGTGGAGATCTCCATGTCAGTAGGAGAGACGGCCATCCTCTGATTAGGTTTGCCTATCCAAAGTTGTTGTAATCTCAACCAGGCCCCCAACTGGTTGAAGAGATAGGACAGCTTGTGAGTGGATCGGCTCGGCGGTTGGTCGCCGGCGCGATGATGATGGCGGTGCTGCTGGCGGGATGTGGCAGCAACGACAAGAAGTCGGCGGACACCGGCGTCGGTGACACGGACGTGGCGACCGGTGGGCGGCTGTTCTCCACTGCCGATGCGGAGACCGCGAAGCTCGGCTCGGATGCGCAGCCGGGGGCCTTCCCGCGGACGGTCAAGCACGCGCTCGGTGAGACCAAGATCGAGAAGAAACCCGAGCGGGTCGTCGTACTGGACAGCGGCGAGCTGGACGACGTGCTCGCTCTCGGCATCACGCCGGTGGGGATGGCGACCAACTCCGGGCAGACCGGCGTACCGAGCTATCTGGCCGACAAGGCGCAGGGCATCAAGACGGTCGGCAATGTCAGCGAGCTCAACATCGAGGCGATCGCCGCGCTGAAGCCGGACCTGATCCTTGGCTCCAAGCTGCGCGCCAATGACCTCTACTCCAAGCTCAGCGCGATCGCCCCGACCGTCTTCAGCATCCGGCCGGGGTTCCCGTGGAAGGAAGACTTCCTGCTGGTCTCCGAGGCGGTCGGCGAGGAGACCAAGGCGGTTCAGGTGCTGAACGACTACCAGAAGCGCGCCACCGAGGTGAAGGGCAAGATCGACGGTTCGCCGACGATCTCGCTGGTCCGGTTCCGGCCGGGGGAGATCCGGCTGTACGGCAACCTGTCGTTCATCGGCGTGATCCTGAAAGACATCGGGCTGCCGCGGCCGAAGGTGCAGGACGTGCAGGACCTGGCTGTGGAGGTCTCCGAGGAGAACATCGGCAAGGCGGACGGCGACTGGATCTTCTACTCCAGTTTCGGTCCCGCGACCGGTACCAAGGAGAACCAGGTCGTCGGCGGGGCGATCTGGAAGGCGTTGCCCGCGGTCAAGGCAGGCAAGGTCGCGCGGGTCAACGACGAGGTCTGGTTCCTCGGCCTCGGCCCGATCGGGGCGATGGCGACGCTGGACGACCTGGAGAAGCTGCTCGGCGGTAAGAGCTAGGTCGTAGGTTCGCCGCCCACGGGCAGTAGGCCGCGGGCGGCGAAGACCTTCTTGGCGGTGAAGATCGCGTTCAGTGCCTTGGGGAAGCCGCAGTAGCCGGCGGCGTGGGTGAGGGCCTCCACGATCTCGGTCGGGGTCAGGCCGACGTTGAGGGAGGTGCGCACGTGCACCTCGAGCTGCGGTTCGCAGCCGCCGAGGGCGGTGAGGATGCCCAGCGTGACGAGCTGCCGCTGCTTGGGGTCCAGGCCGGCGCGGGCGTAGATGTCGCCGAAGCCGAACGCGACGATGTGGTGGGCCAGGTCCGGCGCGATGTCGGCCAGTGCCTCCATCACGGCGGG
Source organism: Kribbella sp. NBC_00382 (assembly GCF_036067295.1). Lineage (NCBI taxonomy): Bacteria > Bacillati > Actinomycetota > Actinomycetes > Propionibacteriales > Kribbellaceae > Kribbella > Kribbella sp. NBC_00382. Next base: position 5,002,342 of record NZ_CP107954.1, read on the forward strand.
GGCCGAGCCGCCGTCGACTGCGTTCAAGACGGCGGCGCCACGGTCGTACCGGGCCTGCTCTTCGGGGCTGTCGAGGCTGGGGGCCGGCGCGAAGGATTCAGTCATGCTTCGCACGGTAAGCGGTCGAAGGGTTACTCCGGGACACGACCCCGGTCGGTGACCGGGATGTGTGGCGCATGTCGCTTGACCGCTTCGGCGAGGGCATCGAATTCGAGCGGCTTGCCCATGATCGCGTGGGTGCCGGGCCACTGCCGCGATGGACCCCAGTGCCTTGAGTCGCCGGCCTCGGGATGGGTGATGACGACCAGATACGGGTCCCAGCCCTCGCCGTCCTCGCCGTGATCCCAGTGCCGCTCCACCCGGCAGATCCCGTGTACCTCGTCCCAGGGCAGGATCTGCGGCTGGTCGCCGCCGAGGTAGACGCGGTCGGCGTCGACACACAGCAGTACTTCGTCCGAGTCGGCTTCGTGGCGCGATTCGGCGGTGGTGATCGCGCCGACCAGGATGAGGATCGGCAGGCCGATCGCGAAGATCAGCGGTGCTCCGCCCCAGGACAGCCAGATGGCCTCCAGCGGTCTCCGCATGGGGGAGTCGGTGATCACGGCCCACAGGACGGCGCCGACGGTGAGCAGGATCTCGAGGGCGACGAGCAGCGCACCGACGTACAGGATGGACAGCGTCGTGCCGAGCCCGGTACGCCGTACGACGAACGGCTCTGTAGTCGTGTCCTCACGCATATCCCGCATTGTCGGTGCGTGGAGGGTCCCACGCCAGAAGTCACGGCGATTCGCGGTAACACCCGCGCTCTGTCGGCGATAGTCAGGCATAGGACGACCCGTGACCAGAGAGGGTGGATCGTGGCGGCCAAGTTCGAGGTCTACAAGGACGCGCGAGGTGAGTACCGGTTCCGGCTGAAGGCGCCGAACGGGCAGATCATCGCGAGTTCCGAGGGGTACAAGAGCAAGGATTCCGCACTGAACGGGGTCGCGTCGGTGAAGAAGAACGCCGCCGACGCCCTCGTGGACGACCAGAGCTAGCGCCCTGGGTCAAGGGGGTCCGGGTCCAGGCCTGTTGCCTTGGGCAACGGGTCTGGAGCCGTACCTTCGGACGGTGCGGTGGTACCAAGGGATGAAATGAGCCCGCCGTCGGGATGATCGGGGTCGCCCCGGCTTTGGTCCGGGACGGGCGTGGGCAAGAATCGACCTCATGTCCGACCGCCAGACACTGCCCAACCGCCGCAAACCCGGAGCCGGCCGCCGTAAACCGGGTACCGGGCGGGCTTCCTCGCGCGCCGCTTCGCGGCAGCAACGCAAGGGCGGCAGGTGGCGCCGAGGCTGGTTCATCGCGTTGCTGGCGCTCCTGGTCACGCTGCCTCTGCTGTTCCACCGGCGGATCCCGAACTCGTTCGGCAACCTCGGCAGCCTGGTCGATACCTTCCTGCCGTGGGTCGGCGTCGCCATTCCTTTGCTCGCCGTCGCGGCGATCGTCCGCCGCTCTGCTACTGCTGGGGTCGCGCTGCTGGTGCCGACGCTGGTCTGGGGAATGATGTTCGGCAACGCGCTGATCCCGGGCAAGGGCGGTGGCGCGGCCGATGTGCGAGTGCTCTCCCACAACGTGGACGCGGCCAACAAGGATCCGGAGCAGACCGCGCAGGACCTGCTCGCGGCCGATGCCGACATCGTCGCGCTGGAGGAGATCACTCCGGCCGACCTGAAGATCTACAAGGCGCAGTTCGCTGAGACCTATCCGCACGTGGTTGCGCGCGGCACGGTCGCCCTCTGGTCGAAGTTCCCGGTTGAGGAGAGCCAATCGGTCGACGTCGGCTTCGCCTGGACGCGTGCACTGCGTGCCGAGGTCGCGACTCCGCAGGGCAAGGTCGCGGTCTACGTCGCCCATCTGGCTTCTGTCCGGGTAGGCACCAGCGGCTTCACCTCTGACCAACGCAACAACACCATCAAGCAACTGGGCCAACAGATCGCCCAGGAAAAACTGGCCGGCGTGATCGTCATGGGCGACTTCAACGGCACCGCCAACGACCGCAGCCTCGCCCCCCTCACCTACGGCCTCCGCTCAGCCCAAGGAGCCGCCGGCTTCGGCTTCGGCTTCACCTGGCCCTCCAAGTTCCCCATGGCAAGAATCGACCACATCCTCGTCCGAGGAGTCACCCCCACGAAGGCCTGGGTAATGGACTCAACCGGCAGCGACCACCGCCCTGTTGTGGCCGAACTCCGCATCTGACGGCCAGCCCGCCACCCGTCAGGCCAGCTGGCGGGTCTGCGACGGCTGGCTGGTTTTGGTGCCGCTGGCGTGATGCAGCGCGCTAGCGGCACGATAACCCGCCAGCGACGACAGGCATCGACCTGCCGTGTCGGCTATGCCGCTGGCCGGCTGTCGACCTCCGCACCCGCCCAGTCGTCTGCGGTCGTCGGCTGGGCGAGTGCGTGGACGTTTGAGTGGACCGGCTTGTCGGTCGGCCCCGGTATGCGGAAGGCCGCGATCGGTTGTCTTCCCGCACGGTCAGCTCGGCTCGGCGGGTGTCTACTCTCGATGCGCGCGACGTAGGAGCGCAGAGCTGGGTGGGTATGAGCGTCGAGTGGTGAGCTACGGAGGAGCGAGCGGCGAGGCGGCGTGGGGATGCCTGGGGTGGGGTGCTGCGGTGGGTGTGCTCGTCAGGCTTCGGCTAGGCCGTGGCGGTAGGCGTAGCGGACTGCTTCGGCGCGGTGGCGGGCGCCGATTTTGGCGAAGGTGTTGTTGATGTGGGTTTTGACGGTGGTTTCGCCGATGAAGAGGAGGTCGGCGATCTCGGCGTTGCTCAGGCCTTGGGCGATGAGTTTCAGGACCTCGCTCTCGCGGGCGGTGAGGCCGTCGTTGCGGGGGGCCGGGGTCGGGTTCAGGCCGGCGATCAGTTTGCGGGAGACCTCGGGGTCGAAGGTCGACTGCCCGGCGGCTGTTGCGTGCAGAGCCGCGCCGATCTCCACCCGGCCGGCGTCCTTGGTCAGATACCCACGTGCTCCGGCCCGCAGCGCCAGTGCGATCGATTCGTCATCGGCGTACGTCGTCAGTACCAGAACAGCAACCTCCGGGTACTCCGCGGTGATCCGTGCCGTCGCCTTCACCCCGTCAAGCACCGGCATCCGCAGATCCATCAACACCACATCCACCCCACCAGCAGCCACAACCTCAATCGCCTGCGCCCCGTTACCGGCCGCTCCCACCACCTCGACCCCATCGATCAGCCCCAGCAACGCGACCAACCCTTCACGAACAACCTGCTGATCATCCGCAACCACCACCCGCACCACCTGCTCAGCCATGCACCACCACCCACTGACCAACACCCGGTACCACCACGGGCTGCCCAGCGCCCGGTACCAATGTCAGCTGGCCAGCATCCGGCGCCAGCACGCGCATCGACGAATCAGGCATCTGCCACCTCCGCGATGACCAGCCAGCCGTCGCTGACTGGGCCGGCCTCCAGGCTGCCACCGACCAGGGCCAGGCGCTCCCGCATCCCAGCTAGCCCGAAACCGTTGTTGGCTGGTCCGGCCTCCGGCTGGCTGCGGTCGAGCGCAGGTAGCTCTCGCATCCCGGCCAACCCGAAACCGCTGCCGGTTGGGTCGGCTCCTGGCTTGCCGCCATCGAGGGTGAGTTGCTCCCGTGCCTCCGCGAGCCCGGGCCTGTACCCGGGCGAGGCGGTGGGATCCAGGAGCGGATCAGCCGGGTGCCGGTCCTGTGCTTGGCCCGTTGTCGGGTTGTGGATGGTTAGGCGGAGGGGGGTGTCGTAGGAGAGGTGGATGGTGATGGGTTGGGTGGGGGCGTGGCGGGCGGCGTTGGTGAGGGCTTCTCGGGCGGCGCCTAGGAGGGCGACGGTGATGCCTGAGGGGGTTGGTCGGGGAGTACCGGATTTTGTTGTTGTGACCTTGGTTTGGTGGTCCGTGGAGTGTTGGTCGGCCAAGGCGGTGAGGGCCTCGGGTAGGGATGGTGCCTCGTCGGAACGTAAGGCGGCGACGGCGCTTCGGGCTTCGACCAGGCCTTGGACGGCGAGGCGGCGCGAGCGGCGTACGCGATCCAATGCACCGGCCGTGTCGTTGCGGTCGGCAAGCAATGCTTCGGCTAGCTCGAGTTGCACCGACAACGCACCCAAGGAATGGGCCAGTACGTCGTGGAGGTCGCGCGCGATTCGGCCGCGTTCGTCCAGGGCGGCTGCGCGGGCGTGCTCCTGTTGGGCTAGCTGCGTCTGCTCGAGCAACTGCGCCGTCTGACGAGCCTGTACTTCGTACTGCCGCCGATTGAGTCCGAACGCGACCAGGATCGCCGTCCACATCAACTGGCTCAAGTACCAGCCGACCGAGCGATCCCACCACACCGCCGAGAGCGCGAAGGCAATGGCGCAACTGATGCCGACGGCAATGATCGGGCGGTTGCGCCAGGGATGCACCATCACGGCGATGTCGGTGAGCGGGATGAGTACGAGCACGAGCGCGTTCGACCCGGATACGCCGGTGACGAGCGCCGAGCTGATCGCGGCGTACGCGAGGAAGCCGAGCGCCCAGTACGGCCGGTAGTTCATCAGGAAGGTACCGGCCAGGAAGGTGACCAGGCCGACCCCGAGCACGACCCAGACCCAGCGTTGCTCCGGCCGCGCGGTCGCCAGCACGCCGATCGCCACGGCCGACGTCATCGCCCGGCCGAGCCAGCCGGTCTCGCCGAAGATCGCCCTCGTGTTCACCTGCTCGAGTACTCCTCAGCCTGTCGATGTGCTTTGGACTGGACGACTACCGACTGGACCAGCAGGTTGGCGCCCAAGGTCAGTAGGAGCGACCCACCGCCAGAGGTGATCGTCGCACCCAAGAGGTGCCCCACGCCGGCAAGACCCAGCCGGAGGACGAGGTAGCCGACCATGATCCCGAGCCCGGGCAGCCCGAGTCGGTAGAACACTTTCGGACCCCGATGCTCGACCTGCGCGACGCGTCCGGTGGCCAGTCCGGCGAAGAGCGCGAGCCCGACGCCGAGGATCAGCAAGGTGATGTCGAGCGGCCCCAGCTCGGCGCCGGTGAGCTTGTCGTGCAGTTGGTAGAGGCCGATACCGGCCATCACGAGTGGGCCGCGCCAGACGTCGGTGTCGGAGTTCTCCAGCTCCGACCAGGACAACCGGCGGGCGAGGACGGCGATCACGATCACGACCACGATCGCGGCATTGGCAAGGGAAGAAATCGACATGATCCTGAAGTTAGAAAATTACTGCCACGTTTCGGACCGCCTATGGGTGGAGATCGGGGTGGAGAAACCCACCGGCGCGGCCCGGTGGGATCGAGTGCGGCGAGGAGAGTAACGTTCCTCACCGGTAGCGTCACTAAGCGTCAGGACGACGATGCGGAGGCCGGCTTGTGTTAGCGCAAGACTCGATCCTGCGGCTCGATGCCACAGCGATCGACTACATCATCATCGCGTTGTACTTCACGTTCGTGCTCGGCATCGGATACCTCGCCAAACGCGCGGTCTCGAACAGCCTCGACTTCTTCCTGTCCGGGCGATCACTGCCCGCCTGGGTGACCGGCCTGGCGTTCATCTCGGCCAACCTGGGCGCGATCGAGATCATGGGCATGTCGGCCAACGGCGCGCAGTACGGGATGCCGACCGTGCACTACTTCTGGATCGGCGCGATCCCGGCGATGCTGTTCCTCGGCGTCGTGATGATGCCGTTCTACTACGGCTCCAAGGTGCGCAGCGTGCCGGAGTTCATGCTGCGGCGGTTCGGCAAGACGGCGCATCTGGTGAATGCGATCAGCTTCGCCGTCGCCCAGGTGCTGATCGCCGGCGTGAACCTGTTCCTGCTGGCCACCATCGTCAACGTGCTGCTCGGCTGGCCGATCTGGCTGTCGCTGATCATCGCCGCGGCGATCGTGCTCAGCTACATCACCCTCGGCGGTCTGTCCGCGGCGATCTACAACGAGGTGCTGCAGTTCTTCGTGATCGTCGCCGCGCTGCTGCCGCTGACCATCATCGGCCTGCACAAGGTCGGCGGCTGGCAAGGACTGGTCGACAAGATCACCGCCGATCCCAACGGTGGCAGCCAGCAGTTGCATGCCTGGCCGGGCGAGCAGCTAAGCGGTTTCACCAGCAGTTGGCTGTCCGTGATCGGGGTCGTCTTCGGCCTCGGCTTCGTGTTGTCGTTCGGCTACTGGACGACGAACTTCGTCGAGGTGCAGCGCGCGCTGGCCAGCAAGAACATGTCGGCCGCCCGGCGGACCCCGATCATCGGCTCGTTCCCGAAGATGTTCATCCCGTTCATCGTGATCATCCCCGGCATGATCGCCGCCGTCGCGGTCCCGGAGATGCAGCAGCTCAAGGCCAACAAGGGTGACGGTTCGGTGACCTACAACGACGCGTTGCTGCTGCTGATGCGCGACCTGCTGCCGAACGGCATGCTCGGCCTCGCCATCACCGGTCTGCTGGCCTCGTTCATGGCCGGTATGGCGGCGAACCTCAGCTCGTTCAACACGGTCTTCACCTACGACCTGGTCGAGCGGTACATCGTCAAGGACCGCGACGACGCGTTCTACCTGCGGCTCGGCCGCTGGGCGACCGTCGGCGGCACCATCGTCGCGATCGGCACGGCGGCGATCGCCTCCGGCTACAGCAACCTGATGGACTACCTGCAGCAACTGTTCTCGTTCTTCAACGCCCCGCTGTTCGCCACCTTCATCCTCGGTATGTTCTGGAAACGGATGACGGCGACGGCCGGCTGGGTCGGCCTGGTCAGCGGTACCTCGACGGCGATCCTGGTCTTCATCCTGTCGGAGACCGGCGCGATCGACCTGCCCGGGCAAGGTGCGAGTTTCGTCGGCGCCGGCGCGGCCTTCGTGGTCGACATCCTGGTCAGCATCGTGGTGAGCATGGCGACCAGACCGAAGACGGACGAGGAGCTCAAGGGGCTGGTCTACTCGCTGACCCCGAAGCAGGACCGGACCGAGGTCGCCGAGGAGGGCGACCACGGCTGGTACCGCAAGCCGACCGTGCTGGCCGGCATATCGCTGGCGATGGTCGTCGTGCTGAACATCGTCTTCGGCTGAGAGGGGCGGACAGATGGCAGACAAGAAGAAGGCCGGCGCGTTCGACATCCGGGTGGTGATCGCGCTGCTGATCGCGATCTACGGGGTGGTGCTGACGATCCTCGGGATCATCGCCGACCCCAAGGAGGTCGACAAGGCGGCCGGTATCAACATCAACCTGTGGGGCGGGCTCGCGATGCTCGTCTTCGCGGGCATCTTCATCCTGTGGGCCCGGCTGCGGCCGATCGTCGTACCGGTGGAGAAGGCGAGCGAGTGACCTGTCGGCACCACTGGTCGTGGTAGGACCAGTGGTGCGTGTCCGTTTGACGAACATCGGCGTCCGGGCAGATCCTGCTGCTCGGACGTCGATGTTCCTACGCTCGGTAGTACCCGAACAGGAGGAATCCGAGATGACGATCACGCAGAGCCGGACGGATCTGCCGGCGCTGGCCACGCAGTACGCCGAGCAGGGCTTCGTACTGGTGAAAGGCCTGCTCAGCAAGGAAGAAGCGGCCGCCTACCGGGAGACCAGTCACGCGTTGCTGGCCCGGCTGAACCGCGAAGACGACCCCACCTGGCAGTCCGCGATGGGTATGTCGAACGCGAAGACCCGGCTGCAGCATCTGCACGACGCGCAGTTCTACGACGCGGCGTTCTCGAAGCTGCTGGTGGACCCGCGGTTCACCGACGTGGCCGCTGCGGTGATGGGGGTGGAGGACGTCCAGCTGCACCACACCAAGCTGTTCGTGAAGCCGCCGGAGAACGGGTCGCCGTTCCCGCTGCACCAGGACTATCCGTTCTTCCCGCACAAGTACCACCGGGTCGGCGCCGCGATCTTCCACTTCGACGACGCGCCGGAGGAGAAGGGCTGCGTCCGGGTGATCCCGGGCAGCCACCTCGCCGGGCCGCGGGAGCACGACCCCGAGGGGTCGTTCCACCTTCCCGACGTACCGTTCGACGACGCCGTCCCGCAGCCTGCCGAGGCCGGCGATGTCCTTTTCTTCACCTACCTGACCGTCCATGGCTCCGGCGTGAACGTCAGCAGCGAGCCGCGCACCACTTGGTTGGTCCAGTACCGCGACCCCTCCGACCCGCCGACCGTGAAGACCCATGATCACTCGCTCGGGCAGGGCATGATCCTGAGAGGGATCGACCCCACCGGTCGCGGTTCGGTGTAGGAGGTTTGCTTGAGCCTGGCAACGGTCGCCGCGGCGGAGCGGTTCGTCGACCTCTGGGGGCTCTTGGAGTCCTGTGAGGTCGGCGAGTTCCGTGCGGACTTCGTGAGCTGGGGGCATTACCGGCCGGAGTACTGGCGTAACTACTGGCACAGCCACTCCTTCTATGAGGTGTGTCTGGCCTACTCCGGTGAGGGACGGTTCAACTGTGGCTCGGCGGAGTACGACGTCAGCGCGGGGGATCTGTTCCTGGCAAGGCCGGGTGATGTGCACGAGATCGAGTCCAGCCGGTCGGCGCCGCTTGGGATCGCCTTCTGGGGCTTTACTTTCCGCCCGACGTCCGTTGTCTCCGGCACCGGATGGTGGTCGGGGCTGAATCGGCCGGACGGGCCAGTGATGTCGCGCGAGCTGGGTGGGCTGCCTGGTCTCGTCACTGCGTTGGCAGGTGAGGCTGCGGAGCCGCGGTCCGGGTACGGCGAGGTAGTGGCGGCACTGGGGGCTGCGCTCGTGCTGGACACGGCGCGGGCGTTCGCACTCGACCAGGATCTGTCGGTGGCTCCCGTAGTACGGGAGAGAGGGTTGGTGGTGGTTGAGGCGATGCAGCGGCATCTGCTGGACAACCTGGCTCGGCCGGTGACCGTACGGGAGGTGGCGGCTGCAGTACATCTGTCGGAGCGCCACGCGGAGCGGCTCTTCCGGCAGGTCATCGGGGCGTCGATGATGTCGACGCTGCGCCGGATGCGGCTGGAGCTCGCCGCGCAACTGCTGTTCGACCCGGCGTACACGGTGACCGAGGTGGCGCGCGCTTGCGGGTACTCCGACGTACGGCCGTTCTCCACCGCGTTCAAGCGGCATTACGGCCGTACGCCCGGAGAGTTCCGGCGTACCGGCGGAACCTCCTTCGTCTGATGCGGTAATCTATGGCTATGCGAGTGACCCTGCTCCTTAGTTAGCCGTACTGGCGCCTTCTGAGCGCTGACCAGTACGGCGTCCCCTCCTGTGCGAGGGGATTTTTTATTTGCAGGGTTCCCAGGTCATCCCTAGAACGCAGGAGTACGACGGTGAGCGAGCACGTGGAGCACGAGGCGGACGACGCGATCGACCGCGGCGGCTACGACTTCAACGCCATGCAGGCCAAGTGGCGGCCGGTCTGGGAGAAGCTCGACCCGTTCAAGGCGAAGGACGACGGCTCGGCCGAGCGCCGGTACGCGCTGACGATGTTCTCCTACCCGTCCGGTGACCTGCACATGGGCCACGGCGAGGTGTTCGCGCTGCACGACGTGCTGTCCCGGTTCTGGTTCCAGCAGGGCTACGACGTGCTGAACCCGATCGGCTGGGACTCCTTCGGGCTGCCCGCCGAGAACGCGGCGATCAAGCGCAACGAGCACCCGGCGACCTACACCTACGCCAACATCGAGACCCAGGCGGAGTCGATCCGCCGGTACGCGCTGAGCTTCGACTGGTCGCGACGGCTGCACACGTCCGACCCGGAGTACTACCGGTGGACGCAGTGGCTGTTCCTGCGGTTCTTCGAGAAGGGTCTGGCGTACCGCAAGGCGTCGTACGTGAACTGGTGCCCCAACGACCAGACCGTGCTGGCCAACGAGCAGGTCGTCCAGGGCCGCTGCGAGCGCTGCGGCTTCGAGGTGACCAAGCGCGAGCTGACCCAGTGGTACTTCAAGACCACCGACTACGCCCAGCGGCTGCTGGACGACATGGACCAGCTGCAGTGGCCGGAGGAGATCCTGCTGCAGCAGCGCAACTGGATCGGCCGGTCCGAAGGTGCCTTCACCGGCTTCCAGGTGGAGGGCCGCGAAGAGCCGATCAAGGTCTTCACCACTCGCCCGGACACGCTGTTCGGCGCCACCTTCCTGGTCGTCGCGCCCGACTCCAAGCTGGCCGCGGACCTGGTCACGCCGGATCAGCAGGAGGCCTTCGACGAGTACCTGAAGGCCGTCAAGGCATCGACCGAGATCGAGCGGCTGAGCACCGACCGGGAGAAGACCGGCGTCTTCCTGGGCTCCTACGCGACCAACCCGGTGACCGGCGAGCGGATCCCGATCTGGGCGGCCGACTACGTGCTGTCGGACTACGGCACCGGCGCGATCATGGCCGTACCCGGCCAGGACTCGCGCGACTGGGAGTTCGCCGAGAAGTTCGGCCTGCCGATCGTCCGTACCGTCCAGCCGGAAGAGGGCTTCGACGGCAAGGCGTTCACCGGCGACGGCCCGGCGATCAACAGCTCCAACGCCGAGATCAGCCTGGACGGGCTGGGCGTCACCGAGGCCAAGTCGACGATCATCGACTGGCTGGAGGACAAGGGCCTGGGCGAGCGGACGATCAACTACCGGCTGCGCGACTGGCTGCTGAGCCGGCAGCGCTACTGGGGTGCGCCGATCCCGATCATTCACTGCCCGGTCGACGGCGAGGTAGCGGTACCTGACGACCAGCTGCCCGTCGAGCTGCCGGACCTGCGCGGTGCGGCTCTCGCTCCCCGGGGTGTCTCGCCCCTGGCGTCGGCCCGCGACTGGGTCGAGGTCAGCTGCCCGAAGTGTGGCGGGCCCGCCGAGCGGGACACCGACACGATGGACACGTTCGTCGACTCGTCCTGGTACTTCCTGCGCTACATCTCGCCGGACTACACCGAGGGCCCGTTCGACCGGGCCGCGGTGGACCGCTGGATGCCGACGTACCAGTACGTCGGTGGCAAGGAGCACGCCGTACTGCACCTGCTGTACGCGCGGTTCTTCGTCAAGGCGCTGCACGACATGGGCATGATGGACGCCACCGAGCCCTTCACCCGGCTGATGAACCAGGGCCAGGTGATCAACGAGGGCAAGGCGATGAGCAAGTCGCTGGGCAACGGGGTGAACCTGGGCGACCAGCTGGACGCCTTCGGGGTCGACGCGGTCCGGCTGACGATGGTCTTCGCCGGTCCGCCGGACGACGACATCGACTGGGCCGACATGTCGCCGGGTGGGTCGCTGAAGTTCCTGCAGCGGGCCTGGCGGCTGGCCGGGTCGGTCGAGTCTCCGGTGGGCGTTGATGTCAGCACCGGTGACCTGGCGCTGCGCAAGCTGACCCACAAGACGGTGCACGACGCGACCGAGCTGGTCGAGTCGTACCGGTTCAACGTGATGGTCGCCCGGGTGATGGAGCTGGTGAACGCCACCCGCAAGGCGATCGACTCCGGCCCGGGGGCGTCCGACCCGGCGGTCCGCGAGGCGGTCGAGACGGTGGCGATCCTGCTGAGCCTGGTCGCGCCGTACACGGCCGAGGACATGTGGGAGAACCTGGGTCACGAGCCCACGGTCGCCAAGGCCGGCTGGCCGAAGGTCGACCCGGCGCTGCTGGTCGAGGACTCGGTGATCGCCATCGTCCAGATCGCCGGCAAGGTGAAGGACCGGCTGGAGGTGTCGCCCGACATCTCCGACGCCGACCTGGAGCAGCTGGCGCTGGCGTCCGAGGCGGTCCAGAAGGCACTGGACGGCCGGGGAACCCGCAAGGTCATCGTCCGCGCGCCGAAGCTGGTCAACATCGTCCCTGCCTGAGACGCTGCACGGATGCGTTCAGAGCTGATCGACGTTCAGACCGGCGGCCGCGAGGTTGTCTTCGATCTGACCAGCAGGTGTGAGCAGTTCGTCGCCGCTGAGGCCCACCAGGCCCAGGGCGACGGACTGCTGCACCTGTTCGTCCCGCACGCGACTGCTGGGATCGCGATTCTGGAGACGGGCGCGGGGAGCGACACGGACCTGCTCGCAGTACTGGAGGAGTTGCTGCCGCGCGACTTCCGCTGGCAGCACCGGCACGGTACGCCGGGGCACGGGCGCGATCACGTGCTGCCCGCGCTGATCCCGCCGTACGCGTCGATCCCGGTGATCGGCGGCCGGCTCGCGCTCGGTACCTGGCAGTCCATCTGCCTGGTCGACACCAATGTGGACAATCCCCAACGGCAGGTACGCCTTTCCTGGTTGCCGAGTTAGCTGTTTTTTCAATGGACTCGCAGATTGTTCATGCCTTATTGCGATGTTGCCGAATGCGTTACGTATGCGAAACACGTCTCCGCTTGAATACTCGGCATGGCGGCCCTGGAGAACCTGCGTGAGCACTGGCTCGTGGTTGGCACCGAGCTCCTGGTCCGCGCGACCCGGGGCATTTGCGACGGCAGTCTGCTGAATGCGGATTCGGGCCGCGCCGACACCCGGGCCCGGATCGAAGAATGGACCAGTGTGCTGTCTTTGTACGCACCTGTGAATGAAGTGGATTCAGTACGCGTCAGTGCCTGACGCGGCAAACAATCGTTTGCCTGCTCGCCGTCTCGATCCCTGGTCACCGGGTGCGTACGGGCCCGACACCCCTGTCACGCTATGTTGTGGGGGGACTGTGAGGCTCTGAATGGGGTGACGGGCTTTGTCGGACGCGGATGGCCGGGCTGAGGAGAGGCGTGGTTTCGCCGATCTCTTGCTTGACCTGAGGGTCCAGGCAGGACTGTCACAGGAGGAGTTGGCCGACAAGGCCGGGCTCAGCGTGCGGACCATCCGCGAGCTCGAAGCGGGCCGGGTCGCCCGGCCACGCAAGGATTCTGTACGCCTGCTCGCTGAAGGTCTCGGGCTGCGCGACGGCGACGCCGGCCGGTTCCTGGCCGCCGCCGGTCATGCGACGGTGCGGCCGGTCATCGCGGTGGCTGATCCCGCGCCGACCGGGTTGCGTTGGCGAGGTACCAGGCCGATCCCGGACGGTCTCGTCGGGCGCGAGGTCGAGCTGGCGGAGATCGAGAAGCTGCTGCGGCAGAACCGGCTGGTGACGCTGGTCGGGCCGGGTGGAGTCGGCAAGACGGAGCTCGCGCTGGCCGCTGCCGATCGGGTCTCGTCGGTCGACACGGCCGTGGTGGTCGTCGACCTCACGACGGTGCAGCGCGATGCCGCAGTACCGTCAGCGATCCTCGATGCTTTCGGTACGGCTCCTGGGACGTCGGATCTGGATGACGTGTTGTCCGGGCGCAAGCCGGGTGACCTGGTGATCGTCGAGGACAACGCCGAGCACGTGCTCGACGGGGTCGCGACCGTGGCGAACCGGATGGTGCGCAGCTTCCCGGGGATCGGCGTACTGGTGACTTCGCGGATTCCATTGGGGTTGCCGGATGAGGTCGTGCGTCGGGTGCAGGTGCTCGGCGTACCGGCCAATGACAAGGATCTGGAGGAGATCGCGGCGTCGCCGGCCGTGGTGATGTTCTGCCGGCGGGCGGCTCGGGTGCGGCCTGACTTCGCTTTGACTCCTGAGAACGCGGCGACGGTTGCTCGGCTTTGCCAGCGACTGGATGGCTTGCCGTTGGCGTTGGAGCTTGCGGCTGCGCGGGCTGGGTCGTTGTCGGTGGAGACGATCCTGGCGGCTCTGGATGACCGGTTCCGGTTGTTGTCGGGGCCGCGGCGGTTTGGGGCGCCGCATCAGCGGACGTTGGCGGACACGATCGCGTGGAGCGTCGACGCGCTGTCGGATCCTGCGCGGCAGTTGCTTTATCGGGCCTCGATGCTCGGGTCGCCGTTCACCTTGGACGCGGTGGTGGGGGTGTGCACGGGTTCGCCGATCGACGCGTTGGACGTTCCGATGCTGCTCGCTGAGCTGGTGGACAAGTCACTGCTGCAGCCGGTGCTGGAGTTCGAGGCGCTGTACGGCGCGCGGTACAAGATGCTCGAGACGATCCGCGAGCACGCCTATGCGGGGTTGTCCTCGCAGGGTACCGACCTGGTGGAGTTCAAGGATCGGACTGTTGCGTGGTGCTCGACGTACGTCGAGTCGCTGGACGGGGCCTGGTCGAGCCCGGACCGCGAGCGGCGCTACCGGGCGGCCAACGCGAACTCGGCGACCTTCGAGGTCGCCCTGGAGCGGGCATCGGCGCTGGGGGACTGGGACACGGCTGCGGCCATTGTGCTCGGGTTCCGGATCGCGTGGCAGTACCAGGCGAGCGTGGCCGAGAGCGGGATCCAGTGGGCGAGCGTGTGCGCGGAGAACGTCCACGACAAGGAGGTCAGCGGTCGACTGCTCGCTATCGCCGGCCGGCTGTCCAACCTGACCGGTGACGTCCGAGCCGCTCGCCGGTACTACGGGGAGGCGCGGACACTCATCTCGCCGTCCTCGGAGATGGGGCTGATGGCCCGTGGCGGGTGGGTGTCGTCCGGGTCGCTCCTGCTCGACACACTGAGCTTGGCGGAGATACCGGCGCTGGTTGATGACGCCTTGAAGCATGGCGATGTGCAGCGGTCTGCGACGGTGCAGGCGATCTGTGGGCTCGCGCTGGCTCGGTGGGGGCGGCTGCCTGAGGCCAAGGAGCTGCTGCTCGCTTGGGAGGCCGCGCTGGCTAATCCGGGGGTGTACCCGGATGAGATCGCGTATATGGCGCTGAGCCGGGTTGAGTCGGAGCTGGGGAATCTTGCGGAGGCTCGCCGCTGGGCTGAGCTGGCGCGGGGGAGTCAGGCTTCCGATGACCCGGAGCGGACCAAGGTGGCTGGGTGCCTGGCGATGGTGGAGTTCCAGGCTGGGCGGTACGAGCTGGCGCAGGCGCTGATCGATGAGGCTGATGCTGACATTCGTGGGCATCGCGGGTACTTCGACTACCTGGTGATGCTGTACCGGAGCCGGCTGGCCCGGCGTACGGGGGACTTGGAGCAGGCTAGGTCGTCCATCCGGGACGCGGTGAGCCGGTTGCTGGTCGAGGGACGGGTTGTTTACCTGCTGGACGTCATGCCTGAGGCTGTGGCCGTGCTGCATGCGTTGGGGCAGCACGAGCAGGCCGATGCGCTCTGTGGCCAGCTACTGGCCTGGCAACGCACGATGGACCCGCCCATGCTCCCCACTGCATGGGCCGTCCTACAGGAGTCCTGCGAGAGCGCCCCGGTCGCCGAAGGCTGGCCCCTGCCGGACCCCGCCGAAGCAGTACGCCACATGGCCGACGAACTCCTCGCTGCACTGTCCTAGCCCGCACCCCGCACCCCGCACCCCGCACCCCGCTCTCGGCGCTCCGCCTCCGCACCCCGCTCTCGGCGCTCCGCCCTCGCACCCGCACCCGCAGTCCTCCCCGCGCCCCCGCCGTCCTCCCGACGCCAGCGCGGTCCCTCGCCGGCGCCCACGCCATTCCACCCGGCGCCATTTGTCCCCGCGCTCACGCCGTCCCTCCCCACCCCAACGCCTGGCGACCGGGCCTCCACTCCCTTCGCCTTCCTTCCCTTGCCGCGTCGAAGGGTGCTGGCGCCTGACGAGCCAGCTCGGGTTTCGTGACGGGGATCGGTGGAAGCTGCCGGGGAACTGCCGGTGCTTCTGCCTCGTCCGGACATGGCCTGCGGAACAAGAATTACAGCCGTAGGACAGGTTCCACGAGACAGAGATCCGAGACCGGGTTCGAGCGATACGGAAGGAGGCGATGACCATGCCGAGGCAGACATGGCTCGCCGGACTGCCGGGAAGCTCGGCCAATCCGGAGCAGGCGACGCGGAGGACATCCGGCAGTCGGACGGTGGGGGCGCCGAACAACTGCCGAGATCTCCGGAGTGCTGGCTCGTGTGGAGCTGCCCTACCTCACACCGGGGGCCGTGCACCGTCAGGGCACGTGACCCGGGGCGGGGTCCCAGCAGCGACCAGGCACACGACACAGGGGACGAGTGCCGGTCCGGTCGACACGGGAAAGCCGGCGGGTTTGGTCACCCGCCGGTGGGTCGACCGCTGGGGCTCCCCGGGGGATTGCGGTGAGCCTCACAGGGGACGGCTCGCCGCGTAGCCGGTACCAAGCCATGTGAGCTGACACCGAGGGGGAGTCAGCTCTAGCGGCGAGGTGGAGGACCACACAGGGGATGGTCCCTCCACCTCGCCGAGGCGGATCAGGTAACGGCTTGGGCCAGTACTGCGGTCTTGTCGAAGGCGTAGCCGACCATCCAGTGCGGCTGGAGGCGGCAGTACGCGATCTCGTCGGCCCAGCTGGAGGGGGAGCTGCCGTAGTGGGCCACCAGGTGGGCCTCGATCTCGGCGAAGTCAGGGTGGTCGGTGGTGAGGAACTCGACCTGCCCGTGGCTGAAGACGCCGATCCGCTCGCCGTCGACGTACGAGATGCTTGCGGCAGGTCTGGCCTTCAGTTGGCGTGCCTTGGCCGCCTGCATCGACGTGGTGAACACCCAGCGAGCATGCAGGAAGTGGCCGTCGACGGCGCTGATCCTCGGCTCACCCTTTGCGGTCACGGTAGCCAGGTTGAGCGTGCACATGCCTTGCAGGATCCGGACCAGCTCGGCGGCGGTCAGCCGCCGCTCGTCGCTGATGATCTCGCGCAGATGCTCCGTGGAGCGCTCGTAGGCCGCCTCGAGCAGCCGCTGCAGGTCCCCGACTTCCTCGCTCGTCTCTTTCATTGACCGAGTCTGACACCGGGCGCGGACGAAAACTGTCCGGTAACCTCGCTGCATGTCAGCCCGCGTGCACGTCGTCACCGACTCCACCGCGGGTCTGTCGGCGCACGAGGTGCTCCGGCTCCCGCTGACCGTAGTACCGCTGCAGGTGGTGATCGGCGGGACGGCGTACGACGACGGCGCGACCAGCTCGGACGCCGTCGCGGAGGCGCTGAAGACGTTCACCCCGGTGTCGACGAGCCGGCCCGCTCCTCAGTCGTTCGCGGACACGTATGCCGAATGCGCCGAGGCCGGGGCCGAGTCGATCGTCTCGATCCACCTGTCCGGCGACATGTCGGGGACGTTCGAGGCGGCCATGATCGGCGCCAAGGAGTCGCCGATCCCGGTGCGAGTGGTCGATTCGCGGTCGCTGGGGATGGGGTTGGGCTTCCCGGTCCTCGCTGCTGCTTTGGCTGCCGCTGACGGGGCGGACCAGGCGGGCGTCGAGGCGGCTGCCCGCGCGCGGATGGCTGCGGTCTCGTCGTACTTCTATGTCGACACCCTCGAGTACTTGCGCCGCGGCGGCCGGATCGGAGCAGCCCAAGCCCTGCTCGGTACTGCGCTAGCAGTCAAGCCACTGCTGACCATCAGCGGTGGGCGGATCGTCCCGCTGGAGAAGGTCCGCACGTCAAGCCGCGCAATCGCCCGCCTCGCCGACATCGCAGTCCAGCGCGCCGGTGACGGCCCGGTCCAGGTAGCCGTCCATCACCTGGCCAACCTCGACAAGGCCCAGACCCTCGCAGACGGCCTAGCCGACCGCCTCCCACAGGCGGAAGAAATCGTCCTCCGCGAGGTAGGTGCAGTAATAGGCGCCCACGTCGGCCCCGGCATGCTCGCAGTAGTAATCGCTCCCCGCTGACCCCCGGCATGCCCGTGGTAGTAGTCCCTCCCCGCTGCCCCCCGGCATGCCCGCGGTACCCCTCGCTTCCCGCTGACCCCCGGCATGCCCGTGGTACCCCTCGCTTCCCGCAGACCCTCGGCATGCTCGCGGTACCCCTCCCTCCCCGCTGACCCCCGGCATGCCCGCGGTACCCCTCGTTTCCCGCTGCCCCCGGCGTGCTCTTGTACTCATCCGCCCCTGCCAACCACAGCGACCCGGCGACGCTTGTCCCGGCGATGCCCGCTGGTGCCAACGCAGGGTGCTGAACCCGGACGGGGATCGTCCGCTAACAGTCCTACGCTGAGGCATGGCCGAGACGGATGGTGTTGACGGGTGGCGGGTTCTTGACGGCGGGCTGAGCGCTTGGTTCGACTCGCCGTCGTTGAGCGTCGGGGCGGCATTCGCCGGTCGCATCGTCGGGTTGGTGGGCGGGCGGGGGATGCCGGATCTGGATCTGCGGGGTGGTGGGGTTCGGGTGCGTATCGGCGTACCGGGAACTGAAGCGGGTGATGCTGACGTGGAGCTGGCTGACGCGATCTCGGCGGCGGCTCGGGAGCTTGGGATGGCTGCGGATTCGGCGGGGCTGCAGGAGTTGGGGGTGGCGGTCTCTTCCACCGACTTGCTTCCGGTGGTGTCGTTCTGGCGTAGCGCCTTTGCCTATGAGCCGGTGGGCAGTGACCGCTTCGGGGATTCGTTGCGGCGGGATTCGGGGATCTCGTTCCATCGACTGGAGCAGCCGCGGCCGTTGCGCAATCGGTTCCATGTCGACGTGAGCCGGATGCCTGACGCGGTGGAGGAGTTCAAGGCGGCTGTCGGGCAGGAGTCGTACGGTCCGTGGGGAGTTGCGCTCGCCGACCCCGACGGCAACGAGATCGACCTTGTCCCGGGGAGCGAGCTTGCCGATGGGCCGGCGACCGCTGACTGGCGGGTGCTGTTCGGCGCGATGACCTTCTACCCGACGACTTCCGCTGCGCAGGCAGTCCAGCTGGCGACGGCTGTTGCGCGTCTCGCCGACGAGGCCGGTCGGCCGTTGCTGGTGGATCTGCGCCCGGACGGCGTCACGATCGACAGCGGGAAGGACCAGTGGGAGAACGACGTCGCCGAGTTTGTTGAGCTGGCCGCGCGGATCCAATCGGCCGCGCGCGAGCTTGGGTTGTCGGCGGATCTGGGGCGGCTGCGCTTCGTCCAGTTCGGCATCGACGCGGTCGACGTTGCCGCAGTACGGGCGTTCTGGACGCGCGTACTCGGCTATCACGAGGACCCTCGCGGCAACGACATCTACGACCCGCGACGCCTCAACCCAACCTTCATCTTCCAGCAGATGGACGCCGCCGACGAGGCGCGCCGCCGCCAGCGCAACCGAACCCACCTCGAACTCTCGATCCCGTCTGACCAGCTCCAGACCCGCCTCGACGCAGCCGTCGCCGCCGGCGGACAGATCTTGCCCACCGACCGCCCGGGTAGCCACGCCGTTGCCGACCCAGAAGGCAACGAACTCAACCTCCTCACCGCCTGACCCAACCTCTTCGACTACTTACGGTTCTGGTACTTCGCGCGCTCCGCCTTGGTGAGGCCTTAATGCCTTGTGGATAACGGAAAACGGCCGTCCTGATTTGCGCGCGAGCAACTACACAGCGTATTATCGAACACATGTTCCCCTCTGATCTGGATGGCTACGGCGCCCGCGAGACTCTCGCCGCGCTGGTGGACGTCCACGATCTGCAGCGCCAGGCCGACCTCGCCGAGATACGTCTCGCCCTGCACTTCGCGGACCTGCACCCTGACCCCGCGACACTCTCTGGCGAGGTCGCGATGCCTGGTGGGGAACGCGGCATCGTGTACGGCGGCGCGGGCTGTCCCGCGGTCGCCGAGTTCGCCCCAGCGGAGTTCGGCGCCGTGACCGGTAGGTCAACGGGGGCCGCGGCGACCTTCCTCGGGCAGGCGCTGGCGCTGCGGCACCGGCTCCCGCAGACGTACGCGCAGGTGCTTTCGGGACACGCGACGGCTTGGAAGGCGCGCAAGATCGCCACCGCCTGTATGGAACTGTCAGAGGAAGCGGCCGCGATCGTCGACCGCAGAGTCGCCGCCATCGTCGACTCGGTCACTCCGCTGCGACTGGCGAACATCGTCAGGGCGGCGATGTGGCAGGCCGACCCCGAGGCGGCCCAGGCCAAGGCCGAGGAGAGGGCCCGGAAGCGAGGGGTGTGGGCCGGACGATCCGATGAGTACGGCACGACGATGTTGTTCGTCCGTGCCAGCTCGGGTGACGTGATCCGGTTCAAGGCGACCGTCGATCAGGTCGCCGACGCGCTGGCAGCCCTTGGCGACAAGGATTCCAAGCAGCAGCGTCGCGCGAAGGCACTTGGCGTACTCGCCGACCCAGCACTGGCCGACAAGCTCCTCCAGGTCGCCCACCACCTGACTGCGACCTCCGTGGTCGTCGGCAGCGCCGATACCGACCCAACGGCCAGCGCCACTCCAGACGCGGCTCCCGATGCAACCGCCGACGCCCAGAAGGCCGACTGTCCGCCAACCGGGCCGGCGTTGGTACCTGCCCCCGATTCGGAGCGGCAGCGGGACGACTTCGACCGCGAACCTGAGAATGACGCCTACACCGAGGACGCTCCGCACCCCAGCGACCCTGCCTTCGACGACTACCTTCCCGATCCTTCGCAGCGAACCGATGAGCCCTGGTCGTCCGACCGGACGGACGAACGGCAGGAATCGGATCGCGGTATGGATTGGGCCGCGCGCCGGGACCTGGCCAAGAAACTCGATGCCATCCGGCAGATCGCCCACACCGGGCGGAGACCCAGACAGACGGTCCTCTATGCCCACATCACCGACGAGGTTCTCCTCGCCGGGCAGGGCGTCACGCGCGTCGAAGGGTATGGCCCGGTCTACGTCGACCGGCTGCACGAGCTCCTCGGTCATGACCAGGTGGTCATCCGGCCGGTGATAGATCTCAGGGTCGGTGTCAGCGCTGACGCCTATGAGATCCCTCGCCGGATCCGCGAACAGGTGAAGCTCACCTACCCGGTCGAGCAGTTCCCGTACGGCACGGCCACGACCACCGACAGCATCGATCTCGACCACATCGAACCCTTTGATCCGCACGGACCACCGAAGCAGACCAGTACGGCGAACCTCGTACCCCTGCGGCGATTCAGCCACCGGGTGAAGACCCATGGCGGCTGGGGATTCCGGCGCATCGACGAACTCACAGTGGAGTGGACGACTCGCCACGGATTCGTCTTCCATGTCGATCACCTGGGGACCCACCGCGTCGACGACGGTGACTGAGGTGGTTGTCCCCAGGCCGAGAACTTCCTCCGCCGGATACCGGAAAGGCTCGTACTTTCCCTGGTGTGAAGCTCTCCCGCCGACCCCCACCCCCGGACCCGGAAGCCCGCCGACAAGCCCTCTCCCGCCTCCAGGGCGCCAGCCATCCACGAGAAGGCCGAGACCCCGACGAAGTCAGAGGTGGCTGGACCCCGCCGGTAGCTCTGCCCGACCAGCTGAAAGGACCGCTATGGACACTCCAACCTCGCCACGTGGTCGTGCTCGCCCTCGTCCTTGTCGTCGGATTGGTGTGGGCGGGCTATGCGCTCTTCCGTACGAAGCCCGAGCCGATCCCCAATCCACCAAGCAGCCTGACGTCCGGTTCACCTGTTGCGTCACCAGACCAGGGGACGCAATCCGTTGGTACGCCGCCCGCCGGCACACGGCCTCCTGCGACGCAGCCTCCGGGCGCGCCGGCCACGATAGTGGTGGATGTTGCCGGCAAGGTCCGGCGCCCTGGGCTGGTTCGCGCACCGGCGGGCTCGCGAGTCGCGGACGTACTGGCTGCCGCGGGCGGAGCGCTCCCAGGGGTGGACCTGACGACGCTCAACCTCGCTCGCCAGGTCACCGACGGCGAGCAGATCGTCGTCGGAGTCCCATCACGTGCACCCGCCGGCACTCCAAGCACAGGACAGCCAACCGGTACGCCGGGAACCTCTGCTGACACGCCCCTCGATCTGAACACAGCAACCCTCGCCCAGCTGGACGCCTTGCCAGGCGTCGGCCCGGTCCTCGCCCAACGCATCCTCGACTGGCGCACCGAACACGGCCACTTCACCACCACCGACGAACTCCAAGAGGTCCCCGGCGTAGGCCCCAAAAAACTCGAATCTCTGAAACCCCATGTCCGAGTCTGACCCCGAGACTGAGCCGCCTGACGAGACCGTCGACCTGCGCTTGCTCATCCCGGCAGGCGCCGGCTGGCTGACGGCCGCGCTCCTGCTGGGCGCTAACGCATCAGCTGCCTTCTGGACTGCGGCGGTGACTGCAGTTGCCACGGGTCTCGCAATGGCCGCCGCTCTGCTTTCGGAGGCAACGCATCGACGGTCCGAGCTGGGCCGGCGTGAGCGTTTGCGGTTGCCTTCGTGGACTGGGCTGTCTGGCCGTCCGGGGTTGGCTCGGAGGGTGGTGGTTACTGCCGTGGGGGTTGGGGTTGTTGTGGTGGGGATGGCAGTGGCGGCTGGCTGGCAGGTGGAGAGGTTGCAAGCGGGGCCGGTGATGGGGTTGGCGCAGTCGGGGGCTGCGGTGAAGGTTCGGTTGAAGGTGGTGGGGGATCCGGCGGTCCGGAGTACGCCGGGGAGCAGACGCCCGCCGTATGTGATGGTTCGGGCGACTGTGGAGGAGGTGAGTGGGAGGGGATCGGCGGCCCGGGTTCGTACGCCGGTGTTGGTGATTGGGACTCTGCGGTGGAAGGAGGTGAGGTTCGGCCAGCATGTCGAGGCGACTGGGCGGCTTGGGTCCGTCGACAAGGGCGGTGAGGTGGCTGCGATGTTGTCGTCGCGGGTCGCGCCTCGGGTACTGGATGAGCCTGCCTGGTGGTTGCGGGCTGCTGAGCGGGTTCGAGCCGGGCTGAGGCAGGCAGTAGCCGGGGAGCCGGAGGCAGTACGGGGGTTGGTACCGGCGCTCGTCATGGGTGACGAGTCACGACTACCACCTGAGTTGGCCGAGGATTTCAAGACGACCGGGCTGACGCATTTGTCGGCTGTGTCCGGTACCAATCTCACGCTCCTGTTGGCGTTCGTACTCCCACTAGCGCGTCTCCTCGGCGTACGGGCTCGCGGGTTGACCGTCGTCGGACTCGCCATGGTCGTGGTGTTCGTCGTGCTCGCTCGGCCTCAGCCGAGTGTGCTGAGGGCGGCCGTGATGGGGCTCGTCGCCTTGGCTGCGATGGCCGGTGGTGGCGGGACTCGGCGCGCGGCGCGGAGCCTTTCGGTCGCGGTGATCGCTTTGCTGTTGGTCGACACATCGCTCGCGAGGTCCGCCGGGTTCGCCCTGTCGGTGCTGGCGACCGCGGGCATCGTCCTTCTCGGACCGAGCTGGCGCGACGCGCTCGCCCGCTGGATGCCGATGCGCCTCGCCGAGGCTCTCTCTTGTCCGCTCGCCGCACAACTCGCCTGTACGCCGATAGTCGCCTGGCTCTCCGGTCAGGTGTCAATGGTCGCCGTCGCAGCCAACCTGCTCGCGGGACCGGCCGTCGGTCCAGCGACGATCCTCGGCTTCGGTGCAGCCGGGATCGCCTTACTGAGCGTGGATCTGGCTCATCTTCTCGGCTGGCTCGCTGGCTGGCCGGCGCGATGGATCATTCTCGTCGCGGAGAAGGGCGCCGACCTGCCTGGTGCTTCGAGCAGTTGGCCCGCGACGGTGATCGGCATTGCCGTGCTGACTCTGCTCTGCATCGCCCTGGTGCTCGGCCTGCATCGGATACTCGCGCGTCCGATCGCGATGCTGCTTGCTCTCGTTCTGCTGGCCGTCGTCATCTTGCGGCCGATCCGCTCGCTGGGCTGGCCGCCCGACGGCTGGCTTATGGTCGCCTGCGATGTCGGCCAGGGCGACGGGCTTGTTCTGCACGCGGGGCGCAGTACGGCGATAGTCGTCGACACCGGCCCTGACCCCGCAGCCATTGACCGCTGTTTGAGTCAGCTCGACGTGAAGTACGTGCCCGTCGTCGTGCTGACCCACTTCCACGCAGATCACGCGGGTGGGCTTGCGGGTGTTCTGCGGGGGAGGAAGGTCGGCGAGATCGAGGTGACTCCGTACTTCTCGCCACCCGCCGAGTACAAGCGCGTGCTCGAGTTGGCCGCCCAGCACCAGATCCCCATCCGGCCGGTCACTTACCGGGAGAAACGCACGATCGGCCCGGTCAGCTGGACCTCACTCTGGCCCGCTCGAGTACCAGCGCTCACCGGCAAGTCCTCCGCAACCAGCAGCGACGAAGGCTCACCCGAAAACAACGCCAGTATCGCCCTGATGACCGAGGTGGCAGGCCTCCGCCTGCTCCTCACCGGTGACCTCGAACCCGAGTCCCAACGCGCCGTCCTCGCCACCGGCGCCGACCTCCGAGCCGACGTCCTGAAGGTCCCGCACCACGGCTCCGGCCAGCAGGACCCCACGTTCATCGCCGCAACGAAGGCCAGACTCGCCATCATCTCCGCCGGCCTCAACAACGACTACGGCCACCCCGCACCCCGAACCCTCGACCTCCTAACCCACCAAGGCATGAAAATCGCCCGCACCGACACCTCCGGCTCAATCGCCCTACTAGCCCCCAACCACCACCTCTCCATCACCACCCAACGAACCACCTCCTGAACCCACCCACCGCACGGGCGTCTGCGGCAACTGGCGGCGAGCCGGTTCGTGGACGTCGCCCGGCGTATGTGCTTCTGCGCCACCTGCAGTCGGGTCGCTGGAAGCCGCCGCCGCACCGGCTTCCGAGCCACCTGGGGTCGGGTTGGTGGATGCTGCCCGGCGTACCGGCTTCTGCGTCGCCCTGCGATCGGCTGGTGGAGGCGTATCGGCGTACCGGCTTCTGCCGCCCTGCGATCGGCTGCTGGTGGAGGCTGCCCGGCATACCGGCGTACCGGCTTCTGCGGACCCGGCGAACTGGGTGGTGGAGGCTGTCCGGCGTACTAGGTTCTTCGGCAACCGCGGATCCGGCTGGCCGGCGATCCGGCTTGTGCGCCGGCCTGCGATCGGTTGACGGAGGCTGCCCGGCGTACCGGCTTTTGCGCACCCGGCGGACTCGCTGGTGGAGGCTGTCCGGCGTACGGGCTGCTGTGGCATCGTGCGATCGGCCAGTGGGGGCGTCCGGGCTTCTGAGCCACCGGAGTCGGGTTGGTGGAGGGGTACCGGCGTACCTGCTTTTGCGGACCCGGTGAGCTGGGTGGTGGAGGCCGTCGGGCGTACTGGGTTCTGTGGCACCCCGGGGTGCGGCTGCTGGAGGTTGGCCGGCGTACTGGCTTCTGCGCCGCCGTGCGATCGGCTGCTGGAGGCCGCCCGGCGTACCGGCGCTTGCGCACCCGGCCGACTGGCTGGTGAGCGCTGTTCGGGGTACGGGCTTCTGTGGCCCCGGGGTCTGACTGCTGGAAGCTGGCCGCCGTACGGGCTTCTCCGCCGTCTGTGGTCGGCTTGTGGAGGCGTACCGGCTTGCAGCTGGTGGAGGCTGTCTGGCGTACGGGCTGTTGTGGCACCCTGCGATCGGCTGGTGGAGGCGTCCTGGCGTGCGGGCTTCTGAGCCACCTGGGTCGGGTTGGTGGAGGCTGCTCGGGGTGCCGCGTACCTGTTTTGCGCACCGGCGAGCTGGGTTGGGGAGGTTGTCGGGCGTACTGGGTTCTGCGGCACCCTGGGGTGCGGCTGCTGGAAGCTGGCCGGGTACCGGCTTCTGCGGCGCTGAGGATCAGGTTGGTGGAGGCTGCTCGGCGTACCGGCTTTCTGGTGGCCGGTGAATCTGGTTGATGGGGCTGCGCGGCGGGCCGCGTCCCTAGGTCGTTCGGTGAGGCGGTTGCTGAGGGGCGGTTGGCGAGGTAGGTCACGCGGCGGTCGGTGGACGGGCGTTGGATGCCAGCTGGTGAGTGCGTGTGGTGGAGGTCAGTTGGCGGGTTGGGTGTTGGGAGGGGGAGTGTGGGTGGGGATTGTCGGTGGGGCGTGGGATGCTTGCGGGCGTTATGGCTGCTCGAAAGAATTCTGCGCCCAAGCTTGGCGATGTGCTGCTTGTTACTGGTCCGGAGGCGTTTCTTGCCGATCGGGCTGTTCGGTCTGCGATTGCTGCCGTGTCCAAGGGCGGCGCTGAGATCGAGGTGACTGAGCTTGGTGGGGCTGATCTCGATGTCGGTGTGTTCGCCGAGCTGACTGGGCCGTCGCTGTTCGCGGCTGAGCGGGTGATGGTGCTTCGGACGCTGGAGAACTTGCCGGCTGAGATGGTGCCGCATCTGCTTGAGTACGCGGGGGCGCCGTCTGAGGACGTGCTTGTCGTGCTGGTCCACTCGGGTGGGCAGAAGGGCAAGGGGGTTCTCGACAAGTTGCGGAAGGCTTCGGTCAACGAGGTTGTCGCGACGGCGCCTAAGACGTGGGAGTTGCCGCAGTTTGTGCTGGGTGAGATCCGGTTGCTCGGGGGCAGTATTGATGAGCGCGCGGCGACGGCGTTGGTCGATGCGGTGGGGCACGATCTGCGGGCGTTGGCTGGGGCTTGTTCGCAGCTTGTCTCCGACTCGGGTGGGCAGCCGGTTAGCCCTGAGCTGATCGGGCAGTACTTCGGTGGTCGGGCTGAGGTGACGAGTTTCGCGGTCGCGGACGCGGCGATTGCCGGGCGGACTGAGCCGGCGCTCGAACAGCTGCGCTGGGCTCTGGATTGCGGAGTTGCTGCCGTGCTGGTGACCAGCGCGATGGCGGGTGGGTTGCGCGGGTTGGCGAAGTACACGAGTGCGCCTAGTGGTCTCCGCGAGGCGGATCTGGCGCGCGAGGTCGGCGTACCGCCGTGGAAGTTGAAGACGCTCAAGCAGCAGGCGCGTGGGTGGACCGCTGGTGGGCTTGCGGCGGCGATCAAGGCGGTCGCGCAGGCCGATGCCGACGTCAAGGGTGCGTCAGGCGATGCCGGCTATGCGCTCGAGCGGATGGTCATCACTGTCAGCCGCGCCCACGGCCGCCGCCAGCCCGCCTGAGCCACCGCAGAAATCACAAACCCGCCCGCAACTCAGGGGTCGGGAAGCACTTCTGGGCGCGCAAAAACGACCGGCCTCGGTTTGTAGCGGGAGGCCGGTCGTCAGGCGTGGATCAGAGGGAAGCGGCCTTCTTGAAGATGGACGACTTCCGGTTCGCAGCCTGGTTGGCGTGGATGACGCCCTTGCTGGCTGCCTTGTCGAGCAGGCGGGCGGCAACGCGGGCCTGCTCCTGCGCCTTCGCGGTGTCGCCGGTGTCAGCAGCCTCGCGGAAGCGGCGGACAGCCGTCTTCAGGGTCGACTTCACCGACTTGTTGCGAAGCCGCGCCGCCTCGTTCTGGCGGTTGCGCTTGATCTGGGACTTGATGTTCGCCACGGATGCAGAGCCTCGATCAGTGTTTGGGATCAGTACAGGAAAAGTTTGGTGCCGTGCACGGGTGAGTACCAACGCACACGCGCGAATGAACAGATTACCAACAAGCCCCCGTCAGCACCAAACCGAGTGATCACCGGCTCAGGCGCAGGAGCAGCCTCAGGACTCCAGGCTCGCCTTCAGCTTACCCAGCGTCTGGTGGATGCCGTACCGGTTGATCTTCGTCCGGTCCCCGAACATCCGGGCGAACACCGCCTTCAGCGCCGCCGGCCGCCGGTCAGTCCAAGACTCAGTCACAGTGCACCCCGACCCCGAACCAGAGCCCGTCGCCGCGAACTCATACGTCCACAGCGCCACAGGCACCGGCCCGAACGTGATCCGGAACGAGAACCGTTCACCCGGTACCGCCTCGACCACCTCGCCCTGCGTGAACCACCGAAACACCCCGGACCGATTGAGCCCGATGAACCGCGACCCCACCCCAGGAACCCCGCCCGTACTCCACCGGACCCCGGTGCACTCCGGACTCCACTCCGCCATCCGCGACAGCTCGCTCACCTGCTCGTAGACCTCCAGCGGCGACGCGGCAACCTCGATCGACTCACTGACATCCGCCACGTCGCATCCTCCAGCTAGGGGTAGCCGAGCTCCGGTCCCGCCGGTACATCCTTCTGCGGCCCGTCCTGGATCCTCTCGCATGCCCCGCTGATCACATCGCACCGCACCGTCATCTGGCGATCCGTACCCAGCCCCGCGGAGTTCAGGAGATGGGTGGAGTCCTCCCAGACCGCCTCGTGGTCGGCAGTGACGACCAGAGAGGAGACCTTGAAGCCGGTCTTGGCAGCGGTATCCACCAGAAAGGCCTGCGTGCTGCCTCCCGCCTCAGTCACCAGGACCTGCCCGTCAGGGGACAAGGTGCCCCCGGTACCTCCGCACTCCTGCAGGGTGGTCGTCAGCTTGTTGGTGGCCTCCAGCGTCACCACCCGCACGCACAGGTTCGCGCTGGAGGCCGGTGAGGACTGATCACTGAGCAGCATCCGATCAGTACCCCGGTACGCCGTGAGCTGATGCCCGTCCGTGTCCACACTGACCGGCGTCCCACCCGGCTCCCAGACCTGTGTAGTCGCATCCTTGTCCCGGTCGCGCATGAACCAGACCCCATGGCTGTTCCACCCCACCACCTCCGCATTGGTGGTCGCAGCCGTCGAAGCCAACCGCTTGCCGGTAGCAACCGACACAGTGACGACCGACGCAAACCCCTTGCCGCCAGGAGCGACATACGCCAACTGGCTCCCATCCTGCGACAAGGCCGCCCCGTCACCCGTCACTGGCCCGAATGACCGGTACTTCCCGTCAGTACTCAGTACCCCCACCTCAGCCGCGTCAGAGCCCGACTGCCGGTACGTCACCCAGCCACAGTCGACCCGCCCGATGCTGTACACCTCCTGCCCGCCCTGCAACGGCACCCGAACGCCCCGGTCCTCCAAATAGCCGCCCTTCAGGGAAGCCATCGTGAACGGCACCGACGGCGGCGGCCCGAACGGCAGCTTGTTCAGCTCGGCGTACTCCGGATCGCTGTACTCCCGCTTCGAGAAGCTCAGCGCCTCAACCGGAGGCGGCGTCGGGCACAGACTCCCCGCAGGTGGCGCCGAGTGCTCACGCGAGATCGCCAGCGGCACAGCCACCGCAGCGATCACCGCGGCCATCGCCAGCCCACCCACCAGTACCGGCACCCACCGTCGCTCCGAGGAGGCCGGCTGCTCCGTGGGGAACAGTTCCGGCGGTACTGCGTTGTCCGGCACGGTCCGGGCTGCGGCGTCGAGGGCTTCCGACAGCCGTTCTTCTAGATGCTTGGTCATCGGTCCTCCTTCAGCTTGTGGCCCAGACTCTTCAGCGCGCGGGACGCGGTCGATCGCACGGAGACCTCACTGATGCCGAGGGTCTGCGCGATGTCGGCGTCGGACAGATGCAGATAGAACCGCATCACCAATACTTCCCGCCGCCGGGCCGGTAGCGTCGCGAGCGCCGCCAGTACCTCCCGGCGGTCCTCGCCGATCATTGCCGCGCTCTCGGCCGACCAAACCGCCGGCTCGGGCTGGCCCCGGTGCAGCAGGGCGAGCTTGCGGCGCCGGAGTACGGATCGGCTGGTGTTCAGGACAGCGGACCGCAAGTAGGCCTCGATCCGAGCGAGGTCCTTGATGCTGTCCCAGCGCCGGTATATCGCGGCGAAGGACTCCTGTACCGCGTCCTCGGCCGACGGCCGGTCCCCGAGCATCAGCAGCGACAGCCGCACCATCCCGGCCCACTGTTCCCGGTACAACCGGGTGATAGCAGCCTCCCGATCCGGCGCAGCCCCAGGCGGCGCCGAAGCTCTGCTTCCCCCACCAAGCATCATGTCGCTCACAGTAAAGAGACACCGGCTCAGCGCATTTGTTGCAGCTCAGGCCGGTGAGAGACCGTGGATGCGGAAATGGTTGGTCTGTCATGGGATGATTGGGCAGTTGCCCGACTCCTCAGACGACGAACTGGAATTCTCCGTGCCCGCTGGCCCCACGTCCGTTCCGCAGCCCGGTCGCACCGACCCGACGCTGATCCGGAACTTCTGCATCATCGCCCACATCGACCACGGCAAGTCGACGCTGGCCGACCGGATGCTGCAGATCACCGGTGTCGTCGACGGCCGGGCGATGCGCGCGCAGTACCTGGACCGGATGGACATCGAGCGCGAGCGCGGCATCACGATCAAGTCGCAGGCCGTGCGGCTGCCGTACGCGCCGCAGCCGGACTCCCCGGGTGGGCTGCTCGCCCCGGACGGTACGACGTACATCCTGAACATGATCGACACCCCCGGCCACGTGGACTTCACCTACGAGGTGTCCCGGTCGCTGGAGGCGTGTGAGGGCGCGGTGCTGCTGGTCGACGCGGCGCAGGGGATCGAGGCGCAGACACTGGCCAACCTGTACCTCGCGCTGAACGCGGACCTGCACATCATCCCGGTGCTGAACAAGATCGACCTGCCGGGCGCCCAGCCGGAGAAGTACGCGGCCGAGCTGGCGCACATCATCGGCTGCAAGGAGTCCGACGTACTGCGGGTCTCGGCGAAGACCGGCGAGGGCGTCGAGGCGCTGCTGAGCGAGATCGTCGCCCAGGTGGAGCCGCCCAAGGGCGTGAAGGACGCACCGCCGCGGGCGCTGATCTTCGACTCGGTCTACGACACGTACCGCGGCGTGGTCACCTACGTCCGGGTGGTCGACGGCGAGCTGACCCACCGCGACAAGATCAAGATGATGTCGTCCGGCGCGGTGCACGAGATGCTCGAGGTCGGCGTCATCTCCCCGGAGCCGATGAAGTCGCCGAGCATCGGCGTCGGCGAGGTCGGCTACCTGATCACCGGCGTGAAGGACGTCCGCCAGTCCCGGGTCGGTGACACCGTCACCGCGGCCATCCGTGGCGCGACCGAGGCGCTCGGTGGCTACAAGCACCCGCAGCCGATGGTGTACTCCGGGCTGTTCCCGATCGACGGCGACGACTACCCGACGCTGCGCGACGCCCTCGAGCGGCTGCAGCTCAACGATGCGGCCCTGCAGTACGAGCCGGAGAGCTCGGGCGCGCTCGGGTTCGGCTTCCGCTGCGGCTTCCTCGGCCTGCTGCACATGGAGATCGTCCGCGAGCGGCTCGAGCGCGAGTTCGACCTGGACCTGATCTCGACCGCGCCGAACGTGGTCTACCGGGTCACGATGGAGGACGGCAAGGAACACGTCGTCACCAACCCGAGCGAGTTCCCCGACGGCAAGATCGACGAGATCTACGAGCCGGTGGTCCGGGCGACGATCCTCAGCCCGAAGGACTTCATCGGCGTCATCATGGAGCTGTGCCAGACCAAGCGGGGCAACCTGCTCGGGATGGAGTACCTGTCCGAGGACCGGGTCGAGCTGCGGTACACGCTGCCGCTGGCCGAGATCGTCTTCGACTTCTTCGACCAGCTGAAGTCGAAGACCAAGGGCTACGCGTCGCTGGACTACGAACCGACCGGCGAGCAGGCGGCCAACCTGGTCAAGGTCGACATCCTGCTGCAGGGCGAGACGGTCGACGCGTTCTCCGCGATCGTGCACCGCGACAACGCCTACGGGTACGGTGTGGCGCTGGCCGGCAAGCTCAAGGAGCTGATCCCGCGGCAGCAGTTCGAGGTGCCGATCCAGGCCGCGATCGGGTCCCGGATCATCGCCCGCGAGTCGATCCGGGCGATCCGCAAGGACGTCCTCGCCAAGTGCTACGGCGGTGACATCACCCGGAAGCGCAAGCTGCTCGAGAAGCAGAAAGAGGGCAAGAAGCGGATGAAGATGGTGGGCCGGGTCGAGGTCCCCCAGGAAGCCTTCATCGCCGCCCTCAAGACCAACGAGCCGTCGGAGAAGGCCAAGAAGTAGTGCCGGTCGACATCCCCGCGGAGTTCCTCAAGGTCGGTACGCGCGGTCCGGACTGGGCCGACTGGCTGGACAGGTTGCCGAAGCTGGTCGGCGAGTTGCTGGCTCAGTGGGAGCTGCGGGTCGACGGCGGTTCGGCGTACGGGGAATGTGCTTTGGTGGTACCCGTTCTCGCCAAGGACGGTACGCGCGCGATGCTCAAGGTCCAGTTTCCGCACGTGGAGGCCGAGACCGAGCATCTCGCGTTGCGCGCCTGGGACGGGAACGGTGCGGTCAAACTGCTGCGGGCCGATCCGCGCCGGTTCGCCTTGCTCCTGGAGCGTCTGCAGCCGCGTGACCTGACGACGGTGGGCGACCTCGAGGCCTGCGAGATCGTTGCCTCTAGCTACAAACGGCTGCATGTCGCCGCGGGGCCGCAGTACCGGCCCTTGTCGGGCGAGGTGAAGCAGTGGATCGAGGGCTTCCGGCAGCTCCCCGCCTCGGCGCCCGTGCCGCACCGGTACGTCGAGCAGGCGATCTCGCTGGCCACCGATTTCGCCTCTGACCCGGCCTGCGACGGCAAGCTGATCCACAGCGACCTGCACTACGAGAACGTACTGGCCGCGGACCGCGAGCCGTGGCTGGTGATCGACCCCAAGCCGCTCTCCGGAGACCCGTACTACGAAGTCGCGCCGCTGATCTGGAACCGCTGGGACGAGGTCGTCGCCACCGGCGATATCCGCTTCCGGGTCCGCCAGCGGTTCTACACCGCCATCGACACCGCCGAGCTGGAGGAAGAGCGCGCCCGCGACTGGATCGTCGTCCGCCAAATGGTCAACGTCCTCAACGCCCTCCGCGCCGCCACCCCCGACGCGTTCCTCCCACAGGACTGGCTGACCCGCAACATCGCCATCGTGAAGGCCATCCAGGACTAAACCGGTAGCAGGATGCGCCATCACGAGAGAGCATGGCCGGTATGCGCGTGCTGACGGTGAATGTGGTGGAAGGGTTGATTCCGGGGCCCAAGGAGACGGGGTTCACGGCGATCGACAAGTGGCCGCAGGCCGGGCGGGTCGGGGTGGGTTTGCGCGGACTTGCCGGTGACCGCGTGTGCGATACGGAGAACCATGGCCGGCCGGACCAGGCGCTCTACGTTTACGCCGAGGAGGACGCGAACTGGTGGGCCGGTGAGCTCGGGCGAGAGATTCCCAGCGGGCTGTTCGGTGAGAATCTCCGGACCGACGGCCTGGACGTCACCGGGGCCTTACTGGGTGAGGTCTGGCGTCTCGGTGACGAGGTCGAGGTGATGGTCCGCGCTCCACGGATCCCGTGCATCACCTTCCAGCACCGGATGGGCGAACCCCGTTGGGCCAAACGGTTCCATCAAGCAGGTCGTCCGGGTGCATATCTGCGGGTCGTCCGCACCGGGTCGATCGCGGCCGGGGACCCGATCACGATTGTTCATCGCCCTGACCACGAGGTCACCATCGGCCACTTCTTCGGTGACCAGAATCCGGCGAAGATGCAGGCCATGCTCGATTCGGGCGTCGACCTGTGGGACGAGATCCGCGACACCGCGAAGCGGGTCGCTGCCCGTCACTCGGTCGGTCTCGGCGCGGAGTACAAGGAGCTGTGAAGGGGCTGATTCCAGAGCCGGGGCCGCTGCGGCCGCTGGCTCTCGCGACGCTGCTCAGCCGGGTCGGCAACGGGCTGCTGATGACGGTCAGCGTGCTCTACTTCAACCGCATCGTCGGCCTGTCGATCGCGCAGATCGGTCTCGGGCTGACCATCGCGGGACTCTTCGGCCTGCTGGCCGGCATCCCACTCGGGCACCTGGCCGACCGCCGTGGACCGCGCACGCTGTTCGTCATCCTGGGCGCGTCCGTCGCCGTACTGTCCCTGTCCTACCTGCTGGTGGAGACGTTCTGGCAGTTCCTCGGCGTCGCCATCGTCCTGACGATCCTGGACCGCGGAGCCGGCAGCGTCCGGGCAGCGCTGATCGGCGCCGTGACCACTGGCAGCGGCCGGGTGGCTGCTCGCGCCTACCTGCGGGCGATCACCAATATCGGCATCATGGCCGGCGCCGGTGTCGGAGCGCTCGCGCTGCACTTCGACACCGCCCTGGCCTACCGGGTGATGTTCGTGCTCGACTCCGTTCTCACTCTCACCTCGGCCTTCGTCATCCTGGCCGTCCCGCGGGTCGCGCCGCAGCCGAAGAACGAGGACGGCCCGGTCTGGGTCGCGCTGCGCGATCGCGGCTACCTCGCCGTCGCCGCGCTGAATGCCGGGATGTCCATCCACTACGCCGTACTGGACGTCGCGATCCCGCTGTGGGTGGTCGATCACACCCAGGCGCCGCGCTGGACGGTCGCGCTGCTGCTGGTGGTCAACACCGTGGTGGTGTCGCTCTTCCAGGTCAGGTCGAGCCGGGGAATCGCCGATCCGACCAGCGCCGCCAAGGCCACCCGGACGGCAGGATGGTTGCTGCTGGCATCAATGGCCTTGTTCGCCGGCGCCTCAGGTGGCGGGGTCGTCGTTGCAATCACGCTCCTGGTGCTGGGCGCGTTCGTGCAGGTGATCGGGGAGCTGCTGCAGTCGTCGGGCTCGTTCCTGCTCAGCTACGACCTTGCGCCGAACCAGGCCCAGGGGCAGTACCAGGGCGTCTGGGGAACCAGCATGTCGATCAGCACGATGGTGGCGCCGACCGTACTCGCACTGCTGCCGCTCGGCCTCGGCGTGCCGGGGTGGATCATCCTCGGTGTCTGGTTCGCCGTGATCGGCGTCTTGTTCGTACCGGTGGTGCGCTGGGCCGCCACCCGCCAAGCTCAGCAGATGGCGGCCCAGCCCGTTTAGGAGACGGTCAGGCTGTCTGCGTTCGGGCCGCCGTTGGCGGTTGTTGCGACTGCTTTGATCTTGTTGCTTCCGGCCACCAGATTCACGATGATCGTCTTGTCCTGCCAGGTGTCCCAGTTGCCGGTACTGGCGAACGCCAGCCCTGACGAGACGACTGTGCCGTTGACGGAGACGTTCATCGGCCGGTTCACCGTGGTGCCGTTGGCGTACCGGAGTACGACCGTGGCCGGACCCGCGGCAGCCGCGTTGACCGTCCACTCGACGGCGCTGCCGACCGCGTTGTCATAGTTGACGAAACCGCGACCGGTGAAGCCCGTGTGGTTCGACTCGACCACGCCGGACGTGATCGTCGCGTCCTCGGCCTCGTAGACGACCGGCTGAGGATCAGTCGGGCCGCCGCCGTTGCCGGGGATCGTCTGCGTCGCGGTGTTCCACCCGGACACCCGCACCGACGGCGAGGCGCCGTTCAAATCCGCCGTCCGGTACGACGCCCGCAGCACCACCGTCTCGCCTGGCCAGAGCGAGACCGCGTTGTCGTTCCATTGCACCGGCAGTACAGGCTTGCCCGCCGCCCCGACGATGTGCGCGTCGAGGTAGAAAGCCGGTGTCTTGGCCGTCGACGTGTTCTTCAGCGTCACCGTGGTCGTCGTCGTGTCACCAGCAGCGGTCGTTGAAGCGTTCGCCGAGACGGGCACCTGGGCCAGACTCGAGAGCCCGCTCAGGTCGGCGTAGCTGGTGGTCGGCGTGTAGTACCAGTCGGTGTTGTTCCAGTCGAGCGTGTCCGCCTTCGTGGACAGCCAGTACACATTGCGGCTGACCTCGACGCCCGACGAGTTCGTCAGGACGAGCTTCGCCAAGTACGTCGTCGAGAGCCCGCTGACCGCCGGGATCGTCAAAACAGTCGTCTTCCCACCGTCACCCGGCACCGACACCGACGCGGACTGGTTGAACTTCTCCGTGCCGTCGATGTTGTAGAGCTTGACCGAGGCCGTCAGCCCGGAGGCCGCCGCGTGGTTCTGGTTGATCACGGCAACGGACTTGGTGTCGTAGGAGTACTGGATGTGCAGCGGCTCGTTCGCCTTCTTGGCGCCGTAGTACGCGCCGTTCTGGTCGAGGTACGTGTCGAACAGCTGCCAGTGCAGCGACGTCCAGCCGCTGTTGAGCATCCAGTAGATCAACCCGGTCGACGGGTTCGACGAGTCGGTGAAGTTCCGGTTGTGCGACTCGAACTCGGACCGCACGTTCTCGTACGCCGCCAGCTGAGCTTTCTTGACGTAGTCGGCCAGGTTCGCAGGAGCTCCGTACCGGCCGGTCAGCGCGTTGCCGAACAGCTTCAGGTTGCCGAAGGTCGACGACGAGGACCGGTGGTACTGCGTCGCCGCCGGGTTCTTCCAGAGCACGTCGAGCTCGGCGGGCGTCAACATCCGCTGCAGCGTGTCCATGGTCGGGATGTCCGGTCCGGCCGAGGTCTCCGAGTTGAAGCCCCAGGCGCCGCCGGAGTCGGTGTGCGCCTTGTCGTACCAGTAGTTCGGCGGCACGTAGTCGTAGGGCCCGTTCATCTTCATCCCGGAGCTGCCGAGCTGCGGCGACGACTTCGCCGACGCGGCCGGGATCACCGGGGTCTTCCAGTCCGCGGCGTTCAGCGCGTCCAGGTAGTTCTTCTCGATCGTCGCGTTCGGCGCGAAGTCGCTGCCGATCAGGAACGTCAGCACGCTCGGGTGGTTGCGCAGCCGCTCGGCCTCGGCCGTCATCGACGACTTGGCGGTCACATAGTCCTCGGCGGTCCAGGTGTTGCCCTGCTCGCCGCCGTTGACCTGGCCTTCCCACTTGTCGCAGCATTCCCAGCCGGGCATGGTCAGGACGCCCAGCTGGTCGGCCAGGTCGAAGAACTCGTCGGGTTCGATGTGTCCCTCGAGCCGGACCGTGTTGAGGCCCAGATCCTTGACGTACTTGAGCTTGTCGGCCGCGTACTTCGCATCCCAGCGCAGGAACAGATCCGGCGACCAGCCACCACCCTTGACCAGCAACGGCCGGCCATTGATCGAGTACGCCCGCCCGCCACTGCTGTTGAGCGGCGCCTTCACGTCCCGTACTCCGAACTTCTCCGACGCGCTGTCAGACGTAATACCGGACACCGACGCGGTCACGTCGAAGGAGTAGAGCGGCTGCCCGCCCATCCCAGCCGGCCACCACACATTCGGGTTGTCCACCCCGACCGTGGCGAACGTGACGGTCTTCTTCTCCTTGGCCGCAAGGGAGATCGACTGACTGACCGGTACGCCGGCCACGGTACCGCTGACCGTCGTCGTCACGGCCGCCGTCGAGTCGTTGCGGACATCGACCTTGGGCGTCAGGTCGACGTGGTTGAGCGCCGGGACCGTCAGCTTGGTGACGACATGGGCGTTCCGCAGCGCGACGGGACCGCTGTGCCGGACGACGACGTCGCGGACGATCCCCATGTTCTGGTCGGGCGGCGTCTGGGCCCAGTCGATCCAGCCCATCGTGAGGTCGTTGTTCGGGTCGTTCGGGTAGACCTTGAACGCGACCGAGTTGCTGCCGGCATGGACCTGCGCGGTGATGTCGAGGTCATGCCGGGTGTACGCGCCGGCGGTCTGGGTCTTGTCGGCCACCCGGACCCCGTTGACCCAGACGTCGGTACGGGACAGTACGCCGCTGAAGTCAAGGTAGGTGCGTTGACTCGGGTCAGTCACCTGGATGTCGGAGCGGTACCACCACGGCACGGTGAACTGGGCCTTGTCGACGTTCTTCATGTTGGTCGAGAAGAACGGGTCCGGGTACTTGTTGTTCTGCAGCAACCCGGCGAACACGGTCGAGCGCGACGAGACCGGCAGCCAGCCGGTGGTCGGGAAGCCCGGCTTGGTGACGGCGGAGTCGTCGGAGACCTGGGCAGAGGTCTGCAACAGGAAGCTCGGGATCGCAGCGGCAGACGGTGCTGCCTCTGCTCTGGGCAAGGCGCCGGCGGCGGGGATCGCCGTACAGACGCCGGCGACCAGGGCGGTCGCGAGTAACCAATGGGGCAAGCGCAGCATGGATGGGCCTCCTGGGGCGGGAGTGGGCCGCTGATCGTTAAGAAAGTTTCCTAATAATCAAAGCCGATGCTAACGCCGCGAGAACCCGCTGACAACGGACAGCGCAGGATTGACTCCGCCGTGTCAGGGCGTCAGTGGGTGGGTTCCACGTAGCCGAGCGCCGCGGAGATCTTGCGGGCCGCCTCGATCGCGGCCGGTGCCATCAGGGCTACCTGGGCGATCGACTGCTCCAGCGACAGTGTCGAGATGCTGACTGCGGCGATCGCCGTACCGGTGTGGTCGTGGATGACTGCAGCGACGCAGCGGATGCCGGGCTCGTTCTCTTCGTCATCCAGGGCATAGCCGCGGGACCGGACCTGGATCAGGTCGGCCTTCAGCGAGGCTGCGGTGGTGTGAGTCAGGGGAGTGCGGGCGGGCAGGCCGGTACGGGTGACTAGTGCGTCGAGCGCCTCATCGTCCTTCTCGGCGAGCAGCGCCTTGCCGATGCCGGTGCAGTGCAGCCAGAACGCCTTACCCACGCGCGAAGGCATCCGGTACGGCTTGGGGCCGTCGAGCCGGGCGACGTAGATCGCCTCGTCGCCGTTGAGCAGACCGACGTGGACAGTACAGCGGGTCTGGGCGACCAGGTCGGCCAGTACCGGCCGGGCAACCGTGGCCAGGTCGACGTTGGTGAGCGCGTGGCCGGCGAGCCGCAGCGCCTTCGGGCCTGGGTGGTACGAACCGTCCTCGGACTGCGCGACGAATTCGTGTTCGACGAGCGAGGCCATGATCCGGTGCACGGTCGATTTGGCCAGGCCGGTGGCCGTCACCACGTCGGTGAACCGGGAGTGCTCGAGGACGGCATCGAGCACCATCAGCGTCTTGTCGATGGCCGAGGGCGAACTCATGTCGCTCATCCTGTCACCTCTTATCTGGCTAGCCAGCCACCGTCGACGGCCAGTACGTGTCCGTTGACGTAGTCGGATGCTTCCGAGGCCAGGAAGACCGCGGCGCCGACCAGGTCCTCGGGCCGGCCCCAGCGACCGGCCGGGATGCGGTCACGAATGGCCGCCTCCCGGTCCGCGTCGGCCCGTAGATCGGTCGTGTTGTCGGTACTGATGTACCCGGGAGCGATCGCGTTCACCTGTACGCCGGCCGCGCCCCACTCGTTGGCCAGCGCCTTCGTGAGCCCGGCGACCGCATGCTTGCTCGCCGTGTACGCCGGAACCGTGATCCCGCCCTGAAAGCTCAGCAGGGAAGCGATCGTGATGATCTTGCCGCTGCCGTGCGCGACCATCGCCGCACCGATCGGACGAGTGACCGCCCAGGTGGAGTTGAGGTTCACGTCGATCACGTGCTGCCAGTCGGCCGCCCCCGTGGCTGCCGCTGGCGCGCGCCGGATCGTACCGGCGTTGTTGACCAGGATGTCGATTCGGCGACCCGTCGCAGCGGCTCCCTCCACCGCTGCGATCGCCGCCTGTTCGACCGCTGCCGGGTCGGCGAAATCGGCCGTGACGATGGACGCCTCGCCGCCGCCGTTCTCCTTGATCGCTTCCAGCGTGTCTTCCAGGGCGGCGTCGCGCGCCATCAGGATCAGGTCCGCACCGGCCGCTGCCAACCCGGCGGCGATGGCGGCGCCGATACCCCGGCGCGCGCCGGTAACCAATGCGGTCTTGCCCGTGAGGGAGAAAGTCACCGCAAGTCCTTCACGTCGACACCGTCCATGTCCGCGAAGGCCTGGTTCTCGCCGGCCATCGCCCAGACGAAGCTGTACGCCGCGGTGCCGACGCCGGAGTGGAGCGACCAGCTCGGCGAGATGACGGCCTCGCGGTCGGCGATGATCAGGTGCCGGGTCTCCTCGGGCTCGCCCAGCAGGTGCACGATCCGGTCCGACTCGGGCAGCCCGAAGTACAGGTAGCACTCGGTCCGGCGGTCGTGGGTGTGGGCGGGCATCGTGTTCCAAGTGGAGCCCGGGTGCAGGGTGGTCACGCCGAGCACGATCTGGCAGCTCTGCACGCCGTCGGCATGGATGTACTGGTCGATGGTGCGGCGGTTCGCGGTCTGCTGGTCGCCGAGTTCGAGCCGGTTGCCCTCGCCGGGCTGGACGAGCGTGGTCGGGAAGTCGGTGTGCGCTGCCGCGGAGAAGAGGTAGAACGCGGCGTCGGTCCCTTCGAAGACGACCTCGCGGGCGCCGCGGCCGGCGTACAGGCAGGCGCCGGTGACGAGCTCGAACTTGGTGCCGTCGACGGTCACGGTGCCGGGGCCGCCGACGTTGACGATGCCGGCCTCGCGACGCTCGAGGAAGTACTCGCTGCGCAGCTCCGGCCAGGTGCCCAGGGTGAGCGGGCCGCTGACCGGGCTGGCCCCCGCCAGCACGATCCGGTCGTGGTGGGTGAGCACCGCGGTGATCGTGTCCGGGGTGAACAGGTCGTCGACCAGGTACGTCCGGCGCAGCGCGGCGGTGTCGAACCCGGGCACCTGGTCGGGGTGGGTGGCGTGCCTGACCTGGAGGGCTTTCTGCGGCGAATTCACAGAACAAGGTTCTATCTAGCGGAACAATCTGTCAAACCTTGTCCGCGTCATGGGCTGAACGTTCCCGATTGGTGTCGGTCCTTGTTCCACCTATTGACACCTGGTTCTGGTGGATGGAACCTTCCTTCACATTCCGCCCTTGCAGGACAAGCCATCTTGGAGGCTTCCGATGACAGCGCTCGACTGGACGGTGCTGGCCGGCTACTTCGTGCTGATGGTGCTGATCGGCCTCTGGTCGCGCACCAAGATCAAGACGGTGGTGGACTACTTCACCACCGGCGGCCGGATTCCCTGGTGGTTGTCCGGCATCTCGCACCACATGTCCGGCTACAGCGCGGTCATGTTCGTCGCGTTCGCGGCGGTCGCCTACACCTACGGCATCACCGTGTACGTCTGGTGGGCCGTCTCGATCGGCGTCGGGGTCGGCATCGGCGCGTTCATCTTCGCCGCCCGCTGGAACCGGCTGCGGTCCAAGCACGGCGTCGTGTCTCCGCTGGAGTACCTCGCCAAGCGCTACAACGTGCCGACCCAGCAGGTGCTCGCGTACTCCGGCGCGCTGCTGAAGGTCGTCGATATCGCGGCGAAGTGGGTCGCGATCGCCGTCCTGCTGAACGGCTTCACGGGCGTACCGATGCGCTGGGGCATCCTGCTCACCGGTGTGGTGACGATGCTGTACGCGACGCTGGGCGGACTGTGGGCCGACGTGCTGACCGA
Source organism: Kribbella sp. NBC_00382 (assembly GCF_036067295.1). Lineage (NCBI taxonomy): Bacteria > Bacillati > Actinomycetota > Actinomycetes > Propionibacteriales > Kribbellaceae > Kribbella > Kribbella sp. NBC_00382. Next base: position 5,042,769 of record NZ_CP107954.1, read on the forward strand.
CTTCGGCCAGTTCGTCATCCAGGCCGCGGCCGGGATCGCGATGTTCGTCGGGGTGCTCTCGCACCTGGACGGCATTCCCACGCTGTGGAAGATGTGGGACCAATTGCCCGAGGGGCATGGGTCGGCGCTGAACGGGCCGTATACGCCGATCTTCTTGATCGCATTCCTGTTCATCAAGACCTTCGAGTACAACGGCGGCATGTGGAACCTGGCGCAGCGCTACATGGCGGCACCGTCCGGCTCCGAGGCGAAGCGGTCCGCTCTGCTGTCGTCCGCGCTCTGGCTGGTCTGGCCGCTCGTCCTCTTCATCCCGATGTGCGCCGCGCCGCTGCTGGTGCCCGAGCTGGCGAAGCCCGAACAGTCGTACGTCGCCTTGTCGCAACTGCTGCTCCCGAGCGGTCTGATCGGGCTGGTCCTGGCCGGCTTCTTCTCGCACACGATGGCGATGGTGGCCTCGGACGCGAACGCGATCTCGTCGGTGATCACCCGCGACCTCGGCCCGGTCCTGGTGCCGAAGCTGCGCACGTTGAGCGACGCGGGCATCCTCAAGTTCGCCCGGTACACCACGTTCACCTTCGTCACGGCGAGCATGCTGATCGCGATCATCACCAACGGTCAGGGCGTCGTGCTCAAGATCGTCGTGGACCTGGTGGCGGCGACGATGGGACCGATCGCGATCCCGTTGATGCTCGGTCTGCTGCCGTGGTTCCGGCGGTCCGGGTCGCGCGCGGCGATCGCCTCCTGGGCAGCCGGCCTGATCGTCTGGTCGATCGTCAAGTGGGGCATCGGCTCCACCGACACCACGTTGGTCGTCGCGTTGCCGCTGGCAACTTCCCTGGTCGTGTACGTCGGCCTCGGCCTGCTGCTACCCGAACGCCGCGAGTCCGTAGACGCGCTCCTCGACTCCCTGAACTCCGACCCCGACAAGTCCGACGAGGTGCTCGCCAGGCGAACAGCCGCCGTCAACTGATCCCCGATCTGGAACAATGTTCCACGACGCAGAACCATCGCCCCATCTCTGAGGAGCTGTTTTCCTATGCCGAACATCACCGTCGAACTGCTCTCCGGCCGCACCCTCGACCAGCGCCGCGAGTTCGTCGCCGCCGTCACCGACTCCGCCATCGCCATCCTCGGCGCCAAGCGCGAAGCCGTCCGCATCGTCTTCCAGGAGATCGAGAAGTCCGACGTAGCCAACGGCGGCGTCCTAGTCTCCGACAACTAACCCCACCCACCGCTGCGTCTCGGCCGACGCAGCACCCCGGCCCGGCCCCCTCCCGCCCCTAGGGAAGGCCGGGCCGGTTGGGGTTTCAGCTGAACTTCGCGGCGAGCGACTGTTGGGCGATCGTGGCCAACTGCTCAGCCGTTAGACCGACCTCGTTCATAGCCGCCTGGTGCTCTTGTGAGAGCTTGACGTTGCTCACTCTCGGGTTGTCGGTGTTGAGGGTGACCGGCACGCCGGCGGCCAGGAGCTTGTGGATCTGGTGGTGTGCGTAGCTCGGAGCTGCTCCGGTCTGTGTGTTGCTCGTCAGCGAGACCTCCAGCGTTACGCCGTGCTCAGCCAGCCACTCCATCAGTTGTGGATCCTCAGCGGATCTCACCCCGTGGCCGATGCGCTCGGCACCGAGGTGGTTGACCGTATCCCACACGCTTTGTGGGCCGGCCGCTTCGCCTGCGTGGATGGTTACGTGCAGCCCGGCATCCCGCGCCTTGCCGAAAGCGTCAGAGAACAACTGCGCCGGGAAGTTCGCCTCATCGCCGGCCAGATCGACAGCACAGAAGCTCTCCCGCCGCGACAGCAAGGTCGCCATCTGCTGCTCGGCCGACCCGGCCCCGAGATGCCTGACCACGATCCCGATCAGCCCAACTGGCAGTCCCCGTCGAGCCGACCGCTCCGCGACCGCATCCGACACCGCGTCGATCACAGCTTCAGCCGCCAAACCGGTGTCGTGGGCAATGATCCCCGGGCAGTACCGCAGCTCGAGATAGTCCAGCCCGTCATCGAACGCGTCATCAACAGCCTCGCCAGCAGCGCGGCTCCAGTCGTCCAGCGAGGACAGCACCCCGATCGCGACATCGACCTTCGCCAGGTACGGGAGCAGCCCGCCCTCGGAGCCATCGGCGACGAGCGCAGTACGGGGCTTCGATCGGGACGCGAGCTCGTGGCCGGTCCGGGCGGCGACGTCGAGCACCGTGCTGGTCCGGACGGCCCCTTCGAGGTGCCGGTGCAGGTCGATCAAAGGCAGCGTCATGACATCTCCAGCGTCGCGGCGAAGGTTTCAGCGATCTCACGATCAAGCTCCTGCGGCACAGCCTGTACTCCGGGAGCCGCGGCGCCGGTCGCAACGAGCGCAAGCGACCGCGCCTGAAGCGTAAGCCCGAGATCCATCGCCTCGATCGGATTCCCGCCCGCGCTGACCAGGTTGATCATCCGCGTCTGCGCCAGCACCGTGATCCGACGACCGTCCGGCTGCTCGTACGTCTCATGCAACGCCGTCAGCCGCGCAGAGCGTTCGTCGACGGCAACGGCCGCGCTCGCCGCGGGATCGGTGACCGAGCCACCCGAACGCGCCCCGAGCCGGGTCGGCGGCCCGAGGCGTCGGAGGTCAAGCTCCCACGGGTAGTGCCCGACTCCGGCGATCACCGAATTGTCGGGTAGCGCGGCGATGCCTTCGTCGGTGATGACATCGGGCTGGCCGGTGGCCAGGAACAGCAGCTCGGTCTCGGCGAGGAGCGTGTCGAGCCGGCCGACCTGGTGACCGTCGAGGGCAGCTTCCAGGCGACGGTACGGGTCGAGGTCGGCGACGCTGACCCGAGCGCCCAACTGCCGCAACGTCTGCGCGACTCCGCGGCCGCAGGGTCCGTAGCCGGCCACGGTCGCCCGGGCGCCGGGGATCATCCGGTTGGTCGCGTTCATGAACCCCTGGACCACCGACTGCCCGACTCCCCAGCGGTTCTCGACGAGCAGCTTGAGGTAGCTGTCGTTGATCACGATGACGGGGAACCGCGGCTGGTCCTCGCGTTGCCGCAGGAGCAGGGCGCCGGTCGTCGTCTCCTCGGTGCCGCCGAGGAAATCCGCGGGCAAGCCCTTGTCGAGCAGGGCGCGGATGAGATCGGCGCCGTTGTCGAGGACGAGGTGCGGGTCACAGGACAGCACGTCCTCGAGCCGGGGAGCGTCGTCATCGGCGGCCGCGCGGACATGGACTCCAAGCGTGATGAGCCAGTCGGCGACGTCCTGTCGCGTAGTACCGGGTGAGCCGGTCAGCCAGACTTCGGCGCCGGCTTCGATCAGCAGGGCGCAGAGGACGGCTGTCTTGGGCTCGATGTGCAGGCAGATGGCGATCCGCAGGCCGTTGAGCGGGGTGAGATCGGTGTCGAGCAGGAGGGGCATGTTCTGTGCCGCCCAGCGCACGTCGGCATGGGTGAACAGGGAGAGGTCGTGCATGAGTGATCCTTCGCAGCGAAAGGAGAAAGGTGACGGTCGGCTCGGCTGAACAGCCGCCGGCCTACTGGTACAGGTCGCTGTGGTACGAGTGGTCGCCGAAGATCACCGCGGCACGCACGGCGGATCGGTCCGTCTCACTCAGCACCCTTTGAGGGTAACCCACCTCGGTGGTCGCCTAGGCTTGACCTCATGCGAGTAGGAGTGTTTGGAGCAACCGGTCAGGTCGGCGGCGTGATGCGGCAGTTGCTGGTGGAGCGGAAGTTTCCGGTCGATGAGATCCGGTACTTCGCGTCCGTCCGCTCGGCCGGTAGCCAGCTGGCGTTCGGCGACGAGAAGATCACCGTCGAGGACTCGGCGACGGCCGACTTCACGGGACTCGACCTGGCGCTGTTCTCCAACGGGAAGACGGCCTCGAAGGAGTTCGCCCCGAAGGTCGCCGCGGCGGGCGCCGTCGTGGTCGACAACTCCTCTGGCTGGCGGATGGATCCCGGCGTACCGCTGGTAGTTGCCGAGGTCAACCCTGGCGACCTCGACCACCTGCCCAAGGGCATCGTCGCCAACCCAAACTGCACCACGATGGCCGCGATGCCCGTGCTCGCACCGCTGCACCGCGAGGCCCGCCTGACTCGCTTGATCGTCTCGACCTACCAAGCAGTGTCGGGCTCCGGCGGCGTCGGCGTACGAGAGCTCGAGGAGCAGACCCAGGCACTCGCTGCAGATGCTGGCCGCCTTGCACTCGGCACCGACGGCATCACCCTGCCGCAGCCTTCTGTGTATGCCGGTCCGATCGCCTTCAACGTCCTCCCGCTGGCCGGCTCGATCGTTGCCGACGGCACCGGCGAGACCGACGAGGAGCAGAAGCTCCGCAACGAGAGCCGCAAGATCCTGCACATCCCGGACCTGCTCGTGGCCGGCACCTGCGTCCGCGTCCCCGTCTTCACCGGCCACTCCCTGAGCATCCACGCCGAGTTCGCCGACCCCATCACCCCCGAGCGCGCAACGGAGCTGCTCGCCGCTGCTCCCGGTGTAGAGCTAGCGGACCTGCCGACGCCCCTGCATGCCGCCGGCAACGACCCGTCCTACGTAGGCCGAATCCGCCAGGATCAGTCGGTCCCCGGCAACCGCGGCCTGGTCCTCTTCGTCTCCAACGACAACCTCCGCAAGGGGGCCGCCCTCAACGCGGTCCAAATCGCCGAACTCCTCCAGCAGCGCGCCTAGCCTTCAGCTCTTCCGCCGGCCGAAGAACCCTCGCCGTTTCGGTTCGTCCTGAACGGCGACGGTCACCGGCGTGCCGTCGGCGAGCCCGGTGGTCTGCGCATGGATCTGCCCGGCCAAGTTGATCGCGACCACGAAGTCCATCACCTGGAGATTCGCCGGCTCGATCACCCCACCGAGAACCGGCGGCGTGGTGAAGTCGACGATTTGATCCGCTCCCGGCACCAGCCCGCGCCGCAACGCTGCGTCCGCCAGGTCGATCAGAAGCTCGTCCTGGACCTCAGGCCGATCGAGGTCGGTCTGCAGTTGCTCCTGATCGCTCCAGCGGTGCGTCAGCGTGCCGGCGATCGGATCGAGCAACCAGAAGCCGTCGTCCGCGGCCAGGAAGACGTGACCGAACATCGTCGCGCGGATCGGCCGCTTGCCGGCCAGGTCCAGCCATGCCCATCTCTCCAGCGCACCGGCGTACTGCTCGTCGGTGAAGCTTTTGATGAAGTCCATGGGCGAAGGCTAGGACTGGCTCGGGTCAGCAGCGGTAGTAGTCCTTGGTGTAGATGCCGTTGACGGCTGACAGGGTGTGGTCGTAGCAGCCGCCGGTGCCCGTGGCGCGGTAGCGGACTGTTTGGGTGCCGGTGGCGTGGCGTTGGTCGCGGGGGACGTTGTAGATCCACGCGGCGCGGCCGTCGTAGGTCTCCTCGGTACGCCGATCCGCCAGCGTCACCGGGCCGAGTCGGCTCGTGGTGTGGCTGCGGTCGGCGATGGCGAGGTCGGTGATGACGTCGTACCCGCCGGGGATGGTTGCGTTGGGCAAGAAGCTGATGTAGCCGTCCTTGCTGTACGTCAGGTCGGTGCGGTCGACGCGTGCGCCGGTCGTCACGGTCGAGAGGTCGCGCCAGGACGCGTCGAGGGTGTCGCGGGATTCGCCGGCCTCCCAGACGTGCTTGCTGTCGTTGGTGATCGAGCGTTCTACGGTCGTGCGGATGCGCCCGGCCGACGTGTCGACGTACCCGCTGATCTTGAGCGATCGGGATGCCTTCATCACGACGGATCCGGCGGCGTTCGGCTCGCCGGTGACGTTGTCGGTCTTGGTCAGCGGCGATACGGCGTACGAGGTGAGCTTGCCGTGGGTCTGCTTCGAGTGCGCGTCGGTCCAGACGTGCAGGTTGGGCACCGTGAACCAGCCGCTCTGCCCGGCCGGTACGCCGACCACGTGGACGCGGAACTCGTGCGGCTTGCCGTCGCTGACCAGGCCGGCGAACGGGGTCAGGTCGTACGTCAGCGGCTTGATGTCGAAGGCGCGCGGCGCGGGGGAGGGGCGCCACTCGTACGGGTTCGACCAGCCGCCGGTGTAGATGTACGGGTACGGCAGGGCGATACCGGCTGTCTTGCCGTCGATCTGTACTTCGACCTCACGGTACGGCGAACCGTCCGGGCACGAGTAGCCCGTCTCGACGGGTGCCGAGGTGTCCCAGAACTCCTCACAGCCGCCGCCGGAGCCGGTGACGTAGACCTCACCGAGCAGGCGAGACGTGTTGCGCGGGAGGGTCGCAGTACCGACCAGGTCGGAGTCTTCGCGGCGCTGGTCGGTGAGGGGGAGGACGGCGTTCGCAGTACGGGCCGCTGGGGCGCCGTGGCCGGTTGTGTAGAAGTCGAGCGTGACGACGATGTCGAGGACGCCGGTGTAGGTCTGGTCGACGACGTTGCCGAGCTCCATCACGACCGGCTGGGTGGTCCGCAGCAGGGGGCTGTACGACGTGACGTCCTTCTCGACCTGCCAGCTGATGCCGTCGGGGCTCGGCTCCGGGGTCGACGTGCGGAACACGCCCACGCCACCGATCGTGATGTGGCCGAGGCGGTCGTACTGGACGCCCTTGACCGAGCCCTGCATCCGCAGGACCACCTTCGACCACGGACCGCGGCAGGCGGCCGGGGGCGTGTAGGTGGAGGTGTACGGGTCGAAGTTCTTGAAGCCGTTCCGGACGATCTCCACCGAGCAATGCCGGGTGTTCGGCACCGCGACAGGCGGAGCCGGCGTCCGGGGATCGGAGTAGTCGCTGCCGAACTCCGGCGGCGGCGGGGCCGCCGTCGCCGGGGACAGGAATCCGAGGAATAGGACGGACAGTGAGACGAGAGCCACAGACCGTGCGCGCATGTTGCGGAAACGTAATCGAGATGGTGCGCGTGAGCAAGCGATCGCCATGGCCAGCGCTTGACCCGGACCATTACTGTTCGGTTACTTGACCCCCCGTGGAGGCCAGACATGAAGCCCGTTGCCGACGGTCCCCAGCTCGCGTTGCTCAGCAACCGCAAGGAACACCTCGCGCAGATGTTCCTCGATCGCGTCGCCGCGACGCCCGACCGTGAAGCTTTCAGAGCCCCGACGGGCGACGGCGGCTGGCGGTCCGTCAGCTGGCAGGAGACCGAAGTCCTGGTACGCCGCCGCGCCGCGGGGCTGGTCGCGCTGGGGGTCGAGCCGGAACAGCGGGTCGGTATCGCCGCCAGCACCCGGCTCGAGTGGGTCCAGTGCTACCTCGCGTCGATCCTCGCGGCCGCCGCGACCACGACGATCTACCCGACGACGATGGCGGCTGACGTGTCGTACATCGTGGCGGACGCCGAAGTACAGGTCGTCTTCGCCGAGGACGCCAGCCAGGTCGACAAGCTGCGCGCCCACAAGTCGGACACCCCGTCGCTGCACAAGATCGTGCTGCTCGACGGCGAACCCGACGAGCGCGACGGCGACTGGGTGATCACGCTGGCTGCGCTGGACGCCTTGGGCGCGAAGCAGCTGGAGGCCGAGCCGTCGACGGTCGATGACCGGATCGCGCAGGTCCGGCCCGAGCATCTGTGCACGCTCGTCTACACGTCGGGGACGACCGGCCGGCCGAAGGGTGTGCGGCTGCCGCACTCGGTCTGGACGTACGAAGGCGCGGCGGTGGAGGGCATCCGAGTGCTGAGCCCGGACGACCTGCAGTTGCTGTGGCTGCCGCTGTCGCATGTCTTCGGGCAGGTGCTGCTGGCCGTACAGTTCCAGATCGGCTTCGCGACGGCGATCGACGGGCGGGTCGACAAGATCGTCGAGAACGCGGCGGCGGTCCAGCCGACGTTCATGGCGGCGGCGCCGCGCGTCTTCGAGAAGGCGCACGGGCGGATCGTGACGATGATGGAGTCCGAGGGCGGGGTCAAGGCCAAGCTGTTCCACTGGGCCTTCGGGGTCGGTTCTTCTGTGTCGGCGTTGCGGCAGCAAGGGAAGGAGCCTGGCGGCGTACTGGCTGCTCAGTACGCTCTTGCCGACAAGCTCGTCCTGTCGAAGATCCGGGCGCGGTTCGGTGGGCGGATCCGGTTCTTCGTGTCCGGGTCGGCTGCTTTGGACAAGAAGCTCGCGGAGTGGTTCCACGCTGCTGGGCTGTTGATCCTCGAGGGGTATGGGCTGTCGGAGACTGCGGCTGGGTCGACTTTGAACCGGCCGGATCGGTACCGGTTGGGTAGCGTCGGGCCGATCTTCCCGGCGGCGGAGTTCAGGATCGCCGAGGACGGCGAGATCCTGATCAAGGGTCCTGGGGTGATGAGCGGCTATCACAACCTGCCGGAGCAGACGGCCGAGGTGATCGATGCCGACGGGTGGTTCCATACCGGGGACATCGGGCACTTCGAGGACGAGTTCCTCTTCATCACGGACCGGAAGAAGGACCTCTTCAAGACGTCTGGCGGGAAGTATGTCGCTCCGCAGGTGATCGAGGGGCGCTTCAAGATGATCTGCCCGTACGCCAGCCAGTTCCTTGTCCACGGCAACCAACGCAACTTCGTCAGCGCCCTGGTGACGCTCGACCCTGAAGCGATCCAGCCGTGGGCTGACGCGAACGGCCTGGCGGGGAAGTCGTACGCCGAGATCGTCACCTCTTCTGCCGCGCAGAAGCTCGTCCAGGGCTATGTCGACGAGTTGAACGCCGGCCTCAACCGCTGGGAAACCATCAAGAAATTCACCATCCTCGACCGCGACCTGACGGTAGAGAGCGGCGAGATGACCCCCAGCCTCAAGCTGAAGCGCAAGTACGTCGAGACGACCTACGGAGACCTCCTCGACAAAATGTACGACTAAGGAAACACCCCACGCCGGCTCCGCCGTCCGCTCCTTCGTCGCGTCCGCGTTCGCTGAGCTCCCGCCCACCCTGGGCGCGGGCTCCTACGTCGCCCGCTTGGTGACAGCGTTGCGTGGGAGCCCGCCGTTGCGGGTGACTGTGGTTGGGCGGACGTTGCGGCGCAGCCCCGCTTGGTCCGGCCGGTGTGGACGAGCTGACCCCACGCTGGCTCCGCCGTCCGCTCCTTCGTCGCGTCCGCGTTCGCTAGCTCCCGCCCACCCCGGAACGCAAGTTCCTCCGTCACCCGCTTGGCGAAGGCGATGGGTGGGCGCCCGGCGTTGGGGGGCGAGGTGGTTGTCGCCGTTGCGGCGCCGGCTCCGATTGAGTCGGCCGGCGCCGCGTTGTTGGCTTGGCTGCGTGGCTTCGGCGCCAAGCCATTGCCTATGACAACCGAACCGGTACTCGAGGACTAGCTGGTGCGGAAGGCGGTGGTGAAGTGGTCGGCGGCCTCTTGCTGGGCCTGTTGGGCCTTGTCGAGTACTGCGGCGGCGCCGAAGAACTCGTGCATCATGCCGTCGTAGCGGCTGCTGGTGACTGCAACGCCGGCTGTCTCCAGGTTCGTGGCGAACTGCTCGCCCTGGCTGCGTAGTACGTCGCGTTCGTCGGTGATCACGAGCGTTGCGGGGAGTCCTGCCAGCTCCTCCTTGCTGAGGTCTAGCAAGGCGATCCGGGGATCGGTGGCTGCTTCCGGTACGCCGTGGAAGGCGTGCATGGCCATCCACGATAGGAGCGGCCTGTTCAGCGGCCGGGCATCGGCCGCGTCCGCGAACGAGTCACCCCACTGCTCAGCTGTCGTCAGCGGATAGACCAGCACCTGGGCGACAGGCAGAGGTTCGCCGGCCTCCTGCAATTGCAGGGAGGTCGCCGCGGCGAGTGTTCCGCCGACCGACTCGCCACCGATGGCGATCCGGGCCGGATCGCCACCGAGTTGGCTGGCGTTGGTCTGGAGCCAGCGGTAGGTAGCGAGTACGTCGTCGTGAGCGGCCGGGAACACGTTCTCGGGTGCCCGTCGGTACTCGGGCGACACGACGATCGCGCCGGTCTTGTTCACCAGTCCGCGGCAGGAAGCGTCGTAGGTGTCCACGTCGTACAGGACGAACCCGCCACCGTGGATCCAGAGGATCACCGGCAACGGTGCCGATCCGGCACCTTCGGGCTGGTAGATCCTGACCGGCAGCTCGCCGCCGGCGGTGCCGAGCAGATTGATGTCTTCGACCGACCCGACCGGCTCGGGATCAGTCGACTTGCCATCAGCTTCAAGGATCTTGTGGACGGCGTCGACCAAGGTGGGCTGGCGGCGGGCTTGCTCGGGTTTGAGGATCTCGAGCGGCTTCGGGTCGAGACCGGCGAAAGTGTCGATGAGTCGCTGCGCTTGTGGGTCGAGCAGGCCGGAGGCATCGGTTCCGAGGACGTGGATTCGCCCGCTCGCCTTGTCGCGTAGCTTGTCGATTACTGCCGCACCTGCGTCGGCCAGCTTGTGGCCGAGGCCGCTCGACGGCCCGGCCGGGTGGGAGTAGGTCGGTGCTGTGCGTTTCGCCGCGAGGAACTCCTCGCCCAGTTCGGCCATTCGCTCGGCGCCGGCGCCGTAGCGCATTTCTGGCAGGAAGATCGTCTCTTCCTCGTTGGCGTGCTCGCGAATGTCCTTGATGATGGCGGCAAGCGCCCGCTCGAACTCGGGCTCGCCCGGCTCGGTCCGTTCGACGGTCTTGACGAGGTCCTTGACCTCCGCGTGCTCGGCGATCAGCTCCTCGGCGTCGTCGTTGCGGCCGAGGCGCTGGAGTTCGGGGTAGAAGGTGCGCTCTTCCGCATCGGCGTGCAGGGCGACCTGGAAGCAGATCTGATCGGCGAGGACCTGTCGGTCGCCACGACCAGCCTCGATGTGCTCGAAAAGCCGGTTCACCGCGGCATGGTCGTTGGTGATCATGTGGTCGACGTCGCCGGGTTGGGTCGGGTAAGGCAGTGCCATTGTCCGAGCTCCTGAAACCTAGTTGATGTGACGGTTGGTGCCTCGATGCCCGCGCCGTGCGCTCAGGTGCCGAGATCCGAGGGGTAGGAGGTCTCCCAGTCGCGTTGCTCGACCTCGAGATCCAGACCGGCGTCTTCGCCCTCGACGGTGACATGCGACATCGCCGTCGTGGGGGTGGCGCCGTGCCAGTGCCAGCCTCCGGGGGGATTGGTGATCACATCGCCCGCTCGCACCACGTGAACGGCGTTTTCGTCGGCGACGATGCCGACGCCTTCGGTGATGACGAGGTGCTGACCATGCTCGTGGCGATGCGGCACGGTGCGCGCGCCGGCCGAAAAGTGCACGCCCATCGACTTCTCGTCGGGCAGCGCACAGGGCAGCGGCTGGACCTTCACACCGTCGGGATCGTTGAACAGGGCCTTCAGCGCATCCGGGACCGGGCCGCCTTCAGCAGCGTCGGCAGTGGCGAACTCATCCATTTTTTACTCCTTATTGGCTCGGGGTACCGGATTCACAGTAGGAACTCGAGCAGGCAGGTAACAGTGGCGGATACGACGCATAAAGCATCATTTCCGACACCAGGCTGCCGGGCTCGGTGCTGTCCGCACCGAGCACGACAGTCCTGTCCGGAGGAGCGATCAGTTGAAAAGCGAGAGGGGAATCGAGTCGGCTAGGAGCTTGTAGCCCGCGTCGTTGGGGTGCAGGTTGTCGACGCTGGCGTAGGGAATCCGCATCGAGTCGGGGTTGAGCGGGTCGCGGATGGTCGCGTCGAAGTCGATGACGGCGTCAGCCGCGCCGCTGCTGCGGATCCAGTCGTTGACCGCGTGCCGCTTGGCGACCACGTCGGGCAGCGAGTAGGTGGTGAACAGCCCGCGGGCAGGGAAGATCAAGCTCCCGCTGGGCGTGATGGTGGTGGCGTAGACCTTGATGCCACGGGCGTGCGCGGCGTCGATGAGTTGCTGCATGCCGGCGATGACCTGCTCGGCGCTGATCGGCTCGGGGTGCCGGCCGGGAATTCCGATGAACGGCGGATTGGCCAGATCGTTGATGCCGGATTCGACGATGATGTATTTGACGTCGGTTCGGGACAGGACGTTGAGGTCCAGTGATTTCAGGGTGCTCGGCCCGATGTTGTCGAAGAGGAATCGCTGGCCGGCGACGCCTTCATTGAGCACCGAGACATTCTGGTAGGCGGAGTTCGCCTGCAGTCGCTCGGTCAGGAAATCGGGATAGCGGTTGTTCGCGTTGATGGTGGACATCAAACCGTCGGTGATCGAGTCGCCGAGAGTGACCACGCTGCGAGCAGTCGGTGCGCCGATGACATCGACTCCGCTGAGGAAATAGTACGAAATGCCGTTCGGGAGGAACGGGACCGATGTGAGTGGCAGGACCGGATTCATGCCGCTGACATTTCCGAGCGCCAGGTAGTTCACCTGGTTACCGATCGTGTGCTGGGTGGCTGCCCCGGTCAGGTTCGGGACGTAGAAGTCGATGACCAGGTTCTCCAGCGCGCGGACCGGGAACGGGACCGGATCGGAGTACCGGTCCTGACCGGCCGGAATCGTCACGGAGGTCGAACCGCCGAAGGTCAGCGGCTTGCTGCTGCCAGGGACGAACGCGGCGCCCTGGACCGCCGCGGCCAGAGTCGCGGCACTGACCAATTGGCCGGGGAAGTTGTTGACGCTGGTCGGGAGCGGGGGGACACCCAGGCCGGCCGGCAGGTTGTCGATTCCGGCCACCTGCTTGGCGATTTTCGCATCCTGGAAGGTGATCGGCTGGGTGCCGTAACGGTTGGTGAGCCGCACTCGGGCCGTCTCCCCGCTGAGGTGCGGCCGGACGATCTGCCGCAGCGTCTGGGCAGCGAACGTGAGCGGCATGCCGAGCGTGTTGTCCGGACCCAGCGGGGTCATCGGGGTCGCCGACCAACTCCCGACCCAGTTGTCCGTCGTGACCTGCGTGGCTTCGGTCGGTGCGGCCGTGGCCGTGGTCTCCGCCGCTGTCAGGCCGAGAGTTGCCATCGCCAGGGCGAGTAGCAGCACTCGAACCTTCGTTCCGGCTGATCGTCGCGTTCTGATGGGTAACACAGGGGACTCCTTCATCGTCGAACAAGGAAAACTTGCGCACTCGATCACCGGATATCCACTTGAATTAAACGGATGATTCCGGTCTGCGCGCAGGGCAGGGGGTACCGCCGGCAAACGGGCGGAAGAAGACGCAGGGATACCTCGGGCCGCGAGTACGGAGTTGCCCATGAACAGGCATGGATTCGCGCCGTGCGAGGAAATCTCGGACGACATTGGGGCGACGTCAGCCGCGCCGGTAAGAAATATCGCTAAAGGTGCGGAGCAGTTTGCTGTACTCCACGACAAACGGTAGATGCCGGTCAGGAAAGTTGGCAGATCTGGATCCGACGCTTTCGACACCAAAAGCGCCCGATCGGGGCTACGGTCATCCCACCAGCCGTTGTGTTCAGGAAGGATTGGTATGGATGTCGGGCTGATCGCCATCGATGGTGTCGCCGACTTCGGTCTGTGCGCGCTGCTCGAAGTACTGAGTACCGCGGTCTCCCTGCGGAGCGAGACCGATGACGGGGCGGAGCCCTGGACGGTGACCCAACTGGGACTCGGGTCGGAGGTGCTGACCGGGTTCGGGCATCGGGCCCCCACTACTCCGATCGCGAGCCTGTCGCGGTTGCCAGACGTGTTGGTGGTGCCGGCCGTCAGCACCAGGCAGGCCACGGAGTTGATCGAAATCCTCAGCAGTTCACAGAACAGGCCGATCCTCGAGTTGCTGAGCCAGGCTCGTTCTCAGCAGGCAGAGGTCGCGGCCGCGTGCACAGGCACGTTCTTCCTCGCCGAGGCCGGCGTGCTCGATGGCGAGATGGCGACCACCAGCTGGTGGTTGGCGCCGATCTTCCGGCGCCGCTACCCCAAGGTCGACCTGCAGGAGGGGCTCATCCTCAGCCAGAGCCAGGGCGTCACCACGGCCGGTGCGGCCTTCTCCCACATCGATCTGGGCCTGGCGATCATCCGGTCCCACAGCCCGGAGCTGGCCGAGTTGGTCGATCGGTATCTGCTGATCGGATCCAAAGCCAGTCAGGCCGCCTTTGCGATCCCTGCCGTGATGGCCGGCTACGACCCACTCACCAGCGCCTTCGAACGCTGGGTTCGCGAGCACCTGGCTCAGCCGATCCAGGTCGCCTCCGTGGCCAAGCACCTCGGTGTCTCCGAGCGCACCTTGCAGCGAACGACAGCGGAAGTACTCGGCATGAGCCCGGTGGAACTGATCAACGCGATCCGCCTGGACAAAGCCACCCAACTACTCCGCACCACGAATCTGACTGCCACCGAGATCGCGACCCGGGTCGGTTACCTCAACGTGAGCACCCTGCGAGGCCTGTTCCACCGCCGCGGCACGACGATGAGCGAACTACGCCGAAGCGCACCGAAGCGGATATGACGCCACTCAGGTCAGTGAGCTGGTTTGGGTAGGTAGCCGGTGCGGGCGAAGTAGTCGACGTAGGTCATGAAGGTCTGACTGCTCAGGGGTGGATGGTCGGGGAGGGTGGTGGTGAAGGTCAGGTCGCTCCAGCCGTGGCCGGTCATTTCGGTGAGGAAGATGTCTAGGACGGGGGCGGCGGCGTTGCCGGGGTGGTTGCGGATTTGGTCGGTCCAAGGCTCTAGGGGCAGGTCGGTGAGGGTGTAGCCGGCTGTCCGTAGGTGGCTGATGATCGTGTTGAAGGTGGTGCGGTGCGGGTTGGTCAGGTGAAGAACCTTCCCGGGGCCAGGGGTGGCATCGGCGGTGGCTCGGGCGATGTGGTCAACGGGGACTAGGTCATAGCTCGCGTCGATACCGGTGGGAACTGTGCCGGACTGGATGCAGCCTTTGAGGATTTGCCAGAGGAGGTCTCGGGTCTGGCACGCGCCGGTGCGGGTGTGGCCGAGGATGCGGGGCAGTCGGTGGATCGCGGTTGGTAGGCCACGTTGGTCGGCTTGGCGCACCAGGTGTTCGGCGGCCCACTTGGTCTGGGCATAGCCGCCGCGCAATGCGTCTGGCGGGCCGGGTGGGTCGGACGGAGTGATCGGGCCACCGTGGGCGGGTGCCTCGGCGAAGACCTCGATGGTGGAGATGTGGTGGAAGATCGACGGATGGTGCCTGGCGGCCAGGCGGAGGGCCTCTTGGGTGCCAGCGACGTTGGCGGTCTGCAGTGCGGCGTACGGATGTACTGCGCTGACGTGGGCCCCGCAGTGGTAGACGGTCTCGACGGTAGCGGCGAGGTCGTCGAAGTCCGTCTCGGTCAGGCCGAGCAGCGGTTGGGACAGGTCGCCGGGATGTACGCGGACCGAGTGTTCGAGGTCGTCGTCCCATAGGTCGTAGGCGTCCATCGCCGTGCGGAGGCGGTGGTGGGCAGTCGCCGCATCGGCTCCACGGACCAGGCAGTGGACGGTACGGCCGCGGTCGGCCAGTTCGCGTACGAGGAAGGCGCCGACGAAGCCGGTCGCGCCGGTCACCAGGCATTCGTCGCCGGTCGGGTGGGCGGCATTGGCGGCCGGAACGATCTCGGGTGCGAGCTGTACGGCGAGGTCGGGCCGCTGCTCGGGTTCGGTGGTACCGGTCAGCAGTTGATGCAGATGGCCGGCGAGTTGGCGCGGCGTGGGGTGCTGGAAAGTCGCGGTGACCGTCAGCCGGATTCCGGTGAGGGTGTGCAGGCGACCGAGCAGAGCGGCCGCCGCAAGGGAATCGATGCCAACATCGGGGAAACGCTGATCGGCCTCGACCGGCTCAAGGGTGCCGAGAACCGTCGCGGCCTGGACGCAGACCGCCCCCAGCAGGTCTTCCAAGGTCTCCAGGATTTCGACGCCGACCGGTCCCGCAGGTACCAGCCCGGCCGGAGCTGGGTCAGGCAGTGCGTTGCGGTCGAGCTTGCCGTTCGGGGTCTCGGGCAGCTCGTCGAGCTCGACGAGGGCCGCGGGGACCATGTAGCCGGGCAGCCTGGATCGCAGGGTCTCGCGGAGTGCGGCGAGGTCGTGGCCAGTGGGAGTGAGGTAGCCGATGAGGCGGTCGTCGCGGACGACGACAACGGCGTTACGGACGGCCGGTACCTCGCGCAGAACGGCTTCGATCTCACCGGGTTCGATCCGGTGGCCGTGCAGCTTGATCTGGTGGTCGGCCCGGCCGAGGCATTCCAGGTCGCCGTTCGGCAATCGGCGTACCAGGTCGCCGGTGCGGTACAGGGTGCCGGGGCCGAATGGGTCCGGCACGAAACGCTCGGCGGACAGGTCCGGCCGGTTGCGGTAGCCCTGGGCAACGCCGTCGCCGCCGATGTACAGCTCGCCCGGCAACCCCTGTGGCAGCAGGCGCATGTGCTGGTCGAGGACGTGACAGGTGGTGTTGGCGATCGGCCTTCCGATGGTGATGTCTTCGCCGGGCCGGACGCGGGCGGCGGTGGACCAGATGGTCGTTTCGGTAGGTCCGTACAGGTTCCACACGGTGTCCGCGCGCGCGAGTAGTGCGGCTGCCAGGTCCCGGGGCAATGCTTCACCACCGCACAGCAGTCGCAAACCGCGAGCGTTGGTCCAGCCTGCGTCGATGAGCATCCGCCAGGTGACCGGGGTGGCCTGCAGGACGGTCGCGTCGCTGACGGCCAGCAGGTCTCGCAGAGCCGGACCGTCGCCGACTACTCCCGCCGGGGCGATCTCGACCGTGCCACCGGTGATCAGCGGAAGAAACAGTTCGAGGCCGGCGATGTCGAAGCAGATGGTGGTGATCGCGAGGATCTGGTCGGCAGCGGTGAACCCGGGGGTGGTGGCCATCGAGCACAGGAAGTTCGTCAGGCCGCGGTGAGTGACCTGAACGCCCTTGGGTCGGCCGGTCGACCCGGAGGTGTAGATGACGTAGGCCAGATCGTCAGCCCGACCGGGTTGGGATGGGAACGGCACGTCGGGTAGCGCGCACCGGTCGAGAATCACCTTGTGGCCGGGCGCATTGTGCTCCAGGCTCGCCTGGGTCACCAGGAGTGCGACCTGCGCGTCGGCGAGCATGTAGGCAATCCGGGCAGCGGGGTAGACCGGGTCTAGTGGCACGTAGGCCGCACCTGCCTTCCACACCGCCAGGAGGGTCACCAGTAGATCGGCTGACCGCTCCAGGTACACACCAACACGGTCGCCCGGCCCCACACCCTGCTCGGCCAGCAGCGCGGCCAGCCGGCCGCTGCGCTCATCCAGTTCGCCGTAGCTCAACTGCTGTCCGGCAAAGACCACCGCTACGTCACCAGGGCGGGCATTGGCTTGCTCGGCGAACAGTTCATGGGTACGCAGGTCTCGCGGGTACTTCACCCGGCTCGCCTCGCCGTCAGCCAGCAGCCTTCGGGCAGTCGCGGCTGACACCAGCGGCGCGTGAAGGGTCCCATCGGCTGCGCAGTACGCGGCGAAGCCTTCGGCGAGGTCCGGGTTATCGGTCAGCCAGGTACAAACACCGTCACGGATCCGGATCACCAGCTCGGTCCCGGGCGCGGGCGCAGATTCAGTTCCGACCTCGATCAGCACTGGCAGCTGTGGCGCGGCCAAGCTCGGCTGGCGGATCAGCAAATCCCGCAGATAGCCGGTACGAATTTGCTGGCCGATCCGGAACGGCACCACCTCCGACAGCAAGCCGTGGGCCGGCGTACGCAGGCCGATGTCGAAGACGTCCTCGCCTGTCAGCTCGGCCAGGTAGGCCACCGCCGCGTCGGCCACCTCCAGATCGGTCATCCCAGCTGGCAACTCGACGCGATGAGCAGTGCCTAGCGCGCTCAACCCGCGCAGCGGTCGCAGCTCCCGTAACCTCCGCCGCCAGAACCCCTCGTGCTGCAGGCCGACACGCTCCGCTTGGGTCGCGTCCTCGTCCGGCTCCGGCAGTACTACGCCCGGGCGAAGCTCATGCGGACCGACCTCCACCAGTAGGTCGCCCGCGCCGGTCGCGACCCGGATTGCCGTCTCCTCCACGGCCACCACGGTGCCCGGGGGCGGTTCGCTCGACCACAGCTCGCAGACCTGCGCGCTCCGTACCAACAGCCAAGCGTCGGCGGTCCGTACCCGGCACATACCGAACCGATTCTGTCCTGGCCCGAAGTCCGTCGCCCGGACCAGAGCCTCCAGCTCGACAGCCGTACGGCGCCACGACAGCATCAGCCCTGGCCGATCCAGCCGCCCGTGATAGCTGCGCTGGCTCAGGTCCTGCGAGGTCCGTTGCTCGTTGCCCTCGGCAAGCTCATCGACCAGGACGGTGAACGATTCCAGCCCGGCCTGCAGGCACTTCAGGTTCAGCGAATGGCTCGTCTCGCCGTCGGTGACCGGGAAGGATCGCTGGGCCAGGACGTCGCCCGCATCCGCTTCCTCCGTCATCACATGCCAGGTGATCCCGTGCACGTTACGCCGGTCGGCCACCGCCCACGCTGCAGCGTTGACCCCGGCATCCCGCGGCAGCACCGCGTCGTGAAAGTTGACCGCCATCCGCCGCGGCAACGCCAGTACCTCCGCCGGCAGCATCCGCAGATGAACCACGCTGAACAAGACATCGAACGGCTCGCCGGCCGGCAGCGACTCCGCTACGTGGAACCCGCGCTCCGCCGCCAACTCCCGAACCTCCGGCACCTCGGACGCCACCCCACACACCCAGTGACCCCGCTCCGCCAGTACCGACGCACACTCCACCACCAGCGAATTCCCGCCGATCAACCACGCGGAGAAAACGGCACGCATTACTCACCCGTCAATCACTCTCAGTTATCAGACCGTCGCTGATCGTAGAGGGAAGACGTCACGTGCATGTCACAGCGCAGCGAACCGAAAGCCCGGTCGGCTGGGTGGTCGCGGTCCTCGACTACACCCAGATCAAAACCATCGCCATCGACGCCACCTGAGCACCCAATGGCCGCGACTCAGGACCGGGACGTTCAGGCGGCGCCGCAGGACTTTCGGATGGTGATTTCTGGGCGCAGGAGGATTTGGCGGCGGGCGAGACCGGGCTGCTGTAAGCGCTGGAGCAGTAGCTCGGCGGCCGTGCGGCCGAGCAGTCGCTTGGGTGGGGCGACAGCTGTGAGCGGGACGTCGGGTATGTCCGCAATCTCGTCGTCATAGGCAACTAGGGCAAGATCATCGGGTACTGCGAGTCCGCTGCGCCGGGCCGCCGATACGAGGAGCCCTGCCTGGCGGTCGCCGAAGCATAGTGCGGCGGTACAGCCTGCGGCGAGCAACCTGCGTAGGCAGTTGTCAGCGGTGGCCGGGCCCCATTCCTCCAGCGCCTTCTGGAACACCGTCGTACTGCCGCCGAGCTCCGCGATGGCCCGACGGTAGCCGAGGGCAACGGGTTCGGCCGTCGGGCTGGGGGAGCGGAGGGCCAGACCGATCCGGCGGTGCCCGAGCGCGGCCAGATACTGCACGGCCTGATAGGCGCCGGCCGCGTGGTGGGTGCACACGTGCTCGGTCTCGTCGTTCAGGGCATTGCCCCGACGCTCCATCAGGACGACCGGGACGGGCAGCTCGGTCAACCGGCGCAAGTAGGACTCCGTGGGTTCGGGGCCGGTCAGGGTCGGGGCGATCAACAGACCGTCGACATCTGCTGCCAGCATCTCCCGGATCAGCTTGGCCTCGATGTCCTGGCTGTACTCCGAGCAGGCGAGCTGGATCCGGGCACCGGTCTCGGCCCGGACGTCCTCGATGCCGCGCAGGATCTGCGGGTAGTAGAAGGTCGAGTGCGGGACGATCACCCCGAGCAGGGCGGGCCGGGTGTGCTCCGGTTCGCCGCCGCGGACGAACGTCCCCGCGCCCTGGCGTCGGCGTACCAACCCCTCGGTGACCAGGTCGTCGACGGCGCGGCGGACGGTACTGATCGAGACCGAGTAGCCGACGGACAGCTCGCGCTCGGTCGGCAACCGGCTGGCCGACGGTCGGGTGCCGTCGAGGATCTCCGCGCGCAGCCGGTCGGCGATCTGCTGGAACTTCAGCCCCGGGGCCACCTCCGGATCGTCCATGGTGGTGTCCTCCTCGCTCGTGATCCTAGCCAGAAGCACTATGCCATGAATCCACGATTCATCTGGTCGGTCAGATGCAGAATCGTTGTCCTCATGGCCGATGCTCGCCCGCGAAGCACCTCATGGTGTGAGTAGTCATTCGGTAAACATCTGCAACTGACAGGTTGACCGAGCCTCCCGGCGAATCTAGTTTTCTCGCCAATCGGCGGCCTGGGCTGCCGGCGTTTCCCGATCACCAAGGAGCTCCTCGTGCCGTACTCCCACCGCGGTGCCGCCGCGCCGCGTCGAGTCCGCCGGCTGGCCGGTGCGCTGCTCGCCGTGATCGCGGCCGTCGCGACCGTGACGCAGCCGTCCGCCGCGCTGTCCCGGCCCGTCCCGAGCGACACGGTCAACATCGATCACTCCGCTGCCCCCACGCCGCGGATGATCCTGCGCTCGGAGTCCTGGGCGAAGACCACGGCGGCCAGCATGAAGAAGACCGCCGACGACGCCGTCTCCACCGGCCTGGCCCAACTGGGCTGGAACACGGTCTCCTTCGACGACACCTGGGCCGTCCGGTCGGACTGCACCGACTGGGACGCCAGCGCCACCGTCGTACCGAACTGCACCAACGGACGCGACACCACCACCGGCAACCTCATCCCGTCACCGACGAAGTACCCCAATGGCCTGAAGGATGTCGGCGATTACTTGCACAGCAAGGGCTTGTCGTTCGGCGTCTACGCCAGCGGCGGCAGGTACATGTGCGATTCCGGCGGGCGCTCGGCAGCGGCTCCCGGCAGCTACGACAACTTCGAGAAGGACTTCCGGTACTTCGCGAGCGTCGGCGCCGACTACATCAAGCTCGACTACTGCGGTGAGCCCAACACGACCAACAAGTGCTGCTACTCCATCCTCGACACCGACCTCGAGATCGACACGGCGATCGAGTCCTCGCGCCGGGCAGCCGCCGCGCTCAACGCGATCAAGAACGACACCGACCCCGCGAAGCGCCGGTCGATCATGCTGAACATCTCCGCACCGGCGTACGCGAACTGGAAGAACGACACCTGGGACACGGCGCTGTACCGGCGCATGCTGGACAGCATCGGTCCGGCTGGACATGCATACCGCATCGGCGGCGACGTCGGCGGCGCGAACTGGGCAGGCACTGTCACGCTCGTCGATATGGTCGAGAACCTGCGCTCCTACGGCAAGCAGGGTCACTTCCTCGACCCCGATCGGCTGTACTTCGACGACTCGGCGTTGTCCACCGCCAGCAAGCTCGGCGGCTATGCGATGTGGGCGATGCAGAACAGCCAGATGGTCGCGATGATCCGCAACTCCGACAACAGCGGCGCCATCTCGACCACGCAGGCCGACCTGATGAAGAAGGCCGACCTGATCGCGGTAGGACAGGACCCGCTGGCCGTACCGGCGAAGCGAGTCGCCCGGGGTACCGGGTACGACGTCTTCGCCAAGCCGTTGAGCAACGGCGACTATGCCGTGGCGATCATGAACCGTTCGGCCAGCGCGGCGGTGACCGCCTCGACTTCGGGCTCGGTGGTTGGTACGTCCGCGACGGCGTTCACGCTCACGTCGATCCTCGGACCGGATGTCACATCCATCGACGCGAACGGCGGCTTCAGCGTCACTGTGCCCGCGGGCTCGGCCGTCATGTACCGCCTCAAGGTCGCCGCCACCGCCACCTACTCCGGCTTGAACTTCGGGCCCGACGGCTCACACGCCCGCAACGCCACCGCGATCACCGACGGCGACGCGCCGACCGCGGGCAGCTGGGACGCCAGCGGCCGCACCCTCTCGTCCGACCGGCTGGCCGGCAACGCTCAGCTGCCGGACGGTACGGCGGTCAGCGTCAAGGCCGGCCAACCCGTCACGATCGGCGGCGTCGGCTACACCTGGCCGAGCACCACGTCCGGCAACTTCGACTCCGTCAAGCCGGTCGGTCAGACGATCCAGTACGCGTACACCGGCTCGAAGGTGAACTTCCTCGGCGCCTCAGGCATCGGCGAAGCCGGCGGCACCATCCGCCTCAACTACAGCGACGGCACGTCGAGCACCTCCACTTGGGGCTTCCCCAGCTGGAGCTGCGCAACCGGTACGACCTACCCGGCAACGCTCGCGTTCAAGGTCTTCGGCCGCAACAGCACCACCGGCCCCTCGGACGCAGGCACGGCGTACTGCACTTACACAAGGTCGGTCCCGATCACCTCCGGCAAGACCCTGGCATCAATCACCCTGCCGAACACCCCAAACATCCGCATCTTCTCCATCAAAGCAACCTGATCCAGCAAAAGGCTCACTGGTAGTGCGTTCGTACGGCGAGCCGGCGGAACTCCCCTCGCCGGCTCCGCCGTGGGGTTTGAGAGGGTTTGTGCATGAGATTTCCGTTGCGCGTCGTGCTCTGGGTCTACGTCGCGTTCAACCTGTTGCAGGCCCTCGTCCTCACCTTCGATCCCGAGCTCACCGATCGTGCCTATCTCGGTGGCGAAATGACGCCGACGCGCCACTTCCAGTGGTACTCCGTTGCCGGGTACCACGTTCTGATCATCGCCGTAACGATCATCGCGATGACGTTGCCGCGTGCGGTCGACCGGCGCAAGCTCGTCCTCCTCAACGCGCTGATGTACCTGCTCTGGGACGCGACCTCCCAACTCGTCTACTGGGGTCACGAGATCGGCATGGCTACCTCCGACCTCGTCACCAACGCCGGGGTCAGCATCGTCACCGCTCTGATCCTCTTCGCAGTCGCCTACTTCGACCGCGACTCCGTAGCTCTACGTCCGGATCAGCAGGATCACCTCTGAGGCCTGGGACGGGTCGTGCTGTCTGGTTTCGAGGCAGACGAGACTGCTGTGTACTCCGCGCAGCTTCGCCGCGATCTCCGCTTCGGCGAACTGGTCCGCGACCGCCGCCGCTGCCAGCAGACCGATCCGCAATGCCGGCCCGTGGGACCGGGCCAAGGATGGCTGCCTGGCGATCGACGCGACCCGCTTCGCCGCGACGGCCGTGAGCCGCCGGGCGAGGATCCTCCAGGTGACGCGGTCGCTGGTGTTGTCTGCCCCCGGATACAGGTAGTCGGACCATTGGGCCTTTTTCAACAGAGAGCCGATCTCCTTGAGCGCGAACTCTGTCTCCTCGGGGATGACCGGCTCGACGGCGGCCGAGGCCGGGAAGAGTGCGGCGAGGTACTCGTAGAACTCGGTGAGTACCTGGCCAGGCCGGTACTTGTTCCGGCTCGGCTGCCACAGCGACAGCAACAGGCTCAGTGCCGTCACGGCGATCTCGAACTCCGACCCCGAGATCTCTCGCTCATGCCGTCGCGGCGACTGGGACGGCCGGCCGATGGCCAGGCTGTCCTCGAGCCCTCGCTCGGGAGTCCGGAGATCTCGTACCAGCATGAGTACGTCGTCGGCCTGCAAAGCTCGGGTCAGCACGATGTCCAGCGCCTGTCCGACCGCTTCGGAGATCGGCCGCAGTCCGCGAAGCATCGCTGTGAGATCCCGGACCGGTTCGGGTGACGCTGGGAACACCTCGAACTCCGCCACCGCGTCGGCGAACTCAGTGACCCGCTCGGTCAGCTGGATCAGCTCCCGGTCCTGCGTCATGTCCCCGCTGCGGCTGCGGGCCAGCGCGCGGTCGATGTGATTGGTCTTGCCCTCCAAAGCAGGGGTCTTGCTGACGGCCAGTTTCTCGAGGCGTTTCAGCCCCACCTTGAAGTCATGTACCCGGGCCCGCTCGGGATTGCGCTCGAGACAGAAGCTCAGGACGAACGGCAGCACGGATTCCACCGTCAGCAGATCGCGCCGGATTGCCTCCCGGCGGACTTCAGGCGTCCCCAGGTACGGATGCGTGACGGCGTTAGGGACATACAGCCTCGGACCGGCGTAGACCCGTTCCTCTTCCTCCTCGTCGTCGGCATCAGCGGCCAACTGCATGACCGGGAGCTCGGCCACTGGGTCCTGGAACCAGATGCTGCGCTGGGTCAGGTCGACCACGACCTCGGTCATCGGGTCCGCCAGTTCGCGGCGCGTGGGCAGTCGATAGGCGGTCCCGTCCTCGAACAGGCCATTGACCCACGCAACCATCTTCTCCACATGCAGCGCCTGTACTCCGACGGCTTCGGCGACATCATCCTGCCCGGTGCTCCGCCGCTGGGTGCTCTGAGATTGCCCCGTACTTCCCTGAGCTGGGGTGGCAACGTTGCCATCCCATTCGACGTACAGCCGGTGCAGCGACTCGGGAACAGGGCTCGCGCAGATCACGGCCCCGTTGGCCAAGGTCACGGTGTGCCGCAGCGACCGCGATGCCCTGACGGCCGCCAGTAGCTTCCGGTGGACATCGCGATCAGAGGTGCTGCTGGTGGACGGCTCTGCGTACAGCAGTGTGTCCAGGCGCTCCAGTAGGTCCGCGTCGACTTCTCGCGCCTCAGCGGCGCAGTCATAGGCCAGTGCCAGGGATTCGACCGAGCCGGAGGTGAGACACGCCTCGACCACGGCCGAAGCATCGGCGTTCGCGGCCCACAAAAGGATCGTTTCGCGCCACCACGGATCATTCACCATCTGCGGTAGCAGATCGGCCGAGGGGAGGTCCCGGATCGCCACCGCCGCGAGGTACTCCTGCAAGGTCTGATGGGCGAAGGCGTACTTCCCGAGCTCCCGTTCGATGAAGAGACCGCTTTTGGTCAATTCGTCGAGGAAGCCGTCCGCGGTCACGTCGCGGGGGATCCGTGCCAGGGCCGGCCCGATGATCTCGTTCGCGGTCGACAGCGCGACGTCACGAACCTGCCGCGTCATCATCGCCAGCGCCAGGTCGCGGACCACCTTCGCGCGTTGCTCCGCCTTCAGGCCGGACCCCACCGGCAGGTTCTTCGCCTCCTGCCGGCGCTGCAGGAGCAGGGCGCACATCTCGTCGTACAGCGCGGCCCGGCTGCCGGGCAGTGCTCCGCGGTACTTGTGCACGTTGGCGATCATCGTCAGCAACATCGGGTTCGCGGCCAGGTCGTACAGGGCCGGCTGCCGGCGCATCCGCTGCAGGAGATCGTCGGCGTGGTTCTTGGCGATCGTCGAGGTCCGCTCGGTGTTCTCGTCCGTACTGCGACGCTCGATCGCGAGATACCAGTTGTGTACGAAGCGGGAGATCTGCTCGCTGGTGAAGCGGCGGACCTGCAGGACATCGGCCCCGGTGAGGGGATTGGCGTGGTAGCCGTGCGGCCGCGAGGTAAGAACGAAGCTGTTGCTCGGATAGCGTCGTACCTGATCCTGTACCCAGGCCGAGGTCAGCTGCCGGTGTTCCTCGGCAGCCACCTCGTCCAGCCCGTCCAGCATCACGACGCAGCGACCACGACCGAGGTTACGCTCGAACCAGTCGGCCGGGACCATTCCCTTCAGCCACGCCACACCGGCCAATAGCTCCGGAATTGTGATGCCCGGAGTCTGGAGAATGTCCTGGACATGGTCACGAAGATAAAGAACAAGAGGTAGTGACCGTTTGCGCCGCCGACCCTCTCCTAATGCCATGGCAGTCCGGCGCAACAAGGTTGTCTTTCCTGATCCAGGACCTCCGATCACCGCGAATACCCGCGTCCCGCCGCCACGCAGGAAAGAGTCGAGGGCTTTGCGTTCTCCGACCTGGATCTCGGTTCCCACAAAGGGTTCGCGGGTGGTCGACTGTAAGGCAGTCGGCGCCAGGCTCACGTCCACGTAGACATCGCGCAGCCGCAGCGAATACTCGCCCTGGGTGGCCATCCCGAGCAGTTCGACATCGCGAACAGTCGACAGCAACTGCCGGATATATCGCGAGCGATAACTATTGATGATTGCGCTCACGCGCCGATCCAGGCCGACGGTGATGCGCTGGATCCACAGCTCGCTGACGGCCTTTCCGACGCGCAGTGAGAAGCGTCCGGCAAACATCAATGCCCAGTAAGCCAACAGCACCAGCAGGCTGACGAACAGATTGTCGCGGATCCACGGCCGTAACCATCCACTCACGGCGGCCGGTGGGCCGAGCGCCACCATGACCGCCAATACCCGTGTGGTGAATCCATCCCCCTGCTGAGCAGAATCACTCGTCACCGGTGTCTCCCCCATTGCCCAGAAATGCCGACGAGCAAGAGACGATACTCACAATGAGCCGTTTGGCAACCGTCAACGATCCGGCACAGATATTGCGTCGGATTCCGTTGTCCGGGCCGGATTCGGACAGGAAACGTTTCCGGCGGTATCAGCCGCGTGCGGACTCGATGGCTAGCTCTCAGGGGTAGGTCTTCGTCGCGGTTGCCACCGGCTCCCGCCCGCATCACAGATGGCGGCGGCGGCCCTGGCGGCAGCGGTCCAATGGGTGGTCTGGCCCTTTCGGGGCGGCGGGGGCGGGTGTCAAGATGCGAGGGTTGGTATACCAGGAGGCGCCGGCAGTCGATGAGCCTTGCAAGTTATCCGGCAGTGACGGTTACTGCGGTCGCTATGTCGCAGGAGCGGGATGACTTGCGCGGTATCGCTCGCGTTCAGTGGTCGGACCCTCACGGTGGGTTGGAAGACAGCTCGATCGAAGATGTCATCCGCTGGCTCGACCACAGTGGCGGTATCGCCTACGTCGCCGAGCCGGACGGGCGTCGTGGGCCGCGGATCCGTGCCGTCGGCGTGAATCTGCAGCGGTATATCCGGAGCAACCCTGACGACGAGACGGCCGACGCACTGCTGAAATTGCCCCGGCTTGACCAAGTCGTCCGCCCCGATCGAAGGTCGAGATCCCGCAGGGCCGCCCGCCAACCAGCATGGCTTTGGACCCCCGGAAGGCGAGCCAGACCAGCCATGTAACCACGCCTCGGTGGGGCCCGGAACCCAACGAGGTTCCGGGCCCCAATGGCTGGTTACTGGGTGCCGAAGACCTCCAGTTCCATCATGTCCATGAACTGGCAGCCGCCGAAGGGGCCGGGGCAGTTGTTGGTGATGTCGGGGATCTGGGGGCTGAGCATCCAGAACTTGACGAACTTGATGCCGGTGGTGTTGGCGGTGGGGGTGACCTCGTTGTAGCGGAGGCGGTTGGCTGCGCCGAAGGTGCCTTCGGCCGCGGTGGCCCAGGTCGTACCGTCGGCGGACGTCTCGATCCGGTAGCCACCGGTGGCCGCGCTGCCTGGGTCGCCACAGGTCTGTGACGGGTCGACCGAGAAGGTGGTGATGTTCACCGTCGCCGGAAGTGCCACCACGATGAACTTCGGGATGGGAGTGTTGGTCGGAGTGCCGGCGTTGTCGCCGGTGGTGCTGCCCCAGCCGGTGCCCTGGGACAGGTCGATCGCGTACGGCGGTGTGCAGGCCGGCGCGAAGTCCGGGCCGTTGAAGGCCGTGATCGAGCCGCCACCCGCGGCGGCCGCCCAGTCACGGCGTGGGGTGAAGTTGACGGTCGAGCCACCGGCGGCGATGGTCACCGCCTGGTTCAGGATCTCGTACGCACCGCCGGCGACGACCAGTTTCGGGTACGTTCCCGGCAGCACGCCGTCGATCGAGTACTTGCCCTGGGCATCGGTCACGTCGGCGTAGTCGCCCGAGTAGCCGGAGTCATGGCCGGCGATGAACACCAGCGCGTTCGGTATCGGCGCACCGGTGAGCTTGTCCGTCACCGTTCCTTGCAGAGTGGCGCCGCCACCGGTCGGTGGTACGTGGAAGTCCTCCGCCGGGGCGGTGTCGCCGGCGTCGACGACACCGGCGAACCAGCCCATGCCGCGCGTCGCGAAGATCCGCCAGAGAGCGCCGGCATCCTTGCCGCGGTTGACGACCTGGTCGGCCTGCAGGATCGCGTTGCGCATGTCCAGCAGGGACGGGTCGGACGGGGACAGCTCCATCGCCCGGGTCACCAGCGAGATCGTCCTGGTATGACCGAGGCGCTCGCGGACGTCCCACAGCACCTGCGCCCAGTACTCGCCGATGTCGTGCACCTCCGGCCCGCGCAGGCCGAGGTTCGGGAAGTCGGCGAAGGTGTAGCCGCCCGGTGTGCCGTCGAGCGCGACGCAGGTCGGGGCGGTCGAACCGACCCGGCAGTCCATCGCCTCCTTGCGGAACAGCCCGCCCGCAACGGTGTAGGTGCCTTCCTTGACCTCGCCGTCGCTCCGGCTGTTCCGTTGGAGGCCTGTCGTGACGAGATTGTCCATCGCGTAGAAGTCGCTCCAGCCCTCGCCCATACCGCCGGCCTGCACGCTGTTCAGCGTGGAGTTGCCGGAGGCATCGACCACGAGCCGGTTGGACAGGCCGTGGGTGTACTCGTGGTAGAGGATGCTGGCGTCGTTCGCCGAACTGGTCGGCACGAACCGATCGGCCGGGTTGGCCGGGTTGTGGAACAGGTACATCTGCATGGTCGGCGAGGTGCCGTCCGGTGGCGTGTTCATGTTCGCGTTGTCGACGTGGTTGCCGTCGGGCAGTCCGTTCGCGGTGTTGGCGCCGTCGATCGCGTTCAGCAACACCGGGTCGCTGCCTTTGGCCTCGAAGTTCCCGGCCGCGGGGGTGAACCCGATCGGCGACTTCTGCAGATAGTCGTGGAACTTGCTGGCCAGGTAGAACGCCTGGGTCACGTCCTGGTTCAGGTTCGTCCGCCAGGAGTTCGCCGTCGCCGGGTCCCAGGTACAGACGAAGGCGACCGAGCACTGCGGATTGCTGGCAAACGGCACCAGCCGGTACTCCGCGGTGGTCCTCGTGCCGGGCACCTTGACGGTCTCACCGGCTCCGGCCAGGTCATCGTCGTTGATGTCGGCGAATGCGTCGACCGACGTACCGTCCTGGAGCGTCTGGGCGCCCTTCTGGAGGTACCCGGCCTTGAAGAAGTTGACCTTCCGTTGAGTACCGCCCTTGGCCGCGCCGGGGTAGTAGTCCGTCACCAGGCCGTCGCCGTTGGCGTGGTCGACCAGCGGCCGGCGGTACAGGACGCTGCCGGTCGACGCGTCGATCACGTGGCTGTAGATCAGTGTGCCGCCGGCTTGGGTGTACGTCGCCCAGCCCGCGCGCAGTCCGGCCGGTGTGTAGAACCAGACCCGCTTGGCGTAGTCGCCGTTGCCCCACTTCCTGCCGTCGGCGACGGTCTTCACGCTGGTGGTCGCAGTCTTGCCGCCGACGTCCTTGGCAGCGACCAGCCGGGCGCCGTCCGCGGTCACCGAAAGGGCAGCCGCGCGGGCGGCGAGCCCGGCCAGACCAGGCACTGGCGAGCCCATGATGGCGATCAGCTCACCGCGCTTGGTGACGTGCCCGATGATGCCGTTACCGAAGACCGGGGTGCCGTTCACCACCTGCTCCCAGGACAGGTGCCGGGATCCCTCGACATCGCGGTAGTTCTTGCGGAGCCGTAGCGTCCGGAGGTCGTTCTCGGACAGCCGGAAGATCTCCGGGTGTGCCCGGATGTAGTCGAGCACGATCCTGGCCGGTGGTTTGCTGCTGGGACCGGTGAGGAACCCGTTCAGCTTGGCCACCTGCTTCGGTGTACCGGTCGCCGGGTCCACCGAGACGATGCCCTGCGGCCCCAGCGAGTCGCGGAACTTCTCCGCGGCAGCACCCTCTTTGGCCATCGTCTTGGCGGCCTGCGCGTACGCCGCGCGCGCACTCGGCGTGCGCGCGTCGTAGAACCCCTTCGCTTCCCGCTGCCCTGGTTCGGCCTGGACCGCGGATGTGCCCGGGTCGGCCTTGGGCAGCGAGCCGGCGGCGTTCGCCCCTGAGCTCATGGTCATCGCGAGAACGGTGGTCGTCACCGCGCCGATGGCCAGGAGCCCCCTCCCTTTACGTACTGTCGTCATGGCTACGCTCCGTCGAGATTGTCGCGGGCGGGCACAAAAGACCCCTCGGCCGGACGATATGCCCGCATCCACCGGCCGTGAAGAGCGCAGTCCGGCGCTGTTCGCCTGTGATAGATCTGTGCGAGAACGGCGGGACCCTACCGACCGCGACTACTGCTTGGGCGTTGTGGTGATGGACTTTTGGTAGATGTCCGCGTAGGTGGGGGAGTCCTTGACCAGGTCGTCGCTGAAGGCGGCGATGTCGGTGCCGATGAGGTCGGTGACTCCCTTGCCGGTCGCGGCGCCCTCTTCGAAGAAGTCGACCAGGTCTGAGAGCAGGTGGCCGTCGACCAGGTCGACGGGGCCGACCTTGAAGAGGTACCGCTGGATCTCCTGGTAGACGATCTGGTAGTCCGGCGGGAGCGTCTTGACCCGTGCCTGGTGTGCCCGCCATTGCTTCTTGCCGTCGATGATGTCTCGGATTCCCACGTCAGTCTCCTAGCTTGGCCAGCTTCTTGGCGACGTTCCTGTTCAACTGCTCGCGCCACTTGTCGCGGTAGGTCCGGGCGCCTTCGCCGCCGGCCAGCGCCGCGCTGAAGCCCACGATGTCGTCACCCACCACCTGGTAGATGCTTTGCCCTTCGGCGGCTGTCTCCTCGAGCAGCCCCAGTGCGCCGTCGAGGATCGGCAGCAGGTTGCGGCCGGTGAAGTCCGAGTAGGGCGAGAGGTGAGTCTTGATCTCGTCCCAGGCCGCCCGGTAGTCGGCCGGCAAGGCTTCGGCCCTGGCTTCGAACGTCTTCCATTCCCTGCTGAGATCGCTGCCGGTGATGGTCTCCCAGAAGTTCATCTCCCGCCCTCCTTGAGCTTCTCGATCCGTGATGTGACGTACTCCCACTTCGCCCAGAACGTCGCGAGTTCCTCGCGCCCGGCGTCGTTGAGCGCATAGAACTTGCGGGCCGGACCCTGTCCGGACGGCCGTTTCGTCACCTGTACGAGCCCGTTCTTCTCCAGCCGCAGCAGGATGGTGTAGACCGTCCCCTCGACGACGTCGGCGAAGCCGAGCTCGTTCAGCTGACGCGTGATGGCGTACCCGTAGGTCTCTTCGCTGCCGATGATCTCGAGCACACAGCCCTCGAGCGTGCCCTTCAGCATCTCCGTCAGGTCATCCATCGCAGGTCCTCTTCGTCCCGTCAGTACTCAGTGGCACTGAGTACCACTATACGGTACCACTAAGTAGTAGAAACTAGGCCGACTGACTGTCCGGTCCTGTTCGCGGGAGTGGATTCGGAAGTGGCCGGATCAGGACAGGAAACGTTTCCGGCGGGGAGCGCGGGGGCAGAGTGAGAGGGATTTCGGGCGATCGTCTTCTGGGGAGATGGTGTTCGAGATGCCGGCAGGGTTTCCGCGTTCCGGATGGGTGGACGACTCCGCTGCGATTGACGTGCGGTTGGGGCTTGCCTTGCGAGCCGGGCGGTCCGCTTTCGTGACGCTGACCGGCGGCGATGCGGGTCAGGCGCTACGCGATGCGGACATCGTGCTGGCTGAGGCGGATCCGGTGCGGGCGTTCGAGGTGTGTTGGCACGCCTTGTTCACGCTCTCGGTGGTGGGGATTCCGGCGCGGGCGCATTCGGCTGTGCTGGCGGTGCGGAAAAGGGTTGCAGCTCAGGGCAGCGAGTGGGCGCTGGTCGAGATGGATCTGCTGCAGGTCCGGATCCTTCAGAGGAAAGGCGATCTGCGGACGGCGGCGACCGTGCTGCGGATATTGTTGCGGAAGGCAATGGTTTTGCAGGACAGGCCGTTAGCGCTGCGGATGGTCTGGGGTTTGGCCGAGGTGGCGAGGTTGGCCGGCACAAGGACCGTGCCGAAGGTGAAGGGACGAGGGGGGGTGCCGCTCTGCGACGCGGGGCAGGCGACGCCGGAGGGGTTGATGGCTCGTGGGGCGGCGCAGGTGGGTGTGGAGCAGTTCGGGGCGGCGGTACGGACGTACCTGGAATGTGGTGAGTTGCTGGCCGAGGCTGGGGTGGACAGCTCTGAGGTGATTCGGTGGCGGCCTGCTGCTGTGGAGACTCTGCTGCGGTTGGGGCGGTCGGCGGAGGCTGGTCGGCTCGCGGAGGAGAATCTTGAGCGGGCGTTGCTTGTTGGGACCGACGGTGCGATCGGGTTCGCGCGGTACGTGGTGGCGTTGACGCGGCCCAGGTGTGAACGGGAGTCGCTGCTGGTGGAGGCCGTCAGTAGGTTGCAGGATGCGGGGCAGCTTCTGGATGAGGCCTTTGCCCAGTACGAACTGGGCAAGGTTTTGCACAAAGGCGCCGCCGATTGTCATCTGCTTCGGGCGATTCAGCTTGCGGACGACTGCGGTGCCCGGCCGCTGGGGGAGCGGGCGCGGGCACTCGCAGGGCCATCGCTCGGCACACTCGGCGGCCTGACGGCGCAGGAGCGGAAGGTGGCGCGGTTGGTGGCGGCCGGCTTGTCGAACCCGGAGATCGCGAAACAGCTCTTCCTGGCTCGCCGGACGGTGGAGTTCCACCTGTCCGGCGTCTATCGCAAACTCGGGCTCACCGGCCGCCACGACTTGACCCAGCTGCTCAGTGAAGGTGAAGGCGCTTGAGATTCAGGACATGCTGACGCCGAAGTCCCGGTTGGCGGTGGCGAAGTCCTGGAAGCCGATCCGCGGGCCGGCGCCGCGGGTGACGGTGCCGTTGGCGATCAGGCCGGCGTCGCCGCGCGAGTAGACGGGACCGCCGGAGTCGCCGCCGCGGGCCGCGTCCTGGCCGTTCATCTGCTCGCCCTCGACCAGGTCCTCGCGATCGTTGTAGAAGAACAGCACCTTGATGTTGCAGACCGGTCCGCCGGTGGCCGCCGCGCTGGTGATGCCGCTCTGGCACAGGTACTGGCCGACGAAGACGTGACCCCAGTACGGGACGTTCTCGACCAGGCCGCTGTTCCCGTCGCCGACGTACAGCTGCGGGTCGACGTTGTTGGTCGGGATCAGCGCGATGTCGTGGTCCTGGTTGCGCGGGCCCATGTTCCCGATGTACTCGCCCTGCCCGTCGGCGAACTGCTGACCCGACTGGCCACAGTGCGCGGCGGTGAGGATGTACGGCCGGTACTGGCCGTCCCGCACACCGAAGCCGGTCGTGCAGATGGCTCCGGCCGACTGGTTCCAGAGCCGCGCTCCACCGATCCACGGCGACCAGTCGTCCCCGCGGGACATCGGCTTCAATGGCTCCTCCGCGACAACACGGACCGGTACGCCGGTACGCCGCCGCAAGGTCTGGCCGAGATCGGCCGCCGCGCGATGCGATGGGCTGACGCTCAGTACGAGGCCGCTACCGTCGCCCGGGTTCTTCACCGCGTCGACCCCGGCGCCCGGGTTCTGTTGCTGCCAGCTCGCGATGGACCGGGCAGCCTGGTCGAGCTCGCTCTTGGAATGGACGGCGCCTGCGATCCGTACCGGCGCTATCTTCCCGGCGGACGACACGGCCTGCTGGACCCGCGCCGGCGGCGTGCCCTTCCACCAGAGCACCACGGCGTCGTCGGCGAGCACAATGCCCGCAAACCCTTGCAGCGCAGGCGATTCCGCGACGACGGCCAGCTGCTCGGCGGCCTCGATCAACGGCCGTTGCGCCAACATCTGCCGATCCGCGGCGGTGAGTGCCTTGGCAGTGCCTCTCGATTCGTCCGGGCTGTTGGTGGATGGCTCGGAAGCCTCGGACGGTACTGCAGTGAAGGCGGCCAGCAGGGCGACAGCGGCGATACCAGCACCAGCGAAACGAGCACGACCAGGTGACTTACGCATGAGCGATCCTCACGGTTGGGGGCGGTCCGCCCACCATGAGGACCCCCGCTCGCAGGTGTCAACGCAACTCCCCAAACCCTACGGAGGTACCGATGCGGCAGATGTCCCGCTTAAGGCTGGTGACCCCACGCCGGCTCCGCCGTCCGCTCCTTCGTCGCGTCCGCGTTCGCTTGCTCCCGCCCACCCTGGGCGCGGGTCCTTCGTCACCCGCTTGGTGAAGGCGGTGGGAGCCCGGCGTTGCGGGTGGCTGCGGGTTGGTGACCATTGCGGCGCAAACCTCATGGTCCGGCCGGTGTCGCACGCCGTTCGGGTAGACGGTCGCCAGGTCCCTCACCACCCGACCTCCGGGGTGGGTCTGGCATCGCCTGGGCCGATGGACTTGTCCTATAGAAGGAGCTGTTAGCCGAGGTTGGATTGGGCTATGACGTTGGTGATGGTGATGTGGACTGCGGTGAAGCCTTGTTCTACGAAGGTTTCGGCTAGGGCGTCTGCTGGGTGGGTGGGGTAGTAGCGGTCGGCGATGCCCTTGGCGACGTGGGTGATGTGGGCTGGGTCGGCGGAGGTTCGGGCTTGGCCTTCGAGGGTGACGAAGCTGTAGGGCTGGTTGGTGTCGCTGATGCAGACTGCTACCCGGCCGTCGCGGGTGAGGCTTTTGCCTTTGACGCTGCCGGGGGAGAGGGCGAAGGCGAGTTCGTTGCCGTCGAGGACGAAGCAGACCGGAGTGACGTGGGGGCGGCCGTCGGCCCGGGTCACGGACAGGTGGGCGAGTCTGGTGCCTTCGGTGACGAAGGATCGCCATTCGGTGTCGGTCATTGTGGTCATGCCAATGACGGTAGGTTCGATCGACCGATCATGAAAAGCGATTGTTTCTGATCAAGATGATCAGGATCGACTATGGTTCAATCCGTGGTTGATCTTGAGTTGCGGCATCTGCGGGCTATGGCTGCCATCGCCGAGGAAGGAACGTTCGGGCGAGCGGCTGTGCGGCTGGGCTACACCCAGTCGTCGGTGAGTCAGCAGATCGCGGCGCTGGAGCGGGCGCTTGGCGGCGCCGTTTTCGATCGACCCGGTGGGCCGAGGCCGGTGCGGCTCACACCGCTTGGCGAGGTGGTGCTGAGCCACGGCCGTGAGTTGCTGACGCGATCGGAGGCGCTGACCGACGCGGTCGATCGGTTCCGTGCAGGCAGCGGCCGGATCGACATCGGCACCTTCCAGAGCGTGTCCAACCTGATCCTGCCGGCCGTCGTTCGTCAGTTGCTGGACGAGCACCCTGGCTGCGACATCCGGCTGTCCGAGGTCGAACCCGAGGATCCGAAGATCGGTGATCTCGACCTGCTGTTCCACGACGGCCGGATCGAAGGCGACGTCGAACACGTCAAGCTACTCGACGAGCCGTACCTCCTAGTGGCAGCGGCCAACGCGTTCCCTCAAGGCCCGGTACGGGTGGAGCTGCTCGACGACGCTCCGATGGTCGCCTGGCCACCCACCTACCACCAGCGATGGCTGGAGCGAACGCTTACCAAGTACGGCGCCAGACCACGCATCGTCTTCCGAACCAGCGGCCACGAAACCATCCTGTCGATGGTCCGAGCCGGCATCGGCTCAGCAGTCCTCCCATGGCTGGCCCTCCATGGCTCCGACGCAGCGTCCGACGACCGCCTCACCCTCCACCAGCTACAACCGTCGCCCACCCGCGAGATGTACCTCCACTGGCCGGCCGAACGCACCCACTCCCCACTCGCAACCCGAGCCATCGAAATCGCCATCGAAGCCGCCGAGGAGCTCGCCGCCCAGATCTAGTTCGGCGCCGTTGCCGCGGGGTTACGCCGCTGTGAGTTGGGTGCCGGTACTGCCGGCGATGACTGTGGTTGCGTCGTCGAGTGAGCCGATGGCGGCTCGGCCATGGGTGTCCTGGACGAATTGGCGGGCGGCAGCCACCTTGGGGCCCATGGAGCCTGGTGGGAAAGTCAGGTCGGTCAGGTCCGCGAGGGTGATGTGGTGGAGCGGCCGCTCGGACGGGGTGCCGAAGTCGAGGAAGACGGCCTTCACATCGGTGAGCATGACCAGGAGGTCGGCTTTGAGATCGGTGGCGATCAGGGCGGCGGTGAGGTCCTTGTCGACTACCGCGTCGATGCCGTGACGGCCGGATGGGCCCTCTGTGACGGGGATTCCCCCGCCACCGGCGAGGACGACGGTCGTCCGGTGCTGTAGAAGGGTCTGCGCGGTTTCGAGTTCTACGACGCGTCGGGGACTCGGGGAGGCGACGACGCGGCGCCAGGAGTTGCCGTCCTGGTGGACGGTCCAAGAGTTCTGTCCGGCCAGCTTGCGGGCCTCGGCTTCGGGATAGCCGGCGCCGATGAATTTGCTGGGTTCGGCGAAAGCAGGGTCGTTGCTGTCGACAACAGTCTGGGTGACGAGGGTGATGACCGGCTTGGTCAGGCCGGCGTTGGCGAGGGTCTGCTGGATCCAGTACCCGATCATTCCCTGGGTCTCCGCGACGAGGTCGCTGAGCGGATACGAGCGGGACAGGGCGTGATCCGCCAGGCTTTCCAACGCCAGCAGCCCGACCTGCGGGCCGTTGCCGTGGACGATCACCACCTCGTGGTCGGCGGCGATCTTCGCGAGTGCCGGCGCGGCCGCTTCGAGATGCGCGAGTTGGACGGCGGCGTCGGGTGGCTCACCGCGGCGCAGTAGGGCGTTGCCGCCGAGTGCGATCACGATGCGCATGCCTGTCAGCGACCAGTACTGACGTGTTGGCCGAGTAGGTCGAGTACCTCGTCGCGGACCTGCGCCATGGTTGCGTGGTCGGCCGCCTCGACGTTGAGACGGAGCAGCGGCTCGGTGTTCGACGGACGCAGGTTGAACCAGCCGCGGCCGGGCAAGGTGATGGTCAGGCCGTCGAGGTGGTCCGCGGCAACATCGCGGTAGTGGTTCTCGACAAGGGTGAGAGCGGCGGGGACGTCTTCAAGGGTCAGGTTGATCTCACCGCTGGCGACGTACCTCGAGAACTCCCGCATCAGCGCGGAGAGCGGCTGCGCCGACTGACCGAGCGCTTCGATGACGTGCAGGGCCGCGAGCATGCCGCTGTCGGCGTTCCAGAAGTCCTGGAAGTAGTAGTGGCCGGAGTGTTCGCCGCCGAAGACGGCGTTGTTGTCCGCCATCACCTGCTTGACGAACGAGTGCCCGACCCGGGTACGGATCGGCCGGCCGCCGTGCTCGGTGACCTGCTCGGGGACCGCTTTGCTGGTGATCGCGTTGTAGACGATGGCGGCACCCGGGCGCCTGGCCAGTTCGCGGGTCGCGATCAGGCTGACCACGGCGCTGGGGCTGACCCGGTCGCCTTCTTCGTCGACGAAGAAGCAGCGATCCGCGTCGCCGTCGAAGGCGAGCCCGAGGTCGGCGCCGTGCAGCCGGACGGCGATCCGGAGATCCTCGAGGTTCGCCGGGTCCATCGGATTGGCGACGTGGTGCGGGAAGGTCCCGTCGAGCTCGAAGTACAGCTGGACCAGGTCGAACGCGGGGTGTTCGAGTACCACCGGCACGATCCGGCCGGCCATTCCGTTGCCGGCGTCGATCACGATCTTGAGGGGCCGGCTGCCGTCGAGGTCGACCAGCCGGCGCAGGTACCCGGCGTACGACGGCAGCAGGTCCTCGGACCTGATCCGGCCCGGTACTCCGTCGTACTCGGGCAGACCGGTCTCGAGCAGCGCCCTGATCTCCCGCAGCCCGGTGTCCTGGCCGACCGGCGCGGCTCCGGGGCGGCACAGTTTGATGCCGTTGTACGCCGGTGGGTTGTGGCTGGCCGTGATCATCGCTCCGGGGATGTTCTGGCTGCCCGAGGCGAAGTACAGCAGGTCGGTCGAGACGAAACCGATCGCGAGTACGTCGGCCCCGCGGCTGGCCACGCCGGCCGAGAACGCCGCCGCCAACGACGGGGAGGACACCCGCATGTCATGGCCGACGGCAAGGAGGGTCGCGCCGAGGTGGTGCGCGAAGGCGGCGCCGACCTGGAAGGCGAGGTCGTCGTCGAGTTGGTCGGGGACGGTACCGCGGATGTCATAGGCCTTGATCAGCGTGCTGAGGTCGTGCATGGCTCACACCTTGTCCAGTCGGGCGACGCCGATCCTGGCGTCCGCCATTCCGTAGAACACGTAGCGGACGCCGTCGATCTCCTCGACCGCGGTGGGGAAGACCACGTTCGCGACGGTGCCGACCCGCTCGTCGTCGGTCTCCGGCGCCAGCAGCGGCTCACTCGTCCGGTCGATGATCTTGGTGACGTCGTCCAGGTCGAGCAGCAGCGCGCCTGCCGAGTAGGTGACCCGTTGGGTCGTCGGATCGAAGCCTGCCGGTTGCTCGCCGGTGACGCCGTGATGGATCACCAGCCAGCCGTCCGGCGTCCACAGCGGCGGCGGTCCGGCGCCGATCTTCAGTTCCTCGAACGGGTACTCCGGTAACGCGACGAGCCGATGATGCCGCAACCGCGTCAGGTTGCCGAGGTCACTCTCGACGGCGGCGACCGGGGTGAAGGACACCCAGATACCCGGTCGCTGGTCGGTGACCCCGGCCGGCAGATGGACCCCTTCGCCCTCCCGGAACCAGCCCAGGTCCCACATCGGCCGGTGCAGCATCGCGTACGACGGCTCACCGTCCGGCCCGGGCACCGGCCGGGGGAAGAACACCGTGTCCTTGTTCGGGAACAGGTTCAGATCGGTGTCCAGCAAGGGCTGGTACTCGAAGTGCAACGGGCCGAGCCGGCGCCAGTCGCGCAGGTTCGACGAGACCGCCAGTGCCGGTTTCGGGCCGAGCGGGCCGTAGGCGATGTACGCCATCACGTGCAGGCCGAGCGTCGCCAGGTAGGTCACCCGGGGGTCCTCCACGCCGGCGTTGTTCTTACCGCGCTCCCAACCCTCGTCCGGTGCGAGCACGACGCCCTCGCGCTCGACACGGACCGGTACGCCGTCGTCCAGCACCACCCGGGCCAGGCCGACCCGGGAGACGTTGCCTGCAGCAACCAGTCGGGGAAGCAGGTACAGGGTTCCGTCTGGGGTGTGGCCGGTCGCGGGGTTGAGCACTCCTTCGACTTCGAACTCGTTGCCCGGCTCGGGGCTCATCAGCACGCCGGCCCGGGTGAGGGTGTAGGGAATGGTCATGGCGGTCACCCTTTGATTCCGGACTCTAGGCCCTGGGAGATGAACTGACGCTGGAAGATTACGAACAGGCCGACGGCCGGCGCGGCCAGTACGCACGCTCCGGCGAGTACGGCGCCGAACGGGTTGGCGGCCCTGGCGGAGACGGTGGTGAGGTAGTTCGACAGTGAGACCGCGAGTGGCTGCAGATCTTGTTGTTTGGTGATCAGGAACGGCCAGAGGAACTCGTTCCACGGGCCGATGAAGGTGAGCAGTACGCCGGTGAGCAGGGCAGGCCGGACCAGCGGGACCGCCACCCGCCAGAGAATGCCGAGCTCGGACGCCCCGTCGATGTGGGCCGCCTCGAACAACTCGGCCGGCAGCTGCAGGAAGTACTGCCGGAAGACGAAGACCGCGGTGGAGTTGACCGCGAAGGGCAGGATCATGCCGAGGTAGGTGTCGGCGAGGCCGTAGCTGCGGACGATCAGCACGTAGAGCGGGATCGTCAGCAGTTGGAAGGGGACGACCTGGATGAGCAGCATCAGGTTGAACACCAGCCCGCGGCCGCGGAACCGCAGCCGGGCCAGGGCGTAGCCGGCGAGTACGCCGAAGACCAGGGTTCCGATGATCACGCCGCCGGTGAAGACGCCGGAGTTGACCAGCGAGCGGCCGAGGTTGATGGCGTGGTCGATCTCGCTGTAGTTGTGACCGGTCAGGTTGCCCGGCGCCGGGAACGCGCCGGTGATGGCCGGATCCGGTTCGGTCTGCAGGCTGCCGATCAGCATGTAGTAGAAGGGGAAGAGGAAGACGAACGAGCCGATCAGCAGTGCGGCGAACTTGACCTTCATCAGTCCTCGTCCCTTCCGACGATGCGTCGTTCGACCAGCGCGAGCAGCAGGACGCCGATGATGAGCAGGACGCCGATCGCGGAGCCGACGTCCGGGTTGCCTTGCTCGATTCCGCGCTGGTACATGATCAGGACCGGGGACGCGGAGGCGCCGTCGGGTCCACCGCCGCCGGTGAGCAGGTAGGGCTCGGTGAACAGGTTCGCGCCGGTCACGGTGGAGACGAGGACGACCAGGGTGGTCGCCGGTCGGACACCGGGCACGGTGACGTTCCTGAACCGCTGCAGGCGATTGGCGCCGTCCATCTCGGCAGCCTCGTAGAGGTCGGCGGAGACGTTTTGCAGGGCGGCGAGATAGAGCAGGATGAAGAACCCGAGTTGCTTCCAGGTGACGTAGATGGCGACGGTCGGCATGGCGAGTCCGGAGTTCACCAGCCAAGAAGGGCTCGGAGCCAGTGGACCGAGCACTGAGTTGACCAGCCCGTTGGAGTTGAACAGGAACAGCCAGACCCCGACCACTGCGACGCTGGCGCTCACGTACGGCACGTAGTAGCTGACCCGGAAGAACGTGCGCCAGCGGACGGCGGCGTTCAGCGCGTTCGCGAGTACCAGCGAGAGGATGACGGTCAGCGGCACGTTGATGACCAGGAACACCACGACGTTGCCGAAGGCCCGCCGGACCGCCGGGTCCGACAGTACGGTGACGTAGTTGTCGAACCCGACGAACGGGCGGCTGACGTCCGCCCCGGGTGCCGCGAAGAAGTAGTCGTGGAACGAGATGTAGACGGCGAACCCTAGCGGGTAGGCGAAGACGGCGAGCAGGAACACGACGTACGGCGCGACCAGGGCGGCTCCGATCGGCTGCTTGCCGGCGAGGCGGCCGAGCGTCGTGATGGTCATGGCCGGGACACCAGTTGGTCGACCTTCTGGGCCGCGGCGCCGAGTGCCTGGGCGGGGTCCTGCCGGCCGAAGATCACCGATCGGGAGTAGGCGTCGCGGAAGGTCTGCCAGATGGTGATCGAGTTCGGAACGTTCGGTACTCCGACCGTACGGGACGCCTGATCGGCGAACACCCGGTAGTCCGGGTTCTTGGCGAAGTACCCGGCGAACTCGGTGGTGACGTCCTTGCGCAGCGGGATCTGTCCGGTGGCAGCCAGGAACTTGCCGTCCTGGTCCTTGCCGGTCGCGAACTTCAGGACGTCCCAGGCCGTTCCGCGGTTGGCGCAGGCGGAGTACATCGCGACGTTCTTCGCGTCGCTGAAGGTGTAGGTCTCGGCGAGAGACTTACCGGTCGACGTCGGCACCGGGACCACACCCCAGTCGATCTTTCCCTGGTACGTCGCGATGGCCCAGGGACCCACGATCGCCATCGCCGCGGTGCCGTCGACGAACGAGTCGCCGGTGTACTTCTCCTGCGACGCGAGCTTGCCGGCGTACAGGGTCCGCCAGAACCGCGCGACCTCCGTGCCCTGGTCCGAGGCGAACGTCGCGTGGCCGTTCTCGACCAGCTGCTTGCCGCCGGTCTCGGCCGCGTACAACGGGTAGAAGTCGAACCAGGACTGATAGAACTCGTTGCTCGGCGCCGGGTAGATCGCGAACTTCGCGGCCTTCGAGGAGACCAGCTTGCGAGAGGTGGCGAGGAACTCGTCGTACGTCGACAGCGGCGGCTTGGCCGTGTCGATACCCGCCTTGGCGAAGGCCTTCTTGTTGTAGAAGATCATCACCGGGTTCGCCTTCCATGGCAGCTGGTAGTACTTGCCGTCGGGCGACTTGTACTGCTGGGCCACGTCGCCGGAGCGGTCTTCGACGTACGACTTGCCGTCCGGGAAGTCGTCGAGCGCGACCAGGCCACCTTGCTTCTGGAACTGCGAGACCGAAGCCGGTGACGTGTTGAAGATCAGGCAGGGCGCGTTGCCGGCCGTGATCGCGGCGCCGATCACCTCTTCGGAGCTCTTACCGGTCGGGATCTCCTGCGCGGTGACCTTCTGGTCCGGATGACCGGCGTTCCAGGCGGCCACCATCTGCTTGCCCCAGGCAACTTCTTCGGCGTTGTTCGAGTACCAGACCGTGATCGGCCCGCGGGCGGTGGCGCCCGAACTCCCGGTATCGCCGTTGCCACACGCGGTGATCGCGGCCAGGGCCACGACGAGCGCCGCGGCGGTGATGGTTCGCCTCATGGTTCCTCCAACGAGATCGGTGCGAGTGGCCCACCCGATGAGATGTCCGCGCCGGCAGTGGCTTTGTGACAGGGCGCGCGGTGCGCGAGCGACACCCGCAGGTGCGCTCGGCCGCGGTGCACCCGGCTGCCGACCGTGCCGACCTCGACCCCGAGCAGCGCGGCGATCTCCTTGTAGGAGAAGGCCTCGATGTCGCGCAGCACGACGGCGGCCCGCAGCCGCGGGTCGAGCTTGCCCAGTGCCGTCTGGACGTCGTGGTCGAGGCTGCGCGCGGCGAAGGTCTGCGCGGGGCCGGGCTCCCGGGTAGGCAGCCGGCCGTCGAGGTCGCTGGACAGCTCGCCGAACCTGATCCGCCGGCGGTGCCGGATCTGGTCGAAGAACAGGTTCACGGTGATCCGGTACAGCCAGCCTTCGAACGTGTTCGGCCGGTAGGTGTGGAGATAGCGGAAGACGCGCACGAAGACGTCGTGGCTGAGGTCCTCGGCGTCGTACCGGTTACCGGTCAGCCGGTAGGCGAAGTGGTAGACCCGCGCCGAGTGCGTGCGGACGATCTCGTCCCAGGCCGATGTCTGCGAGCCGTCCATCACCAGCTCCTTTCGCTCGGTATGCACTCGACAGTGCGGCGGCCGGCCGCTGTTCGCCCCAGGGAAGATCCCTGGTCGGCCCGGCCCAGTACGGCC
The DNA here is from genome assembly GCF_036067295.1 of Kribbella sp. NBC_00382. NCBI lineage: Bacteria > Bacillati > Actinomycetota > Actinomycetes > Propionibacteriales > Kribbellaceae > Kribbella > Kribbella sp. NBC_00382. The sequence continues at coordinate 5,084,918 of NZ_CP107954.1, forward strand.
AGGGGTTTCCGTAGTCGAATGACAGACGCGCGGGCGGTTCTGCCCTTCGTACGTTGGAGGTCCGGTTTCGCCAGTCAGCTGGAAGGAATGCCATGGGCACCACCTCGTCCTCGCCGGCCAGGCAGGGTTTCGGGCTCGCGTCCGCGTCGGCGCTGGTCGTCGGCTCCGTGATCGGCACCGGGGTCTTCGCCCTGCCGGGCGCGCTGGCGGCGTACGGTCCGATCTCGCTGGTCGCGTTCGTGCTCGTCACCGTCGGCGCGATCGCCCTGGCGCTCACCTTCCGCTCGCTGAACACCCGGCTGCCGGGTTCCGGCGGCCCGTACATCTACGCGCGGGACGCGTTCGGCGAGTTCGCCGGTTTCCTGAACGCGTGGAGCTACTGGATCACCGCCTGGGCGGGCAACGCGGCGATCGTGGTGGCCTGGGTCGGGTACGTCGAGGTCTTCTGGAACACCGGCCACGACCGGACCTGGTCGATCCTCATCGCAGTCGCCGGCCTGTGGCTGCCCGCGATCGTCAACCTGGCCGGGCTGCGCAGTATCGCCGCCTTCCAGGTGGTGACCACGATCCTGAAGTTCGTGCCGCTGCTGCTGGTCTCGCTGATCGGCCTGTTCGCCATCAGCCGGGTGAACTTCGGCCGGTTCAACGCGTCGGGAGGGTCCAGCTGGAGCGCGATCAGCTCCGCGGGGGCGATCGCGCTGTTCAGCTACCTCGGCATCGAGACCGCTTCGGTCGCGGCCGGCCGGGTCCGCGATCCCGAGCGCAACGTGGGCAGAGCGACGGTACTGGGCACGCTCGCCTGTGCCGTGGTCTACCTGATCGGCACCCTCGCGGTCTTCGGCACGGTGCCGCACGCGCAGTTGCTCGGCTCGACCGCGCCGTTCACCGATTCCGCCGATGCGATCTTCGGCGGGAGCTGGGCGGGGAAGACCGTTGGTGTCGCGGCGGTCGTGTCCGGCTTCGGCGCACTCGTCGGCTGGACCCTCATCGTGGCCGAGATGCCGCAGGCGGCGGCCAGGGACGGGGTCTTCCCGGCGGTGTTCCAGCGCGAGAGCCGACGCGGCGTACCGGCGTTCGGCATCGTCGCCTCGACCGTTCTCGCCACGCTGCTGACCGTGGTCAGCTACACCTCGTTCGATCAGGTCTTCACCACGGTCGTGCTGCTGTCGGTACTTACCTCGGTGATCCCGTACCTGTTCTCCGCGGCGGCCCAGGTCTATTGGCTCGCCACCGAGGCCCACCTGAGACGCCCGCTGCATTTCGCGCGTGATCTCACCGTCGGTCTGCTCGCCCTGGTCTTCTCCTTCTGGTCCCTCCAGGGCAGCGGTGCGACAGCGGTGTACTACGGCGTCTTCGGTCTCCTCCTCGGAGTGCCGGTCTACGTCTGGCACAAGGCCCGCAAGGGCGAGTACGGCGAAGTCACCCCCACCGTGATCGGCCAAGGAGCCAGCAAATGACCACTGACGTCCGGGCCCCGCTCAGCGTGGGCATCCACTCCGAGGTCGGCGTACTCCGGGAGGCGATGGTCCATCGCCCCGGCCTCGAGCTCGACCGCCTCACTCCGGCCAACGCGCCCGGTCTGCTCTTCGACGACGTGATGTGGGCGGACAAGGCGCGCGAGGAACACGACGCGTTCAGCGCCGTACTGGAGTCCCGCGGAGTACGTGTGCACCACTTCGCCACCCTGCTGGCCGAGGCACTGGCCGGCGACGAGGGGCGCTCGTTCGCGATCGAGCGTACCTGTACCGATGAGCGGTTCGGCCCGGCGCTGGCCCGCGATCTGCGCGGCCTGCTGGCGGACACGGACCCCGCCGGCCTGGCCGAACTGCTCATCGGCGGCGTGGTCGCCTCGGACCTGCGACCGCTCGGCTGGTCCGGACTGGTGTGGTCCACCCAGGGCGTCGACGACTTCGTCATCCCGCCGGTCCCGAACACGCTCTTCCAGCGCGACAACACTGCCTGGATCGGCCACGGCGCCACGGTCAACCCGATGGCCAGGCCGGCCCGTCGGCGCGAATCCCTGCACACCCGGACCGTCTACCGGTACCACCCGCTCTTCGCCGCGGCGCGGGAGGCCGGGCACTTCGTCGTCCACTACGGCGACGACGAGCTCGACCACGCGCCCGCGACGATGGAGGGTGGCGACATCCATGTGCTCGACCACGACACCGTGCTGGTCGGCATGGGGGAGCGCACGACCCCGATGGGCGTCGAAGTACTGGCACGCAGTCTGTTCGCCTCGCACAGCGCGCACCGGGTGCTGGCGATCGAGCTGCCCAAGGCGCGCTCCGCGATGCATCTCGACACGGTCCTCACGATGATCGACGTCGCCACCTTCGTGGCGTACCCGTACTTCGACACCGACAGCGTCCGGATCTGGCAGCTCACGCCGACCGATGACCCGGACCGCCCCGAGGTGACCGAGCTGTCCGGGCTGGAGAGCACGCTGGCCGAGGCGCTCGGACGCGACGACATCCGGGTGCTGCGAGCGGTGCAGGACCGGCGTACCGCCGAGCGGGAGCAGTGGAACGACGCCGACAACTACCTGGCGATCGCCCCCGGCGTCGTCGTCGGCTACGAGCGCAACACCGATACCAACCGACTGCTCGCGGACCACGGGATCGAGGTGCTCCCGATCGTCGGCAGCGAGCTCGGCCGTGGCCGAGGGGGATCGCGGTGTATGACCTGCCCGATCCGCCGCGACCCGATCTGAGGAGGACCCATGACCACTACTGCCGATCGGCTGACGCCGGCACCGGGATCGCTGCTGACTGAGTCGTCACTGGGCCGGGACGGTTTCCTGGCGCTCGTCGACCTCGCCGCCGAGCTGAAAGCCGCGCGTGCCGAAGGACGCGAGGTACGCCGGCTGACCGGCAAGAACATCGCGCTGATCTTCGAGAAGGCCTCGACCCGGACCCGCTGCTCCTTCGAGGTCGCGGCGGCCGACCAAGGCGCCAGTACGACGTACCTCGGCCCTGACGGCAGTCACATCGGGCGAGAGGAGAGCATCGCGGACACCGCGCAGGTCCTCGGCCGCCTGTACGACGGGATCGAGTTCCGCGGCTTCGCCCAGGAGACCGTCGAGGAGCTGGCCGCGTACGCCGGCGTACCGGTCTGGAACGGGCTGACCGACCAGTGGCACCCGACCCAGATGCTCGCCGACGTCCTGACCATCCGCGAAACGATCTCGCCGGACCTGACAGGCCTCTCCTGGACCTATATCGGCGACGGACGCAACAACGTCGCGCGCTCGATCCTGGTCACCGGCGCGATGCTCGGCATGGACGTCCGGATCGCGGCCCCCGGCGCGCTGCAGCCTCCTGCGGACGTCCGTCGGCTGGCCGCTGGCCTGGCCGTACTGTCCGGCGGCAACACCTTCGTCACCGGCGATGCCGCCGACGCGGTGATCGGCGCAGACGTCATCTACACCGATACCTGGGTGAGCATGGGCGAGCCCGACTCCGTCTGGGACGAGCGGGTGGAGCTGCTGCGGCCGTACCGGGTGACCGCGGAGCTGATGGCGGCGACCGGCAAGGCGACGACGAGGTTCATGCATTGTCTGCCGGCCGTCCACGACAGTTCGACCGAGCTCGGACAGCGTGTGCACGAGCGGTACGGACTGTCCGGCGCCGAGGTCACCGACGACGTCTTCAGCTCGCCGGCCTCAGTGGTGTTCCAGCAGGCAGAAAACCGCATGCACACCATCAAGGCCGTCCTCGTCTCGAGCCTGGTCGACTGATCGGAGTCACTGATCGGTGAGCGCGGCTCGCCAGGCCGGCGCGGGGAACGGGTCCGCGAAGTACTGGGTCTCGTGGACGACCGCGTCGTCCGCGAACTCCATCACGGAGACCGAGTACGTCGGCACCCCGTCGTACGAGATCGTGCACTCGCTCACCCAGAGGTCGCCGCTGCCGACGATGCGTCGGACCGCGAAGTGCCGCTCAGCGGGGTGACCACCCCGCTGAGCCGCGATGGCCGCCCGGCCCCGGAAACGCTCACCTGACTGTGGGTACTCGAGCACGGCGTTCACCGCGTAGATCGCATGCTCAGCCTCGACATCCCCGCTCTCGGACGCGCGCCAGTGCTCTTCGATGGCGGTTTGCTTCGTCATTGCTCAGGCCTCCAGCGCCGACGCGAGCTGGATGCGCTTGGTGATGCCCAGCTTCGGGAAGATCCGGTAGAGGTGAGCGCCGACCGTTCGCGGCGAGAGTGCGAGCACGGTCCCGATCTCCTTGTTCGTCAGGCCTCGCGCGGCCATTCGCGCGATCTCCAGTTCCTGCGGCGGCAGCGACGGCGACGTGTCGATCGATCCACCGGTACGCCGTACGCCGCAGGCCCGCAGTTCATGGGTGGCGAGGCGTTCCCACGGCTGTGAGGCCATCGCCGTGAACATGCGCTGGGCGGTGACGAGATGGCGCCGGGCGTCGGAGGCCCGCCGGGTCCGGCGGAGCTGTTTGCCCCGCGCGAGGTGCGACCGGGCACTGAGCCACGGCCATCGCCCCGGGTCGTGCGAGAGCAATGCCTCGTAGCTGGTGTCCGCGTGGGCCTGGTCACTGAGGACGGCCGTTGCGTACAACAGTTCCGCGAGGGCGATGTCGTTCTCGAAGAGCCCCTCGGTGTCCGCGAGGGCGGAGATCAGCGCGCGAGTTCGCGGTACGCGATCCGTGTGCAGCGCGGCGTCGGCGAGATGGCTCAGCAGTCCCCAGGCGATCAGGACGCGAATCGACGCTCGGGGACGGTCGACCAGGGTGACGAGGATGTCGTAGCCGTCGACCCATCGGTCGTGGGCGAGCAGCTCCACGGCCTGGATCAGCTCGGCCCGGTCGCGGCGATTGGGACAACCCGAGAGCAGCGCGCTCTGCAGGATGCCGGACTCGGGCGGCACGTACTGCCCCCGTCGCGCGCCCAGGAGGGAGGTGGCCAACGCGACGCGTTCCAGCCAGCGGGGCTGGACGGTCTCGGAGCTGAGCTGCCTGGCTTGGAGCAGAGCGGCCGTCGCGGTCGACACTTGTCCCAGGCAAGCGGCCGTTTCGCCGACAAGAGCCAAAGCGATGGCGGCTGCACCGTGCTCCCCGTTGGCCTCGAGTTCCTGGACCGCGCGCTCGAGTACTGGGAGCGACAGCGATACCGAACCCGTGTTGAGGGTCACGAGGCCGGCCAGCGCTCTTGCTCCCGCCCGTCCGGTGGGTGGGGCTGACCGCTCTGGCGTAGTACCGAGGTCGCCCCACGCATGAGTGGGAGTCGCGGCCATGACGGCAAACGCGGCCGATGTCTGGCCCCAGTCGCGCAGCACCTTCGCGGCCGCGATCTGTTGTTGCCAGGTGCCCATCGCATCCCCCGAGCCGAGGAAGGAAGACTCGAGTACGTCGATCACGCCCGCCAGCTCGTCAGGGGTTTCGATCCGGCGCGCGGTGACCAGCAGCTCGGTGGCGCGACGCCACAGACCGGCCGCGAACGCGCAGGCGGCGCCTTCAGTCAGCAGTTGGGCACTCTCGCTCGGGTCCTCGGTCAGCCACGCCGCGCGGTCGAACAGGTCGACTGCTTCGTCGTGCCGGCCCGAGGCCTGGAACCGTTGGGCAGCCGCTCGAGCCCGGCGGGCGGCTGTCCGGTCCGGCAGGAGATGGGCCATGGACTCGTGCCAGGCGCGGTTCAGTGGATCGCCGGCCAGGACCTTCGCCCAGGCAGTGTGCGCTCTCGACACCGCTGAGGGTGCCTCGGCGTCGAGCACCGTGGTCACGACCTGGTCGTCAACGAGAGTCAGGCAGGTTCTGCGGCGAGTGACCAGGCCGGCCGTGATCAGTGCTTCGACCTCTGTTTCGTCTATCGCGCGGCTCAGGATCAGGGAGGCGGCGGAGAGCAGCCGCCACTCCTCGGTCAGTCCTTCGGTCGCGAGGAGCAGGAGCAGCGTGCGAACGGCCGGCCGGGGAGCAGCCGGTTCTTGGCTCGGCGCCGCCGGCGCCTCGTTCAGTTGAGTGCTCATCGCCGGTCCCAGCCGTGGAAGGAGGACAGGTCGCCTGACTCCCAGGCCGCGCGCAGCCCGGGCGTACCGAGGTCCCAGTCGGGCCGGATCTCCATGGTGGCTGCCCGGAGGTCCCGCCACAGGTCGTCGGTCGACGGGCGGCCCCAGAACCAGTAGCCGTTGTACACGCTGTGGATCACGAGGCCGGGCTTGAGGACCAGGGTGTACGGGACCATCGGGTTGTGGTCCGGGTCGGTGTACTCCTGGATGTCCAGGTCCTGCTGGACGATCCGGCCGGGATCGGACAGGAACGGCCAGTACGCGCCCACCGAGGCACGGAACTCCTGGAGAGTGTGGTGCTCGTCCGTCGCGATCGTGGCGACCTTCGTGTAGGCGACCGCGATCTTGGACTGCATCGCCGCCAGCTCGAGATGCTGCTGATGCTCCTTGGGGCAGTAGTGCCCGCGCGCCAGGGTGAGGATCATCGGGTCGTCACCCTGCAGCTCGCTCAGCCGGCGCAGTGTTTCGGTGTGATCGGGGAGCTGGTAATCGGGGAAGACACCCCCGGGGATGATGTCTGAGCGCATGGCAGCCGCCTCTCGAGTTCGGTAGCGAAGTACTGGCGCGTCACTGAGCGACGCAGTGCCACCGTGCCGCGCGGGCACCGGGGTTCGCGCCAGTGGCGCTCACTGGCCGGGCGCCCCCGGGGGTGCCCGGCAGCGGGGCCCGTACGAATCGCGGACGACCGATCGCGCATCGCCTAGCATGAGGACAACGCGAGGCAAGGCAGGTCCTTGGATGGAGTCGGTCGGGAACACCGCGGAGTCCGGTCCGCAACGGCTGGTCGACCGTGAGGTCGAGCGCTCGGCGCTCGACGAGCTCCTCGCGGCCGTTCGATCGGGCGAGAGCCGCGTACTGGTCGTCCGCGGCGACGCGGGCGTCGGAAAGTCCACGCTGCTGGACCACGTGGCGACCGCTGCCGAGGGCAACGGGATCCTGCGTGGCCAGGGTGTCGAGTCCGAGATGGAGCTGTCCTTCGCCACGCTGCACCAGCTGTGTACGCCGTTGCTGGATCCGCTGCCGGATCTACCGGGACCGCAACGCGCCGCGCTGGAGACGATTTTCGGCCTACGGACCGGGACTCCGCCGGATCAGTTCCTGGTCAGCCTGGCGGTACTGAGCCTGCTCTCCGAGGCGTCGCGGGACCGGCCGCTGGTCTGCCTCGTCGACGACGCCCAGTGGATGGACCGTGCCTCCGCCCAGGTACTGGGCTTCGTCGCACGCCGGCTTCAGGCCGAGTCCGTGTTGATGATCTTCGGGACCCGCGATCCAGGGGACGCCTTGCTGGGGCTGCCGGAGTTCCTGGTCCAGGGCCTCCGCGACGCCGATGCCCGCGCGTTGCTCGACTCCGTCACGCAGGCGCCGCTGGACGAGCGGGTGCTGGACCGGATCGTTGCCGAGGCCAAGGGGAACCCGCTGGCGTTGCTCGAGTTCCCGCGCGGACTGAGCACGACCCAGGTGGCCGGCGGGTTCGGCTTGTTGCATGCGGCCACGGTGCCTGAGCAGATCGAGCAGAGCTTCCTGAGCCGGATCGAGGAACTGTCCGAGGAGGCGCGGGTGCTGCTGCTGGTGGCTGCCGCGGAGCCACTCGGGGACCCGGTCCTGACTTGGCGCGCGGTCGAGCACCTCGGTGTCGCGGTGGACGCGGCGGTCGGGCAGGGGACGGAGGGTCTGCTCGCGGTCGACGATCGAGTTACCTTCCGCCACCCGCTGGTCCGCTCGGCCGTCTACCGCGCGGCTACCGCCGGTGACCGCCGGGCCGCGCACCGCGCGCTGGCAGCGGTCACGGACGAGCACCTCGACCCGGACCGCCGCGCGTGGCACCTGGCCGCCGCGGCCGATGGGCCTGACGAAGCGGTGGCGATCGAGTTGGAGCGGGCAGCCGAGCGGGCGCGAGCGACCGGCGGTCTGGCCGCTGCTGCCGCCTTCCTGCAGCGGGCCGTGATTCTCACCGGCGACGTTCACCTCCGGGCCGGGCGTGCCCTGGCTGCTGCCGGCGCGAGCTTGCAGGCCGGTGATCTCGACGCCGCACGACGGTTCGCCGAGGTCGCCGAGCGCAACGAGCTCGACGAGTTCCAGAGCGCCCAGGCCCACCTGCTGCGCGGTCAGCTCGCCTTCGCGTCCGGTCTGGGCGCCGACGCCGCGCCGCTACTGCTGGAGGCCGCCCAAAGACTCCAGCCGTTCGCGATGGAACTCGCTCGCGAGACCTACCTGATGGCTTGGGGAGCTGCGATCTTCGCAGGCCAGAGCGACGTCATTCTCTCGGTCGCTCGTGCGGTGCAGGCCTTGCCGCAGCCGGAGGAGCCGCGGCCTCTCGACGTACTGCTGGAGGCCTACGCCCTGCTGACCACGGCTGGCCGAGCCGCCGCGACACCGGCCTTGCAGCACGCGGCCGTGGCGGTGTCGGAACTGCCGGTGAACGACCTCCTGCGGTGGGGGTGGGTGGCCACCGGAGCGAGCTCGGCCGTCTGGGACCAAGATCTCATGCTGGCGACCTTCACCCGGCAGGTCCAGCTCGTTCGGGAGGCCGGTGCGCTGGGGCAGCTCCCCATCCACATCTCCACGCTGGCGATCGCGCTCACCGGCCGGGGTGAGTTCGGGGCCGCCGCGGCTCTGATCGACGAAGGCAATGCTGCCGCCGCGGCCACGGGGATCCCGATCGCGCCGTACCCGGCCTTGTGGATGGAGGCACTGCGCGGCAGAGAGGAGCAGGCCTCGGCGCTGATCGAGAACACGATCGAGTGGGCCGGCGCTACCGGACAGCGCCACGGCGTCACGACCGCCCAGTGGGCCTCGACCGTCCTGCACAACGGCCTGGCCAAGTACGACCTGGCGGCTACGGCTGCCCGGGTTGCCACTGCGAACACCTATGAGCCATGGGTCTCCGCCTGGGCGCTGCCCGAGCTGATCGAGGCAGCCGAACGGCTTGGTGACACCGCCTCGGCGCGTGCGGCGCTCGACCGGCTGGTGGAGAGTACGACGACGTCCGGAACCGATTGGGCGCTCGGGATCGAGGCCCGGTCACGTGCATTGATCAGTACGGGCGCGGAGGCCGAGGCGCTGTACCGCGACGCGATCGACCGGCTCGGGCGAACGACGATGGCGCCGGAGCTGGCCAGAGCCCGTCTGCTGTACGGAGAGTGGCTGCGGCGCGAGGGCCGGCGCATCGACGCCCAGGAGCAGTTGCGCACCGCTCACGAGTCCTTCGTCGCGATGGGGATGGAGGCATTCGCCGAGCGGGCTCGCCGTGAGTTGGTGGCGACGGGGGAGAAGACGCGTCGGCGTACCGTCGAGACCCGGACCGACCTCACCGCCCACGAGCAGCAGATCGCGTTGCTCGCCCGGGACGGGCTGTCCAACCAGGAGATCGGCGCCAGGCTGTTCCTCAGCTCACGCACTGTCGAATGGCACTTGCGGAAGGTGTTCAGCAAGCTCGAGATCACTTCGCGGCGTGGACTTCGAGATGCCCTTCCGAGCCGGGAGCAGATCTTGCCGGCCTAGTGCCGACCCGCTGCCGGCAGGTGTTTCGCCGGAAGACCAGTACTGACCACCGGCTCGAAGCCTGCTGGCAGCCCGCAAGAGTGTGGCCATGGTGAGCAGTGGCACGACCTATGACGGTTCCGGTCTGTTGGGACGCGAGGCGGAGATCGCCCAGCTCCAGGAGTTGCTTCGGTCGGCCCAGGCCGGCCGGAGTGCCGTACTGGTGGTTCGGGGCGGCGCCGGGGTGGGGAAGTCCGCCGTCCTCGACCAGGTCGTCGACGGCGCGAAGGGCCTGCGGGTACTGCGCGCGCTGGGGATCGAGTCGGAGATGGAGCTCGCCTTCGCCGCGCTGCACCAGCTCTGCGCGCCGCTGCTCAGCAGGCTCCCGGAGTTGCCGGCGCCGCAGCGCGCCGCCCTCGAGACAGTGTTCGGCACCAGCACCGGTACGCCGCCTGACCGCTTCATGGTCGGCCTGGCCGTGCTGAGCCTGATCTCGCTGGCGGCCGACGAGCAGCCGATGTGCTGCGTGGTGGACGACGCCCAGTGGCTGGACCGGGCCTCGGCCCAGGTACTCGGGTTCGTGGCTCGCCGGCTGCTGGCCGAGCCGATCGCGTTCGTCTTCGGTACCCGGCAACCCGGGGACGAGCTGCTCGGGCTCCCGCAGCTCGAGCTGTCCGGGCTGCGCGACAGCGATGCCAGAGCGTTGCTTGATGCAACGACCAGGGCCCGGCTCGACCACCGCATCCGCGACCAACTGGTGGCCGAGGCCCGGGGCAACCCGCTCGCGCTCGTGGAGCTGCCGCGCGGACTGACCACGACTCAGCTGGCGGGAGGCCTGGGCCTGCTGACCTCCGGCTCGGTCCCGGGACGGATCGAGGAGAGCTTCCGGCGCCGGGTCGAGGAGTTGGCGCCGGGCGCGCGGATGCTGCTGCTGATCGCTGCCGCCGATCCGGTGGGCGACCCCGCCCTGACCTGGCGGGCAGCAGAGCGGCTGGGCGTCGAGGTGGGTGCCGTGCTCGACGGTGGGACCGATGGCCTGCTGTCGATCGACGAGCGGATCAGATTCCGTCATCCGCTGGTCCGCTCGGCCGTGTACGGCTCGGCCAGTCCCGCGGACCGGCGTACGGTGCATCTCGCGCTGGCCGAGGTCACTGATCCACGGCGCGACCCCGATCGTCGGGCCTGGCACCTCGCGGCGGCCGCGGCGGGGCCGGACGAGGCGGTGGCCGCGGAGCTGGAGAGGTCGGCCGAGCGCGCACAGGCCCGTGGCGGCCTGGCCGCTACCGCCGCCTTCCTGCAGCGCGCGGTGGCCCTCACCACGGACGTGGAACGGCGGGCGGACCGGGCAGTGGCAGCGGCCCGGGCGAGTCTGCACGCCGCCGATCTGGACGCCGCCCGCCGCTTCGCCGAGATCGCGGCCGAGGACGCCCAGGACGAGTTCCAGGGCGCGCAGGCGCTGCTCGTCCGGAGCCAGATCGCCTTCGCGGGCGGGCTGAACAACGAGGCGCTGCCGTTGTTGCTCGAGGCGGCGCGGCGACTCGAGCCGTTCGACATGGCCTTCGCCCGGGAGACCTATCTCGTCGCGTGGGGGTCGGCGGCGCTGATCGCCGCCGACCGCGACAGCCTGGAGAAGATCTCCCGGGCGGTCGTGGCGCTGCCGCCGGTGATCGGGGATCCGAGGCCGCTCGATCTCGTACTGGACGGGTGCGCGCGGTTGGTCACCGCCGGCCGGGTGGTGGCGATCCCGCTCCTGCAGGAGGCCGCGAAGACCATCGCCGAGCTGCCGGCCCGGGATGTGCTCACCTGGGGATGGCAGGCCAGTGGAGTGAGCGCGGCGATCTGGGACGACGAGTTCATGCGCTCGATGTACACCCGCGAGGTGCAGCTGGTGCGCGCGGCCGGTGCGTTGACCGAGTTGCCGATCCACCTTATTTCGTTGGGGGTCGCCGTCATCTGGACGGGAGACTTCGCCGCGGCCGATGCCATTGTCGGCGAGGGGGACCTGGCCGCCGCGGCCACCGGCACGTCCCTCGCGCCGAACGCCAAGCTGATGCTCAGCGCCCTGCGCGGCAAGGAAGCCGAGGCGATCCCGCTCATCACGACCACCATCGAGCAGGCCGGCGCGGCCCGTCAGCTGATGGGCGTCACGTGCGCGAACTGGGCAGCGGCCGTGCTCTACAACGGATTGGCGAGATACGAGCAGGCCTTGCAGGCAGCCGAGGTGTGTACGCGGATCGGCGAACTCTGGGTCTCGGTCTGGGTACTGCCCGAGCTGGTCGAGGCCGCGGCCCGGATCGGCAGCGGCGATGTCGCCCGGTTCGCCCTGGCCCGCCTCGCGGATGCGACCGAGCCCTGCGGGACCGACTGGGCGCTCGGGATGCTGGCCCGGTCGCGAGCGCTGCTTGCTGACGACGAGTCCGCAGCCAAGCTGTACGACGAATCCGTCGAGCGACTCGGCCGGACCCGGCTACGACCGGAGCTTGCCCGGGCCTACCTGCTGTACGGCGAGTGGTCTCGTCGTACCGGTCGGCGTGAGGACGCACGCGACCGGCTGCGCACGGCGTACGAAATGTTCGTGTCGATCGGGATGGAGGGCTTCGCCGAGCGCGCGCGCCGTGAGCTCCTGGCGATGGGGGAGACCGTGCGCGGACCCGCAGCGCCCTCGGTCGCCGTCGAGCTGACACCGCAGGAGCAGCAGGTGGCGTTGATGGTGCGAGCCGGCCTGTCGAATCCTGAGGTCGGCGCCCGCCTCTTCCTGAGTCCGCGGACCGTCGAGTGGCACCTGCGCAAGGTCTTCGTCAAGCTCTCGATCAGCTCCCGGCGGCAGTTGCGTGACGCGCTGCGGGAGGCCGACTGGGCCCCGGACGACTCGGCCGCCGTCACGAGATGAGTTGCTGGCCGCCGTCGACGTCGTACGTCGCTCCGGTCACGGCGGTGTTGAGCATCAGGTGCAGGACGGTCGCAGCCACGTCGCTGGCGCTCACCACGCGCCGGATCGGGAGGGTGTGCCGGAGCTGATCCCGGCGCTCCTCGAGGTCATCGCCGAGCAGTCGCGCCGACAGCGGTGTGTCGACGAATCCGGCGGCGACGGCGTTCACCCGGATCGGCGCCAGCTCGACCGCCGCGTTCGCCGCGATGACGGGCACCGACGCGGCGGCGATCGCGGCGATGCTCAGACCTGGACCGGCTCGTCGGGCATGGGACCCGGTCAGGAAGGTGATGGAGCCGCCCGGCCGGACGTGTCCGGCGGAGTACCGGGCGACCCGGAGCGAGCCGAGCAGGTGCTCGTCGAGCACGCGGCGCGCCCGCTCGAAGTCCAGGTCGGCGATCGTCTCGTACGTCGGCCCGCCGCCGGTCACCAGGACGTGGTCGACCTGAGTCGGCAGACCGGCGAAGAACGACTCGAGGCCGGCCGTGTCGGCGAGATCGAGCCGGGCCGTGCGAGTGGCGCCCACCTCGTCGCCGGCCCGGTCGAGCCGGGCGCGGTCACGACCGGTGAGCAGTACCTCGGCGCCCGAACGGCTTGCCTGGCGGGCCGTTTCGAGCCCGATCCCGGAACTGCCGCCGAGGACGACGACGGTCTGGCCTTCGAGAAGTGCGTTCATTGGGAACCTCCCATTGGTTGGGTCAGTGCTTCCGTTGGAGAGCAGGGTTGGGAAGGACACAAACGGCGACCCGGGGCGACGGGGCCGGCATCCGGCGATGTGGTGTGCGGTCGCGCGAGACGAAGGCGATCGTGAGCACGGCAGCCGCGACGCACAGACCGGCGATGACGAGCATGGCGGTCGAGAACCCGGCGGCCAGTGGTTCGCTCAGGCTCCGGGCGTTTCCCGCTCCGAGTAGGGCAGGCACCAGGGCCACCATGATCACGCCGCCGACGCGCGAGGCCGCGTCGTTGATCGCCGAGGCCTCACCGAGGTCGGCGTCATCGACCGCGGCCAGTACTCCGGCGGTGAGCGGTGCTACTGCCAGGCCGATCCCGAGGCCCCAGAGCAAGGCGCCCGGCAGGACGGCAGCGACGTACGAGTCACCGGTCTCCGCGGTCGACAGCCAGCCGAAACCGGCCGCGACAACCAGGATGCCGATGGCCATCGGCCACCGGGTGCCGATGCGCGCCACCAGACCGCCTACGAACGGCGAGACCAGCAGGAAGACGACTGACTCCGGAATGAGCGCCGCGCCGGCCTCGGTCGCGCTGTATCCCAACCGGAGCTGGCACTGGAGAACGACCAGGTAGCTCGCGGCCGCGAGAGCGCCGTAGAACAGCAGGGTGGCGGCGTTGATCGCGTCGAACTGGCGGGACTTGAACAGTGCCAGTCGCAGGAGGGGTTTCGGCCGGCGTCGCTCGAGCGGCACGAGGCCGGCCAGTCCGACAACGCCGACGATCCCGGACGACAACACCAGCGGGTCGTCCCAGCCGCGGCCGGGTCCTTCGGTCAGCGCGTAGATGACTCCGCCCAGTCCGACGACGCCCAGCAGGGCGCCGAGCAGGTCGAGGGACAGCGGCCGCGGCGTCCAGGTCACCTCGGGCACGCGGGTGATCACCAGCAGGGCCACCACGATCAGCGGGAGGTTGAGCAGGAAGACGTAGCGCCAGGACGCATGGTCCACGAGCCAGCCTCCGCCGTAGGGGCCGAAGGTGCTGCTGAGCGTCGCGAGCCCGGCCCAGATGCCGATGCCCCGGGCTCGGTCGGAGGGGATCAGTGTCCCGTTGAGAAGTGCGAGGCTGCTCGGTACGACCAGGGCTCCGCCGGCTCCTTGGAACAGCCGCGCGACGACAAGGGCTTCGACCGACCCGGCTGCGGCACAGGCGATCGAGGCGGCCAGCATGACGAGCAGACCCGCGATCAGGACCCGTCGGCGACCGAAGTGATCGGCCAGGGCGCCGGCCAGCAACAACAGCGCGGCGACCGTGATCAGGTAGCCGGTGAGGACCCACTGGAGCTCGCTCACACTGGCGTCCAGGTCGGTCGCGATGGCCGGCACCGCGACATTGATCATGAACGCGTCCAGGAACCCGATCATGGACGCCATCACAGTGGCTGCCACCAGGGCCACCCCGGCCGGGCTGCGCAGTGCGACCAGCTCACCGCCGGCGGGCCGGTTGCTGGTCAGTGATGGTTTCTCTGTGGTCATCGGATGCTCCTCATCCCCTGGATCGGCACAACACCCACCTTCAGGCGACGGTGCGCCGGCTCGCGCCCGTGGTGCTCCCTGGGGCCCCGGCACCAGTGATCAGCACTGGCGCAAGGGAGGCGGGGATCGGATCAGTCTGGAGGCGTCCGCACCCGCACCAGCCGAAGGAGCTGAGCTCATGGACCTGCGCGGGACGGTGGCACTGGTGACTGGGGCCAGCAGCGGTATCGGAGCCGCGACCGCCCGTCGGCTCGCGCGGGAAGGGGTCGTCGTCGGGCTGGTGGCCCGCCGTTGGGAGCGGCTGGCGGCACTTGCCGAGGAGATCGTGGGGACGGGCGGGGCGGCGCTCGTGGTCGAGGCCGACCTCACCGATCCGGTACGCGCGGCCGGTGCTGTACAGGAGGTCGTCGACACCTTCGGGCAGCTCGACATCCTCGTGAACAGCGCCGGCGTCATGCTGCTGGACTCAGCGCTTCATGCCTCGCTGGAGGAGTGGGACCGGATGGTCGACCTCAACGTGCGTGCCCTGCTCCACGTGACTCATGCGGCGTTGCCGTATCTGATCGCCGCCGCCACGACCGCAGCGCGCGGAGTGGCTGACATCGTGAACATCAGCAGTACCGCGGGCAGGGTCGCGCGCCCGACGAGCAGCGTCTACAACCTCACCAAGTTCGGTATGAACGGGTTCAGCGAGTCCTTGCGGCAGGAGTTACTGGTCGAGCGGGTGCGGGTGTGCTTGATCGAGCCCGGCGTGGTGGGCGAGGTGGGGGACTCGATGCGCGGCGCGGCCCAGCGCCTGGTCGACGGCGTGGAGCCGCTGGAACCCGAGGACGTCGCGGACGCCATCGCCTATGTCGTCACCCGGCGGCGTCGGGTGGCGATCAACGAGCTGTGCCTCCGCGCCGCCAACCAGACCTGGTAACCGAGAGGACCCGGAGCGCGGCCGCGGTGCTGACGCCGGCCAGCGCCGCGTACGACCAGTGCGTGATGTTGCTGACCAGGGCGGCCCGGCGTACGGGCAGTTCGCGCTGGGTCACCCCTTCGACGAGACGGCGCCCGACCTGCGCGGGCACCGGGGCGTCCGCCCAGTCGTCCAGGCCGGCGTTGAACTCCCAGATTCCGAACGGGCAGGCGCCACCGTCACGCCGGTACCGGGTGAACAGCACCGCGTCCATGGCCAGCGTCCCGGCAGTACCGGCGAGCAGGCCGCCAGCGATCGCGCCCAGCGGAGTAGTTGTCCTCATCTTCTTCCCTCTCACTCTTCGCGCCGCAACGGCACGGGCAAGCCGGACTTGGTGACGCCTGCCGCCAAGAGGCCACTGGTTACGGCGGGCACCAGCCAAGCCAACCGGTCGACGACCTCGCTCGCCGCGGCACCGAGTACGCAACCGGCGACGAAACCGAACAGGAGCGGCCGCAACGTGGTCCACGCGACGCGGTCGGCAGCGCGGGTCGCCGGTGTCCGGGATCGCCCGGTCGCCAGTCCGACGAGAGCGACCGTCGACGCGACGATGTTGCCGGTCATCACGGCCGTCGACGGCGCACGTCTGAAGGTCAGGTGCAGCAAGGCGTTCTGGCAGGCCATCGCGGCCACGGCGAGAAGGGCGACGGCGGTCTCGACGCCAGGCCCGGCCAGCAGTGCCGCAGCGACGAGCAATGCGAACTGCAGCCAGAGGAACGGGGCGGCCCACCGGTACGGCGGGCGCTGCGAGCGGTCGACCACGACGGTGAGTGCGGCCGTCACGGCGATGAACACCGCCACGGCGAGCACCACCGTGGCCCGCACCGGTCGATGCACGGCGGCATCGGCGGCGAGGACGACGACGTTGCCGGTGATGTGCGCTGTGAAAAGCCCGTGCAGCAGGACGTACGAGGTGACGTCGACCATGCCCGCGACGAAGCTGAGCAGGAAGGGGACGAGCTCGACCCTGAGGCTGGTCATCTCGACGGGAACCGCATAGTGGCGTCGAGCAACCGGGAGTGCGACCAGACCGCGTCGGCGATCAGGAACCCGAGTGGCATCGCCAGCAGGATGAGCGCCGCCGTGCTCGCTTCGGCGGCGGTCGTGGCGAGAAGCTGCTGGCTCTCTGCGCCCGTGGCCGACGACAACTGCGCGAAGGCGGCCAGCGCGCGGAAGATCAACGAGCCTGGGACGAGGGAGACGACGGAGGCGAAGCCGAGAGCGGAGAACGGGAGCTGCCATCGCTCGCACACAGGTACCAGCACCAGGCCGACGAACAGACATGCCAGGCCGGCGCCGATCCACGCCTGAGCATGCCAGTGGTCGACCACCGTCCAGCGCAGTGCATGAGCCGCTGCGCCGACGAGGAAAGCCCAGTAGAGCACCCGGAGCGGTACGGCGTAGAAGACTCCGTACGCGACAGCGAGCACCCCAGCGGTCGGGACGTCGACCCAGATCGGTACACCCGGACCGGCGGGATCGGCGACGAGGTGCGCCCGGCCCAGCCACAGCCCGATCAGCAGTCCTGCGGTGACCGCGGTCATCAGGGCCGCGGCGAACACCAGGCGGCTGGCGCCCAACGGGATCCGCAGGGTGGCGATGTCCAGGCTTCCTTTGAGCAGGTGCGGGCCGGGCACGAGGATCAGACACGGACACAGCGCGGCGAGACCGAGTGCTGAGTTCATACCGAGTCCGCTCGCTGCCGCGCCACCCAACCCGGCAATCAGCGCAGCGGCCGCCACCTGTGCGTAGGCGTTCGCGCCGGCCTTCCCCAGCCCGCGGCGAGCGAACGCCCCCGCAGCGCAGCACACGGCGATGAGCGCCAGGGTCGTCAGTTCGCGTACGCCGAAGATCACGGCCAGCCCGCAACCACCTACGACGCAGGCGATCGCGTACAAGGCGATGTTGGGAGGCGGCAGCGTCGCCGCGGACCGTAGCCGCTCGAACGCGTCGGCGAGGGCGAGCTTGCCGGCGTCCAGGTCGTTGATGATGTGGTCGACGGCAAGCACCCGGTTCTCAGCGAGGCCGCTGGGAACAGCGCCGTTGCCGCGGACGTCGTAGGCCCCGGCCTTGGACTCGAAGGAGAAGTCCGACCACGACCAGCCGAGATCCACCCGGGCGTTGAGCCCGAGCGCGCGAGCCAGTTGCCCGGTACGCCGCTCCGCCCGGTCCGTCTCGGCCCCGTTGGCATGCAAGACACTGATCGCCTCGACGAGGAAGCGCTCCGCCGCCAGCGCCCCGTCTCCGCTGTGTGCCGCCTTCCGTCCCTCCTGCCGCGTGGACATCAGGCTCCGCCGACGCCGTGCCCGACCATCCCCAGTGGGTCGATGGCGGAGTCGAACTGTTCGGCGGTCACGTGCCCGGATGCCAGCGCCGCCTCCCGCAACGTCTGGTCCTTCGCCAGCGCGTCCTCGGCGATGTGCGCCGCGTTCTGGTACCCGATCAACGGGCTGAGCGCGGTCACCAGCATCAGGCTTTCGTCCACGTAGCCGGAGATCCGCTGCTCGTTCAGGGTCGTGCCGCGCACGGAGTACCGGAGGAACTTCTGCAGGCCGTCGCCGAGGATCCGGGCCGAGTGCAGGAAGTTGCTGATGATGATCGGGCGCATCGCGTTGAGCTCGAAGTTGCCCTGCGAACCGGCGAAGGCGACCGCGGTGTCGTCGCCGATCACCTGGATCGAGATCATCACCATCGCCTCGCACTGGGTCGGATTGACCTTGCCGGGCATGATCGACGACCCCGGCTCGTTGGCGGGCAGGATCAGCTCGCCGAGACCCGTGCGTGGACCGGACGCCAGCCAGCGCATGTCGTTGGCGATCTTCATCAGGGCGACGGCGAGGCCGCGCAGAGCGGCATGGGCGCGCACGATCGCGTCGAGCGAGCCTTGCGCCGCGAACTTGTTCGGCGCCGTGACGAACTGCTTGCCGGTGAGCCGCGCGATCTCGGCCGCTACCTCCACGCTGAATCCCTCGGGCGCGTTCAGCCCGGTTCCGACGGCGGTACCGCCGAGAGCCAACTGGTACAGCCCCTGACGGCTGTGCTTGATCTCCTCGCCGCAGGCGTCGAGCTGCGCGGCCCATCCGGACCACTCCTGGCCGACCGTGAGCGGTACGGCGTCCTCCAGATGGGTCCGGCCGATCTTGACGACGTCCATCCACGCTGTCGCCTTGGCGTGCAGTTCTGCGGCGAGGTCCCGCACCGCCGGTACCAGCCGGTCGTCGATCTCCGCGATCGCCGCCAGGTGCATGGCAGTGGGGAAGCTGTCGTTGCTGGACTGCCCCAGGTTGACGTCGTCGTTCGGGCCGACCGGCTGTTGACTGCCCAGCTCGCCCCCGAGCAACTGGATCGCCCGGTTCGCCAGTACTTCGTTGACGTTCATGTTGCTCTGCGTGCCGGACCCGGTCTGCCACACGTAGAGCGGAAAGTGGTCGTCGAGCTGGCCGGCGATCGCTTCGTCGGCTGCCCGGACGATCGCGTCGGCCTTCCACCGGGGGAGCCGTCCGGCTCGCTGGTTGACGATCGCGGCCGCCTTCTTGACGTACCCGTAGGCGTGGTAGACCTCCTTCGGCATCCGGTCGTCGCCGATGGAGAAGTGCAGCAGAGACCGTTGGGTCTGCGCGCCCCAGTACCGATCCGCCGGGACGTCGACCGGGCCCATGCTGTCGAACTCGGCGCGGGTGCCGGTCGCGTCGATTCCGATCGGCAGCTCACGGAGTACGGGGCCGGTGGTGGCTTGCTGAGAGGTGTCCATGTCAGCTGCCCTCGTCGACACCCGGGTAGCGGTTGGGGACGCCGAGGAACGGGAACGCCGGCTGCAGGTCCTTGTGCGGCTCGAGACCCTGGGCGCCGATCTTGCCGTTGGACATCCAGGCGAAGCGGGCGCTGAAGGCGTCGTCGGTGATCGCGCGGCCGTTGGGATAGGCGGCCGGCTCGCCGCGGTCGTACCGGAGGATGTCGGGCAGCACGATCAGCGCCGCCGACTTCGCCTCCTCGGGCGAGTAGCCGCCGTTCTGCTCGAGGAACCCGGACCACAGCTCCAGATAGTTGGCCACGTCGTCGACCGGCTGCCTGAGGTTGTACTCGTTCTTGACGTTGTTCGGGTTCACGAACGGGTTGATCGTCGGGTGCCCGCCGCGGTCCACCTGGACGATCGCGCCGTCGCGGCGCACCCCGACGGTGACCCAGACGCCGATCGCCGGATCCGCGCTGAGCATCCCGTTCGGTACCTCGAGCGCGATCGTCAGGACGTTCCGGTCGGCGAAGGCGTCCTGCCCGGTCCACTGGAAACCGTGGAAGGAGCCGTCGGCGTCGGCGAAGAACGGGTCGCTGCGCACCCCGATGAAGAGCCGGACGTCGCCCAGGGTGATCGGTTCGGCCGCTGCGTCGAAGCCCACCGGAGTTCCGGTGATGATCAGCTCGCCCGCGGGCCCGGGGCTGCGCGCCTCGGCTCCGGTGGCGAAGTAGACCGACCCGGTCTGCCCGCCGTCCTTCAGCTCGGAGAACACGAAGGTGAAGGCGGCGTCGGCCTGCGCGTCGCCGTCGGTGTCGATGTTGATCCGGTAGACCCCGTCGGGATGGAACTCCCGCTTCATCAGGAACGGCGGCATCGCGCTCATCCCGGTCGTGTACGGGTTGAGGTCGATGATCAGGACCGTCCGGCCGGGATCGTCCGGCGAGGCGAAGAGGTACAGGTCGGTGAAGTCGAGGCGGGCGTCGTCGCCGGGAAACCGGAGATTGGCCGCGCTGTAGTGGTTGGACACGAGATCTCCTTCGGTGGTGGTGGTCTGTGCCAGCCTGGGACCTCACCACCACCTGTCGCGCCCGTGATACTCACTGGCCGGCGCCGGCCAGTGAAACCGGTGGCGCTAGCCGCGCGCCGCTTCGTAGCCGCTCTGGAAGGGCACGTCCCGCAACTGCCGGCGGGAGGTGATGGACAACTTGTCGAAGACCTTGCGCAGGTGCCACTCGACGGTCCGCGGGCTGAGGAACAGCCGGGTGGCGACCTCGGAGTTCGACAGTCCGTCGCGGACCAGGAGCGCGATCTGCCGCTCCTGTGAGGTCAGCGCCTCGCCGGTCGACGGAGCGGCCGTACGCTTGCGGGCAGTCTCTCCGGTCGCGTGCAGCTCCCGATGCGCGCGCTCCGCGAAGGCGTCCATGCCGATCGAGGAGAACAGCTCGTAGGCGGACCTCAGCTCCGAGCGGGCTTCCATCCGCCGGCCTCTGCGGCGCAACCATTCGCCGTACAGCAGCCGGGTCCGGGCCAGGTCCGGTCGTAGCCGGGTGCCGGCCAGCAACTCGATCGCCTCGACGTACGCGGCCTCGGCAGTGTCGTCGGTACTGACGAGTGCCCGTGCACGCGCCTCGGCAGCGAGCGCCCACGGCTGCCGGCTGTAATGGGTGTTTTCCTGAAGCCGTGCCAGCGCGGCAGCCGCTTCGTCGGGCCGCCCGGTCCGGGATGCCGCCTCGACCTGTTCGATCAGCGCCCACGACGACATCCAGAGTTTGGCCGTGTCCTTGTCCGCCAGCCGTGCCATCGCCAGCGCCTCGTCGTGGCGGCCCAGCGCGTTCAGGAGCAATGACTTGGTCCACTGGGCGTGCCGCACCGCCATCCCTTGGCCGTTGGCGGTCGCTTCGGCGATCGTTTCGTCGATCAGTGGGAACGCCTCGTCCTGATGTCCCCGGAACGCCGCCAGGACCACGGCGCCGTAGTGCGCCATGTGGGTGCCGGTGGCCTCCCGGACGGCATCCGCCTCGGCTTTCAGAGCGGTCGCCTCGGCGAAATCACCGGCGAACGCGGCGACCTGCTCCAAAACGTTCACGCCGACGACGAGGACCGCGAGGGCTCCGGCGCTGCGCGCTGCTTCGACCTGCCGGCCGGCGGCCGCGACACACGCTTCGAAGTCCCACACCGTCGCGGCTGCGACGGTAGCGAGCCATCCCCAGCGGAGCGCCTCCTCGGCCGATACCTCCGGGCTGCCGAACGCGGTGGCGGCCTGTTCGAGCAATGGCACGGCATCGCGGCTTCCCTCGACGAACAGGGTGGCGAATCCGTCGAGGAGCAGGTCGGAGCTATGCGGACTGCCCTCGGGTGCCGCAGCTGCCCTGACCGCGCGGGAGACCTCGGGGATGCCGACGGTCTGCACCAGGCCGCCGGCCAGGAGGGCGGCGCTCCAGGCGTCTATGTACGTCTCTCTGGCGAGCCTTACGTCCAGTGGCTCCAGCGTTCGGGCGGCCCGTAGTAGCAGCCCCGCAGCATCATGTCCTCGTTGCTGGGCCAACGCCGCTTCCGCGCGGATCTGGTCGATCCGGGCCCGGCCGAGGTCATCGAGCTGGCCGACCTCGGCGGTGACAAGCAACCGCGAGGCAGTCGCGAAGGCGCCGGCCCGGAGGCTCGCGTGAGCGCCGGCCATCGCGCGTTGGGTCCGGCGGGCGGGATCGACGGTCAGCGCGACCGCGCGCTGCCAGCAGGCCGCGGCCGCCGCGAAGCCGCCTCGGGCCTGCGCGCGATCGGCCGATCGTTCCAGTGCGGCGGCGACCTCCTCATCGGGTCCGGTCGCCGCCGAGGCGAGGTGCCAGGCGCGTCGATCGGGGTCGGCTGTCGCATCCGTGGCGGAGGCCAGGGCCAGGTGGATCGCTTGACGCTCCGAGTCGGCCGCGGCCCCGTACAACGCGGATCGCACCAAGGGATGCCGGAAGGTCAACCGCTCGCTCAGCGTGAGCAGGTTGGCAACCTCGGTGAAGTCGGCGGCGATCCCGAGCAGGTCGGCGGCTCGCCGCACCAGGACCGGATCACCCTCTGGCTCGGCGGCAGCGATCAGCAGCAGTCGCCGGGTCGAGGTCGGCAGCGTCTCTGCCTGCCGCAGGAAGCTCTGCTCGATCCGCACCGGCAGGCCTGGGCCGCCGGCGAGGCCGAACCCGGCCGCGAGCTGGGTCGCGGTGAGTCCGCGCGGAAGCTCCAGCAGCGCCAACGGGTTGCCACGCGTCTCTGCCACGATCCGGTCCCGGATCGGCCCGTCGAGCAGGAATTCGACGGACGACCCGAGCAGCGCGCGAGCATCGCGGTCCGGCAGCCCTTCGACCATGAGCCCCGGGAGGTCACGCAGTTCTGTTCGGGGCTCGCGAGCCCCGAACACCAGTCCGACCGCCTCGGCGCCCAGCCGGCGGGCCACGAAGCCGAGCGTCTGAGCGGTCGCCGTATCGAGCCACTGGGCGTCGTCGACGATGACGAGGACCGGCTGCTCCCCGGCCAGGTCCGAGATCAGGCTCAGGACCGCGAGACCGACCATGAAGGGATCTGGCGCCGGCCCCGGCGCCAGACCGAAGATCGTCGCGAGTGCCTGCCGCTGAGGTTCCGGAATGCGATCCGCCCGGTCCAGGATCGGCGCGCACAGCTGGTGCAGCGCGGCGAAGAGCAGCTCCATCTCCGACTGGACGCCGACCGCGCGCAGGATCCGCAGGTCCCCGGTGGGTCTCGCCAGGTGGTCCAGCAACGCCGTCTTGCCGACCCCGGCCTCACCCAGTACGACGAGAGCGCGGCTCTCGCCATCGCGCAGACCCGCGAGAACCCCGTCGAGTACCGCGCGTTCGACCTGGCGCCCGAGCAACCCGGTTGCCGGCACCCCTCCTGCGGCTTGGCCGCCTACCCCGTTTTGTGGACTCAACGTCCGCCGCCCTTCAAGCGGTGAGCAACCGCGCCCGTACCGCGAGCCACCGGCCAAAGCCGGTCGAACTGGGCCAGCGTAGGACGCGATCGGCCGGTTGGCCAGGAAGCCACCCGCAGCGGCTCGGCCCTCAGACAACGCTCGGAGAATCACCAGTGGGCTTGGCGAGACTCAACTGGGTGGTGACCTGGTAGCGGTCACCGCGGTAGGCGGCGCGGGTGAACTCGAAGCGGCGACCGTTCTGGTCACTGGTGGTTCGTTCCAGGACCAGGATCGGAGCGTCCAGTGCGAGGCCGAGCAGGGCTGACTCGGTGGCATCGGCCGCCGCGGCCGCGTGAGTCTGCTCGGCGTCGGTCGGGATCACCCCGTACTGCTGTTCGAGCAACGCGTAGAACGAACTCTGCTCGATAGCCTGGACGTCGAGGTCGGGGACGAGCTCCTGCAGGACGTGGATCGTCTCCAGGCAGATCGGCTCGCCGTTGACGAGGCGTTGCCGGGCGATCCGCAGGACCGCGGTGGTCGGGGTGACCCGGAGCCGGTTGGCGACCACGTTGCCGGCCTGGATCGTGGCATGGCTGAGCACCCTGCTGGTCCAGGCCGCGGAGGCTCGCGGGTACGTCGCTCCGTGGGTGCCGGTGATCTGCTGGGCGATTCTGGGGCTGCCGACGAACATGCCGCGACCGTGCTCGCGTACCAGCCGGCCGTCGCGGACCAGGTCGTCGACCACTGCGCGGAGGGTGGGGCGGGAGATGTCGAGCTCGGCGGACAGTTGCCGCTCGGACGGGATCGCTTGACCGACCGCTCGTGACTCGACCAGCCCGAGCAGGTGCTCGCGGGCCAGATCTCGCTTGCGCTGGCTGCCTGCCACGAGCACCCACCCTCCATGCGCCGGACGTTGACGCGAACATAGCCCAATCAGCTATGCCGCGGCGCCCGGAGCCACGGGATCAGTGCTCCGGAGGCTGGTAGTTCTCGCAGCTCCCGGTGTTGATCATGGTGTCCTGGTAGGTGGTGTCGTGCTTGCGGTACTTCGTCACCCGCGCCTCGGCCTGGCTGGGCGATACCGTCTCGTTCTTGGCGTAGTACGCCCAGTCGATCTGCTCGCGGTACTCACTGGTGGCCGTGCCTTGGTGCCCGTCCAGATCGATGAACCACAGGTTCCAGTTCATACTCATGTCCTGGCGCGGCAGGACGGTGTTGCCGTCCTGGTCGACGGTGTGGTCGGCCGTGAGCTTTCCGTCGATGTAGTACTTCGCGTGGCCGTTACCGACCTGGGTGACAAAGGTGTGCCAGCCGTCGAGCGACCTTTCCTGGCTGTCGGCCGCGGAGCGCGCGTCCCACGGGTCCTCACGGAAGGTGTGGTAACTGGTCTGGAAATTGATCGGGCCGGTTTCTCCCCAGCCGCCGTTCGGCAGGTATTCGGTGAAGTCGAGTTCGCTGTAGATCGGGTCGTAGTCGAACTTCGTCGGGCCGATGGCGAAGGCGGTCTCGTTGATGTGGTCGCCGTCCGGTCCGGCGGCCGGCTTGTCGGCGTACCGGACCCGGGTCGCGTAGGTCCCGTTGCGCAGGTTCATCGTGGTCCGGCGGAGTTCGGCGTGGCTCGTGCCGGCGGCGGACCCGTTGGTCGCCGCGCGGAGCTGAGCGACCTGCTGCCCGCCGGTACTGACGAAGGAGACGTTGCCGGCCGGCCAGGTCGCGCCCGGAATGCCTGGCCCACCTACTTCGGTACGGGCATTCCAGCCATGGGCGCCGAGCTGAGGATCGGTCGCCGACTTGTACTGGAAGTCGTCGAACAGGACGCCGCAGTGACCTGAGTCGTGGCCGGGGTGACCGGTCGAGCCGATGGCAGCAGCGCCGCCGCTCACGATCGAGGCGATCGAGGCGGCCGCGGCGAGAAAGATTGTCGTTCGCTGACGTGACATGTCGCTGAGCATGAATGCCGCCTGCGTGAATCGCAAGAGTTTCACCCGATCTTTCCGAACGAACCCATCGATATTCGCCCGGAAAGTTATTCTCTAATGCACTGGTAAATACCAAAGGTGGCGATCCACGGCTTTATCGGAACCGATGGTATTTACCAGTTGTCAGTCCGCCTCGGTGGTGATGTGGGTGACGGCCTTGGTGAGGGTTTCGCGAGTGCTGGGCGGGAGACCGGCGGTGAGGGCCTCGACGCGGTCGGTGAAGGCGGTGTGGGCCTGGGCGGCGAGGGTGTGGCCGTCGGGGGTCAGGGCTATTTGGCTGGCTCGGCGGTCGGTGGGGTGGGGGTTGCGGGCCAGGAGCGACCGGCGTTCCAGGCGGTCGACCATGCTGGTCAGGCTGGAGCGTTCGATGGACATGATGCGGCTCAGGTCGGTCATGCCCTGGGGGCCGGCCAGGAGTACGCAGAGCAGGTGGGCCTGCTGAGGGGTGAGGCCTAGCGGGCGGCTCGTTTCGGCGTACAGGTCCTGGAGGACGTGCATCAGTTGCACCAGGGAGCCGACCAGCTCGGTGTGCCTCGTTGTCGTCGTCGCCACCCCACCACTGTAGTCCGACCTGCGGACAGTTTGGGGTTCTGATAGTTAGGAGGTCTAGTATTTCGGTGTCCGAACTACTTAGGAGGGCAAGATGATGAACGTGCGCTTTGGGTATGGCTCCCCGGATCACCTCCGGGAGGTGCCGGAGATCCTCCGGCTGGCCGAGCAGACGGATCGGGACGGGCTGGATCTCTTCTCGCTCTCGGATCACCCGTATCTGCCCCACCTCCTCGACCCCTACGCGACGCTTTCCTTCGTACTCGGCCGGACGACTCGCATCGCCGGGCTGGCAAACGTCACCAACCTCCCGCTGCGGCCGGCCCCGGTGCTCGCCCGGACGGCGTCCTCGCTGACCGCCATCTCCGGTGGCCGGTTCGTACTCGGCCTGGGTGCGGGCGGCGCGTGGGACCGGATCGAGACGATGGGCGTTCCCAGAGTCCGCCCGGCGGAGGCGGTGAAGGCGTTCGAGCAGGCGATGATCCTGGTCCGGCAACTCTCCGGCGGTGGTCCCGCGATCACCGACCCGTACTACGGCGTGACCGCGCTCGAGCCTTCCCAGGTACCGGCCCCGCCGATCTGGACCGGATCCAACGGGCCCAAGTCGCTGGCCGCGACCGGTCGTCAGGCTGACGGCTGGATCCCTGGCCACGCAGCCGATTGGCTCAGTGAGATCTACCGTCAGGCCCGCCCGATCATCGACGAGGCAGCCTTGTCGGTTGGCCGCAAACCCTCCGACGTGGCCACCATCTACAACTTCCCCGGCCGGATCACCGCCCAGCCCCTCGACCGCGTCCGCGACGAGGACGGCCGCTGGATCGGCGGCTCGCCGGCGCAATGGGTCGAAGAGCTCACGGGTGCCGTACTAGACCACGGCGCGGCCGGCTTCATCCTCTTCCCCCGAGGCTCCGACCCCTTCGAAACCACCCTCACCCGCTGGTCCCAGGAGGTCGTTCCCGCAGTCCGAGCGGCCATCGGCTGAAGGGCTAATGCTCCAGCCAGTTGGTAAGGGCTGCAGCGATCTCGGCGGGACGGTCCTCGGGTAGGAAGTGGATCCCCGGCCCGACGTCGGCGATGGCCAGGTTCCGGCCGTTGGCCCGGCACCATTCGACCTCGTCGGGGCCGATCACGGCTCCTGGTCTGGCGTGGATGAGGAGCTTGCGAACGGCCGGGTCCGAGATGACGGTCTGGTTGGCGCGAACGAGTTCGGCGACGTCGGCCGGGTCGCCCTCGATCGGGATCTCGCGCGGCCAGACGAGCATCGTGCGCCGGTCCCGGGGGTCGAGGAACGGCGCGCGGTACGCATCCAGTTCCTCGGTGGTCAGGGGCCGGAGAATCCCCGCCGGGAGGACGGTCTCGATGAAGAAGTTCTGTTCCAGGATGAGTGGCCCGGCGAGCTCCGGGTCCCGCAGCCGCCGGAACAGTTCGCGGCTGCCGTCGTCGAAGTCCGCCCACCGATCGATCGGATGGATATGCCCCTCGAGGAACGCGACACCACGGACCCGGTCAGGCCGGCGGCGCAATTGATCCAGCGCGAGGACCGCACCCCAGTCGTGCCCGACCAGCGTGACCTCGTCGAGCGCGAGCGCCGCGAGGAACCCGTCGAGATACGCAATGTGATCGGCAAGCCGATACTCCAGCTCCGGCCGACCTGACCGACCCATACCGATCAGGTCCGCAGCAATGCATCGGCGCCCACCCTGGGCAACCACCCCGAAAACGTTGCGCCACAGGTACGAAGACGTGGGATTCCCATGCAGGAAGACGACCGGCTCACCGCTGCCGACCTCCTCGTAGTACATCCAGCTGTCCAGTACGTCGACCGTCGCCACCGTTGCAACGTACTGGACCGGATCGCCCGCGTCAGGTGACGGTGAAGGTTGGGGTGGTGGCGAGGAGGGTGTAGGCGTCGTTGGCGAAGAAGCGGAAGTTGTAGGTGCCGGTGGTGTTGGGGGCGGTGAAGGTGATGGTGGCCGAGGTGAGGCCGGTGGATGGTGGGGTGGTGCCGCCGTTCAGGTACTTCTCGTCGACGCCGCCGGCGGAGTTGGTGGCGCTCGCGCGGTAGAGGCCGACCCAGTCGCGGGGGTTGCCCGGACCGTTCGTCACCGTCGCGTTGATCTGGGCGCCGCGGCGTACCGTCGTACGGTCTGCCGTGATGGTGGGCACGCCCGGCGTCGGAGTGGGCGTGGGAGTGGGGCCGCCGGGGCCGGCCAAGGGTTCGTTCATGGTGACGCAGTGCGCGCCGCCGCCACCGTCGCCCATCAGGTGGTCGAGATTGAGCTGTACGACGGGTTTGCCGAAGGCGCTCTCCAGCGCTGCCTTGGCCGCCGCGTCAGCCTGCGTGTCGCCGAACTGGGCGGTGATGATCGCCGAGTTGGTCATCGCGCAGTTGAGGTAGCCGTCGAAGAACGTGGACCACTGCGAGCTGGGGATCCGCGGCAGCGTCGACGGTCCGTAGATTGTGGTCACCTGGAAACGGCGGCCCTTGGCGTCGGTGGCGGCGGTGAGAATGTTCTTGGTGTTGATCGCGTCCTGCGACCAGACGCTGGTCGGCCGGGACGGGCTGGAGAGTTGCACGATCACCACGCCGGGCCGCACGAAGAGGACCGTGCTGTCGATGTGGTCGTCGGTGATGTCCTCGTTCGAGACGCCCTGGCACCAGATCATCTTGGTCGCGCCGTACTGCGCGAGCAGCTCCGCCTCGATCTGGGCCAGCGTCTTGCCCGGGTTGCGGGCCGAGTCGAGCCACGAGCTCTTGTTGGCGATCAGGGTGCCGTCGCCGTCGTAGACCACGCCGCCGCCCTCGCCGATGACGCTCGCCCTGGTCAGCGGTACGCCGTCGTACGTCGCGATGTTCTGCGCGACCAGACTGTCCTTCGCGTGGGTCTGCTCGTTGCCCCAGCCGTTGAAGTTCAGGGCGAACGCGTTCATCCCGCCGGCGCCGTCCAGCCGGAAGATCGGCCCGGTGTCGCGGATCCAGCAGTCGTTGACCGGGATCGAGCTGATCACGGTGACCCCGGCGCCGACCCGGCCGCGGGCGGTGGTCGCCGCGGACGAGCCGTCGGCGCACAGGATCACCGGGTTGTACTTGACGATCTCGTTGGCCAGCTTGGCGATGTCGCCCTGGATCCCGGACAGCAGGTTGCCCCAGATCGACGTACTGGAAGGCCATGCCATCCACGTCCGCTTCACCAGGGCATCCTCGGCAGGGACCTGGTACGGAAGGGCAGCGAACGCCGCACCGTGGGTACTGACCGCCCGCAACCCGCCGCCGGCCAGGGCCAGCCCGGCCGCGGCAAGGCTGGTGCGGGCCACGAACTGCCGCCGGGACAACCCCGCCGCGGGTGGCGCCTCGGTCTCGATTTCGCTCATCGTCGGTTCCTTTCAGCTGGGCCAAAACTTGGTTGGCATCCAAGTTTTGCGGCAACTGTGCGCCCGGCTCGAATTGATGTCAAGAGCCCGCCGCAATCTCCTGAAACTGCTTGTCCAGAAGGCTTTCAGGGCATGCCGCAGCGACCGGACAACGTTGCTTGCCGCAACGTTTCCGGTCGGTTGCTTCCGGTCAGCGCGGTGGGAGCTCGATCGTGATCGCGTCGGCGAGTAGTTCCTGCAGGTGCTCGGGCTCGACGGCGCCGGTGAGCCAACGCCCGGACAGGCCCTCGACGAGAGCCACCAGCCGCTCGGCCACAGCGCCGGCGTCGAGGGAGCCTGGCGAGCCCTCCTCGGTACGCACTCGCTCGACCAGTTCCGCGATCTCGTCCACCCATTCCCCAGTGAGCTTGTGCACCGCGGGCCGGAGCCTCTCATCGAAGACCGAGGCCCAGCGCAGTTCACCCCACGCCGCCGAGTTGGTCTGGATCTCGTCGGTACCGCGAAGCTCACCCACCAGCCGCGCGACCAGCTCGGCCCGCGCGGAGGTCGCACCTTCCGCGGCCTGGGCCGCATAGCGCCCAGCCTGATCGCTGACCGCCTCCAGCGCCGCCTCGAGCAGACCTTCCCGACTGCCGAAGTAGTGGTAGAGCAGGGTCACCGAGACACCGGCGTCCTTGGCCACCTCCTGGACCCGCATTCCGCGCACGCCACGGCGGGCGATGACGGTGATGGTGGCCTGAAGGAGCTGCGTGCGGCGGTCGGTCACGCTGCCGATTCTAGTTGGACTGGGTTTGCGATTCGCGGTCATCGGCCCACCAGCCCGTCGGTGAAGGACTTGCCCTGGCCCTTGCGATGGAGGATCCAGCCGATCAGTACGACGCCCAGCGCGATGCCCAGCATCATCACGACCGACGCGGCGGCCGCATCGCCGCGCAAGCCGTTGCGCAGGGTCGAGTACACGAAGACCGGCAGGGTGGTCGTCCCGACGGTACCGAGCATGCTGGAGGCGACGACGTCGTCGAGCGATGCCGTGGAGGCCAGCACCGCGGCAGCGATGACGGCCGGCGCGGCGAGTGGTGCGGTGACGTGGCGGAAGACCGACACCGGCGTGGCGCCGAGGTCGGCGGCCGCGTCCGGCAACCGCGGATCGAGGCTGGACAGCCGGGCCTGTACGACGAACGCGACGATCGCGACGGCGATCACGGAGTGCGCGATCACCAGCCGGACAGTGCCGTCCGACAGGGCCGGCCCGGCGCCGACGTACAAGAGCAGGAGGCCGATCGCGGAGACGATCTCCGGGGTGATGAAGACGATCAGCAGCAGGCTGAGCAGGCTCCATCGCAACGGCCGCGAAGCTCGGGCGAGCGCGGCACCGGCGAGCGTTCCGACGATGACGGCCAGCAGGGTGGAGAGCGCCGCCACCCGCAACGAGACTCCGATCGCATGAACCAGGGCGGTGTTCTCGCCGACGGAGGCGTACCAGTGGGTGCTGAAGCCGGACCAGACGGGCAGCGTCCGCCCGCCGTTGAAGGAGTAGACCACGATCGTGAGGATCGGCAGCCAGAGGAAGACGCACAGTGCGACTCCGAAGACCCGAAGAGCAGGACTCCAGAAGTCGGGCGACCGTCTCGGCGCCCGGAAGTACCGCGCGGTCAGGTCGAGAGGGCGGATGATCCGGGCGAGAGCCGTGACGACACGGAGCAACAGCGCGGCACAGCCCAGAACGACCAGTACCAACGCGATCAGCAGTACTGCGGCAGCCGCGCCGAGCGCCCAGTCCTGGCTCTCCAGGAAGGAACTGCTCACCAGCGACCCGACCACGGATGCCTTCACCCCACCGAGCACCGAAGGAGTCACGTAGTCACCCATCAACGGGATGAACACCAGTAGAGCCGCGCTGATCACACCCGGTCGTGCGGCCGGCAAGGTCACCTGCCAGAACACCCGCCAGGGACTGGCACCCAGATCGCGTCCAGCCTTGCGCAGCGCCGGGTCAAGCCGATCGAGCGCGACCGCGATCGGCAGCACGGCGAGTGGGAGGTAGTTGTAGACGACGCCGAGTTGCGCGCCGGCGAGAGTGTCCAGTACTCCGAGGCCGTCGATCCTGAGCATGCCCGTCAGCGGCCCGTGGTCACCGAGCAGGATGCGCCAGGAGTAGGTGCGGAGCAGGAACGGCATCCAGTACGGCACCACGACGGCCGCGATGGCCGCGTACTTCCAGGCGCCGGTCAGCCGGGTCGTGATGAGGTACGCCATCGGGAACGCGAGCAGGACGCAGACCGCGGTACCGATGATCGAGAGCTGGAGGGTGTTCTGGAAGACGATGCGGAAGGTGTCGCTGGCCGCTTCGCCGTACCGGCCGAGCGAAGGGGACGACAGGTCGACGGGACTGGTGCCGAAGAACGACGACTCGCCGAGGCTGAAGACGCCTACCAACGCGCCGGGGAGCAGGAAGAAGAGGCACAGCCACCCGAAGGCGGGCAGCGACGGCATCAGCCCGCGGACCTTGAGTACCCTCACCGGGAGCCCACCGCCTTGAGCCGTTGGAAGGTCGAGACGGCCAGCTTCCGGGCCGGAGTGACCTCGGCCGGCTCGAATCGATCGGCCGGGACGCCTTCGTCGAAGAAGACGATCTCCTTGTACGGGAGGTTGTCGGGCAAGTACGTGCGCGATGCCTGGACGCCGGTGTAGTAGCCGTGGAACTCGGTCTCCTTGGCCGCGTTCTCGGGTTTGAGCAGGAACTCGACGAACGCGTGCGCGGCCGCGGTGTTCTTCGAGCCCTTGGGCAGTACCCAGTGGTCGACGTACAGGTCGGTCTTCGGTGACCCGAGGGCGAACCGCAGGGTCTTCGGTCCGTCCATGAGGGCGCCGCGGGCGTCGCCGGTGAAGGCCTGGGCGAGGACGATGTCACCCGAGGCGATGTCGGCGCGGGGATAGGAGTTGAACTCCTTGAGGTGCTGCATGACCTTCGACTCGTAGTACTGCTGCGCCGCCTCGTAGTCGGCGGGTTGGGTGGTCTGGTCGGAGATGCCGTGGCCCCAGAAGTACGAGCCGACGAAGGACGGCGCGCCGTCGATCACCGAAGTACGGCCTTTGACGCCTGGGTCGGCGAACGCATCGTAGAAGTCGTTCCAGGAAGCAGGCGGCGTCTTGATGATCGAGCTGTCCCAGACGTAGCCGGTCGAACCGCCCGACTTCGGGATCGCGTACGTGTTGGTGGGGTCCCACGACTTGCCGGTGAAGGTGTGTGAAAGACCCGCGACGCCCGGCAGCCGGCTCTTGTCCCACGGCAGCAACGCGTTGCCTTTGACGAGCTGCGGGACGTAGGAACCGTCCATCACGACGAGGTCGTAGCCGCTCGTGCCCTGGGTGAGGCGAAGCTTCGCCACCGCTTCCTCGGCAGAGGCGTACGCGTCGACCTTGACCTTCACTCCGGTCGCCTTCTCGAAGGCGGTGATGTTCGCGGGCGAGATGTAGTCGGCCCACGAGTAGATGGTCAGTGTGGAGCCCTTCTCCACCGCGGTCGGGTACGACGGCGCCGGGGCGGAGACCGCCGAGTCGTCGCCCGAGCCGCAGGCGGCCAACCCGCCCATCGCGAGCGCTGCCGCCAGCAGAGCGGCCAACCGGTACTTCATGATTCTCCTTCCGGAGCAGGGAAGATCCGGACCTGGGCCGCGTCCCACGAGCAGCGGATCTCATCGCCGACGCGGGGGAGCACCCGGCCGTCGCGCGGGATCCGGGCCAGCAGGTTCAGTCCGCGGCAGTGCACGAGTACGGCGCTGGAGATGCCCGCGATGCTGACCCCGCGGACGATCCCGTCGATGCTGTTGACTCCGGCCGGGGCGGTGAGGTCCGCGCTGACCCGGACGTGTTCGGGACGGATCAAGGCGATCGCCGCCCCGGCCTCGATGCTTCGCTCAGCGGCTACCGACACATCAGCATGGTCGACCCGGCCGTGAGCGTCGCCGGCGCCGCGGATCTCGTTCTGTTCGCCGACGAACCGGGCGACGAAGAGGCTGGCCGGATGGTCGTACACTTCCTCCGCCGTGCCGATCTGCTCGGCCCGGCCGTCGGACATGATCACGATCCGGTCGGCCAGGCTGAGTGCCTCCTCCTGGTCGTGCGTGACGAGCACGGTGGTGATGCCCAGGTCCTGCTGCAGGAGTCGCAGTTCCAGTTGCATCGCTTGCCGTAGGCCACGATCGAGAGCGGACAACGGCTCGTCCAGCAACAGGACACCCGGCCGGTCGATGATCGCCCGGGCCAGCGCGATTCGTTGCTGCTGGCCACCGGACAGACTCGCCACCGCCTGCCCGCCGACCGACGGGAGATGGACCAGCGCGAGCGCGTCGGCGACCCGGCCACGGATCTCGGTGCGGGAGACGCCGCGTTGCCGTAGCGGGAAGGCGATGTTGTCCGCGACGTTGAGATGCGGGAACAACGCGTAGGACTGGAAGACGGTGTGGATGTCCCGCCGGTACGCCGGTACGCCCGTCACGTCGATACCCGAGAGATGGACCCGGCCGCGATCGGGTTGCTCCAGGCCGGCCAGGATTCGCAGTGTCGTGGACTTGCCGCAGCCGGAGGGACCGAGCAGCGCGACGAACTCGCCGGCCGGCACGGTGATCGACAGGTTGTCGACGGCAACGGTTCCGGCGTACCGCTTCGTCAATCCGACCAGCTCGACCTCGGCGCTGGTGCGATCGGCGGCGGGTGGATGGTCTGCCAGCAGCGTCATGTGGTGTCTCCGCCTTTCGGGACAGCGGCTGGGATCTGCATGGTGATGCAGTGCGGTCCGCCGCCGCCGTACGCGATCACCCGGCCGGTCACTCCGATCGTCCGGCGGCCCGGGAACTGTGCGCCGATCAGGTCGAGGGCCCGCTCGTCGTCGGCGCTGTTGCCGCTGACCGGGACGACGACCACGCCGTTGGCCACGTAGAAGTTGGGATAGGAGACGTACTCGGTGACGCCTTCCAGATCGAACGAGGAGAACAGGTCGAGCCCGAGGACCTCGACCGTCCGGCCTTGCCGATCGGCGTTGTCGCGGAGATAGCGCAGGTTGCGGGACATCGCCTCATGGTTGAGGTTGCCCGTATCGCTGCAGGTCTGGGCGACGACCCGGCCCGGGGTGACGTATGTGCAGACGCCGTCGACGTGGCCGTCGGTGTGCCGGTCGTCGAGGTGGCCGAACGGCAACAGCAGCAGGGTTTCGATGCCGAGGGCACGGCGGACGGTGTCCTCGATCACGGCCTGCGACAGCCCGGGATTTCGGTTGCTGTGCAACAGGCACTGGGCGGTCGAGATCAGGGTGCCGGCGCCGTCGACGCTGATACTGCCGCCTTCGAGGACCAGGTCGACCGGTACCCGCTCGATGCCGAGATGGTCGAGGATCAACGGCGTCAGGGCGGCGTCCCGGTCGTACGGGAGGAACTTGCGGCCCCACGAGTTGAAGGCGAAGTCGACGCCGAGTCGGTTGCCCTGGGCATCGCGGACGACCAGCGGGCCGTTGTCGCGGATCCAGGAGTCGTCGACCGGTGCTTCGAGGACGTCGATGTTCGCCGTACCGCAGTAGTCGAGCACTTCTTGCGTCGTACCGGGGAGCGCGATCACCGTCACCGGCTCGAAGTCGGCGATCGTCCGGGCGACCGCGGCGTACTCGCGTTTCGCGTCGTCGAAGACGCCGGCCCACAGCTCGCGACGGGTCGGCCAGGTGAGCAGGGTGCGTTCGTGCAGGTCCCATTCGGCCGGCATCCGGAAATGCTGCAACCGCGGGTCCACCACGGGTGGCGGAGTCGCGTCGACGGCGGTCAGGCCGTGGTGGGACAGCTCGGCGGGATAGCTCGCCGCCATGCCCGGCTCGGTGCCTGATGCGGGGCCCGGCGGAGCTGAGGGAGGCGTTGTGGTCGTGGTCATAGTGAGTTAGTTTGTGGTTGACTTAATTTTTAGTCAAGGCTTCAGAGTGACCCGGACAAGGACTCCCACGATGCGTCTCACCCCCACCGAACGTGACCGGCTGCTGCTGTTCACGGCCGCCGAACTGGCCCGCCGGCGCCGTGCGGCCGGCGTGCTGCTGAACGTGCCCGAGGCGACCGCGTTGATCGCCGACGAGGTGTGCGAGGTCGCCCGCCGCGGTGGGCGGCACGCGGAGGCCGTCGAGGTCGGGCGGTCCACCCTGTCCGCCGCGGAGGTGCTTGCGGAGGTCCCGTACGTCGTTCGCAGCGTGGCCGTCGAGGCCGTCTTCACGGACGGATCCCGGTTGGTGGTGATCGGTGAGCCGTTCGGGCCGGTGGTCGAGCGGGACGACATGCCTGGGTCGGTGTTGACGTTGGCCGCTTCAGAACGAGCCGAGTCCGCTGATCGGGTCAGCATCGAGGTGGTCAATACGGCGGACGTCGTGATCTCGGTGACCAGTCACTTCCACTTCTTCGAGGTGAACGCGCGTCTGCGGTTTCCTCGGGCCGCGGCGTACGGGCGGCATCTCGACGTACCGGCCGGGACGCACGTGCGGTTCGAGCCGGGGGAGGTGGTTCGGGTCGAGCTTGCGCCGATCCGCGGTGAGCGGGTGGTGATCGGGTTCGCCGGGTTGGTCGATGGAGCGCTGGACGAGCCGGGGATGTTCGAGCAAGCCCTCGGTCGGGCGCGGGACTGGGGATTCCTCGACAGCGATGCGCCGGAGAATGCGAAGTCGCCGACCCAGGCTGCCGTCCAGGCGACGCGGGCCGCGCGGACGAGCCAGGCGGCTCACGGTGCGGTGACGGGATGACGTTCGACGCGAGGGCTCGGGCAGGTGCGTACGGGCCGGGGCTCGGGGACCGGGTGGTGCTGGGCGATACCGGGTTGGTCGTTCGAGTGGATCGCGACGACCGGGGCTCGGACCGGGACGAGGTGTTGCTCGGGTTCGGGAAGACGGGGCGCGATGGGATCGGGCTGCGCGCGGTACGGACCGCGGAGTCGTGTGACCTGGTGGTCAGCAACGTCCTCGTCATCGATCCGGTGCTGGGGGTCCGGGCCACCAATCTCGGGGTCCGCGACGGGCTGCTCGTCGGCGTCGGGAAGGCCGGCAATCCGGACACGATGGACGACGTCGACCTGGTGATCGGCAGTGGCACGGCGGTGGTGTCCGGCGAGGGCCTGATCGCCACACCGGGCGGCATCGACACACACGTACACCTGTTGTCGCCGCGGGTCTGCGAGGCCGAGCTGGCATCCGGAGTCACCACGGTGATCGGCCAGGAGATCGGGCCGTTCTGGGGCGTCGGTGTCGGCTCGGCCTGGATCTTGCGCACCGGGTACGGCGCCTTCGACGACTATCCGCTGAACATCGGCATCCTCGGCCGGGGATCATCAAGCCGCCGCGATCCGTTGCTAGAGGCAATGGAAGCCGGGGTCTGCGGGTTCAAGGTGCATGAGGACACCGGCGCCCATCTGCGCACGCTCGACACCGCGTTGTCGGTCGCCGAGGAGTACGACGTCCAGGTGGCAGTCCACACCGACGGGCTCAACGAAGGGCTGACCGTCGCGGACACGCTGGCGGTGCTCGACGGGCGGGCGATCCACGCGTACCACGTCGAGGGCTGCGGCGGGGGCCATACGCCGGACGTGCTGAGCCTGGCCGGAGTACCGCATGTCCTTGCCTCGTCGACCAATCCCACCCTGCCGTACGGGCGTGACGCGGTCGCCGAGCACCGGGCGATGATCGCGCACGTGCACGGGTTGCGCGGCGATCTTCCGGGCGACTTGGCGCTGGCCGACGACCGGGTCCGCGGCGCGACCATGGGCGCCGAGAACATGTTGCACGATCTCGGCGTCATCCCGATCACTTCCTCCGACGCCCAGGGGATGGGCCGGGCGGGCGAGACCTGGCGCAGCACCTTCGGCCTTGCCTCCGTACTCCGGACGCCGCGCGACCCGCTCGGCGACGACAACGCCCGCGTACTGCGCTATCTCGCCAAGCTCACCATCAACCCCGCTCGCGTGCACGGACTCGACCAGCAGGTCGGCAGCCTGGAACCCGGCAAGGTCGCCGACATCGTCCTGTGGCGACCGTCCTCGTTCGCGGCCAAACCCGAACTCGTCCTCAAGTCCGGCTTCCCCGCCTGGGGAGTGACCGGTGACCCGAACGCGGCGATCGACAGCGCGCAGCCGCTCGTCCTCGGCGCCCAGTTCGGCGGCCACGGAGCGACTGCCGCAGAACTGTCCCTGCTGTTCGTCAACGCGGCCGCCGCTGCCGCTGGTACCACCGCCGTTCCCACTCGCCGCCGGCTCGCCCCGGTCCGGGGCTGCCGAACGGTGCGGCTCGACTCGATGGCTCATCACGGCACCACCGGACCTGTCGTCGTCGACGCTCGCACAGGCCAGACGCGATTCCGCGGCGAACTGCTCACGATGCCGCCCGTCGACCGGGCGCCGCTGCAGCAGCTCTACCACTTCTGATCACCAAGGAGAACCACCATGCTCGACGTCGGGACCACCCCTGCCCCCATGGACCAGGCGCGCCTCCAGCGTGCCGCTCGCGACAACCTCTGGATGCACTTCACCCGGATGTCGGCGGTCCAGACGGCCGACGTGCCGGTCATCGTCCGCGGTGAAGGCGCCTACATCTTCGATGCCCAGGGCAAGCGATACCTCGACGGGCTGGCCGGCCTGTTCGTCAACCAGCTCGGCCACGGCCGGACGGACCTCGTCGAGGCCGGTGCGCGGCAGGCATCCCAGCTGGCCTTCTTCCCGGTATGGTCCTACGCCCACCCCAGTGCCCTGGAGTTGGCGGAGCGGCTGGCGTCGAGGGCGCCGAGTGACCTCAACCGCGTCTTCTTCAGCACCGGTGGTGGTGAGGCCGTCGAGACCGCCTGGAAGCTGGCCAAGCAGTACTTCAAGCTGACCGGCAAACCCACCAAGCACAAGGTGATCAGCCGCGCGATCGCCTACCACGGAACCACTCATGGCGCGCTGTCCATCACCGGCCTGCCCGGCCTGAAGGCGCCGTTCGAACCGCTGGTGCCGTCGACCTTCCGGGTGCCGAGTACGAACTTCTACCGCGCGCCGGAGCACGGCGACGACATCGAGGCGTTCGGCCGCTGGGCCGCCGACCAGATCGCCGTCGCGATCGAGCAAGAGGGCCCCGAGACCGTCGCGGCCGTCTTCCTCGAGCCCGTCCAGAACTCCGGCGGTTGCTTCCCGCCGCCGCCCGGCTACTTCCAGCGGGTCCGCGAGATCTGCGACCAGTACGACGTTCTGCTCGTCTCCGACGAGGTGATCTGCGCGTTCGGCCGGCTGGGCGAACTGTTCGGCGCCGAGCGGTACGGCTACCGACCGGACCTGATCACCTGCGCCAAGGGACTCACCTCCGGCTATGCCCCGCTCGGCGCCACGATCGCATCCGACCGGCTGATGGAACCGTTCCTGCGGGACACCGCGATGTTCGCCCACGGCTACACCTTCGGCGGCCATCCGGTCTCGGCGGCGGTCGCGCTCGCCAATCTCGATGCCTTCGACAACGAAAAGATCCTGGAGCACGTCCGGGACAACTCCGGTGCGTTCCGGGCCACGCTCGAACGGCTGCTGGACCTGCCGATCGTCGGCGATGTGCGCGGCGACGGCTACTTCTTCGGGATCGAACTGGTCAAGGACAAGGCGACCAAGGAGACCTTCGACGAGGACGAGTCCGAGCGGCTGCTCCGCGGCTTCCTCTCGAAGGCGTTGTTCGACGCGGGTCTGTACTGCCGGGCCGACGATCGCGGCGATCCCGTGATCCAGCTGGCGCCGCCGCTGATCTGCGACCAGTCCCACTTCGACGAGATCGAGCAGATCCTCCGGGTGGTACTCACCGAGGCCGGTTCCCTCCTCTAATCAGAAAGGTCTGACGCCATGAAGATCGGCGTACCCAAAGAGATCAAGAACCACGAGTACCGCGTCGCGATCACCCCGACCGGAGTGGACGAGCTGACCAGGCGCGGTCATGACGTGTACGTCGAGACGGCGGCCGGACTCGGCTCGTCCATCACCGACGCGGAGTACCTGGCGGCCGGGGCGAAGGTGCTCGACACTGCCGACGAGGTCTGGGCGGCCGGCGACCTGCTGCTCAAGGTAAAGGAACCGATCGAGCCGGAGTACAGCCGGATGCGCGCGGGCCAGGTTCTCTTCACCTACTTGCACCTGGCCGCCTCCCGGCCATGCACCGACGCGCTGCTCAAGCGATCCGTGACAGCGATCGCGTACGAGACGGTCCAACTCCCGTCGGGCGCCCTGCCGCTGCTGGCCCCGATGAGTGAGGTCGCCGGCCGGCTGGCTCCGCAGGCGGGCGCTCACCATCTGATGGGGCCGATGGGCGGTCGCGGCGTGCTCTCCGGCGGCGTACCGGGGACCCGCCCAGCCAGGTTCGTGATCATCGGGGCGGGCGTCAGCGGGATGAGCGCAACGGCCGTCGCCGTCGGGCTCGGGGCCGAAGTCACCCTGCTGGACCTGGATGTCGACCGGCTTCGCGCCGCCGATGCCCGGTACGGCGGCCGGGTCCGCACGGTCGTGTCGAGCCTCCCGGAGATCGAGAAGGCCGCGCTGGAGGCCGACGTCGTGATCGGCGCCGTTCTCGTCCCGGGCGCCAAGGCTCCGCGGCTGATCTCGAACGACCTCGTCTCCCGGATGAAGCCGGGCAGCGTCCTGGTCGACATCGCGATCGACCAAGGCGGCTGCTTCGAGGACTCGCGCCCGACCACCCACGCCGAGCCGACGTTCACCGTGCACAACTCGGTCCTGTACTGCGTCGCGAACATGCCCGGAGCCGTCGCCAACACCTCGACCTACGCACTCACCAACGTCACCCTCCCGTACGTCGCCGCGCTCGCCGACCGTGGCTGGCGCGAAGCCGTCCGCCGCGATCCCGCCTTGGCCGGCGGACTCAACACGTACGCGGGACAGGTCACGCATCGCCCGGTCGCCGAGGCACATGGCATGCCCTGGGCGGACCTGGAGCTCGCGGGGTGAAGCGATGGCTGATCCGGGAGTACCACGATGACGACCTGGAATCCGTGGTGCGCCTGTGCGACACGACGTCCGACAGTCAGCAGTCCGTCTTCTCGCTGGCCGACTGCATCGGGGTACTGCGCGGCCGGCAACCGTCGGTCGTTGCTGTCAGCAACGGTAGGGTGGTGGGCGCGGCGCTGTCGATGGTCTCCGGAGATCGCGCCTGGGTGACCCGGATCGCGATCCCTGACGACCTGCGTGGTCAAGGGCTCGCCAGTGCGCTCCTGCTCGCCCTCGAGACCCAGCTGGTCGACCGAAGGGTGCGAAGCATCGCCTACGTCCTGCGTGAGGAAGAGCTGCTGGCGCAAGGCCTGGAGAACGCCGGCTACAGCCGCCGGCCTGCCGTCGCCTACTACGACAAGACGATCTCGGTGGACGCCGACCAAGCCGTCGTACTCAATCGGCTGGGAGGCCACCTCTTGCCACGCGGCCTCTGGGAAAAGCTGGCCGGGATGGACCAGGAGAAGGACCTGATCGAGAAGCGGGTGCTGCTGCCGCTGGCCGAACCGGAACTGGCCCAGCAGCACGGCGTCGAGCCGCCGCGGGCGATCGTGCTGTTCGGTCCACCGGGGACCGGCAAGACGACGTTCGCCCGCGCGATCGCGTCGAGGCTCGGCTGGCCGTTCGTCGAGCTGTTGCCATCGCGGTTGGCTGGTGGCCCGCAGGGGTTGTCGGCGGCGCTGCGTGACGCGTTCGCCGAGGTGACTCATCTCGAGCGGGTGCTGATCTTCATCGACGAGGTCGAGGAGATCGCGGCGGCCCGCGCGGGGTCGGCGCACAACGGGGTGACGAACGAGCTGCTCAAACTCATCCCCACGTTCCGGCAGCACGACAACCGGCTGCTGGTCTGCGCGACGAACACGGTCGCGGAGCTCGACCCAGCCTTCCTCCGCCCCGGCCGCTTCGACTACATCCTGCCGATCGGTACTCCCGACCACGGCGCCCGTCGGGCGATCTGGCAGCGCTACGCGGCCGACGGCATCGATGTGGACGAATTGGTCGAGGTCAGCGACCGGCTCACCCCGGCCGAGATCGAGTACGTCGCCCGAGCCGCCGCCCAGGCATCCTTCGAGCGAGACCTGTACTCCGAACAGCCGGCGAACCGTCATCGGCCAGTGACCACGGACTACCTGGACGCGTTGACCAGGCTCAGGCGAACCGTCACGGAGGAAGTCCTGGACGGGTTCGGTCTCGACATCGAGACCTTCGCGCGGACGTAGATGATGAGATCAGGGGGAGAGCAGGGCGCGTGCCGTGGTCAGGCAGAGCCCGACGATGCCCTTGCCGGTCAGCCCCGGCCGGCCAAGAGTGAGCTGGATCGACAGCCCGTCGATCGAGGCCGAGAGCAGGGTCGCGGCCTGGTCCGGGTCGTCGGTGCTGAAGGTCCCCTGCTCGCACCCGTACCGGATGATGCCGGCCAGGATCCGGCGCGACCGGGCGTCGAGCTGCTCGTGCAGCTCGGCCACCTCGTCGTCGAGCGCGGCGTTGCTCCACACCTCGAACCAGAGCACCCAGCCCGGGTCACGTGGTCCGTTCGCGGCCGACAGCTCGACGAACTTGGTGAGCCGTTTCCACGGGTCCCGGATGCCGTGGACGGTCGCCTCGACCCGGTCGATGAAGGCGTCCTCGGACTGCTGGATCGCCCGCATCAGCAGCGCCGTCTTGGACCGGAAATAGTAGGAGACGTGACCGGCGCTCATCCCGGCGCGTTCGGCGACGTCGGTGACCCGGATGTTGGCCAGCCCTCGCTCGGCGATCAGCTGGGCGGCGGCGGTCACGATCTGCCGCTCCCGCGCGGCGCCCCGCTCCTGCCGCTTGGTCACCCCACCGTCTGCCTCGGCCATGAGCGCGAGCTTAATCTGATCACCACGAAGGAGAAGAGAATCCATGATGGGTCGTCGTACATTCCTCGGGACCGTCGGCTTCGGCCTGGCCCTGGGGCTGACCGGCTGCGCTGACGACAAACCAGTGTCAGGCGGCACCCCGCGTCGAACCGGCTACCGGTTGGCCGCTGAAGGGGGTCCGCACGAGTTGACCTGGATGGCGTACGGCGCGACGCCCGGGGTTTGGGGTGAGGAAACGACCACGGCGTACGGGCGTGATCTCACCAATGCGCGGCTGGTTGCCCGGCAGGATCTCGTGCGGCTGGCGGCGACCATTTCGCGGTTCGAGCCGGTGGCGCTGCTGGTGAACTCGGCGGCGGACGAGGCGGAGGCCCGACGGTTCCTGGCGGCCATCGTGGCGGAGACGTCGCCGAAGGATCAGGTCGGCGAGGAGTTGGACGGGTCTGGGCGGGTGTACGTCGGCGACGTACCGGCTGGTGAGTTGCCGCCGATTCAGACGCATCCGCTGGATCTGGTGCGGATTCCGCTCAATGACTTGTGGGTGCGCGATACCGGGCCGGTCTTCGTCACCGATACCGCCGGCAAGCTGCACGCGGTCGACCTCAACTTCAACGGCTGGGGTCAGGAAGCCAGCGGGTTGAGTGGCTGGCGCAAGGACGCGAAGAAGGCGGCCAACGGGGTGGCTGATCAGCCGATCGGGCGGGATCGCCTGGTGGCGAAGGCGATCGCGGCGGACAGCGACGTACCGATGGTGACGACTTGGCTGACGATGGAGGGCGGTGGCCTGGAGGTCAACGGCGCCGGTCTGGGCGTCGCGACCGAGAGCTGCATCCTCAACCCCAATCGCAACCCGGGCAAGACGAAGGCGGAGGTCGAGGCCGAGCTGCGGCGGCTGTTCGGGGTCGAGCAGATGCTGTGGATGCCCGGCCGGCCAGGGCTTGAAGTCACCGATTGGCACGTCGACTTCCTCGCCCGGTTCACCTCGCCGGGAATGTTGCTCTATGCATCGGCTGAGCATGGGGAGGCCGAGGACAAGCGTGACCGCAAGGCTCTGCTCAAGGCGGTCGACAACGTCAATGCGCTGCAATGGACGGATCTGCTCGGCGGGGCCAAGAAGCTGTCGACCGCGACACTGCCGGAGCCCGATTCCGCTGAGGTCTACAAGACGTACAAGGCGCGGAATCAGGCGCTGCCCTTCACCGAGCGGAACGTGGACGACTTCAGCCAGACAGCAGCGCCCGGCTACATCGGGTACTACGAGGCGAACGACTGCATCGTGATGGGCCAGTACGGCGACAACGCCACCGACGCGGAGGCGTTCGACACCATCTCGAAGCAGTACCCCGACAAGATCGTCGTACAGATCACCACCGACGGCCTCTGCGCAGGCGGCGGCACCATCCACTGCGCCACCCAACAACAACCGAAGGTCTAGGTCCAGTCGACCGAGAAGAACTGGGTTTCCTGGAATTCGCGGAGGCCGTCTCGGGCGCCTTCGCGGCCGAGGCCGCTTTGTTTGAAGCCGCCGAAGGGGGCGGCTGGGTCGGAGACGACGCCGCGGTTGACGCCGACCATGCCGGCTTCGATCGACTCCGCGATTCGGAGGGCGTCCTGGAGGCGGCCGGCGTAGACGTAGGCGGCCAGGCCGTACTCGGAATCGTTGACCTGGGCAAGCATTTCCTGCTCGTCGCGCCAGCTGATCACCGGCGCGACCGGGCCGAAGATCTCCTCGCGGACGATCCGGAAGCCTGGCTCGACATCGACGAGCAGCGTGGCGGGGTAGTACCAGCCGTCGGCCGGTACCGGGCCGGTGTTGGTGATGCGGGCGCCATCCGCGACGGCGTCGTCGACGAGTCCGCTCACTCCGGCGACGGCTTTCGCGCTGATCAGCGGAGCCACCTCGAGCTTGTCGATCGCTGCGCCGAATCGAGCCACGAAGTCATCGAGGACATCCTCGTGGACGAAGAAGCGGTTGGCCGCGGTGCAGGCCTGGCCGCCGTTGCGGAACTTCGCGATCATCGCGCCACTGACGGCAGCGTCGAGGTCCGCGTCGGCGGTGACGACGAAGGGGGCGTTGCCGCCGAGTTCCATGCTGGTGTTGAGAACGCGGTCGGCCGCCCGCCTGAGCAGGGTGTGGCCGACCCGGGTCGAGCCGGTGAAGGAGAGCTTGCGGATCCGGTCGTCCTCCAGCCAGGTGGTGACAACCTCGGCGGGCGAGTCAGTCGTGACGACGTTGACCACGCCTTTGGGTACGCCGGCCGCGGTCAGCAGATCGGCGATCGCCAGCGCTGTCAGCGGAGTCTCGGAGGCTGGTTTGAGTACGACCGTGCAGCCGGCGGCGAGGGCTGGGGCGATCTTGCGCGTCGCCATCGCGGCCGGGAAGTTCCACGGCGTGACGAGGGCTGCGATGCCGACCGGCTGGTGGGTCACGATCGTGCGGGTGCCGCCTGCGGGGGAGGAGCCGTAGCCGCCGTCGGTCCGGACGGCCTCTTCGGAGAACCAGCGGAAGAACTCGGCGGAGTACGCGACCTCGGCTCGCGCGTCCGCTTCGGACTTACCATTCTCAGCCGTGATCAGACCGGCCAGGTGGTCGGTGTCAGCGATGATGAATTCGTAGGCCTTTCGTAGTACCTCCGCCCGGACGCGTGG
This sequence comes from Kribbella sp. NBC_00382, assembly GCF_036067295.1. Taxonomy (NCBI): domain Bacteria; kingdom Bacillati; phylum Actinomycetota; class Actinomycetes; order Propionibacteriales; family Kribbellaceae; genus Kribbella; species Kribbella sp. NBC_00382. Next base: position 5,129,566 of record NZ_CP107954.1, read on the forward strand.
TGCCGTGGAGGCCCAGTCGGGGAAGGCCTTTGCGGCGGCGTCGACGGCTGCGGTCGCATCGGCGGCGTTACCGTTCGGCACCTCGGCGATGACCGCCTCGGTCGCCGGGTTGTAGACGGCAAAGGACGTCACCGGGACTCCTCCAGGATGGTGTCGAGGAGGTCGAGGCCCTCGGTCAGCAGGTGATCGGGGATCGACAGCGGCGGCAGGAAGCGCAGTACGTTGCCGAACGTCCCGCAGGTCAGCACGATCAGGCCCTTGGCATGTGCCGCGGCGGCGACCCGGCGGGTCAGATCGGCGTCGGGCTCGGTCGTCCCCGGTACGACGAGTTCGACCGCGAGCATCGCGCCCCGCCCTCGGACGTCGCCGATCCGGTCGTCGGCCGCCTGCGTTGCGCTGAGACGCTTGGTCATCAGCTCGCCGATGGCACGAGCGCGGTCCACCAGCCCCTCGGTCTCGATCAGCTCGATGACGGCAAGGGCGGCCGCGCAGGCGAGCGGGTTGCCGCCGTAGGTCCCGCCGAGGCCACCGACGTGAGGAGCGTCCATGATCTCGGCGCGACCGGTCACGGCCGACAACGGCAGCCCGCCCGCGATGCCCTTCGCGGTCACGATCAGGTCGGGTACGACCCCCTCGTGTTCACACGCGAACAGGTCGCCGGTCCGGGCGAACCCGGTCTGTACCTCATCGGCCACGAACACCACGTCGTGGTCCCGGCACCACGCCGCAAGTGCTGGCAGGAAACCAGCTGCCGGTACGACGAAGCCGCCCTCGCCCTGGATCGGCTCGATCACCACGGCCGCGAGGTTCTCGCTGCCGACCTGCTTCTCGATCACCTCGATCGCCCGCCGCGCCGCTGCCGGACCGTCAACGCCCTGATCGCGGAAGGGGTACGACATCGGAGCGCGGTAGACCTCGCCGGCGAAGGGGCCGAAGCCACTCTTGTACGGCTGGTTCTTCGCGGTCATCGCCATCGTCAGGTTGGTCCGGCCGTGGTAAGCGTGATTGAAGGCGACGACGGCCTGCTTGCCGGTGTACGCGCGGGCGATCTTCACCGCGTTCTCGACTGCTTCCGCGCCGGAGTTGAACAGGGCCGTCCGCTTGGCGTGGTCGCCGGGGGTGATCCGGTTGAGCGCTTCGGCGACGCGGATATAGCCGTCGTACGGGGTGACCATGAAACACGTGTGGGTGAAGGCGGCCAGCTGGTCCTGGACGGCGTCGACGAGGGCGGGCGCGCTGTTGCCGACCGTGGTGACGGCGATGCCGGAGCCGAAGTCGATCAGGGAGTTGCCGTCCACGTCGACCACGACGCCGCCGCCTGCTGCGGCGGCGTAGACGGGCATTATCGTGCCGATGCCCTTGGCGACGGAGGCGGCCTTCCGGGTCTGCAGCTCGAGGGAGCGAGGGCCGGGGATGGCCGTGAGCAGGCGACGTTCCTGGGGGAGCGAGGGGCCCCCGGTGGGTAGGTTCGGCATGTTTCCCACGGTGCGGCCTGGAGTGGCTGGGAAGCGATGGCATATCTGCACAATCTGCGCCGCCTGATTGTGCAAAACTGTCGAGTGTGATCCCGCTGACCGCAGTACTAGCCGAGCAAGGCCTGGACCTGAAGGAGGTCCACGTTCCCCGGCCGGAGGCGCCGGTGCGGTGGGTGGCGACCAGTGAGCTAGTCGATCCCACTCCGTTCTTAGAGGGCGGGGAGCTGCTGCTGACCACAGGGCTGGCGACGGCGGGCTGGCGGAGTCAATGGAGCTCGTACGTCGGCAGGCTCCGGGACGCCGGAATCGCCGGACTCGGGATCGGGACCGGGCTGACCCATCGGACACCGCCGCGAGGGCTGATCCGGGCGTGCGAGGAACTGGGCGTCAACCTCATCGAGGTGCCCCGGCTGACGGCGTTCGTGGCGATCAGCCGGCGTACGGCCGGACTGCTGGAGCAAGCCGAAGAACGCGCGGCCCGCACCGCTCTCGACCTCCAACGCCGGCTGACCGCCGCCGCTGCCGGCCCCTCGCCCTCAGAGGCGATCCTCCAACAACTCGCCAAGGCAACCAGTGGCGTCGCCTGCTTGTTCACGCCGGCCGGTCAGCTGGTGACCGGGGTGCCCGCCGAGCTCGATCTGAAGGAGATTCGCGAACAACTGAAGGCGATCCGCTCCCAAGGCATGCACGCCGCCCTGACCCTGAGCGAACCCGGACAGGTCATCATCATCCAGCCGATCGGCCTGAACCAACGCCCGGACAGCTATCTGGTCACAGCCACAACGAGCCGCCCCACCGAACCACAGCGCCGAGCCGTCGGTACCGCCGCCGCTCTGCTCGCCCTCGTCTCGGAGCAACAGCGCCAGCAACTCGAAGACCACCGCCGCATCGCAGCCCGGGCCTTCGACCTACTAATGACCGGCGACCACCGCACCGCGCAATTGCTGCTCGATCGCGACGAGTTCCCGGCCAAGCTCCAGGTCCTCGCCGCGAGCGGCTCACCCGAGGCCGTCGACGACGCCATCACCCTGGCGGAGGCGGCAACTCCTGCCGCGAGACCCCACGGCGGCGGCGACGCCGACGCTCGCGGGACTCTGGCCGCTCGAGTGGGCGGCGACCTCTTCGTCGTCGCCCCGGTCAGGGCCGCGAACTCCATCGCCTCCGCGCTGGCCGACTTGGGCCTGGCCGTCGGCATCGGCGACTCCGCAGGCCCCGGTGAGCTCGCCGGGAGCCGCGCGACCGCAGTACAGGCTCTTGCTCGGACGTCTGCGGCAAGACCTGTCGTTCGGTGGAACCGGATCGTTCACGAAGGCCTCACCGGTTTGGTCGACCAGACGACGGCGGCAGCCTTCTCGGCGTCGTACCTAGGCATCCTGACCGCAGAGCAACTCGAAACTCTGCGGTCCTACCTACGCCACCACGGCTCCCATCTGAAGACTGCCGAGGACTTGGGGCTTCACCGCAACACGGTCCGGAACCGGCTGGCTCAGATCGAGCACCAGCTAGGCGACTCCCTGGACGATCCGGACGTCAGAATGACCGCCTGGTTCGCCCTCCAGGCGGTGGGTGATCAGCACTTGTAGACGACCGCCGTCATCCGGCCGTCGAGGTTTTCGTAGCCGCCCGCGGTCCACGGGGCGTTGCGGTTGAAGATGTGGGTCAGCATGGTGCCTTCGGGAAAGGTCAGCTTGGTGCCGTTGCTTCTGACCAGGATCGACGGGTAGTGGTCGATGAAGTCGTCGCCTGCGGTGACGGCGTCGCCGGAGCTGTTGACGTCGGCCACAGCGTCCTCGAGCCGTGCGACGAGAGTGCCGTGAGTGTTCCAGATGAACCCGGTGGAGTAGATCCCTTGGCCCACCTGACCGCCGATCCAGCTGCCCTCGATGTCCCGGACGGTGACGCCGTCCTGATGGGTTCCGCGGAGCCGGATCGGCCGGCTGTTCCAGGAGTTCCAGACGTAGTTCGAGAACTTCGACGTGTCCGGGGTGCCCGCTGACCCGATCATCCGGCCCTCGTCGGAGATGTCGGCGACGGAAACCGTCGTGAAGCCCTTCGGTACGGGAGGCAGTTGCGGTTGCCCGCCGGCCGGCCAGACGAAGGAGCGGGTGGCGAAGTGGCCCTCATCGGCCCAGGCGATACCGATGATGTCCTGGCGGGCGTTCATCCCGGTGAGCGCGAAGATGTCCAGGCCTTCGGGCACTTGGAGGATCCGGTACGAGTCGGTCTTGATCGAGTAGATCCAGTAGTCGGTACCGGCCTGGTTGCCGGTGCTGCCGAGGACGAAGCCGCCGGCTATCGCCGAGCCGGACGACTCGCTGTCGGGTTGCGTCCCGAGCCAGCGCGGTACGCCGTCCACCCAGAGCACTGCCTGAGCCGACTGACGTCCTTGCCGCGGGGCGTGCCCGAGGATGTACCGCCCGGACGGATCGGCGCCCTTGACGATGCTTACGCCGGGCTCGGTGTCGGCGGGCAGCGGGAGAACGGTCTTGACACATGCGCTCGGCCCGGCTGCCGTGGCGGCAGAGGACTGTGCGGCGGGGAGTGCGGTGACGAGAAGTGCGGTGGTGGCGCAGAGCGCGGCCAACTGTCGGATCATGTGAGCCCCCCAGACGAAATGACGAACGACGCCAGAGGTTCCCATCCGGCCGGGTCGACCTGCCAGGCCTTTCACCAAGGTTGCAGGTTGCTGCAATGCGGGGTTTGGCAAAGGCCGGGACCTAGACTCCCGTTGCGTGGAGCATCAGTTTCTGCTTGTGGCGGGTGCCGGGCTGGCGATCATGATCACGGCGTCGGTGTTCGCGCGGCGTACCGGCGTAGCGGCGCCGTTGTTGCTGGTGGGGCTCGGGATCGCGGCGAGCTATCTGCCCGGTACGCCGGCCATCCACATCGAGCCCGAGTTCATCCTGGCGGGCGTGCTGCCGCCGCTGTTGTACGCCTCGGCCGTCCAGTTGCCGGTACTCGACGTACGGCGGAATCTCGCGTTGATCAGCTGGCAGTCAGTCGTCATGGTGATCGTCTCGGCGTTGACCATCGGCGCCTTGGTACACGCGGTATTCCCGGGGATCTCGTTCGCGCTGGCGACGGCGCTCGGTGCCGTGGTGAGTCCGACCGATGCGGTCGCGGCGACGGCGATCGGGCACCGGATCGGGCTGCCACCGCGGCTGATGACGGTGCTGGAGGGGGAGAGCCTGGTCAACGACGCTTCCGCGCTCGTCGTCCTCAGGACTGCGATCGCCGCGCTCAGCGCCTCGGCCGGCTTCAGCTTCGGCGATACGGCGCTCGACTTCGGCTGGGCGGTGGTCGGGGCAGTCGTGATCGGGTTCCTGGTCGGGTGGGTGACTGCGTTGCTGCGCCAGCGCCTCGACGATCCGGTGCTCAACACAACGATCTCCTTCGCGGTCCCTTTCCTCGCGTACTTCCCAGCTGAGGAGGCCCACGCTTCCGGCGTACTGGCCGTGGTGATGGCAGGGCTGGTGACCGGCGCAGTGGGCAGCAAGCGGTTCAGCGCTCGCGATCGGCAGACGCAGGCAACCACCTGGACGACGATCAACTTCATCCTCGAGAGCGCCGTTTTCCTTGCCATGGGCTACCAATTGCCCGAACTCGTCGACGCCGCCCGGGCCGAGACCACCACCGGCGAGATCACCGGCCTCGTACTGCTCGTGGTCGGGCTGTTGATCGTCCTCAGGTTCGTCGGCCTGGTCTGGCCGGCATTGCGCGAGCGGTTCGGCCGGCCTGACCGCAACGAGAAGGCCCGCGTCCAGCTCGGCCAGTTCGAGGAGAAGCTGGACTCGATGACTCCGGCCGGCGAGCGAGAGGAGAACCGGCTGGCGTGGGCGCGTCGCCGGCTCGCTCGTGGCCGGGCGGATGTGGAGTTCGAGGAGCGGGAGCCGATCACCGTCCGCGGCTTCGCCGTTGTGGGCTGGGCGGGCATGCGTGGCGTTGTGACGGTCGCCGCCGTCCAGACGATTCCGGCCGGTACGCCGCAAGTCGACACCGTGGTCCTCGCGGCGTTCCTGATCGCCCTCATCACGCTGGTGCTCTTCGGCCTGACGCTGCCGATGGTGATCGCGCGGATGAGCTTCGCCGCCGAGAGCGCGGAGGACAAGCGTGACTCGGTCCAGTCGCTGCTGCGGCGGGTCGGCGAGGACGCGATCGACACGCTCGGTCCGCTGGAGGAGCAGACCATCGGCGGCGAGCCGCTCGACCCGGAACTGGTCACCACGATGAAGGACCGGATCGTGCCCGGCATCGTCTCCGGGAGCAGCCAGTTGCGGGCTACCAGACCCGACTCCCTCGAGCAGATGATGATCGTCCAGCGCCGCTACCTCGACGCGATGCGCGACGCCCTCGGCGCCGAACGCAGCATCGGTGCCTACAGCTCCGCGACGTACCGCCAGGTCGAGTCCCTACTAGACGCCATCGAGCAACGCTTCGGAACCCGCTAACCGCCTCGAACCGTCAACGGCCTCGGAACGCTAGCTGTTGGCGGTGATCGCCGTGGTCAGCGCGTCGACGGACGCGGCCGTCGCAGCGAAGGTCAACGGCGGCTCCGGATTCCACGGCAAGACCTGACCACCGCGGACAGCCGGCACCTCCGCCCACGCCGGGATGTCAGCCAGCTGATCATCGCCGAGCGAGTTAGGCCGCTGGTCGTACAACAAGATGTCGGCCGGATGACTAGCGGCAAGTTCGGTCCACTTCACCACCTCCCACCCGCCCTTCGCCGGAGTCGGCGTGAACGGCAGCCCCGCATCAGCCAACATCCGTAGCGCCGGCCAGTACGCCGGGTTGGCCACGTACGCGTCCGTCGGAGTACCACCAGAAAGAGCAGTCACCCGTACGCCGGGCCGCCCGCCAACGGCAGCGCTCAACCGACCAAGCGCCTCGGTCAGTACCGCCTCATCGTCCGCAACATCCGAGCCCGTCAACGCCTGCGCCAGCTGACGAAACCGTCCGATGATCGTCCCGAGCCCCGGCTCACCGGCGATCCGGATCAGCGCAATCGGCGCGAGCTCACCAAGCTTGGCCGCGACGCCTTCCGACAGCCCATAAACCTCACCCCCATAACTCACCCCGACCAGCAGATCAGGCTGCAGCGTCGCGATCAGCTCGTCGTCGACAGCATCGCCAGACCCGACGCAAGGCACATCCAGCCCCGCCAACGCAGGCTGCGCACCCGAATCGGCGTGATGCTGCGACCCGAAGTACCCGACAACAGAAACCCCGAGCCCGACCAGCGTCTGGGCCGCCTGCGCATAGGCCAACACCCGCGTCGGCCGCTCGGCTGCCACGACCCGATCTCCACGATCATCCTCGAACGACCAGCCATCGGACCCCATGCTGTCCCCAATCTAGGTGTGCCGAACACCCATCATGCCCGCCGCGCACCATCCCCGCCGTGCCACGCCGACGCCCGCCCGATGGTTCAGGAGTCCCAGATCGGGCCCAGGGCTGGGATCCCGAGCCGCTCCATGCCGTGGACGACGGACCAGGTGACCTTCTTGTTGGACACGCAGATCACCGCCTCCGCACCAGACGACCGGTACTCCGAATACGCCAACCTCACCATGTCCGGCTTCCCGTAGGCGTCGGTGTCCCAGATGAGCGTGTCCGGCTGAGCCGCGAGAATCTCGTCAACCAGCGCCTGCCCGTAAGTCTTCACCGGATCGCGTGTCACCCACACCAACTTGTGGGGGACCCGAGCCGCCAAAACATGCGCCAGCACCGGCCCGATCCCACTACCCGTCACGACATACACGACCCGCCGAAAAACCGTGCCGTAGTTGGCCATTCCCGCAGTGGCGACGCCGCGGACCCAGACATGCGACGGGGGATTGTCGATGAAATCTCCAGTCCAGTCGCCGGCCCGTGACACCGCCATCCGGAAGCCTGGGGCACCGGGCGTCGGGATGACCGCGAAGCTGTGCCACTGACGCAACGGATGCCGCGAGATCGATCGCGTCGACCCAGCCATCGGCCGGCTACGGCCACTGCTCACCAGCGCGACATGCGACGACGGCCGGACGACGTCGATCGGGATCCGGCGCAGCAACATCCATGGCACCAACGAGCTGACCGTCGTCAACGCGAGCACCCACACCGTCGGCGTACCGGCAACCGCTGTCACCAACGATGACGTGCCGCACCGCTCACTCACGAGTAGTACCGCGCCAATCCAGAACAGCGACGACAACCCCCACCCGCCAAAACGGTGAACCCGCTCGAACAGGTCATGCCGCTTGGCCCGCATCGACGGCGGCGAGGTCATCACGATCGCCAGCAACAGGAGCGCCTGCATGTAGTACACGCATAGCAACCCCAACCCCACCTGCCCCGTCGCAACGACGGTCAGCGCGAGGAACCACAAGGTCCCGCAGACAGCGCCACCCACATGCAGCCCGCCCAGGTGATACCCCTTCGCCAACGCCCACCGCACCCGCAGCGGCCAGGACTTCGGCACCTTCATCACCAACTGGGACAGCAGATTCACGAAGAACTGCTGCCGCACCACGATGCCCAGCGCGAAGTTCACCTGCGCCACCAACGCCAGGTTCACCACCGAGTGCCACCAGCCACCGCTCAGCCCCCAGCCGAACACCAGCACGTTCGACATCACCACGAACAACGTGAGCCGATGGCTCTGCATCATCCGCGGATGCTTCAGCACCCGCCGCCCCACCGGAAGCGGCTCCGGTAGCTTCACATCCGGCAAATGGACAGGCGTCAGCGCCTCGAGTACCGCAGTCATGAAATTCCCCCAGAATTTCCGAATCACCCCGAACGCCGAGAACGTCTCAACCCGGCGGTTACTGGTTGAGACGCCTCGGCAGCCGATTCGGTTGATCCTGCTCCACAGGTGTTAAGCCATTCACCGGAGGAGACGGGCTACGGCTGGCCGGCCGGCCGCGTCAGTTCGTGGTCCAGGGGCGGAGTTTTTCTGGGTTGCGGACTGCCCAGATGTGTTTGATCTTGTCGCCGTCCAGGTCGAAGGCGAGTACTGCGGCGGCGGCGCCTTCGTCGAGGACGACCAGGCCGGGCTGGCCGTTGACGGTGCGTTCCTCGATGGTCAGGCTGCCTCGGCGTTCGGCGAGGTCGACGAAGTACCGGGCGATGGTCTCGCCGCCTTCGACCGGGTAGAGGGCCGCGGTGGCCAGGCCGCCGCCGTCGCCGATCGAGACGGCCGCCGGGTCGAGCAGGCCGATGAGGGCCTGGATGTCCTTCGCTTCCCAGGCCTGCTTGAAGCTTCGGACGATCGCGGCGCGTTCGGCCTCGGGAGGTGGTGGGGTTTGCGAGGTGCGGAGGCGACGGCGGGCGGACGTCGCCAGTTGGCGGCAGGCTGCCGGCGTACGGCCGACGATCTCGGCGACTTCCGGGAACGGGTAGCGGAACACGTCGTGCAGGATGAAGGCGACGCGTTCGGCCGGGGTCATCGATTCGAGGACGACCAGGAAGGCCATGTTGACCGACTCGTCGAGGGTGACGCGGTCGGCGGGATCGGTCTCGGCCTGGTCAGGTACCGGCTCGGGGATCCACTCGCCGACGTAGCTCTCCCGGCGTACCCGCGCTGAGCCGAGCAGGTCGAGGCAGATCCGGCTCGCCACGGTCGTCAGCCAGGCGGCCGGCGTCTCGATCGCGTCCTGCTTCTCCCGCGACATCGCGTACCAGCGCGCGTACGTCTCCTGTACTACGTCCTCCGCGTCCGCCAGCGAGCCGAGCAGCCGGTACGCGAGGTTGATCAGCTGCCGCCGCTCGCTCATGATCACGCTCAGCTTCGGGTCGCCACCGGTCACTGCCGCCTCCTCGGGTCGTCATCTCTCGGAGTACCGACGCAACAGCCTCCCGGATTGTGAGGTCCTCACACCCCGGCCCGCTGCCTCGTCGGGAGGCAGACGACAACAGACCGAGGGAGAGCACTCATGACCGACCTTCAGGCTATCGCCGACCGGCTCGAGCTCCAGGCGTTGCAGGCCGACTTCACCGACGCCGCGATGAACCGCGACTGGGACGGCTTCGCGGCAGTCTTCGCATCGGACGGCGCCTGGCGGATGCCGCACGCCAAGATCGAGTTCACCAGCCGGGACGCCATCCGCGCCGGCGTCGAGCAACTCCGCAAGCACTGGGAATTCTTCGTCCAGACCATCCACCCCGGCGCCCTCACCATCACCGGCGACACCGCCACCGGCCGCACCTACATCGAAGAGTTCGGCCGCCTCCAGGACGGCACCTCCCACCGCAACTACGCCCGGTACCACGACACCTACCGCCGCACCCCCAACGGCTGGAAATTCACCGACCGCACCTACGAAATCCTCTACTACGAATCCACCCCGATCACCGGCACAGTCCCCAACACCACAACCTTCTTCGACCTCCCCGAGAGCGCCAGGAACGAGTAACCCGCCCGCGACCGTCCGACCTCGCCACGGCGACCCCGCCAGGGCGAGCCCACCCGACAGCGACTGCGACCCCTCTAGGCCGACCTCACCCGAGCAGCACCCAATCCGGCCAGGCTCCAACACTCCCGCCGAGCGTGCGGCACACCGATGGCCCACCACCAGCGCCGACCACAGGAGCGGCTGCGAAGCCCTGGCCACCGATGCCATCCACGGCACCCGCCGCGGAGCCCCTCGCCGCCAACGTCATCCACAGCACTTGCCGGGGGAGCCTGCGACGCGGACGCGACGAAGGAGCGGGCGGGCGGAGCTGGCGTGGGGTTCGACGGTCGCAGCCGAGTGGTGGGTGGGCGACTCGCAGGGTCTGCCGGGGGTTAGTTCATCGTTGTAATGTGGCGGGGATCGCGAAATCGATTTCGCTAGGAGGAGCCGGTGGCTACGCCGCTCAAGGTTGCTGTTCTGGGGTTCTGGCACGTTCATGCGAAGGATTACGCCCGGCAGGCACAGGAACATCCTGGTACGGAGCTGGTCGCCGTCTGGGATGACGATCTCGAACTCGGGCAGGCGGGTGCGGATCAGTTCGGGGTGCCGTTGACCGACGATCTCGATGCCTTGCTGGCCCGCGATGACCTCGACGGGGTCATCATCACCACCTCGACCGACGTCCATCGCGACGTCATGGTCAAGGCGGCCAATGCCAGCAAACACATCTTCACCGAGAAGGTGCTCGCGCCGACCGTCGCGGAGGCTACCGAGATCATCGAGGCGGCCGATGCCAACAACGTGAAGCTCGTCGTCTCGTTGCCGCGGCTCGCGCACGGGTACACGCTGGCGATCAGCGAGGTGATCGCCAGCGGCGTCCTCGGTCGACTCACGTACGGCCGCGTCCGGCTGTCCCACGACGGCGCCATCCCGCGTGACGGCAACGAAGGCTGGTTGCCGCAGCGGTTCTTCGATCCGAAGGCCGCCATCGGGGGAGCGCTGACCGACCTCGGCTGCCACCCGGTCTACCTGCTGCAGCTGTTCCTCGGGGCCGACCCCGAGACCGTCAGCGCGACGTACCGGTCAGTGGCCGGGCGCGGGCTCGAGGACAACGCCGTCGTCACCGTCGGCTATGCCGATCAGAAGGTCGGCGTGATCGAGGCGGGGTTCGCCAGCCCGAACCCGTTCACGATCGAGGTCTTCGGTACCGACGGCAGCCTCAGCTACACCGACGAAGGCAACGTACTCCGGGTAGCGGGCAACCAATTGCCCGTACCCGACCACAACCCGGACCCGTTCGCCCAATGGGTCGACCACATCACCACCGGCACCCGAGCCGACGACAACCTCGCCCGCGCCGTCGAGCTGACCCGGCTGGTCGTCGCCGCCAACGAGGCCGCGGCCAAAGGCGTTTCTATCGCGTACGACGGGAAGGTGATCAACCGATGACGCAGCTCAAGGTCGGACTCATCGGCGGTGGCGGGATCGCCTCCGCACACATCAAGGGCTATCGCGAGCACTCCGCCAAGATCGGCATCACCGCCGTCGCCGACGCAGTCGAGGAAACGGCCAAGGCCCGCGGCGAGGAGCTGGGCGCGACGCCGTACACCGACTACACCCAGATGCTCGCAGCAGAAGAACTCGACGCCGTCGACATCTGCCTTCCGCACCATCTGCACAGGGACGCGATCGTCGCCGCGGCCCAAGCAGGCAAGCACATCCTCTGCGAGAAGCCGCTCTGCCTCTCAGCGGGGGAAGCCGCCGACGTGCGCAAGGCGGTCACCGAGAACAACGTCACGCTGATGTGCGCGCACAACCAGCTGTTCATGCCGGCCGTGGCGAAGGCGAAGGAGCTGCTCGACGCCGGAACGATCGGCACGGTCTACGAAGTACGGACCACGGACAGCTTCTACAACGACTTCGACCCGGCGAACATGGGCTGGCGGGCGAGCGCGAAGACGAGTGGCGGCGGCGAGCTGATCGACACCGGGTACCACCCGACGTACCTGATGTTGCACCTGGCCGGCGGCCTCCCGGTCGAGGCGACCGCGATGCTGTCGACGCACCGGCTGAAGTTCATGGAGGGCGAGGATTCGGCGCAGGTCCTCATCCGGTTCGACAACGGCGTCGTCGGGCAGATGGTGACCAGTTGGGCGTACCAGCCGGCGCCGAACACCGAGCGGTTCTCGGTGGTCGGCGAGCTGGGGTCGTTGCGCAGCGACGGCAACTCGGTCACCACCCAACTCCGGTCCGGTGAGACCGAGACGGTCGAGCTGGAGCCGGTCGACACCTTCGTCGCGGAGATCGGGCACTTCGCCGACTCGCTGCACGGAAAGACCCGTCCGATCCACACCGAGGAGGAGGGCATCGCCGTGCTCGGCATCCTGCTCGCCGCCTACGAAGGATCCCGCTCGAAGACCATCGCCCCGATCGGCTGACACCGAGTCGATGGCGTCGACTCAGATGAAGGCGATGGCGCTCACCCCGAGGGTGATCCCCACCAGATAGGTGCCGAGGGCACCGATATCGCGGAGCGGACCGTGCGCGGCGAGGGTTTTCGCCGTCAGCATGCCGACGGCGTGCACGGTCCGTACCACGAGCGCCGCGATCGACAACGCGTCGACCCACCAGCTGTCGGACAGGGCCGAGCAGACCAGCAGCAGCACGATCATCGTCGGGATGTACTCCGCGGCGTTGCCGTGCGCCCGGACCGCGATGAGCAGCCGGTCGGCGGGGTCGGTCGAGGCCTGGGGTCCGCCGTTCTTGCCGCGGGTCACCCGCCACCGGGTGACGTTCGCGCCGAGCAGGAACAGCAGTACACCCATCAGGGCGATGCAGACGATCGTGGTAGTGGTCATGCGAGTACTCCTTCGAGATGGCGGCTCGAGGTGGCGAGCCGGTTGACGATCGTGTGACTGAGTTGAGTGCCGAGCAGGGCGTCGGTCTTGTGCATGCCGCCGGGACACGTGACGTTGACCTCGATCAGGCGGCCGCCGATCACGTCCAGGCCGGCGATGGCGATTCCGTGCTGGAGCAGGTGTGGGCGGAGTGCCGCGACGATCGCCCGGTCGGCGTCGTCGATGTCGGCAGGCGCGACGGGCGGGCCGATCCGGAAGTCGTCGGCGCACGGCCTGCGGAGTACGGCGCCGACGATCTCGGCATCGAGCAGGAACAGCCGTTTGTTGCCGTGCTCAACGGCTGGGAGGTACTGCTGGGCGATCACCTGACGACGGCCGCCATGCGTGGCCGACTCCAGGAGCGAGGTGGCTGCGTGGTCGTTGCCGACCAGCCAGACATCGAGGCCGGCAAAACCGTCGACGGGCTTCACGACCGCAGTACCAACGGTCTCCAAGAACTCCCGCAGGCCGGTGACGTCGGCGCTGATGTACGTCGGTGGGCAGAGCTCGGGGAAGCGCAAAGCGATCAGCTTCTCGTGCACAGCCCGGATCCCGTCGGGGCGGTTGATCACCGGCGTACCGGCGAGGTCGAGCAGGTAGGTGGTGTGGAGGTAGCGCTCGTCGACGGGCGGGTCGATCCGGAGCTGCACCAGGTCGAAGGTGGCGACCTCGACGACAGCGACGGCGAGCTCGTCGTACCAGTGGGAATCGACGATCCAGCGGTGATCACCACCGGCCGGATGTCGCGGCCGGAGCCTGATCCGCTGAGCCCGTGCGTGAAGCTTGCCGTTGGCAACGATGAGGTCGGCGGGCTCGCAGCACCAGACGTCGAGGCCGAGGTCCTGGGTCGCGCTCATCAGGCCGATGGTGGCGTCGACGTCGGCCTGCAGGCCGTTGAGTGGGTCGGTGACGAAGAGGACGCTGTTCATGCGGCCGGCTCCAATTCAGGTAGTAGCAGGCGGCCTCGGCCCATCGCGGCGGCGTGCCAATGGTCGGCCAGGTGAGGTTGCTCGGATTCGAGTTGGCGCAACGTTCGGCGGCGGAGCTCGTCGTCGTACATGAGGTTCGCGAGAGCCGTGATCACTGGGCCGACCGTCGCGGGTTCCTGGGCGTCGAGGAAACGGACCTCCAGATACGTCCCGCGCGGGCGGACTGGTGGGAACAGCGTGGTGAGGTGGTCGGCCGGGCCGCCGGTGACGAAGACCTCGGCTGCTGCTGCGAATTCGGCGTACGCCGTCACTGGATCGCCTCGCAGCAGCCGGTCGTCGAAGCCGGTCCGATCGGGATCGGTGCGCAGCCAGGTGGTGAGCCTGCTGTCCAAGCCGGAGCTCCTGGCGAATCTCGCGGCCAGAAAGGGCCCTGCGAGGTTGAGGACTCGCCATTGCTCGATGCCGGCCGCGCCGGGCCACCAGTCCAGGCATACCTGGGTGGAGGCGGTTCGGCGCATCATGCGGCGGCCGGCCGGGCCGATCGTGTCGAAGTGGCGATGCATCGCGACGTACCGAGGGGTCGTCAGTTGCAGCGGGACCTCGTGTTCGGGGCGTGGGTCGCAGGGGCTGGCGTCGAGTTGGATTCCGGCCTTGCCGAGGTGTTGCCGGAGGTCGTCGGTGAAGGCGCAGAGGTTGGCGGCCGGGTCGGGGGTGCAGGGCAGGCTCAGTTCGAGTTGGCCGCCGGGTTCGAAGGTGACGTAGGGGGTGGCGTGCGCAGTACCGGCTGCTTTGCGTACTCGGTCGATCGGTACGGCGGCGCCGGTGACTGCGTCGGCGACCAGAAACTCCTGTTCGACAGCGACGCGCGTGGTCCGCCGGCGGCCCCGGGCGAACAGGTCCGCCACGAGTGGGCGCAGCTCCTTGGTGTCCATCGTCGCTCCTGATACTGTAAGGATTCCTGTCGAAATATTGGAAGGAATCCTTACGGATGTCAAGGGCTGAGTTGCCGCGGCCGGATCGCAAGCCGCTGATCGCGCTGGTCGAGCGGGCGAATCGGGCCCTGCAGGCCGACATGGTGCGGATCGCTCATCTGCGCGGCCATCCGGAGGTCAAGCCGGCCCACAACTCCGTCTTCGGGACACTGTCCAGGGAGGGGTCTCGGGCCAGCGACATGGCCGAGCGGGTCGGAATCACCCGGCAATCGATGGGGGAGGTGGTCCGCGAGATGGTCGGCCTGGACATTCTCGAGATGCGCCCGGACCCCGAGGATCGGCGGGCCAAGCTGGTGACGTACTCCGAGCACGGGCTGGAGGTCGCGGCCGACGGCTATGGCCATCTGGTCGAACTCGAGCAGCGATTCACTGCCGAGTTCGGCGAAGCGGAGTACGAGATCGCCCGTGATGTCCTCAGCCGGATCGTGGACCTGCTGGACGACTGGGCCGCCGAGGAGGCCGGGCAGGAAGCCGTCGGCGAGTAGCTGACTTGACTCGTTCGTAGTCAGTGCCTACAGTCGTGATCAGAACCTGGACATCAAATATCCAGAATAAGCTGAGGAGAGGGCGACGATGGCGATGAGGATCTTCCTGGCGGGCGCATCCGGCCGGATCGGGCAGCGGCTGATCCCGCTGCTGGTCGAGGACGGGCACGTGGTCGGCGGTATGACCCGGTCGGCGGGCAAGACGGAACTGCTCGAACAGCTCGGGGCCGAGGCGATCCTGTGTGACGTCTTCGACCGCGAGGCACTGATCCAGGCGGTGACGGACTTCAAGCCCGACCTGATCCTGAACGAGCTGACCGACCTGCCGGACGACCTGGCGCGGATCGGCGAGCACGTCGAACTGAACGCCCGGATCCGAACCGAGGGTAACCAGAACCTGATCGACGCGGCACGGCAGGTCGGCTCGCCGAAGCTGCTGGTGCAGAGCGTCGCGTGGCAGCTGCCGGACGGACCTGACGCGACGGCGGTCGCCTCGCTCGAGAAGTCGGTGCTCGCCGAGGGCGGCGTCGTCCTGAGCTACGGGCAGTTCTACGGCCCGGGCAGCTACAACGAGCAGCAGATCCCCGCGGATCCGCGGGTGCAGATCGACCGCGCCGCTTCGCTCACTGTCGCCGCGCTGGGCGCGCCGTCGGGCGTCGTCGTCATCACCGACTAGGAGTTTGTCGTGTCAACACCAGAGACATCGCGGCGCCGCACGCTGCCTGCCGGACTCGCGCTGGCGGGTGCGGCGATCACCTTCACCAGCATGTACCTGGCGGCGGGCGCGCTGACACCGTTGCTCGTCGTCTACAAGGAGCGGTTCGATTTCGCTCCCTCGATGCTCACCTTGGCCTTCGCCGTCTATGCGATCGGCTTTCTCGCGGCCGTACTGACCGTAGGGTCGCTCTCCGACTATCTCGGTCGGCGGCCGGTACTGATCGGTGCGCTGGTCGTCCAGATCGCGTCGAACCTGCTCTTCCTGTTCGCCGCCGACGTCGGGTGGGTGATCGGCGGGCGGATCGTGCAGGGGGTGGCGAGTGGAGCCGCGACGAGCGCTTTCACGGCGATGCTCGTCGAGGTCGCGCCGGCGAATCGCAAGCGGCTCGGCACGATCCTCGGGAGCGTCGGGTTGACCGGCGGTCTCGGTGGCGGGTCGCTGCTTGCGGGGTTTGCCATCCAGTTCACGTCGTCGGCCAACACGATCATCTTCGTCGTACTGACGGTCGCGACTGTGCTGGGGATCGTCGTCGTCGCGTTCTCGCCGGAGAGCGTGCTGCGTGCGTCGGGGGCGGCGCGGTCGTTGATTCCGCGGATCTCGTTCCCTGCCGCGACTCGGCGGGAGTTTGCGGCTGCGGCCCCGGTGGTTGCTGCGGTCTGGATGCTTGCTGGGCTGTCGGGTGGGTTGGCGCCGAGCATGGTTCGGAGCGTCTTTCACTCGGACAGCAGCTTGTTGGGTGGGTTCGCTGGGTTCGTCGCGCCGGCGGTCTCGGCTGTGATCGGGTTGGCGTTTGCTGGGGTTGCGCCGCGACGGGCGATGACGATCGGGATCTACGCGTCGATCATCGGGGCTGCGGGCATCATCACCGGCGTACTGGTTGGCAGTCTGGCGGTCATGATCGTCGGGCAGGCCATTGCTGGGGTGGGCTTTGGTGCTTCGTTCACCGCTTCGCTGCGGCTCATTTTTCCGTTGGCTGCGGAGAATCAGCGGGCTGGGGTTGTCGCGGGGATCTACCTGGTGTCGTACCTGGCGCTGGGGGTGCCGATCGTGATCGAGGGGCAGTTGGTGGGTCCGCTTGGCGAGGTACCGGCCGTGTTCTGGTACACGGTTTTCGCGATTCTGCTGGCCTTGATCAGTCTCGTCGCTCAGCTGCGGCTCAAGAGCCAGGGATCGCCGGGGACCTTGTCCGGGCGGAACCCGTTGGATCCGGCCAAGGTGGCCGCTGAGGCGAGTCCCGCGGCGAGCGCTTCCGGTAGGTGAGCGTCGCTGCCGAAGGCGACGCGCTGGCCGCCCTCCTCCCGCCACCACCCGAGAATCGTCGGGTGGAGCGGGAGGCGGGTGTTGATCTCCAGGGCGCGATCACCGTCGGCCAGTGCTCTGAGGGCGTGCCGCAGTTCGTCTTCGAAGTCTTCTGGAGCGAAGGGGGTGGCGGTGTCGGGCCAGGAGCGGATGGGGTAGTCGATGTGGGCGAACACCTCGAACAGGTCCGAGCCGGCGACCATGCGCGGGATCTCGAGGAGGTACTCGCGGAAGACCTCGTCGGCGGGGCGGTGGGGGAAGAGCTCCCATGGTTCGGCGTACTCGGTGCCGTCGAGCAGGCAGTGCAGTGAGCCGAGCAGTCGGTCGAAGGTGCCTTGGGCAAGCAGTTTCTTGAGCTCGGCGTCGTGGAGGTGCGGCTGGCCGATCTCCATGCCGGTGAGGATCCGCAGGTCCGGGTACTTCGCTCGGCACTTGTCGACCGACTCCAGATAGCCCTGCGCGTCGAGCTCGGTGGCGTGCAGGATGCCGTCGGTGACGAGGTCGGGGAACTTGTCATCGAGGAAGCCGGCGCGGAAGGGCGTGTAGTCGACGTGCTCGGTGAAGGCGATCGATGGGAGGCCAAGCTCGACGGCTCGCGCGCAAGTCAGGTCCATCGCTCCTTGGTCGGCATCCCAGGAGTATTCGCTGTGGACATGGCCGTCGCCTGGCAGCTCCATGTCTGCATTCTGCCTCAGTCGAGGAGCTTGGCAAGGAGGATGCCGAGCCTCTTCTGCTCGGCGGGGGGCAGCTTGGCGGTGAGTGGGGCGAGGGCGTCGGCGATCTCGACGGTCAGGGTCGCGGCGAGGCGGTGGCCGGCCGGGGTGAGGCTGACGTGGACGGCTCTGGCGTCGTCCTTGCTCGCGGTACGGCGTACCAGCCCGCGTTTGGCCGAGCGGTCGACCAGGCCGCTCACCGAGGACCGGTCGAGGCCCAGGTGGGCGGCGAGCTCGGCCATCTTGGGCTGATGGTCGCGCAGGATCGCGAGGACCCGCAGTTGAGTGAGCGACAGGTCGTGCGCGGCGGCCGCTTGGCTCAGCACGGCCATCACGGTGAACGACGTCTGCACCAGGCGGTCGAGCGTTTCGGCTTCTGCGTCCATGGACTCAGCCTAGCTTGCAATAGGTTGGAATACCATCTAATTTAGATGGTAATACCACTCATCTTCAGGAGGCATCATGCGCGCTGCTGTCGTTACTTCGTTCGGTACTCCGCCGTCCTGTCAGGACTTTCCCGTTCCGGTGCCTGGGGCGCCGTCGCAGGAGCTGGTTGAGGTGGTCGCGGCCGGGCTGCATCCGCGAGTGCGGTCGCAGGCGGCGGGGTCGCACTACACGAGCTCGGACGAGTTGCCGCTGGTGCCGGGGATCGATGGGGTTGGGCGCTTCGCCGACGGGACATTGCGGTACTTCGTACTGCCCGACACGACGATGGGCGCGATGGCCGAGCGGACGCTGGTCGACGTACGGCGCAGTGTCGTGCTGCCCGAGGGGACGGATCCGGTGGTGATCGCGGCGGCGATGAATCCGGCGATGTCTTCGTGGGTGGCGTTGCGGCGGCGGATCAGCTTCGAGGCGGGGCAGAGTGTTCTGGTGCTTGGTGCGACGGGCAATGCGGGGCGGCTGGCTGTTGAGGTCGCCAAGCATCTTGGTGCGGGGCGGGTGATCGCGGCTGGGCGTCGCGCCGATCGGCTTGCTGCGTTGTCGAGTGCTGATGTGACGGTTTCTTTGGGTGATGAGCGGCTTGGTGAGGTGGCGGCGGAGGTTGATGTCGTCATCGACTACCTGTGGGGAGAGCCCACTGCCGAGGCGATGCGCGCCGTCGTGACGGGCCGGAGTGATCGCGATCGGCCGTTGAGCTGGATCGAGGTGGGGTCGGTCGCGGGGCCGACTGCGGCTATTCCGTCGGCCGCTTTGCGCGCTGCTCGGCTGCAGATCGTGGGGAGTGGGCAAGGGTCTGTGCCGACGCGCGACATTCTGGCGGAGTTGCCTGCGCTCGCTGAGGTGATCACGGCCGGGGGTCTGCAGATCGACGCTCGGGCGGTGCCGCTTGCTGAGGTCGAGGCGGCGTGGAAGGAGACGGACGCTTCGCAGCGTCTTGTCATCACGCCCTAACGTTTCGGTTATGCAGCTCACTGACTACCAGCGTTCGCTCCTCACGCAGCTGGCAGACCTGGCGGTCCCGCGAGATGACTACCCCTCGGCCGCTGACGTGGGTGCTGTCGCCTTTATCGAGCGAGTGCTCGCTGAAGACCGGCCCGACTGGCGGTCGCGCGTCGACCGCGCCCTGAATGCGGTCGCCGCAGCGCGGTCTGCCCTTGGCCCAGTTGCTCAGCCTCAAGCCCCGGGCGCCGCGGCTGGTGGTGGGCTGGAGCGTGTGCTCGACGATCCCGATGTTGCGTGGCTTGTGCGGCTGTTTGCGCAGGGGTATTACTCCTCGGCGGCGAGCTGGCCGATGGTTGGGTGGCGACCTGATGCCGGTGGTGCTTGGTCGGCGACGGAGACGGAGCTTGCGGTGACGCCTCGGGCTGCGGTTGCTGATCGGTATGACTGTGTGGTCATCGGATCGGGAGCTGGTGGCGGTACGGCGGCGCAGGTGCTGGCGGAGTCGGGGCGGTCGGTGCTGGTGGTGGAGACGGGTGGCTATCCGTCGACGGCCGCGTTGGCAAGCGATCACCTTCGCAATCCCCGGTCGGTGGTTGGGCTTCCGGCGCCGACGGATCCTGATGCGGCGGGGCGGCCGCGGGTGTCCGTCGTCGACGGAGTGGCGAGTGTGGTGTTGCCGCCCGATGGTGGGTGGGGGAACAATGCGTTCACGGTCGGCGGTGGTACTCGGGTCTATGGCGCGCAGGCTTGGCGGTTTGCGCTGCTCGACTTCACGATGGCTAGCGCGTACGGCGTACCGGAGGGAAGTGGGTTGGCCGATTGGCCGATCACGTACGCCGAACTCGAGCCGTACTACAGCCTGGCCGAGCAGCGATTCGGGGTGAGTGGCGGCGGGGTCGACCCGTGGCATGGTCCGCGCTCGATTCCGTTGCCGATGCCGCCCCTGCCGCGCACCGTGCCGGCGCGATTGCTGGCGGCTGCGGCGGATCGGCTGGGGTGGGGGACTCTCGACGTACCGCTGCTGATCAACTCGGTCGACTATCAGGGGCGGCCGGGATGCGCGCGCTGCGGGCAATGCGTCGGATTCGCCTGCCCGGTGGAGGCCAAGTCGGGTACTCACAACACTGCGCTGCCGGCCGCGTTGGCGACCGGGTTATGCACGCTCGTCACCGAGACGACCGCCTCGCGCCTGGTGACCGACGATCGCGGCCGGGTCGTCGGCGTCGAGCTTGTTGCCTTCGACAACGGCCGCGTCTGGCGGCGTACCGTCGACTGCGCCGAAGTCGTCGTCGCAGCGGGTGCCACCGAGACGCCGCGGTTGCTACTCAACAGCGCGCATCCCCTTGAACCACAGGGAATCGGCAACAATCACGACCAGGTCGGCCGGTACCTCCAAGCCCACGTCTATGCGGGCGCTACCGGCCTGTTCGACGAAGAGGTGACCGACCTGATCGGCCCCGGAGTCTCGATCGCGACCTGCGACTTCCGCCACGGCAACGAGGGCATCATCGGCGGCGGCATGCTCGCCAACGAGTTCGTCCCCACCCCGGCAGCGACGTACGACTACCTGACCTCCGCCGGCCTGATCCCGCGAGCAGGCGCCGAAGCCAAACAAGCGATGCGCCACGAGTCCCGCCGGATGATGCGAGTCGTAGGCCCCATCCAAGAAGTCACCTCACCCGACTCCCGAGTCCAGCTCGACCCCTCGGTGACCGACCGCTTCGGCCTTCCTGTCGCCCGGATCAGCGGTTCCATCCACCCCGAAGACCTCCGCACCCAAGCCTTCATGAGCGCCAAAGCCCGAACCTGGCTCCAAGAAGCCGGCGCCACCCGTACCGCCATCTCCGCCCTCACCACCACCAGCCGAGCCAGCGTCGGCCAACACCAAGCAGGCACCTGCCGAATGGGCACCGACCCCACCAACTCGGTCACCACCCCCAACGGCAACCTCTGGACCCACAACAACGTCTACCTGACCGACGCCTCCCTCCACGTAACCAACGGCGGCGTAAACCCAGTCCTAACCATCCTCGCCAACGCCCTCCGCATCACCACCCACCTGACGCGGAGGTGAGCGAACTACGCGTTGGTGAGGGCTGTGTGTTTGCCGGTGGTTAGGGATTGGCCTCGGTCGATCATTTGTTCGGCGATTCGGTCTACCGCGGTGGAGAAGGCGGGGGCGTTGTCGGGGTCCCAGTCTTCCAGGCGGGCCAGGATCCAGGTGCGGTAGGCGCCGACGAAGCGTTGGAAGAGTTCCAGGCCGGTTTGGGTGAAGCGGTAGTGGCCCAGGGTTTCGGACAGGTAGCCGTCGGCAACTAGTTGCGTCGCCAGGGGTTCGAAGACGCCTGGCGGGACCTTCAGGTCGCCGGTGATTTCTTGCAGGGTGGCTGAGCCGCTCTCGGCGCCACCGCGGAAGACGCGCATGATCATCCAGGCTTGGGCGATCGAGAGCGGGATGCCGGACTCGGCCAGTACTTCGGGGCCGGGGTTGCGCTTGTGGTTCTGGACCACGAGCGCGAACAGCTTCTGCAGCTCGTGTTCCGAGTCGAACGACGCCGGTGCCGCGAAGCTGTCGCCGACCCCGGAGTTGCCGCCGGCCGCGACCCGTGCGGTGTCGCGGAGCGGGACCTCCTTCAGCAGCAGGGCAACCACAAACCCAACAACAGCAACCGGTACTGCGGCCAAGAACACCACATGCAGCGCATCCGCATAAGCCGCCGTGATCGGTTCACGAGCCGCCTCAGGCAGCGAACGCACCCCCTCGACCGAAGCCGCCAACCGCGGATCGACCCCAGGAGGAATCGCCCCGGCCAGCTTGTCGGGAAGTGTCGATGCATAAAACGACCCGAAGACCGCAACCCCAAACGAGCTCCCCATCGTCCGCAAGAAGCTCACGCCAGACGTGGCCACCCCGAGATCCGCATAGTCGACCGTGCTCTGGACGACGACGGTCGGCACCGGCATGCACAGGCCGACACCGAGGCCCAGTACGACCATGAAGCCCGCTGTGGTCACGTACGACGTGTGGTTGGTCAGCAGCGACAACAGGTAAAGCCCACCAGCGATCAGCACCGTCCCAACGATCGGGAACAGCCGGTACCGCCCTGTCTTGCTGATGATCGTGCCGACCGCGATGGATGCGACCAGCAGCCCGACCACCAGCGGCAGCATCTGCAGCCCGGACTCCGTGGCCGAGGCACCGTGCACGTACTGCAGGTACGTCGGCAGGAACGTGACTCCGCCCAGCATCGCGAACCCGATGATGAAGCTCAGCAACGCGCAGACCGAGAACACCCTGGACTTGAACAACCGCATCGGCAGCAACGGCTCGGCGGCCCGCAGCTCGACCATGATGAACAGCCTGAGCGCGATCAGCGACCCGATCGTCATCGCGATGATCGTCGGCGAGAGCCACTCGTACTCGTTCCCGCCCCAGGTCGTCACCAGCGTCAGCCCGGTCGCCGCCAGCCCGATCAGCAGGATGCCGGCATAGTCGATCGCCGGTTTCACCGCGGCCTTCACCGACGGCAGCGTGATGGCCGCGACGATCAGCACGATGACACCCAGCGGCAGGTTCACGTAGAACGCCCACCGCCAGCTCAGCTGGTCGACGAACAGCCCGCCGAGCAGCGGCCCGGCCACGGTGGAGACGCCGAAGACCGAGCCGATGAACCCCTGGTACTTCCCGCGCTCGCTCAACGGCACGACGTCCGCGATCACCGCCGTAGCGGTCACCATCAGCCCACCGGCACCGAGTCCCTGGACCGCCCGCGACCCGACCAGCCAGAGCATGTCGTTCGCCATCCCGCACAGCGCAGAGCCGGCCAGGAACAGCACGACGCTGATCAGGAACATCCGTTTGCGCCCGTACAGGTCGCCGAACTTGCCGACCAGCGCCGTCATGATGGTCTCGGCCAGCAGATAAGCCGTCACCACCCAGGACAGGTGGTTGGCGCCGCCGAGATCGCTGACGATGGTCGGCAACGCGGTCGCCACGATCGTCTGGTCGAGGGCCGCGAGCAGCATTCCGAGCATGATCGCGACCACCACGGCGTTCTGGGTGGCTTTTCCGACGGGCTGAGCCTCGGTGTCCATGAGCTGAATGTAGCGACTCGGCGACGGAGCGCTACCACGGAATCACCGCGATCGGGTCTCAGAATTTCCGGCCCGTACGATGGTCAGGTGCCATCGACACTGCCCGAGGGGGAGGTTGCGCCCCGGGACGGGTCGCTGCCGGAGCCGGCCATCCATGAGGCCGCCACCAGGCCTTTCGGGTTCTACCTGCACGTCCCGTTCTGCGCCGCGCGCTGCGGCTACTGCGACTTCAACACGTACACCGCCAAGGAGCTCGGCGGCGGTGGTTCGCAGGCGTCGTACGCCGAAACCGCCGTGGCGGAGGTCCGACTGGCCCGCAAGGTGCTCGGCGACCTCGATCGGCCGGTCGACACGGTCTTCTTCGGCGGCGGTACGCCGACCCTGCTGCCGGCCGAGGATCTGGGCCGGATGCTGGCCGCCGTACGGGACGAGTTCGGGCTGGCTCCCGGCGCCGAGGTGACGACCGAGGCGAATCCCGAGTCCGTCGATCCGGCGTACCTGGCCGCGATCCGCGAGGCGGGCTTCAACCGCGTCTCGTTCGGCATGCAGAGTGCGACCCCGCACGTGCTTCAGATCCTCGATCGCAAACACACGCCCGGGCGAGCGCTCGAGGCAGCCAAGGAAGCGACCGCGGCCGGATTCGAGCACGTCAACCTCGACCTGATCTACGGCACGCCAGGCGAATCGCTCGACGACTGGCGCCGATCCCTCGAGTCCGCCTTGTCGGCCGAGCCGGACCACGTGAGCGCCTACGCGCTGATCGTGGAGGACGGCACCCAGCTCGCCCGCCGGGTACGCCGCGGCGAGCTGCCGATGCCCGATGACGACGATCTCGCCGACAAGTACGTGCTCGCCGACGACCTGCTCACCAGCGCCGGTCTCGGCTGGTACGAGGTCTCGAACTGGGCCCGTACTCCGGAAGCCCGCTGCCGCCACAATGAGCTCTACTGGCGTGGCGACACCTGGTGGGGGATCGGCCCCGGCGCCCACAGCCACGTCGGCGGAGTCCGTTGGTGGAACGTCAAGCACCCCACCGCGTACGCCGAGAGGCTCGCGGCAGGCGACAGCCCGGCGTACGCGAGAGAGACCCTGGATGCCGAGACGCGCCGGGTCGAGCGGGTCCTGCTCGAGATCCGGCTGGCCGACGGACTGCCGCTGGACGTCCTGGACGAGGCCGGCCGACAAGCCGTGAAGGATGCGGTGGGCAACGACCTGCTGATCGAGCGAACCGGCCGGCTGATGCTCACGCGCCGTGGTCGGCTGCTGGCCGACGCCGTCGTTCGTGACTTGTTGCCGTAATCCGGAACTGCCAGGAAAAAGGCAGGAAAACAGCGATCCGTCACCGGCGTGGTTCGCACCGTGACGATTTACGCGGCTATGTACTGACGAAGTGGTTCCGGTATCTCAGCGTGACCATGTGGTCCTTGACACATTCAGTTGAAACGCTCGAAACTCAATCCACTTTCCCTCAACGAAAGCGCTCTCAACCCGTCCTCTGTAACAGGGAGCATTTCCCATGCGGCCCAGTGCCCGCCAACGCAGCGCCGTAGTGGCCCTCGCCTGCAGCCTCGCCCTGCTCGCGTCCGCCTGCGGCGGCAGCAGCGACCAGCAGTCCTCCTCGGATTCCGGATCCGGCGACGACGGCCCGAAGATCGAACTGACCATCGCGACGTTCAACGAGTTCGGTTACGACGACCTGTACCGCGAGTACGAGGCCGAGCACCCGAACATCAAGATCACGCCGCGCAAGGCCAAGACGGTCGACGAGCACATCAAGAACCTCGACACGAACCTGGCCGCCGGTTCCGGGCTGGCCGACATCGAGGCGATGGAGGTCAGCTGGATCTACAACTACCTGGCCAAGGCCGACAAGTTCGTCGACCTGCGTGACTTCGGTGCGAACGATCTGGCCAACCGATGGCTGGACTGGAAGACCGCGGGCGCGACCACCACCGACGGCAAGATCATCGGCTACGGCACCGACATCGGCCCGGAGGCGATCTGCTACCGCAAGGACCTGTTCGCCAAGGCCGGTCTGCCGACCGACCGGGCGGCCGTCGCCAAGCTGTTCCCGGACTGGACGTCGTACTTCGCCACCGGCCGCAAGTTCAAGGCCAAGGTGCCGGGCTCGGCCTGGTACAGCACCTCGGTGCTGACCTGGGAGGCGATGCGCAACCAGCTGATCGAGGCCTACTACTCGAACAACGACCGGTACCTCGGTGACGAGAACCCGCTGCTGAAGAAGACCTGGGACCAGATCGTCCAGGGCTACGAGGACGGTCTGTCGGCCAAGCTGCCGGCCTGGACCGATCCGTGGACGAAGTCCTTCCGCAGTGACGCGTTCGCCACGATGGCCTGCCCGGGCTGGCTGCTCGGTGTGATCCAGGAGAACGCCGCCACCTTCGGCAAGGGCAAGTGGGACGTCGCCGACGTGTTCCCCGGCGGCGGTGGCAACTGGGGTGGGTCGTACCTGACCATTCCGAAGCAGTCGACCAACCCGGCCGAGGCGGCCAAGCTGGCCGCCTGGCTGACCGCGCCGGAGCAGCAGATCAAGGTGTTCAAGAAGATCGGCTCGTTCCCCTCCACCCTCGACGCGTACGACGCGCCGCAGGTGAAGAGCCAGGTGAACGCGTACTTCAACAACGCGCCGGTCGGCAAGATCTTCATCAACCGGGCCAAGAACGTGATCCTCAAACAGCACAAGGGACCGCGCGACGGTGAGATCAACAAGGTCTTCTCCGACGCGCTGACCCGGGTCGACGAGGGCAAGCAGAAACCCGACGACGCCTGGAAGCAGGCGCTGCGCGAGGCGGACAAGGCGGCCAACACCCGCAAGGGCGGGTAGGCCGGATCCGCAGACCTGCCCCGGCCGTTACGGCGGTGTTTCCGGCGGCCAGGCCCCGATTGGTACTACGGTGGCAAGGTCAGAATCAGCCGGGGGAGGTCCGTAGTCGATGCAGGGTCTGGGCAGTGGGTCTCCGACGCTGGAGCAGGTGGCTGCGCTGGCAGGAGTCTCGCGCGCGACCGTGTCCCGGGTGGTGAACGGATCGCCGAAGGTACTGCCGGAGACGGTGGCGGCGGTGGAGCGCGCGATCGGCGAGCTCGGCTACGTGCCGAACCGGGCGGCCCGCGCGCTGGTGACGCGCCGGACGGACTCGGTCGCGCTGGTGGTCCCCGAGCCGGACAGCCGGGTCTTCTCGGACCCGTTCTTCGCCGGCATCCTGCGCGGGATCAGCATGACGCTGGCACCGACCTCGTCGCAGCTCGTGCTGCTGATCGAGCCCGCCGAGGGTGACGACCAACGCCTGCTGCGGTACCTGCGCGGCGGGCACGTGGACGGCGCGATCATCGTCAGCCACCACGGTCGCGACAACGTGCTGCAGGAACTCGCCCAGCTGCCGCTGCCGATCGTGTTCAGCGCCCGGCCGCTCGGCGTCGAAGTACCGGTGGCGAGCGTCGACGTGGACAACGTCGCCGGAGCCCGGACCGCGGTCGAGTATCTGCTGTCCAAGGGACGCCGCAAGCTCGGTACGGTGGCCGGCCCGCTCGACATGACGGCCGGCCTCGACCGCCTCACCGGGTACCAGGAAGCGATGAAAGAGGCCGGGATCGAGCAGGCGGTTGCCTATGGCGACTTCACCGCCGACGGTGGTGAGCAGGCGACGTTGCGGCTGCTCGACCAGCATCCTGACCTCGACGGGATCTTCGTCGCCAACGACCTGATGGCCACGGCGACCCTGCGCGTGCTCTCCCATCTCGGCAAGCGGGTGCCCGAGGATGTCGCGGTGGTCGGATTCGACGACTCCGTCGTGGCGACGACGACCACGCCGATGCTGACCACCGTGCGCCAGCCGGTCGAGAAGCTCGGCGCCCGGCTGGCCGAGATGCTGCTGGCGAAGCTCGCGGGTGCTGACCTGACCAGCCCGGAGATCTACGACACCGAGCTGATTGTGCGCGGTTCCGCTTAAGGCGGATCATTCTGGAACTGGAATTGCACCCGGACCGAGCCGTCGAGCGGTACGATGAGGGTCGTGTTCGCCGCGTTCCACTGCTGCGGCACCAGGAACAGCCGGTTCTGCCCGACCACGAGCAGCCGCAGCCCGCGGTACCGGTAGTTGAAGCTCTGCTCGGTTCCGGTCCGGATCGACGTCTCCTCGATCCCGGGTGAGCGCAGCTGCAGCCGTTCCTTGGTGTCGAGGATGACGACCGGGAACTGCTTCAGGTTCTGTGCGTCCGACTTCGCCAGTCCGCGGCCGGAGTACTGCGCTGTCGTCGCCGTCGCCCAGAAGGCGCAGATCGTGGTGACGACGCCCAAGAGCACCAGGAGCACGTACTGCGGGGTGAGGCCGGCCGCCTTGCGATCGAAGTACGAGAGGTAGGCGAGTGTTGCCGCGGCCAGGCCGATCACGGCGGGGACCACCAGGGCGTAGTACGGGAGATGGCCGAGGAGGGGATAGCCGAGAAGCCCGACGACGCCGAGGAGCAGGAGCGCGATGGTGACGACCTTGGCGCGCCGGACCGTTGTGGCGGACGGCTGGATCGCGTTGTGCAGCAGGAGTCCGGCGACGGCGAGCAAGGTGAGGCCGAGCAACGGGACGAGCAGGGGCTGCGGGCTGCGCATCACGTAGTCCTGGGTGCGCAGGCCGATCGTGTCGACGTCGATCCCGAAGTACTCGTACTGCGCGCGAGCGGACACATAGCCGAAGTAGAAGAGCAATCCGCTGATCAGCGTCACCGGCGCGACGATGCGGGTCGCGAAGGTCACCCAGCGCTCGAGCTGGGACTGTTCGTCAGCCACTCGGCGGGCCTGGGGAGAAGGAGATCTGACTGCCCGGTACCTGGCCCTGCAGCGACGCGCAGTCCGCCTCGGTCGCGCATTCGGCGCTGGCCGAGACGATCAGCTGGGCGGCCTTGCCGGTGGCGATCTGCCGTACCCCGACGAAGCAGGGCTTGAAGGTGTTCGACTGCCAGACAAGGTCGCTGCCGCACGGTGGTGTCTTGTCGCCGCAGCCGGTCTGGTCCAGTTCGAAGACGCCGCCTGGTTCGAGATGCGGCGAGCCGACCTGGATCGTCGTACCGGCCGGGATCGGGTTGCGGCCGAGCCAGTTGACCTCGGCGCATTGGTAGCCGGTCTGGGTGCTCTCGACGTTGCCGCCGATCGGCGCCGACGCGATCTGGATCGACGGCTTCTGCTGCGTGGGCTGGGTCGTCTCCGGATCGGTGGGCTCCACTGGTGGCTCGCTGGGCTGGCTCGCGGCCGGGCTGTCCGTGGTCTCGATGGTGATCGGGTCGTCGCCAGAGCTGCTGCCGCCACAGCCGATCAGCAGCAGGAGCAGGCAGAACGCCATCAGCGAACGTGCAAGGGTCATGACAACGACCACCCCCATAGTCGGCCCTTGCCATCAGCATGCGCTCAAGGGCACTGCGCGACAACAGTTCGTGGTTTCTCGCTCTGTCGAAGGTCGTCGCGATCGTGGTAGATCTACCAACAGACAAGGGGGGATCCATGTCCGATCATGAGATCCGGATCGCGTTGGTGCTCAACGGTGGCGTCAGCCTGGCGGTCTGGATGGGTGGAGTCACGCACGAGCTGGACCTGATCCGGCGGGCGTCCGGTGCGGCCGGGGCACCGAAGGCACAGTCGTACGACAAGGAGCTCTCGACTCGGTGGCGCGAGCTCTGCCGTCGTGGCGGTGAGCATCGAAAGGTCGTGGTCGATGTCATCGCCGGTACGAGCGCCGGCGGGCTGAACGGATCGTTGCTCGCAACGGCTGTCTCGCACGGGTCGACGCTCGATCCGCCCGGTGCTGATGACGAGCGAGGGCCGTGGCTGCGGCAGCGGTGGGTCGGGCTCGGGTCGCTCGAGGTGGGCAAGCTGGTGCCTGCCTTCGGGGTCGCGTCGACGTCGGTGCTGGACGGCAAGTACTTCCTCAAGGAGCTGAAGAGTCTGCTCGATGGGGTCGCCAAGGCCGGCAAGACGACGGCGGCCGAGCCGGTCACCTTGTTCGTCACGGCGTCCGGGCTGGGGGTCCAGCAGTTCGAGGCGAAGGACGCGGCGGGGCAGGAGTTCGTCGTACCGGATCATCGGTACCTGTTCTGCTTCACCAGCGAGAAGGCAGCTGTCTATGACGGGGCCAAGCGCAAATTCTCGGTGAATGCGAAGAACGGGTTGGGGGACACGGATCTGCTCGCCCGGGCCGCCCGTGCGTCGGCGTCGTTCCCGGCGGCCTTCGGACCGGTACTGGAGACGCCGAAGATGGCCGCCGCGCCACCACGCGTCCAGCCGACGCAGGCGAAGTCGGGGACCTGGCTGGTCGACGGCGGGGTGCTCGACAACGCGCCCTTCGGGCCGGTGCTCGACGTGGTTGCGCGCCGGCCGGTCACCGGACGAGCCAGCCGCTACGTCCTGTACGTCGTACCGTCGGCCGGCATCGGTACTGCGGCCGAGACCCGGCTCGCCGATGCGAACGAACCCAACTGGCGGGTCTCGGCGATGTCAGCCGTGAAGTTCCCGCGGGAGGTGGATTTCCGGTCCGACGTGGAGCAGCTCGAACGGTTGCTGCTCGAGGCCGACGCGTCCTGGTCGGACTCGCAGCGGCTCTTCGATCGTTGCATCGAGCAACAGATCGAGCGGGACCGGCTGCGGCAGGCGGCCGGATTGCTGCAGCCTGCGTACGCACGAGGGCGGGCAGCGGGTGGCGTCTGGGAGGCCGTGACGATCGCGACACACGACCAGTCGACCGTGCTGGACGCGGCGACCGCGTTGTCGGAGGAGCAGATCGACGACATCCTCGACACCGATCATCCGTGGGTACCCGAGCCCGATGGGTCGATCGCGCCGCTGGTGAAGGATTTCGCTGGGAACCCCTGCTGGGCTTGGGGAACCGGCGCGGCCGAGCGGGTCGTCCGGCTGGTGTTGCGGTCGTTGCGGACCAAGATCGACAACGCTCCGCGCGAGCAACGCGCGGACCTCGAGCGCCGGTTGAAGGCGACGAGCGACAGCCTGCAGAAAGTACAGGCTGTTCGTGACGCGTTGTCCGACGAGCTTGCCGAGGCGGATCTGGATCTGCAGCCGGCCGGGGGAGCCGAGGCGGTCGCGGTCGCGCTGAACGACATCTTCGAGTCGTTGCAGGTGCAGCGGGCGCTGGGGGACGAGTTCGCGGAGCTGATCGCTGTCGTCGGTGACGAGGTCGTCGAGACGGCGCTCGAGGTCGAGATCGTCTCGCGCTGCACGTCGGCTCGGACGCCACAGCAGCGCAGCGCGCCGTTCCAGTTCCTGCGGCTCGGACCGGACATCCCGCTCATGCTGCTCGACTCGTTGCCGGCCGGGTCGATCGCCAACGACCTCAAGGAACGGATCCTGTACGGGTCTCAGGTCGGCCATTTCGGCGCCTTCGGGGCGGCCGACTGGCGGCGCTGGGATTGGCTGATGGGCCGGCTGCACTGTGTGGCGCATCTCGGGGCGATGCTCGGTGCTGAGCCGGACTGGATCCGCGAGACCCAGCGGCTGGTACTGGAGGCCGAGGAGTGGGAGCTGGACGATGTCGCCGAGCGGGTCCAGCGGCTGGCCAACGACTTCCCGGTCGACACTGGGCTGGCCGCGCTCACGACGATGCGGAACGAGCTCAACACCACTCGGGAGGGCATCGAGACGACCAGGGGACTGGCCGACCGGATGGTCGAGGTGTCGGGCGGGCTCGGGCCGGCGGTCGGGCACTGGATCAAGTCGATGGCGGGACGGAAGTACAAGCCGGATACGTGGTTGCTGCAGGTCGCCCGGTGGTTCACGGAGCCGGCCCGGTTCAGTTTGTGGCACCGGCTGGTGAAGCACCCGGAGCTGACGCCGGCGCGACGGCCGCTGATCTTCCAGCGGTGGTTGCCGGTGGCCTTGGTCGGTGCCGCGGTGCTGTTGCTGGTCGCGGCTGGTGTGGTCGATCTGGCGGCGATCCGGGTGGTGGCGGGCGTACTGGCTGGGGTCTTGCTGACTGTTGGAGTGGCGCTCTTCGTGGGGTCGCTCTTGATTCGCCGGCTGCGACGAAAGATCCGGGGGTGGATCGAGGAACGGGTGCCGGCGATCAGTCCTGCGTCACGAAATCGATGAGCTCCTCGACCCGGCCGAGCAGTTCCGGCTCCAGGTCGGCGTAGCTGCGGACCTTGGACAGGATGTGCTTCCAGGCGGCGGCGACGTCGGCCTGGTCGGTGGCCGGCCAGCCGAAGGTCTCCAGCACGCCTTTCTTCCACTCCTGACCGCGCGGGATTTTCGGCCAGGCGGCGATGCCGACCGAGGACGGCTTGATCGCTTCCCAGATGTCGATGTACGGGTGCCCGACGACCAGGACGTCCCGGTTGTTGATCTCGGCGGCGATCTTCGACTCCTTCGAGCCTTCGACCAGGTGGTCGACCAGCACGCCGAGCCGCCGCCCGGGCCCGGGCCGGAAGCGGCTGACGATGGCCGGCAGATCGTCGATGCCTTCCATGTACTCGACGACGACGCTCTCGATCCGCAGGTCGTCACCCCAGACCCGCTCGACCAGCTCGGCGTCGTGCCGACCCTCGACGTAGATCCGGCTGGCGCGCGCGACCTTGGCCCGCACGTTCGACACCGCCACCGACCCGGACGCCGTGTGCGTCTTCTTGGCCGGCGCGGCCTTCTTCGGCGCCACCAGGTTGACCGGCTTGCCGTCCACCCAGAACCCCGGCCCGAGCGGGTACGTCTTGATCTTGCCGTGCCGATCCTCGAGATCGACCACGCCGTGCTCCCACCGCACCACCGCCCCGACGTACCCGGAACTGGGTTCCTCGACCACCAGCCCCTTCTCGATCACCAGATCGACGGTCCGCCCGTTCTTGGGCTTCCGCCAATCCCCTGCCAGCACATCCCGCCCATACCGATCAGCCACCCCCCAACCGTAGGCGCTCAACACCCCCTTCCCCATCAACCACACACCACGATCCGACACCCAGGGGTGAATTCCCTTCGGGACAAGGGACTTGGGGAGGGTCCTACCCCCGAATCGGCACAATTGGCTCCCCGGCACCGGGGAAATCCCTCCCCAAACCGGTTCAGCCTGGTGTTGCCGGCTCGGCTGGCGGGTTTTGGTGCCGCTGGCGTGATGCTTGACGCCAGCGACCCGAAAACCTGCCACTGGCCGGCAAGCAAGGCCGCAGCCGGGGTGGTGCCCCACCCATCGGGATCGGCTGTGCCCATCCGGGGCCTCAACACGGGTCCGCCGGGCGTTGGTGGTGATCCTGTCGATTGTTGCCGGTCTTGTCAGCGGCTCCGTGACTAGGACGCTCAAGCAGCCCGGCGACGCGATCCAGAGTCCCTCACCATCAGCAACCCCGCCCCCGGCGCCGCTAGGCGAGGTGCTGCCTCAGGTACCAGGTGCGGGTTGGGTGGCGGGCGAGTTTGCCGCTGGAGGTTTTGTGGATGGTGCCGCGAGGGGCGAGGACGACCTGGTGGACGTGGAGGTTGTGGTGGTGGTTGATGGCGGCGCGGATGGTGTCGGTGGGGTCGTCGGGGGTGGTGTGCTCGACGACGATGATCAGGTGTTCGGAGTTGTCCGAGGGGATTGAGAAGGCGGCTACCCGGCCCGGCTTGAGGGTGGGGTGGGTGGCGTGGATGGTGGCTTCGAGGTCTTGGGGGTGGTGGTTGCGGCCGTCGATGATGATGACGTCCTTGAGGCGGCCGGTGATGTAGAGCTCGCCGTTGTGGAGGGTGCCTAGGTCGCCGGTACGGAGCCAGGGGCCGGTGCCGTCGGTGAGGGTGGTGTTGAAGACTTCCGCGGTACGGGTGGGGTCTTCCCAGTAGCCGCGGGTGACGTTGGGGCCTTTGACGCAGATCTCGCCGATGCGGCCTGGGGGCATCGGGCTGCCCGCCGGGTCGGCGATCACGACGGTCTGGCCGCGGGGTGGGCCTACCGAGACCAGGTCGTTGTGATCGAAGGTGGTGATGGTGGGGAGGGCGTCGACTGGGGCGCTGGCGACGAAGACGACGGCTTCGGCGAGGCCGTACGCCGGTACGTGGGCGGTGGGGTTGAAGCCGTGGTCGCGGAAGGCTTCGGTGAAGGCGGTGAGGGTTGCCGGGCGGATCGGTTCGGCGCCGTTGAGGAAGGCTTTGTAGCGGGACAGGTCGAGCTTGGACTTGTCCGTGATCCTTTGGACGCAGTGGTCGTACGCGAAGTTGGGTGCGGCGGTGTAGACGTCCATTGCTTCGTCGGCCAGTTGGAACCAGCGCGCCGGGCGCATCAGGAACGCGACTGGATCGGTGAACGCCGACCGGTCACCGTGCAGGATCGGTACGCCGAACGCCAGCATCAACCCCATGTCGTGGAACAACGGCAGCCAGCTGACCGTCATCGACCGCCCCGGTTCGAACGCGAACGCCTCGATCAGCTGGCCGATGTTGGCGACCAGGTTGGCGTGCGACACCATCACGCCGGACGGCGAGCCCGTCGAACCGGACGTGTACTGGAGATACGCAAGCTCATCAGGATCGATCGGCTCCAGCTCCCAGCTGGCTGGCTCGACCTGATCGACAGCGATCACGGGAAGTCCTTCGACGCTCCGCGGGATCGAGGGCGGCATCGAGGGCGGCATCGACGGCGGCATCGCCCGCGGCATCGACGGCGAGCCTTCGAGCGCGGTCGAGGTGGTGAGCGCGCAGACCGGTGAGCTGTCGGCCAGTACGCCGTCCAGCCGCGCGCGATGCCCGGGCAGATCCGGCGGGAACAGCGGCACCGCAATCGTCCGCGCATAGCAGGATCCGAGCACCGCCACGAGATAGTCGAGTCCTTGCGGTGCGAGGATCGCGACCCGATCGCCCGGCGCTGCGCATTGACGGATAGCCGCGGCGACGGCGCGGGCGCGAGCGTCGATCTCGCCCCAGGTCAGCGTCGTCCGCGAGTCGGCGCGGTAGTCGACGTACGTGTAGGCAGGCTGGTCGGCCTTCTCCTCGGCCCACCGCACCACCAGGTCGACGATCGTCGTCATGACCCCGGCCAGGGAGCAACCGGTACGTCGGTGACGCGACCCGGTGGCGGGATGATCGGCAGGCCGAGTACTTCGAGCATCGCGAGCTGGGTATGGAAGGCGAGCGCGTCAGCCGTCAACTCGATCGACAGCTGGTGTCCGTCATCGGCCGCGCGGTCGAGCAGCGCATCAACTGAAGTACTCGGCTTCCGCCCAGCAATCCAGTACTCCGCACCGAACGGTGCGGCATCGGTGGACGTCGCGGAGTAGAACGGCACCCGCACCTCCGCCGGCGCCAGATCGGCAAGCATCGGCCCAAGCTGATCCGGCGTCCGAGCCAGCGCCGCAATCACCCGAGCCCCCTCGGTCGCGGTCAGCACACCCGCAACCACCGCCGCCGCAACCTCCCCGCTCCCCTCAGCCACAATCGCCGCTGGCACCACCCCGTACTCCCGCCAAGCCAACGCCAACGCCACCTGCACCGCAAACCCCACCGGCAACTCATCCCCAGCCGCCACCACGTCCTCCCGCACGGCTTCCCGCAGTGAGACACCGGCAGCCCAAACCATCAACGGATCAAGCTCAGCAATCACCCCGACAAACCCAGGCACGCTCTCAGCCAACTCCCGCAACCCAGCCGACTCCCGCGGGCGGGAGGGAGCGGCTATCCCCGCCCCAACCCCGGCAACCGGCGTCAGCCCGAGCCCGGCGCCGAGTGGTCCCAGCGGCTGGCTGGGGAAGACCCATACCGGTTGCGGTGGGGTGCTGCTTGCTTCGCCGGCGAAGTTGCCGGGGTGGGGGTTGCCTTGGGCTAGGGCTGTGAGGGCGGCGGTTAGGTCGGGGCGTTGGCGGCCGGTGACGGTTGCTCGGAGGGGGCCTCGGCCGAGGCGGCGGGCGAGGGTGTGGGCTACGTCGGCGGTGCTGTTGCCGGAGTTGGTTCGGAGGTGGTCGGCGAGTTGGCCGGCGTAGGCGCGGATTCCGTCGAGTGAGGTGTCCGACAGCAGCAAGCGGGTCGGGCCGGTGGACGGAGTGCGGGCGGCGGGGCGGGCTCGGCGTACGACCGCTTCGGGGCAGGAGATGGTCGCACCGACCGGAAAGGGGATGAGGTCGGGTGTGAGTCCGTGGTCAGCAGTCAGTACTGCTTCGAAGAAGTCGCCGTCGGCGTCGCCCTCGGGATCGGTGCACAAGGCAA
This sequence comes from Kribbella sp. NBC_00382, assembly GCF_036067295.1. Taxonomy (NCBI): domain Bacteria; kingdom Bacillati; phylum Actinomycetota; class Actinomycetes; order Propionibacteriales; family Kribbellaceae; genus Kribbella; species Kribbella sp. NBC_00382. Next base: position 5,165,096 of record NZ_CP107954.1, read on the forward strand.
GTACTTGGTCGAGATCGCGCTCGGCGTCGGCGAGGCGCTTGAGGACGACTACCCGGCACCCCGGACCGTCCAGGACTGCGACCGCCAACTCCCCAACACCGGTACGCAAGCGCGCCATCGCCTCCGGGAGCGGGATGCCATCGACGTCGTGCGGCGAGATACCGGCGTGTTCGAGCGCCTCCCAGGTCACCTCCCGCAACGTCTGCCCGGTCGCGGCCGACTCAAGCAGCCGCCGCGCCACCCCGATGACAGCGATCTCGGCACCGGACAAAATCTCCGGCGGGCTAAGAGCAACGCCATCAGGCTGGTCCGAGTTGAGCAGACCGCGGACCAATTGGTTGATGGTCGGATAGCGCCAAACCGACGTCGGCTCCAGGCGCCGCCCGAGAACTTCCTCGAGCTCACCAGTGGCCGCGACCGCGTCCCGAGACGCGATGCCGTACTGCTCCAGCAGCCGGTCAGGGTCGACCTCCGCCGCCGACAGCTCGCAGGCCCGGGCGACCCGGTCCACCAGGAAACGTCTGAGGTCGAGCTCGCTGATAGCCATCTCGCGAACGAAGATAGGTCATCGCTCGCGAGATGGCCGTGACCTCAGTAGCTTTCGATCGCGTGGGTCGGGGCGGGGTGGCGGATGGGGGAGAGGATCGTCAGCAGGAGGTAGACGAGGAAGCCGGCGACCAGGCCCACGATCCACGAGTAGTCGTAGAGCGGCTTGAGGAACGGGATCAGGCCGTCTGCCGGGAACGGCCCGGCGCCCGGGTTGGAGTAGGCGCCGCCAACGGCCAGCAGGGAGCCGACGAGGGTGGCGACGACGGCTCGCCAGTTCCAGCCGGCGGCGTACCAGTACCGGCCTCCTGCGAGGTACAGGTCGGCGAGGAAGAGGTTGGTGCGGTCGACGAACCAGTAGCCCGCGATCAGCACGCCGGCCACCGACGCGAGCAGGCCGCCGTAGAAGGACAGCCAGACGAAGATGTAGATCGACGGGTCCGAGATCAGCCGCCAGGGCTGGATCACGATGCCGATCACGCCGGTCAGCAGGCCGGCGGTACGGAAGTTCAGCCAGCGTGGCAGCGCGTTGGCGAAGTCGTACGACGGGCTGACCACGTTCGCCGCGACGTTGCACGACATCGTCGCCAGGATCGCCATCACCAGGCCGACCGTGACCACCACCGGGTTCTCGAACCGGCGGGTCAGCTCGACCGGGTCCCAGATCGCCGAGCCGTAGACGATCACGGTGCCGGAGGTGGTGATGATCGAGACCAGCGCGATGAACGACATCGTCGTCGGCAGCCCGATGATCTGCCCGATCACCTGCTGGCGCTGGCCTTTGCCGAACCGGGTGAAGTCGGGCATGTTCAGCGACAGCGTCGCCCAGAACGCGATCATGCCCATCAGCGACGGTGCGAAGATCTTCCAGAAGTCGGCGTCCCAGCCGAGCTTGGACGGCTGCGACAGGATCGGGCCGAAGCCGCCGGCCTTGACCAGCACGGTGATCATCAGCGCCAGGAAGGCCAGCGTGACCAGCGGCGCGGCCCAGTTCTCGAACCGCCGCAGCGCCTCGATACCGCGCCAGATCAGCACCATCTGCAGCGCCCAGAAAAAGAAGAAGCTCAGCCACATCGTCCACGGATGGCCGCCGATGACGCCTGCATTCGACCATCCGGATCCGGCCAGCTCGCCGACGATCACGTAGATCGCCTGGCCGCCGATCCAGGTCTGGATGCCGAACCAGCCGCACGCGACGAACGCCCGCAGCAGCGCCGGGAAGTTCGCCCCGCGCACGCCGTAGAAGGCGCGCGCGAAGACCGGGAACGGGATCCCGTACTTCGTGCCCGCATGACTGTTCAGCAGCAACGGGACGAGCACAATCAGGTTCCCGAGCGTGATCGTCAGGAACGCCTGCAGCCAGTTCATCCCGAGCGCGACCAGCCCGGCCGCGAGCAGGTAGCTGGGGATGTTGTGCGCCATCCCCATCCACAGTGCGGCGTAGTTGTACGTCGTCCAGTGGCGCTCGGGTAACCGGGTGGGCGCCAGCTCCGCGTTCCCGTACCGGCTGTCGGCTATTGCGGACGGGTCGGACAGCTCCACCCGCCCGTCCGGATGAGTGATCTGGTCAGGAGAAGCCGGGGCCGCATGCGCCATCGTCGCCACCTCGTCCGCAGTCGTGTTTCGGACCAACGTGCGGGATCGCGGACGTCCTGTCAACGCATAACAACACAGCGTCACCGTCGTCGCCGACGGTGGCCGTCCTTACTCGTCTTTGGCGAGGCCCAGCAACGGCAGAGTCGGGCGGCGGGGTGCTCCGAGGGCGGCGTAGCCGCGGCGTACCGCCTGCTCGAGGTGTGCCTGCGGCCAGGGCCAGTCGTCGGTGTGGGCGAGGGCGTCGTCGAGCGAGGTGCCGTTGTGGTGGAGGCCGGAGATGGTGTTGGCGACCGTGCCGATGTCGCCGTTCTGGTCGCGGACGAACTCGGCATCGACCACCGCGCCATGCCCCGGTACGACCTTGGCCGTCGCGGACAGCAGCCCGATCAGCCGGTCGACGGTGTCGGCCCACTCCAGCGGGTACGAGTCCTCCCCGTACGACGGCGGCGCCGACTCCTCGATCAGGTCACCGGCGAAGAAGACATCCACATCCGGTACGACGACCACCACATCGCCGTCCGTGTGCCCGTTCCCCAGGTGCAGCACCTCGACCCGCCGGTCACCCAGCTCGATCACCTTGGCCACGGCGAAGGTGTTGTCGATGGCAACGGTCTCCGCGACGGCGGCAGCCGTGTTCTCCTGCGCGTAACTCGTGGCGTCCTTGAAGGCGGGGTTGCCGAAGACGTGGTCGAAGTGCGCGTGCGTGTTGACGACCCAGCGGATCGGCGCGTCGGTGACCTCGCGGATGTGGCCGAGCAACTCCTCGCCCTCGGCGGGAGTGCCCCGCGTGTCGATCACCAGCGCACCCTCACTGCCGACGACCAGCCCGATGTTCACGTCGTACTTCTCGTACCGCCGGACCCAGGTGCGGTCGGCCAACTCCACCCACGTACTCATGCCGACGACCCTAACCGGAGGGGTCAGCGCGAGATGACGTCGCCTGCCAGTACCTGACTCTTGTCGATGCCGTCGAGCAGCAGCCCGACGTTCTCGCCGGCGCTCGCGGTCGTGAGGATCTTGCGGAACGCCTCGACGCCGGTGACACGGGTCATCGCCACCTGCTGCCCGGCCCGCATGATCAGCACCTGATCGCCGACCGTCACCGTTCCCGCGGTGATCCGGCCGGTCACCACTGTCCCGCGCCCGGTGATCGAGAACACGTCCTCGACCGGCAGCACGAAGCTCCCGGCGTCCTGCGGCCGCGGCGCGTCCTGCAACCGCGCGGCAGAGTGCGCCTGGTTCAGCAGTTGCTGCGGATCCATCGGGTTCGGCTCGCTCTTCCAGAACTTCCATCCCATGGTGGTCGACCCTAGTGCCTATCCAGCCGCCGGGATGGGGGTTGAAGGCCCCCGATCAGCCGCCTAAGGTCGCAGAGCTGAACCGATTCATCCGATCTCTACACCGATGAACCTTATGAAGGGCGGCGGCGTGACGACACGACGGGCACTGGTGGTCCGGGGCGGCTGGGAAGGGCATGTCCCGGTCGAGGCGACTGAGCTGTTCATCCCCTTCCTGAAGGAGAACGACTTCGAGGTGACGGTCTCGGACACCACCGAGAGCTACCTCGACCTGGCCGGTGTCGATCTGGTGCTGCAGTGCATCACCATGAGCGAGATCACCGCCGAGCAGGTCAAGGGCCTGGAGACCGCGGTCCGGGCCGGCACCGGCCTGGCCGGCTGGCACGGCGGCATCATCGACTCGTTCCGCAGCAACAGCGACTACAGCTTCATCACCGGCGGCCAGTTCGTCTCGCACCCCGGCGGAGCGGTCGACCACCGGATCGAGATCGTCAATGACGACCCGATCGTCGAGGGTCTGACGCACTTCGACCTGCGCACCGAGCAGTACTACGTGCACGCCGACCCCACCAACAACGTGCTCGCCACCACCACCTTCCGGGCGCACCCGGACTTCCCGTGGATCGACGGCGCGACGATGCCGGCCGTCTGGACCCGCACCTGGGGCGAGGGCAAGGTCTTCGTCTGCACGCCGGGCCACACCGTCGCCGACCTCGACACGCCAGAGGTCCGCACGATCATCGAGAGGGGCCTGCTGTGGGCGAGCAAGTGAGCAAGGTCGGCATCGTCGGCACCGGTGTCATCAGCGGTACTTACCTCGAGCACCTCGCCAAGCTGCCCGGCGTACAGGTGGTGGCCGTCGCGGACCTCGACCTCTCCAGGGCGCAGACGATCGCCGACCAGAACCCGGGCATCCGCGCGCTGACGTCCGAGGACCTGTTCGCCGACCCCGAGGTCGACATCGTCCTCAACCTGACCATCCCGGCCGCGCACGCCCCGGTCCACCAGGCTGCGCTGCAGGCCGGCAAGCACGTGTACGGCGAGAAGCCCCTGGCCGTCGACCGTGCCGAGGCAGAGCCCCTGCTCAAGCTCGCAGCGGCCAACAACCTCCGCATCGGCTGCGCCCCCGACACAGTGCTCGGCACCGGCACGCAGACTGCCCGCGTCGCGCTCGACCGTGGCGACATCGGCGTACCGACGGCTGCGACGGCTTACTTCGTCACGCCCGGCCATGAGTTGTGGCACCCGGCTCCCGAGTTCTACTACCAACCAGGTGGCGGCCCACTGCTCGACATGGGCCCGTATTACATCACCAGCCTCGTCACGCTGCTTGGGCCGGTGAAGCGAGTCACGGGTCGCGCTGGTCGCTCGCAGGAGGAGCGCAAGGTCCATACCGGGCCGCGGGCGGGGGAGGCGTTCCCTGTCGACGTACCGACGCATGTGACCGGCGTACTGGAGCACGAGTCGGGTGCGCTCACCACTGTCCTGATGAGCTTCGACGTGTGGGCCGCGCGGCTGCCACGGATCGAGATCTACGGCACCGAGGGCAGTCTGTCCGTACCGGACCCCAACGGCTTCGACGGCACGGTGGAGATCGCCACTGCCACCAACCGTGACTGGACGGCACTCCCTGTAGCCGGTGGGTACGCCGGTGCCGGCCGCGGCGTCGGTGTGGCCGACATGGCTCGCGCATTGCGCAACGACGAGCCGCACCGGGCCAACGGAGTACTGGCCTACCACGTGCTCGACGTGATGGAGTCGCTGCTCGAGTCGGCAGTTCAGGACCAGTCGGTGGACGTGGCGAGTACGGTCGAGCGGCCTGCCGCCGTACCTTTGGGAGCGTCCCCGGAATCCGCCTGAGACCTGCCCCACGCCGTTACGCGTCGGTAGGTGCTGCGGTGGCTCGGTAGACTGGCACTCGAATCTCGGGAGTGCCAACCCGAGGGGCCGACGTGAGAGGGGTGGTGCGCGTGCTGGACGACCGCAAACTGGACGTGCTCCGGGCCATCGTCGAGGACTACGTGGCCACCCACGAGCCGGTCGGCTCGAAGACGCTCGTCGACCGGCACAATCTCGGCGTCTCCCCGGCGACGGTCCGCAACGACATGGCCGCGCTGGAGGAGGAGGGGTACATCACCCAGCCGCACACCAGCGCGGGCCGGATCCCGACCGATGCCGGCTACCGGCTGTTCGTTGACAAGCTGAGCACGGTCAAGTCGCTGTCGCCGGCCGAGAAGAAGGCGATCTCGTCCTTCCTGGTCGGCGCGGTCGACCTGGACGACGTAGTCCGGCGTACCGTCCGGCTGCTCGCGCAGATCACCCGGCAGGTCGCGATCGTGCAGTACCCGACCCTGAGCCGGTCGAGCGTGCGGCACGTCGAGGTGGTCACGATGACGCCGCGGCGGCTGCTGCTGGTGCTGATCACCAGTACCGGCCGGGTCGAGCAGCGGATCGTCGAGACCCACGACGACGTCGACGAGCAACTGATCGCCGACCTGCGCTCCCGGCTGAACACGGCGCTGACCGGCCAGCGGCTGACCGACGCGGCGACCTCGCTGGCCAGCGTCACCGAGACCTTCGCGCCGACGGACCGGCCGCTGGTGGCCGCCATCGTGACCAGTCTGCTCGAGGCCTTCACGGTCGAGGGTGAGCAGCGCATCGCGGTCGGCGGCGCGGCCAACCTGACCCGCTACGGCGACGACTTCGAGCGCAACGTGAAGCCGGTGCTGGAGGCGCTCGAGGAGCACGTGATCCTGCTCAAGCTGCTCGGCGAGGCAACCAGCCCGCAGACGCTGACGGTCCGGATCGGCCACGAGAACCCGTACGAAGGACTTGCCACCACCTCGGTCGTCGCCACCGGCTACGGCTCCAAGTCGGAGGCGCTGGCCACTCTCGGCATCGTCGGCCCGACCCACATGGACTATCCGAGCACGATGGGCGCAGTCCGCGCCGTCGCGCGCTACGTCAGCCAGATCCTGGCCGACTCGTGAAGCACCACGAAAGAACTCACCGAACACTGCCTACCAAGTGGTCTGGAGTATGAGCACCGATTACTACGCCGTCCTGGGCGTCAGTCGCGACGCGACACAGGACGAGATCAAGAAGGCCTACCGCAAGCTGGCCCGCCAGTACCACCCGGACGTGAACGACTCCGAGGACGCGCACCACAAGTTCCAGGAGATCGGCCGCGCCTTCCAGGTGCTCAGCGACCCGCAGAAGAAGCAGGTCCACGATCTCGGTGGTGACCCGTTCGCGAGCGGTCCCGGCGCGGCCGGGGGCGCCGGCTTCGGCCAGGCGTTCACCTTCACCGACATCATGGACGCCTTCTTCGGCCAGACCGGCGGGGCGACCCGCGGGCCGCGGCCACGCACCCGGCGGGGCCAGGACGCCCTGATCCCGCTGCGGATCGATCTGGCCGAGGCGGCCTTCGGCACGACGCGTGAGCTGAAGGTCGACACGGCCGTACTGTGCCCGACCTGCTCTGGCTCCGGCGCTGCTGCTGGCTCCGAGCCGGTCACCTGCGAGATCTGCCACGGTCGCGGCGAGGTCACCCACACCCAGCGCTCGTTCCTCGGCGAGGTCCGGACCATGCGGCCGTGCCCGAACTGCCGCGGCTTCGGTACGACCATCCCGAACCCGTGCGTCGAGTGCGCCGGCGACGGCCGGGTCCGCTCGCGTCGTACCGTCACCGTCAAGATCCCCGGTGGCGTCGACAGCGGGACCCGGGTGCAGCTGACCGGCCAGGGCGAGGTCGGCCCTGGTGGCGGCCCCGCCGGCGACCTGTACGTCGAGATCGAGGTCGAGCAGCACGAGATCTTCACCCGCAGCGGTGACGACCTGCACTGCACGGTGACGCTGCCGATGACGGCCGCGGCGCTCGGTACGACGATCGACCTGCCGACGCTCGAGGGCGAGACGACCCCGCTGGAGATCCGGGCGGGCACGCAGTCCGGGACGGCGATGACGCTGACCGCTCGCGGCGTACCGAGGTTGCGGCACGCGGGGCGCGGTGACCTGATCGTGCAGGTGATCGTCGAGACGCCGACCAAGCTGGACGACGCGCAGAAGGCGTTGCTGCAGCAGATCGCGGCAGCACGGGGCGAGGAGCGGCCGCAGGGTCATGTCCAGGCGGCGCACAAGGGTGTCTTCGGGCGCCTGCGCGACGCCTTCGGCGCGCATTGAAAACGACTTAGGCTGCCGGGCGATGGGACTCGCGGTCTTCTACCTGCCTGACCTGGACGGCCCCGAGCTGGTACTAGACGGGGCCGAGGGTCGTCACGCGGCTGTCGTACGCCGAATCGGCCGGGGCGAGCGAATCCGGCTGACCGACGGCCGGGGCTCGTTCGCCGAGGGTGCCGTCACGGCTGCCTCCAAGACCGGGCTCACCGTTGCGGTCGACCAGCGTGGTGAGGTCGAGCCGTCGAGCCCGCGGCTGGTCGTAGTACAGGCGCTGCCGAAGGGGGAGCGGGCCGAGCTCGCGGTCGAGATGCTCACCGAGGTCGGGGTCGACCTGATCGTCCCGTGGAACGCGGATCGCAGCCAGTTCCGCGCCAACCCCGAGCGGGTCGCCAAGACGCTGACGAAATGGCAGTCCTGGGCCTTCGAGTCCAGCAAACAGTCCCGCCGCTCCTGGTTCTGCGAGGTGGCCCCCATCGCGTCCACCCCCGAGGTGGCCAAACTCCTGGCGGACGCGGCCCTGTCCGTAGTACTCCACGAAGAAGCCACCACTCCGATGGCTTCCCTGGAGCTGCCCACGGCTGGCGACATCGTCATCGTCGTCGGCCCGGAAGGCGGCATTGCCCCCGCCGAGTTGGAGGCATTCGCGGCGACCCCGGTCCGCCTCGGCGACACAGTGCTCCGTACTTCGACAGCCGGCGTCGCAGCCGCAGCCGCCCTACTCGCCCGCTCCCGCTGGAGTTGATCGGTCATGGACTGGCTCGAATGGCACCAGGACTACGACGACGAGTCCTCTGACCTGAGCGGCCGCCTCCGTTCGGTCCAACGGTCCATCCGCACCCACCTGGACGCGCACTCCGACGGCCCGATCCGCGTGATCAGCGCCTGCGCCGGCCAGGGCCGCGACCTGATCGAGGTCCTCGCCACCTACCCCACACGCGACCGGGTAACAGGCCGCCTGGTCGAGCTGGACCCGCGCCTGGCCGAAACGGCCCGCACCGCCGCCGCAGCGAACGGCCTCACCGGCATCGAGGTCGTAGAGGCCGACGCCGGAGCAAGCGAGAGCTACGCGGGCGCAGTACCGGCCGATCTGGTCCTCTTCTGCGGCGTCTTCGGCAACATCACCCCCGCCGACACCGAGGCCACAGTCCGCGCCCTCCCCGCCTTCTGCACCCCAGGCGCCACAGTCATCTGGACCCGAGGCCGCCACGCCCCCGACATCCGCCAGGACATCCGGGCCTGGTTCACCGAAGCGGGCTTCGAAGAGCTCGCCTTCGATGCCCCGGACGGCGTCGCCTGGTCCGTCGGCACCAACCGCTACCTCGGTCCGACGGCCCCAGCCGCACCCGAGCGCCTCTTCACCTTCACGTCCTACTTGACGTAGATCGTCTTCGAGTCGGTATCGGTGATGCGCCCGTCCTCGGGGGAGGTCAGGTAGACCTCGATCAGCCATTCGCCTGAGCCGAGCTTGGGAACGAAGACGTAGGGGGAGAACTTCTGGCCCTCGGCGGTCTTGGCGTAGTTCTTCACGATTTCCTTGGTCTTCAGGTTGGTGGCCTGCCAGTCCACCTGTGCTTCGTACGCCGCGGCGGTGCCGGTGACCTTGAAGGATTGCTTGACCGTCTGGTTGTTCGCCGGGGTCTCGATCCAGACCATCGCCTGGACGTTGAGGGCCTGCGCGCGGTTGAGCGGCTCGGTGGTGTCGACGACGCCGAACAGCTTGGCCGGGGAGCGGCCGTCCTCGGTGATCTGGACCGGCGTGCTGGACTGACGGAGCACGCCTTGAACGGTGTAGACGAGCTGCTGGGCGGCCATGTCGGCGACGTCGGGTTCCAGGGTGGCGGTCGGGAGTTGCTTGAAGTCGACCGTGATCAGGTCGTCGGTGTAGCGGACCGAGTTGACCGCGGCGCCGTCCCAGGGCGAGGTGTAGTCGGGGTCGCCGGCGACCTTCGACATGGTCATCAGCCGGAGGGCTTCCTCGGCCGGGCGGCCGTTGATCGACTGCCAGGTGCGGTACAGGCGGTAGTCCGGGCCGTTGGTGTTGCCGACGACCTTGCCGAGCCAGTAGATCGGCACGGCCTTCTGCTTGACCTCAGGCTCCTGGCGCGCCCGAGGCTTGTCCGACGGGGCGACGGTCGGCGCCAGGGTGGCTGCCTTGGTGGGGGCGGGCTTGGAGGAGGCAGGCAGCGTGGGTGCGGTGCTCGGGTCGGCCGAGGCGCTGTTGGTGGTGTCCGGGCCGCCGGCGATGCTGGGCTGGTCGGCCGTCTTGGTGTTGTCGTTCAGTACTGCGAACGCGCCGATCGCCGCCGCCGTACCGAGCACTGCCGCGCCCGCGGTGATGACCCAGGGGCGCCGGCTGACCGGTGCGCGCTGGGTCCGGACCCGGGCCTGGATCTCGTGCAAGCTGTCGGTGGGCTCGATCCGGTCGGCCTCCTCGGCCAGACTTCGCCGCATCAGCTCGTCGAAAGGGTCTTCCCCGTGGTTGTTCATGCGCTTTGCTCCAGGACCTGGCGCAGCGACTTGGTCGCCCGCGCGGCGTGGCTCTTCACGGATCCGCGGCTGATCCCCATCGTGTCGGCGATCTCCGCCTCGGACAGGTCACCGTAGTACCGCAGCACCATGACGGTGCGTTGCTTCTCGGGCAGGCTGCGCATCGCCTCGATCACCCGATCGGTCTCGGCGGTACGCAGGGCGGCCTGCTCCGCGCTCGGTTCGTCCGGCAGGGACTTGGGCAGGTGCTTGTCGACGACCACCAGGTGCCGTTGCCGCGAGCGGCAGCGGTTGACCACTGCGGTCCGCAGGTAGGCCAGCGCCTTGTGCGGGTCGCGGAGCCGGTTCCAGCGCCCGTGCATCGCCACGAAGGCGTCCTGCACGATCTCCTCCGCCGAACCGGTGTCGCGCAGCAGTAGGGCGCCGAGGCGGACCAACGACGTGTAATGCGCCGTGTAGACAGCCGTCAACGCCTCGTCTGCATCCCACGAGGACTCATGCGTCACGCACTCATCGAACACCACGGCCGGTTGTGCCACACAACAGAGACGCGAAGGTCGGGTTCCAGGTTGACAACGCCACCGCCCCCAACTGGTGAGACCCTGATCGCACGGCTTGCCTGGGAGGACGGATGAAGCAGCACGGCGACGGACACTGGCACGGCCACAGCGAGGTCACCACGGCGGCGGTGAGCCGGTTGTACGCCCACCTGTCCGGGCCCGACGGCCGGATCATGGGCCTCAGCCGGGCCGAGTACGCGCGGGCACTGGACAAGGCGCAGGCGCTCAAGGACCGGGTATACGGCGCCGGGCTGATCAGGAACTTCGCCAACACCGGGCTGACCGTTCCGTACGCCGGGCCGGGCAAGACGGTCCATTCGGCGTGGGTGAACGGAGCGGCGCAGCGCGAGCATGCGATGGCCGATCCGGCGTTGAGCGGGCCGGAGAACCTGGCGCTGATCCGGGAGTACATCGCCGAGAATCTGGCGGCGGCGCACGGCTCCGCCGACCAGGAAATGATCCGGTTGGGCGCTGCCTCCCATGCGTTGCAGGACAGCTACAGCGGGGCGCATGCCTGGCGCGAGGACGCCGTCTACGACGGCGAGCCGAACGCGCCGATCACGACCCTGCACGTGTTCGATCCCGGGCATGCGGTCGGGCTGAACAAGAATCGCAACACCCACTCGGACGAGTTCGACAAGCCACCGGCGGAGTCCGGTACGGTCCGCGCCGCCGTCGAGGCGAACTACCGGATGCTGCGCGCGTACCACCTCAACCGCGACAAGAGCCCCGAGCAGTTCCAGGCCGGTATCCGCGCGGCGATGGATCCATTGCTGACCCCGTCGGCCGCCGGTGTCGAGGTCAGCCTGTCGCCGACCCCCGAATGGGCCACCGAGCGCGACCGCCGGGTCACCCTCGAGCACGGCGGCGCACCCGCACGACCCCAGTTGCCCTCCGACGAGCTGAAACGGCTCCGCGCCGTCACGGCACCCACAGCGGCGGCCGGTAGCGCGGCAGCCAGCTCCCTGGGTGCGGCGGGGCGGGGCGTAGTACGGGACAAAACGCCTGGTCAGGATGTCGGCAGGGACTGATCAGGGTTTTATCGGGTGAGGCTGTCGGGCGGGGCCGCTAGCATGGGTAGGTCACACCATCGTCATCAGGAGGAACAGGCTGTCCAGGCCACGCAGTATCGAGCCGTCGCACCCAGATGCGGCGCGCGCTGGCAGCAGCGCGGCAGGCGCCGGCCACGGTGCTGGCGAGAGTCACAAGGCGTCCCACAAGATCATCGTGCCGAACAGCATCGACATGGTGGCCCTGATCGGCGCCAGTGACGAGTTCCTCCGGATCATCGAGAAGGAGTTCGACGCCGACATCCTGGTCCGCGGCAACGAGATCACGATGACCGGCGAGCCGGCCGAGCTGGCCCTGACCGAGCGGCTGATCGACGAGCTGATCGCCGTGGTCCGGACCGGTCACGGGCTGACCGCCGACTCGGTCGAGCGCAGCATCGCGATGATCAAGGCCGAGACGGCCGAGAGCCCCGCCGACGTGCTGACCCAGAACATCCTGTCCAGCCGCGGCCGGACGATCCGGCCGAAGACGCTGAACCAGAAGCGCTACGTCGACGCGATCGACAAGAACACGATCGTCTTCGGGATCGGCCCGGCCGGTACCGGCAAGACCTACCTGGCCGTCGCCAAGGCGGTCCAGGCGCTGCAGGCCAAGGAGGTCAACCGGATCATCCTGACCCGGCCGGCCGTCGAGGCCGGCGAGCGGCTGGGCTTCCTGCCCGGCACGCTGTCGGAGAAGATCGACCCGTACCTGCGGCCGCTGTACGACGCGCTGCACGACATGCTCGACCCGGACTCGATCCCGCGGCTGATGACGGCCGGCACGATCGAGATCGCGCCGCTGGCGTACATGCGCGGCCGGACCCTGAACGACGCCTACATCATCCTGGACGAGGCGCAGAACACCTCGCCCGAGCAGATGAAGATGTTCCTCACCCGCCTCGGGTTCGGCTCCAAGATGGTCGTCACCGGCGACGTCACCCAGGTCGACCTGCCGAGCGGGACGAGCTCCGGGCTGCGGGTCGTGCAGGACATCCTGGAGGGCGTCCAGGACCTGACGTTCTGCCGGCTGACGTCGCACGACGTGGTCCGGCACAAGCTGGTCGGCCGGATCGTGTCGGCTTACGAGAACTACGAAGGCAGCGCTGACAACCACCGATGAACGTAGAGGTCAACAACGAGTCCGGCGTCGAGATCGACGCACACGGACTGATGCGGCTGAGCCGTTTCGTGATGTCGTCGCTGCGGCTGCACCCCGAGTGTGAGCTGTCGATCAAGCTGGTCGACGAGGACACGATGGCGCGGTACCACGTGGAGTTCCTGGACCTGCCGGGCCCGACCGACGTGATGTCGTGGCCGATGGACGAGCTGCGCCCCGGCGGGGACAGCACCGATGACGCCGACCTGCCGCTCGGGCATCTCGGCGACATCGCGCTGTGCCCGACGGTCGCCGCCGCCCAGGGCGCGAAGGCCGGCCACGGCACCTGGGCCGAGCTGGAGCTGCTGACCGTGCACGGCATCCTGCACCTGCTCGGCTACGACCACGCGGAACCCGCCGAGAAGGCGGAGATGTGGGACGTCCAGGGCCGGCTGCTGGAAGCATGGCGAGCACCAGGAAACAGGCTCGGTCAGGAGTGAAGTTCCGATGAGTTCCCACGACGGCGTTCTGCTGGTTGTGGCTGCGGTGCTCGTTTTGCTGGCCGGGTTGTTCGCGGGTGCGGAGGCGGCCTTCTCGGCGTACTCGAAGGTGCGCGCCAACGAGCAGGTCGAGCAGGGCAACCTGCGCGCGGTGAAGCTGCGCAACCTGCTCTCGGACGCCCCCCGGTACCTGAACTCGCTGCTGCTGATCCGGCTGATCTGCGAGATCACCGCGATCGTCCTGGTCACCCAGGCGCTGTCCAACATCTTCACCGTGACCTGGGAGCACATCCTGATCACGGCGGTACTGATGGTGCTGGTCTCGTACGTGATCATCGGTGTCGCGCCACGCACGCTGGGCCGGCAGCACTCGGACCGGTTCGCGATGGTCTCGGCCGGCCCGATCATGGCGCTGACCCGGGTGCTCGGACCGTTGCCGAAGCTGCTGATCCTGATCGGCAACGCGCTCACCCCGGGCAAGGGCTTCGCCGAAGGCCCGTTCGCGACCGAGGCGGAGCTGCGTGCGCTGGTCGACCTGGCCGAGAAGTCGTCGGTGATCGAGAAGACCGAGCGGCAGATGATCCACTCCGTCTTCGAGCTCGGCGACACCATCGTCCGCGAGGTGATGGTGCCGCGGACCGACATGGTCTACATCGAGCGGCACAAGAAGCTGCGCCAGCTCACCTCGCTCGCGCTGCGCAGCGGCTACTCCCGGATCCCGGTGATCGGTGAGTCGCTCGACGACATCCTCGGCGTCGTCTACCTCAAGGACGTGATGCGCCGCGTCTACGACAATGCGTCCGCCGAGTCGACCGAGCGGGTCGAGTCGGTGATGCGGCCGTGCATGTACATCCCGGACTCCAAGCCGGTCGACCAGCTGCTGCGCGAGATGCAGGCGGCCCGGATGCACGTGGCGATCGTCGTCGACGAGTACGGCGGTACCGCCGGCCTGGTCACCATCGAGGACATCCTCGAGGAGATCGTCGGCGAGATCACCGACGAGTACGACGAAGCCCCCGAGGCGGTGCAGGCGCTGTCCGACGGCGCCTACCGGGTCTCCAGCCGGTACCCGATCGACGAGCTCGGCGACCTGTTCGGCGTACCGCTGGACGATGACGACGTGGACACCGTCGGCGGCCTGATGGCCAAGCTGCTCGGCAAGGTGCCGATCCCGGGTGCCCAGGTCGAGATCGAGGGGCTCGGACTCTCCCTCACCGCGGAACGGCCGTCCGGCCGGCGCAACCAGGTCGGTACTGTGCTGGTCCGGCGCGGACTGCCGGCCGACCAGCCGCAGGACAGCAGCCATCAGAACGCCTGACCCCATCGATCACCTGGAGCCATCTTTGTCTGCCGACCTCACGGCCGAGGACGCCAAACTGGTCACCCTGGCGCGCGCCGCCCGGGCCCGTACCCGCGCCACCGAAGGCGCCGCCGTACGGGACACCGACGGGCGGACGTACGCCGCCTGCACGGTCCAGCTGGACACCGTGCTGCTGAGCGCATTGCAGCTCGCGGTGGCGATGGCCGTATCGTCAGGGGTCAAAGGCATCGAGGCAGCCGCCGTGGTCACCGACCACGAGCCCGCTGAGGTCGATGTCGAGGTGGTCCGCTACTTCGGCGGTGCCGCCCTTCCGGTAGTCGTTGCCAATGGCAACGGAGAGGTTCGTGATGTCGTCCACACCTGAGAACTCGACCGAAAGCACGGTCGCTGAGTTCAAGTCCGGTTTCGCCTGCTTCGTCGGCCGGCCGAACGCGGGCAAGTCGACGCTCACGAACGCCCTGGTCGGGCAGAAGATCGTGATCACCTCGTCGAAGCCGCAGACCACCCGGCACGCCGTCCGCGGCATCGTGCACCGCGTTGACGCCCAGCTGATCCTGGTCGACACCCCCGGCCTGCACAAGCCGCGGACGCTGCTCGGCGAGCGGCTGAACGACATCGTCAAGACCACCTGGGCCGAGGTCGACGTGATCGGCATCTGCCTGCCGGCCAGCGACAAGATCGGCCCCGGTGACCGGTTCCTGGTCGCCGAGGCCGCCAAGGTCGCGAAGACGCCGAAGGTGGCGCTGGCGACCAAGGCCGACCTGGTCTCGCCCGAGCGGATGATTGAGCACCTGTCCGAGATCCAGACGCTGGGCGAGTCGGTCGGGATCGAGTGGGCCTCCGTCGTACCGGTATCGGCGACCTCGGGGTACCAGGTCGAGACCGTCGCCGACGAGCTGGTGAAGTTCCTGCCGGTCGGCCAGCCGCTCTACCCGGACGGCGACGTCACGGACGAGCCGGAGGAGATCCTGGTCGGCGAGCTGATCCGCGAGGCCGCGCTCGAAGGCGTCCGGGACGAGCTGCCGCACTCGATCGCCGTCACCATCGACGAGATGGGGCTGCGCGAGGGCCGCCCGGACGACAAGCCGCTGCTCGACATCTACGCCAACATCTTCCTCGAGCGGGACAGCCAGAAGGGCATCGTGATCGGTCACAAGGGTGCCCGGCTGCGCGACGTCGGCGCCAACGCCCGCCGCCAGATCGAGGCCCTGCTCGGTACGCCGGTCTACCTCGACCTGCACGTGAAGATCGCCAAGAACTGGCAGACCGACGCCAAGCACCTGCGGAAACTCGGGTTCTGACGTGGGGCCGGCCGAGGTGCTGAAGAACCCCGCGTACTACGCACTGAACGGCCCGCACGCCCGACTGGCGGTGAGCCGCGGCCGGGTCCGCCGGTACCAGCCCGAGGTCGCGCCCTTCCTCGGGCTGCCCGACGAGCCGACCGAGCAGGACTGGGCGGACGCCGCCGAGCTGGTCGGCGTCGGCAACACGGTCGCCTTCAAAGGCCCCGATCGGCCGTTGCCCGACAGCTTCAAGCTGGTCCAGAAGTTCGGCCTGGTGCAGTTCGTCGCCCCGGACTCGTTCGGTGTCGAGGATCCGGAAGCGGTGCTGCTCGGCCCGGACGATGTGCCCGAGATGGTCGCGTTGGTCGCGCTGACCGACCCGGGTCCGTTCCGGCCCCGCACGATCGAGTGCGGCCGGTACCTCGGCCTGCGGCGCGACGGCGAGCTGATCGCGATGGCCGGCGAGCGCTACCACCTGCCGGGCTACATCGAGATCAGTGCAGTCTGCACCCACCCGGCGTACCGGGGTCAGGGGCTCGGCAGCCGGCTGGTCCGGGCTGTTGCCGCCGGCATCGAGCAGGCGGGCGAGCGGCCGTTCCTGCATACCGGTGCGACGAATGCGACCGCGATCCGGCTCTACGAGAAGCTGGGCTTCAGCGTCAGCAACCGGATGTCGGTCACGATCGTCGAGCCGGTCTGACCAGCAACGCCTCGCTCAATGGCTTGCGGTCGAGGTCGGGGACCTCGCAGTCGGTCGCTGGGTAGCCGACCGGGAAGATGATGTACGGCCGCTCGGTGCGCGGGCGGTCGAAGACCTTGCTGAGGAAGGCCATCGGGTTCGGCGTATGGGTGAGCGTCGCGAGACCCATCCGGTGCAGCGCGGCGATGAAGAACCCGCAGGCGATCCCGACGCTCTCCGAGACGTAGTAGTTCTTGCGCAGACTGCCGTCGTCCAGCGGCGTGTGCTTCTGGGCGAAGGCCACCACGAGCCAGGGCGCGACCTCGAGGAACTCCTTGTGCTCGTCGGTCTCCAGCCGGGCGAGCGCATCGTGCCACTCGGGTAGCTCACGCTCGAGGTAGAACTTGCGCTCCTCCTCTTCGGCGGCCAGCCGCACACTGCGCTTGATCTCCGGGTCGTCGGTCGCGACGAACGTCCACGGCTGGTAGTGCGCGCCGCTCGGCGCCGTGTTGGCCGCGGCGACCGCAAGCTCGATCGCCTCCAACGGCACCGGCTCGTCCGAGAACCATCGCACTGATCGTCTGGCCTCCAACTCGTCCCGGAAGTCTGCGCCGCGCCGCAGCCCTTCGTGGATCGGGACTCTGGGCGGTGTGTAGGGGATGAAGGGATGCTGATGGTTACGGCTCACCTCTTGACCGTAGCTAGAGGTTTTGGGATGAGTCCAGCTTGAGAAACTAGGTCGACCCATATGCTTTCCTCATGGCACTCCCGAACGTCTCGCCGCGTCAATTGGAGTACCTGATCGCCATCGCCGAGACCGGCGGCATCACGGCCGCCGCCGCGCGGTGCCATGTCTCGCAGTCGGCGGTGTCGCTCGCGGTGGGTGAGTTGGAGCGCGCGCTCGACGTCACCCTCGTACTCCGGGGCGCGCGGCGAGGTACCCGATTGACCCCGGCCGGACAGCGGGTGGTGGCCGACGGACGCAAGGTACTGGCTGCGCTGTCGGAGCTGGGCGCCGGAGCACGGAGTCTTGGTCAGGAGATCGACGGGCGGCTCACGATCGGTTGCTATGCGCCGATCGCGCCCTTCCACCTGCCGTTGGCGCTCGCCGGCTTCCGCGAGGCTCAGCCAGGGGTGGAGATCGACTTCCTGGAAGGTACGCTGCCCGACCTGCAGGCTGCGCTGCTCGACGGCCGATGCGAGCTTGCATTCCTTTACCAGCAGGACTTGCTGCCAGGGATCGACAGCGTGGTTCTGCATGATCGCGCGCCGTCCGTGCTGCTTCCCGGTGGGCATCGGCTCGCGCGGCGGCGGTTGATCCGGCTGGCCGAGCTCGCCGATGAGCCGTTTGTGTTGCTGGACGTGCCGCCGAGTGAGAGGTATTTCCAGGCGGTCTTCGACGCGGCCGGGGTGGAGATGGCGCCGACCCATCGCGCCGGCAGCTTCGAGCTCGCGCGGGCGTTGGTTGCCCGGGGCATCGGTTATTCGCTGGCCGTGCAGACGCCAGCGGTCGAGCTGAGTTACGAGGGGTTGCCGGTGGTGACGCGGCCGCTGGCGGACGGAGTACCGACAACTCCCGTAGTGATGGGCTGGGCCGGCGGGGGACGCCTCACCCGGCGGGGTGAGGCGTTCCTCGCTTACTGCCGGGATGCGTTCAGATCGTCTTCTGGTAGTCGATCCCGCGACCCACGATGAAGTAGCCCATCTGCTCGTTGATGCCGATCATGTGGTTGTTGGACTCGGCGTTCCAGGTGTCGATCTGGGTGAGGGCCGGCTCTTCCTCGCGCAGCCAGAGCAGCATGGCGGTCTTCACCAGGGCGCCCAGCCGGTGGCCGCGGTGGTCACGGGAGACCGCGGTGTCGTTCTGGTGGCCGATGTGCGGGCGCTCGCGCTCGATCGTGACGACCGTGTGGCCGGCCGGTTCGCCGGTCGCGCGGTGGCGGGCGATCACCCGGTACATGGTCTCGTTGTGGCCCTCGCGGGCCTTCTCGTAGTTGCGGATCCGCTCGGGGCTGATCGCGTCGTCCTCCATGTCGAGGTCGTCCTTGGGGGCGTCGTTGATCGAGGCGGTGACCGCGACCATGCCCTCCAGTAGGTCCTCGGGGAGGGCGCCGACGATCCGGAGTACCTCGTAGTCGGCCGCAGCGAGCACTGCCTCGTCGTACAGCTTCTGCACCGTCGCCCAGTCCAGGTTCGCGATGTCCTGGCGGCGGTTGACCTCGACGGCCTTCTGCTCGAAGCCGTTGCGGCGGATGAGTTCGTCCTTCTCCGGCCGGTCCCAGGCGGCGATGCCGAGCGAGTGCCGGTCGAGGCCGAGGGCCAGCTGTTCGGCGTACCGGATCAGCTCGTCCTCGAGTCCCTGGCCGCGATGGTCCGGATGGACCTCGACCTCGATCCAGACGAGGTTTAGGTTGTCGTAGTTCGGTGCGAAGAAGTCGAGCAGGCCGACGACCGACCCGCGCTCGTCGCGCGCCAGGTAGACGCTGCCCGGGTCGCCGTCCCAGCCGTGGGTGAGGTGCGCCTGGTAGCCGAGCGGCGTCGATACGATCGCCGCCGGGCAGTCGACGGCGTGCGTCGCGGTCAGTAACGCCACCGCCTCCGCGCAGCCGGATGCGTCGTCGGGGGAGAGCTGGGTAATGTCCACGGCCTCAGAATGGGGGCTGGCAGGCGGTCACCGCGAATCATTTATGGGCGGTGGAGAATTTCCTCGCTGAGCTTCCAGAGCCGCCGGGCGTTGTCGGGGTCGATCGCGTAGGGCAGCACGCCGAAGGCGCCCGGCGTCAACGCCAGTACTTCGGTGTCCGGCTCCTCGCCGCTGTGCACCTTGGCGATCTCGATGTCCTCGCAGTAGACACCGCCGAATCCGTCGAGCTGCGGGCTGGTCGCGCACCAGACCTGGGTCGCGGCACCTTGCTCGGGGTTCTTCAGGCCGCGGCTGGGGTCGATGATCGGCTCGTAGTTGTCATCCAGGAACCCGCCCTGCCGTAGTACCTCGCGATCGGCGTTCTGGGCCAGGTTGGTCATGATGCTGCCGGGGTGGACGGCGAATGCGCGGATGCCGTTCTCCCGCTCGCGGGCGTCCAGCTCCACCGCGAACAGGACGTTCGCGGTCTTCGACTGCCCGTACGCCGAATAGGGGGCGTACTCGCGATGCTCGAAGTTCGGGTCGTCGAAGTCGACCGCGCTGTACCGGTGCCCGCGGGACGAGACCGCGACGACGCGGGCACCATTGGCCTGGCGCAACGCGGGCAGGAGACGCGTGGTGAGCTGGAAATGGCCGAGGTGGTTGGTGGCGAACTGCGACTCGAAGCCGCGGGTGTCGCGGCGCAGCGGAGCGGCCATGATCCCGGCGCTGTTCACCAGGAGGTGGAGCGGACGGCCGGTGGCGAGGAGGCGATCGGCGAAGGCGTCGATGCTGGCGGGGTCGAGAAGGTCCAGCTCGTCGACGACCACCCCGTCGATGCCGTCCAGTTGTTTGCTTGCCCGGTTCTTGTCGCGGGCCGGGACGATGACCTCGGCGCCGGCGGCGAGGAAGACCCGGACGGTCTCCTTGCCGAGGCCGGAGTAGCCGCCGGTGACGATCGCGGTCTTGCCGGTCAGGTCGATGCCCTTGACCACCTCGGCCGCGGTGGAGGCCGCGGTGAAGCCGGATCCGATGGGTTGCTGTGTGCTCATACGTTGAAGCTAGTTCGGGGGAGCCGTACTCTGAATACTTGTGAGTCCTGAATACTTGCGCGATAGTACGGCGGATCCGCTGGCGCAGACCCTGGCATTGACCGAGGCGCATTGCTTCGTGTCGCGGGGGTTCGAGGCGTACGGCGACTGGGCCCTGCGCTATCCGGCGTCGCAGCGGCTGAAGTTCAGCGCGCTGGTCGAGGGTTCTTGCTGGATCGACTTCGAGGACGGCGAGCCCAGGATCGAGCTGCGGGCCGGCGACGTCGTGCTGTTCGACGGTCGGCGGGGATTCGTGAAGGGCAACGCGGACGTACCGCTCGGAGATGCGCTCGTTGCCTTCGGTGCCACCGATGGTCCGATGGCTCGCTTCGGTAGCGGAGCCGCGGATCGTTCTGGTCCTAGGGTTGTGGGCGTCGGCGGGCATGTGAGCGTCAACCGGACCGGCGAGGAACTGCTGCTGCGTGCGCTGCCGCCGGTGATCGTGTTGCGGGCGACGGACGAGCGGGCCGCGACCTTTCGCTGGTTGCTCGACCGATTGTTGTACGAGGCAACGACTGCGCTGCCCGGCGCCGGGCTGGCCGGTGACAACGTGGCGCACCTGCTGTTCGTGGAGACATTGCGCGCGTGTCTGACCGAGGCCGAGTCGCTGCCGGTCGGCTGGTTGCGGGCGATCGCCGACGAGCGGATCGCCCCGTCGCTCCGGCTGATGCACGAGCAGCCGGGGCGGGCGTGGCAGTTGGAGGAGCTGGCGCAGGCGTCGGCGATGTCGCGGACCACCTTCGCAGAACGGTTCCGGTCGGTCGCCGGCGTACCGCCGCTGACGTACCTGACCAACTGGCGGATGAGGCTCGCCGAGCGAGCCCTGCGCGAGGAGAACACGCCGCTGTCCACCCTGGCCCACTCGCTCGGCTACACCTCCGACAGCGCCTTCAGCAACGCCTTCAAGCGGGTCAACGGAATGGCCCCGAAGCGCTACCGCGACGCGGCTACATCCCGTACGAGTGGTCCACGGTCATCGTGAACAGCAGCCGTTTGTCCGCCACCATCGCCCGCCGGTAGTCATCCCAATCGGGGTGCTCACCGGACGCCTCGCGGTAGTACGCGACGAGCTGCTCGACGGTGTCGTCGTGCTCGTCGGCCGCGACCGGAGTCAGCTCGGCTTTGCCTTCCAGTACGACGTACGAGCGACCGCCGGGCCCATTCACGTAGAGGCTCGCCCGTGGGTCGCGGCGGAGGTTCTTGGTCTTCGCCCGCCCATCGGTGAGCGACACACGGATCCGCTCACCGTCGTACAGGTAGGTGACGTTGGACAGCTGAGGGCGGCCATCGCGCTTGATCGTGACGAGCACACCGAGGCCGGTCTTACCGGGAAGCTCTGAGGTCATACTTCCAAGCTTAGAAATTCAACCAAGCTTGAGCGCAACCGTCACTCTCCGTCTCGGTGTGCGAGACCCCGGGTTCGACCTCTGGATGGGGTTGTGCATAGACTCACAGGCATCATGCGGCACCAGCTTCTTCTCCTTCGCTGCCGCGGCGAGGCCTGACGTAGGCCGGTTTCCTCGCCGCGGAGTTTCGCCATTCTTTTTGTGGCACTGCGCCGGTCGATCGTTGACCCAGCTGTAGACACTCTCGCGAGGAGACCCCGCATCATGGCACCGAAGAATCAGCCCAAACCCGTTCAGCAGTCCTCTGGTATGCCCATCGGGCGCTACAGCGCGTTCCCGCCGATCGCGCTGCCGGATCGCACCTGGCCGGCCAAGTCGGTCGACGCGACGCCGCGCTGGCTGTCCACCGATCTGCGCGACGGCAACCAGGCGCTGGTCGAGCCGATGTCGCCGGCCCGCAAGCGGCGGATGTTCGACCTGCTGGTGAAGATGGGCTACAAGGAGATCGAGGTCGGTTTCCCGAGCGCCAGCCAGTACGACTTCGACTTCGTCCGCAGCCTGATCGAGGGCGACGCGATCCCCGACGACGTCACCATCTCGGTGCTGACCCAGGCCCGCGACGAGCTGATCGAGCGGACCGTGCAGTCGCTGGAGGGGTCGCCGAAGGCCACCATCCACCTGTACAACGCGACCGCGCCGCTGTTCCGCCGGGTGGTGTTCAACGTCGACAAGGCCGAGTGCCGCAACATCGCAGTACGGGGCACCGAGACCGTGATGAAGTACGCCGACGAGATCCTGGGCGACTGCGAGTTCGGCTACCAGTACAGCCCGGAGATCTTCACCGGCACCGAGCTCGAGTTCGCGCTGGAGGTGTGCGAGGCGGTCAGCGATGTCTGGCAGCCGGCCGAGGGTCGCGAGATCATCCTCAACCTGCCGGCCACCGTCGAGATGTCGACGCCGAACGTGTACGCCGACCAGATCGAGTGGTTCGGCCGCAACCTGACCCGGCGTGAGCACAGCACGATCAGCCTGCACCCGCACAACGACCGCGGTACTGCGGTGGCCGCCACGGAGCTGGCTTTGATGGCTGGTGCGGACCGGGTCGAGGGCTGCCTGTTCGGCCACGGCGAGCGGACCGGCAACGTCGACCTGGTGACGCTGGGGATGAACCTGTTCAGCCAGGGCATCGACCCGCAGATCGACTTCTCCGACATCGACGAGATCCGCCGTACGGTCGAGTACTGCACCCAGATGCGCGTCCCCGAGCGCCAGCCGTACGCCGGTGACCTGGTCTACACCGCCTTCTCCGGCTCGCACCAGGACGCGATCAAGAAGGGCCTGGAGGCGCTCGACAAGCAGGCCGCGGCCGAGGGCATCCCGGTCGGCCAGATCCACTGGGAGGCGCCGTACCTGCCGATCGACCCGAAGGACGTCGGCCGGTCGTACGAGGCGGTCATCCGGGTCAACTCGCAGTCCGGTAAGGGCGGCGTCGCGTACATCATGAAGTCGGAGCACCGCCTCGACCTGCCGCGCCGCCTGCAGATCGAGTTCAGCCGGGTGATCCAGCAGCACACCGACGCCGAGGGTGGCGAGGTCGGCCCGAAGCAGATGTGGGACATCTTCGAGGCCGAGTACCTGGCGCCCGGCAAGCTGTCGCTGCTGACCGTCAACTCGACGTCGGGCGAGGGTCAGAACGACGCCCTCCGCGTGCAGGTCTACTCCAACGGTGTCCCGCACGAGCTGATCGGCGAGGGCAACGGCCCGGTGTCGGCGTTCGTCGACGCGATCAAGCCGCTGAAGTACGACGTACGGGTGCTGGACTACCACGAGCACGCGCTCTCGGCCGGTGGTGACGCACTGGCCGCGGCGTACGTCGAGTGCGAGGTCGGCGACGAGGTCTACTGGGGTGTCGGCCGGGACGCCAACATTCTCACTGCCTCGTTGAAGGCGGTCGTCTCCGCCATCAACCGCGCAACGCGTTAATCCACTGGTGGATCACGCCTGGAGCTGATTGGCTCTGGGCGTGATCACTGTGCGCGAGGTCGACCCACATGACGAGGCGGCCTTCGACGCCTGGTACGACGTACTCCGAGCCGGCGCGGTCGCCGATCGCGAGGTGCCGCTCGTGTTCAGCCACGACGCGACGGCGAACTCGCTCCGCACGGAGAACCCGATCAAGACCAGGCTCCCGGTCGCGGCGTACGACGGCGAGCGGGTCGTGGGTGCGATGCTCTTCGAGTACTACCTGAAGAACGACCTCGACGCGGTCATCGTGGAGATCGACGTCCTGCCCGCTGAGCGGCGGCAGGGGATCGGTACCGCGCTGTGGGGCTGGGCGAGGTCGAAGGCCGCGTCGCTCGGCCGGACGATCTACCAGATCGAGCTCGCCATCCCCGATGGCTTCACGCCCGAGACCTGGCCGGCGTCGCTGTTCGCCACGAAGCTCGGGTTCGTGGTCGAGCATGTCGAGGACCATCTCGTAGTACCGCTTCCGTATGAGCACCAGGTGCAACTGGAGCCGCTGGAGGGGTACGAGCTGATCTCCTGGGCCGGTCCGTGCCCGGAGGAGTACCTCCCGGTGTACGCCGACCTGCGCAGCGCGATGGCCCGCGACGTACCGATCGGCGGCATGACCCGCGAGCCGAAGCTCTGGACCACCGACGAGCTCCGCACACTCGAGGAACGAACCGCCAAGAGCTACAAAGCCCTGGTCGTGCTGGCCCGCACTCTCGACGGCCGCCCGGCCGGCTACACGGTGATGTACCTCCCGCTCACCGACCCCGACAACGTCCAGCAACTCGACACGCTCGTACTCCGCGCCGACCGCGGCCACAACCTGGGCGCCCACCTCAAGGCCGCCAACCTCGACCAACTCGCCAAGCACCTCACCACCCAGAAGTGGCTGCACACCTGGACCGCCGAGACCAACGGTGCCATGCAGAAGGTCAACGCCCGCTTCGGTTTCGTCGCCCGCGAGAAGAACGTCGAATGCGAGCTGGAACTCCCGGCGCCGACTCTTCGACCGGCCGCACGCGCTGTTGTGCTGGATCCGGAGGATCGGATCCTCCTGCTGCGCTTCGAGTTCGCCGATGGGCATGCGGTGTGGGCGGCGCCTGGTGGTGGGGTCGAGCCGGGGGAGTCGTTGCCGCAGGCACTGGCTCGGGAGCTGGCCGAGGAGATCGGCATCGAGCCGCCCGCCGACGCGGCGCATCTGTGGCATCAGGTGACCGTTGCGGACGGTCATGCCCAGGGATTCGACGGCGTGATCAACGACTACTTCCTGGTGCGTACCGATTCCTTCACTCCGGCGGGGTCGATGTCGGTCGAGGAGATGCTGGCGGAGAACGTGCACGGGCATCGCTGGTGGACCTTCGAGGAGATCCAGAACCATCGCGGCCCGGAGTTCCTCTCACCGCGCAACCTGCCCTTTTTGCTTGCTCGGCTTCGTGCCGACGGGCCTCCCGCGAGCCCGGTTTTCATCGGCTTGTGAGAGCTGTGTTGGGAAGGTGTGTGAAGGGTGTGAGGACGCGGGTGCGGGGCGGTCGGGCGATCTAGCGTCGTTGCTGTGACTACATCGACTGGTGATCCTGTTCCGTTATTCGTGCCTACCCGTACTGCTGGGGCGCTGGATGTCGCGGCGTTGCAGTGGGGGCGCCGGCCGGACGGCGTACGGGTGGGCATCGCGTTCAGTTCGGCCCAGTTGTTGCGGGCGGCAACCGGTCCACGGCAGGAGTGGGTTCGGTTGCACGAGAGTTCGCTGCGGGAGATGCTCGAGCCGTTCGGGATCAGCGTGATCCAGCTCGACCCGGCACTGGTCGGCCCGGACGTCGCCCAAGTCCGTACGCCGGAACTGGTGGGCCACCATGGCGATTGAGCCCTACGACCCGCATCCACACAAGCAGCCGTTCGATCCCGAGTTCCTGGCGATTGTCAGAGTCATCCTGGTGGTCGGCGCCCTCGCCGCCTTGCTCTACTGGCTCGGCTGATCGCTACAGACGGCGTTCCCAGGTGAGGTGGCCTTCGTCCATGAGCGCGTGGCCGTCGGCGCCGGCGGCGACGCTGGGGTCGTGGGTGGCGATGATGACGGCGGCGCCGCGGTCCGCCTCGGTCCGCAGCAACTCGAGAACGCGCTCTCTGTTGGTGCTGTCGAGCTCGCTGGTGGACTCGTCGGCGAGGATCACCTTGCCACGCTGGGCCAGGCCGCGAGCGACGGCGACGCGTTGCTGTTCACCGCCGGACAGCTCCTCGACCAGGTGGTCGCCGCTCTCCTCCAGCCCGACATCGGAGAGCGCTTTCGCGATGATCTCGTCGATCGACTCCAAGGCTTCGTCGCGATCCTGGTCGTCCGACGGCAAGCGGCGCTCGGCCAGCAACGGCATCGACAGGTTCTCCCGGGCCGTAAGCACCCGGGCCAACCCGTTGCCCTGCGGAATCAGTACGACGCCGTGCGCCGCCGCCCGCGGCCGGTCGACGATCTCCAGCCCGTCGACCTCGACCGAGCCCGACTTGGCTGAGACCGCGCCGGCGATTGCCCAGAGCAACGAACTCTTGCCGGCTCCCGACGGTCCGCTGACCGCCAGCACATAGCCCGGCGGCACTCGGAGCGAGACGTCAGCCACTGCGACCAGATCGCCGTACGCGACAGTGAGGTTGGTGACGGTGATCATGTCTGGTCCTCCTGCTCAACCGGCGTCAACCGGACCTCGCCGTCCTCGGTGGTGGTCACGCGCAACAACGTGCCCGGCGGCAACAGCTCCGCGACATGCGGCGGCAACGGCAACGACCCGTCGGTCGCGACTACCGCGAACTCCTCACCCGACCGGCCTTCGGACGCGATCCGCCCGTCCTTGATCGTGATCGTGCGCGGCAGCACCGCCGCCACATCCGGGTCATGCGTGATCAGCAGAACGGTCATCCCGGTCGCCTTGTTGATCGTCGAGATCGCGGCTAGTACTTCGTCCCGCGCCCGGTGATCGAGCTGACTGGTCGGCTCATCGGCCAGCAACAACCCTGGGAAAGTCGCGATCCCGACCGCGACAGCGCAGAGCTGGATCTGACCGGGCGTCAACCGTTCCAGCGGAGTCTGCGCATGGTTGCTCAGGCCAACAAGATCGAGTACTTCCTTCGGGGCCGGCAGCGGCCGCCCGCGTACTGCGGCGCGTTGGGCGTACCGAACATTGTCCTCAGGCGTCAGATACGGGATGAGGTTGCGCCCGGCCCCCTGCAGCACGATGCCGACATCGCCCGCCCGCATCTGGTCGAGCTCGGACTCGGTCATGGTGGCGATGTGATGCTCACCGATCTGCAGCCGCCCGGCGCTCGGGGTCAGCAACCCACCACAGAGCTGAAGCAGGGTTGACTTTCCCGCACCGGATGGTCCGAGCAGGCCGACCAGTTCGCCCGGCCGGACGCTGATCCCGATCCCGGACAGGGCCGCGACGTCGTGCCCTTGACTCCGGTAGATGTGCACCAGGCCGGTCGTGTTGATCGCGAGGCCGGTCATGACAGTTCCTCCCGGATCCGGGTATAGCCCGCTCGCCGGTTGACGCCGGTGCCGAGCAGCAGGGTCGCCGCGGTCATGATCGCCGTACTGAGCAACGTCAGCGCCAACGCGACGGACCAGTTGGTGGCGAGGTCGAGGGGGATCGGTGACGGTTGGCTGGTCGGGGCGAAGAGCGGGATCATCGGCAGCGCGACGTGGGCCCCGATGACGCCGCAGGCCGACCCGAGCAACGCAGCCAATGCGACCGGCCCGGTCTGCTCCCACCGGGCCGCCCTGCCGGTCGTCGCAGCCGGTACGCCGGTGATGCGCAGGCTCGCGTAATCCTGGGCCCGCGAGCGCCACGAGGTGACGATCATCAGCAGCAACACGACGAGCGCCAGCGCCCAGCCCGCGATGCCGATCACCGGCGTCAACTGGAGAGCCAGTGCGCTGGCGGAGCGGCCGTAGGTGGCGACCTGGTCGGACTTGCGGTCGATGAGCGTCGCGAGGATCCCGGCCTTGCCCAGTTCGTCGATGATCTGTTGGGAGTGGGCCAGGCCGTCCTCGTTCAGCCAGAGCTCGAAGTCGGTACTCGTATCGGCCACGCTGCCGCCCAGCCGGCGTACCGTCTCCAGATCGACGACCGCGGTGTGCTCGCTGTAGCGCGGGATGGCGGTGCGCAGCCGGTCGAGCCTCTCGACCGGGAACGCGAGCCCGTCCAGGCCGGGCACGGTCTGGGAATCGCTGACCACGTACTCCGGGCTGATCAGCGCCGGTACCGCGATCGGGATCCTGGTGGTCTGGACATCCAGATCGCGGCCGATGCTGGTGATGCCGAGGACCAGGCCGTTCGGCGGGCCGTCGGACGCGGTGATGGTGCCCAGGTTGACGGCGTCGCCTTCGGTCTGGTCGGGCGCGTTCCAGTTGCCCGACTTGCCGAGCGGGATCGACGGCTGGAGGTCGGTGGCGACCTTGTCGATGGTGATCTCGCCGCGGATACCGGCCGAGTCGCTCAGCTCGCGGCCGACGCCCAGCCGGATCAGGTCGCAGGTCTCGGGGCAGACGATCTGCTGGCTGAGCTCGATCGGTTTGCCGGCCACCAGCTGCATCGGCTTGAACTCGACCAGGAACCGGGAGCCGGTCTGATGGCTGAAAAGCGTTGCCTGGAGCACGACGGACTTGGCCGGCGGGCCGACTTCGGCCTCCTGGCCGTCCCCGGTGGGTGGCACGTAGGTCTGCATCGCGCCGGGCGTCGCGGTGATCATCAACCGCCCGCCCTTGACCGTGATCGGCGGCGGCTCGGTCGGGGCCTTCAGCCGGCGGAAGCCGTCGGCGTCGGTCAGTTTGTCGCCGTGGAAGGCCACCCGCTGGTAGCTGTCCGGCTCGATCATCAGCGTGCGCAGGCCGTCCGGGTTCGACGGGGAGGAGAGCACGACCGGGGTCATCCAGCGCCGGTCGTGGTCGATCTTGTCGATCGCGGTGCTGAAGTCGGAGAAGACCCGGACGTCCATCGACAGCACGCCGTCCGCGCCGACCTCGTACCCGGCGCGGAAGTCGCGGTTGCGGTCGGCAACGGATGACGCCTGGCCGGCGAACGAGACCAGTGCCGTCGCCACGGCGACCACCGCGACGATCCGGGTCACGGCCGGTCGCCGAGCTACCTGCAGAGCTCCGAGCGCCAGACCGAGCTGACCGCGGCGGAGCGCCTGCCTGCTGATCAGGCCCGCGGTCGGGAGGAGGAGGTGGGCGAAGGTGAGGCCGACTGCCAAGGCGAGCAGGCTTGGCGTCAGTACCGGCAGTGGACCTCGGCCACCACCGGTCAGCGCGCCCAGCAGCCCCGCCGACGCGATCACGATGACGATGACGTCGATCAGGCCGATGGTCCGGCCCCGGCGCCGCGGCACGATCCGCCGGAGCAGCGTCGAGATCGGCTGCTTGATGACCGCCCGGATCGTCCAGGCCACCACTGCGAGTCCGACGAGGGCCGCGAGGGCAGTAGCCGCCGGTACTGTCCAGGGCAGCTCTATTGGCGCCCCACCGTTCAGCCAGGTACTCCGAACCACCAGCAGCAGCCCGAAGCCGACCAGTGCACCAAGCAGCGTGCCGACCAGCACCGGCACCGCCAGCTCAGTGGCCAACGACCGACCGGTACGCCGGGCGCCGGCACCGCGCAACCGGGAGATGGCCAGCTCCGGCCGGCGCTGGTCGACAACCGCGGCCAGCGCAAGGGCGAGCACCACGACGCCGAACAGGGCCACCTGGACCATCACCAGCGGGATGATCGTGGCGGCCTGCTTGCGCTCGGCGGTGATCCCGTCGATGACGCCGGACAGTGAGGAGGTGTTGGCTGCCGCGAGTTCGGCGCCCTCGACGTTGGAGTCCTCGGTCGCCTGCCGGAGCCGGGCCAGGTCGTCGACCCGGACAGTGCCCGGCAGCGGGTGGACGTCCACCGTCGAGTGAGCGCCCCAGACGCCCTTCTCCAGGGTGTCCCGCGTGGTGAAGATGTAGTCGGAGGTGGCCGGCCGGGTTTCGCTGGCCGGCAGCGAGTGGCCCGTCGGGCCGAGTCCGTACCAGTACCGGTCGTTGTTGTCGGCGCGGTAGATGCCGACTACGCGGAGTGTGCCGCCACCGGCGTACTTGCTGGCTTGGGCGTTCAGGCGGGAGCCGATGGCGGCGCCGAAGTTCTGCACGTCCTTGGTCGAGACGGCGGCCTCGTTCGGGGCGCTCGGACAGCGGCCTTTCGTCAGTACGAGCTTCTCGCAGTAGCCGTCGCGCCAGGCCACCTTGCCGGTCTGATCCGGCTTGCCGAGACCCCAGCCGACCTCGACCGACATGCCGTAGAGCGGTGGACTGAACAGTCGCCGCAGATCCTCGGGGATCAGGGTGGCGATGCGCTCGGGGGCCATCGCGGCGTTGGGGCCGCTGACCAGCGGTGGCGGGCTCGCCTCCAGTTGCCAGCTGGCCGACAGCCACTGGCCGGCCAAGGTCTCCGTGGTGACCGTCTGCTCGACCGCGCGGGAGAACCACGGCGCGAACGCCGCGCAGGCGCCGATCAGCACGCTCACCCCCGCGAGCACCAGCATCTGCGACCACCGGTACCGCAACGCTTGCCTGATGAACATCAGTGGCCCACCCCTAAGCCGTTCCACCCCTTGGACAACGATTCACTTCCCGGCCGAAGATACGGAAAACCGGGGTCGGCCAGCCCGTCAGAGGCCAAATGACACAGAGTCGTTACTGCGGTATAGGTTTTCCGGTATGCGTGAATCCCAGCTCGGAGAACTGACCGTTTCCAGCCTCGGCCTCGGCTGCATGGGGATGTCCCAGTCGTACGGCGTGCAGGCCGACGACGCGGAGTCGATCGCCACCGTGCACGCTGCGATCGACGCCGGCTGCACCTTCATCGACACCGCCGACGTGTACGGCGACGGGGCGAACGAGGAGCTCGTCGGGCGGGCGCTGGCCGGCCGCCGGTCCGAGGTGGTACTGGCGACCAAGTTCGGGTTCCAGCGCTCGTCGACGGATGCGGCGACGCCGACGGTGGTGAACGGGCGGCCGGAGTACGCGGCGACCGCGCTCGACGCGTCCCTGCGGCGGCTCGGGGTCGATTACATCGATCTGTGGTACCTGCACCGGCGCGACCCGGAGGTGCCGATCGAGGAGACGGTCGGGGCGATGGCTTTGGCGGTCGAGGCCGGCAAGGTTCGCTACATCGGGTTGTCGGAGGTGTCGGGGGAGACGGTGCGGGCGGCGCATGCGGTGCACCCGATCAGCGCAGTACAGAGTGAGTGGTCGTTGTGGACGCGCGACCCGGAGACCGGCGTACTGCCGACGCTGCGCGAGCTGGGGATCGGGTTCGTGCCGTTCAGCCCGCTGGGGCGTGGCTTCCTGACCGGGCAGATCACGTCGCCGGATGACTTCGAGCCGGACGACATGCGGCGTGGGTTGCCTCGGTTCAGTGGGGAGAACTTCCAGCGCAATCTGGATCTGGTCGCTCGTGTGCGGTCGCTTGCTGCTTCGAAGGGCGTGCTGCCGAGTCAGCTGGCGCTGGCCTGGTTGCTTGCTCAGGGCAATGATGTCGTGCCGATCCCGGGGACGAAGCGGCGGAAGTACCTGGCTGAGAACCTTGGGGCTGTTGACGTTTCGCTGAATGCCGACGAGCTGGCGGCTTTGGATGCTGCCTTCCCGCCGGATGCGGTCGCGGGGGATCGGTACGCGCCGAGCGGGATGAAGCAGGTCGGCAAGTGATCGGGGTTACCGGGTCGACCGGTCAGCTCGGCTCGCGGATCGCGCGGCTGCTCGCGGCGGACGGGGTACCGCAGCGGCTGATCGTGCGGGATCCGGGGCGGGCGCCTGCACTGGCTGGGGCTGAGGTGGCGCAGGCGGCGTACGGGGAGCACTCCGCGCTGCTGGACGCGCTGGATGGGGTCTCGACGCTGTTGTTGCTGAGTGCGACGGAGTCGGCCGATCGGGTTTCCTTGCATAAGGCAACGGTTGATGCGGCGGTGGCGGCTGGGGTTGAGCGGATCGTTTATACGTCGTTCGTGGGGGCGTCGGCGTCGGCGACGTTTACGTATGCGCGGGATCACTGGCACACCGAGGAGCATGTGCGGTCTACCGGTGTCGACTTCACGTTCTTGCGGGACAACTTGTACCTCGACTTCCTGCCCGGGTTCGTCGGTGAGGACGGGGTGATGCGCGGGCCGGCGGGGGACGGGCGGGTTGCGGCGGTTACGCGTGACGATGTCGCTGAGGTGGCGGCTCGGGTGCTGGTGTCGTCGCAGCACTCGAGGATGACTTATGACCTCACCGGGCCGTCGGCGTTCACGTTGACCGAGGCGGCGGCCTTGATGAGCGCGGCGTGGGGGCGGTCGGTGCGGTACGAGCCGGAGACGCTTGACGAGGCGTATCGGTCGCGCGAGGGGTTCGGCGCGGCGCCGTGGGAGGTGGCTGGGTGGGTCACGTCGTACGCGGCGATCTGCAGCGGCGAACTGAGCGGCGTGAGCAGCGCCGTGGAGGACATCACCGGCCATCCGGCGGTGGGTCTCGCCGACTACCTCGCCAAAGCCTGAGCCGGGGTTGTCGCGGGGGTTTGTCGACGGGACCTGAGATAATGGCTGGATGCCGCTCTATCGTGACGAGGCGATCGTGCTCCGGGTCCAGAAACTGGGCGAAGCCGATCGGATCGCCACGCTCCTGACCCGCAACCACGGCAAAATCCGCGCGGTAGCCAAGGGTGTCCGCCGGACCTCGTCCCGCTTCGGCGCCCGCCTGGAACCCTTCAGCCACGTCGACCTACAACTAGCGACCGGCCGCACCCTGGACGTAGTCACCCAGGCAGTCTCGATCGCCGCCTACGGCGAAGGCATAGTCAGCGACTACGCCCGCTACACGACCGGCACCGTCTTGCTGGAAACCGCCGACCGCCTGGTGGTCGAAGAAAAAGAACCCGCCACCCAACAACACCTTCTCCTAGCGGGTGCCCTAAGAGTCCTCTCCGCCGGCGACCGCACTCCCGGCCTGGTCCTGGACTCTTTCTTCCTACGCTCCCTAGCCATCTCCGGCTACGCCCCGTCCTTCGACGACTGCGCCAAATGCGGCGAACCAGGCCCCCACCGAGCCTTCAACTCCGCCGCCGGCGGCATGGTCTGCAGCACCTGCCGCCCACCAGCCTCCACGATGCCCGCCCCCGCCACAGTCACCCTCCTAGCCGCCCTCCTAACCGGCGACTGGCCCACCGCAGAACGCACAGACCCCAAAACCCGCCGAGAAGCCTCCACCCTGGTAGCCGCCTTCACCACCTACCACCTAGACCGCCTACGCTCCCTCCGCCACCTAGACCTAACCCCCACCACCACCCCCCAACTAAACCTCGGCTAACCACCCCGCACTCCAACAACCGGCCCCCACCCCTGGAAGCGTCGACCGCGGCAGCCGACGATCACGGGAAGCGCCTGCGCCGTCCAACTGGCAGCAATCAACATGGGCGTAGTGCTGGTGAGCGGTTGGTCGCAGGGCTCGGGTGGATATCCCGCCCTCGAGCGAACTGCTGCAGCCTGTGAGAGCCAGCAAAGAGCCCACCTGTACTCCGACGAGCAGCCTGCGCCCGATCACGTGTCAGCAGCCGAGCGCGGGAGCCGACGATCGCCGGGAGCCGACGATCGCCGGGAGCTGCTACCCCGTCCACCCGGACGCAGCCGACGCGGGTGCGCTCTTGCTGCTGATTGGCGCTGGCCAGCTGTTGGTCGGAGTGCTCGGGGTGGGCGTGCCGGCCTCGTGTGAGCTGCCGGGCCGCGAGAGCCAACAAAGGGGTCACCTGTACGGAGAGATCCCGTACGCCGATGAGCAGCGTGCGCCCCGCCACGGTCAGCAGTCGCCGGCCGCCGGGGCAGATGGTTGCGTGCTTCCCGGATCCACCAGGACCGGGACTGCCTCACCGATCCGCAGTTGCGTGGCCGCCTGCTGGGACATGTTGATCTGGCCGGTGTCGCCGAGGGTGCTCTGCCAGGTGATGGTCCACTCGGCGGTCGCACTGACCGGGTACTGACATTTCGGCTGCTCGTGTGAGGTCTTCCGGTACCGGTGACCGCAGTCTGGCGAATCGGCAATCCCCTTCGCCTTGCTGTACGGAGTACCGGCGCCCTCGCACCGGACCGTGTTCCCGTCACCCATCTTCCAGTCGACGGCCTTCACAACCCCCGTAGCCGTCACCCGAAGCCCAGGCACCTCAGCCGACTTCGTAATCGGCCCAAACGTGTTCTCAGACTTCTCCACCCACAACCACACCGGCATATTCACCAACCCAACCTGCCCAACCCCAGGCGCACTCCGCACCTGAGGCGCCTGCAGATTCATCAGCGCGATCGCGCGGTAGGCCAACGTCAACGGATCAGTCACCACCGTGTCGGGAGGACCAGGCAACCAAACGAATCTGGTCACCAGGTGCTTTCCCTCGTCATACCCCTGTTCGCGGACACAAGCCCAGATTGCTCCGTCGGTATGGCCTTGCCAGACGGGATCGGTAAACGGTGGCTGCGGATCCCATCGCTTCAGATAGCACTGCTCGCTGTTGGACCAGTTGCCGAGTTCGGCGTCGGAGCAAGCCTGCGGAGCTCCACCGTGATTGCAGACCCTCTTGACTTGCTTTGCGGGGGTGCCGGGCTTGGTCTTGTCTTTGCCGTTGCCCTTTTCATAGCTGTGCAGAACCCAGATGCAGACGTCGCGCTGTTCGTAGCATCGGAGAACGTAGGTGCCCGGACCACCTGGCTTCGGAGGAATGACCGGCGTGGCGCTGGCTGGTGTCTGAACTGTGAGCAGGGCGCCGAGCGCCAGTATGACCAATCCCAGGTAGCGGGATCGGCTCAGCATGGGCCCGTGCCCTTCTCGTCGATGACGAACCACTTCTTCGTGGTGCTTCCCGCAGCGGCCGCGAATACGAGCTTGGCTGAGAATGTGCGTCGGGTGGCGCTGCTGGCGCCGATCGGCACTGGCTTCTTGGTGGACTGGAAGCGGATGACTGTTTTGGACGAGTCGATACAGGTCACGAGGTCAACCTCGGGCTGCGGGTTGTCCAGCTTGACGCTCTTGACCGTGAGCGACGCGATCTTGGTCGAACCCGTTTGATACCAGCCACTGTCGCGCAACGACCGGACATCTCCGATGACCGCTAGCAGCCAACTACCACCGAGTCCCGCGGCTTCCAGCGGAGCTCGACTCGAAGCGGCGGTGTTCGCCATCACTTGGTCGATTGCCGCCCGGGCAGCCCTGTACCGGGCGGTGGCGGCGGTGATGGCTGCTTGTTCTTCGGGGGTGTAAGCGGGTGTTGACGGAGCTGTTGGGGTGGGGGTTGGGGGTGTTGACGTGGGGGCTGTGTTGGGGTGACCGGCTTCGGGGGAGTTGTTGCAGGACGCCAGGGTGAGGGTGGCGCAGAGGGCAACGGTGGTGATGAGAAGCGGTCGGGGGTGCATGCGGGGAGGGCTCCGATCGTGGGTTGCGGGCGGTACAAGGGTTGCATACGGAGGGTGGTCGGGGTGGGGGTTATCCACAGGGGTGCAGGAAGTTGCAGCCGTGGGGTTTGGGAGGATTTGGGGTATGTCGCCTATTGGTCGTCGTCGGGTTCGGGTTGGGGAAGGTCGGCGGGGGGAGGTGGTGGCTCCTGACATGCATCCGTCGGGGGCTCGGCCGCCGGCGATACCCAAGGAGCTGGTGCCCAATCACGTGGCGATCGTGATGGATGGGAACGGGCGGTGGGCGAAGGCTCGCAATCTGCCGCGGACCGAGGGGCACAAGGCGGGGGAGGCTTCGCTGCTCGATGTGATCAAGGGTGGGATCGAGATCGGGGTGAAGTACCTGTCGGCGTACGCGTTCTCGACGGAGAACTGGGCCCGGTCGCCTGATGAGGTGCGGTTCCTGATGGGGTTCAACCGCGATGTGATCCACCGGCGGCGCGATGAGCTGGACGCGATGGGTGTGCGGGTGGTGTGGTCGGGGCGGCGGCCGCGGTTGTGGAAGAGCGTGATCGACGAGCTCGAATCCGCGCAGGAGCAGACCAAGAACAACGACACCATCACGCTGCAGTTCTGTGTGAACTACGGCGGGCAGGCGGAGATCGCCGATGCGATGCGGTCGATCGGCGCGGAGGTTGCCGCGGGCAAGCTCAACCCGGACCGGATCACCGAGAAGACGATCGCCAAGCATCTCTACAACCCCGGGGTGCCCGAGGTGGACCTGTTCGTCCGGTCGTCGGGGGAGCAGCGCACGTCCAACTTCCTGGTCTGGCAGCTCGCGTACGCCGAGATGGTCTTCCTCGACACGCTGTGGCCCGACTTCGACCGCCGCGACCTCTGGCGCGCGATCGAGCTCTACGCCCAGCGCGACCGTCGCTACGGCGGCGCCATCCCCAACCAGGTCGAGCAGGCCTGACAGCAGCCGGTACTAGGCAACAGCAGCCGGTACTACGTAACGCCCGTGAGCCCGCCGAGGTCTAGGCTCGCCAATCGACCGTGGATGTCGTCCAGGAGGAGTTGCCGACCGTGCAAGAGCAACCGCAGGCACTGGAGCGCGAGTTGCGGGCCGCCCAGGCGCAGATCCGCGACGTCGGATCCGTACTACGGGACGCACTCGCCGAAGACGACCGCCTGGCCGCACTCGCCGCCACCCCGCCAAGCAACATTGCGCAGGGCAACGGCGCGCCGGGTGATGGTGCCCGGCGACACAGTGCGCCGGATGAAAGCGGGCAAGCGGAGGGTGGCTGGCGATGACGGTGGCGGAGGATCGGCAGCAGGCTGCGAACCTGACTGATCAGACGGCGTCGGCGCTGGTGGCGGCGCGGTCGGCGATGATGGCGGCGAGGGATGCGACGGCTGACTTCGATCGCTTGCTCGAGGCAAGGTTGGAGGAGGCGGGGAATTTGGGCGTACCCGCCCAGAGGGCTCGTGAGAGCGAGTACGCAGGCAGGCTGGCCGATAGCCCGGGAGCTCGTGACAATGCCACCGACGACATCCGCAGAGCGCTCTACAGCGCTGGACTGACCAGTGATCAGCTCAACGGCCGGCTCCAGCGGGACATCGGTCAGCTCGAGCAGATCGGGGACGACCTCGATCGGAGTTCGCGGGCGCTCACGCATGGGAAGAGCTCCCTCGACGACCTGGAGCAGTTGCCCGTCGAGCGCGATGAGCAGACCGGCGAGCCGACCCCGGAGGCCGCCGAGCAGCTCAGGCAGACGTCGATCCTGCGGCAGCGCGTCAGCACGATGGAGAACTCGATCGGCACCGCCAGTACTGGAGTGAAGAACGCCGAGACGCAGCTGAAGGCGGCCCGCGAGACGGCCCGTCGTCTGGTCCACGCGCCGCCGAGCGTCGGCACCGACGGCCGGATCTCCAACGCGATCGAGCAGACCCGCGAGGAGCTCGGCAGCAACCTCCGGTCCGCTCGCCAACGGCTGGACGGCGCGAACCAGGATCTCACCGCCGGCCGCCCAGCCGCCACAGAAGCCGCCCAGCGCAGCATCGATCTGGCCAACGCGACCCGGGCCGGCCTCAACCCGACCCCACCCTCACACGACGGTCCGCCCGGAGGCCCCTCCGGGTCGGACCTGAGCCGCCGCCTCAACGGCCCCTCCCAAAACCCAACCCTCGAACGCTAGCCGCGTCGGGCGCGGTCAGCGGCGGGGTGAAGGAAGCAGACCTCGTTCGATGGCGACCGTGACGGCGCGAGTGCGGTCGTCGACGTCGAGCTTGGTGAAGAGGCGTTGGAGGTGGGTTTTGACTGTTGCCTCGCCAATGAACAACTCGCGACCGATTTCGGCATTGCTGAGGCCTCGGGCGACGGCGGCGAGGACCTCTAGTTCGCGAGGGGACGGCTGGACCGCGGCGGGCGTGGCCGGAGTACGGAGTCTGGACATCAGGCGGGCTGCGACCGGCCCGGCCAGGACTGTTTCGCCGCGGGAGGCTGCCCGGATCCCGTCCAGCAGTTCGGCGTGCGGTGTGTCCTTGAGGAGATAGCCGGCGGCGCCTGCCTCGACGGCGTGCAGGATGTCGGTGTCTGTGTCGTACGTCGTCAGCACCAGCACCTTCGTCGCCGGGTAGCCCGAAACGATCGCGCCCGTCGCCGACACCCCGTCGCGGCGCGGCATGCGCAGGTCCATCAGTACTACGTCCGGCCGGGTCGACTCGACCAGCGTGAGGGCCTCCTCGCCGTCAGCCGCCTCGCCGACCACCTCGATGTCGTCGGTCACCGCGAGCATCCCGATCAGCCCCGATCGGACGACCGGGTGGTCGTCCACCACCAGCACCCTGACCGTCATCAGCCCTCCTGCCCCGTCGCCGGAATGAGTACCTGCACCCGCGTACCACGCCCCGGCGCGCTGTCGACCGACACCGTGCCACCGGACTCCTCGACCCGCCCCCGCATCGCCGCCAACCCATACCCACCCGAGCTCGCGGACGGCGTGAAACCGGCCCCGTCATCAATGATCTCGATCGCCACGCCATCAGCCGACATCCCAAGCAGGATCCGCACCCGCGTGGCCCCAGCGTGCTTCCGTACGTTCGCCAGCGACTCCTGAGCCGCCCGCAACAAAACCACCTGCTGCCCCTGAGGCAACGCAGCCACCTCGTCATCAGCCATATCCAACGACACCTGTACGTCCACGCCGGTCTCAGCCGCGAACCGCTCACCGTGCCGTTGCAGTACTTCGGCCAGCGTCGCCCCACTCAACGCGACGGGCGTAAAGGCCGCCACCAAAGCCCGAGCCTCAGCCAAATTCTCGCGGGCCGTGTCCTCGATCGCCGCCAACCGTCCGGCCGCAGGTTCGACCGCACCCCGCGAGAGCTCGACCGCAGCCGTCTGCGAGAGCATCACGATGCTCGTCATCCCCTGCGCGAGCGTGTCGTGGATCTCGCGAGCCATCCGCTCCCGCTCCGCCATCACGCCGGCCGTGTGGTGCGCCTCGGCCAACTCGTCCCGTGCTGCCTCGAGTTGCTCGATCAGGTCGGCCCGCTGCTGGCTCTGGGTGATCACCTTGTCGATCCAGATCCCGAGCAGCAGGCTGACGACCAGGCTGATCACCATCCACGGCAAGATGTCCCAGAAGGCGTCCATCGTCCAGCCGGCCGCCCAGAGCTGGGCCGTGCCGACCGCGAACAGCAGCAGGAAGCTGAGCGGTACCGCATCGTGCATCCGGTCGCTCAGCAGCCAGATCTGCGGCGAGACGATGAACAGGATGAAGACCGACGGCGGGAAGAGCGCGACGGCTCCACTGACGCAGGCGATCATCACCGCGCGGTACAGGTGGGCCTGCCACCGGCTGCGGGAGATCATCGCCGGCATCGCGAGCAGCCGGTAGGACAGGGCCAGTACCGCGACCAGGGCCAGATAGGCGATCCGCCGCGGGGTGGTCAGCTCGGAGGAGAAGAGTGCGGTGATCGCGGTGACGCCGAGCAGCCCGTAGAAGACGATGTGCCAACCGATCAGGGTGCGCACCCAGACAGGCTGGTCCGCC
The DNA here is from genome assembly GCF_036067295.1 of Kribbella sp. NBC_00382. Taxonomy (NCBI): domain Bacteria; kingdom Bacillati; phylum Actinomycetota; class Actinomycetes; order Propionibacteriales; family Kribbellaceae; genus Kribbella; species Kribbella sp. NBC_00382. The sequence continues at coordinate 5,204,236 of NZ_CP107954.1, forward strand.
TTGCTACCGGAGAGCTCCATGCGCACCATCTTCCTCCAGAACCACCGGAGGTCGCTCAAGGCGCCTCCGGCAGTCGCGGAGAGAGGGGTGCCGAACATCAGCCGGCGTCTCGCCGGGTCCAGCGGAACACCCGCTGGGCGACGATCAGGCCGACCACCAGCCAGACCGCCAGGACGATCGCGCCGAGGCCGAGGTGCCAGGACTGGCCGGGCTCGGTCTGGACGAAGTCGTCCGGCAGGAAGACCGAGCGCATCCCCGAGGCCAGCCACTTCAGCGGGAAGATCGACGCGACACCGCGCATCCAGCCGGGCAGGCTGCTGTAGACGAAGTACACACCGGACATGAACTGCAGCAGGAGTACCACCGGGGTGACGACCGCGGAGGCCGCCTTGCCGGACTTCGGTACGACGCTGAAGGCGATCCCGAGTACCGACCCCGACGCGGTACCGAGCGCGAAGATCCACAGGAAGTTGAGCCACTTCGACGGCTCGGTCGGCAGGTCGACGCCGAGCAGCAGCCCGGAGATGGCCAGCAGCAAGGCGATCTGAGCGATCGAGGTGATCAGGACCTGGCCGATCTTGCCGATGAAGTAGGACTGCGGCGGCATCGGCGTACCGCGCAGGCGCTTCAGCAGACCTTCGTCACGCTCCAGCGCGATGCTGATCGCGAGCGACTGGAAGCTGCTCAGGAAGATGCCGGAGGCGATCATCCCGGGGGTGAAGTAGGTGGCCGCGTTGACGCCCTGGCCGAAGTCGGTGTCGCCGAAGACGGCGGAGAAGATGGCCAGGAAGATGATCGGGAAGAAGAAGGTGAAGATCAGCGCCTCCCGCTCCCGGAAGAACTCGCGGACCTCGAGCTTGGTGCGGGCCAGGCCGACCGCCATCGTCGACGGCAGCGGCTTGTTGGTGACGTTGTGCGAGGTGGCCATCAGAGTGCTCCAGCTTCGATCGCTTCAGCCTTGGCAGCGGCCGTAGCCGAGATCAGGTCCAGGTAGATGTCTTCCAGGCTCGGCCGCCGTACTTCGAGCTCCGGTACTTCGCCGTCGAAGCGGGCCATCAACGCCGCCACCTCCGCCGTCGGCCGGTCGGTGCGCAGCTCGTGCTGGCCGTCCGCGTCGGACCAGGAGACCCTTGCGGTCCGGGCTCCACGGCCGCCGAGCGTTTCCGGCGTACCGACCTCGATCATCCGTCCGTCGGCGATGACGCCGACCCGGTCGGCCAGGTGCTCGGCCTCGTCCAGGTAGTGGGTGGTGAGCAGGATCGTCGTACCGCCGGTGCGGAGGTTCTCGATCAGCGTCCAGAACTGCCGGCGCGCCTCGGGGTCGAACCCGGTGGTCGGCTCGTCCAGGAACAGCAGCTCCGGGTTGCCGATCACGCCGAGCGCCACATCGAGCCGGCGACGCTGACCGCCGGACAGCTTGCGCGGTCGGGTCTTGCGCTTGTCCTCGAGCCCGACGGCGGCGATCACCTCGTCGGGGTCGCGCGGGTTGGGGTAGTACGAGGCGTAGTGCCGGACCAGCTCGGAGACCGACGACTCGGCTTCGTCGCGCGAGGTCTGCAGCACGATCCCGATCCGGCTCCGCCACAGGCGGTCGGCGTGAGCCGGGTCCGTACCCAGCACGCTGATCTCACCCTCGTCTGCACGGCGGTACCCCTCCAGCACCTCCGTGGTCGTGGTCTTGCCGGCGCCGTTGGGGCCGAGGAGCGCGAACACCTCACCGCGGAGGATGTCCAGGTCGCCGCCACCGACGGCGACCTTGTCCGGGTACCGCTTGACGAGTCCTCGGACCCGTACCGCGAAGTCTGTCTCTGTCATGGCTCAAGCTTCCCGTCCGGAGGGGGTTCCGGAGGAGCATCGGACGACGGACCGGCTGTCCCCCGACCGGTGGACAGACACTCGTAGTACGGGGTGCTTACGGCAGTTTTTCGGGTTAGCGTCTGGGCATGAGTCAGACCGTGCGTGGAGTCGTCGCCCTGAGCAAGGGCGCACCCGTAACCATCGAAGAGATCACCATTCCCGACCCCGGCCCGGGCGAGGCGGTCGTGAAGGTCCAGGCGTGCGGCGTCTGCCATACCGACCTGCACTACCGCGAGGGCGGTATCAACGACGAGTTCCCGTTCTTGCTCGGCCACGAGGCCGCCGGCATCGTCGAGTCGGTCGGCGAGGGGGTGACGGACGTCGAGCCTGGTGACTTCGTCGTCCTGAACTGGCGCGCCGTCTGCGGCAACTGTCGGGCCTGCCTGCGCGGGCGGCCGTGGTACTGCTTCAACACCCACAACGCGAAGCAGAAGATGACCCTTGCCGACGGCACCGAGCTGTCGCCCGCGCTGGGCATCGGCGCGTTCGCCGAGAAGACGCTGGTCGCGGCGGGGCAGTGCACGAAGGTCGACCCGGCGGCGAAGCCCGAGGTGGCCGGCCTGCTCGGCTGTGGCGTGATGGCCGGCCTCGGCGCTGCGGTGAACACCGGCAACGTCGGTCGTGGCGACACCGTCGCGGTGATTGGTTGTGGCGGTGTCGGTACTGCGGCAGTCGTGGGCGCCCGTCTCGCCGGGGCTGCCCGGGTGATCGCGCTCGACATCGATCAGCGCAAGCTGGACGTCGCGGCCGAGCTGGGCGCGACGCACACGATCAACTCGAAGGGGCTGGACCACGACGGTGTCGTCGAGGCGGTCCAGGAGCTGACCGGTGGGTTCGGCGCGGATGTCGTGATCGACGCGGTCGGTCGTCCGGAGACGTGGAAGCAGGCCTTCTACGCGCGCGACCTCGCCGGGACCGTGGTGCTCGTCGGCGTACCGACGCCCGAGATGACGCTCGACATGCCGCTGCTCGACTTCTTCGGCCGGGGCGGCTCGCTCAAGTCGAGCTGGTACGGCGACTGCCTGCCGTCGCGTGACTTCCCGTTGCTGATCGACCTGCATCTACAGGGGCGGTTGCCGCTGGACCGGTTCGTGTCCGAGACGATCGCGCTGGACCAGGTCGAGGCGGCCTTCGACAAGATGCACCACGGCGACGTCCTGCGATCGGTGGTGCTGTTCTGATGCCGGCCCGGATCGAGCGGGTGATCACGTCCGGCACGTTCAGCCTCGACGGCGGCACCTGGGACGTCGACAACAACGTCTGGCTGGTGGGCGACGACGAGGAAGTACTCGTCATCGACGCCGCCCACTCGGCCTCCGCAATCGTCGAGGCGGTCGGTGATCGCCGGGTGGTCGCCCTGGTCTGCACGCACGGCCACAACGACCACATCAACGCAGCGGTCGACTTCCGCGACGCCACGAAGGCGCCGATCTGGCTCAACCCGGCCGACCGCATGCTGTGGGACGCCGTCTACGACGTCTCACCCGACCACGACCTAACCGACGGCACGACCTTCGAGGTAGCCGGTACGACGTTGCGCGCGATCCAGACTCCAGGCCACAGCCCCGGAAGCACCTGCCTGTACGCCGAAGACCTCAACTCCGTCTTCACCGGCGACACCCTCTTCCACGGCGGCCCCGGCGCCACCGGCCGCTCCTACTCCGACAAACCCACCATCCTCGACTCCATCACCACCAAACTCCTGACGCTCCCGCCGGACACGGTGGTCCACACCGGCCACGGGGACACCACCACCATCGCGGCGGAGGTCGACAACATCAGCTGAAGGCGACCGCCAGCCCATCAATGGGCGCAGCTGGAGAGGCGGTACCGCGGGAGAGCTCGGTCTGGCGGCGCGATTGATGGCGTGGCGGTGCGCCTCGTTACACAGCCGGGGTGGTCCCCGCGACCCAATCCATGTCCGGGTAGCGGGTGCCCACCGGCTGGAGCTTGGAGAGGGAGGCAACGTCCTCGGGGGAGAGCTCGACCGCGAGGGCGCCTGCGTTCTCCTCCAGGTAGGTGCGGCGTTTGGTGCCTGGGATCGGGGCGATGTCGTTGCCCTGGGCAAGGAGCCAGGCGAGGGCGACCTGGCCGGGGGTTGCGTGGTTGCGAGCTGCGATGGTGCGGATCTGCTCGACCAGGGTGAGGTTGGCTTCGAGGTTCTCGGCGTCGAAGCGGGGGAGGGTCTTGCGGAAGTCGTTGTCCGCAAGATCTTCCTGGCCGACGATCCTGCCGGTCAGCATGCCGCGGCCGAGTGGGCTGTACGGTACGACGCCGATCCCGAGTTCGCGGCAGACCGCCAGCACCTCGGCCTCGATGTCACGGCTGAAGAGTGAGTACTCGCTCTGGACCGCGGCGATCGGATGCACGGCGTGCGCCCGGCGAATCGTGTCCGCGGACGGCTCGGACAGACCGAGGTGCTTCACCTTGCCCGCCTCGACCAGCTCGGCCATCGCGCCGACGGTCTCCTCGATCGGTACCGAAGGATCGGCGCGGTGTTGGTAGTACAGGTCGAGGTGGTCGACGCCAAGGCGGCTCAGCGAGGCATCGATCGCCGACCGCACGTACGTCGGTGAGCTGTCGAGCCGGATGAGCTTGTACGTCGCCGGGTCCATCACGATGCCGAACTTGCTGGCCAGCACCACCTCGTCGCGCCGGCCCGCGATGGCCTTGCCGACCAGCTCCTCATTTGAGCCGGCGGCGTACATGTCAGCGGTATCGAGGAAGTTGATGCCGAGGTCGAGCGCACGCCGGAGGGTGGCGATCGACTCGGTGTCGTCACCGGGTCCGTAGCCGAAGCTCATCCCCATGCAGCCGAGTCCGAGCCGGCTGACGTCAGGTCCATTGGTACCGAGAATCACAGTTTCTCCTCGTGGAAGGCATGGCTCCGCCCACCGACATCCACAGGAATGCAGCCAGGCGTCGAGCGAAGGGTTAGGGAGTGCAGTCGCCGCCGTACGTGGCGATCTTGTAGTCGGTGACCGCGAGGGCCGCCTGCAGTTCGCGCAGCCGGCGCTGGATCGTGGCCCGGTGCTCCAGCATCAGCGCGAGCCGCTGCGGGGCAGTCGACTCGCCCTGGTACACCAGCTCCATGTAGTGGCTGATCGTGCCGATCGACATGTCCGACAGCCGCAGCCGGGTGATGAACACGATCCGGGCGAGAGCCTGCCGGTCGTACTGCCGGTAGCCGGCCTCGTCCCGCCCGGCGGTGATGAGGCCTGCGCGTTCGTAGTACCGGAGGGTGTGGGCGGTGAGCCCGGTCGCCGCGGCGGCCTCGGCGATCGTCAGGACGTCGGGGAGTTCATCCGGGAGCTCGAGCAACTGCAGCAGCTCGGGGTCCATCGGCGACAGCTGCGGGGTCTCGTAGCGCTCCGCGAACGCGTGACGGCGGTCGGAGGAGCTGAGGACACCCGTTGTGTTCATGACTACGAACGTACGGGTTAGAGCGCGCTCTAACGCAAGCCCCGGGTCAGGCGGGTTGCTGGCAGTCGGAGCAGGTGCCGAAGATTTCGAGGGTGTGGCTGACGTCGGCGTAGCCGTGTTCGGCGGCGACCTTGTCGGCCCAGCGCTCGACGGCAGGGCCTTCCACCTCGACGGTGCGGCCGCAGTTGCGGCAGACGAGGTGATGGTGGTGACCCTTCGAGCAGCGCCGGTACGCCGTTTCGCCGTCGGCGGTGCGGAGTACGTCGACCTCACGGGAGTCGGCGAGAGCCTGCAGGGTCCGGTAGACCGTGGTCAGGCCGACGGCCTCACCAGCGCCCCGGAGTTCCTGGTGGATCTCCTGGGCCGTCCGGAAGTCGTCGAGATTGTCGAGCGCGGAAGCAACCGCCGCGCGCTGACGGGTCGAGCGTGTTCCGATGGCCACCGTTCCTCCTGTCATCCCTTGCACCGTGATTTCCGCGGTAACTCGCCAATTCTCTCAGAAGTCAACAAGTAAGTCGCCCGGGGTGAGGATCGCTCGGCGCTTGCGGCGCCCAGGCACGCACCTCGCGGCACTGGCGAAGCATCCACGATGCTCCGCATCGAGGACGCTCCTCCAGCACCGCGATGCACGCACCTGGACACCGCAATCACTCGAGCGCTCCCCACCCCGGGCGACTAGTGCTCATCCCAGTGGTCTCCGTGTGCCGCGTGGAGGTGTCCGTCGTGGACGTAGTCGACGTGATCGCCGTGTTCGATCTTGGGGTGACCGCATTTCGGGTCGTGGGCGTGCTGGTGGGCGGTGCTCACGACGTGCGGTTCCGGGACCGGGAGATCGATCTCCGGCTCCTCATCGGTGAGGGGAGCGAGGACGCCGCGGCGACGGCGTACCAGGGTGCCGGCGATCGCGGCTACGACGAAGCCGGCCAGGGCCAGGACGACGATCGTGGCGCCGGGGGCGACGTTGGCGTTGTACGACGTGATGATGCCGGCCAGACAGGCAGCGACTCCGATGGCACAGGCGGTCACGAACGTACTCCGGAACGACCGCGTGAACTGCTGAGCCGTGGCAACCGGCACCACCATCAGCGCACTGACTAGCAGCAGCCCGACAGTCCGCATGGCGACCGTGACAGTCACCGCGGCCATCACTGCGATCAGCAGGTTCAGCAACTGCACCCGGAGACCAGTGACGCGAGCGAACTCCTCGTCCTGGCACACCGCGAACAGTTGCGGGCCCAGCCCGATCGCCACGACCAGTACCGTCACAGCCAGCCCGACTACGACGTACAGGTCGGAGGGCGAGACAGTGGTGAGTGACCCGAACAAGTAGGTGTTCAGAGTCGCTGCGCCCTGCCCTGCCAGGCCTATCAGCAGTACGCCGCCCGCTATGCCGCCGTAGAAGAGCAGCGCCAGCGCCACATCCCCACTGGCCTTACCCCGCGCCCGGACGAGCTCAATAGCCGTAGCACCAGCGATAGCGACCAGTACTGCGGTGAGCACCGGCGCAGTCCCGGTCAAGAGCCCCAGCGCGACACCGGTGATCGCGATATGTCCGATCCCATCGCCCATCAACGACAGCCGCCGCTGGACCAGATACGTGCCGATCGCCGGAGCCGACAACCCAGTGAGCAGCCCGGCGATCAGCGCCCGCTGCATGAACTCGAGCTCGAACAACGTCATGACAGCCACCCCGGCTCGTCGTCGGACCCGTGCGGGTGGACGTGCGCATGCGTCTGCGAGGCGTGCGGCGGACCGTCGTACACGATCCGGCCGCGGCGCAGGACGACCGAGCGCTCGATCAGCGCGTCCATCGGGCCGAGGTCGTGGCTGACCATCACCACCGTCGTACCGCGCGACACCCGCTCGCGGATCGCGTCGGCGAAGATAGCTTGGCTCGCCAGGTCGACGCCGGCGGTGGGCTCGTCGAGGATCAGCAGGTCGGGATCCGAGACCAGTGCGCGGGCGATCAGCACCCGCTGCTGCTGGCCGCCGGAGAGTTCGGCGACGCCGTCCTTGCGCCGGTCGGCCATGTCGACGATCTCCAGCGCCTCGTCGATCGCAGCCCGGTCAGCAGCCGTCATCGGGCGGAACAGCTTCCGCTTCGAGAGCAGCCCGGACGACACAACCTCGGCCACGGTCGCCGGTACACCGCCTGCCGCGGTGATGCGTTGCGGCACGTAGCCGATCCGGTTCCAGTGACGGAAGCGCGGTACCGGCGTACCGAAGAGCTGGACCTGGCCACGAGCCGCGGGCAGCAGGCCGACGATCGTCTTGATCAGCGTGGACTTGCCTGAGCCGTTGGTGCCGAGCACGGCGACCACCTCGCCGGCCCGGATCTGCAGGTCGACGCCGCGCAATACGAGACGACCGCCCAGGTCCACCGACAAATCGGTGACCTGGACGGCCTCAGAGATTTGTGAAGATGTCACGCGCAGCTGTTCGCCTTCCGGAGCTCCTGCAGATTCTCGCGCATCAGCGAGAGATAGGTCTCCTGGGAGTTCCCGTCCGACAGGCCCTCGACCGGGCTCAGGACGGCGGTCTTGACGTGGACGTCGCGAGCGATCGACTCGGCCACCTTCGGGCTGACCAGTTCCTCGTAGAAGATCGTGGTGACCTGCTCCTTCTGCACGATCTCCTGGACCTCCTTGATCCGCGACGGGGTGGGCTCGGCGTCAGGGGTGAACCCGGCGATGCCGACCATCGTCAGACCGTACCGCTTCGCCAGGTAGGCGAACGCCTGATGGCTCGTCACGAAGGTTTTCAGTTTGCAGTCGGTCAGCCCGGTCTTGAACTCGGTGTCGAGCTTGCCCAGTTCGCCGAGCAGCGTCGCGGAGCGTTGCTTGTAGCCGTCCGCGTTGCCGGGGTCGGCCGAGACGAGCTTGTCCGTGACGGCCTGTACTACGCCCTTGTACCGGACCGGGTCGAGCCAGAAATGTGGGTCGAGGTCATCGGAGGTGTAGGCCGCGGGCTGGACGCTGTCGCTCGGAGTACCGGCTGCCTCGCCCTCGCCGTGCTCCTCGAAGTCGGCGCCGGTGGCCTCGAGCTGGGCGGCCGGCGCGATGTCGAAACCGGTGTCCTTCGCGTTCTGCGCGACCGCCTCGTCGACGGCCGGCTGCAAGTTCTTCTCGTAGACGACCAGCTTCGCCTGCGCGATACCGCCGACCTGCTTCGGGGTCAGCTCCAGGTCGTGCGGCTCGACTCCGGGCGCGGTCAGGGTGGTCACGTTCACGGCGTCGCCGCCCACCGAGCGGGCGATGAACTCCAGCGGGTAGAACGAAGCGACCACGTCCAGCTTGCCGTCGGAGCCGCCCGCGGCAGTGTTGCCGCAGCCTGCCAGAGTTACCACCGTGAGGGCGGCGAGCCCGGCGACGACAGCACGCATACTGGATCTCATGACAATCATTTTCATTTAAGTGGGGATGGTTGTCAAAACAGGGAGTGGATGAATGGCCAAGCGGACCGTAGGACGGCGGCGCGCCGACACCAAGCCGAACCGCGGGCGCCGGCTGGAAATTCCGCGCGGTCACGGCCATGGGCACGGTCACGGGCATGGCTCCGAGGTGATCGACACGTCGGTCGTCGACGCCGACGCGATCGTCGCCCGACGGGTCCGGATCGTGGTCGCGGCGGTGCTGATCCCGCTGATCGCGGCCGCCGTGATCGCCATGATCGTGCTCTGGCCGGGCGGTGACCTGAAGATCGCGGCGGCCGAGCAGACCGGCGCGAGCGGCACGGTCACCGCGCTCAAGGCCTGTCCCGAGACGCCCGCCGACTGCGACGAGGCGACGGTCAAGCTGCGCTCCGCGCCCGGCTCGGACAAGGGGCTGGAGGTGCCGGTCGAGGTCCCCAAGGGCAAGAACGCGGCCGTCCAGATCAAGGTCGGCGACCGGCTCATCCTCGGGGTCCAGAAGGGCGCCGCAATCGCGGATCGGTACCAGTACGTCGACCACGACCGGTCCATCCCGCTGGTCGCCCTCGCGGTGATCTTCGGGATCGCGGTGATCGCGTTGTCGCGCTGGCGTGGGGTCGCCGCGCTCGGTGCGCTCGGCATCACGGCACTGACGCTGACCCAGTTCATCTTGCCGGCCATCCTGAAGGGGGCGAATCCGCTGCTGGTGGCGGTGGTCGGCGGCTCGGTCATCATGGTGATAGCGCTCTATCTGACGCACGGGATCAACGCTCAGTCGTCGGTGGCGCTGGCGGGGACGATCGCCTCATTGGGGCTGACTGCGTTGCTGGGTTGGGTGTTCGTCAAGGTGAGTGCGTTCTCCGGGCTCGCCAGCGAAGGTGCGTCCGCGGTGAAGGCTTACGTGCCGGGGCTCGATCTCACCGGGTTGCTGGTCGCGGGCATTGTGATCGGCTCACTCGGCGTACTCGACGACGTGACTGTCACGCAGGCGAGCGCGGTCTGGGAGTTGTCGGCCGCCAACCCAGCGGCGAGCCGGGCGTCGCTGATCGGAGCTGGACTGCGGATCGGCCGGGCGCATGTCGCCTCCGTCGTGAACACGCTGGTGCTCGCGTACGCCGGTGCCGCGCTGCCGATCCTGATGGTCTTCGCGATCGGCGGGGTATCGACCGGGTATCTGCTCAGTACCGAGATCGTCGCGGTCGAAGTCGTCCGAGGTCTGGTCGGCAGCCTCGGCATCATCGCGGCCGTCCCGTTGACCACCGCGCTGGCCGCAATGGCTGTCGCCGATCGGTCGCGTGACCTGGTCGGCGGGCCGGAGTCCGTTGCCAGGGCAGGAGAATCTGCGGGATCCGCGTAATTTCAGACTTTGGCGGTTGCCCCAACAAAGTCCCCGGCAAGCTCTTCCCAAGCGGTCCTGAGGCGATCTAGAGTTCCGATCTGTCACGGACTGGCCGACCCAGATCACTGTCCGTGGCTGGACTCGTGAGGAGCCGCGGATGCGTCGACGCGTTGGTGTCTGGCTGTTCGGAGCAAGAGGATCGGTCGCGACCACGACCATCGCCGGGGCAGCGGCACTCCACCACGGAATCCCACCCGCCGGAGTAGTCACCGAACTCGCCGACTTCGCCGGTACGGACCTGATCCCCCTGGACGCCCTCGTCTTCGGCGGCCACGACGTAGTCGAGACTCCACTGACCAAACAGGTCGAACGCCTGATGGCCGGCGGCGTCCTCCCATCGGGCCTAGACCGCCTAATAGCCACCGAACTAGCCGAAGCAGAACGCAACATCGTGGTACTGCCGACCGGCGGTGCGCAGTCCGAGCTGGTTCATCGGATGGCTGAAGACATCCGCGCCTTCCGCCTGCGCAACGACCTCAGCCAGGTAGTCGCCATCAACGTCGCGTCGACTGAGGCGCCATACGAGGTGCCTATTTCCACCGCCGCAGAGTTGCGGGAGGCGCTGGCGCATCGGCAGGTACTGCCGGCTAGCTCAGTGGGTGCTTTGGCAGCGTTCGAGGCGGGTGCGGCGTATATCGACTTCACGCCATCGACCTCGATCCGGCCGGCCGCGGTGCGGGAGTGGGCGGTCGAGAAGGGCTTGCCGTACGGCGGGCAGGATGCAAAGACGGGGGAGACCCTGGTCAAGAGCGTGCTCGCCCCGATGTTCGCGGCCCGCGCCCTCCCCGTGCACGCCTGGTCCGGTACCAACCTCCTCGGCGGCGGTGACGGCGCGACCCTCGCCGACCCACGCGCCGCGGAGTCGAAGAGCATCTCCAAGGAACGTGGTCTCGCCGAAATGCTCGGCAACGTCGCAGGTGACGTCCACATCGACTACGTGGACGCCATGGGCGACTGGAAGACCGCTTGGGACCACGTGCTCTTCTCCGGCTTCCTCGGCGTCCGGATGACGCTGCAGTTCACCTGGCAGGGCTGCGACTCCGCCCTCGCCGCCCCGCTCGTACTAGACCTGGCGCGCCTCTCAGCCCTGGCCCTGGATCGCAACCACGTCGGCGCGATGCCCTTCCTCGGCTTCTACTTCAAAGACCCCATCGAGTCGACCGAACACTCCCTGGCCCGCCAGTACGACGAACTGCTCCGCTGGACCCGCTCATGCTGAGGCGCACCACGAAGCGCCCCCGCCTGGCCGACCTGGCCGAACTAGTACGAGCCCCAGCCGCCCTCACCGTCCCCGGCGACGTACTGGCTGGCGCAGTAGCCGCAGGCAACCTCCGCCCCACCCGCCTAGCCGGCCTGGCCGCCTCGTCGGTAGCCCTCTACTGGGCCGGTATGGCCCTCAACGACTGGTCCGACCGAGACCTAGACGCAGTGGAGCGTCCCGAACGCCCCATCCCGTCCGGCCGAGTCACACCCCGTACTGCGCTGTCCCTAGCCTCATCACTGACCGCAGCCGGCCTAGCCCTGTCGGGATTGGCTGGCGACCGCCACACCTTCCGTACGTCGGCCGCCCTCGCCGCAACCGCGTGGACCTACGACCTGAAGGCCAAGAACACTCCGCTCGGCCCAGTAGTCATGGCGGCAGCCCGCTCCCTGGACGTACTGGTAGGCGCAGGCAACAACCGCCGAGCCGCCCTCCCCGCAGCCGCCGCCATCGGCGCCCACATCCTCACCACCACCTACATCTCCCAAGGCGAAGTCCACGGCAGCACCCCCACCTCCTCCCGAGCCGCCCTAGCCACCACCACCGCAATAACCGCCGCCACCGCCCGCCCCGCCTCCACCTTGCCCGGCGCTATCGGGACCTTGCTCTCCGCGGCGTTCGCCGGACTCTTCGCTCGCTCGGTCGGGCAGGCTCAGCTAGTCGCCGCAGGCGACCCGAGCGCGGCGAACCTTCGCAAAGCCGTCGGGGCAGGGATCCACGGGCTGGTACCGCTTCAGGCCGCATGGTGCGCGCGCGGCGGCGCGCCCGCAGTAGGCGCGGGTCTGCTCGCCGCATTTCCGCTGGCCAAAGCCCTCGCCAGGAAGGTGTCGCCGACATGAGATTCGGTTACGGGACCAACGGGTTCGCCAACCACCGGTTGCCCGAAGCGCTCAAGGTGATCGCGGATCTCGGGTACGACGGGGTCGCGCTGACCCTCGACCACAACCACCTCGACCCGTTCGGCCCGGACCTTCGTCAGCGCACCGCCGAGGTTGGCAAACTACTTGCTGCCAGCAACCTTGCAGTGGTGATCGAGACCGGCGGCCGCTACGTGCTCGACCCGTATCGCAAGCACGAACCCACCCTCCTCCACACCCACGGCTCCGAGTGGCGGATCGCGCTGCTCGAACGCGCCATCGAGGTCGCCGCAGACCTAGGCGCCGAAGCAGTCTCCTTCTGGTCCGGAACCCTCCCGCCGGACGTGACACCCGAGCTCGGCTGGCAACGACTCATCGGCAGCTGCAACCAACTCGTCGCCTACGCCGCCGACCGAGGCGTCCAGCTAGCCCTCGAACCAGAACCCGGCATGCTCATCGACGACCTGTCCGGCTACCTCAAACTCCAGGCCGAGATAGGCAGCGAGACTCTAGGCCTAACGCTCGACATCGGCCACCTGGTCTGCAACGAGCCCCAATCCCCACCAGCCTGCATCACCGCCGCCGCCCAATACCTCGTCAACCTCCAGATCGACGACATGCGCCGAGGCGTCCACGAACACCTCGAGTTCGGCACCGGCGAGGTCGACTTCCCACCAGTCCTCCAAGCCCTCAAAGACATCCAGTACCAAGGCCTAGTAGCAGTAGAACTCCCACGCCACTCCCACGCCGCCCCCACCATCGCGCGCGACTCCCTCGAATTCCTCCGCAAGGCATCGGTATGACGCCCGCGATGGTTCTGGAGGAGCTGCTCCCGACAGCGGCTCGTGCCTGGCTGATCGAGGCCCGGCAACAACCTCTCTCTGTCGCCTTCCCCGCAGCAGCCCGCAAGGTCGGCCGTGACCGCTTGAGCCCGAGCTGGACCACCGACCAAGCAACCCGCGCGCTCCTTCTCGTCAAAGCGTCAGCAGCAGACGTACTAGACGTCTATCGGTACGGCGACGCCGTCGAGAAGTTGGCCGTACTGCATGCACTCTCGCTGGCCGACGTCGCGGACGCTCTTGAAGACCATGCTGTTCCGATCATCGAGGATGCGTTGCGGACGAACGACAAGCGGCTGGTTGCTGCCGCGCTCGGGCCGTACGCAACGCAGCACCTACCCCAACACGCCTTCCGGCATGCAGTGCTGAAGTGCGTGTTCGCCGACATCCCGCTGGCCGTGGTCGACGGCCTGCCGAAGCGGGTGGATCCGGAGCTGATCCGGATGATGACCGATTTCGCCGCCGAACGGAGCGCAGCCGGCCGGGCCATCCCAGCCGACTTGGAGGCGTACCTCAACAGCCCGCCCTAAGAGGTGTTGCTATGCGCATCTTCGATCCGCACATCCACATGACGTCCCGGACGACCGACGACTACGCCGCGATGGCGGCCCACGGAGTGCAGGCACTGGTGGAGCCTGCGTTCTGGTTGGGGCAGCCGCGGACCAGTGTCGGCTCGTTCGTCGACTACTTCGACGCGTTGATCGGCTGGGAGCCGTTCCGCGCAGCGCAGTACGGGATCAAGCATCACTGCACGATTGCGCTCAACCCCAAGGAGGCGAACGACCCGCGCTGCCGCGAAGTCCTCGCAGTACTGCCCCGGTACCTGGCCAAGGACGGCGTCGTCGCGGTCGGCGAGGTCGGCTACGACTCGATGACGCCCGAAGAGGACGAGGTGTTCAGCCACCAACTCCAACTGGCGAAGCAGTTCGAGCTGCCGGTACTCGTCCACACCCCGCATCGCGACAAAGCAGCCGGTACCACCCGCACGCTCGACGTCGTCAAGGAATCTGGACTCGCGCCGGAGTTCGTCGTGGTGGACCACCTCAACGAGGTGACGGTCAAGGAGGTCGCCGACTCGGGGTGCTGGATGGGCTTCTCCATCTACCCCGACACCAAGATGGACCCCGACCGTATGGTCGTGATCCTTCAGCAGTTCGGCACCGAGCGCGTGCTGGTCAACTCGGCCGCCGACTGGGGCAAGTCCGATCCGCTGCGCACCCACGCGACAGGCCAGGCGATGCTCGCCGCAGGCTTCACCGAGGACGACGTCGACCAGGTGCTCTGGCGCAATCCGGTCGCCTTCTACGGCCAGTCCCAACGCCTCGACCTCGGAGACACCACACCCGCCGACACCTTCGAGGGCAACTCGATCCTGCGCGGGGTCAAACCATGAGGTTCCGGCACCCCGACGGCTCGATCGTCCACCTCGCGTACTGCACGAACGTCCACCCCGCCGAGGACCTCGAAGGCGTCATCGCCCAGCTCGACGGCTGCTCCGCCCTGGTCCGCAAGGAACTCAACGTCCCGGTACTAGGCGTCGGACTCTGGCTCGCCAACACCCTCGCCGACCGCCTCGCCAAGTCGTCGGTCGCCCTCAACCACCTCCGCCGCGCGCTCGACCGCAACAACCTCGAGGTCGTCACGCTCAACGGTTTCCCGTACGCCGGGTTCCACGACCGCGTCGTCGGCAAGAAGGTCTACTCGCCCGACTGGACCGAGCCGGACCGACTGCAGTACACCCTCGACCTGGTCGACGTACTCGCCAAGCTGCTGCCCGCCGACGCGTCGTACGGATCGATCTCGACCCTGCCCCTGGCCTGGCGTACGCCGTGGGACCGGACCCGCGACGCCGCCGCCCGCGACGCCTTCAACCGCTTGGAACTCCGGCTCGCCAAGACGCAGGAGACCACCGGCCGCCGCATCCGCGTCGCGATCGAACCCGAACCCGGCTGCATCCTCGAAATGGTCCCGCAAGCCGCCGACTGGCTCACCCCGTACGCCGCTCAGTCGCTGGTCGGTCTCTGCCTCGACACCTGCCATCTCGCGGTGCAGTTCGAGCAACCGGCCGAGGCGTTCAGCACGCTCCAGCGGGCCGGCGTCGAAGTCGTCAAGAGCCAGGTCTCGGCTGCTCTGCATGTCCCGGACCCGGAAGATCCCGCAGCGCGCGAGCTGCTCAACGAGTTCGCCGAACCCAAGTTCCTGCACCAGACCCGCGAGTACGGCGGCCCCGGCATCGACGACCTCGACATGATCGACCAACTATCCGGGCACGCGTCCTGGCGAGTGCACTTCCACGTCCCCGTGCACGCAGCCCCACGTCCTCCACTGACCAGTACGACGGACGTACTCGAGGAGAGCCTGCAACACCTCGTCGGCGGACCGCATCCGCTGACCCATCATCTGGAGTCCGAGACCTACACCTGGTCCGTACTTCCCAGCGCCCCCAAGTCCACGCAAGAACTCGCCGAAGGCATCGCCGGAGAGCTCGGTTGGCTCCGCGACCGCCTGATCGGCCTCGGCCTGGAGGAAGTCAAGTGAGCAAGCAAGTCGTAGTCATCGATGTCGTCGGACTGACCCCGCGCCTTCTCCGTAAGATGCCCAGGTTGCGCCAGCTCCCGCTCAACCGCGAGCTGGGCACAGTACTGCCGGCCGTCACCTGCTCGGCCCAGGCGACCTTCCTCACCGGCACGATGCCGTCCGAACACGGTGTCGTCGGCAACGGCTGGTACTTCCGTGATCTCGGGGAGGTCTTCCTCTGGCGCCAGCACAACAAGCTCGTCCAGGGGGAGAAGGTCTGGGATGTCGCCCGGCGGGAGAACCCGCAGTACAAGGTGGCCAATGTCTGTTGGTGGTACGCGATGGGCGCGGACACGGATCTGCTCGTCACGCCGCGGCCGATCTACTACGCGGACGGACGGAAGGCGCCGGACTGCTACACGAGGCCGGTCGAGTTGCATGATCGTTTGACCGACAAGCTGGGTGCGTTCCCGCTCTTTCACTACTGGGGGCCGACGGCATCGATCAAGTCGAGCAAGTGGATCGTTGCCGCGTCGCGGCAGATCCTTGCCCAGGACAACCCTGACCTGCTCCTCACCTACATCCCGCATCTCGATTACGACCTGCAGCGGTACGGCGCTTCGTCGGTCGAGGCGACCCGCGCGGCGATCGAGCTCGATGCGGTACTCGCTCCGCTGCTCGACGATGCGGCGGCGAAGGGCGCGACGGTGATCGTACTGTCGGAGTACGGAATCACCGACGTCTCGCGACCGGTCGACATCAACCGCTTACTGCGGAGCGAAGGCCTTCTGGAGGTACACACCCAGGACGGCATGGAGTACCTCGACCCGTGGGCATCCCGCGCATTCGCGGTCGCGGATCACCAATTGGCCCACGTATACGTGAAGGACCCGGCCGACATCGATGCCGTCAGCAAGTTTCTCGGTGGGCTCCCGGGCGTCGCCGAAGTACTCGATGCCGAAGGCAAACGTGCCCATGGCCTGGACCACGAGCGCGCCGGCGAACTTGTCGCCGTCGCCGAGCCGGATTCCTGGTTCACCTATTACTACTGGCTGGACGACGCGAGAGCACCCGACTTCGCCAAGGGTGTCGAGATCCACCGCAAACCCGGCTACGACCCCGCCGAGCTCTTCTTCGACCCCTCCGACCGCTTCGTCAAACCCCGCGCGGCCTCGTACCTCCTCCGCAAGAAGGTCGGCCTGCGCTACGCGATGTCGGTCGTCCCGCTCGACCCGTCGATCGTCCGCGGCTCCCACGGCCGCCTGCCGTCCAACCCCGAGGACGGCCCGGTCTTCCTCAGCACCGACGCCGAGCTGGCGCCAGAAGGAAAGGTGGAGGCAACTACAGTACGAGACTTGTTGCTCAAGGCGGCAGGTCTAGGAGGCGCCGGATCGTGATGAACAGACGTCGCGCAGTAATGCTCGCGACGCTCGGACTGCTGGGCGCTCTGGTGCAGCCGGGGCCGGCGGTGGCCGTGGGAACCGGGGACATCACGGCCGAGATCATCGCCGGCCGGAACGTCACGTTGTCCGGCGATGCCGTCGTGAGGGTGCCGGCCGGCACGACGAAGTACGACGGCGTGATCACCGGCGAGGGCACGCTCCGGATCAGTGGGCGCGGCACCCTGATCCTCAGCAGGGACAGCGATTTCACAGTGCCGAAGGCCAAGCAACGGCAGGCCGTCGAGATCCTGGGCGGGAACCATCCGTACGTCGTGGTCAGGCACTCCGATCCGCCGGCCGTCATCGTCGATCGGGGTGCCACGCTCCAGTACGGGACGGGCGGCAGCACCGGGCTGATCGGGAGGTTTCCGTACAACACCCCGGGTTACCAGCTCAATCAGGACAACATCGAGGTCAACGGCACCCTGCGGCTGTCCCTCGTCCGGACCTTCAATCTCGGCACCATCAGCGGCTCCGGGCTGGTCAGCCAGCCACGCTTCCTGTGGGGCACGCTCGATCTCGCCGGGACCCACCCGTTCTCCGGTGTGATCGACAACGGGACCGGGACGGCCGCAGGCAAGCCCGAGTCCGCCGTGGCGCTGCCCAACGCCCGGGCCGTCGTCAACCAGGGCACCTGGACGATCGACACCCCGCTGGACCAAACCATCACACTGCGGCAGAACTTCTACCAGCGTGAGTACGGCAGTGACATCAACGTCCAGTCGCGCCCGGGCAGCAAGGTCGTGCTCACCGGGCAGTACAGCTATTCCGACCGCGGTGGCGACACCGATCCGTCGCTCAGCGACCCCGCCATCAACTGGCGGAAGATCGCGCACGACCTCAACAAACGGGGCACCAACATCAAGGGCGCCAACGTCCAGTGGGGTGACGGCTCCACGCACCAGATCTTCATGCCGGGCACCGCGGAGACCGTTTACATCAACTTGCTGGCGGCCCGGTCCCGTTCCAAGCTGGCCTTCGCCTACAACGGCCCGGTGACGCTGGGCGCCCCGATCGGCGGCGGCGTCTTCCACGACACGCTCAAGGCGCCAGGGGCCGGCGACATCGTGATCAAGTCGGTGCGGGGCAACGACGTGACGTTCGCGGCAGACCAGTACTACGACGGCTCCACGACGATAGAGAAGGGCGCGATCCTCCGGCTCGGCAGCGGGCGACCGGGCGGTGACGGCAGCCTGCTGACGAAGGCCGCGCTGTACAAGGTCGCCAACTTCGGTTCGCTGGTCGTGCAGAACACCAGGAAGACGACCTCGCTCTCGAAGATCAGCGGAAGCGGATCCTTGATCCAGGCCGGCGCAGCCACCACCCGCCTCACCGGAGCTCTCAGCTATACGGGGAAGACGACAATCTCGCAGGGCGTCCTTGCCCTCACCGGCGGCAGTCTGAAGTCCAGTACCGCCGTGGCGCTCACGAAGGCGGGCGCCAAGCTCGACCTGACCAAGGCGGGGAACCAGACGCTGCGCAACCTCACGATGCTCGGCGGTACGACGGTCCTGGCCGGCAGCGACTCGACTGTCACCCTGTCGCAGGCATCCACGCTCGCCGGCACCTTCAAGGGGGGCAAGCTGCTCAACACCGGCGTACTGGATGGGTCGTTCTCGGTGAACGGGGACTTCGCGCAAACCAGGAACGGCCGGTTGACGACCCGCGCGGACGGCAAGCCGCTGAACGTCACCGGCACGGTGTCACTCGCGGGGGCGCTTGCCCCAGTTGCAGGGGCCAAGCCTGAGCGCTCCGCCCAGGAGATCACCATCATCGACAACTCCGGTTCTGACCAGGTCGCCGGTACCTTCACGGGTCTCGCCGAAGGCGCCGAGGTGCCGGTCGGCGGCACGAAGTACGCCATCACCTACCGCGGCGGCGACGGCAACGACGTCACCCTGAAACCAGTGAAGGTGAACGCCGCCGTAGCAGTGCCGAACCAGCCAGCGGCAGAAAACATGCCCCAGGCAACCACTTCTCCGGCCGGCAACTCGTCTGTCTTGCGGACAGCAGGCCTTGCCACCGCGGCCGGGGCGATCCTTGGGCTGGGCCTGTTCCTCCTTCGCCGACGCCGTCGGCCATCCAGCTCTTCAGGCTGATTCGCGGAGGATCAGTTCGGTCGGCAGGATGACTGAGTCGGCGGAGCCATTGGCTAGGAGGTCGAGCAGGAGTCGGACTGTGCTTGCTGCTTGTTCGCCCATCGGGCTGCGGACTGTTGTCAGCGGGGGAGCGGTGTAGAGGGCTGCTTCGATGTCGTCGAAGCCGACGACCGCGACATCGTCGGGGACTCGGCGCCCTGCTTCGCGCAAGGTGCGCAGGGCGCCGATCGCCATCAGGTCGTTGGCGGCGAAGACCGCGTCGAGGTGCGGATCGTCCTGCAGGAGCTGGCGCATCGCGTCCGCACCGGAGATCCGGGTGAAGTCGCCCAGGGCAACGATCGATCGGCGATCGCTGTCCTGCAACGACTGCCGGTACGCGTTCAACCGCTCCTGCGCAGCCTGCATGTCGAGCGGCCCGGAGATGGTCGCAATCCGCTGCCGGCCCTGGTCGAGCAGGTGCTGCACAGCCTTCGTCGCACCGCCGACGTTGTCGTTGTCGACGTACGGCATCAACCCCGGCGTCGCGAGCCGCCCATGCGAGACGACCGGCAAACCAGTGCGAGCCAGTACTGCGGGCAGCGGGTCCGATCCATCCATCGACACGAGCATCGCGCCATCCACATGACCCGCTGCCAGGTACTGCTCGACCCGCGACCGGCTCTCGGCCGACCCCGCGAGTGCCAGCGACACCTGCTTGCCCGCAGCCTCCAATGCACGCGAAGCGGCTCGGACGACCATCGCGAACATCGGGTCGTCCGAGACCAGACCGGCCGGCGGATCGGAGACGATGATCGCGATCGTGTTCGTCTTCTGGGTGACCAGGTTGCGGGCCGCGCCGTTCGGCACGTAGCCCAGCTCGGTCACCGCGGCCATCACGATCTGCCGGATCTCGGGCGCGACGGTGGGCTCGCCGTTGATCACCCGCGAGACGCTCGACTTCGACACGCCCGCTCGCGCCGCGACGGCATGCAGAGTCGGTCGTCGCACGCGTACCCCCTCCGTGAACCCAGGCGTCGGGGAGCGCTCCCCACGACTGAGCATCCCGGCGGTTCCGGAACCTTGTCAAGGCGTACCCCAGTGTTACGTCAAGGTTGCGGCCGGGTGACTACGAGGTCTTGACACCGTTCCCTCAGCACGGTTTTCTCAGACTCAGGGAACGTTCCCCCGTCCCACTCTTGACTGCGCAGTTCATCGTCCCGCCCCAGGAGATGCCCATGCCGTCCCTTTCCCCACCCCTGCCCAGATTCCGAGCGCCAAGAATCAGAGCGCGCTTCAAGATCGCCGGGCTCATCGCGATTGCAGTCAGCTTCGTGGTCGCGCTGATCGTCAGCCCACCCGCCGGCGCCGCCGACACCTTGCTGTCCCAGGGCAAGACCGCCACCGCCTCCTCCACCGAGAACGCCGTCTTCACCGCCGCCTCCGCAGTCGACGGAGACGCAGGCACCCGCTGGTCGAGCGCGCACGCCGTTGACCCGCAATGGATCCAGGTCGACCTCGGCCAGACCGCCACCGTCAACCAGGTCGTCCTCAATTGGGAGACCGCGGCCGCGAAGGCCTTCCAGATCCAGGTCTCGGCCGACGGTACGAACTGGAACTCCATCTACACGACCATCACGAGCACCGGCGGCAACCAGACACTGACCGTCTCCGGCTCCGGCCGGTACGTCCGGATGCTCGGCACCCAACGCACGACCCAGTGGGGCTACTCGCTCTGGGAGTTCAAGGTATTCGGTACCATCTCAGGAACCGGCCCCGGCCCCGGCAGCAAGCTGCTGTCCTACGGCAAGACCGGCGCCGCCTCGTCGCAGCAGAGCGACGGCAACTGCTGGGAGTGCACCCCGGCTCGCGCGTTCGACCTCGACCCGGCCAGCCGCTGGGCGACCACGACCGACACCGGCTGGGTCGACCCGGGCTGGATCTCCGTCGACCTCGGCGCCACGGCCCAGATCGACAAGGTGATCCTGCAGTGGGATCCCGCGTCGGCGAAGTCGTACCAGATCCAGGTTTCCAACGACAACGTCAACTGGAACCCGATCTACACCACCACGAACGGCCCGGGCTTCAAGGAGACGCTCAACATCACCGGCACCGGCCGGTACGTCCGGATGTACGGCACCCAGCGCAATACGCCGTACGGGTACTCGCTGTGGGAGTTCCAGGTCTACGGCACCGGTGGTGCACCGACCACTCCGCCGACCCCGCCGGCCGACCCGGCGAACCCGCCGCAGCTGGTCTGGTCCGACGAGTTCAACGGCGCCAACGGCACCAAGCCCGACGCCAACAAGTGGCGCCCTGACCCAGGCAACGGCCAGAACGGCGAACTGCAGGTCTACACCAACCAGAACAACACGCAGATGGACGGCGCCGGGCACCTGGTGCTCGAGGCTCGTCGAGAGGTCACGCCGGGTTCGGCTTGCCCGATCGACCCGGTCAGCGGTAGCGGCACCTGCCAGTACACGTCCGCCCGGATGAACACCGGCACCAAGTTCGACACGACGTACGGCAAGATCGAGGCGCGGATCCAGGTGCCCAAGGGCAATGGTCTGTGGCCGGCCTTCTGGATGATGGGTTCGGACTTCCTGACCGGCCGTCCATGGCCCTACAACGGCGAGATCGACATCATGGAGATCCTCGGCCGGGAGACCACCAAGGCGTACTCGACGCTGCACGCCCCGGCCTACAACGGCGCCGGCGGGTACGGCGGTTCGTACGGCCTGCCGGGTGGCGCCGACTTCTCGGCCGGCTTCCACACCTGGACGATGCTCTGGAACAGCACGAGCATCACCTACCAGGTCGACGGCACCACGGTGTTCGTCGTCGACAAGGCCCAGCTCGAGGCGACCAGGGGGCCGTGGATCTACGACCACCCGTTCTACTTGATCCTCAACCTGGCCGTCGGCGGCGACTTCCCCGGCCCGCCCAACGCAGCGACGCCGTTCCCGGCCCGCATGCTCGTCGACTACGTGCGCGTCTACCACTAGGAGCTGCAGTGAAAGCCTCCAGTGTTCTCAGAATCAGTACTTTGTTCCTGACCCTCCTAGGCCTCCTCGCCGCCTATCTCGTGATCGTGAGCCGCCCGGCTCAGGCGGCCGAAACCCTGCTGTCACAGGGCAAACCGACGCTCGCCTCCTCGGTGGAGAGCGACGCCTTCCCCGCTGCCGCAGCGGTCGACGGTGACAACGGCACCCGCTGGGCGAGCAGCTTCGCCGACAACCAGTGGCTCCAGGTCGACCTGGGTTCGTCCCAGGCCGTCAACCGGGTCCTCCTCCGCTGGGAAGCCGCATACGCCAAGGGTTTCCAGCTCCAGACCTCCGACAACGGCACCAGCTGGACCACGATCCAGACCACCACGAACGGCACCGGCGGCGAGCAGAGTCTCGTTGTCAACGGCAACGGCCGGTACGTGCGGATCCTGGTCACCCAGCGCGCGACCCAGTGGGGCTCGTCGCTGTTCGAGTTCCAGGTGTACGGCGGTGCGCCGGGTGGCGGCCCGATCGTCCGGGTCGCCGAGTTCCTGGCCGACTGCGCGTACACGCACCGGCTGCCCGACGACCCGATCGTGTTCCCGAACATGCCGGGCGCCTCGCACATGCACAGCTTCTTCGGTGCGACCGTGACGAACGCGAACACCACCGTGCAGGACCTGGTCAACTCGCCGACCTCGTGCAACCCGGCCGAGGACAAGTCGTCGTACTGGGTGCCCACGCTGTACGTGAACAACCAGCCGGTCGAGCCGACCGGGACGACGTTCTACTACCTCGGTGAAGGCGTCCGGGACGACGTCATCGCACAGACCCAGCCGCTGCCGTTCGGGCTGCGGATCGTGGCCGGCAACGCGAAGGCGACCGGGCCGAACGACAACACCATCTCCCGCTGGTCCTGCCTGCATGCCGGTGACGCCGGCGCCGGGCACGACTTCATCAACTGTCCGGCCGGCACGATGCTGGAATCCTACCTGGACTTCCCGCAGTGCTGGAACGGGCGCGACCTCGACTCGCCCGATCACAAGAGCCACATGGCCTACCCGGTCAACGGCGAGTGCCCGGCCAGCCACCCGGTGCCGGTACCGAAGCTGCGCCAGGTACTGCGGTACCCGGTGAACGGTCCGACGGCCGGCTTCCGGCTCGCTTCGGGCGGCGGCTTCACCATGCACGGTGACTTCTTCAACGCTTGGCCGCCGGCCGAGATGGAGCGCCGCGTCAACGACTGCATCCGCCCGATCATCAAGTGCGGGGCCAACGGGCACCCGTAAACCCGGTAACAACCACTGACAGCCGGGCGGGTCCCCCGTCCCAGGACCCGCCCGGCCGCTGTTCGTAGTACCCGGATCTCTGCTTTGCTGGTGGGGAGCTCTCCACCGCCCCCGTATTTCGAGGAGTTCACCTCATGAAGGCCTTTGCCTGCGCAGTTCTGCTCGTCGCCTTGACCGGCTGTGGCGCCTCCGCTGCCAGTACGCCGGCCGCGCCGCCGCCGCAGCCGCCGACGGTCAGCAAGTTCGCGGTCAACCCGTCGTTCAACGCGACCGACCTGGCCTGGATCGAGCTGATGATCCCGATGGACGACCAGCTCCTGCGGGTACTCGGGATGGCGCAGAAGCAGGCCACCGACCCGGCGGTACGGACGTTCGCGACCCAGGTGAGCGCCGGGCACAAGACCGAGGTCGCCCAGTTCGTCGCCATCCGCACCCGGGCCAACTGGCCGGCGAAGAACCCGCACGAAGGCCATGACATGCCAGGCATGATGACCGAGCCGGAGATCGTCACCCTGGGCAAGACCAAGGGCGCCGCCTTCGACCAGCTCTTCGAGAAGAACCTCAAGGAGCACCTGGACCAGTCGATCGTGCTGGCCCGCAGCATCACCCTCGATGGCAAGGACGCCGAGACGAAGAAACTGGCCGCCTCGATCATGACCAGCCGGGCCGCCCAGCTGAAGCAGCTTGCGGCACTCTGACTAAAGTACTGAGGTGAAGATCGTCGACGCCTCAGTCATCGTCACCAGCCCGGGCCGGAACTTCGTCACGTTGCGGATCACCACCGACGACGGCGTGACCGGTCTGGGGGACGCCACCCTCAACGGCCGCGAGCTCGCGGTGGTCGGCTACCTGCGGGATCACGTCGCTCCGCTGCTCATTGGGCTTGATCCGCACAAGATCGAGGACACCTGGCAGTCGCTGTACCGCGGCGCGTACTGGCGGCGTGGGCCGGTCACGATGGCTGCGATCGCCGCGGTCGACGTGGCGTTGTGGGACATCAAGGCGAAGGTCGCGAACCTGCCGCTGTACCAGCTGCTCGGTGGTGCGAGTCGGGAGCGCGTACGGACGTACGGGCACGCCAGCGGGCGCGATGTACCGGAGCTGTTCGACTCGGTGCGGGCGCGGCTCGAGCAGGGGTACAAGTCGATCCGGATCCAGACCGGAATCCCTGGCCTGCAACGGGTCTACGGCGTCGGCGGCGAGCCGGACGTCACCCCGGACGGACGAGTGCGGCCGCTCGTGGAGGACTGGGACACTGCTGCTTATCTGCGGCACATGCC
Organism: Kribbella sp. NBC_00382; assembly: GCF_036067295.1. Taxonomy (NCBI): domain Bacteria; kingdom Bacillati; phylum Actinomycetota; class Actinomycetes; order Propionibacteriales; family Kribbellaceae; genus Kribbella; species Kribbella sp. NBC_00382. The sequence continues at coordinate 5,228,871 of NZ_CP107954.1, forward strand.
GACGGTGTTCGAGGCTGTGCGCAACGAGTTCGGTGCGGAACTGCCGTTGCTGCACGATGCTCACCACCGGCTGACGCCGCAGCAGGCCGCTCGATTCGGCAAGGACCTGGAGCCGTACGACTTGTTCTGGCTCGAGGACTGCACGCCCGCTGAGAATCAGGAAGGGCTGCGGTTGGTTCGCAGTCACACCACGACGCCGCTGGCCATCGGCGAGGTCTTCAACACGGTCTTCGACTTCCGGACGCTCGTGAACGAGCAGCTCATCGACTACGTTCGCGCCGCGGTCACTCACTTCGGTGGGGTCTCGCCGATCAAGAAGCTCTTCGACTTCGCGGCCCAGCAGCAGATCAAGAGCGCGATCCACGGGCCGGAGGACATCTCTCCGGTCGGGATGGCTGCCGCGATCCACCTCGACCTGGCGATCCACAACTTCGGCATCCAGGAATACGCCGGTTACACCGCGGCCACCGAAGAGGTGTTCCGGCACGCGTACACGTTCACCGACGGCCATCTCCACCCTGGCGAAGCCCCGGGGCTGGGCGTGGAGCTCGACGATGACCTGGCCGCCGCCCACCCCTACGCCCCGGCGTACCTCCCCGTGAACCGTCTGGCCGACGGCACGGTCCACGACTGGTGACGATCAGGCCCTGACGAGATCGGCAGCAGACCTCAGCTGTTCGCGATCCGCGAGGCGGCGAACAGGAGGATGACGAGGACCGAGAAGATCCGCATGCCGCGGGCTCCGGTGCTGACGACCGGCCAGGACAGGAAGCCGAGCCAGCCGAGGAGCAGGGCCAGCAGGATCAGGGCGGGGATGCCGACGGTGACCGGGGCGAAGACGCCGACCAGGGCGAGTACCAGGGTGATACCCGGCGGGGTCAGCTTCGGCATGGCGTGCAACCGGGCCACGATCGGGTAGCTGGCCTTGGTGATCCGTGCCCGGAGCGGGCTGACCGGCTGACTGCTGGGTGTGCTGCTCATTCGGCCATTGTTCCAGGCCGCCGGAGAAGCTTTGCCGGAGCGGGCCGTTCGAGCAGGGCCAGCGACTGGTGACCGGGCGTGACGCCGTACGCTGTCGCGGGTGTTCGTGGTGATCAGGTTCCGGGTCGAAGAGACCGCGCAGCCGGAGTTCATAGACCGGCTGGAGACCGCCGTCGAGGTGCTGTCGCGGCAGAAGGGTTTCGTCGCGGCCAGGACCGGGCGGAACGCCGATGAGCCCGACCTGCTCGCGCTGAGCATGGAGTGGGTGAACATCGGCAGCTACCGCCGCGCGCTCTCGCCGTACGAGGTGAAGCTGGCCGCCGTACCGCTGCTGTCGCAGGCAATCGACGAGCCGACGGCGTACGACGATCTCGCAGAGTTCGCGCCGCACCGCTGACCCGATAGCCTTGACCTTTGCCGTACCACCAATCTGGAGTCGAAAAGTGCCCGTGGATACCGTCGATGCCGTCGTCAGCCTCAGTAAGCGGAGAGGCTTTGTGTACCCGTGCGGCGAGATCTACGGTGGGACCAAGTCGGCCTGGGACTACGGCCCGCTCGGCGTCGAGCTGAAGAACAACGTGCGGACCCAGTGGTGGCGCTCGATGGTGACGAGCCGCGACGACATCGTCGGGCTGGACTCGTCGGTCATCCTGCCGACCCGGGTCTGGGAGGCGTCCGGCCACCTGCAGGAGTTCGTCGACCCGCTGACCGAGTGCCAGTCCTGCCACAAACGCTTCCGCGACGACCACCTGCGCGAGGAGTTCGCCGCCCGGAAGGGTCGCGACGCCGACGAGGTGAAGCTCGCCGAGATCCCGTGCCCGAACTGCGGCAACAAGGGCACCTTCACCGAGCCGCGGATGTTCAACGGCCTGCTGAAGACGTACCTCGGCCCGGTCGAGTCCGAGGAAGGCCTGCACTACCTGCGGCCGGAGACGGCGCAGGGCATCTTCATCAACTTCGCCAACGTGATGGGCACGGCCCGGAAGAAGCCGCCGTTCGGCATCGCGCAGGTCGGCAAGAGCTTCCGCAACGAGATCACCCCGGGCAACTTCATCTTCCGGACCCGTGAGTTCGAGCAGATGGAGATGGAGTTCTTCGTCGCGCCCGGCTCGGACGAGGAGTGGCACGAGTACTGGCTGAAGGCGCGCTGGGACTGGTACACCGGCCTCGGGCTGAACCCGGACAACATGCGGCTGTACGAGCACCCGAAGGAGAAGCTGAGCCACTACTCGAAGCGCACCGTCGACATCGAGTACAAGTTCCACTTCGGCGGCAAGGAGTTCGACGAGCTCGAGGGCATCGCGAACCGGACCGACTTCGACCTGTCCACGCACTCCAAGCACTCCGGCGTCGACCTGTCCTACTTCGACCAGGAGAAGGGCGAGCGCTGGACGCCGTACGTGATCGAGCCGGCCGCCGGGCTGACCCGCAACGTGCTCGCGTTCCTGCTCGACGCGTACACCGAGGACGAGGCGCCGAACGCCAAGGGCGGCGTGGACAAGCGGACGGTACTGCGCTTCGACCCGCGGCTCGCCCCGGTCAAGGCGGCCGTGCTGCCGCTGTCCCGCAACGCCGACCTGTCCCCGAAGGCGAAGGACCTGGCCGGCGAGCTGCGCAAGAACTGGAACGTCGACTTCGACGACGCCGGCGCGATCGGCCGCCGCTACCGCCGCCAGGACGAGATCGGTACGCCGTACTGCATCACCGTCGACTTCGACACCCTCGAGGACCAGGCGGTGACGATCCGTGAGCGCGACTCGATGAAGCAGGAGCGGGTCGCCCTGACCGAGGTGACCGGGTACCTCGCGCAGCGTCTGGTGGGTTGCTGACGATGCCTGCTTTGTCGTTGCGGGGGATCCTCACGCCGGGGCGCGCCAAGTTCGGCGTGGCCGTCTTCGGTCTGAGCGCGCTGCTGGTCTTCCTGGTGGCGGGCTGCTCGGACAGCTCACCGGACGCCGGGAGTACTCCCTCGACGACTGGTTCTTCGTCGACGCCGCCGCCTTCCAGTATTCCGACTGCTTCGAAGCCGACGCTGACCCCGTTGCCGACGCCGTCGAAGCCGTGGCCGACGCCATCGGTGAAGGGCGAGCCCGCGTCGGATGCTCCGCTGGCTCAGCGGATCCGCTTCGCGATCTCGAAGCAGGCGCAGATCACCGCCGGTAAGGCTGCGACGACGACGGTGAACTGCCCCGGGATCGACAAGGCGGAGACGGCCGGCAAGCACACGCTGACCTGCACGGTGACGTACGCGGGCAAGGCGTACACGGGTCAGCTGACGGTCGACGCGAAGCAGTACTCGGCGTCGTACAAGTTCACCTCCGATTCGGTGGCGATCGTTCGTGCGAAGGTTGTCGACGCTGTTCTGCGGACCGTGCCTGGTGCCGCCAAGGTCACCTGCACGATGGACGACGTTGCGGTCGTCAAGCAGACCTCGGACGGCATCGCATGTGACGTGACGACGACGGCGAACGCGGTCCAGCCGTACAAGGCGCAGGTCTCCGGCAACGGCCAGGTCCTGGTGGCGAAGGCCTGACATGTTGAAGCTCGGTGACCTGACGATCGATACGCCGGTGGTGCTCGCGCCGATGGCGGGGATCACCAATGCGGCGTACCGGCGGTTGTGTGCCGAGCAGGGTGCCGGGCTGTACGTGTGCGAGATGATCACGTCGCGCGGGATCGTCGAGGGGGACCAGAAGAGTCTGGACATGCTCACCTTCGATGAGCGCGAGACTGTTCGGTCGGTGCAGTTGTACGGCGTCGATCCGGTGTACGTCGGGCGCGCGGTGGAGCTGCTCTGCTCGGAGTACGGGGTGGCGCACGTCGACCTCAACTTCGGGTGCCCGGTGCCGAAGGTGACGCGCAAGGGCGGTGGCGGAGCCCTTCCGTGGAAGCGGAATCTGCTCGGCGCGATCCTCGAGGCGGCGGTGCGCGCTGCGACGCCGTACGGGATCCCGGTCACGATGAAGACCCGGATCGGCATCGACAGCTCGCACCAGACCTACCTCGATGCGGGCAAGATCGCCGAGGAGTCGGGCGCGGCCGCGATCGGATTGCACGGCCGTACCGTGGCGCAGGCGTACTCCGGCCAGGCAGACTGGACCAAGATCGCTGAACTCGTCGAACACGTCAGCATCCCGGTACTAGGCAACGGCGACATCTGGGAGGCGTCCGACGCCCTCCGGATGGTCGCCGAGACCGGTTGCGCCGGCGTCATCGTCGGCCGCGGCTGCCTGGGCCGCCCCTGGCTCTTCCGCGACCTGGCTGTCGCCTTCGATGGCGGCGAGGCGTTGAACCTGCCGACCCTGGGCGAAGTCGCCACCGTCATGCGCCGCCACGGCGAACTCCTCGCCGGCCTGATGGGCGAACAACGCGGCCTCCGCGACTTCCGCAAACACGTCCCCTGGTACCTCAAAGGCTTCCCCGCCGGCGGCGAACTCCGCGCCGCCCTAGGCATGGTCGACTCGCTGGCCCGCCTGGACGAGCTGCTCTCCCAACTCGACCCCTCTGCACCATTCCCGGTCCAGGAACTCGGCTCCCCCCGAGGCCGCCAAGGCAGCCCCCGCGACCACGTCGTCCTCCCACACGGCTGGCTAGACGACACAGACGGCCTCAACACCGACATGGCCGAAGCCGAAATCGGAGTATCCGGCGGCTGACCGCCTCCAGCGCGTCCACGCGCACTCTTACGTCGCCCGCCTACTCCCGCGCCTCGATGACCGGGCTGGACCTGCGTGGGGTTGAGCGGAAACAAACTTGCAGCTGGCGACGATTAGTTACCAGATAGCCTCGACCCCCGACCCCCGGCAGTGGGACGAGCGGCGGAGGAGCACGCGTGGGTGTCGTCTGAGGTCGGTGGTGAGTGATCGGCCGTGGGAGCGCCGCGCGGTCAGCGGTGACCTGAGGTTCTTGCGATCGGCTCGGCCAGCCGGGCGGTGGCATCCTGCTGTTCCAGCCACTTCGAGATCACTTGGTTTGCTTCTTCGGGCAGCTCCTCCTGGATCCAGTGACCGCAGTCCAGGCCGACCACTTCCACGTTGGGCACGAACTCTGTCAGGTTTTCGGACCTCGGGATCGCCCAGTCCCGGTCGCCGTAGATCATCAGAGCGGGCTGTTGGATGATCGGGTCCACGTCCGCCAGCAAGCGCCAGTTGCGGTCGAGGTTCCGGTACCAGTTGATGCTGCCCGTGAATCCGGATGAGTTGAACGCGGAAACGTAGACGGCCAGTTCGCTGTCGCTCATGACGGGCTCACCTAGTGGTGTTTTCGCTCTGGCGAGATTGATCATTGCCATGCCCGGCTCAGGGGGCGCGGGGGGCATGTTCTTCCGGTAAAGGTTGCGGAGGAACTGGAATGCGTTCTCGTCGAACACGGCGTCCGCAACGCCCGGCTGTCGATTGAAGTGGACGAAGTAGAAGTCGGGGCCGAGGAATTCTTCCATGACCTCGGTCCACGGCTTTTCTCCGCGCGCCTGGTAAGGCAGGCTCAGGCTGATCAGCTTGTTCACCCGGTTGGGGTGCAACAGGGCCAGTCCCCAGACGACGAACGCACCCCAGTCATGGCCGACGAATGTGGCGTCTTCGTAGCCATAGTGATCGAGTAGCGCGACGAGATCACCCGATAGGTGCTCGATGTCGTAGTCCGTCACTTCGGTCGGGTGGGATGACTTGCCGTAGCCCCGCTGGTTCGGTGCGATGACGTGGTAGCCGGCTGCGGCGAGGGTGGGCATCAGGTGACGCCACGAGAAGGCATGCTCCGGCCAGCCGTGGCAGAGCACGATGGGCTTTCCCTCGTTTTCTCGACCGGCTTCGAAGACTTCGAGTTCCACACCGTTGACCGGAACAATGGTGGGCTTGGGGAAATTGGCCGGCTTGAGCATCGCGTTCCTCATAAACCGGAGACTAGAGGCCTTATAGGACAGCTGCTGACCTATTCGAGCGCACCGCGGCCGCGCTCGCGAACAGCCGCACGCCGCGCTAGTCGCCTGACCGTTCGACGTCGTACTCTCCTGCTATGGCGAGCAAGCCGGACGAGACGCGTGATGGGGTACCGCTGACCAACCTGGCTGCGGTGTTGTTCGACGGTGCTGAGGCGACCAAGCGGGACTTGGTCGACTACCTCGACGCGGTGCATGAGGTGATGTTGCCGGGGTTGGCGGAGCGGCCGTTGTCGGTGGTGCGGATCCGGCCGGGGCAGCCATCTTTTATGCAGAAGAACGTTCCGAAGTACACGCCGGAGTGGGTGCGGACCGTGCCGGTATGGGCGGAGGCGTCCAAGCGGGAGGTCTCGTACGCCGTCTGCGACGACCGACGCACCCTGCTGTGGTTCGCGAATCAACGGGCCGTCGAGTACCACCCAACGCTGATGCGACTCGATCGGCCGGACCGGGTCACCCACCTGGTACTGGACCTGGACCCGCCAGAGGGCGACGACACCTTCGCGCTGGCCGTGCAGGCGGCGCTACTGGTCCGCCAAGCGCTGGCCGATCTCGGGCTGGATGGCGCGGTCAAGACGAGCGGCGCCAAGGGCGTGCACGTGTACGTCCCGATCGACGACACCGCGACGATCGAGGACGCGGCCGCCGCAACCCGCGCGATCGCCGCCCGAGCCGCACGCATCGACCCGGTGCTCGCCACGACGGCGTACGTGAAGGAAGAACGCCACGGCAAGGTCTTCGTCGACTCCACCCGAGCCGGCGGCGCCACCGTCGTCGCCGCCTACAGCCCCCGCATCCGCCCCGGCGCCTCGGTCTCGTACCCGGTCGGCTGGGCCGACGTCGAGCAGGTCACCCCACACGACTTCACCATCCGTACCGTCCCCGCCCTGCTCGCCAAGGCAACCCCCTGGGCTGACCAACTCCCAGCCCCACAAGCCCTCCCGGCCGACCTGATCGCCGAAGGCCACGAAATCCCGATCGCCCGAGTAGTAGCCATGCATGAAGGCAAACGCCGCAAAGCCGCCGCCCGCAAAGCCGCCGAAGGCAACTAACCCGAACGCAACGGACCCCGACGGCTAATACTCGCTGGCAGTAGTCAGATCCAGGGCGGCGTAGCGGACATCTGCGTCCGGGTGGTTGCGGAGGTCGGCCAGCAAGGTGCGCCACTCGGGTGACCAGGCCGAGTTGTCGGCTGCGGCTGAAACCATCGCCAGTGCGAAGTGGCCGTCCACCGCGCGACCGGTCCTGGCCAATTCGCTCGCTGGGGCGAGGGTTTTGGTGGCGGTTCGGTGGGATGGGCTGTGCAGGCGGAAGCGGAGCTGTTGGGCGGAGGCGGCGATCACCAGCGGGCGGTCGGCGATCAGGTCCGCGACCGCGGTCAGCCCCACGAGCGGTTCGGTCCAGTCGAGCGCCCAGATCATCGGCTGCACGCGAAGAGCCAGGTACTCGGGTGCAACCAGCTCGGCGGCCGCGTCGAGGAGCGGTTGTTTGCTGCTCCAGTCGACGGCCCCGCCCACCTTCGCCATCACCAGCGTCAGCCGCTGACGGGCGGGGTGGTCGCGGTCGGCCTCCGCATTCGGTACGTCAGGCTTGCTCTCCAAGCGGATCAGCAACCTGACAACCGAGATCAGCTCGTCCCGGCCGTGCCCAGCGGCGATCATGGCGGACAGCGCGGTGGCTGCGTCGCTCCAGTTCTGGCTGCGGTTGGTGAGGTCGGTGATGAAGGCGGCGCAGACGGGCGCCACTGCCGAGTTGTAGGGAGCCCAGCCTGCTAGGGATCGCAGGGCAGCGCCAACGGTCGGCGGCTCCGGGCGGTTGGTCACTGCGATCAGCAGGTCGGCATACCGGGACCTGTACTGCGTGGCGATGCTCAACGGCGGCCGCCGCACCAGCGCCTCAGCAGTAGCCGGCGAATCGTGCACTGCCTCCTGCAGCAACGCCCAAGCCTCTGGCTCATGCAGCAGGTGCTGCGAGGCCGCACTGGTGATCGCCGCCCGCACATCCCGATGCGCATCAGCCCAGGCCTCAGCCAGTACCTCACTAGCCCCCTCTGCCCGCAGTACTCCGAGCAGCCGCGCTGCCTCCTTGCGCGACGTCACCTTCACGCCCTCACCCAGCAGCACCGGGCGGAACGTCTCGGCCAACGTGCTGGGCCTAGCGAACCGTGCAGCCCGACCGGCCGCATACAGAGCCACCCGCGCCCGGTCATCACCCGCATGGCTCAGCAGTACCGGCAACGCCAGCTCCGGCTGGTCAATCCACGCCAGCGCGCCAAGGGCCGCCTCCTGCAAAACCACTAGCTCGCTGCCAAGGAACGGCTCGACCGCGACCCGGCCGACGCCGGGGATGCGGCCCAAGGTCGACACAGCCCGGGAACGCGCCCACTCGGGCATGCGGGTGTCGTTGGCGGCGGCTGCCACCAGTTCGGCGTACCGGCGGTGCTGGCGGGGGAGCCAGCGTTGGAAGGCGGCCGGGGAAACCTGCCAGGCGGGGTGGTTGCGGTTGAAGCGGCGTATCCGATCCGGCTTGGCCAGTACCTTGTCGAGGAGATCGGTGCGGACCTCAGTGACGCCTGCCCAGATTGAGTCCCAGCGCGCCATCCCGACCTCGCGGCCGATGATCCGGCCGACGCGTTCCGCCCGGGTCGCCGGGGGAGCGAGCCAGAGCCTGGCGGCCTGGTCGACGGTGTACTCCTGGTTAGACCAGACTGCTCGTTCGAGCACCAGGTGGAGGTCCTCGATGGCCCAGCCCCGGCGGCCGAATCCCTCGGCGACCGCGAAGGCGAGCCCGTACTCCTGACGCTTGGCCGCCGCCTCGACGTACGGACGCAACGCGTCGTAGACGGCGAGCTCGCGGCCGCGCGGGAGACCGTCGATGAGTCCGTCCAGCCGGACCGCGCCGGTACTGTCCGCGAGTCGTGCCTGAGCCTGGAGACCCCAGTCGAGCAAGGCGAAGTGGTTGCCTAGGGCACCTTGCCGGACCGCCGTCTCGGCGAGGCGGTTGAGCGATGCGCGGGAGCCCCAGGAGAGGTCGCGAGCTTCGAGCGCATCCGTCAGCAACGTCTGCAGCGCGTCGACATGAAGGTCGGTCAGCTGTGATGGCGGCAACGACGCGGCCTCGTCCAGCACCGCCTCGCGTACCGGGTCCTGGTCGTTGCGGACCTTGGTCGCCCAGCTCAACGCCTTCTCGATCGACTCCGGCTCACGCGAATGGCCGGCGCTCGCGATCACGGCGCGATAGACGACGGTGCGTGCCTGTGCCTCCGGCTGATTGACCTCCCGTTCGAGCCGGGCGATCGCCTCGGCGAAGGGCAGATAGCCGCTGTAGAACCACTGCCGTTGCGGGTCCCGATCCTCGAACAGGTCGATCATGCGACGGGCGTATGCGTGCCGGAGCGGCCGGGGGAGGACGGTCGCGACGTCATCGGACAGTTCCGTCCGGCCGAGGTCGATGGTGGCGGTCACGCCTTCGAAGATCGTCGATCGCCGTGCGGGCGGGAGGTCGCTCAGCAGACCGGAGACGTTCGGCCAGAGGTTGCGGCCGAGGGCGATCAGATCGTCGTCGGCGAACCGGTACAACCGCCGACGGAGAGCAGGAGTGAGAGCACGATGGAGTACCTGGGTCCGGTCGGGCGCCAGCAGGAGCTGGAGCAGCCCGGCCGGGTCGAGGTCGGCGAGCCGTCCGATGATGGTGACGACGGGCCAGGGGAGGTCGTAGCGCGGTATCGCCGTTCGGATCAGCTCGAGCACGCGCTCCGGATGAGTGTCGATCGCGGCGACCACGCCGTGAGCAACGCTGTCCCACCACTCGGTCCGGTAGATGGTTTCGGCCGGCAGTGTCCGGGACGCGTGGTCCAGGACGGCCTCAGGGTGACGGGCGGCGAGACGCGCCCAGTCGCCTGGCGAGAGGGTGTAGGCCAAGTCCGGCAGCAGCCGTTCGACGGTGGCCGAGTCGGTGCTGCTCAGGAGGCCGGCCGCGGCGTGGTCGCCCCAACGCTCGCGCTGTTCCTCGATCAGGCGGGTGGCGAGTGCTTGCCGCCGGGTCCGCCGGATGACTCCGAGGATGCGGGTGCGTAGGGCCGCGGGCGCATCGGAGTACAGGTTGTAGAGGGCATCGTCGGACACCGGTACTCCGCGCCCTGCGGCGGCCAGCGCGCGCCATTGGAGCAGTGGGTCGCTGAGGAGTTTGGTGACGTGCTCGACGTCGCCGCCGATCCAGGCCAACTGGAGGCCGATGGTACGGGCGAAGGTGTCGCCCGCGTCGAGCTCGGCGATCAGCGCGGACAGGTCGGGGGAGTCGCGGCGTGCCTCGCGGGCGACCAGCTGGACGCGTTCGCCGTACGGGAGTTTGTCCAGGGCGTTCAGCAGTTTGGTCGCTCGCATCTCCCCATCCTGCCGAACCGGGGAGTCAGCGGGCTGCCGAATCGCAGGGGTCAGGCGGGGAGTTGGGCCGCCATGAGGAGTTCGGCCGCCTCGCGGGCGCGGGTCGCGGGGGCGGCGGACTCGGAGAAGACCGAGGTGGTGATCGCGCCTTCGCTGAGCAGGATCAGGTAGTCGGCGAGGCGCTGTGGATCTTTTGCGCCGGCTGCCGCAGACAGTTCAGTCAATGCGTCGCGGAAGCCCGACTTGTGCTTGCGGGCCATCTCGGCGACGTCGGGGGAGACCGTGCCGAGCTCGCCGAAGGAGTTGATGAACGCGCAGCCGCGGAAGCTCTTCTCCTGGAACCAGTCGTGCAGGAAGTCGAAGATCGCGAGGATGCGCTCGCGCGGATCGGTCTCCGCCTCCACGTGCTCGGCGAGCATCTGCTTCCACTGCAGGTCGCGCTTGTGCAGGTACGCCGCGATCAGGTGGTCCTTGGACGGGAAGAGCTGGTAGAGCCGCTTGAGCGAGACGCCGGAGGCCGTCCGGATCGCGTCCATCCCGACCGCCTGGACGCCGCGTTCGTAGAAGAGCGCGTCCGCCGCGTCGAGCACCTGCTGCTGCGCGGTCGCTGTGTCGATCGTCATATCGCCTTCCTCGAGATCACCGCTTGCGGAGAGAACCAACGTTCTCCTAGCGTACTCCAGATCGACGGAGAACCAGCGTGCCGCCGTTCCTGTTCCAGTTGCCGTCGGACGAAGGCCGCAAGGCGGTCGACGACGTGCAGGCCACCGACTACCCGAAGCTGCCGATCGACGAGCAGTGGCTGACCGTTCCGAACGGTGACGGCAAGGTCGACGTGCGGATCGTCCGTCCGGCCGGCGTCACGGGTCCGCTGCCGGTGATCCTCTACATCCACGGCGCGGGCTGGGTCTTCGGCGACGCGCACACGCATGACCGGCTGGTCCGTGAACTGGCGATCGCGGGGGACTCGGTGGGTGGCAACGGCCGCTGTCACGTTGCTCGCGAAGGAGCGTGGCGACGTCACGTTCAGCCAGCAGGTGCTGTTCTACCCGGTCACCGATGCGTCGTTCGACACCGCGTCGTACCGGGAGTTCGCCGAGGGGTACTTCCTGCAGCGGGACGGGATGAAGTGGTTCTGGGATCAGTACACGACCGACGAGGCGCAGCGCAACGAGATCACCGCGTCACCGCTGCGGGCGACCCTCGAACAGCTCCGCGGCCTGCCCCAGGCGCTCGTCATCACCGGCGAGGCCGACGTACTGCGCGACGAGGGTGAGGCGTATGCCGCCAAGCTTCGCGAGGCCGGCGTCGAGGTCACCGCGGTCCGGCTGGGCGGCACATCCACGACTTCGTGATGGTCGACGCGCTCCGCGACACCCACGCGGCCGAGACCGCGATCAACCTCGCCGTGAGCACGTTGCGCAAGGCCCTCGCCTGAAAGCCGTCAACCGCCTGCGCTGACCTTCTCCAACTCGGCGTAGGCGGCCGCGAGCTTGGGCAACGTGTAATGCGCATTCAACCCACTCGGATTAGGCAGGATCCACACCCGCGTCTCCCCGATCCGCCTGTCCTGCGCACCCATCGTCGCCTTCCGCTCATTGAAAGCATCCCGGTACGCCGTAACGCCCACCACCGCAAGCCACCGAGGCTGAAACTCGAGCACCTTCTTCACCAGGTTCTCGCCCCCAGCCACCAACTCAGCCTTGGTCAACTCATCAGCCCGAGCCGACGGCTTATCCACCACATTGGTAATCCCCAGCCCCAACCGGAGCAACTCCCGCTGCTCATCCGGCCGAAACTGCCGAGGCGTAAACCCAGCCAAATGCAACGCCGGCCAAAACCGATTCCCCGGCCGCGCAAAATGATGCCCCGTCTCCGCCGACACCAGCCCAGGGTTGATCCCACAGAACAACACCCGCAACCCCGCCCCGATCACATCACCCAATGCCTGCACCCCAGAACCCTAGCCCCCACCCCGCACCCGCCCAGCGCCCCAACACCCAGCGCCCCAAGCCCTCCATTGCCGCGGCAAGCGGACCTTGTGCACGACGTGAGCGTCTGGGAGGAGCTGAAACGCTCACGTGGTGCACAAGGCGACGGGGCGGGCGCCGTTTGGGGCGGGTGCGCTGGACCGCCAGCACACAGCAAGCCCACCGGGGCGGCTGGTGCGAAGCGGGCTGAGCGCGATCGCTAGCAGCTGGAGGCAGGTTGATTTGTGGTGGCGGTCCGCCCTCCCGTGCTTGTGCGTGACCTGGGTGGGCAACTGGATCACTCACACCGCGCGGTGGGTGGATAGGGGACGGCTACCGGCGCTGGGGTAGGCGCCCGCCCGGCGCCCCCGGGGCGGAGGGGGCGGCGGGCGAGCGGAGCGAGCCACGCCGAGCACCCGCTCAGCGGATGCGGCTCATGCGGACCTCGCCTTCCCTTGCTCCGTGAGCCGGCCGCAGGGCCGGCTCACGGAGTTGTCAGTCGTTGTCGTTGTTGAGGTTTGGTGGGAGTTGGGAGTTGATGCAGGAGCGGGAGACGAAGAGCCAGATGGTTTCGCCGTTGGCGTCGTCGACTCGGATCATCGAGGCGCCGCCGTTGGCGGTGGTGTAGCGGTAGCCGCCGGTGGTGGGGAGGGCGAAGCCGACCGGGTCGTGCAGCGAGCCGGTGGTGTACGTGCTGTCGGTGAAGTAGTTGTAGTAGCCGGTGCACGCCGACGGATTGATCCGTACGACGATCGCGCCGTTGCCCGTATGGGGAGCGACGTCGAAGTCGCGCCCGAAGGTACGGCGATGGACCAGCCGGTCGCTCGTCGCGCTGCTGCAACTGTCGGCGATCGGCGTCGAGTGCGAAGTGTCGAGCGCCCCCGGCACCAGATAGGCGCAGAAGCTCGTACCGTCACCCGCGCGCCAGCGCCCGAAGTGGAAGTTGTTCGCGGTCGTGGTGCTCACGTCGAACCGGGTACCGGCGATCGCCGTCCCCATCACGTAGCCGCACGACTTGTTGGCGAGCCAGCCGCCGGCCGGCATCAGCCCGTGGTTGTTGCAGGCGGCAGCCGGCTTCGGCACATTGCCGATCGTCACGTACTGATTGATTGCCTGAGCGGGTTGGCTCAACCCGAGGACGGCCAGCGCACCGGTGGCCAGCGCGACGAGCGCGCGCTTCACGACGGGCATCAGCAGAACCAGCCGTCCTGGACCCAGCCGTTGTGGTTGATCGTGCCGTAGGCGAAGCCATGGACCCAGCCCGGGATGATCTGGTCGATCTTGAAGGTCTCGCCGTAGTGCAGGGTGCCGGCCCGGGCGCCACCCGGCTCGGTGCGGAACTGCAGGTCCTGCGCGCAGACGGTTTCCCGTACGCCGAGATGCCCATCGGCGGCCTGGGCCTGCGTGGTGTTGACGGCTAGCCCGATGACGACCAGTGCGGCACCGGCGGCGGCGGTACGAAGTACTCGGTTCATTGCAGTCTCTCCTCTAAAACGGGGCGGAATTTCAGAGCGGTTGCCGGATCACCAGCTGTCGTAGCCGCCGATGCACTCCTCGCGGATGAAGCCCCAGTCGTTCGGGCCGAAGTCCTGGATCGAGGCCCAGCCGTTGTAGACCGGGTGCTTGCCCGGGGTGTGGCCGATCTTGTCGCCGTAGGCCAGCGTGCGGATGTAGGTGACCGGGCCGGGGATCGAGAAGTTGTAGTTCTCGTACATGGTCGCGCTCTGGCAGATGTTGATCGCGTGCCGCGGGACCTCGACCGCGGAGGCGGCCGGGGCACCGGTGCCGAGAGCGAGCCCGGCCGCCGCCAGGGCGGTGACGGCGAGCGCGATGGGAGCCTTGCGTGTCATCTCAACCTCCATGGGTTTGTAATCTGAAATGACAGTAAGCCGTGTCGTCAGAGATGGCAATAGGTGTACTCAGTGGATACGCTGACCCGGTGAACAGCACACGTCCGCTGCCTGGCGAGGAGGGTGACCCGTACCGCAAGGGCTTCTACGGGATCGCCGAGATCGCCGAGGCACTCGGCCTGAACCGGCAACTGGTGACCGCCTGGCGCCGGCGCCGCAGCCATGGCATTCCCGAGCCTGACGCCGAGTTGTCGTCCGGCCCGATCTGGCGCGGCGAGACCGTCGAGCCGTGGATCGACCAGATCCGCGACCGGAGCGAGACGCAGCCGATCACCGGCGAGATCGCGCTGAAGGCCGGCCGGCGGATGCTCCGGATCGCCGCATTGCTGCTCGAGCAACCGATCCGGCTCCGGCTGCTCAGCCAGGCCCTGGCCGAGGCGCGCGAGCTGCTCCCGATCGTCGACGAGGCCGACGACGACCCGCTCGGCCGGGCTGTCCGGCAACTGCTCACGCCACTGCGCAAAGTTGGTGACGAACCCAAGGATCTGCAGGCGTTCCGGCAGCTCGTGCTCGCCGAGCTGGCACAGCTGGAACCACTGATCGGGATGGCAGCAGAATCCCTTCCGGATCCGGAGAGTGGGGGTTAGTGTGCGAGCCGTGATCGTCGAAGTACCTGGCTACCGCCTGGCGGAGCCGCTGGGTGCGGGTGCGACAGGGGTGGTGTACGAAGCGAGCCGACTGGCCGATGGGGCGGCCGTCGCGGTCAAACTGGTGCATCCCGAGCTGGTCGACCCGCAGTACCGTGACCGGCTTCGCCGGGAGGCGCGACTGGCCGGTGCCGTCGTCCATCCCGGGGTCGTCCGGGTCCACGAGGTGGGCGGAGAGGGCGATCAGGCCTGGCTGGTGATGGACAGGCTGAGCGGCCCGGATCTCCAGCAGCTGCTGGAGAATCACGGCCCGCTGCCCATTGATCGCGCGGTCGGGCTGATGACCCAGGTGGCCGAGGCGGTAGACGTGCTGCATCGGGCCGGCGTGATCCACCGCGACCTGAAACCGGCCAACATCATCCTCGACGGCGATCGCCCGATGGTCGCCGACTTCGGCGTCGCCCGGCAGCTCGTCAGCCTCGAGTCGAGCACCGGGATGGACCTCAGCGGCGGCGCCGGCTGGCTGCAGAGCGGCTCACCGTCCGGTCCTTCGCTCGGCTCGGTCGCCGGGACCGTCGCCTACATGGCGCCCGAGCAGTGGCGTGGCGATCCGGTCTCGGCCGCCACGGACGTCTATGCGCTCGGCGGCACACTCTTCACCTTGCTCACCGGCGAGCGGCCGTTCAATCGCAGGACCTTGCCGGAGCTGGCGTACGCGGTGGCGATCCTTCCGCCGCCGATGCCGAGCCTGTACGGCGTACCGGCAGCCTTCGATGAGGTGGTCCGTCGGGCGATGGCCAAGGAGCCGGGGGAGCGGTACGCGACTGCAGCCGAATTCGGCGAGGCGCTCCAGGCTGCAGCTGATGGTGAGGTTGCTGCGGTGGCCCCGGTACGCCGTCGGCGCCGGGTTGCGTGGTGGGCCACGATCGCCGTGCCGGTCGTGGTGGTCGCTGGAGTTGGGGCGACTGTGCTTGCGCAGGGCCATGAGACGCCGGAGACCAAGCTGACCGTCTGCGCGCAGGATGCGACCGTACGGGACGCGCCGCGCAGCAAGACGGTGATCGCCAAGGTCTATCGCGGCGACCAGCTGACCCCGATCGCCGAACGCGATGGCGCCTCCTGGGTGCACGTCCAGCTCCCGGATGGCCGGAGCGGCTGGGCGCTGACCGACTTCGTCCGGCACCAGTGCTGAACCGTCAACCCAAGGTTGACTTAGCTAGAAAGTCAACCTAGCGTTGACGGCATGACTCCTGGGCCCGATCTTCAGCAACTCATCGACACCATCCGCGAGGACGCTGCGAGTGATGACGTCCTCGACCAGCTCGGCACCGCAGCCGGCACGATCAACGAACTGACCAACACCAGCGACGCCGCCCTCGGGTACTTCGTCGATCGCGCCCGTGGTGCCGGCAAGTCCTGGGTCGAGATCAGCGCGGTGCTCGGCGTGAGCAAGCAGGCCGCGCACAAACGCTTTGCCGACTCCTGGACGGCCCAGCCGGCTCTCGACCGCTACACCCCGCGCACCAAGGCCGTGCTGACCGGTGCGAAGGAGGTCGCCCGCGGCATGAACCACCCGTTCATCGGTACCGAGCACCTGCTGCTCGCTCTGTTCAGCCAGCCTGAGTCGCTCGCGACCCGCGTGCTGATCGGGCGCGGCATCACCGAGGAAGCGGTAGCCGCGGCCGTCGCCGTACAGAGTCCGGCCAAGGCGGCCGGTGCGCCGAGGGACGTCGAGGCCGCGCTGAACGCCGACAATCCGCCGTACACGCGCAAGGCCGCGCACGTGCTCCAGGGCGCGGTGGCCGAGGCGCTTGTGCTCGGCCACAACTACGTCGGCACCGAGCACCTGTTGCTCGCCTTCTATCGCGATTCGGCCAGCGTCGCCACCGAGGTCCTGACCGAGCTCGGCCTGGACGAAACGGCCGCTTGGGCGGCGATCCGGGCCATTCTCGAAGAGGTGACGAAGGACGAGTAAGTTTGGCTGTATGCCTGACTGGAACTCCCGCCTGGAAGAGCTCGCCGCCGGGACCGCGGTACCGGGTGCGGTGCTCGGGATCTTGGCCGACGGTGAGCAGACCATCGCGCCGTACGGCGTCCTGAACCGCGCCACCGGTGTCGAGGTGACGGCCGACTCGCTCTTCCAGGTCGGGTCGATCACCAAGACCTGGACCGCGACGCTGATCGCGCAACTCGTTGCCGAAGGCAAGCTGTCTCTGGATGACCCGGTGGTGAAGCTGTTGCCCGAGGCGCCGATCGACGCGCGGATCACCGTCCGGCACCTGCTCACCCACCAGAGCGGCATCGACGGCGACCTCTTCACCGACACCGGCCGGGGCGACGACTGCCTGGAGCGGTACGTCGCCCTGCTGGCCGATGTGGAGCAACTCTTCGAGCCCGGTACTGCGTACTCCTACTGCAACTCCGGTTTCGTCCTCCTCGGCCGCCTCATCGAGGTCCTCGACAACTGCACCTGGGACGAATCCCTTACCAAGCGTTTGGTCGAGCCACTCGGCCTGACCCAGACCACGACTCTCCCCGAGCAAGCCATCCTGCACCGCAACGCGCTCGGCCACACGGCGGACGGCGTACCGGTGAAAACCTGGAACCTGCCCCGCAGCATCGGCCCCGCCGGCCTGATCACCCAGAGCGCTGCCGACCTGCTCACCTTCGCCCAACTTCACCTGGATCAGTACTCCGAAATGCGCCAGCCCCAGGTCGCCGTCCCCGGTGCGACCGGCGGATTCGAGGCGGTCGGTCAGGCGTGGCGACTCTACGACTGGTCTGGCCGCAAACTCTTCGGCCACGACGGCACAACGGTCGGACAACTCGCCTTCCTCCGGATCGACCCGGAAGCCCGCTTGGCCGTCTGCCTGCTGACCAACTCGGCCAACGCCCCAGCCCTCTTCGACCAGCTCGCCTCCGAGGTCTTCACCCACTACGTAGGCGCCGCCGTACCGCTCCCGCCGGAGCCGATCGACGGCATTTCCGCAGGTGAGGAGCATGTTGGAGTCTACGAACGGGCCAGCGTCCGGATGGAGGTCGTCTGCCGTGACGACCGGCTGAGCTTGAGGTACCAGGCCACCGGCGACCGCCTCGCCTTCGCTGAGGAGCCCGTCGTCGAGTACGACCTCTACCCAACTATCCCCGCCGACGGCAACCACTTCGTTGCTCGCAGCGCACCGGACCAACCCTGGACCACCGTCACCTTCACCCCGACCTATCTGTTCAACTCAGGGCGGGTCACTCCACGGTCTGTCCCGACCGACAGGACATAGTCGGCATCTCGGCCAGGCGTCACGCTCACGGGAACGGCGCGCGGCCGCAGGTCGGGGACTATGTCCTGTCGTTCGGGACGAGATCAGCTGAGATTTCACGGGCGTGCTTGGCGTGAGCGAGCTAACGTCGTCTGAGTGACCAGTGCACCTGTTGATCTTCCCCGTAAGGCCGGCGAGCTGCGCGCCGCCGGATTCGTCCGCCGTTCGGTCAAGGCCGAGATCCGCGACAACCTGCTGACGGAGTTGCGCGCGGGTCGCGACCCCTGGCCCGGCATCGTCGGTTTCTCCCGCACGGTGATTCCCCAGCTCGAACGCGCCCTGATCGCGGGGCACGACGTAGTACTCCTCGGTGAACGAGGACAAGGCAAGACCCGGCTGCTCCGCACCATGGTCGGTCTGCTCGACGAGTGGACGCCCGTGATCGAAGGCGCCGAGCTGCCCGAGCACCCACTCGACCCGATCACGCCCGCGTCCAAGCGCCGCGCCGCCGAGCTCGGCGACGACCTGCCGGTCGCCTGGCTGCACCGCAGCCTCCGGTACGCCGAGAAGCTCGCGACCCCCGACACGTCGGTCGGTGACCTGATCGGCGACGTCGACCCGGTCAAGGTGGCCGAGGGCCGCAGCCTTGGCGACCCCGAGACCATCCACTTCGGACTCGTCCCGCGCGCGCATCGCGGCATCGTCGCGATCAACGAGCTGCCCGACCTGGCCGAGCGGATCCAGGTCGCGCTGCTCAACGTGATGGAGGAGCGCGACATCCAGGTCCGTGGGTACACCCTGCGGCTCCCGCTCGATGTGTTGCTGGTGGCAACGGCCAACCCCGAGGACTACACCAACCGCGGCCGGATCATCACCCCGCTGAAGGACCGCTTCGGCGCCGAGGTCCGGACCCACTACCCGCTCGACATCGACGCCGAGGTGGACGTCGTCCGGCAGGAGAGCCACCTCACCGCCGAGGTGGGGGAGCCGCTGCTCGAAGTACTGGCTCGGTTCGTACGGCACCTGCGCGAGTCGACCGCGATCGACCAGCGTTCGGGTGTGTCCGCGCGCTTCGCCGTCGCTGCCGCCGAGACGGTTGCCGCCGCTGCGCTTCGCCGGTCCGCGATCACGGGTGAGGAGCCGGCTGTCGCACGGCCGGTCGACCTCGAGGCTGTTCCCGCCGTACTGCGGGGCAAGCTGGAGTTCGAGCCAGGCGAGGAAGGGCGCGAAACCGAGCTGCTCGAGTACCTGCTGCGTCGCTCGGTTGCTGACACCGCTCGGGAGCGGTTCGCCGGACTCGACCTCACGCCACTCGCTGATGCTGTTGCTCAAGGCAACATGGTGACGACGGGCGAGCGGATCCCCGGTCGCGATGTCCTGGCTGCTCTGCCAGAGCTGCCCGTACTGCACGACGTGGCGGCGCGCGCGGGCGTCGAGCCCGATGATTCACCCGGCCGGATCGCCGCCGCGGTCGAGCTAGCACTCGAGGCCCTCTACTTGTCTAAGCGATTGGCCAAGGACGCGGACGACGACACGACCGTCTACGGGGCCTGAGATGTCGCAACTACCGGAAGGTTGGTCGTACGGGCCGTGGCACGACGGTCCTGACCCGCTCGCCCCGCCGGTGGATCTGCGGGACGCGCTGGACGAGCTCGGCCGTGATGTCATGGGCGGCTCGTCACCGCGGTCCGCGCTGGAGGAGTTGCTCCGGCGCGGGACTCGCAACACCGAAGGACTCGACGATCTGACTCGCAGGTTGTGGGAGCGCCGCCGCGAGATCCAGCAGCGGCACAATCTCGACGGCACCTTGCGCGACGTACAGCGACTGCTCGACGAGGCGCTTGAGGCCGAGCGGCATGACCTGTTCCCGAACCCGTCCGACGATGCCCGCTTCCGCGAGATGCAGCTCGACGCGCTCCCGTCCGGCACGGCGGCCGCGGTGCGGGAGCTGGCCGACTACGAATGGCAGTCGAGTGAGGCGCGGCAGAAGTACGAGGAGATCCGCGAGCTGCTCGGTCGTGAGCTGCTCGGGTCGCGGTTCGAGGGCATGAAGGAGGCCTTGCAGAACACGACGCCGGAGGACGTCGAGCGGATCAACGAGATGCTGTCCGATCTCAACGCGCTGCTCGCGGCTCATGCGCAGGGGCATCCGCAGATCGATGAGCTCTTCGGCGAGTTCATGGCCAAGCATGGCGAGTTCTTCCCGGAGAATCCGCGCACTGTCGATGAGCTGATCGACGTACTGGCTGCCCGTGCGGCGGCGGCGCAACGGATGCTCAACTCGATGACGCCGGAGCAACGGGCCGAGTTGGCTCAGCTCTCGCAGCAGGCGTTCGGCAATCCGCAGTTGTCGCAGCAGTTGGCGAATCTCGATGCGCAATTGCAGGCGTTGCGGCCGGGCGAGGACTGGTCTGGGTCCGAGCAGATGAGTGGTGACGATCCGCTCGGGCTGGCCGAGGGCGCTCGGGCGATGTCGGATCTGGCTGAGCTGGATGCGTTGGCCGAGCAGTTGGCGCAGTCGTATCCGGGGGCACGGTTGGAGGACATCGATCTCGATGCGCTGACCCGGCAGCTCGGTGACGAGGCGACGGTTGATGCGCGCCGGCTGTCGGAGCTCGAGCGTGAGCTGCGCAAGCAGGGTCTGCTGGAGCGTGCGCCTGACGGGACGTTGCAGTTGTCTCCGAAGGCGTTGCGGCAACTCGGGCAGACGGCGCTTTCCGACGTACTGCGGACCGCGCGCGGCCAGTCCGGTGAGCGCGATGCGGCGTCGGCGGGAGCGGCCGGCGAGCTGAGTGGGTCCACCCGGGCCTGGCAGTTCGGCGACACCCAGCCGTGGGACGTACCTCGAACGGTGCGTAACGCAGTACTGCGAACTGCTGGCGCTGACCGTGACGGCTCGGTGCGGCTCGACGTAGCCGACGTCGAGATCGCCGAAACAGAGCACCGGGCCCGAGCCGCGGTCGCATTGCTGGTCGACACGTCGTGGTCGATGGTGCAGGAGGGCCGCTGGCTGCCGATGAAGCGGACGGCGCTCGCCCTGCATCAACTCATCTCAACCCGCTACCGCAACGACGCACTCCAGCTGATCACCTTCGGCCGGTACGCCGGGGTGGTGGAACTACCGCAACTCATCGGCATGGAAGGCACCTGGGAGCAAGGCACCAACGCCCACCACGCCCTCCTGCTGGCCGGCCGCCACCTGCGGCGTCACCCCGACGCCCAGCCGGTGGTCCTGATGGTCACCGACGGCGAACCAACCGCCCACCTGGAACCAGACGGCACCGCCGAGTTCGACTACCCACCCCGCCCAGCAACCCTCCGCAAAACAATCTTCGAAGTAGACCGCCTAGCCAAACTAGGCGCCACCGTCTCCATCTTCCGCCTAGGCGACGACCCCCGCCTGACCTCCTTCGTAGACCTACTAGCTCGCCGCAGCGGCGGCCGAGTCCTAGCCCCCGACCCCGACGGCCTAGGCGCAGCCGTCGTAGGCGACTACCTAAGAACCCGCCGCCGCTTGTAGCGACAGCAAAGTTACCCGGACCGCCACCACTCACAAACCTCAACTGATCGCATCGGGCCAAGCAGGCGCAGGCGTGCTCCGGGGTGGAACGGCAGGTTTGTGAGTGGTGGCGGTCCGGGCCTGCCGCCCAACACCACAAACTCCGGCTGTAGTACGAGGGCCACTCCTCTCGCGTTCTATACCGGGTAAATGGCAGGCGCTCCGGTGGTGGGTGGGCGTGAATCGGTGGGCCACCTCGGAGAAGGAGATGCTTGATGAGTGATGCGTTCTACTCGCACGCGCGGTTGTACGACCTGATGTTTCCGGGTGGTGGGCCTGCGGTGGACTTCTATCGGGGTGAGGTCGGTCGGCACGGTGGCAGCGTGTTGGAGCTCGGGTGCGGGACCGGGCAGAAGCTGATTCCGATCGCGGGCGATGGGCATCCGTGTGTTGGCGTGGACTTCTCGGCGGAGATGTTGGCTGAGGGGAGGCGTAAGGCGGACGAGCGCGGTGTGGCGGTGGA
Source organism: Kribbella sp. NBC_00382 (assembly GCF_036067295.1). Lineage (NCBI taxonomy): Bacteria > Bacillati > Actinomycetota > Actinomycetes > Propionibacteriales > Kribbellaceae > Kribbella > Kribbella sp. NBC_00382. Next base: position 5,250,910 of record NZ_CP107954.1, read on the forward strand.
GTGGGTGCAGGGGGATATGCGGGACTTCGACCTGGGACGCACCTTCGACTTTGTGTTCATCACGGCCAACTCGCTGCTGCACCTGCAGGAGGGTGAGGATCTGGTGAGCTGCTTCCGGGCGGTTCGACGGCACCTGGCACCTGGAGCGCGGTTCGTCTTCGATGTGTTCAACCCGAGTGTGGGCCTACTTGCAGGGGCCGACGGCGTGAGGCGCGCAAGGGAGGCGTTGGCGTTTAGGGATCCGGTACGTGGTGAGGTCAGCGTCGATGTCGCTGAGACCTACGATGCGCCGGCGCAGGTCACCCGCGGGACGTGGTACCTCTCGACCGACTCCGAGCCCGACTTCGTCGTCGCGCCGCTCGACATCAGGAGCATCTTCCCGCAGGAGCTGCCACTACTGCTCGAGCTCGGCGGCCTGAGGCTGGTCGAGCGCTTCGGCGACTGGTCCGGCCGGCCGTTCGCCACGGATTCGCAACTCCAACTCTGCATCTGCGAGTAGTCGGCACCTTGAACACCCAACGGCGACCTTGAACAAGTTATTACCTGTTCAAGGTCGCCGTTTGGTGTTCAAGGTCACGCCTTCCTGTCCGGCGTCGGTTTCCACGGGAAAACCCTCGTTTGTCCTGCGTTGTCAACGTGGCAAGGGTTTTCCAGCCGATGGATGTGGGCAGCATCACCCGTCTCAACGTGAGACCAGTGTTCAACTGGACTGGTTTTCTGCCTTACTCTGAAAAGACGCCCTCGCCAGTGGAGTCGTCGGGCCAGCGGTCACCACGCCGCGACAGTCACGCCGCCCAAACCTCAGGGAGTCACCGTGCCGAAACTCGTCTACGACTTCGCCGAAGGCAACAAGTCCATGAAGGAACTGCTCGGCGGCAAGGGGGCCAACCTCGCCGAGATGACCAACCTGGGCCTGCCGGTACCGCCCGGCTTCACCATCACCGCCGACGCCTGCAAGGTGTTCCTCACGACAGGTTCGGTACCGCCCGAGCTGGCCGACGAGATCGACCATCACGTCGCCGAGCTCGAGCAGAAGATGGGCAAGAAGCTCGGCCAGGCCGACGACCCGCTGCTCGTCTCGGTCCGCTCCGGCGCCGCGGTGTCGATGCCCGGGATGATGGAGACGGTGCTCAACGTCGGCCTCAATGACGACTCGGTGAACGGTCTCGCGCACCACTCCGGCAACCCGCGGTTCGCCTGGGACGCCTACCGGCGGCTGATCCAGATGTTCGGCAAGACTGTGCTCGGGATGGAAGGCGACGTCTTCGAGGACGCGATCGAGGCGGCCAAGCAAGCCAAGGGGACCAAGAACGACCTCGACCTGGACGCCGACGACCTCAAGACGCTGGTACAGACCTTCAAGACGGCCGTGCACGAGCACACTGGCCGCGAGTTCCCGCAGGACCCGCGCGAGCAGATGGACCTCGCGACCGAGGCCGTCTTCGGCTCCTGGAACTCCGAGCGCGCGATCCTGTACCGCCGCCAGGAGCGGATCGCCGCCGACCTCGGTACGGCGGTGAGCGTCTGCTCGATGGTGTTCGGCAACCTCGGGATGGACTCCGGGACGGGTGTCGCGTTCACCCGTGACCCGTCGAGCGGCCAGCCCGGCGTGTACGGCGACTACCTGCAGAACGCCCAGGGCGAGGACGTCGTCGCCGGCATCCGCAACACGGTCCCGCTCGCCGATCTGGAGCAGATCGACAAGGCCTCGTACGACGCCCTGATGGCGATCATGGCCAAACTCGAAGGCCACTACCGCGACCTGTGCGACATCGAGTTCACCGTCGAGCGCGGCAAGCTGTGGATGCTGCAGACCCGGGTCGGCAAGCGGACCGCGGGCGCGGCGTTCCGGATCGCGACCAGCCTGGTCGACGAAGGCGTGATCGACATCGACGAGGCGCTGCGTCGCGTGAAGGGTGCGCAACTGGCCCAGCTGATGTTCCCGCATTTCGACGACGACGCGGCGAAAGACCTTGTCACCAAGGCGATCGGCGCTTCGCCGGGTGCCGCCTCCGGCAAGGTGGTCTTCACGTCCGCCGCTGCTGTCGAGGCCGCCGACCGCGGCGAGAAGGTCATCCTGGTACGCCGGGAGACGAACCCCGACGACCTGCACGGCATGATCGCCGCCCAGGGCGTACTGACCAGCCGCGGCGGCAAGACGTCGCACGCGGCAGTCGTTGCCCGAGGCATGGGAAAGACGTGTGTCTGCGGCGCCGAGGACCTCGAGGTCAACGTCACGGCCCGCACGATCAAGGTCAAGGACCGGGCGATCGCCGAGGGCGACGTGATCTCGATCGACGGCACCACGGGCGAGGTGTTCCTCGGCGAGGTACCGGTCGTGCCGTCGCCGGTTGTCCAGTACTTCGAGGGGTCGCTCGAGGCCGACGCCGGTGACGAGTTGGTGACCGCCGTGGACCGGCTGATCACGCATGCTGATGAGATCCGGCGTCTCGACGTACGGACGAATGCGGACACCGGGGACGATGCGGCCCGAGCTCGCCGGTTCGGTGCCCAGGGCATCGGTCTCTGCCGGACCGAGCACATGTTCCTGGGGGAGCGTCGCGAGGCCGTCGAGCGGTTGATCCTGGCGGACTCGGCGGAGGAGAGCGACGCGGCGCTCGCAGTACTGGAACCCCTGCAGCGTAAGGACTTCCTGGAACTGCTCGGCGCGATGGACGGGCTGCCGGTGACGATCCGGTTGATCGACCCGCCGCTGCACGAGTTCCTGCCGCCGCTGACCGAGCTGACCGTGAAGGTCGCGCTCGCCAAGGAGCGCGGCGAGGATCCGGGACGCGACGCCGTCCTGCTCACCGCGGTCGAGCGGCTGGCCGAGCAGAACCCGATGCTCGGGCTGCGCGGCGTACGACTCGGGCTGATGATCCCGGGCTTGTTCAAGATGCAGGTACGGGCGATCGCCTCCGCGGCTGCCGAGCTGAAGAAGGCCGGTAAGGATCCGCGGCCGGAGATCATGATCCCGCTCGTCGGCGCGGTCCAGGAGCTCCAGTTCACCCGCGACGAGGTGGAAGCGGTGCTGGCCGATGTGGCCAAGGCCGAGGGCGTGGAGTGGTCGACGCCGATCGGCACCATGATCGAGCTGCCCCGGGCCGCGGTGACGGCGGAGCAGATCGCCGAGGCGGCTGAGTTCTTCTCCTTCGGTACCAACGACCTGACCCAGATGACATGGGGCTTCAGTCGCGACGACGTGGAGGGCTCGTTCTTCTCGAAGTACCTGGAGAAGGGGATCTTCGCGGTCTCACCGTTCGAGTCGATCGACCGCGAGGGCGTCGGCGCGCTGGTCCGGATGGGCGCCGAGCGCGGCCGCTCCACCCGCCCCGACCTCAAGCTCGGCATCTGCGGCGAACACGGCGGCGACCCGGAGAGCATCCACTTCTTCCATGAGGTGGGCCTCGACTACGTCTCCTGCTCCCCGTTCCGCGTCCCAGTGGCCCGCCTCGAAGCGGGCCGCGCGGCGCTGGATTAACCCCTGACCCTTCCCGTACGTCGGGCGCTAGCCTTCAGCAATGAGCCGCGAGAGCTTGCGCCAGACGTTCGGGGAGGACGCGGAACTCTACGACCGGGTCCGGCCGACCTATCCACCTCGCCTGTACGACGATGTCGCGAGGTTGCTCGGAGATCCGCAGCGCCCTCGGGTGCTGGAGATCGGCTGCGGAACGGGCCAGGCGACGAAGCCGATGCTGGAGCGTGGCTGGTCGGTGAAGGCCGTCGAGCTGAGTCCCGAGCTGGGCCGGGTAGCTCGGGCCAACCTGGCCGAGCTCGAGGTGATCACGGCTGCCTTCGAGGACTGGCCGTTGCCGGCGGAGAAGTTCGACCTGGTGCTGTCGGCGACCGCGTTCCACTGGATCGATCCGGAGGTACGGGTGCCGAAGTCGGCCGATGCGTTGCGGCCGGGTGGACTGCTCGCGATCGTCTCGACGCATCACATCGCCGGTGGCTCCGAGCAGTTCTGGATCGATGTGCAGGACTGCTACCGGCGCTTCACCGAGGATGCGGTCGAGGTCAGGATGCTGACAGCGGCCGAAGTACCGCAGGAGGACTCCGGCGAGATCGGCGCAAGTGGCCGGTTCGGGCCGGTCGTTGTCCGTCAGTACGAGTGGGAACAGCGCTACACGGCCGCCGAGTACCTCGATCTGCTGAGTTCTTACTCCGGTCATCGGGCCTTGACTTCTGCGCGGCGTAACGGACTGTACGGGTGTGTAAGCGCTCTCATCAACGCGGCCGGGGGGTCGATCACTAAGCGTTACCTGACGAGACTGACCGCTGCAAATCGCCTTAACCAACCTCTTGCATCCGGGTGATCCGGTGGTCAAAATAACCGAGCGGGAAGGGCGATCACCGTCGACTTTAGGGTCCGACCTGAACCAGCCGCTGTGGCGGCTCGTGACTCCCTTCCCGCACCAACGTTGAGATGGCGAGCGGGCCGTGACCTCCCTGAGTAGGGTTGAGGTCATGGCCCTTTTCGCACTCACGCTGAAGTTCACCGATCTCGAACGCCGCTTGGAGGTCATGCCGGCCCACCGGGCGTACCTCGACGAGCTGTACGCCGCGGGCAAGCTGCACGCCGCCGGACCGTTCGTCGATGCGACCGGTGCCCTGCTGATCTACGACGTCGCCGACGAGGCGGAGGTCCGGGACATCCTCGCCAAGGACCCCTACACCGCGGCTGACATCTACGAGATCGTCACGCTGCAGGAGTGGGAGAAGCGCTTCCCGCCGGCCTGAGCACCGGCGGTACGTAGTACAGGTCAGACCTCGGTCGGCTCGAGCTCGAGGTAGTCGACGTAGGCCCACAGCCAGACGAGCGGGGCGAGCACCATCTCGGGCTCGCCTGTCTCGTCGTCGGCGACGAACAGCATCGACGCGTCGCCGTTCGAAATGTCCTCGAGCACGGCCGGGCAGACCGCGACGGCGGCGTCGAACGGGATCACCTCGGGGCCGTCGTCCCACAGCGGCGCGGGCAGCGGCAGGACCGGCGCCTCCTCGGTGCCGTCCATCTCGACCGAGACCTTCTGCAGCATCTCGTACAGGTCGTAGGAGATCAGGCCGGCCAGCGGGCTGCCGTCGATGCCGATCAGGTACGGATCGTCGGCGCCGGAACGGAACGCGTCGCGGACCTCGGGGAACGCGGCCGGTAGGTCCGCCACCTCGATGTACGGCGCCTCGGCCTCCTCCTCGAGCTCGGCTTCCTCCTCCGCCAGTGCACCGCTGCGCATCTGGTCGAACGAGTGCAGCAGATCGTTCAGCTCGTCGTACGCGCCACCGCCCGGAGCTGCCTGCGCCCGGTTCTCCAGGTCGCGCAGGTGCTCGATCAGGTCGTCCTCGAAGTGCAGGTCGTACTTCGGCAGCCCAGGCTCGCGTCCGGCGTTGATCCGCGCGACGAGCTGGGTGGAGATCGGCCCGAGCCGCTCGGCGAGCACCTCGAGCGGGGTGGTCGGCTTGTCCTCCTCGTCGTACGCGCAGGAGTCGTCCTCGGTCTTGCCGTCGCTCTCCATCGCGAGCAGCACCGAGAACGCGGGGAACGCGATCAGGGCCGCGGTCGCGAGCATCCCGTCGCCGATCAGCATCAGCGGGTTGCCGCCCGCCTCGGTCCGGCGCAGGTGGTCGGGCAGCAGGACGGCGGCCTGCTCGACGTTCACCTGGCTGGCCAGCGAGGACAGGCCGTGATCGGCGTCCACCCCGAGCTGCTCGACGAGCGTCTCGGAGCTCATGTCGAAGGTGGAGCGGAGGTAGTAGCGCAACCAGCCGGCGTCGACCGGGTTGCCCAGCAGTTCGGCGATCCGGGCGCGGAAGTCGGCGAGATCGGCGATCGCGAGCACGACCAGCACCGGCTGATCGCCGTCGCCGATCACCAGCGGCCGGGTATCGCCGTTCTGGAAGCCGTCGATGACCTGGTGCAAGCCTTCGGCAGCCGCTTCAAGCGGCCAGGACTCCGCCTCGAACTCGGTCACACCCGCGGTGTGAACGTCGTCGGGCATCGATGGTTCCTCTCCGGGCGGTCGGAATGGCTAAGACTATGACGCTGGGGAAGCACCGGGGGCTGGCGGCCGGTGCGTCGTGACCTTGACTACGCTGTAGGCGGCGGGTCGGTGCAGAGGTATCTCACATGTGAGATAAGGTCCGGCGCATGACTGATGACTACCTGAGCCGGATCGGCAATCTCATCCGGGACGCCCGCAAGCACCGTGGCTGGACGCAGACCCAGCTCGCCGACGTGCTGGGCACCAGTCAAAGTGCGGTGAACCGGATCGAAAAGGGCCATCAGAACCTCACTCTCGAGATGCTCGCCCGGATCGGCGAAGCACTCGACTCCGAGATTGTCTCTCTCGGTGGCGGTCCGGTCCACCTCCGTGTCGTCGGTGGACGCCAACTGTCCGGATCCATCGATGTGAAGTCGTCCAAGAACGCCGGTGTGGCGCTGCTTTGCGCGTCCTTGCTCAACAAGGGCCGGACCACGCTGCGCAAGGTCGCCCGGATCGAAGAGGTCAACCGGCTGCTCGAAGTACTGAACTCGATCGGCGTGAAGACCACCTGGCTGAACGACGCCGGCGACCTGGAGATCGTGCCGCCGGAGCACCTCGACCTGGCCGGGATGGACGCCGAGGCGGCCCGCCGGACCCGCAGCATCATCATGTTCCTCGGCCCGCTGCTGCACCGCGAGGACACCTTCGCGCTGCCGTACGCCGGTGGCTGCGACCTCGGCACCCGGACCGTCGAGCCGCACATGTCGGCTCTGCGCCCGTTCGGTCTGGAGATCAAGGCGACCGCGGGGGAGTACCACGCGCTGGTCAACCGCGCGATCACGCCGGGCAAGCCGATCGTACTGACCGAGCGCGGCGACACCGTGACCGAGAACGCGATCATGGCCGCCGCCCGGTACGACGGTGTCACGGTGATCCGCAACGCCTCGTCGAACTACATGGTCCAGGACCTGTGCTTCTACCTCGACCTGCTCGGGGTGAAGATCGACGGCGTCGGCTCGACCACGCTGACCGTGCACGGCACGCCGGACATCGACGTCGACGTCGACTACGCGCCGTCCGAGGACCCGATCGAGGCGATGAGCCTGCTCACCGCGGCGATCGTGACGAGCTCGGAGATCACCATCCGGCGGGCGCCGATCGAGTTCCTGGAGATCGAGCTGGCGCTGCTGGAGGAGATGGGTCTCGACTACAGCCGCAGCGACGAGTACCTGGCCGAGAACGGCCGGACCCGGCTGGTCGACCTGACCACCCGGCCGTCCACGCTGCACGCGCCGATCGACAAGATCCACCCGATGCCCTTCCCGGGCCTGAACATCGACAACCTGCCGTTCTTCGCGGTGATCGCGGCGACGGCGACCGGGCAGACGCTGATCCACGACTGGGTCTACGAGAACCGCGCGATCTACCTGACCGACCTGAACAAGCTCGGCGGCCGGGTCAAGCTGCTCGACCCGCACCGGGTGATGGTCGAGGGTCCGACGCACTTCTCCGGCGCCGAGATCATGTGCCCGCCGGCGCTGCGGCCGGCGGTCGTCACGCTGATCGCGATGATGGCGGCGAAGGGTACGTCGGTGCTGCGCTCGGTCTACGTGATCAACCGCGGCTACGAGGAACTCGCCACCCGCCTCAACTCGCTAGGCGCCCAGATCGAGACGTTCCGCGACATCTGAGTCCTGGATGCTGTGCTGGTCTTGTATGTAGGCCACGGCCTCGGTGATCACCTCCGGATCGACCATGATCCCGCGGTGCCCGAGGCCGTTCGTCTGCAGGAAGTGCGCCTTCGCTCCGTACCTCTTGAGGAGGATCGGCGCCTGACTCGGATCGACCACGTCATCCTCGTCGTTGTGGATCGCCAGCAGCTCTGTCGCGCCTTCGGAGACCGAGTACTTCGCCCAGATCGTCTCGTCGCCGTCGAACAGTCCGCGCTCGATCGCCTTCCTCAGCTCGGCGTTGACCTTGGGGCCGAGTTCCAGCTCGCGGCAGAAGGCGTCGACCAGGTAGCCGAACTCGGCCGGCCCGCTGATCGTCACCACCCGCCGGGCCTGGACGCCTTCGCGGAGCGCGTACAGCACGAACGGGACGCCGAGCGAATGCGCGATCACGCCCTCGAAGGCCCCGTACCTGTCCGCCAGCCGCTTGATGATCCGCTGGTGATCGAGGATCGTCCCCGCCTTGAGCTGAGTGTCGCCGTGCCCGGGGGCGTCGTACGAGACCGGGCTGTACCCGAGTTCGAGCAGCCGCTCGACGAAGGCGTAGAACCGCGAAGCCCGCGACCGCCACCCGTGCACGAGCAGCACGGGCCGCTCGCCATCACCCCACGCGTAGGTGACCACTCCATCGACCATTTGGACGCTGGCTGCGTCGTGGACCGCGCGCTCCGCCGTCCGCACCTTGCCGCGCGCCATCGGCCGACGCCACAACTCGAACGCCACCCGCCCCGCGACCCTCGGCGGCAACACCTTCAAACTCGCCCGCACCACCTCGACGATCACCGCGCGCCCCTTTGCTAGGAAAACTATACGAACGGTCGTATTATTAGTTTGTGCAGCTGGTGGCGTCAAGCGAACTAGGATCTCCGGCACAGGAGGTGGCGGTGGAGACGCGTGTCGACGGACGGCTGGTGCGGGGCGACCAGACCCGGCGGATCGTGCTGCGCAAAGCGGTCGACATCGCCTCGGTGGATGGCCTGGAAGGTCTGTCGATCGGACGGCTGGCCAAGGAGCTCGAGCTGAGCAAGGGCGGGGTGTTCGCGCACTTCGGGTCCAAGGAAGAGCTGCAGCTGGCGACGGTTCGCGCGGCTCGCCGGATCTACGCCGACGCGGTCGTCGAGCCGGCCTTCAAGGTCCCGCCCGGGCTCGGGCGGGTCTGGGCGTTGAGTGAGTGCTGGCTCGACTATTCCGAGCGCCGGGTGTTTCCGGGCGGATGCTTCTTCGCCAAGGCTTCGCATGAGTACGGCGCACGGGGTGGAGCAGTCCACGACTACCTGGCCGAGGTCAACCACGAGTGGATCCAGCTCGTCGAACAGACCGTCGCCGAAGCGATTGCGGCCGGCGAGTTAGCGGCGGATGCAGCACAACTCGCCTTCGAGTTAAACGCCTACTACGACTCGGCGAACCTCGCCTCCCTCCTCCGCAACGACGACGGCGCCATCTACGACCGAGCCCGTCAGTCGATTCGCGCCCGACTCGAATCAGCAGCGACCGCCGGTACTGCGCTGCCCTGGTAATCCCGGATACACCGGCCCGGGTTGGTGTGGTTGCGGGGTGCTGATCGCGAGGTGCTCTTGATCGGGTTGGGGGCCCCGATCCGGGCGACTTTGTGCATGACGTGAGTGGATCTGCTACCGGGAAATGCTCAGGTGGTGCACAAAGTGCCTCAGGCGACTGCTCTTGTGGGGTCGGCTGGCGGGTTTTGGTGCTGCTGGTGTGATGCTTCAGACCATCGGTACGAAAACCTGCCACTGGCCGAGTAAGCAGGACGCAGCCCGGCGACGCGATCCACAGTCCGTTACCGCGGCAGCCTCGAATCCACTGAGCCAACCGCCACCAACTCACCGCTCGGCAGGTCGCGCTGACGCCGGATGGGGGAGAAGAGGAGTACCAGGCCGGCGAGGGGTACGCCTGCTGTGGTGATCCACAGGGCAGTACGGAGACCTAGTACTTGGCCCAGCGCGCCGCCTAGCAAGGCGCCCAATGGGATCGTGCCGTAGTTGAGGAATGACGTGCTGGCGGCGAGGCGGCCGCGGAGTTCGGGTGGGCAGTAGGACTGGCGGAACGTCGACTTGATCGTGTTGCCGGCGACCACGCCGACGCCGATGCAGAAGGCGCCGACCGTGTAGAGCGCCAGGCCTGGGCCTTTGCTGGTCAGGGGAATCAGCATGGCGAGGGCCGGGAGGGCCAGCTCGAAGAAGAGGGTTGCGCGCGCAGTACCGATCGCAGTGGCGACGCGGCGGCCGAGGAACGCGCCGACGACTCCGCCGCTGCTGGCGATGGCGATCAGGGCGCCGACGACGCCGGGGGAGACGCCGATCTCGCGGACGAGGAAGACGACGATGATCGACTGGTACCCCATTAAGCCGAGGTTGGAGACGGCGCCGAAGATGGTGAGTGTCCGGAGCCAGACGTCACCGGCCACTAGTCGAAGGCCGGCCAGGACCTCGGTGGCTAGTGGGGTGTGCGTGGTGTTTTGCTGGCGTGGTTCGCGGTACCGGATTGCGGAGATGCAGAGCAGGGCGATCAGGAAGGTCGAGGCGTCGACGTACATACCGTTGACGGCTCCCGCTGCCTGCACGATCAGGCCGCCGCAGCCGACCCCGGCGATCTGCGCGGCCGAGGCGCTGCCGTGGAGCTTGGCGTTGCCCTCGGCTTGATCCGCTTGTGGGAGGAGGTTTGGGAGGTACGCCGTGTAGGCGGTCTGGAAGAAGACGGAGGCGATGCCGGTCAGTACTGCGATGGCGAGCAGCCACTCGATCGTCAGTACTTCGGCGCGCGCGGCCAAGGGGATGCTCGCGAAGAGGACCAGCGAGATCGCCGAGCTGAGCTGCATGATCGGCCGGCGTGACCAGCGGTCCACCCAGGCGCCGACCGGCAACCCGATCAGCAGCCACGGCAGCCAGGCGGCCGCGCTCAACAGGCCGACCTGGAAAGTCGTTGCCTGAAGCACCGAAACCGCGATCAGCGGCAACGCGACGGTCGACACCGAACTACCGAACCGATTGACCGTCTCCCCAACCCAGAACCACCGGAAATCCCGATGCCTCAGGAGCAAACTCCTGCCGGCGCCCGCTGCCCTCGAGCCCGGGGCCCTCGCCGCCCCCGAGTCTGGGGCGCCCGTTGTCCCCGAGTCCGGGGCGCCCGCTGTCCGCCCGCTCATCCCGGCCGCCGCGGGAACGACTGCAGTTGCACGATGACCGGCATCGCTCGACTGTCCCCGACCGTGCCGTCCTCGACGGCGAGCGCGCTCTCGGTGTAGCGGTCGATGACCTCGCCCAGCTCTTCGTTGAGGGCGACCAGTTGCTCGGGCGTCAGCTTGAGGTCCCGCCAATCGGAGAGGGCCGCGGCGTGTTGCCATTCGCCTGACCAGTTCTCGGCGACGTACCGGCGTACCCGGTCGTAGTAGCGCTCGACCAGATCCTCCAGGTACACCTTCAGCGCCCCGCTCGTCTCCGGGTCGTCGCGGAAGTCGGCCGGGTTGAGGACCGTACGGCCCGGCGGGATCCGCCACCAGCGTTCGCGCTTGGTGCCGCGGTCGCTCTCCTCCTCGATGTACCCGTGCTCGGCGAGCAGCCGCAGATGCCAGCTGATCGTCCCCGTGCTCTCGCCCAGCCGCGCCGACAGGCCGGTCGAGGTCGCGGCGCCGTCGAGCTCCAGCGCCTCGATGATCCGCATCCGCAGCGGGTGCGCGAGCCCTCGCAGGCTGCGCGCGTCGATCCTGCGCATCGGCTTGTCCATGCTGGTGACTCTAACTTTGCAGAGACTCCTCTGCAAAGACTCCTCTGTAAATATTTCTGTCGGTGCCGACTTTTAGGGTCGAAGACATGCGGCCTCATGTGGTGGCTCAACTCGCGGTCTCGCTCGACGGTGCGACAACCGGCTTCGAGGCCGATCAAGCGCGCCTGTATGCGCTGGCGACGCTCTGGCAGGAGGACGTGACGCTCGTCGGCGCCGACACTCTGCTCGCCCAAGAGAGTTCAGTCCGTACTGCGCTACGCCCCGGCCCCCGCGAGGCCGGCCCCCTCCTCGCGGTCGTCGACAGCCGGCACCGCGTCCACACTCTCCCGGAGCTGCGCGACCTCGGGTACTGGTCCGACGTACTGGCCCTGTACTCCGAACTCACGCCCGCGCGCCAACCAGACAGCGTGATCCGCGAACTCGTCACCGGCTACGACCACGTCGACCTGGCCGAGTGCCTCGAGATGCTCGGCCGTCGAGGCGCCAAACTCGTCCGCGTCGACAGCGGCGGCGGGTTGCTCGGAGCAATGATCGAGCAAGGTCTCGTGGATGAGCTCTGCCTGCTCGTCCATCCCGTCCTGATCGGTGACGCTCCCCGCTGGCACGACTCCTTCACCCGCCACCTCGACCTCTCGCTGGCGAACGTCGAGACCTTCCTCCCCGGCGTCACCTGGCTCCGGTACTGCGTGGCCGAGAGTTCCGTCGAAGTTGGCGAAACTGTCGGTGGCGATGGCTAGCGCCCTGTGTCCGACATTGTTCGGCGCTTGCGGCGCCCAGGCACGCACCTCGCGGCAGCGGAGGAACGGCCACGATGGAAAAACATCGAGGCCGCCCCTCCGCCACCGCGATGCACGCACCTGAACACCGCAATCACTCGAACAATGTCGGACACAGGGCACTAGTGTGAGGAGTAATGAGAAAGCAGCATGAGTGGTACGACGAGCACGACGCCGAGCGTTGGGTCCCGGAGCCGGTCAAGCGGCCGGGCCGGACAGCGTTCGCGCGCGATCGTGCGCGCGTGCTGCACAGCGCCGCGCTTCGGCGGCTGGCCGCGAAGACGCAGGTCGCGACCGCCGGCAGCGACGACTTCGTTCGGAACCGGTTGACGCACAGCCTCGAGGTCGCGCAGATCGGCCGCGAACTGGCCAGCACGCTCGGCTGCGATCCGGACATCGTCGACGCGGCCTGCCTCGCACATGACCTCGGCCATCCGCCGTACGGGCACAACGGGGAGCGCGCGCTCGACCAGCTCGCGGAGAAGATCGGCGGGTTCGAGGGCAATGCGCAGACGCTGCGGTTGCTGACTCGGCTGGAGTCCAAGACCTTCGACGCGGCCGGTCGCAGCGTCGGGCTGAACCTCAGCCGGGCGACGCTCGACGCGGCGACGAAGTATCCGTGGCAGCGGCAACCAGGGCAACGGAAGTTCGGTGTATACGACGACGACGCGGCGGTCTTCGACTGGCTGCGGCAGGGCGTCGAGGCCGGCGGGCGGCGCTGTCTCGAGGCGCAGGTGATGGACTTCGCCGACGACGTCGCCTACTCGGTGCACGACGTCGAGGACGGGATCGTTGCCCACCACATCGACCTCGGCCAGGTGGATGCCGAGCGGACGCCGTACTGGGAGACGGTCCGGAGGATCTACTTGCCGGAGGCAACCGATGCGGAGCTGGATGAGAGCTGGGAGCGGCTCACCGCGCTGCCGTACTGGCCTCGTGCGGTCTTCGATGAAAGTCGGCGTGCGCTCGGTGGGCTGAAGGATCTGACCAGCCAGCTCATCGGTCGGCTGGTCACCGCGGCAGAGCAGGCGACGCACTCGCGGTTCGGCCGGTCGCGGCTGATCCGCTACGAGGCGGATCTGGTCGTACCGGACGGTGTCCGGACGGAGATCGCGCTGCTGAAGAGCATCGGGATGTTCCACGTGCTCAACTCGCCTGAACGCCAAGCCCGGCGCGCCAGTCAGCGCGAGCTGCTCACCGAGTTGGTCGAGGCGCTGTGGGCGTCGGCGCCGCGAGATCTGGACGCCGGGTTCGCCGCCGACTTCAAGGACGCAGCCGACGATGACGCCCGCCTGCGCGTGATCATCGACCAGGTCGCCTCCCTCACCGACCCCTCAGCCCTCAGCTGGCACACAAGGTTGGTCGACTCAAACCGCTGAGCCCGCGCTCGGCGCACGTCCCCTCTCGCCTCGCCGGGGACGTGGGACGTCAGGACGCCTCGGTGCTCGCAGCCTCTTCCTCGGCACGGCTGATCCGCGCCCGAACATCACGGAAATGCAGCCGCATCGCATCACGAGCAGCCTTCGAGTCACGCTCACGCAAGGCGTCGACAATCCGCCGGTGATTGGCGATCAGATCGCCCGTACGATCGGCCGGCTCGCCGAGCAGCTCCTCCACCTCGTGGTACGTGTCCCAGAACAACCCGATCAACTGCAGCACCAACTCGTTGCCACAGTTCTCGTAAAGCAACGCATGGAACGCCCGATCGGCCCCCGAGTCGTGCGCCATCGCCGTCACCAGCGCGTCGAGCGCGGACAGCTTCGGCTCGCTCGTCCGCGCCTTCGCCACCTCACCGATCAGCCCGGTCTCCAGCAACTCCCGGACCTCGACCAGTTCGCGGATCGCCTGGATCCCGTCGCTGGACCGCACCCGGAAGGCAAGGGACGTCGTCAATCCGGTCAGCGACGCCTGCCCCACGAAGGTCCCGTACCCATGCCGGATGTCCACGATGCCCAACGCCTGCAGGGCGCGAATCGCCTCCCGCACGCTGTTCCGGCTCGCGCCGAGCAACTCCATCAGCTGCGGCTCGGTCGGCATCGCGGCTCCGGACGCCAGCCCGCGTTCATGGATCAGCTCGATGATCCGCTCCTCCAGAGCAGCCCCCGCCCGTACCCGCATCGCGCCTCCCGTAGTACGCCGAACTCCGGCTGATTCATCCTATGTCCGGCGCCGGCCGTCACCGTTCACGTACGCCGGACATACCGCCGCGCACCTGCCTGACGTGTGGTTGCCGGAAGGCTTAATCTCAGTGCCATGACCGACTCGGAACGCATTGTCATCATCGGAGCGAGCCTGGCCGGTGCCAGAGCCGCCGACTTCTTGCGCAGGGAAGAGTGGCCCGGCCAGATCGTACTGATCGGCGACGAGCCGGAGCTGCCGTACGAGCGCCCGCCGCTGTCCAAGACCGTCCTGCTCGGCAAGGACCAGCCTGAGGTCGCCCAGCTGCACGACCAGGCTTGGTACGACGAGCGCAACATCGAGCTGCGACTCGGCGTCGAGGCGACCGCGATCGACACCGCCGCGCGCACGGTCGCGTTGGCCGATGGCTCCGAGGTCGGGTACGACAAGCTGCTGATTGCGACGGGGAGCCGGGTCCGCAAACTCGACGTACCGGGTGCTGACCTCGCTGGCGTGCACTACCTCCGTACGGCGGCCGAGTCGAAGGCGCTCAGCGACGCGTACGCAGCCAAGCCGCGGGTAGTCGTCGTCGGCGCCGGCTGGATCGGCCTCGAGACCGCCGCGACTGCACGCGAACGGGGCTGCGAGGTCACCGTCGTCGAGCCGCAGGCCACCGCGCTCGCCTCGGTGATGGGCCAGGAGATCGGTGACCTGTACGCCGAACTGCACCGCAGCCACGGCGTCGACCTGCGCTTCAACACCGGCGTCGAGGGCTTCGAGGGCGACTCCCAGGTCACCGGCGTCAAGCTGTCGGACGGCGAGGTACTGCCCGCGGACCTGGTGATCGTCGGCGTCGGCGTCCAGCCCAACACCGAGCTCGCGGAGGCCGCCGGGATCAAGGTGGCCAGCCGCGAGGAAGGCTCAGGCATCCTCACCGGCCCCGACCTCCAGACATCTGCACCGGGCGTCTACGCCGCTGGCGACGTGGTCCGCTGGGACCACCCGGTCCTCGGCCACTCGATCCGCGTCGAGCACTGGCAGAACGCCATGGACAGCGGCAAGGCAGCCGCCCAGGCAATGGTCGGCAAGGACGTCTCACAAGAGGCCCTCCCGTACTTCTTCTCCGACCAGTACGACCTAGGCATGGAGTACACCGGCGACGTCCCCCGCGGCACCTCCACCAAGGTCATCTTCCGCGGCGACCCGTCCACCGGCGCCTACCTGGCCTTCTGGCTCTCCGACGACAACCACGTCCTAGCCGGCACCCAAGTCAACACCTGGGACACCATCGACGCCATCAAGTCCCTGATCACCTCCAAGAAGCCCGTCGACCCAACCCGCCTCGCAGACACCTCGGTGGACCTCGCCGACGTCTGACCGTTGCCCAACCGCCCGGACCCGCTCAGTCGGGTCCGGCGCGTTGGGGTCGTTCAGCCGGTCGGTGATGAGGAAGTCCGGCAGCTCGAACGCAGCATGCTCGCGCTCGGTCAGTACGAAGGTCCCGCCGACCTCATCCGCCTCCCAGCCGTTGACCAACGCGTACTCGACGACCGCGCGAACATCCCCCGATGTCGGGTAGGCGGTGTCTGTCGCGCACGCACCCCACGGCCCAGGCGGCGTGGTGGACAGCAGGTCCACCTGCAGCGCGCGGCTGTTCTTGCCGTTGCCCCAGACCCGCAGCCGAATGGCCCGATAGCAGTCGTGCTCCCCGGGCGCATGCGTGATCCGGGCGGTCCACGCACACCGTCGACCGCCGATCTGCAGGGTCCGCAGTCTCGTCTTCATCCGATTCCACCTCACTCCGCAGGCGAGTATCTCTTGGCGTGCCCGCGATCCGAACTGCTTTTTCGGGCGGTCGTAGTACCGCCGTTGTGTCACTGGCTTCTGGTGGACCGTAGACTCGGCGCGTGGCGGGCAGGATCAAGGAAGAGGACATCGCGCTGGTGCGCGAGCGGGCTCGGATCGACGAGATCGTCGGCTCCTACGTGACCCTGAAGAACGCGGGTGGCGGATCGCTCAAGGGGCTGTGCCCGTTCCACGACGAGAAGTCGCCGTCGTTCAACGTCACCCCGGCCCGCGGCTTCTTCTACTGCTTCGGCTGCCAAGAGGGCGGCGACGTGATCGACTTCATCCAGAAGATCGATCAGATCACCTTCCACGAAGCCGTCGAGACGCTGGCCGCCAAGGTCGGCATCCAGCTCCGGTACGACGAATCCGGCGCGCCGATCCAGCGCTCGCAGAACAACCAGCGACCGCGGCTCGTCGAGGCGCACAAGGTCGCAGCGGAGTACTACTCCGAGCAGCTCTTCACCGCCCCCGAGGCGATGCCCGGGCGGCAGTTCCTCGACAAGCGCGGCTTCGACCGCGACGCCGCGGTGACCTTCGGCGTCGGCTTCTCGCCGCGCGGAGGTGAGTCGCTGGTGGCGCATCTGCGCGGTCGCGGCTTCACCAACGCCGAGCTGGTCGCGTCCGGGTTGTGCTCGGACGGTCAGCGTGGACTGTACGACCGCTTCCGCGGCCGGCTCATGTGGCCGATCCGCGACGCCGGCGGGGACGTGATCGGGTTCGGGGCGCGCCGGCTCTTCGACGACGACAAGATCGAGGCGAAGTACCTCAACACGGGTGAGACCGCGATCTACAAGAAGTCGAAGGTCCTGTACGGCGTGGACCTGGCTCGACGCGAGATCGCCAAGGGCAAGCAGGCGGTCGTCGTCGAGGGGTACACCGACGTGATGGCTTGCCACCTGGCCGGAGTACAGACTGCTGTTGCTACCTGTGGGACGTCGTTCGGTGAGGACCACTCGCGGGTGCTGCGGCAGTTGTTGCTGGACCATGACCAGTTCCGCGGTGAGGTCATCTTCACCTTCGACGGGGACAGCGCTGGCCAGCGGGCTGCTTTGAAGGCCTTCGAGGGGGACCAGGCGTTTGCGTCGCAGACCTATGTGGCTGTGGAGCCGGATGGGCTCGACCCGTGCGACCTGCGGCTGCAGAAGGGCGATGCGGCGGTACGCGAGCTGATCGGGCGGCGGGTGCCGCTGTACCGGTTCGTACTGTCCAACGTGCTGTCGAAGTACGACCTCGACCGGGCCGACACCCGGATCGATGCGTTGCGCGACGCGGCCCGGCTCGTGGTGAGCATCCGCGACCGGTCGAAGGTCGACGCGTTCACACGCGAGCTGGCCGGGCATCTGGGGATGGAGGTGGACCAGGTGCGTACCGAAGTACATCGTGCTGCTTCTCGTCCTGCTCCGGCTCCCACTGCTGTGGTTGACCGTGGACCGGTGCGGGGGACGAGTGAGGCGCCTGCCGCGCCGCCGCCTCGGGTCGACCTGCCATCGCCGCGCGATCAGCGGTTCTCGATCGAATGGGACGTGCTGAAGATCGCGATGCAGCACCCGCATCTGATGGGCGTCGCCTTCGACGAACTGGACGACAACGACTTCACCCACCCTTGGCTGGCTGCTGTGCGCGGTGCGATGGAGAAGACTGGCGGACCGGCGAATGCGGCGCCGGGCGAGGCATGGGTGGTAGCGGTCCGCGAGGCGATGGGGATCGACCCGGCCGCGGCTGTGGTGAGCGCCCTCGCTGTCGACCCGGTGCGGCTTGATCGCGCCCCTGACGAGATCTATGCGCGGGCATATCTGGCGCGGCTGCAGGAGCTCACCTGTCTGCGCCGGATCGCCGACCTGAAGTCGAAGCTGCAACGGACGAACCCGGTCGATCGGCTCGATGACTACAACCGGATGTTCGGTGAACTGATCGCGCTCGAACGCTATCGCGCCGAACTCCGCGAACAGGCGATCAGCGGGGCACTGTGAGGGCCGTTATCCACAGCCTTTGAATTACATGGCGGTGACCAAGGGTGATCGCGGCAGTATTCCTAGTGACAGAGGGAGACTGCCATGCCTGATCTGGACTGCGACCCGGCCGACATGCACGCCTTGATCGCGTACCTCCGCGACATCGGCCGCCACGAACTACTGACCACCGAGGAGGTCACCACCCACGCCACCTGGATAGAGGCCGGCCTGCTGGCCGCCGATCGCCTGACCTGTGATCCTTCGGTCGAATCCCGCGACGACCTGCAAGCTGTCGTCGTGCTGGGGGAGCAGGCGCGGCGGCGGATGATCGAGGGCAACCTGCGGCTCGTGGTGTCGCTCGCCAAGCGCTACACGGGCAAGGGCATCTCGCTGCTCGACCTGATCCAGGAGGGCAATCTCGGGTTGATGCGGGCGGTCGAGCGGTTCGACCACAAGCTCGGCAATCGCTTCTCGACGTACGCGATCTGGTGGATCCGGCAGGCGATCGGGCGGGCTATCTCCGACCGCTCGAGGCTGGTACGGATGCCTGCTCAGGCGTACACGGATGCCGGCCGGGTGATCGCGGTCCAGCGCGACCTCACCCAACGGCTGGGTCGCGAGCCGACGACCGCCGAGGTGGCCGCGGGTGCTTGCCTCACCATCGCCCGGGTCGAGCGCGCTCACGCCTGGAAGATCCGGCCCGAGTCACTCGATCTGGAGGAGACGGATCAGTACGTCGACGATGAGGCGCTTGTACTGCAGGCCGCTCTGCGACGTGATCTGCATTACCAACTGGAGTTTCTGGAGGATCTGCAACGGGCGGTGGTCATCCTCCGCTTCGGCCTGACCAGACCGGCCGCCGCCTCGGTCGAGGAGACGGCCGCTCTGCTGCGAATCGACGCCGATGAGGTCGTTCTTTTGGAGGCTGAGGCTCTGCGGGTGCTCCGGCGTCGCTGTGCGATCGGATTGCGTGACTATGCCGCCTGACTTTGGGACGGCGCCGTCCGGCGGTTGGAACGGGCTGCGATCATGGCGTTGTGCTGAGACTTCGTCGTACGTCGTGGCCGCGCGAACTGACCGAGGCGGTCGCTATCGCCTCCAGGCACTCTCCGGGCGGCAAAGAGGACATCCTGGCTGCCGTCCAGCTGATCGACGGCAACTGGGTGGCCGGCAGCCGTGCAGCGCTCTACCTGCCGACCGAGACCGAAGGCGCAGTACGCCGGGTCGGCTGGGAGAAGATCGAGCGCGCCGGCTGGGACTCGGAGGAGTCGGTCCTGCGCGTCTACGAGACCACCGCCTTCGGTACTCCGCTACGCGCCACCGAACTCAAGGTCGAAGACCCAGGCCGCTTCGGCCAGCTGCTGCGCGAACGCATCGACGCCAGCGTCCTCGTCCAGCGCCACGTCCCGCTCGCCGGCAAGAAGGGCGTCCGCGTCGTGGGCCGCCGCAACCCCTCCGAACCCGACGCCCCAGTGAGCTGGAACTTCGTTCTGGACAAGGGATTGGAGCCCACCCAACCAGGCCTCGTCGAGCGCGCCGAAGCGGCGCTGGCAGCGGTCCGGGACGAGTTCGGAATCTGAGCTGGAAGCGATCCCAAATCCCATTTTTGTAGTTGGTCCCAGTCCTGCTAACCTACTCAAGTCCTCGGGATCGAGGACGAAGAAGCACTTCGATCCCGCGTAGCTCAATTGGCAGAGCAGCCGGCTGTTAACCGGCAGGTTACTGGTTCGAGTCCAGTCGCGGGAGCAACAAAAAGGCCGGTTCCACACAGGAACCGGCCTTCCGCATGTTCTGCGCCACCAAGTCAGCCGACGCGCCCCAGCTGACCCCGCCGCGCCGCGGCAACCTACCGCCGGCGCAGCCGAGCTTCCGCGGCACCTCAGCGCCGCTTGTTCTCCTTACGCCGCTCGATCGCCCGCTGAATCCGGTGCTGCGGCTGCCCGGTCAGCTTCGCGATCAACGGCACCCGGTACTTGTACGCCGCCACGGCACCCACTACGAGCACCAGAAAGATGAACCAGCCCATCGAACTTCCCTTCATCGGACCTAGCCCCCATCATCCCCCACCCCCCAACCAAAACCCCTCCGTAATCCCCCTGACCCACCCCTGGAATCCGATACCATCACCACGCGGCACCGCCGCACGGGGGCGGTAGCTCAGCCGGTTAGAGCAAGGGACTCATAATCCCTGGGTCGTGGGTTCGAGTCCCACCCGCCCCACACCAAGAAACCCCAGGTCAGAGCGTGTTTGCTCGATTGGTTGAGAGTCAAGCCTTGGCCGTCGTGACATGATTCGTGACATGAAGCCGTGCTAGCTTGCTGCCATGGCTCGTCCAGCTCAGGCACGCAAACGCCCCCGTGGGAACATAACTGCCTTGGCGTCGGGCTCTCTTCGGGTGCGGGTGTACGCCGGCGTGGACCCGGTCACCAAGAAGAACCTCTATCTGGATGAGGTCGTCCCACCGGGTCCCAAGCAGGCGAAGGAGGCCGAGCAAGTCCGAACCAGGCTCCTGAACCAGGTCGACGAGAAGCGCAACCCCAAAACGAGGGCTACCGTCGACCAACTCATCGAGAAATACTTCTCTGCCGCTGATTTGGACGTGCAGACCCTGCGTGGCTACAGGTCCAAGCACAAGACACACATCAGCCCGCTCCTCGGCACGCTGCCGCTGAGCCGCCTAGACATTGAGACGCTCGACTCGTTCTATGCGCAGCTGCGAACGTGTCGAGACCATTGCCGCGGCCGCAAGTACGTGCAACACCGAACGTCCAAGCCGCACGACTGCGACGAGCACGAAGGTGAACGATGCCCGCGCAACAACCCCGAAGGCTGTCGCCGTTGCAGGCGTATGTGCAAAGCGCACGTCTGCAAGCCATTGGGTGACTCGACGATCCGCCAGATCCACTGGATTCTCAGCGGTGCATTGGATCGTGCCGTGGTGTGGCACTACATCTCAGTCAACCCAGCTGAGCACGCCACCAAGCCGGGCCTGCCGACGCCGAACCCACAAGCGCCGAGCGCCGATGAGATCGCGGCGTTGATTCTCAGCGCCTGGGACGCAGACCCCGATTGGGGAGCTTTTCTATGGCTGAAAGCAACCACGGGCAACCGCCGCGGTGAGATGTGTGCCCTGCGTTGGAGTGATCGCGAGCGGCGTCGTGGCGAGCCATCCGCCCTCCGGGTAGAGCGCGCGCTCTACTACGCCGACGGCGGTGAACTCGCCGAGAAGGACACCAAGACTCACCAGCACCGCCGCCTGGTCCTCGATGTCGAGACAGACGCCGTTCTCGATGAGCACGAAGCCAGGGCGCGAGCACGAGCTGAAGCCATCGGTGTGCCGTTCAACCCAGCTGGATACATGTTCTCCTCCGTACCGGACGCGAGCCGTCCGCTCGACATCAATGGAGTTTCGAAGCGCTACGCCGGCCTGGCGAGGCGCCTCGGCATCAGTACCTCTATCAAGAACATGCGTCACTACAACGCGACTGAGCTGATCCATGCTGACTACAAGCTGCTTACAGTCGCAGCCAGACTGGGACATGGGGGCGGGGGCACGACAACCCTCAAGTTCTACACAGCGAGACTCTCGGAAGCGGACCAGCGGGCCGCAGGCCCAATTACCGCCCGAATGCCGCCGAGGCCGACTGCGACCGAGGATACAAAGCTGCCGAGGCCGCTGGCCCTGCCTGATCCGGCCGACAAGGATCTTCAGATCTATGAACGAATCGCAGCAGATCTCCGCGGCGCGATCGATAGCGGAGTGCTTCTCCCCGGCGACGCGTTGCCGACGGAGAAGGCTCTGGCGACTCGCTACGGCGTAGCCGCGAGCACGGCACACCGCGCGGTCGCCTTGCTGGTTGCCGCCGGCGCTGTCACTGCATCCCGCGGCCGACGCGCCACGGTGGCTGGCGCCGGTTGCGGCGGATCGCACGCCGACAACTGAACTCAGGCCCAACCTTGGGCGTAGGTGCTAGCCGCTCGATGAGATGCCGTGGCCAACCAGTGTTCCGGCGGACGCTGCACTGATGTGCCGCAGTTGGTAAGGGGCCACAATGAGCGCTTGCCCGCGGCGGGCTTCTCAAAACGTCTAATGCGACCTAACGGGAGCGCTCGCAGCTGGAGTTCTGAGTGTTTTGAGTGCGAGGACGGCTGCTGAACCGAGAGGTTGAGACCAGGCGCGTACGAGCATGATCACGGTGTGGCCGATCACCAGTTCCGGTGGTGGCGCCTAGCTGCCGGGCGTTGGTGCCGCTTCCGGCGGCTCCGCCCGAGCGGCCAGGAATGCTCGTATCAGGTCGCGATTCGGGAGGATTCCTCGTGGGGTCCTGATGACTAGTCCAGCGCGTGTCAGTTCGTTGAGGTCGCGAGCGACAGTCTTGCTGGTCTTCCCTGCGTACTCAGCGGCTACTCGCGCGCTCAGCACCCGAAGCTTCGCTCGGGGAGTCGGCTCGTCAATTGGGAGGTCAAGTGCGATGTGTCTCTGCCGTCTCCGAGCCGGTGTGTCCTGATCTCGGTAAACGTCGTGAACGTAGTTCTGCCAAGTCACGTCCATCTGATGATCGCGGACAAGAGACAGCTGCTCTCGGAGCTCGTCAACGAATCCCTGGATGGCGTACTGAATGAAGACCTCAACTGGGTAGCCGTCTTCGCGGCTCGTTCGGGCGAGCGCCGCGTAGTACGCCTCGCGGGTGCGATTGTAGTGATCCGACAGGACGTGGCAGGCTGGCAGAGGCACGCCTGCCTGGACTAAGAATTCGAACTCCAGCATCCGCGAGACTCGTCCGTTGCCGTCACCGAACGGGTGAATCCAGGCGATGTAGAGATGGGCCATCAAGGCCTTCATGACATTCAGCGCCCAGTGCATATCGGAGTGCTCATCGGACACGGTGAAGTCGTTGCTGAGCCACGAGCATAGGCGGTTGAGCAGGTACGGGATGTCCTCGGCCGGCGCGCCTCGATAGTTCGCTACTCCTACCGAGTGGTTACGGAACTGTCCCGGCTCCACGTCGGGCTTGCGTGGCTGTCCTCGCAGGATCATGGCATGGTGGCCGAGTAGGTGCTCTGGCGTAACGCGCACCGGCTCGCCTTTCAGAATTCGACGCACGGTGCCGTTGTAAGCCTCGACAATGTTGTCGATCTCCTGACCTAGATACTCGCGGCTTACGGGAAGATCGAGATCGCCCTCGACGCGGCGCATGACCTCACCCTCGGACAGGGTGTTGCCTTCGATGCTCGTCGTACCATGTGCTCCTTTGCTCAGATAGACAGCCATAAGTTGCTTGGCAATCTCAGGCCGTAGCGGGACGCCTGCGATGTGCTCACACTTCGACTGGGCCTCGCCCAAGAGCATCCATGTGCGGTGGCTGAGCCTGTTTAGGTCCAGCTTAAAGGTGAGCCAAGGATGGGTTTCCTCGTAGCGGCGTACGCCGACAGTCGTGGCCATACCGCGACCATACGCCCTGTAGATCGATTTTGAGCCAATTTCTGTCCACCGATGTTGTCCTGTAACCTTGTCCGTGCAGTTGGCCCCGGCCTTCACTCCGACGGTCCGGGAACTGGTGCCCCCAGTGGGACACCACGGGACAACGTGGTCCCAGCGATTGGAGTATGTGGTGCAGCTCAAGTCAGTGCGTGTCCAGAACTATCGGAGCATCGACGACTCCGGTGTGGTGCCGATCGACGACATCACCTGCATGGTCGGGAAGAACGAAGCTGGCAAGACCGCGTTCCTCCAAGCGCTTCACCTTCTCAACCCGCTGAACCCGATCAACGGCAAGACCAAGTACGACGACGTCATGGACTACCCCAGCAAGAGGTTTTCCGCGTACAAGAAGGTGCGCGAGGATAAGCCAGCCAACGTCGTGACGGCTGTATTCGAGCTGACGGACGACGAGATCGGCAAGATCGAGGAAGCCCTCGGCGCTGGCGTGATGACGAGCCGGAAAGTCACGGTGACGAAGGGGTACAGCGGCACGACTTACTACACGTCTAGCTCGGACGTGCAGGTTGCCATCGCGCACCTGACTACATCGGTCGAGGCACCGGACCAACACAAGAAGACCATCAAGGAAGCCACGTCAGAGGACGAGCTGATCGCCGCACTCCGCGCCGTGGATGAGCCGCACTCCTCCGTTACGGACCTGCTCGAGGAGGTGACCGGATGGCGGGAGCAGACTCTCAGCCTGCACATCCTCAAAACGTACCTTGCGCCCTGGCTACCGCGGTTCTTCTACTTCTCGGACTACAGCACCATGAAGGGCAGGGTCTCGCTCCCCGATCTCAAGGCGAAGGAAGCTGCTGGGACACTCAGCGAGTCGGACAAGACTTTCCTGTCTCTGCTGGAGACCGTCGACGCCGATCTCGGCGACTTCGAGCAAGTCGACTTCGAGGCACTGACGCGCGAGCTTGAAGGTGCAGCGAACGGCATCACGGAAGATGCCTTCACTTATTGGCGGCAGAACCCTGGGTTGCGCGTGACGATCCAAATGTCCCAGGGAAACCCGAGCGACCCTGCACCGCTCAACACCGGTCCGGTTGTCAACGTCCGGATCTATAACCCCAAGCACGCTGTGACGGTTCCGTTTGATGAGCGATCACGGGGCTTTGTGTGGTTCTTCTCGTTCTACGCGTACTTCAGCAACCTCAAGGCCGATCACAACCGAGACACCATCCTCCTTCTCGACGAGCCGGGACTGAGCCTGCACGCGTCGGGTCAGGCTGACGTGCTGAACTTCATCGAGGACAAGCTCGCGCCCAGCAACCAGGTCGTCTACACCACGCACTCGCCGTTTCTCATTGACACCCAGCGGATTGACCGGGTGCGCACGGTTCAGGATCTCGACGACGCCGGAACGACGGTCAGTGCGGATGCCTTCAGATCCGACCGTGACACGGTCTTTCCGCTGCAGACGGCGCTGGGCTACGACCTGGCCCAAACGCTGTTTGTTGGGCCGCACTGCCTGCTGGTCGAGGGCCCGTCTGACTACATCTATCTTCAGCTCCTGAGCCAGGCCTGCGAAAGCGACGGGCGCGCTGGCCTCGACCCCCGTTGGGTCGTCACGCCTGTAGGTGGTGCGGACAAGGTATCGACCTTCGTGAGTTTGCTTGGGGCCAACAAACTCAATGTGGCAGTACTGATCGATGCCAACCCGCGCGATCAGCAGCGCATCAAGTCGCTCCAGCAGAACGGTCACCTTGGGGCCAACTCCCTCATCCAGGTGAGTGAGTTTGTCTCCGGTTCGGAGGCCGACTTGGAGGACCTGTTCGACCCGTCCTTCTATTGCAAGCTCGTCACTGGCGCATACGCAGGCGACCTGCCAAAGGCCGGCCTGAAGGTCGGAAGCCTCTCATCCCAGGCTCCGCGCATCACCGCTCGCGTGGAGCACTACTTCAAGGCCAACAGCGTCGCGGGCGGACGGTTGAACCACTACCGGCCCTCTGCCTACTTCCTGTCTGAGCAAAGCAAGCTTCTGCCAGGGCTGAGCAGTGGGACGCTCGACCGCGCCAGCGAGCTCTTCAAGCGTGTGAACGCCTGCTTGGCGAGTTAGTCCGACACGGGTCAGGCTGCCGACTGCTGGAGGGTACCGCGAGATCGGCGGCGCAGACGACTGGAGTGCATTGCTCAATCGCCTCCGAAGACCTATGGATTAAGAGGGCGCGCGAGTCTATAAACCATGCCTCTTTAGGCGTCAGCGGCATCGCCGAAGGCCACACGGGTCGACTTGTGCAGCGCTGGTTGACGCGAGTTCGTGTCACGAACCGTGTCACGCGCAGGCCAGGGTCTGCAGAAGCCGATCCGCGGAAGGGCGGTGCGCAGTGCGGAATTCGGCGCGTTGCTTGGAGACCCAATGACACCGCAACATGCCCTCAATGTCAGTTAAGCCCCAGGTAATGTAGCCGCAGCAGTGCTTACAAACTGGTTCACCGCGAGCTGCGCACGCCTGGTCCGGTCCTCTCGCTCGGTCGCACATGAAGCTTCCGATATGTCACTTGTTATCTCTACGATGTCCGCCGCGAGACGGTGCAGGTTGGGGTCGGATGCTACTAGCTGTAGTCGAAGTTGCGCGTCGATGACTTCGGCGCGAATCCGAAACGATTCTGCCTTGGCCAGACGGTAGCCCTCTCCGTACGGATCCTCGTCACGGCGATGCCAGCGATCGAGGGACACGAGCCGATACCGCACAGCTGCGCCGGCGAATGATGCGCAGGCGTCCAAACGCTCTTGGCGTGACCGCTCCGCAGCGGCCAGAGCTGCAGCATGCTCAGAAGACCGCAACTGCAGCAGATGCGAGACAGCCACGCCGAGCAATGTGCCAATCACAGCGATGCTCGCTGTCACTGCAGCATCCATCCAGGAAGTGCACCACTTTCGGCTGCAACTTGGCCAGACTTCGCGCCGTGCATTTGAATAGGAGAACGAGATCCCGCGCGGTTCTCAGGAACGGACCTGTGGCTCTGGACGATGACGGTCGGTGAGGCGAAGCTCTTGCTGCCGACGCTTCAGAGGCCATCGTGTGTTCGCCGCGCGGATCGAGGCAGACTGTTTGGTGTCGTCAGGCCCGGCCCGGAGCCACAGCCGGTTGTAGCCGCCGCCCGCATAGCGTCGAGGTGCGAGGCCCCGCCGGCAGGCAGGCCCGTGCTGGCGGCGCCAACCAGATGTACGCCAGACTCGCGCTCGTGACAGTTCAGCAGCCTCCGGAGACGCCGAAGTCAGCCCTGGTAGATAAGGCCTTGGCTGGCGGGCTCAGCTCGATCCCGTTGGTGGGCGGCGTCGTCGGCGCCTTCTATCAGGAGTACATGGAGCGCCCGTACGCCAAGCGCCTGGAGCGCTGGCAGCAGGAGCTGACGGAGGTCGTGAACGAGCTGGCCTGGAAGTACGACACTTTGCCGGATGATGACGTTCTGCTCGACGCCATGATCAATGCCACCCGCGTTGCGCAAGCCACGAGCCAGCAGGAGAAGATCGCCGCACTCAGGAACGGCGTAGTGAACTCGGTGGCGTCAGACGCGCCTGACCCGGACGAACAAGCTCGGTTCTTCCGTTTGGTCGATCAGCTCTCGGTGACTCATCTGCGGATGCTCAGGGTTGTCGAGGATCCCGTGTTGTCATACGACACGGCAACTGGCGCCCCGACGCCGAGCCTGAGCGTGGGCGGGGCACCTCTGTTGCTCGGAGATGTGTTTGTGCGCACCATCCCCGAACTCGCAGGGAGGAAGGACCGGCGCGACCTGTTGTTCGATGATCTAGCTAGCGCTCGACTAGTGATTACTGCCGCTTCGGTGGACACCGTGCCGGTGAACCACGAAAACTACCGGATGATGACTGACCTCGGTCGGCGCTTTCTCCGGTTCATCGACGAAACCGGGTGAACGCAAATCATGGCCCACCTCCCGTGCGGGTGGGCCGCTGAGCGATGCACTCTAGATGCTCTGAGTGGGGTCCTTCGGCCTGGCCCGCGAGGAACGGAAGCAGTTCTGCAGTTCGTGGTTAGGGCGAGGAGGTGCTTCGCGGTAATCACGTCGCCGGCCGCGCGGCTAAGTCGGCGCCGGGCTGCGGAAAGCGCGACGGAGTGCTCGTACTGGTGCACCACATTGCGAGCGTTGCGTCATCGTGGCGTTTCGTGCGGGGGTATCGAGCCCCGTCCGGGTCAGACGTTTCGATCTCGCGGACATGAGCGATCAGGCCGTCCGGGCCGAGTTTGTCGAGCATGTCCAAGTATTCCGCCCAGCTGTACAGCTCCATCTGATCGACGGGTCGCGTGGCGCCGTCGGAGGAGATCATCATGCGCCGTACCTCATGGCGGGGGTAAGAGTTGACGACTGCGTGACACGCAGCCTCGGGGTTGGCAGCGGCGACCCACCAGCCGTCGCTGCGGTTTCGGGTGCGAGTCTGGTTCGCGACTAGCGCAGCGATAGCAGCCTTGTGCTCAGGAGTATTGAAGAGGAGGCCAGCAACTGCTGCTGGTTCAGTTCCCGAAATCTCCTCGATTCGTAAGTCGCAGGTCACCTGAGGACCGGCGGCCGTCTCGACAACCACGGCGACGTCAGAGAGGGCTAGCGTGTCGACACTCTCGTCGCCGATCCGGAGGATACCCACCGCGGCGCATGGAGTTCCAGGGTCGCTCAGATCGCATGTGTCGGCGTGTGAAGCGGCCACAGCGGCAAGGCCTTCGTAGAGGCCGTCCGAGAGGGAGAGAGTCGGGCGGCAGGCGAGCGCAGCGAGCGTGCGTGCGCCGAGCTGCTGTGCGTACCAGGCGACGCCGTGGTGGCAGCCGCCCATCGGTACGCCTGCACCGTCCACAACGATCGTGAGGTCGGGTGTTGCCACCACGAAGTCCTCGTTCGGCCGGCCCGGCGCTGCGTCTGTCGTCAGTGAGAACACTAGTTTCCGCCAATCTCTGGTTCGACCGCGTCGAGCATGGCACAGAACCGCTGTACCTCGGGAATGTGGGACCACGGGGCTAGGCCGGATGGCATGGTGCGGCGCAGATCGTCTAGCGTCCGGGTCGAGCCAGTGGCGAGCGCGATGCTGTATGCCTCTTCAGCAGCAGCGGCTGCGAATTCAGGCTGCTCGGCCAGGATGTGTGCGCGGGCCAGAGATCCCAGGTATTGACCGCGGTCGCGGTGGTACTCCCGAGGCAGGCTGTCGAGGACATCAGAGAATGCGTCCACTGCCGCACCGGCTCGGCCTAGCTCGAGTACGCATTTCGCGCGGGCGATCTTCGTGTACAGGCCTAGCTCGCAGTACCGGTCTGCTGTGGGGTCGCCCTCGATGATCTCGCCGTTGTACTGCTCAAGCAGACCAGCGGCGTTGTCGAGCGCTCGGTCCGATTCGCCGCCGTCGCCGGCAATGGCATGACCGTGTGCCTCCGTGACGGCAGCGATGATCCGTATACGGCCAGTCTCGGGAGTGTTGAACCGTTGGGCTGATTGGGCAAAGCGGACGGCGTACTCACCGTGACGTGCCGTGAGAGCTGCAGCTGCTCGCCGCATCATCACGAACGCCGTCATCCGGTCGTCCATGCCGCCCTGAGCCCATTCGAGAGCGCGGGTCGCCCACGTGGTGGCACCTCGAAGGTCTCCGGCGTCCTGGTGCAGCCAGCCAGTGAATTCTGCATAGCCGGCGCCGACGCGCAGAAGCCTGTCCAGTACGGGGCCGCGGGCAGTCTGTTGCATCTGCTCAATGGCGCCAACGTAGGTCTGCATGAGCGGCATAAGAGCTCGCGGACCAAGAAGGTTGTCTGCCGTGTATTGGCTTCGCAAGTTCTGCTCGAACCATGCGAGCGTATCGCTGGTCGGAGCGATGAATTTGCTGCTTGGACTCACAAGGGAGGGGATAGCAAGATTCGGCATGATGCTCGGCTGAGGTGCAACGATTTCAGCCGGGCCGTTGCTCGGCTGTTCCAGGTCGCCGACGAGCACCGCAAACCGCGCTTGTTCGTCGGGACTCGCTTTGCTGAGGAGATAGTCCAGATCCCGCTGGCTGACCATGGACGGGACCATGTTGGGCTCGTGATCCCATCGCCTGACGCCACTCGGTGATATGCCGCCGATCTGGCTGGCGAGTTCTTCCATCGTCAGACGGAGTGCAAAGCGGAGGGCGCTTGCCTTCGCGCCGGTCCAGAGAGCGACCACCGCCACTATCGGCCTCCCCAGTCCGTGCCGTGCAGTCGAGTGCGGTTCAGTGCGGATCAGTGCGGTTGAGTTGCTGTCGCCCTGATCACCACCAGTATTCACTAGTTCCCATGACAACAAGGGCTACCAAGAGGCAGCGGGGACCCGCTCAGTTGGCGGTCCCATCGCTGGTACGCAGACGTTCCTCGATTGCTCCGAGTCTGCGGCTGAGGTCATCGACAGTCGCTCGGAGGCTGGCCACATCGTTCTCCGGCTCGTTGCCGGCCGCCACAAAGACGCCGACGCCGTGCGTTGAGTGGAGGAGGCCCTCGGCGCGTAATGAATCGATGGCACGCCGCACAGTCATGAGCGCGACCCCGAACTCCTGCGCGAGCTTGGGGCCGGCAGGAAGCTGCTGACCCGGTGCTAGCTCGCCTGTGCGGATGGCGTCGCGGATCGCGTCCGCGACCTTGATGTAGGTCGCCGCGGGAGAACTGCTGTTCAACTCCATACCTGAACCGTAGTCCAGCCTAGGTCAGCTAGTCATGGCTGACCGCGAACTCTTGTAGACAACTGCAGCCTAGTCTAGTCTAGACAAGACTAGAGTACTTCAAAGGAGATTCCAGATGAGCGAAGTGAAAAGCGCGAGCGAGGGACACCGGAAGTTCCTCAGTGTGGCCGGCGCAGCGAAGGCGCTCGGGCTGTCTGAGATGACGCTCTATCGAGTCATCTCGGCGAACGCGTTCCCCGCCGTACGCATCGGCCGGAGGTTGTTCATTCCGAGTCAAGCGCTCGACGACATGGCCGCCGCAGCCATTGCAAGCGGGGGAGTAGTCGACGCGGCTGAATGGCGGCCGACGCAGGCCGCGGGATGAGTCGCGCGGATCGAGAAGTACTTCAAGACCGGCCCCGCACAGGCGCCAACCAGAACAGGGCCGGTTCTCCCATCACTCAGGTACGAGTTCGAGAGGTCTACAGCATGACTGACGAGGTGCAGGGCGGCACGGAGTGGGTGCCGCGGTTTGGGATGTTGGAGGTGCCGGCCGAGCGCGCGGCGCTGATCCGGGGGCTGTTCGAGCTGGCCGCGTTTGTGGCCGATCACCCGGAAGTGCCGTTGCCGAGGGTCGAGGCTTTCGTTGTTCCGGGGTGCGGCGACTATGTCGCTGATGTTGACCTGGTCAACGAGGTGGCCGAGGCGCTGGGCGTGACGGCCGGCTTCGGCACGGGGGCGCACTACTCCGCCAAACGCCAGTTCGGGCCGGTCAAGTTCACCAGCGCGGCGATCACGCAGGAAGCCATGGCCGCCCACGACGCGCTCATGTCTTACAGCGACAGCGTGGAGCCCAGCGACGCCGCGAAGGCCGGTGAGGTCGTATGAACGGGCGCACAGAGCTGGAGCTGGCGCTGGCGTGGCGGATGCACGACGCGAACAAAGAGGCGATCGACAAGGCCGACACGAAGGCGGGTTTCGCGGCGACCGTGGAGACCGCGCTGGCGGCGGTGGTGCTGACGCTGGTGTCGCAGTCGGAGGCCGAACCGCTGCCCGCGCGGGTCTTGTTCGGTATCGCGCTGGTCGCGTTGGCGGTGGCGCTGGGGTCGGCGCTGCTGGTGGTGGTTCCGCGCTTCTACAAGCCCGGTGATGTGTTGCTGCCGGGGGAGTTCTTGTACTTCGGCGCGGTCCGCCGCCGCACGGTCGAGCAACTGGTCGACAACCACCTGGCGCCGACGTACGGCCCGAATCGGGTCGCCGAGCCGCTGGTAGCGGTCGTTCATCACGCCAAGCGCCTGGCGGGGATCGCGTGGACCAAGCATCAGTGGCTACGTGTGTCGTTCCTGGCGGCGGCGCTGGGTGTGGTGTTCGCGGTCGCCGGCGTGCTGATCGGTGGTGCGCGATGACGGCGCGGGGCGGATCGTTCGGGCCGGTGCAGTTGGCGCGGTACCTAGGTTGGTGGGAGTTCCAGGTAGCGCGGGCGGTCCGGCGTGGCCTGTTCCCGGCGCCGGATCTGGGCAGCCGTTGGTCGGCCGGTCTCGTGGAACGGTTCGCTGCGCGCGCAGATGAGATCCGTGCCGAGGTGGGGTCGTTGCCGGACATGGGAGCGGCTCGGGCGGCTCGGGTGCTGGCCGAGCGGTTCGGCTGCGAGGTCGCCGCTGATGCGGTGTTCGAGCTGGGGCGCCGCGAGGTGTTCCCGATCACCGATTGGTACAAGGGCAACCCGCTGTTCGACGGCCACGCGGTCGAGGTGTTCAGCGACCGGGCCGTGCTGGACGAGGCGCTGGTGGCAGGTGTTTGTGTGACGGCCGACGACGCCGCAACGCATCTGCGGGTTCGTCGAGTCGACTTCGACCACCTGGTCCGCGCCGGGCTGGTCGCGCCGTCGAGGTGGGTTAGGTCGGGCTGGCAGCGCCGGCGTTCCGCACCGGAGGTCGCACTGTATCGGGTGGCCGAGCTGGACGCGCTGGTCGAGGTCGAGGCGATCGACTGGCCCGCTGTGAGGGCGACGCTGGGCGGCCGGGTGTCGCTTCTGGCCGCGTTGCCCACCGCAACCAACAAGGACATGCACGGCGATGACGGGGAGGTGCAGGGATGAACCGGCGGCCGACGACGACCGAGGGTGCGATGGCGCCGAGGTTCGCGGGCGTGATGATGGCGCTGCTGGCCGGCGGTGTGGCGGCGGTTTGGTTTGACCGCTCGGCGTTGCTGACTGAGGTTGGCTATTGGGCAGCTGCAACCGGGGTTGTGGGTTTGGTGACCGCCGGACTGCTGTTTTGGCGGCTGATGCACGGCGCGCTGGTTGCAGCTCCGTTGTGGGTGCTGCTGGCCGGCGCGGTTGCTCTGCGGCTGAAGGCTCCGGGCGGTACTGCGGGGTGGGTGATCGCTGGTGGGGTTCTGCTGCTGATCACGTTGGGCCTGGTCGCGGTGAACGGACGGCTCGGCTCCGGGGTCGCGACGACCGCCTGGCTTGTGTTCGCCAGCCTGGTACTGCGGGCGCTGCCGGACTCCGTCGCGGTGTCGGCACGGTGGTGGCAGCCGCTGCTTATGGCCGTCGTGGTGCTGGCGGTGACGGTGACGTGGGGGCTGCGGTCGCAGTCGAGTTCGCGGGGTCTGCTGCGCAAGCTGGGGCGCGCGGGCCGGGTCACGGACGGGCTCGCGTCGGGTCGCGACGTGTACCGCACGTCGTCGGCGCGGATGCTGCGTAAGAACGCCAAGCAGGTCCGCCCGTCACTTGCTGAGGTCCCGGCGTGGCGGCGGCGCTTCGTGCCGTTGACGGAGCTGGGCGCGACGATCGCGACCGTCGGCTGGGTCAAGGTTCGCTCCAGCGCGGAGGACCACACCGCGACGTTCGCGGGTCCTCGAGTCGGCAAGACCGGTCTGGTGATGAACCATCTGCTGGATGCTCCGGGCGCGGTGATCGCGACGTCGACCAAGACCGACATCTTGACCGTGACGCGTGGGCAGCGGTCGAAGCGTGGCCCGGTGTACGTGTTCGACCCGGACGGTTTGACCGACGAGGGTTCGACGATCACGTTCGACCCGCTGTCCGGCTGTGAGTCGGCGGCCACCGCGATGGACCGTGCGTCGGATCTGCTGGACGGTACTGGCTCGAAGTCCGAGGACGCCGAGCACTGGGTCGATCTGGCCCGTCAGGCGCTGACTGCGCTGCTGCACGCTGCGGCGTTGGGTGGCTACTCGATGCACGATGTGCAGCGGTGGGTTGCTCACCCGGACTCGGGTAAGGACGACGTGTTGTGGGAGCTGCGGGTCGCGAAGGCGACCGGGCTGGAGCAGCAGGCCAAGCAGTTCTTCACCAATAACGACCGGACCCGTTCGTCGATCTCGACGACGATCATGCCCGCGTTGTCGTGGCTGTCGGTGCCCGCTGCGGCTGCTTCGGCGGCACCGGGCGGGGTCGCGTTCGATGTCCAGCGGCTGCTGGACGAGCGTGGCACGGTCTACCTGCTGGGCTCTGACGATCGCAAGACCGCGCCGCTGGTGACCGCGCTGACCGCGCATATCGCGCGGCAGGCGAAGGCGATCGCGGTCCGGATGCCGGGTGGCCGGCTGGACCCGCAGCTCACGATGGTGCTCGACGAGGCGGCGCTGATCTGCTTGATCCCGTTGGACAAGTGGTCGGGTGACTTCGGGTCGCGCGGGATCACGATGCACATCTCGGTGCAGTCGCGCGCGCAGCTGATCGAGCGGTTCGGAAAGGCCGCCGCCGATGCGCTGATGACGAACGTGACGACCAAGGTCGTGATGGCTGGGTGTGCCGCCGAGGACGATCTCCAGTTCTGGTCGACGCTGTGCGGGCAGCGCCTCGAAGTCGCCGCGACCCGCGACCCGAGCGGCGCCAAGTCGATCAGTGACCGGCACGTGCCGGTCCTGACGCCGGGCCAGGTCGCGCAGCTGCGCACCGGGCAGGCCCTGATCATCCGGCGGGGGATGCCGCCCGCGATCGGGCGGGTCAAGATGGCGTGGACGCGCCGCGACCTGCGCCGCGAGCGGTTCCACAACCGGCCGATTGTGCAGTGGGTGACCCGGCACGGCGAAGCGCTGGAACTCAAGGCTGGTGGCCGTCTCGTCGCCGCTGTGGCCGCGTTCCGCGACGGGAGTTTCGCTGCCGCCGAGCAGCTCGACGCGTGGGTTCGTGGCGGGTTCGCTACCGCGCTTGGCTGGCTCGACTCCCACGATCCGGCCCGCGAGCTGGTGGCACGGCTGCGGCTGGCCGGCGCGATGCGCACCGCGCGTGCCGCACTCGCCGACCGCGACACAGCCCGCTCCGTCGCGTCGGAGGAGCCAGCGGATCGGCAGGTGCAGCGGTGAGCCGCCGACGCACCGGCCGGCATGCCACGCCCAACTGCACGGCGTGCGGAGTCCGCGAGAACACGATCGTGATCCAGCGCGCCCAGCTGGCGGAGCTGCGCCGTGACCTGGCTGCCGTACGGGCCGCTGCCCGCCAGGTCGCAGAGCAGGCGGTGCAGAACCTGCACGGCTTGTTCACGCTGCCGCTGGCCGAGCAGGCCGCGGAGCGCTTCGAGCAGACCGGCTTCGACCTCGACGCCCCGCAGCGCATCCGCGACTACGCACTGGTGTTCATGGCCGAGTGCGCCGGCCTCGAACTGCACCAGCGCGTCAACGTCGCATACGCCCCGTCCGGCAATGACGGCCCGATCGGGGTCGGGGGGATGGTCGTCGACGTGCGGCTCGACCGCGACGGCGAACCGGTCCTGCTGGTTCGCCTCGACGACCGCACTGCCACTTCGACGCTCGTTGCCGCAGGCTACGACCTCGCCGAGGTGGAGACCGACGGTCCGCTGGCCGGGCAACTGCTGATCATCGTGCCGTTCCCGACCCAGAGCCGAGCGATCGCCGACGGCGGCTGGATCGAGGCCACGTCATGACCGGCCGCAATGACCAGGTGAGCAGCCGGGGCATGGAATGGGTGGTGCTGCCGGATGGGCGGCGGTGGCCGGGCCGGGTGCGCAACGGCCTGCCTGAGTTCAAGTTCGGTCAGGCCCCGTCGGGGCTGTCGACGCGTCGACAACTGCGGGAACGGGGGCTGTGCCGCGGTGGCCAGGAGCCGTTCGCGCGGTTGACGTGGAAGCACGATCAGCGGTTCGCGTGGCTGTACGTCGACGCGTTGGCGAAGGCGAAGCGGACGCCGAGCGACAAGCAGCTCGCGGCGGTCGAGAAGGCGCTGGCGGCCAGGAAGGTGTGCGCCGAGTGCGGCCCGGTCGACCACTTCGTGCGCACGACCGACCAGCTGTGCGGCGACTGCCACGAGGCCGGCATCGCCCCCACCGCAGGCGGTACCGACGGGTGGCGCACCGTCCAGGCCTGGGACACCGCCGCCGGCGCAGAGGCCGAGGACGCGTCGATGGCGGCCAGCCGGGCGGCCGAGGCGCTAGCCCGCGCGGCCGACCGCATCAATGCCGCCCGACAGCACGACGAGCGGGCCGAAGAGCTGGCGCGCTGGCACGCCGACGACGCCGCGCAACGAGCCACCGAGGAGGCCCACGCCGGCGCTGATGAGGACTGGACCTACGACGAGAGAGGTGTCGCATGACGACCCCGGCCGGGTCACCCGGTGACGAGCTGCGCGCCTACTACGGCTGCCAGCAGCTGGACGACGCAGGACTGCGCGCGGTGCCTGCCTACGACGAGCACGGCCGCCCGACCGGGCTGGTCGCCATTGACCCCGGCGAGTTCGCCGACTGGCTCGAAGCCCTCTACGAGGAAGGAGACGACTGATGCGCCACGACGACGAGCAAGACCCCGGCACCGCCGCCCTAGCAGCGGTCGCCGGGCTCGCCCGCACGGTCGACTCGCTCGGCCGTGACGTCTACACGCTCAACCAGGCCGCCAAGTCCACCGCGGCTAAGGCCGACCTGAAGGCCCTGGCCCGCACGGTCGAGTCGCTCGGCAACACGGTGACGTCGTTCGAGGATCTGCTCGCGCGGCTGACCGCCAAACCCGCCAAGACCAAGGCCTCCGGTCACGGCGAGGCCGAGCCGGTGCGGTCGTGGCTGTGCCTGCCCGAGAACGACGTCGCGGCGGTCGAGGCGGTGCTGACCGAGCTGCTGCCGTGGATGGGGTTGGTCTATCTGCGCTACGCGACCGCCCGCGAGGAGCTGCCGCCGTGCTGGCTGTGGCATCCCGAGATGGTCGAGGAGCTCGTGTGGCTGATGGACGCCTGGACCGCCGCCTACGAAGGCCCGGAGGCGTCGAACAAGCTCGTCGGTGACTGGCATGACCGGCAGCGCCCCGGCGTGACCCGCCGCATTGGCGAGTACGCGCCGAGCTGTGACGTGCTCAAGCACCGCGACGATGCCGGCCAGGCCGCGGTCACCGTGCCGCTCGCGGCTGAGGCCGACCCGTTCGTGACCTGGTGGGCCACCGACCGCCACAAGACCGGCCCCGAGCCGACCGCAGCACAGATCAAGGCCGGACGCCGTGGCGCCCTGGCCGCCGTACCCGACACCGCTGGAGGCCAGCGATGAACCCCGCACGTTTCTCCCTGCCTGATCTGACCGACCCGAGCACGATCACGTGGCCGATGATCGCCGCCGGCGCCGCCGCACTGCTGATCGCCGTGGCGCTGATCGTCTTGGCGACGCGGGCGATCCGCCGCGCAGTACGGGGCGTCAGTGCAGCGGTCGAGGCCGGGCGGTTGACGACCCGCAGCGTGCTGATCGTGGTCGCGATCGTGGCTGCGCTCGGCGTCGCCGGGATCGGCGGCGCGCGTTCGTTCAACGCGGTCTCAGTGAAGTTCGACAGCCCGCTGGTGCCGTTGGTTGCCGACGGCATGATCATCGCCTGCACCGCGCTGCGCTTGGCGGCGTTGACGCGCGGCTGGCGGATTCCCGGCGCACTCGTCACGACGTATGTGTTCATCGGCGGCACGGTGTGGCTGAACATCGACACCGCGACCGGGATCGCCGACGCTCTCGCGCACGCGCTCGCGCCACTGGCCTACGCCGTGCTGGTCGAGATGCTCGCGCACCTGCTGCGCCTGCACATGAAGCTCGCACAACCGGCGAAGCCGCGCCTGTCCGCACTGACCTGGCTCACCTCCCCGGTGATCACGACCCGCGTCTGGTTGCACCTGTCGCGGACCGGCGAGGACGACCCCGCCACCGCGCGGGCACTGGTGCAGCAGGTCGTGCGGATGGCGTCGCGGCTGGCGACGCTGTGCCCGAGCTACAAGCTGTGGCCGTTCGACGCCGCCCGCGCCGCCCGGACGGCGTGCCTGCAAACGATCCGCGACGGACTGCTGTCGGCCAGCGAACTGGCCGCGCTGCTCCCAACTGCCAACCGGTTAACCCCTGGCGAGCTACTCGCGTTGGTCGACTCCGCCGCCCTTGGCACCACTGGGCGCGCCGGCCAGCCGACCCCGGCGGTCGAGGACAGTCGCGGCGAGCAGCCCGGTGCGCCGGTGTGGTTGATCGCCTACCTACTCGGTGCGCTCCGGACCAGCACGGCCCAGCAAACGATCCAGCCCGGTGCAGCCAGCCCGGCCCAATGGCTGCCCCAGCCCGGTGCAGCCAGCCCGGTGCAGGCACCGGCCCAGCCCGGTGCAGAACCCGTCTCGGGCTGCTCGGATCACAGCGAGGTGCACAGCCCGGCTGCACCGACCGACGAGGAACTGCTGGTCGAGCTGCGCCAGATCGCCGACACCGAACACGCGGGCGCGGCGCTGAGCCAGCAGCAGATCCGCCGCGCGCTCGGCGTCGGCTCTGGCCGTGCGCGACGGCTGGCCGAGATGACCGGGTGGGTCGAACCGGCTCCCTCCCCGGCGACCGACGGCGCGGGGGACCGGCAGCCGCAGACGCGCGGCCAGCTCCTGCTCGTCACGGCTGCCGGAGAAAACAGCGCCGACACCGGACTCGACGACCCCACCGAACTCGATCTCGAAACGAGCAGCAACCGATGACCAAACCCACCAAGGAGCAATCGACCATCAGTCAGCACGAAGCCATCACCTCAGCACCCAGCAACTCGACAACAGTCCTCGCAACAGCCAGTAGCACAAACCCAACCCCAAAGATCGATCATGCACACCCAGGCATCACGATCAAGTGGAGCCTCGACTCCGCTTCGCGTCGTCTGGTCGGCCTGCGCCCGAGGGCGGATTCTGGCCCCGTCGGTCCGATCACGGCAGGCGGTGCGGCATGGCTGTGATGGGCATCCACAGCGGCCACAGCGCCAGCTATCTGACCGGGTCGGTTGCGACCGGCCGGGAGAACTACTACACCGGCGCGGTCGCGGCCGGCGAACCGCCGGGCCGTTGGTCCGGGCGAGGCGCTGCGGCCCTCGGCCTGTCCGGCGAGGTCGACAACCAGGACATGACCGCGCTGTATGAGCGCTACCTCGACCCGCGCGACGAGCGCTTCCGTGACCCCGCCCTGTGGGACGAGGCCGACACGCTCGGCCACACGGGCCGGGCGTACAAGACCGAGGCCGAGGTGTACGCGGCTGCACTGGCCAAGGAGCCCGGTGCATCAGCGGAGCGCCGCAACGAGCTCCGGGCTGAGGCGGGCCGGTCCGTACGCAACAACGTGTCCTTCCACGACGCGACGTTCAGCCCGCAGAAATCGATCACGGTGCTGCACACGGCGTTCGAGGCCGAGGAAGTGCAGGCGCTCGGTGCGGCCGAGGCAGCCCGCGGTGCACTCGCACAGGCGCAGCGGGCCGGTGACCGGCCTGCGGTGCACCGCTACCGCACCGCGGTGCGGGTCGCTGAGTCCGAGGCGGTGCAGTGGGGTCAGCGGAGGCAGATCGTCGAAGATGCGATCTGGGCCGGGAACAGCGCCGCCCTGTCGTATCTGCAGGACAACGCCGGATACACCCGCGTCGGGCACCACGGCGGCGCGGCCGGCCGATGGGCCGAAACCCGCGACTGGACGATCGCATCGTTCTTCCAGCACGACTCGCGCGACCACGACCCGCAGCTGCACATCCACAACGCGATCCTCAACCGCGTTCAGGGACCCGATGGGAAGTGGCGCACTCTCGACTCCAAGGCACTGCACCGGGTCCGCCCGGCCGCCGCGGCCGTCGGTGAGCGGGTGATGGAACAGCACCTCGTGAACGCGCTCGGGGTCCAGTTCGTGATGCGCCCGGACGGCAAGTCGCGCGAGATCGCAGGCGTCGACCAGGCCGTGATGGATCTGTTCAGCTCACGCCGACGGGCGATCACAAAGAAGACCGCGCCGCTGGTGGCCGCGTTCGAGAAGAAGTTCGGACGCGAACCCAACAACCTCGAACTCGCCCGGTTGCAGGAGACCGCGACACTGGCGACCCGCCGGGCAAAGTCGCACGACGGCGAAACCTACGAAGCCCGGTTGCAACGATGGGACGCGCAGCTGCGTGCCGAGGTCCGCGGGGGACTCGGCAAGGTCGCCGCCGACGTGCTCGCCACCCGGCGGCGGCAATGGCTACCGGGCCGGGTCAACAAGACCAAGGTCCTCGAGTTGGCGCTGGCCGACGTGCAGTCCAAGCACGCCACCTGGCGCGCGGCCGATCTGACCCGAGCGATCAGCGACGCGCTGCCCGACAACCTCGGCACCATGAAGCCCGCGAAGGTCGCTCGGCTGCTGGACAAGCTGACCGAACGCGGTCTGGCCATGGCGCAGGAGGTCGACACCAAGAACCGGGGCCAGGCCGGCGCGCTGCCCACCGAGCTGGTCCGCTCCGACGGGTCCTCGGCGTACTCGGCGCCGGGCGCAGCCCGGTACGTGACACCTGACCATGTGCGGGCTGAGCGACAGCTTGCGACCGCGGGCTACGCGCGCGGAGCAGCAGCGATGGCGTGGAGCGACGCGATGGTGTTCGTGCAGAAAATGGCCGAGGACGGCCTAAAACTCGGCGAGGACCAGGCCGAGGCTGTGCGCAACATTCTCTCCTCCGGCGCGAGCGTCGAGACGCTGGTCGGTCCCGCAGGCACCGGCAAGTCCCGTGTCGTAGGCGCATTGGCGAGAGCGTGGGAGGACCCGGCCCTGTGGCAGGGGCAGCGGCACCGGATGGTGGGACTTGCCGCGTCCCAGGTCGCGACCGAGGTACTGGCCGCCGACGGCGTCTCCGCGATGAACATCACCCGCTGGTTGCAGACCCAGCAGCATCTTGCCGACGAGTCCGCGCGCCCCGAGCAGGAGGCGTGGCGGCTGCGCGCCGGTGACCTGGTGGTGGTCGACGAGTCGGCGATGGCCAACACCACCGACCTGGCCGAGATCCAGGCGCGCTGCGCCGATGCCGATGCGAAGCTGTTGCTGGTCGGCGATCACCGGCAGCTTGCCGCAGTCGGTGCCGGTGGCGGCATGGAGCTGGTCACGCAGAACGCGCCAACCCGCGAGCTGGTCGAGACGCGCCGCTTCTCCCAGCCCTGGGAGGGGCCGGCGTCGCTGCGGCTGCGCAACGGTGACACAGCGGTCCTGGCGGACTATCACAAACAGGGCCGCATCCTCGACGGCGGCCACATCGAGTCCGCGCAACGATCGGCGGCCGACGCGTGGCTGGCCGACCACCTCGACGGCCGGCACACGCTGCTGATCGTCGACACGAACCAGCAAGCCGCCGAGCTGTCCGCGCAGCTACGCGCCCGACTGGTCGCCCACGGTCAGGTCGACGACGACCGCACCGTGGCGCTGGCGTCTTCGGGCAACCGGGTGGGGCGTGGCGACCTGATCCAGACCAGGCTCAACGCGTGGCATCTGAAGGGGTATCTCGGGAACATCCGAGCAGCGTTCAACCGCGACGAGTTCGTGGTGGACGCCGTTCTGGATGACGGTGGGCTGCGGGTCGTCCCGCTGATCCAAGGGACCCGGACGCGCGCGCCGGGCCGAGAGATGTATCTGCCCGGCAGCTATGTCCGCGAGCACGTCGCTCTCGGCTACGCCGCCACCGTCCACTCCTCCCAAGGCATGACGGTCGATACCAGCCATCTGGTCGCGACCCAGACCACTTCCCTGCACGCGCTGTATGTTGCGATGACCCGCGGCCGGGCCAGCAACACCGCCCACGTCGTGACCAAGGCTCTGGCCTCCGAGGCCGAGTTCGGCGAGACCAACGATGCCGCGCAGCGGTCAGCGTTGTCGGTGCTGCGGGCAACGTTCGAGCTGGACAA
Organism: Kribbella sp. NBC_00382; assembly: GCF_036067295.1. Taxonomy (NCBI): domain Bacteria; kingdom Bacillati; phylum Actinomycetota; class Actinomycetes; order Propionibacteriales; family Kribbellaceae; genus Kribbella; species Kribbella sp. NBC_00382. Next base: position 5,292,288 of record NZ_CP107954.1, read on the forward strand.
CCCGCAACTGTCGGCACTGCAAACAGCGGCCGAGTCCGCCGCCGAAGCACAGCGCCTGCGGACACCGGCCGAGCTGCTGGCCGACGGGATCGCGCTTGCGACCGCAGGCCGCACGGCCGGGTGGCTCGACGAACTCACCGACGCAGGAGTCCTCACACAAGACCAGCGCTACGCGCTGGCCACCGACGACGGTGCCGGGACACTGGCGAGCCTGCTGCGCCAGGTGGAACTCGCAGGCAAGGACCCGCGCCAGGTCCTCTCCGAGGCCATCCAGCAGCGGAGTCTCGACGACGCCCGCAACGTCAGCTTCGTAATCCAGGACCGGATCAAGCAAGCGACTGTGCTGGACACCGTGGGCGAAACCTACGCGGAGCGGCTCCCGCAGATCGACGACCCGCAATGGGCCTCCTATCTGGCCGACCTGGCCCGCGAAGCCGATGCCCGCGCGGAAGAACTCGGCGCTGAGGTCGCGACTGAGCAGCCTCAGTGGGCCGAAACCCTCGGCCCGCTTCCCGCCGAAGACGACCCGCTGCGCGCCGACTGGATCAAGCGCGCCGCCCAGGTCGCCGCACACCGCGAGGTGATCGGACACGACGCCGCCGACGACGCGCTCGGCCCACCGCCCAAGCCAGGGCAAGTCGAGGCGTATGCGTCTTGGCGGACCGCCTGGCGCGCGCTCGGCCGGCCCGAGGCCGACCGCGCCGAAGCCGAGATGTCGCCCGGCCAGCTCCGCGTCCGGGTCCGTGCCTACGAACGCGAGAAGGCCTGGGCGCCGCCCTATGTCGGAGAGGAACTGGCCGGAACCCGCCAGGCCGCCGAGCAGGAGCGCCGGACCGCGACCCTGCGCAACGCCGAGGCCGATGCGAGCCCCGACGAGGACACCCGCGCGCAGCTACGTACCGAAGCCGAACAGGCCAAAGCGCTGGCCGAGGCGCTCGACCTGCGCGCCACCGAGCTGCAGAAAGCCGACGACGCGCGGGCGGTGTGGCTGGCCCACACCGCCGAGACCCAGGCCGCCGCGATGCGCGCCGCCGACGAGCTGCAGCAACGCGGCATCGACAACACCGACACCGGCCCCACCAGCGACGAGCTGCTTGACCAGCTCGAAACCGAGGACCGAGACGACACCGACGATCTGCGGTTCCTCGACGAGCACGACCTGACCGAGGTCGCTGAAGCCCGCGAACGCGATCTGGCGACCGCTCGGCCCGGCGACGAGTTCGTTGAGGCCGAACTGGTGGACGACCAACTCGCCACCGGCCCGGCCGAACAGGTCAACGAGGCCGAGTTCGTCGACGCCGAGATCGTTGCCGACGGCATTGACACGGACGAAGGTGCCGACCACCGAGCCGTCCAGCGGTCGGCCGACCCGGCCGAGCAGCAGGCGGCACGGGAAAGCCAGGTACCGGCCGACGTTCGCGAGATCGCATCGACCGAAGACAAGGTCGCCGAGTCCGATACCCCGCGGGTGCCGAGCGCGGAGGAAACCGCCGAGGCGGCACGACGGGCGCAGCGGGCGCTGATCGAGATTCAGCACCGCAGCACGACCGAACAGCACCACGAGGCCGACGAGGCCGCCCGCGAAGAGGAACTCGCCCGCTGGCACGACGACGACCAGGCCCGCGCCAGTGAGGCCACCGCAACTGCCAGCCACGACGACACAGCACACGACGCCGGCCCGGTCATGGACCGGTACGACGACTAACCACCCCCAGAACAGGAGCAAAACGATGACCGACCGACCCCGCTGGACGCAGCGACTGACCCAGCTCATCCGGCCCACACAACAGGCGACCACGCCCGAACGAGACGACGAGCTGGCGCCCTTCACCGACCAGCTCGACCATCTGCGGACGCTCGCCGAGACCGCAACCGACTCGTTGACGGCTTCCTACTACGAGTCGGTCTGGCGCGAGATGGGGGAAGAGCTCGGTTACGTCGCCGACGACCTCGCACAGCAGAAGATCACCGCGGCCGATCTACCCGGAGCCCTTGAAGAGTGGAGGGCCAAGGGACGGGCGCACCTGCGCCACCACACCAAGGCCGCGCAGGTCTTTCGGTCCGACCCCGAGCCGATCGACCTCGGGGACGGAGCCAGGTTCTACCCACCGACGGACGGCCACGCTTCCGCGGGAAGCGACCAAACCGCAACGCCCGAGATGGACCAGATCTCCGACCTGGCCTCGAAGGCCGAACGGGCCGAGTTCGACGCCGAAAGGCTCGACGACGCCGACCTGCCCGAGCAAGCCGCGAGCCTGCGGCAGCAGGCCGCGCAGATGCGCGAGCAGGCCGACCAGCTCGCCCGCACAGCCGGCCTCGGCAGCCTCTACACCGACACCGACACCGACACCGACACCGACACCGACACCGACACCGACACCGCTGCCGGCGGCGATGACTCGTGGGCGAGCGTTGATGACTGGCTGGAGCACGGAACCACACCCGACCTAGGCCACAGCGAGTTCATTCGTCGACTCGCGCGGCAGGCCGACGCCATGGTCGCGGCCGGTGATCTCGACACGGCCGGTCGGCTGCGAACCGTCGCCGACCAGATCACCGACCACGCGCAAACCGAAGAGTGGTGGGCTATGAGCCACGCGATCGCCGCCCCCGATCGACAGGCGTCCATCGAGCAGTCCCGCGCCGCCGCGCAGGCGGACATGGAGAACCTCCTTGACCGCTACGGCCTCCAACTTCCGCCCAACCTGCCAGACGAGCAGCACGACGAGCGCGCCGACGGTCAGCAGGCCAGCAACGCCACGGAAGAGAGCGACTACGAGGCCGGGGCAAGGTTGCAGCGTGAACGCGGCATTGAACGGGCCGTGCAGCACGCCTACGGGATGGCCGACGTCGAGACCGACTTCCCGTCGGCGTGGCTCGACCTCGAGTCGCTGCACGGCGAGCTGCTACGAGAGGCCCGACAGGCCGGCCGCGAACCCTACAGCCGCGAAGACGTCGACGCAGCCGTGACTCGGATGACCCGTGACGGAGCAACCGACGGCAGCACCGTACGGCTGAGCACCGATCCAGACACCGGCCGTGCCCGCGTGATCTTCGAGGACGCAGCCCCTGCGGCCCGCGACGATCTCACCGACACACCGGCCGATACCGACCACCAGGTCGCCGATGATGTCGTTGCCGACGAGTCGTCGTCCGATGACGGCGATGAGTTCGTGGAGAAGTCCCGCGAAGAACACTTCGAGGACTGGATGGACCACGAAGCCGCCCTGCACTACGGCGACCGCGACAACACCGAGAACCTCGACGCCGCCGATGACACCGACGACCCGGTGCCCGTGGAGCTGCGGGGAAAAGGCTGGCTCGGTGACCCGCTGACCGACGCGGACAAAGAGGCCGCGTGGAAGGCCGGCAGCGGTCCAACCGCCGAACGGGAGCGCCCGCCGTACGGGGACTGGGCAGCTCCCGGCTCCCACCAGGGCCAGGAACAAGCCAGCCAAGTCGGAGATCAGGCCGCCGAGCACAGCCGCGACAACAGGGAGAACAACAACGCCGTCACGGACGGCGCCGGAGTCTCGGAACCGATCGAGGCAGCCGAGGCTGCACCTGCCGCGGAGAAGCCGGCGGATGCGAAGACGGCCGATGAGCCGGTTGCGGTGACCGAGACGACGGCGTGTGCGGTCGCGGCGGCGCGTGCCCAGTGTGTCGTCGATCAGGCGCGGCAGCAGCTCGACGCCGCGCAGCAGGCATCCGCGAACGAGCGCGATGAGGAGCTGGCGCGCTGGCACCGCGACGACACCGCAGCACAGACCGACAACGAGCACCACAAGGACACAGCCGCGGAGCAGGCCGACGACCCGGCCGCCGGTCTGTAGCGCGAAGCGCTGCCCAGGCTCTCCCGCCCCTGGCGGGCGGGAGAGCGACCCGGCCCTAGGGGGCCGGAGCAAGAACAGCCTGGCGCGGGTATGGCGGGCGGCTAAACAGACCGTCCCCCTCCACCCGAATTGGTGCCGGCAGTTCTCACCTGGAGGACGGCGGCGCTCGCTTCGCTCACCGGTCGCTGCGCTCCCTCGCACTTGTCCACCACGTGACAACGGCCGGCACCAATTCGCGCGGAGCCTCTTGGACGGCCTGTTAGGCGGCAGTAGCCGGCAGGCCCCCAAGAACGGGGCTGCCGCCAACACAACGCCCACCAGCGACCAGGCGCCAGGGAGCACACCATGACCAAGAACAAGCCCGCCGGAACCCCCACCCCATGCCAGCCGTGGTGCAACCCAAGCAAGCACCTCCTGTGCGGAGGACCCCTCTGCTGCGGCCACCTCTACGAGAAGCCGCGCCCGGCCCGCAAGACCCGCACGAAGCTGTTCTCCCGGTCGGGTTGGTGACGGCCGATGATGGCGACGAAGCGCACCCGCACTGCGGCGCACCGGCCAGCGGTCCGGCAGCGCCGGTTCCGGCACGACACCCTGACCGCCCTTGACCTCTTCTCCGGATTCGGGGGCCTGACGCAGGGCATCGAGCGGGCCGGGTTCGACGTGATCATGGCCGCCAACCACAACTCCTACAAGGTCGAGGTCCACGAGGCCAACCACCCCACCACCGAGCACTGGATCGCCGATCTCGCCAACCAGGACTCGGCCGACTACCACGATGTGCGGGACCTTCCTGCTGCGGATCTTGTCGCCGCCGGCGTCTCGTGTGTGAACCACTCTCCGGCGAACACGATGAAGGCCTACGAAGAGGGCCTGACGTTGTTCGACATGGACGACCCCGACTACGACGACCGCGTGACCCGGTCGGAACGTGACCGGGCGACGGCCAACTGCGTCTTGCACTACGCCCAGAAGCACCACCCGCGGATGATCCTCATCGAGTGCACGACCCAGCTGCAGTCGTGGGGCAATCTCGTGCCGGGCAAGCGAAAGGTCGGCGACGGCTCGACGTACCGCTGGTGGCTCAAGCAGTTCGACATCGAGGGCTACGACCACAAGGTCGTGTTCCTGAACTCGATGTTCTTCGAGGTCGGCCAGTCCCGTGACCGCGCCTACTGGATCTTCTGGGACAAGAAGCTTGAAGCCCCCGACCTGGAACACCGCCCGATCGCCTGGTGCTCGTTCTGCAGCACGGTGGTGGAGTCACAGCAAAGGTGGAAGACAGGGATCCCGCCGACCGGGACGGTCTGCTACGGCAAGCAGTACGAATACAGCTGCCCGTCGTGCCGCTTCCCCGTGGTTCCGCAGTTCACGCCGTCGCTGGCCGCTCTGGACCTGTCCAACCTGGGCACCCGGATCGGTGACCGCGACAAGCCCCTGGCGCCGTCGACCATGGCCCGCATCGAACGAGCCCGCCAACGGCTCGGTGAGTTCCCCGCGGTGCTCATGCCCGCCAAGGCGACGCGCGGCTCGGAGCGGCACCCGTGGCAGCCGATGTCCACCCAGACCAGCCAGCAAGAAACCGCAATCCTCAGCACCGGTGCAGTCGTGGCCATCGACAACTTCCAGGGCGCTCCACGCGGCGCTGGTGATCCGCTGCCGACGCAGGGCGGCTCGGAAACGATGGCGCTCCTGTCGAGTGCGGTCCTTCCGTTCAGGAAGAACACCAGGCCCACGATGCACGCTGAGGCGATGCCGACCGTGACGGCCGAGCAGATCCCCGGTCTGCTGTTCGCGAGCTGGTACAAGCAGAACGGTTCGACCGGCACCGAGACCGCACCGCATCCGCTGACCGACCCGTTCGGCGCGCTGACATCTCGCGACACCACCGCGCTCGTGTTCGCCGAATGGCAGCAGACCCTGGCTGAGCGGCGAGTTGAGGATCTCAAGTTCCGGATGATGGGGCCACACGAGATCGGTCGCGGCTGCGGCTTCGATCCCGACTTCGGCGACCACCACGGCACCTACAAGGTCTGGGGATCAGCCCGCGACCAGGTCGACGGCTACGGCAACGCCGTCACCCCTGCGGTCGGCGAGTGGATCGGTACCCGGCTGCGCGCAGTACTCCACCGCGAAGACACCGCCGCATAAGCCCACATCGCCTATTCACCCCTGGGGAGGGGCCGAGCGTGACGACCCCTCCCCAACCTCCAACCACACCAGGAGATCCGGTGACTGAACCACAGCACGACCTGGCCAACGCTGTACAGCTGGACCTGCTCGCCGAACTCGACCCCGGCAACTTCCACGTCATGCTCACCCCGCACGGGGAGCGCTGGCTAGTGTCTTCGATGACCGAGCTGACCGGGCCGAGCCGCTGCAACGACCTCTACACCAGCAGCGTGCACGCCCGGAAATGGGTCAACGCTGCACGCGGCGCCTATTGGGGTCCAGAACTCTCGTTCCACGTCAACACCGACGGCTGGATCGAAGAGGCCGGCCAATGAGCGACCTGAGCAACGGTCTCACACCCGACCTCGCGACCGAACCCGAGGTGATGCTGGAGCCGTTGCGTTGCGTCTACCCCGAATGCGACGGTCTGACGTTCTCCACTCGGCTGGCCCGGAACGAACACGGTTACGCGACTCACCTGCAGGCCGCTCTCGCAGCCATCCAGCAGCCGAACCCCGACTTGTTCAAACCCAGCCCGCAACTCGAGCCGGTCGCCGAGCTACCACTCGACTGGGCAGACCGAGAAGTGCCGCATGGCTGACGTCGATCCGACTCGCCTCTCATCCCTCAGCAAGACCTAGAGATCCCAACCAAGCAACCCACAAAGGAGAACCCGAGATGATCACACCACCCGCCAACACCACTGATGCTCAGGGCAACGGCCCCGCACAGCCTGACGACTTCGAGGTCGCCCATACCGCGATCACCCGCGCGATCCGCGCGATCAACAACGAGCAACGCCCTGGCGACGGCGCCGAGTTCATCACTCACGTGCTCGCCACGGTCGCCGCCAACCTCGGCAGCAGCTACGCCGTGATCCAGGGGCGCCCGGGGTCGTGGGAAGCCTCCGGCGTTGGTCAACTGCTGAGCAGCACCGTCGGTTGCGACGACGAGTTCCTGATGACGTACCGCACCGAACCGGTCGAGATCGTTGCCAGCAGCACCTACGAACTCGACGAACTCGGCATCTACGAGACCTATGAAGCCAGCTTGGCCCACATCCGTCAGACGCTGTTCGGAGATCGTTGGACGCCGGCGCGCGACCAACTGACCGATGCCGAGCTGGAACAGATCGACGACGTTGAAATTGCTCTGATCGACCTCGAAGACAGCGACGCCGCCGAGTACGAGCAGCGGTTCGCTGCCATGGTCGCGGCACGGTGGGAGCAACTGCGGACCGAGAATCCATTGGGCTATCCCACCGAGCTGGGTGTCACCGTCCAATTTGTCACCAGCAGCGACACCCGCGCCCGGACCGATGGGTGGGGTACCGACCTGGCCAGCAGGCTCTACCAGCACGCCCGCGAGAACACGCTGCTGCCCGGCAGCGACACCTTGCCCGACTGGTCGCCCGGATTCGTCGACACCGTCCTGGTCGACGGCCACTGGCCACACCTGCGCATCCCCGAACTCGCCCACTACGGCGTCCCCACAGAGACCCCGAAGGAGAACTGATCATGACCGGCACACCGAACCAGGACACGACCCTAGGAGAAGCTGTGACCGACAAGATCCCCAACGGCGCTGTACTCACTCTCGTCGCCGAGCTGGACAGGCTGGTCTGGGAGGCCGACGGCACCACACCGGTGCTGCTCGATTCCAACGCCGATGTCTGGGTCCTGTACTTCACTGAGGAGGGCGACCCCTACGCCTGCACGCTGCCGATCGAGGGCGAACCCTCGACGTCCCACATCGTCGACCTGGCAACGGTCGCCGGGCACGGGCCACTGCGGGTCCTGTGGAACGGCGACCCCAGGCACCGCTCCCTGACTAGCCCCACCGACGCCACAAGCGTGAAGGGCCTTCAGGAGTGACGATCAAGGTCAGGCTGTCCGGAGAGGCCGACGAGATCGCCCGCCTCCTGGCGCACCTTCGCGAGCACTTCGAGGTCGCCGGCGGGGACCGCACCTACGCCAACCGTGGGTCGTTCGGAGTCCGGGCCTACGCCGAGCTGCGCGAACCAGACGCCGAGACGCCGCACCGGGTCCAGTCTGAAAGAGTCCGCCCCACTGCCAAGGAGGTCGAGCCGTGAGCTTGCCGACCAGGCGGCGACGCAAACCAGAGCCGGTGACCGACGCCGCGCACCAGATGCTCAGCCGGGCAGCGCACTGGCATGCCGATCAAGGACTGTTCGTATTCCCTCTCGCCCCAGGCCGCAAGGTGCCCGCCGTTGCCAAGGACTGGGAAGCTGCCGCGACGACCAATCACCTCACGATCGCGCGCACCTGGCGAGAAGCCCCCTACAACATCGGCGTCGCGACCGGCCCGTCCGGGCTGCTGGTTGTGGACCTCGACTTGCCCAAGACGCCCGACGATCTGCCACCGGCGGAATGGGGTTCTCGAGGAGCCGCCAGCGGCGCAGAAGTGCTCGCGTTGATCGCGGCCGATCACTCAGCGAGCGTGCCGGCCACCTACACCGTGACCACACCGTCGGGAGGACGACACCTCTATTTCCAGCAGCCCAGCGATCGGCAACTGTCCAACACCGCCGGGCGGATCGGCTGGAAGGTCGACACCAGAGGCCACGGCGGATACGTCGTCGGGGCCGGATCACTGATCGGGCAGCGTTACTACCAGGGCACCGGCACCCTGCCAGCTCAGCCCTTACCCGACTGGATCACCCAGGCCCTCGCCACACCCGAACCCGCCGAACCAAGCCCCCGGTCCGGCCCCGTTTCCAGGCACACCGACGCCTACGCGATGGCGGCACTGACCGGCGAACTCGACAAACTGCTGAAGGCAACGGAGGGTCGACGCAACCACGCGCTCAACGCCGCCGCGTTCGCACTCGGGCAACTGGTTGGCGCAGACATGCTCGACGAAGCCACCACCCGCGACGAGCTGATATCGGCGGCCGGCCGGATCGGACTGCCCAGGACTGAGGCCGAACGCACCATCACCTCAGGACTCGCAGCAGGCACCCGACACCCCCGCAAATCCAAGCGCACACCTTGAGTCGCAACCATGCGCGGGTAGGCCTCAGAAGCAGCTAGAGGTGGGTCAAAAGGGGTAGAGTCGGCGCTCAGTCGACTAGATCTCACTTGCTTGTGGAAAATTGACTCATAGTTGTAGCGTGCTTAACGTATACACGCTTAAGGCCGCTCGAGTGGAACCGCCAGCGCTCCGTGAAAGCACTGACGGCCCACCCACTTCAGGGCTAGTGGTTCTCTAACCACCAGTCGACCACTACGCGGATTAGCACGGTGAGTACCCAGGGTCCGGACCGACGCCAACGGCGTTGAGCCGGACCCTTCCGCTTGCCACGCCCGTCGTCCTGAGACGACTTCTTGAGCACAGCCATGAGGTCTTCGCTCTCCTTCCTGGACCTCGGTCGAGGCCCTGCAGGATCCCCGAAAGGTCTGGTGCAGAAGGCGAGCTATCCGACGGCGAATCTAGCTCAAACAGGTCACGATGCAAACGCTCAGATGCGCAGAGACCCTCTGGAAAGGCCCTGAGCGGCTCTCTGACGACTCAACGATCCAGGGTGAGCACCAGGTGTCCTAACCGTGCCTAAGCGCGTCTGAAATGGCCACAGAGCGTATCTAAGTGACTCCGCTCACATTGAGAAGTCGCTTTCTGTGACAACGAGCACAGTGTGTGTTCAGGTCACCCTAAAACCCATGTGCCGGCGCCGACACTGACGGCAGGTTGCGCTCTAATCGAACACGTGTTCTACCCTGGGTTTCATGGGTGGCAATAAGCGATACCCGCGATACCCAGGTCCGGATCGAGCGCGCCGGCACTGTTGGGTGCTGGCGACCGCGCATGAGCGCGGCCCGTGGCCCGGCCTGATCCTCGAATGGCGTCGGACCAACTCCGACGACTGGCAGGCTCGCGTCATCTACGTACCGAATCCCCGCGATACCCGAACCGTCGAGATGTGGTTCGCGCAGCAGCTGCTTCGTCCACTCGAAATACCAGCAGCGCCGCCGCCCGCCCCGGACTCATCCGGCGCCTATACGACCCCAGCTAGGGAGGCGTTCTGATGGCCAGTAATTTGTCGACGATCACGCTCGACGGCGGCCCTGACCACGGTCAGGTCTATTTCGAGGACGAGTTTCGCGGACGGATCAGGGCGGCGCAGCGTATGGGCCACACTCATCCCGACGCGGCCGGGTCGGCGCTCGGCTACGCACCGGGCGGGGTCACCCTGAGTGGCGGCAAGTTGTGGGCCTGGCAGGGCGTTAACTGCCACCCCGCGGACCCGGCCGATCCGGACCTGGCGCCATTCGGCGCTGCCTTCGCAGCCGAGTTCCACGCCTCCTCCACCGCGGCGGCCTAGGTCGCACCGTGGCACGAAGACAGCGGGGTGCGGCACCGCCGCCAACCGGCCAGCCACCCGCGCGACGCCCCCTGCTCAGCGGGCACAGTACGGCCGGGTTCGACCGCGAGAAGGTCCCAGACCAAGACGTCACCAACGAGCACTGGCCACCACCAGCAGTGGCCCGGACCCTGCAACCGTTCCCTTCGGACTATCGCATCGACGTTGACGCCCGACTTGTGTGGGAGGTCGACGGAGAGGAATGGGTCGAGGCGACTGCGATCGCGTGGACACAGCACCACGTCAAGCTGTTCTGCCAGGACCCGCGGCTGCTCGTGCCCTACGTGTGGCTCGCCCCGGCCGACGTCCGTCGCCGACCACTTGCCGACGATGCACCAGCCATCGGCTAGTTGACGCGGTGGCCGACGTTGAGCTGTGCGGTCAGGTCGCCTGCCGGACCGCGGACGGTGGCCAGATAGCGATCGCCGCCGATGGCCATCGGCTCCCCGATCACCTCGAACCGGTCGCCGTCGGCAACGAAGACCAGGCCGGCAACGACACGTTCGGCTGCCAGCAGGAACTGGCCTATACCGACCCGGACTGCGCTCACCGGTTCCGCCGCGTCGTCGCTCATTCCGCCACCGTCGCCCGCGCTCCCGCTCGACGGCAAGATCCTCCGCATGTAGATCTGAGCTCGCAGCCGCCTCGCCATTGGACCCTTGCGACCGCGCGGTCCGGCCCAGGCGGCCCTGTGGATAACTCCGACCGGGTGACGCTCGATTACGGCAGTCTGTCTGTAGGGCCTCGGGCGAGGCCGCGACCACTGGACCCGTCACGAGCCGCCAGATAGCCGGCTTCGGGGCCACCAATTGGTCGCAGGCCACCCGAGGTCTCTCCGAGCCTCGACAACTCTTGCTGTGCCACGGCGCCGCCAGCAGCGGGCTCCCTGACCAGCTGGACCTGCGGTAGGTGCCTCGTGCTCTGCCCTGCCTAGGCCGAGTCGATCCGGTACGGCTGATGGGTGCCCTCGGCAAGCTTCTTGAGGTACTTCTCCAACCTCCGCTGACGGGCAGTTTCGATCGGCTGGGTGTCGCCCACGCCGAAGCGCTGCGGGCGCCAGGTCGAGCTTGAGCTTGCCCGCTCGAACTCACGGCCAGCGAACACCTCCACTAGAGGTTTGCCGTAGCCGAGATCGGCGGCGGTCCGGTCCGCGGCCTGCTCGCCGTGGCGCGACAGCCACGGAATCAGCAGCGGTGCTGACCAGGCCGACAACAAGAGCACTGTGTGGTAGTCGAACTCGGTCACGAACCACAGCACGAACACCCCGAAGGTCAAGACACCGATGGTGATCCCCACGACCTTTTGCCAGAAGTGGTGCTTGAGGCCGGCCCGCAGTACGACGCCGGTCATCCGGGCGGGCAACGAGAGCCAGTACAAGAACATCGACACCTTCGGGGGCAGCGCCAGGTGGTGCGCCAGCTCGTGCGCGAGAACCGCCTCCAGGTGACGCTGAGGCAGCGTGTAGAGGCTCCAATTGGTCACTGCGACCGTTCGGCCGACCGTGGCCGGCGCGGTCGGCTCTGGACCTTCGTAGACCCATACCCTGAAGCGGTTGGGGTCAACGCCCGCGGCCCGGCAAACCGCCAGCCAGGCGGGCGCGACCCGCGCCAGCTCTTGATCGGACGGCTCCCGCAACCGCCACCATTTCGTGGCCAGGAATGCCTCGGCCTGGTGGAAGAAGATCCCAATGCCGGATGCGAGCGCGACCGTCAGTACCACCCGGTAGGCGGTGGTGCTGAACAGGCCGATGAACTGGATCGACATCCACGACCACCACAGCCACGGCAGCGCCATGGCCAGCTCCGCTACGCCGGCGAACTGCTTCCACCCGCGCCGGGCGGGCTCCGGGCGTGATTCCGCTACGTGGGTCGAGGCAGGCCGCGCAGGCCATGGCGCGACCGACTGCGAGTCAGCGACCGCCGGGCTGGGATGCAGCATGGGCGGGGCTAGTGGCTGGGTGGTCCTTGGAAGTACCGAAGGCGGGTTCGCAAGCGGCTGCTGGGCGGCCTGATGGATCGCGGCAGGCGGCGGTTTGATCTGCCAGCCAGGATTGTGGCTGGCGACGGCGCCGGGCGGTGCTGGCCACGCCGGGCGCTGCGGGTCGTTGCTTCGAGCACCATTCATCCCTGCACAGTAAGCAGCCCCACGGACACCCAGCTAGCGCTTTTGCAGCTACCTGCAACGCGCAGTGGACGTCAGCGAGCCTGCTTCTGTGGTAGCTCGATCGGCGGCACACCCAACCCGCGCCAGGCCCAGAGCAGTGTCGCCAGCACGCCGTCAGGAAAACCTGGCTTGCCAGGCGGACTGCCGGCGACGACCTGCTCGGCAGCGACGGTTTCGGCCGCGATCAGCTCCTCGTACGCCTTCACGTTGCCGTAGCCCGCCGTCAGCGGAGCCGGCCGAAGCGTCATCCGTGGCTGCCCGCCACGGCCAGGCACCTTGATGTACGCGCCGGCGAGCCACTCGCACGTCGCGCACACCCCACTCAAGTACCCGTCCTCGGGCTCACCTGCAGCCGCCGACTCATCGGAGCGGATCTCTGCCCGCAACCACACACGAGCGAACTCACGCACTGGTATCCGTAGATTCGCCCGCGGAATCTCCTCCAGATGCCGCTCAGTGATCCTCATACCACAAAACGATCCCACCACTCGCCGACAGTTTCCACAGACCGGGTCTGGGCGAGTCGGTGCAAGGTCATACCCTCTCCTGTCATGAATCTCCAGCAGATCGAGGCTTGGGCAATCAGCGTTGTGGACGCCGTCGCGGCAGGCGAGCGGGTTGAAGATGACCGAGTCGAGTGCAAAGCCGAATGGCCTCAGGATCGTCAACGCGCGGCGCGAAGGATTGCCGCAAACGCCAACGCAGCGCGAGGGACCTCGATCCTATGGCTGATAGGCGTCGACGAGAGTTCGGGGACGGTTGTCGGTGTCGATAACACGGATCCAGCGGAGTGGTGGACCCAGGTAGAAGCGCGGTTCGATGAGGGTGCTGCTCCAACACTGCGGGCTCTCAACGTCGGCATCGGAGAAGCCCGCCTGGTCGCGCTCCACTTTGAGACGGACCGCGCACCGTACCTCGTGAAAACTGGAATTCAGGGCGTCGATCGAGAGATTCCAATCCGCGAGGCAACGCGGGTTAGAACTGCGCGTCGCCACGAGGTACTACGTATGGTCGTCCCGGCCGCCAACCTGCCGGTTCTGGAGCTGATCAGCTTCAACTTCAGCTGCACACTCAAAACCGCCAAGGACGGTACACAGACGGTTCACGCGCAGGGAAGCGGCGAGGCGTTCTTCGAGTCAGTTGGCCGCGCGATGCTGCCCACCCATCGCGCACGAGCTGAGATCCGCATGACTGGTCCCGGGGGCACGATTGATCTGCCGTTCACTTTGCGGTTCTCCAACGGTGGAGCGCCCTACTTCGGGGCCTTCCGCAGGCCGGGCGAGGCGGCGCCGCCGGCGGACTTCGTGCCGCCTGACGGTGTAGACGCGCGAAGGGGCGGCCTCTACATCGGTGGATCCGGCACAACAGAGATTCGTCTGGGAGAACCGCCTCACGAGCCGATTCCCGCTGCGGCATTCTCAGTGATACGGGCCGCACAGTCAGCGACCTTCGACTGCACCTGCGGGGTTGCTGGAACCGACCGGTTAGTGACTGGTGCTCTCAACTTGACGCGAGGTCAATGGACCCGACCGGCAGACAACGAAGAGGTGGTGGTGTGGGAGGGCGAACATTCCGGGAGCCAGTAACCCGGCCCGGCGGCGTAGGGCCGCGTACCTGGCGACCCAGGAGGGCGCAACTTCTGTACTGAGTGCCGACGGTGCGGATGTCATCGGCCGGCCGTGGTCCGTGCGCGGTTGAATTGCTGCGGTCATCTTGGTCGCCAGGTACGCCGTCACTCGTTGGTCGGCGGCCGGTAATGGAAGAACCACTCGCCCGGCCGCGCGGGGCACCTCGACGGGGATTGAGCAGAGGGTCAGCGGCTCGAGGAAGTCTCTAGCCTCAGAGGCCACGTTCGGGTCGCACACATCCGTCGCGTTGTGACCCGAGCTGTGTAGGCCTCGATGTTCGCGAGCCGACTCACGAGACCAAGGGTTGTCCTCCGCATCGCCCTCCGGCGAGGCGGCCGCTTGTTCAGTTCGCTTGCTATGTGTCGCCGCGGTCAATCTGCCGGATCGTTGCTGCCAACATTCTCTGGTTTGGAGCCTGCCCGCAGTTTGTCGTCTTCGATGAGGCGCCGCAGCTGCGCCGGTATCTCCGGGCTGCCGGACAACGTGGCCAGCATCTGCCGGACGTTGGTCAGCTGCTCGTTGATGCTGTCGCGACGGTGGATCGCCGCCGCGAGCTCGCGCTCGGACTCGGCGCGGATCCGCTCGGACTTGTCCTTCGCGGCGGCCACAATCTCCACCGCCTGACGATTCGCGTCGGCCAGCTGCTGCTGGGCCAGGTGCTCCGCCTCGGAACGGGCGTGGTCGACCTCGCGCTGCAGCTCGGCCCTACGGTAGGTGACCGCCGCCAGATGCTGCTCGGCGCGTGCGGTCCGGGCGGCGAACTCCTGCTCGACCTTGCGGCGGCGCTCGGCCAGGGTGGTTTCGAGTTCGGCCGCGGCCTGGTCCGCCATGGCCCGTTCCTCTGGCTCGTCGTGCCGTGTTTCGACGGCGATGGCCGCCGAGTCAGTTTGGGAGGTGGTCAGGTTGGCAGCAGACCTCTTGTCCACGTCTTCAGCGGCGTCGAGCAGCTCCCGTGCTGCCTTCGTGGCTTTTTTCCACGTGCGTTTCTCGCCGGGGATGAGGAATGGGCCCCAGCCGACTGTTCGTCCCGACCTGCTAGCCATACTTATAGTCTAGGCGGCACCGGCGGTGAACAGGGAGACTGCTGCTAAGACCCCGGCTGCCACGGACGCAGATACCTGTAAGGCGAGAGCGCCTCTGATGACGGGCAGCCAGCGCAGGTTGTAGTCAGCGGCTGAAATCACCTCGTGCCGCAGCTCAGCCATCAGTTTGGCATCGTTCCATCCTTGCAACTTTGCTTCTATGATGAGGGCCGCGTGGTCAGCCTCCTTTGTGCGGTCGAGCAGGAGGACGGCCAGCGCGAGGACGACGGCCGCCCCCAAGAACCAAGTGGCGACCCGATCGATTGTATTGGTGGGACTGACCTGAAGGGCCGTGCCGACGAGTGTTGCGGCGACGCCGGCCATGAAAGTCGCGATCAGTTTTGCGATATCAGCTCGCGCGCGTTGCCGAGCAGACAGACGATCAGCGTGATTCTCGAGCCACTCTGCTACCCCCATCGCAGTATTGTCACCCACTCCTTGTGCTGTTGCTCGCTGTCGGCTGGTTCGGTGCGTACCGCTTAATGCTTGGCGAGCCGTTGGCGAGTCTCGTCGATCCTGCGCACCCTAGTCGCTGGCCGGCGAACCTTCCATGCATCGACCGCGCCTGTGATATGTAAGGCACTATCCCAGAATTGAACCTTACATAAGAGTTGCTATCGGCTTGCCCGGCAGCCCTCGGCGAGGGGACCAGGGATATGTCGCTAGTCCCGCCCGCACGCCCCGCGGCCAACAGGCGGCGTGACATGGTTCGTGACATGAACTCGCGTCAACTGGAGGTGATCAAGGCGTCTAGCGGGGTACGTTCTGCACCTGCTGGAGGCTGAAGGTGGCCAGTGTTGGTGATGGCATGGCTCTCATAATCCCTGGGTCGTGGGTTCGAGTCCCACCCGCCCCACAAGCACCACCCACCCGAAGAACCCCCACGCGCCCTCCGCCGCAGGCTCCTACGTCGCCCGCCGCTCCGCCCGCTCCCACCCACCCTTGTTTGCCGCTCCTCTGTCGCGGTGACCACTCGAGTTCTCCCCGGGTCGCCCGCCTCACCCACTCCGACTTGCCGCTTCCCGTGTCGCGGTGAGTACCCGGCTGCGCCTCGTCCCTGCCGATCTATCGCAGACGACCCTGAGGCACGGCTACGGCACGCTAAAGCGATCGCGCCCCGGATGGCGCCGGAGCAGCCCTGGACGCGTTTGCACAGCAGGTCGACGAGAAGCGTGTTTCACCGGGCCGACGACGCAGGCGAGGGACTCGTTGGATGCGGTCTTGGCGGTGCCGGCGCCCAGCCGACGCGGCCAAGGCTGATCATGTGGCTCTACTGCCAGCCAGCCCGGAGGCACCGAGCGCGTCGAAGGCCACCCGTGGGTGCCCGTTAGTGATCTCGCCACATGTTGAACTGCTCGGAACAGCTCTAGGGGATCTCGTCGATGGTGCTGCAGACCTGGACTCTGATTCGGTCGATGCCATCGGGAAGGCTGGAATCGCCCATCAAGAAGTGCAAGTCCAGGTTGCTCCAGACAACCCCCACGGGAGGAGTTGAGGACAAGCCCCGAGATCTTTTGCTGGACGCTCCACGTGTCGTGGTCCCAGTGAGTCGTGGCATTCGCCGGCAGTTGACCGACAGCCGTCAGACTGATTGCTGCGGCCGATAGTGCAATACCGGGGTCCGCTTGAGCCAGGCGAGGTGCTGGACTCGAGCACGGTCAGCGGTCAGCTTCCAAACGGCCGACAGGCGTTATGCCAGTGGCAGAAGCCCTGTCGGATCGTCGACGTGAGGAGGCATTCTGAGACGATGGATCTGGGGTTTGGCGGCGAGGTTGCTGATCTGTATCACCGATACCGCCGCGGTTATCCGTCAGGGTTGATCGGCGCGTGCGTCGATGGGTTCTCGTTGACGGGCGACGATCTCGTGATCGATCTCGGTTGTGGCACGGGGCAACTGGCGACACCGATCGCCCCGCATGTTCGGGCCGTGATAGGGGTCGATCCCGAACCAGACATGCTGGTCCACGCCCGCTCAGCCGCCCAGGACCAGGGCGTCACGAGTGTGGCGTGGATGGTCGGCAGCGACTCTGACCTTCCACTGCTGCGATCACTGTTGGCTGATCAGTCGGTTGGTGCTGTGACGATCGGACAAGCACTGCACTGGATGGACCATGAGGCGCTGTTTGCCGCGGTCGGTCCGCTCCTGCGTCCTGGAGGTGGTGTCATGGTCGTGGCCAACGGGATCCCGCTGTGGCTGCAGGACTCGGACTGGTCACGGGCGTTACGCGAATGGCTGTCCGACTGGTTGGGCGGGCGTCCAACCGACAGCTGCGGCACCGACAACGCAACGCAACAGCGCTATCGCCAGAGCCTGACGGCCAATGGCTTCGAGGTCAGCAAGGTCGAGCTCGACTATTCCGACGAGCTCGACTTCGATCATCTACTCGGCGGGGTCTACAGCGCGCTACCGGTCGACCGCCTTCCTTCGCCCAAGGAGCGTCCACAGATCGCAGCGGAGCTCCGGGAAGTGCTTCATCCCTATCGGCCGTACATCGAGCAGGTCCCGGTGCGAGCCCTCCTCGGCACGAAGGTCGCGTGAGCAACCAACCAGCCATCTCCTCCCATGGGTATTTTGTCGGCTCCGCCAACTGGACATCTCCGCGGCAGGTGCCCGGTGATTGATCCCTGTCCCGGCACACGTAACAAGCTGCATCGGATGATCGATGATTCATCAGCTGCGCCCATCCGGCGCCTTCGCAGCAGGGGAGCCCTGTCGCGGTTGATTCATCTGATGCGATGCGAAGTCAACTAGCGGACATAGCGACTGTTATCGGTGGTGGACTCACGGGAGTTGCATCTAATGCAAGAACTCCCGCTCCTGGGCGATTCGGGCATCTGCGCAGGTCAGAGCGCAGTTGCTGTTGAGGTCGGCTGCCAGTTGGTGTGTCGTTCCATCCCGCGAGTGCGCTGGTCGGCATAGGGTTCGTGCGTTTAATGCAGGTTTCCACGCTGGGAGTGGCTGGTGGATGGTGTTCCGGGCTTCGTGCCGCGGGTTCTGCGGGATCCTGATGTCAGCCTGTTCCGGGCCGACGACCGGGTGTTCGAGGCGATGGTTGACGGCTGGCGCAGCCAGATGCTCGCCCGCGGCCTGGCGGTCGACACGATCAAGGCCCGTACCGGGGTCGTCGGGCGGTTCCAGGCTTTCACCGGCGACTATCCGTGGACTGGCGTCCGGTGGACATCGAAGACTTCCTCGCTGAGCTCCGCTCCCGAAGCCGGCCGATCGGGCTGACCACGCTGCGCTCCTACAGCAACGCCGTATCGATGTTCTGCGCCTACCTGACCCATCCCGGCTACGGGTGGGGCGACCTGTGCGAGCGTACCTTCGGCAACGTCCCGACCCAGATCTGCTTCGACTGGAACACCCCACGCCACACCACCGACGACGCCGTACCGCCAGCACGGCGATCGTTCACGCAAGCCGAACTGCAGCACCTGTTCGACCACATCGACGACGTCGTCGACCGCGAGTACGCCGCCGGGTCGAAGCGGTGGTTGCCGGCGATGCGGGACTCGATCGCCTTCAAGACCTGCTATGCCTACGGCCTGCGCCGCCGCGAGCTGACGATGCTCGACCTCAACGACTTCGGCCCGAACCCACACTTGCCCGACTACGGGCCGTTCGGCGCGACAACGGTGCGCTGGGCCAAAGGCACCACCGCCTCCGGACCCCGACGCCGTACGGTGCTGACCGTTCCCGAGTTCGCCTGGGTCGTCCCACTCCTGGAGTACTGGGTCAGTCCCGAGGGGCGTGGCCGGTTCCAGACCGCCGAGCGCTCGAGCGCACTCTGGCCCAGTGAGCGGTCCCACCGGGTTCATCTCGGCAGCCTCGGTGACTCCTTCGCCGGGTTCCGGCGAGCCGCCGGGCTGCCTGAAGAGCTCGGACTTCTTTGCCTGCGGCACTCCTACGTGACCCACCTGATCGAGGCCGGCTACGACCCCGCGTTCGTCCAGACCCAGGTCGGTCACGCCTACGCCTCGACCACCGGCCTCTACACGTCGGTCTCGGCCGACTTCAAACAGCGCACCGTCCGGCAGATGATCGCCCGCCGGCTCGGACAACCCGAAGGACACCGCGCATGACTGAACAGCGCAGGATCGGCTTCAAGTGGCACCTGCGTCACCTGATGGCCCAACGCAACCTCTGGAAGAGCACCGAGTTGCACGCCCTGCTCAAGTCCCGCGGCATCAACCTGTCCGAGAGCCAGGTCTACCGCCTCGTCACCGGCACCCCCGAGCGCATCCCCGCGCGCACCTTCGCCGCTCTGTGCGACATCCTCGACTGCGCCCCCGGCGACCTGTTCGAGCCCTTCGTAGAGATGCGAGCTGCGGCCACCGCCGACGCCCCGCGGCGCAGCGAAGACCTCGGTGTCCGGCCGGGCGACCCGATCGCACGCCGCGTCCGGATCGTGCCGAGCGACGATGACTAGACCCCGCACCCCGAGCAATCCGCAGCGCTGGCCCAACCCCTGCGCTCGCTGCGCCGAGCACCACGAACTCGTGGCGAACTGGCCCGATGGCCAGATCTGCCGCTACTGCTACCAGAAGGCCAAACGGACTACAGGCACCTGCGGCTGCGGCCACACCGGCATCCTGCCCGGCCTCGTCGATGGCGCGCTGGCGTGCCGGGCCTGCTCGAGGCTGCAGCACCTCAACCTCGACTGCCGAGTCTGCGGAGAAGAGGGCGAGCTGAGGTCCAAGGGCAGGTGCTGGCGCTGCGACCTGGCCCACCTCGTCGACGATCTGCTGACCAACCCCGCCACCGGGGCAATCTCCGAGCAACTGAAGCCGTTGGCCAGAGCCCTCAAGGCAATGGGACGGCCAAACAGCGGCATTACTTGGATCCGGCAGCCCCACGTGAAGCAGACCTTGCGCGCGATCGCGGCCGCCGACAAGCTGACGCACGAACTTCTCGATCAAGTGTCCGCCCCGGAGCAGTCGAAGACCTATATCCGGGGGCTGCTCGTGGAGTACGGCGCGCTGCCACAGCGCGACGAGTTACTCAGCCGCTTCGGCACCTGGTCGACCGAAGCGATCGAACACGCAACTGACCCAGCCCACCGCGACGTCATCCGCCGCTACGTCACCTGGCACCACGAACGCCGGTTCCGCAGCTCGCCGGCCGCCGTCACCCACGGAGCCTTCCTGCGGGCCAAGCAGCAGGTGACCGTCGCGATCACCTGCTGAACTGGCTCACCGAGCACAACGGCACTCTCGTCGAGCTCACTCAGACCCAGCTCGATCGGTGGCGCGCCGGCGGCAACACCACTCGGGAACTGGCCAATCCGTTCCTGCACTGGGCGATCAAGGCACAGCTGACCACGTCCACGCTGATCCTGCATCCACGGCCGGACCGCGTCGCGCCGCGCATGCCGGCGCTCGAGCAGGAGCAGCTAGTCACCGAGGTCAGCTCCGGGACTAAACTCACCACCCGCGACCGAGCCGCCGCGATCCTCGTCGTCGTGTTCGCCCAGCAGATCGAGGACGTCGTCGCGCTGACCTGGGACCACGTCGACATCAAGCCCACCAAGGTCGCCATCACGCTAGGCAAGACCGTCATCGACATCCCGCCACCCCTCGACAAACCCTTTCGTGACCTCGCCGCCACCGCGCCCAGCAACACCGCCGCCCAGCCGAACAGCAACTGGGTCTTCCCCGGCTACCGCCCCGGCGGCCACATCAATGCCGCCTCGCTCAGAGAACGGCTCCAGCGGCTGTTCAGCCCGCGCGCGGCCCGCCTGGGAACCCTTCACGAGCTGACCAAGCTCGCCCCCATCGCGATTATCGCCGACGCGCTCGGCTACACCACCCAGACCATCGAACGCCATGCCCGCGACGCAGCCTCCACCTATTCCCAGTACGTCGCCACCCGGCAGTGAACCCCCGTGACTCCAGCCTCTGGCGGTACCAGCTCGCTGTGGGTTCAGCACCCCACCAGCAGACGGGCGCTAGAAGGAGGACCTGTGACCGGGACAGCTTCCTTCAGCACTGGGTGAGCAATGGACTCAACTGGCATGCCGAGGCGGCGACGCTAGTCGAGTGCGTGCAACACGAGCATCATGGCGCGCTCGCCGCCTGTCGGGTGGACGTACGCCGCGTGAGCGGCGGCAACGATCGCCGCTAGGTCGCGGTCATCGAGGTCGTGACGGACGGTCCCCGCATCGCGGGCGCGGGACAGGAGCAGGCCCATCGCGCGGTCGAGCTCGGCGACCGGCCCAGACACCGCGGCCTCGACACCGCTCGCATCAACCTGCAGCCGTGCGGCGAGTTCGTGGGCCGCCGCTCCGTCGGTGACCAGCTGCACCAAGAAGTTCCGCAGTGCTACGCCTGCATCGTCGGCCGAAACATACGAATTCGCCGCGACCACAAGGTCTTCAACCGCTGCGGCGAGGACCGCGTCGACGAGCTCGGCTTTGGTCCTGAAGTGCCGGTGAACCGTCCCCGCGCCGACGCCAGCCCGCCGAGCGATCTCGTCAAGGGAAGCAGCGAAACCCTCCGTCTCGAACGCCTCACGAGCCGCAGCCATCACCTTGGCGCGATTGGCGACAGCATCAGCCCGTTTGGGCTCACTTGAAGCGGGGCGCTCGCCCCGTTTAGAGTTAGTCATCATCCCTATCCTTCCTCATCACTCATCTCCCAGGAGCCCCGATGCCACTGACCACCGCAGACCGGTTAGCCATTCACGAACTGGTTTCACTGCACGGGCATCTCGCTGATGACCGGCGATCCGACGACCTCGGGCTACTGCTGACGCCGGATGCGTCTTATGACGTGACTGCCTATGGTCTGGGAATTGTCCGGGGGCTGGATGCGCTCATCGAGCTGTTCAGTTCGGCGCCCGGAGACCAGCCCGTCGGGCACCACGTGACCAACGTGGTAGTCACGGCCGACCCTGATCTCGACAGCCGAGCCCGAGTGCGTTCAAAGGGGCTCTCGGTGATGGCGGACGGACGAGCGGGCAGCGTTGTGTACGAGGACGAGGTGGTGCGGACAACGAACGGGTGGCGAGTCAGCGCCCGCGTGGTCGTGCCGTCGCGGCGTGCCTGACCCGTCACCCCAATGGCCGGCCAGGACAGCGGTGACCCCTCTCCGGAGATCCGGCGCCGCGCTGCTGATCGTGCCGCGATGGGCCAGTCGAGGCGTCGCGCGGCGAACGGAACTCCCGCTACTCCAACATCCGGCGGCACCAGTTATCCAACCGGAGTAGCAGCGGATGCGAGAGCTCCGGGCTGAGGGCGATTGAGTTGTTCGCGCAGGTCGCGCGGCGATTGCTGTGGCGTTCCCTTCTGTCCGTTGGGCGTGCTGTGGTGATCGTTGCTGCAGGCACCTGAGGTTTCGTGCATTAGATGCATGATTCCGCGTCCTGGCGGGTGGCTGAATGGACGTTGTGCCTGCCAGTGAAGTGCTGGCTGAGTAGGCCGTTGACGGGAGACCGGGCTGCAGAGGGCCCGGTCTGCGGTTGTCACCTGGGGCGGGTGGCGTTCCAGAGGTATTTCTCGTAGCCGGAGGGGCCGACGTCGCCGGTCAGGTTCTTGTCGTCGGAGTCGAACGCTATGTGTTGTCCGTCGTCGGAGATTGCGGGGGCGAAGCTGCCGAGGAGGCCGCCGCCCCAAGGGTCGGTTTGGTTCTGGCGGTGCGTGACCCAGACGAGGGAGCCGGTCTTGCGGTCGAGCCGGTACACGTCGCCGAGGCTGCCCTGATCCGCGCTGGAGGTACGGCCCTGCGTCGAGAACGTCACGTACCTGCCGTCGGCCGAGATGGTGCCACTGGCACCGTTGAACGCGGTTGAGGGGTTGCCCTGGTAGTCGGCCGAGATCAGTTGCGCTCGGTTGGTGCGGAGGTCGCGGAGCCAGACGTTCGCAACCACGTCGGTGCCCATCATGCTGTAGACCGAGAACACCGCGAACCGGCCGTCACTGGAGACGTCGGCGGTGCCGTACTCGATGATGGGGGACCGCGGATCGCCCGGTACGCCGTCCGAGACCGAGCGCGTCGTGCCCTTGTCGCGGTCACGGACCTGGATGGCCGTGGGGTCGCCGCCGATGGCGGTGAAGGCCACTATGCGTCCGTTCCCGGAGATGGCGGGCTCGAGGGACGGCAGGTCTGACTGGAGTCCCGCGGCGGTCAGTGACACCCGTTCGGTGCGGCCGGCCCGGAAATTGCGGACGAAGATGTCTTGGGTGGCGTTGGTGTCGCCGGGCACGACGTTCGTCGAACTGGACTGGAAGGCGACATGGTTCCCGTCGGCGGAGATATCGGGGAAGACCGCGCCTTGGTCCGCTGGACCGTCCAGGCCCACCGAGACCAGCGCCGTACGACCGGTCCGCAGATCGCGCCGGAAGACGTCGGGGCTGTCGTTGCTGTCACCTGGGACCAGGTTCGAGGCGAACGAGTCGAAGGCGACGTACCGTCCGTCGGCCGAGATCGAGGCCTCTCGGCTGTCGCCGTTGCCCTGCACTCCATCCGGGCCGACCGAAGCCAGCGTCGTACGGCCGGTCACCATGTCGCGGACGAAGATGTCCTGCTGGCCGTTGATGTCGTTCGCGATGAGATCGCTCGCGGACGAGGCGAAGACGACGTAGCGCCCGTGTTCCGACGTCCCGGAGGCGTTGCCGTTCGCTCCGGAGGCACCGTCTCCACCGGTCCCGCTCAGTCCGACCGAGACCAGACTGATCGTGCCTGGCTGCCGATCACCACTGGCTGTCGCCGTACCACCGACCGCTCCCGCCGATGCCGCGGCGACGACGATCACGGCAAGCGCGGTTCGGATCGGCTTGTGGACGTGGGTGCTGGGAATCAGCTTCATGGTGTCTCCCTTGGACACCAGTTAGATGCACCCCGAGGGCAGGAAGTTATCTGACGAGCGCGACGGAGAGACACCGTGAGGTGCCCGTCATGCACTCGTTGCTCTTGCTACGACCGCTCTCCACACCCAGCACCGTAAGAAGAGCCGCCGACAGGTTCGGCAACAATCGAGCTCCGGCTCGCATCGTGCAGGTATGAAACCCAACCAGAACACAGCAATCCTCAAGCGCACCACGACCGTGATCGGCGGCCTCGCAATCCTGAGTACAGCTCTGGCCACAGGACCGCCGGCGCACGCATCCTCAACGGGATCGACACCGCAGGCGACGGTCCAGGCTACGGTCTGCGGCATCAAGATCGGAGAAGTGACAGCCGCCGGCGGTCTGGTGGCAACGAACTACGCCGCGACCAGACCGCCGACCCAGACGGCGTACCAGTGGGGCCCGAGCAGCCTCTACCCGGCAGGCAAGGCGCGCCTCGCGAGCTTCATCGACTTCCGGGATGCCAACGAACGCCAGGTCCTCGGCTACGTCATCCTCGGCGACGCTATGTACTTCAGCAGCTACTTCGCGAGCGCGTCCGGCGATCTCGATCCCGAGGCCGGGCCGCCGACTCTTACGCGGGTCGGCGGTGGCTGGGCGAACTACACCGCCTTCGACGTGTCCCGCTGGGCGAACTCGACCTCACACCGCACGTCCGCCTACGCGGTGCGCGACGACGGCGTACTGTCCCGTTGGACCATCGACGACCACGGCGCCTGGCGCAATCGCTGGTCGTACTCCGGTCTCAAGGGCGTGAAGTCGATCGCGGTGATCAGCAAGACGGCGACGTACGACACCCTGCTGGCAAACACCGTGACGGGCGTCCTCAAGACCATCCACATCCCGGTCAGCACTTCGCCCAAGCCAGTGATCAAGGTCGTGCGAAGCGGCACCTGGCAAGGGTTCGAGTCGCTCATCGTCACCAAGTGCGGCACCAGCGGGACGCTGCTGCTCGGCATCGACAAGGACCTGCAGAAGGGCTACCTGTACGCCGTCGGCCACGCCACCGGCACCTCCACGGTGATCCAGAGCATCGGCCTGGTCCCGGCCATCAGGTTCTACGCCCCGGTGTACTTCCGCTGGGGTGTGCCGGCGATGGACGACCCGATGAACGGCGAATGATCACCACCGTGGCCGTACTGCCGGACGGCTACACCGTACGTCCACGACACGAGTGGGCCGGAGGCTCTTAAGAACCTGTCGGCCGAGCTCGCGCCGACAGTTGCTGCCGCGATCCGCTCAAACCCGCGCTACGACGCTCTTCGAGTCCACGCTTTACGACCGGAGATGCCACCGGTTAGTGGCAGGTGAAGAAGAACCTGTCCACGTTCGCTGAGATCTCGTCCGCCTGTGGCACGCCGTCGCCGTTCAGATCGCGATAAGTGATGTGGCTACCCCCATGCAAAACCACCTGGGCTACAGGCGTGCCATCCGAGGCGTAGATCGTGCGGGGTTCTCGGCCCCCCTGCGTATTCACCGTCAACGGTCCGTTGGCGGTGAAGGAGAAGTGGGAGGTGCTGGTTCCGTAGGAGTACATGCCGTTGGGAAAGTCCACCCGGTAGGCAAACACATCGGTGCCGCTGATGTGGACGATGCCGCTGGATGTCACAACGGACTGGCCTGTGACGGTCTCGGTGGCAACGTTGGTGCCGACCAGATCCGGCAAGGAAGCACTCGGCCAGCGGACCCTCGAATGTCTCGGTTGACGTGGCAGTGAACCGGGTGACCTCCGCCGAGTTGTCCATGGCGTAGGCAGATGTGGCACCCACTAGGGACGATCCGCCCACACAACTCGCGGCCACCAGCGCGAACGCACTGCCCGCAGTCAGCACGCCTGGTGCTCGCTCAGCAAGATTTCCCAGTAAGAACAAGCGTCTGGCTCCCATGAGCCCCTCAATTAGCCGCACTGTACGCCCGAACAGGCAATCGTCCTAGGGGGCTGATCCGCTGCTCACGTCACGCAGCCCGCTGTACTGCGAAGCCGAGGGCCACCGGGATGAGTTTCAAACCGGCGGCTACTCGGACCGCCAAGGCGAGGGCTAACGAGCATAGGATCATGACAGTGACCGATGAAGAGGCTCGCGAGCTCGCATTTGCCTTCCTCGCAGACGGCAGTGACCACGTCCGCACCGGTGAGTGGGTGATCGTGGGTGCGGAAGAGCACGAGATCGCGTGGTCCGTGAGCTACCAGTCCCGCGCCTTCATCGAGTCGGGCGACATATCCCGTGCGTTGGCGGGCAACGGACCTGTCGTCGTGCCCAAGTCCGGTGCGGATCCATGGCTAGCGTGGTCGGGTCGCCCAGTGGAAGAACAGATAGCTGAGGGGCGGCCGACCCACGGCTGAAACGTACTGATCTGACGCGAGGTCAGGCTAAGACCCTATGGGCTGGGCACGGTCGGTGACTGGCCACAGCTCACCCCCGTACGACGGAGTTCCTGGCGCCGGGCCCTCGCGCGCGATCCGCGGTACGAAGATCGGGCGTCGGACCGACGGGCCACCAGTGCGAGGAGCACGGGGAAACCGTTGCCACACAACAATCCTGAGGGCCGTGGTCGTTGCCCGACCGAGGAGGTCAGTTGTTGAAGGTGGCGAGCCGCTGGTGGTGGGTGTCTCTGCGGCGTTGGGCTATGGCCGCGGTGTGGGTGGCTCGGTTCAGTGTGCGTTCGAGTTTTGTTGCGTCGCGCTGGGTGGACTGGAGTTGTCGTCTGGCGTGTTCTAGTTCGTCGGTCAGGCGGTCGATCGTGGTTTGGAGGTCTGCGGCGTGGTGCTGGGTCGCGTCGAGAGCTGATTCGGCTTCGGTGCGCGCCTGTTCGGCTTCGCGGTAGTCGGTCTCGAGCTTTTCCGTGCGGGCTTGTAGTTCTGCCCGGTGCCGCTGCAGCGTCTGGCCAGTTCTGGAGGGGGCCGGCTTCGCGGCTACTTTGGTCGCCTTCTTGGCGGGTGTGCTGCGTACGGCGCGGGGCTTTATTGGGGGGAGCTTGGCGGGGTGGCCGGTTTCGTCTATGACGCCGAAGCCGATGTGTCGTAGGGCGCTCGTCAGTTGGCCGCTGCGGAGGAGTAGGGCGGCGCCGGGGTCGATGAGTGCTGCGTCGAGGGTTTCGGTGAGGCGGTCGGTGACTGATGGGGTCACGGTTCTGCCGAGTTGCTTGGCCTGCTTCTTGGCAGAGGTGACTAGTTGCTTGATTAGGGCATGTCGCTTCGGGGTCAGGGCGCGAAGCTGGGCGCCGTCTGCGGAGAGGTGGGCTGCTCGCAGAGCCTCGCCGAGTTCGGTGAGGTCGTTGACGCCGTTGGGGTCGGTACGGACGAGCAGGTTGGCCAGCCATGCCGCGAGTGTCGGTTTCCGCAGAGCCCTGATCGCGGCGGCGGTTGCGCCGTCGGCGTTCTTGGCCAGTTGATTGCGGGCAGCGGTGAACTCGTTTGGTGTCAGGCCGTACAGCTCTATGGCCGCCGTGTCGAGATCCACCTCTCCACAGTGCCCCGGCTAACCACTGATAGTCCAGGCGTGAGAGCACGCGAATTACGTTTTAATCGAACAAAGATTCGATCTTGCAATGAGGAGGCCGGCCATGGAGACTGCGGCGCCTGCGGTGATCAGTAGGGCCATGGGGACGGCGGTGGTGGAGCCGCCGAGGCCGGCGATGGGGGCGATTGTTCCGGCGGCGACCCATTGGACGAAGCCTTGGACGGCGGATCCGGTGCCGGGGTGTTCGGGGACGGCGGCTGATGCGAGTGCGCCGCCGTTGGGAATCATGAGGCCTTGCGCGGTCATGAGGACGAAGAAGCAGGCCATGGTCAGAATCAGTGGTGTCCCGAACCACATTGCGCCGGCCAGCATGGCGATGCCCGCGGCGAGGGCGGCGATCTGCCCGGTCAGGATGATCTTGCGGGTGGAGACTCGCCCGGCAAGCCGGGCGGCGATGAGGGCGGCCACGGTCATGCCGGCGGCGTTGGCGGCGAAGTCGATCGAGTAGGCGATCGGGGAGAGCCCGTTCATGGCCTGCAGGACGAACGCCGAGGTGGCGACGTAGGCGAACAGCGCTCCCATCGCGGCACCGGCGACTATCAGGTACCCGACGTATTCGCGGTTGCCGAGGACGATCCGCCCGGCGGTGAGGAAGGTTCTCAGGCCGCCTGCGTGGCGGCGTTCGCGGGGGAGCGATTCGGGCACGGCGATCAAGACCGCCACGATCATGGCCAGTCCGAGGGCAGCAACCACCCAGAACGAGACCCGCCAGTCAGACAGTTGCAGGATGGCGGCGCCGACGAGAGGACCGACGATGGGGGCGAGACCGCCGACTCCGGCGATGATGTTGAGCACCCGTACGAGCTGGGCGCCGGTGGCGAGGTCGACGATGACCGCCCGGCCAATCACCATCGCCCATCCACCGGCGAAGCCCTGGACGAACCGGGCAGCCGTCATCACCGCGATGGTGGGCGTGAGGGCGCACGCGATCGAGGCTGCGGCCATGACGGCCAGCGCCAGGATCAGCGGCGTACGACGGCCGCGCTGGTCCGAGACGGGGCCGCCGACGAGTTGCCCGAGCGCCATACCGACGAAGAATGTGGTCAGTGTGAGCTGGACCTGCGTCGCTGTACTGGACAGGTCGCCGGCGACCTGTGGGAAGGCCGGGACGTACATGTCTGTAGCCAATGGAGCGATCGCGGTGAGGAACACGACCGTCGCCACCAGGCCCGCTGTGAGGCGGGCCTGACGACGGTCCGTGAGCCCGGTCAGTGCCGCCGTGGTGCTGCGCACGATTCCTCGGTCCTCTCGTGACAGGTGCAATCAGACGGTCAGCAGCACCTTTGTAGCGGTGCGCTGATCCATGGCTCGGTAGCCCTCGGCGGCCCGCTCCAGCGGCAGGGTGAGGTCGAAAACCCTGCCAGGGTTGACTTTGCGGTCCCAGATGAGCTGGACGAGTTCTGGCAGGAACCGGCGGACCGGAGCCGGCCCGCCGTGGAGATGGACGCCGGCCATGAACAGTTCGTCACCAGGGATCGCGACATCGTGAGAGACGCCGACGAATCCGACGTGGCCGCCAGGCCTGGTGGAGTGGATGGCCTGCATCATGGCTTCCTGCGTGCCGACGGCCTCGATCACCGAGTGGGCTCCGAGCCCGCCGGTCAGTTCCTTGACCCGGGCCACGCCGTCATCGCCGCGTTCTTCGACGATGTCGGTGGCGCCGAACTCCTTGGCCAGGGCTTGGCGGTCGGCATGGCGGCTGAAGGCGATGATCCGCTCCGCGCCGAGTTGCTGTGCGGCGAGGATGCCCAGGAGCCCGACGGCGCCGTCTCCGACGACCGCGACCGTCTTGCCCGGGCCGGCCTGGGCCGCGACGGCGGCGAACCAGCCGGTACCGAGTACGTCGGAAGCCGCCATCAGCGACGGGATCAGGTCGGGGTCGGGCATTGCCGGGGTGGCCACGAGGGTGCCGTCGGCAAGCGGGATCCGCGCCCGCTCGGACTGGGTACCGATGGTTCCCATCAGGACGCGGTGCACGCAGTAGGCCTGGTATCCGGCCTGGCAGATCTCGCAGGTGTTGTCCGAGGCCCAGAACGAGCCGACGACGAAGTCACCGACCTTGACGCTGCGCACCTGATCGCCGATCTCCTCGACGACGCCGACGTACTCGTGGCCCATCACCTGGTGGTCGACCGGCTCGGCGCCCCGGTAGGGCCAGAGGTCGCTGCCGCAGATACAGGTCGCGGAAAGGCGGATGATCGCGTCGGTCGGTTCCTGAATGGTCGGGTCGGCGAGGTCCTCGACACGGACATCGCCGGGGGCGTGCATGACAACTCCACGCATGAAAGGTCTCCTTGAACAGGTCAGATACTCGAACGGGACTGGTTGACGGCGGTCGCCGCGCGGGTCCGTCCGAGGAAGGTCATGTCTCCAGCACATCCGGTACGCCGTGCGCGGGGAAGTCACTGCTGATGGGTGTACTGCCAGTACATCCCTCCTGCGCGCTGAGCGTCGTACTGTCGATCTTGTGGACAATCGAGTCGAAGTGCGCGAGTTCCTCACCACCAGGCGCGCCAAGATCAGCCCCGACCAGGCCGGCCTGCCCGCCATCGGGCCACGGCGTGTCCCAGGCCTGAGGCGCAGCGAAGTCGCCTCGCTGGCCGGAATGAGCGTCGAGTACTACGCGAAGCTCGAGCGCGGCACCTTGGCCGGTGTCTCCTCCGGCGTCCTCGAGGCCCTGGCCCGGGCGCTGCAGCTCGACGACGCCGAACGCGCTCACTTGCTCCGCCTTGCGCACGAGGCCGACGGCAGCAACGCTGTCCTGCGCCGCCCGCGACGTCCGAAGCCGGTACCGGTTCGGGCCAGCCTGCAGTGGACGCTCGACGCCATCACCACCTCGCCCGCGATCATCGGCAACGACCGCCTCGACCTGCTCGCTGCCAACCAGCTAGGGCGCGCCATGTACTGCGACGCCTACACAGACCCGGCCAAGCCGCCGAACTTCGCCCGGTTCACCTTCCTGGACAGCGCAGCACACCGGTTCTACCCCGACTGGGAACTCGCCGCCGACATGACCGTGGCCAACCTGCGCACAGCCGCCGGCAAAGACCCCCACGACAAAGCCCTCCACGACCTCGTCGGCGAGCTGTCCACCCGCAACGACGACTTCCGGCGCCGCTGGGGCGCCCACAACGTCCGCACCCACGGCGCCGGTGTCAAACACTTCCACCACCACACCGTCGGCGATCTCACCCTGGCCTACGAAAGCATGGACCTACGCGCCGACCCCGGCCTCACCATGACCATCTACGCCGCCGAACCCGGCTCCGCCACCGAAGACGCCCTCAAACTCCTCGCCAGCTGGGCCGCCACCGCACCCGAGCAAACCCCCGCCCAAGAACAACAGCCCTCCTAGCCGGGCTACCGGACGCCGTCTGGTGTGGGTGGGGGTTGTCTCTTGACGGGGCTGGGGTGCGGGTGGAGGGTGGCGAGGTCGGTACAAGATGGTTCCCGGGTTGGCGCAGTGGGCTGTCAGATCAGGCCACCGCAGTGCGGCGACCGTTGTAGGTACTGAAGTTTTCCCAGGGGAGTACCCCATGTTTGCCGTGCGTCGGGTTGTTCTGTTCATTGCTGCCTTCGGTCTGGTGAGTGGGGTGATCGCGCCGACCGCGAGCGCGCATCACGGGCTAGGGCCGGTGGTGACTCGGCTTGCCAGCTTCGGTACTGGTGGGCTCGTGACGGGGAGCACGATCGGGCCCGATGGGGCGTTGTATGTCACGGACGGGAACGCCGGCAGCGTGTTGCGGATCGATCGTCGGAGCGGGCGGGTGAGCACCTATGCCACGGGGTTGCCGAAGACGGTATTGCCCGGTGCCATTGGTGGACCGGTTGACATCGCATTTGTTGGCCGTACCGCCTATGTGCTGGTCACCTTGGTCAGCGGTGTCGTCGCCGGTACGCCGTTCGGGGACAGCAACGACAAGAACGGCATCTACCGGCTCAAGCGGGGTGGCGGTTACACCGTTGTGGCCGACATCGGCAGTTGGTCGGTGGACAACCCGCCGGTACCGGCGATCTTCATCGACACCGGCGTGCAGTACGCGATGGAGCCGTACCGTGGTGGGTTCCTGGTCACCGACGGGCATCACAACCGGGTGTTGCAGGTCCGGCAGAACGGCTCGATCAACGAGGTCGCGACATTCGGGAACGAAGTGCCGACCGGGCTTGAAGTTGCCAAGGGCAAGGTCTTCATGACTCTGGCCGGCCCGAACCCGCACGCACCGGAAGACGGAAAGGTCCTCGCGCTCCGTCGCGGCTCGGGCCCGGTCGAGGTCGGCAGCGGAGCAAGCATGCTGATTGACGTCGAGCGTGGACCGGGCGGCAGGTTGTACGCCCTGTCGCAGGGGCAATGGAACGGTGTAGGCGAGGGCACCCCCGCCTTGCCCGACACCGGCCGGCTGGTTGTCGTCAAGCACAACGGAAGCCTGGCGCCCGTCGTCGACGTCCACGGCCATCAACTGATCCTCGACCGCCCGACCTCGATGGAGTTCGTCGGCCACACCGCGTACTTCGTGTCGGTGGTCGGCGTCGTCTACAAGATCGACAATCTCTGACCGGTACGAGACCCCTGGCGATCCCCCAAGAGCGGTCATTGTGGCTACGGTGGGCGTATGGGCAACTTGTCGGCGCTGGTGCGGGTGTCGATTGGGTGTTGGGTGGGGTTGGAGGTTGTGCTTGCGGTTCGGGATGTTGTGCGGCGTAAGGCTGGGGCGCGGCGGGATCGGGGGACTCGGGTAGTTGTTTCGCTGAGCCTTGTGGCTGCGTTTGGTGTTGGGTGGTTGATGCGGATTCGGGTGCAGGGGTTGGCTACACCTGTGCCTGAGGTGTTCGCTGGTGCAGGGGTGGTGGTGATCTGGGCCGGGCTGCTTGTCAGGGTGTGGGCGGTTTTGGCTCTGGGCAGGTCGTTCAGTACGTATGTGCAGGTGGATGATGAGCAGGCTGTGGTTACTGGTGGTCCTTACCGGTGGGTTCGGCATCCGTCGTACAGCGGGCTGCTGCTGATTTGTCTGGGGTTCGGCGTTGCTCTTGCCAACTGGTTGTCGATTGTGGTTTGTCTTGTTGTGCCTGCGCTGGGATTGTTGCCGCGGATTGCTGTTGAGGAGGCTGAGCTTGTTCGGGTGCTTGGTGAGCGCTATCGCAGCTACCAGAAGACGACACACCGGCTCGTCCCGGGATTATGGTGATGGCGATGGTGCGGAGGCGGTCTACTCGGTTGGGTAGGTCGTACAGCAACTCCTCGATGCTCTCCTCGATCGCCTGGCTGTTGCCCATCCACCAGGTGGCTGGGGTTCGGTCGAGGGAGACCAGGATGGGTTTTGAAGTCGCCGTGGGTTGTGACTGGGTCGGGGGCGATTTCGCAGAGTTTCTCGATGCGGGTCGAGAGGTCGAGGACAAGCGGTAGGCGGTCGCGGGCGAGTGAGGACCAGGGGCGGTTGCGGTACTCCGCTTCGGCGGTCCATTCCTCCCAGGTCGTGCGGGGCCAGATCGGGCCTCGCCACCAGTGTGGGAGGCCGACGTGGTTCGTTGGCTCGAGTTGGTGGATTCGAGCCATTGTCCGGCCCAGCCACTTGGAGAGGTCGTCGTCGGGGCGTAGTGGGCGGTGCTCGATCCAGGGGTAGACGCGGAAGAGCCGATCGTTGATGAGGGCAACGCAGCCCAGCCAGGGGTCGATCGGGGGGATCGGGGATGGCATGTCGATGCCGGCCTCGAGGGCTCGGAGTTCGAAGGCCATTGCGGCGGCGAGTTGGTCGGGCAGGCCACCTGGGGTGAACTCGCGGCCTCGCTCGGCCCATGCTCCCTTGACGAAGTAGCTGCCCTGGTTCGTGTCGAGGCGCCAAGTCTCGGTGGCGCCGCGTCTGACGAACTGCAGGTCGCTCAGCGGTCGGCCGAGATCGAAGGCGTGTGCGATGGCCTCGGGAGACGGTGCGTCCATGGTTCGCCAACGGGTGTCGCTGGCGCTGAGTTCCGAGTTACCGGGATTCCTGCCAGGCGTGTTCGGCGAAGCTGAAGAGGCGGTGGGGGGTCATTCTGAGCCAGGCTGTTGCCCAGTCGAGGGTGCCGTCGTTGTTGCGTTGTTTGGTGAGGGCCTCGACTTCTGGTGGGGCTGTTGGCAGGACTTCGGCGGGGCCTTCGGTGAGGACGGCGGCGTGGGTGTCGTGTTCGCCTTCTAGTACTGACAGGGCTAGCCAGGGATTGGCCTGTACGTTGCGGAGGCGGATCGCTGCGCCGAGGGTGGGGAGCCAGAAGGCTCCTGCGTAGGGCGTGAACAGGGTGGGGGCGGCATGGGCGCGGCCGTCGGCGCGGGTGGTGGATGCGAGCGCGTAGCTGCGACGGGTCAGGTACTCGGCCAGTTGGGGACCGGTGAGGCGGCGCTCCGGTGGGTAGGCATTGCGTACTGCCTGTCCGCCCTTGTCGAAGGACGCTTCTTGTAGCTGGCCTAGCCAGGTCGCCAGATCATCCATGGGTCGGATCCTAATCAGCCAGGGTGTCGAGGAGGGTTGCGAGGCTGTGGGGGTCGCGGCGGGCGATGTTGTGGCCCACGGGGATTTCGTGGAACTGCCAGGTGGGGTCGGTGCGTAGGCGTTCGGTCAACAGCGCGAACGGGGTGCCTGGCCATGGGCCGCCGCTGATGAAAGTACGGGGGAGTGTGGGTACCCCGGCCAGGGTGATGGATTGGAGGAAGCTCGGTAGTGGGTGCGGGCGGGCACGGGGGTCGAGGCCGTCGGGGACTGCTACCCAGCGGCCGTCGGTGCGGGCGCCGGCTATGAACAGGTCACGGAAGGCGTCGCTGGTCAGCGACCAGCAGGAGTCGCCGTCTTCGGGGACATAGGCGTCGATGAAGACCAAGTGGTCAAGGCGATCAGCGAGGCGGTCTGCGACTCCCGCGATGACCAGCCCGGCGTAACTGTGGCCGCACAGGGCGATGCGTGCTTCGTCGTCGCTGTTGATGATCTCGGCCACTTGGTCGATGTGGGTGTCGAGGTTCGGTGGATTCTCCAACGAGGCTGGGCCGTCCAACTCCAAGCCTGACAGGGTTACTGCCTCGACTTGGTGGCCGCTAAGGCGGAGCTCTTCGGCCACCTCGTCGAATACCCACCCGCCTTGCCAGCCGCCTGGCACCATCACGAATTTCATTGCGTCATCAGTCCCAGAGAGTTAGGCGTTGCCACGTGTGGTTGGTGATGAAGTCGCGGCGGTGCTCGGACCATTGGGACAGGGCTTCGGTGACGTCGCCGAGGTCGACTCCCTGGACCTGGTAGTGCTGCTGCGGTGAGCCGTCGCGGTACTCGAGGGAGAAGGTTCCGTCGTCGTTGCGCGCCTGGGCGAAGTAGTCGTCCCGGGCGGTGTCGACGATGACGTAGTTGCCGATGTCGCGCAGTTCCTGTGAGAGGAAGAGCGGCCAGCGCTCGGGGATGGCTGCTCGCCCTTGCGAGGTGGTGATGGCCACCACTCCGTCGTCGCTCTCGTGGTCCGGGAAGTGGGCGGCGAGTGCTTCGGAGTACAGCTGGATTTTCTCCGTGGGTGCGACGAGGGCGCCCTCAAGGTAGTGGCTGAACAAGGCTTTGAAGGTGGCAGCGGCGTTGTGCCCGCTGGTTGGGGCGTCGCCTTCCCAGATCGCGAAGTCGTAGCTCACTCGGGGGAGTATGCCGTAGAGCGGGGGCCGTACTGGTTGGGTAAGGAAGGCCAGCGTTGGGAGGCCCAGTGGGACCAGGTGGGGTGGTTGGGTGGGACGGGCGGGATGACGGAGCCTAGGAGTTCTTCGTCGTCGGGGGGTTCGAATTGGGTTCGCCAGGCTGCCAGTTCGGCGTCGGTGATGTGGAACGTTTCGTGCGGGGTGGTGCTGAAGCGGCTGGTGATGCGGTGGCGTTGTTCTTCGTGGTCTATCGGGAGGTAGACGACTTGGCTGTGGGCGCCGATGGTGGTGGCGATCCAGCGGAGGGCGGAGCGTTCGGCTTGGGACCAGAAGCCGAAGTCGAGGATGACGTTGGTGCCTAGTTCGGCGGTGCGCATGCCGACCTGGATGAGCCTGCCTTCGACGAGGTCGCGTTTGTCCGGTGGGTTCTGGTCGCCGAAGAGGGCGATCTGCCATTCGTCGGTGGTGAGGCGCAGGGCCGGGGCGGTGAGTTCCAGCTGTTTGGCGTGGGTTGTTTTGCCGGCGCCGGGGAGGCCGACGATCAGGTAGACGGTTGCGGGCATGCAGTCAGGTGTACCAGCGACGACCTTCGCCGGCGTGGCCACCGTGTCGAGCTACGTCACCATGAAGACACTCTGACTCACAGGTTGTGGGCGGCTGAGCGGGTCATCGCGGCCAGGCCAATGACGGCGAAGAGGCCGAGCGCGGCCGGGATGAGAAACACCTGGGGGAGTCCGAGAGTCGCGGCTCCGATGCCTCCGGCAGCTCCGCCCAGGGCAGAGGCAAGAGCGGTCGAGCTGACGAAGACGGCTGAGGCGGTGGCGACGGTTGTCGGCAGAAGGCGTTGGGCGACGATGATGCCGAGCGCGGCGAAGACGCCCCACGCGCCACCCATCAGGATCTGTCCCGCGAACAACCCGGCGGCGGTACCGGTGGTGGCGAAACAGATGTTGGCGCCGACCCCGAACGCAGCGCCGACGACCATCAGCCGCATCGTCCCGACCCGGCGCGCAGCGAGTACGGCCAACGGCATCAGGACGATCTCGACCAGCGGCTGAATGCCGATGATCGCGCCGCTCAATCCGGAGGGGAAATCCAGCTGCTCGTTCATGTAGATCGGCAGATATGCGTACTTGATCGGTTCCCCGGCGTAGACGAGAACGTAGAGCGCGGTGAAGGCGAGCAACGGCACCATCGCCCGTATGCCGGGTCGGCGACTACTCGATTCGGTCGTCGACCAGGCCTTGGGTGGAGTCCTGAGAACGCCCAGCGGGAGTACCTGGGCAAGGGTGCAGATCGCCGTCGCCAGCAGCATGATGCGCAGCGAGGTGTGGGCGGCCAGGAACGATCCAGCGACCGGACCGACCACCCAGCCGCCGGTCAGCGCCATCCGGACAACGGCCACCACGCCGTCGTTGCCGGGATTCGGATGCGCCTCCAACTCATCGTGGATCGCGGCGAAGAGCTGAGAGGTCGCGGCGCCGGCGAACCCGAGTACGACTGCGCTGATGAGGTACGGCATCCAAAGCTGGGTTGAGAAAGCGATCCCTGTCCACCCGGCGAATCCGGCGACGGCGCAGATGCGGAACAGGCCGAGGCGTGCGCCGGTGCGATCGGACCTTGAACCGACCAGATAGCCGATCACCGGTGCGGTCAGGCTCGTGAGATAGAAGAGTCCGGCGGCGCTGAGCGAGGCCCCCAACTCGTTGACCAGGAACGACGCGATCTGGGGTGCGGCCGCGGAGAAGCCGAGGCCGGAGAGGAACAGCGCGATGGTCGCGCCCCGGTAGAGCGGCGACGCGAGGGTCAGCCGCCAGGCCGGCGTACGGACGACCGGCTCAAGGGTCATCCGCGAGTGCTCTGCCGGACGACGAGCTCGACCGGAAACTGCTGGCGATGCCCCGGTACCAGAGAACCTTCCAGCAATAGCCGGGTGGCGGCCGCGGCCATCTCCTCGACGGGCAGGCGCATCGTGGTCAGGGGCGGGTTGGCGCAGACGGCGGCGATGCTGTCGTCGAAGCCGATGATGCTCACCTGATCGGGCACCCGCCGGCCGGTGGAGGTGATGGCCTGTACGGCGCCAGCGGCCATCAGGTCGCAGGCGATGAACATCCCGTCGATGTCCGGGTCTTGGTCGAGCAACTGTTGCGCTGCCCGGTACCCGCCAGCTTGGAGGAAGTTGCCGTCGGCGCTCAGGTCCGCGAGGCCAAGGCGTTGCACGGCACGCAGGTACCCGGTCCGTCGGTCGATGGCGCACGGGTTGAGGGCTGGTCCGTTGATGGCGGCGATCCGGCGACAACCGAGTTCGTGCAGGCGGTTCACCGCGGAGTACGCGCCGCCGATGTTGTCGGCCTGCATACCGGGAACTGATGGGTCGGTGGGCACCAGCGAGACGACTCGGCGGCATCGATGGTGGAACCTGGCCGCGAGTTCGGGAGTGATGTCGGCGAGCACGGCGCCGAGGGTGGCGTTCGCGGCGAGCTCGTCGATCGCTTCGGCGGCGTTCTCCTGGCCGATGGCGTGCAAGCGCAGTTGCGCGTTGACGCCTTCGAGGACGGGCATCATGCCGGCCAGTACCCGGCTGAAGTACGGATGGGTACCGAGCCAGCCGATGCCCGCGCCATAGCTCACCGCGATGACGTCGATGGCGCGCTGACGTCCGGTGGCCAGTGCTCTGGCTGTCTCGTTGGGTTGGTAGCCCAGCTCGCTGACGGCTGCGCGAACGCGCTCTCGCAGGGGCAAGGACGCGCCGGGCTCGTTGTTGATCACGCGGGACGCGGTCGCCCGGGAGACCCCGGCCACGCGCGCGACATCTGCGATTGTGGGCTGGAGGCTCATCGGCGGATCTACTCTCCGTTAGGGGCGTGTTCGGGCGGCGTACCGTCTCGAACGGTAGACCCGAGAGCGCTCTCAGGCGAAGAAGTCCCGCGCTCCCGCCGGCGGCAGCGTGGGGAGTCTGTTAGGCGGGTTTGGCTGTGGTGGCCGTGCGATACGTGAGGAGGCCTTCTACGCCTTGGAGGAAGGTTTCGCAGACTTGGGTGGGGTCTGTTAGGCAGCCGGTGGCCATGGCGCCGTCTCGGAGCATGATGAAGTGGCGGGCTGGGGGTTCGGGGGAGGCGTCGCCTAGTTGGGTGAAGAGGGTGGCGATGGTGGTGGCGAACCAGTCGCGGTGGGCCAGGACTGCTTGGTGGACAGGGTGTTCGGGGTCGGGGTACTCGGCGGCGGCGTTGAGGAAGGCGCAGCCTCGGAAGCCGTCGGAGGTGATGCCTGCGGTGATGGATTTCGCGACCGCCCGGATGCTGTCGGCGGCTGAGTCGGCGCCGGCGATGGCCTGGTCGAGTTGGTCGCGTTCGAGCTGGGAGACGCCCTCTAGATAGGCGAGGACCAGCTCTTCCTTGCCGGCGAAGTGCCGGTACAACGTCGCCCGCGTCACCTGGGCCTCGGCGACGATGCGGTCGATGCCGACGGAGTGGATGCCCTCCGTGTAGAAGATGCGCGTCGCCGTGCCGAGCAGCCGCGAGCGCGCCTCGGACACCCGTCCCTGAGTCTTCACCATCTGCCCGAGCGTAACAGAAAGGTAGAACGTTCTGTCTTGACAACACCGCCGGTCAGCACTCATCGTGGTGAGAGGTAGAACGTTCGGTCTCTTTCGAAAGGCTCACCCGTGACCACCATCGAAGCCACCCCGCACACCATCGCCCCAGCCCTGCGCCGCCTGTACTTCGCACGCGCAGCGTTCGCCATCGTCTGGGCCGGGCTGATGTTCGCCACCAAGTCACACCTCGGCCCGATCAGCGTCGCCCTGATCGTCCTGTACCCGTTGTTCGACGTCGCCGCCGCAGTCGTGGACACGCGTTCCACCGGCCCGTCCCGCGGCCTCTACGTCAACATGGCGATCAGCCTGCTCGCCGCGATCGGTCTGGCCATCGCCTGCTCCTCCGGAGTACCGGCGGTCCTGCGAGTCTGGGGTGCCTGGGCGGTCGTCGCCGGCCTGATTCAGCTGATCGTCGGCGCCGGCCGTCGCAAGCTGGGCGGCCAGTGGCCGATGATCCTCAGCGGCGGCATCTCCGTGCTGGCAGGGCTTTCGTTCATCGCCGGGGCTTCCGCCGACAACCCCAAGCTGACCAACGTGGCCGGGTACGCCGTACTCGGTGGCATCTTCTTCCTGATCTCAGCGATCCGCCTCGGCCGTCAACAGCCCGGTGCTGTGAGCTAAGGCGGCTGCCTCCGTGCGGGTCGTGACGGAGAGCTTGCGGAGGACTCGGGCCACATGGGTGGCAACGGTGTTGGAGGAGACGAAGAGTTCTTGGGCTATCTCCGCATTGGAGAGGCCTCGGGCCAGGACCTTCAGTACTACGAGTTCGCGGGCGGTCAGGCCATAGGAGTTTGCCTCGACCGGCGTCTCGGTCAGGCCGGCTCGCGTCGTCAAAGCGGCGATGTCCGCCAGCAAGGGCGCGGCTGACAGTTCGGTGGCCAGCGTGTGGGCCTCGGCCAGGCGGAGGCGGGCGCCAGGTTTGTTGCTGGTGGCAAGGGCTGCCGCGGCTGCGGCCGTGAGGGCCATGGCCAGGTCGAACGGCTCGGAGAGCGCGCGCCAGGCGGAGACAGCGAGGTCCCAGGACTTCATGGTGTTGGACTCGGCGGCTTCGGCGGTGCGGAGCGCGGCGGCGACGGTGGGCCAGCGGGATTCGCCGTCGGCCAGCAGGGCCCGTACTTCGTTGAGACGGGTCGTGGGCTGCCTGCGGTGGGAGCGGGAGTGGCGTTCGAAGTAGACGCCGACCAGCAGTACCCAGGCCGTTTCGTAGTACAGGACGTCCCCGCCGGCCAGAACTCGGTCGAAGTGGTCGGAGAGGATTTTCTCGGCGCCGTCGAGGTCGCCTTGGCCGGCCAGCACCAGGACGCGGAGGCTGGCGAAGAAGTGTTCGAAGGCGGCGGGGCGGCGGTCGCCGAAGGTTCGCTCGGCGATGGCGATCAGCTCGGCGGCGTAGTCGAGATCTCCACGCCTGCAAGCGATCTGGGCGACCAGGAAGCGCAGGGCAGCGTCGCTGCGAGGAGGCGGACCGTCGGCGAGGGCATCGTCGATGACGTCCAGGGCCTCGTCCCAGCGGCCGAGGTAGAACAACGCGTAGGCGCGGTTCTGCGCGAGCATGCTGCCGCGGGCGCGGCCGAGTCCCCAGCGTTCGGAGGTCTGCTGACCTGCCGCGATCAGTGCGACTGCCTCCTCGCGGCGGCCGTCCTTGTTGAGGGTCAGGCCGGCCCACTGCACGGCCGTCAAATACGTGTAGTGGTCGCCGCCGGCTTCCGCTGCCGCGCGGCAGTCGGCGTACTGCCGCAGGGCGGACTCGACGTCACCGCTGCGGTCGTCGACCCAGCCGAAGACCAGCAGTGCCGACGCGCGAAGGGCAGCATCTCCAAGCGCAAGCTCGTACGCCTCCGTGGCACAACTGGATGCGCGCGACTGCAGTCCGTCGATGCAGTGCAAGTAGGCCAGTGAGGAAAGCAGTCTGCTCCGCAGCGCATCGTCGGCACCGGCCGGGATGAGCTCGACAGCGCTCGTCAGGTCGTCGATCCCGCTGTTGTCGATCCGATTCCGCAACAGCCCTCTGGTCCCGAGGAGCCGAGCAGCCATTGCGGGCTCCTCAGCGAAGGAAACGATGGCCAGCGCCTCGGTCGCCGAGGCAACGCCTGACGTCGACTGCCCGGCCGCGTAGGCCGCTTCGACCGCGGCCAGGAGGACCTTGACCCTGGAAGCCCCGATCAGGTCAGCAGAGTCCGCGTCCCACAGGCGGAGGACTCGCTCGAGCAGGTTCAGTTGCTCGTCGTAGGCATGCTGCTGCAAGGCGATCGCAGCCGCCTGCCAAGCGGCCTGCAATGACAACGCTGGTTCGCCCGCCGCGGCCCAGTGCTCTGCCAGCGCCGCCGCTGAATCCGTACGGTCCGCAAGCGCTCGCGCATAGCCGGCATGGAGCCGACGCCGGCGCCCGGGGAGCAGCGACCCGTAGACAGCCTCGCGAATCAGATCGTGCCGGATCGCATAACCGTCGGCCGTCGCGATCAACTGGTTCCGCGCGATCAGTTCGCGCAGCGCCTCGTCCGGCGGGCCGTCGCAGACCTCGGAGAGCAGCTCGTCGGTCACTCCGGCCCCGGCGACCGCGATGGTCTCCAGTAGCTGCCGCGCTTCTGGAGACAGGTCCGCGACCCGGTCCAGTAGGAGTGTGCTGAGGTTGGCGAGCCCGGCAGGCGAAGTACCGGAGGCTCTTAAAGCCTCTACGAATAAGGGGTTTCCGGCGCTGCGTCGGTGGATCTCGGCGCTGACCACGGGATGCGCGGGCTGCCCCTCGATCGCGGAGAGCAGCGCGCCGACCTGCTGGCGGCTGAGCGGTTGCAACTCCAGCTGGACGACCTCGGCCCGGCGCCCGAGCTCCCCGAGCAACTGCCGGGTCGGATGCCCGGCCACCAGATCGCCGGTACGGACCGTGCCCACCAACAGCACCGCCCGCGGCCCGAGGTTGCGGGCCAGGTAGACGAACAGCTCCCG
Organism: Kribbella sp. NBC_00382; assembly: GCF_036067295.1. Classification (NCBI taxonomy): domain Bacteria; kingdom Bacillati; phylum Actinomycetota; class Actinomycetes; order Propionibacteriales; family Kribbellaceae; genus Kribbella; species Kribbella sp. NBC_00382. Next base: position 5,334,079 of record NZ_CP107954.1, read on the forward strand.
ACTCGACGCATCAGCCCACTGCAGGTCTTCGACCAGTACTACGACAGCCCGGTCGCTCGCCGCCTGGTCGAGCAGCGTCGCCAACTCCTCGAACAGCCGGATCTGGCCGCCGTCAGCAGGAGTCAACCCGAGTTCCGGGAGCCAGGCGGCCAGCGCAGTACCGTCCGACGGGAGTGCTGCGCGCAACCGCTCAGGGCCCCAGGTACGGAGCAGGTCACGGAGTACGGCGACGAATGGGACCCATGGCGTACCGCCCGCGCCGAGCTCGAGACAGCCGCCGGACAGTACGAGCGGGTCGCCGGGCAGCGCGCTGAGCGCGGTCGACGTCAGGCGGGACTTGCCGATGCCCGCCTCGCCCGAGACGAGCACGGTGACCGACTCGCCCCGGGCAGCTTTCTCGTACGCCGCCAGGATCTCGGCCAGTTCGTCGCTCCGCCCGACCAGCTCCGGGCTGACGATTGTCGTCGGCATGCCGCCCATGGTCGCACCTGAAGGGATCGGGACCGGATGTCACCAGATCAGGTGACGACCGGGACGGGGGGCGGCGGCGAGGGTTGAGCCATCGGAACAACAACCCCTGACGGAGGAACCCGAAATGACCGACACCTCGCACCGTACCGTCGTAGCGAACATCTCCCTGACCCTCGACGGACGGGTGAACGGCCCCGGTGGCGACTACGACCAGAGCTGGGTCGTACCGCACGTGATGACCCACGTCGCACTGGCGCACATGACCCGGGTGACCGGGCCGGCGACCACGGCGCTGCTCGGCCGGAAGAACTACGAAGGCTTCGGTGGCTACTGGCCGACCGTCGCCGATGACGAGACCGCGCCGGCCGAGAGCCGGGAGTTCTCGCGCTGGCTCAACGAGGTCGACAAGGTCGTCTTCTCGACCACACTGCGCGACGCAGCCTGGCAGAACACCCGGATCGCGACCAGCGACCCGGCCACGACGGTGAAGGAGCTGCGAGGGCAGCAGGGCGGCGACATCGTCGTACTGGCGAGCACGAGCGTGATCAAGGCGCTGCTCGCGGCGGATGAGGTCGACCGGCTGTCGGTGACGCTGTGCCCGGAGCTGGTCGGCGGTGGCGTGCACCTGTTCGACGAGACGCTCACCCGCGGCTCGTGGACGCTCGCCGACTCCACCCCGACGGACAGCGGCGCCCTCTGCCTCCTGTACGACCGCAAGCGCGACTGACCGGTTCGCTTTGACGGGGTGCGCACGGTTGGGTTCTTCGTACGGTCCGACGTACTGGTGAAGCTCTGCTACCCGGACGTGATTCGTCCGGGTAGCTGGGTACCGTGCCGGCATGGCTATTGGAAAGTACCCAAGTTTCGCGCTCGACTGCCCGGATCCGGTTGCCCTGGCGGAGTTCTACGGCGCAGTGCTGGGCTGGGAAGTAACGAAGGACGACAAGTGGAGTGAGATCCGCGGCGACGGCCAATGCATCTGCTTCCAGCGCGTCGACGACTACCGCGCGCCGGTCTGGCCAGGTCAGGACGTGCCGCAGCAGATGCATCTCGACGTCATGGTCCTGGACCTCGACGTCGCCGAAGCGGAAGTACTCGAGCTCGGCGCGACCAAACCGGACCACCAGCCCGGTACTACCTTCCGCGTCTTCCTCGACCCGGCCGGCCACCCGTTCTGCCTCTGCGTCGACTAACCGTTGAGCAAGCGGGTGTCTCCGGCGGGGAGTTTGGACCACCAGTTGTTGTAGCGGGAGTAGACGGCTGGGTCGCGGTCGGCGAGGAAGGTGGTGAGCGACTCGGCCTCGGTGCGAAGGGCCTTCCAGACCTTGGCGGGTAGGCGGTGGAAGGCTGTGGCTTCGATGCCTGCGGGCGTTGGGCGCCAGAGGCCGGCGACGTGGCCGTCCACGAGGAGAGTAGGCAGGACGTCGCCGTTGGTGCGGGTGACGATCGACTTGTACTCCGTGGGCACGATGCGCGAGCGGTCCTCGTAGGCGAGCAGGGTGCTGTCCCACATGGCCATCAGGCGTGGGGGAGCGGGTGTGTCCGCCGGGGGCCGGGGAGCATCCGGTACGTCGTACAGCTCCTTGCCGTCGGGCCCTTCGAGAACGACCAGCTTGTCTCGCAGTGTTGCAATGGCGGTCTTGGCGCGGCTCCGGTGGACGGAGGCGAACTGGGCGACGTCGGGCATCGACGCCGGGCCGAATCCTTCGAGGTAGCGCCAGACGAGTGTCTCCAGGGCGCCGGTCGCCAGGTCTTCGGAGTACGGGGAAGGCTGGGGCGAGGCGACGTACAGGGGGCGTTGGCCGAAGGACCAAGGGCCGCCGGTCGGCGCGTGGAGGACGGGGACGAAGCTGCGGAGGCCCCACCACACGTCTTTGCCGGGGATGTCGCAGTGCCCGCCGATCCATTGCTCGATCTCCGCGTTGGTGCGCGGCTTGGCGGTGAACTCAAGCAGGCCGGGGATGAGTTCATGCGCGTCTCCGAGCGGCAGGCCGCCGGCGCGTGCTTGCGTCAGGCGCATCCGCAGGGTCGCCTGCATGGCGGTGTGCAGCGGTGGATGATCGTCGCGATGCACAGCATGCAAGGTGAAACGCATCAGTGTCGCCTTCACCACCTGCCCGTCGAGGAACGCGGCGTCGAGGTCGGCGGCTTTGAAGTCGAGGAGACGGTTCCAGAGCGCGACGTACGGCGAGGCCGCATGCTGCGCCTGGATGGCGACGATGCGTCGGGTGCCCTCGACGGCGCTCAGGGCCTCCCGCTTGAGCAACAGCTGCCGCGCCAGGGTGGCCCGATTGAGCTCCTCGGCACTGATCTTCATGTGCTCGGCGGGAGGTCTGCGGCGATGGTGAGCAGGCGGTCGAGGACCGAGCCGCCGGACGCGCGGCCGCCGTCGTGCTCCCACTCGTTGGTGATCCAGGTCTTGAGGTTGCCGACGCGGGCGGCCGTCTGGAGTGAGAGCCCGGCGTCGACGTACATGTCGTCATGCCAGACCGCGGCGGCGACCGGGACGCGATTGCCCTGCAGGCGCTGTACGTCGTACAGGGGGGTCCAGTCGGTCGCGCTGGCGAGGAGGTCGGCGGCCTCCTTGAAGGGCTTCAGCAGGCCGATCTCCTCGAGCATCCAGGGATAGATCATCTCGCCGGTGAAGAGGAAGTGCTCGGCGTCGCCGTCGAACTCGGCCGGACGGAGGCGCTCGGCGGACCAGTTCGTCGGCCGGTCGTCCTGGGCGTAGATGAGCTCGTGCAGGACGCTGAAGAGCGGACCAGTTCCGAACTGCGAGTGGTTCATGGCGCCGTAGAGGAACTCCGCGCCCAGTTCGTCGCCGTCCCAGGCGCTGTCGATCAGCCAGTGCAGGGTCTCCGCGTAGTCGCCCATGCCGAGGTCGAGGCCGAGCAGCTGGAACCGCCGGACGGTCAACGGGTCGCCGTCGGGGAGCCGTACTTCGTTGTCCCGCAGGTGATCCACGATCCGGCGGACCCGTTCGACGTCCTCGGGGTAGCGCTGGTAGAACGCCTCCACCTTGGCGCGTACTCGCGGATACGTCTGGCTGTAGACGTCGTCGGCGGTCGTGTCTAGACCGGGCAGACCACCCGTGATCAGGCAGGTCTTGAGGCCCTCGGGCGCCAGCGACAGGTAGGTCAGCGTGATGAAGCCGCCGTAGCTCGTACCGAGCGTCGTCCACGGCTTGTCGGGGCTGAGTTGCGCTCTGATGAACTCCGCGTCGCGCACGATCGAGTCGGCGCGGAAGTGCCGCAGGTACGCCGCTAGCTCGGCCGGGGCGAGCCTGGACGCAGTACGGGCTGTTACGGCAGTACTGCGACCTGTGCCGCGCTGGTCGAGGAGCAGCACGCGGTAGTCCTGGGTTGCCCGGCCGATCCACCCACTGGCCCCCGTGGGTCGCGGGGACGCGCCACCCGGGCCGCCCTGCAAGTAGATGAGCCAGGGCAGGTCAGCATCGACCTTGGCCGCCGCAACGACCTCACGGGCCAGCACCTCGATGGTCGACCCGTCCGGCTGCGAGTGATCGAGCGGCACGGTGAACACGTGGTCGGTGACGACAAGTCCTGGAAGTCTGGGCACCCGCCCATTGTCCCCAGTCGAGCTGAACGAGAGCTAACGTGGGGCGGGTGCGAGTAGCTACCTGGAATGTGAACTCGGTCAAGCAGCGGATGCCGCGGTTGTTGGAGTGGCTGGATGAGCGGCAGCCTGATGTCGTCTGCTTGCAGGAGACGAAGCTGGCGGACGATGCCTTCACGAAGCTGCTGGGGGACGAGCTGTCGGGGCGCGGGTATGAGAGCGCTGTGTATGGGCAGGCGCAGTGGAATGGGGTCGCGCTGCTGTCCAAGGTCGGGCTGGAGGATGTCGTCACCGGGGTTGCCGGGGCGCCTGGATTCCCTGACCCTGAGGCGCGGGCGATCGCGGCGACGTGTGGTGGGGTGCGGATTCATTCGCTGTACGTGCCGAACGGGCGGGAGCCTGACTCGGACCACTACCAGTACAAGCTGGCCTGGCTTGCTGCGTTGAAGGATGTCATCGCGGCCGGGCCGGCTGAGCAGATCGTCTGCGGCGACATGAACATCGCGCCGACCGATGCTGACGTGTTCGACCCCGCGGCGTTTGTCGGGTCGACTCACGTGACCGCGCCGGAGCGGCAGGCTCTTGCTGAGCTGATGTCGACCGGGCTGCACGATGTCGTCCGCGATCGCTGGCCGACCGAGCGGGTGTTCAGCTACTGGGACTACCGCGCCGGGATGTTCCACCAGGACCTCGGGATGCGGATCGACCTGATGCTCACCTCCGAGCCGGTCGCCGAACGGGTCAAGGCGGCCTGGATCGATCGCAAGGCACGCAAGGGCACCGGCCCCAGCGACCACGCGCCGGTGATCATCGACCTCGACACCGCCCCCGACGGCGACATCGGTCCGGTCGTACCACCGCCGTCCGCACCACGCGGCGCCAAGAAGAAGACCACCAAGCTCCCGCAGAACCGCTGACGTGAAAGGCCTCCGCCTGGCCGCGTTCGTCAGCGCGCTCTCACTGGTGATGGCAAGTTGCTCCTCAGAGGACAAAGCAGCGCCGCCGCAGGCTGTGGTGTGGACGCAGGTTGAGGTGCCGGCCGAGCCCGTAGTACTGACTGGGCATGGTGACGAGTTGCTGATCGGGCTGCGGGATCGCAGTGCGAAGCTCGTGCCGAGGTTGTTGCTCCAGCAGGCGGACGGCAGTCGGCAAGAGATCAAGGTCGAGGGCAAGAGCCCGTACGGCGTGCTGGCGACCTGGCAGTCCATCGCGTACGACGGCCAGCGGCTGGTCGCCCTCGGTGGCGCCTCGGGTGGGGCGCACTCCAACACCCGGTGGACGGTGTGGACCGGATCGAGCAAGGCGCTGACGGAGTACCCGCAGGAGTTCAACACCTTCGGCGGGCAGAACGCGGGCGGCCTGTACTCCGCGATCATCACGCCCGCCGGTGAAGCGCTCGCCGGCACCTGGGGGAGTGCGAACACCGGGCTGGACGGCGCGATCTGGTTGCCGCAAGGGCCCACCAAGTGGGTGCGCCAGTCATCGGCGAAGACGCCGTTGGAGAGTGTGCCCAAGCTGCTGCTCAGCCCGAGCTACGGCACCGCGCTCGGCGACGGAATCCTGCTGGTCGGTTCCCAGGTCCGGCTCGATTCCAAGGTCAAGCAGGAGGCCGCGGTCTGGCGCTCGACCAAGGTCAACCAGGGCTGGAGCCGGATCGAGCTGCCGGAGCTGGGGGATCGCAGTCAAGGCAACACGGCGACCTGTACCAGCGCGACGGCCTGCACCATCTCCGGCTTCGTCGACGCCAAGCTCGCGATCTGGCAGCTCGACGGTGATCAGGGCAAGCGGCTGGCGAACGTACCGGCGATCGCGGTCGGCGACAAGGACAATCTGCCGCCGCCGCTGTCCGTCGACGGGCGGATCTACCAGCTGATTGCCGAGGGCAACAAGGTGAAGGTGGTCAGCGGGCGCGACGGCAGCTGGACGGTGCAGGAGTCGACCGGACCGGAGGGCGTCGTGAAGGACGCCGCCCTGGTCGGCAAGACCCTCTACCTACTCGCCGGCCCGGCCGACAAACCTGCGTCCCTGTGGAAGACGACCCTCAGGTGAGCAGGCCGCGGACGTAGGCGGCTTGGCCTGCGTGTTGCAGGTCGTCGGAGAGCACGCTGATCAGGCGGACTCCGAGCGTGACCGGTGGGTTCCACCGCTTGTCGACGACCCTGTTGAGCTCATCGTCGGTCAGTGTCGTCAGGTACTCGACGCTGCGGTTGTGGACGGCGTCGTAGTACCCGAGAAGCTGCTCGCCGGACAGCTTGACCGCGGCGACGTCGTCAGCTGAATGCCCGTACCCGGTATCGGCCGCGTCGAACGGCAGCCCGAGCCGCTCATGCCAGCCATCGGCCGTGTAGGTCTGCTCATATCCACCCGCATCCGCCAGGTGGTCGTCCTGGATCCGGCTCAGATGCCAGACCAGCCACGCGATCGAGTTGCCGGAATCCTGCGGCCGCGTCGCGAGCGTCTTGTCGTCCAGCCCCTCGACGGCCCCGTGCACGACCTCCTGGATCCGGCCGAAGGCGTCGAGCAACAGTTCACTGGTGTTCATCGAAATCCCTTCGTCACACGGAGTCTAGTCTGGTCAGGACATTAGGTTTCTCGAGCGAGGAGCAGTCGTGGAATACCGCACTCTGGGTAGCAGTGGCACGGTCGTGTCGACGTACGCGCTGGGCACGATGACGTTCGGCAACGAGACCGACGAGGTCGGCGCGCACGAGCAGCTCGACCGGTATGTCGAGGCCGGCGGCAACTTCGTCGACACCGCCGACGTGTACACCCGTGGCGCCTCGGAGAACATCATCGGGCATTGGCTGTCCAAGTCGGGCGCCCGCGACAACGTCGTACTGGCGACCAAGGGCCGCTTCCCGATGGGGGACGGGCCGAACGATCTCGGTACGTCGCGGCGGCACCTGCGGCAGGCGCTCGACGCGTCGCTGACCCGCCTTGGCACCGACCATGTCGACCTCTACCAGCTGCACGCCTGGGACCCGATCACCCCGCTGCAGGAGAGCCTGAGCTTCCTGGAGGACGCAGTACGGGCCGGCAAGATCCTGTACGGCGGACTGTCGAACTTCACCGGCTGGCAGCTGCAGAAGGCGTGCGACCTGATCGACCGGCGCGGCTGGTCGCCACTGGTCACGCTGCAACCGCAGTACAACCTGCTGGTGCGTGAGATCGAGTGGGAGATCATCCCGGCGGCTCAGGAGAACGGCCTCGGGCTACTGCCCTGGTCGCCGCTCGGTGGTGGCTGGCTGACCGGCAAGTACTCCTTCGACGAGGAGCCGACGGGTGACACGCGGTTGGGCGACGACCCGAACCGCGGCGTCGAGTCGTGGCACCGCCGCAGCAAGAACCAGCGGGTGCGCGACGTGGTGGATGCGGTCCGCGCGATCGCCGAGGCGCGGGGCGTCTCGATGGCTCAGATCGCGCTCGCCTGGCTCGTCGACCGGCCGGCGATCACCTCGGTCATCCTCGGCGCTCGCACGATGACGCAACTCAACGACAACCTTGCGGCGGCCGGCCTGCACCTCACGGCCGAGGAGACCCAGCAACTCGACGAGGCGAGCGACCCGGGCGCGGCCGACTACCCGTACGGCGGTCCGGGCGTCGACCAGCGCGACCGCACGATCACAGGCGGCCGGGCCTAGTCCCGGTCGGGGCTAGTCCCCAACAGCTAGTCGAAGAGCGGCGTACGAGGAAACCAAAGCCCGCCGCTCTTCGACCAGCAGGCGGTCGTCGAGGTTGCGGCCTGCGGCGACCCAACGGTCGGAGTAATCCATCGCGTCGACGCGATGCGCCGCCGCCGGTCGTACCGCGTCCTTGTCAGCTGTATAGACATAGGAATAGAGGTCGACCAGCGCATCTTCGAGCTGCGCGCGGGTGACGCTGTCGTCGTGCTGATGCGCGCGATGGATCCGCCACCACTCGACCTCGAGCCGCGCGGCCTTGGCCGGATCCAAGTCCTCGGACCCGGCGACCAACGTGTAGAAGCGGCGCATGTACGCCCGCGCGCCATCCGGCTGATTGTCCGGGAAGGGCGCCCAGAGCTGGTTGGCCTTGAGTACGTACCAGGCGCCGGCGAGCGTCCGCGCCCGACTCATCCCAAACCCCGCGGCGACCATCCCGACGGAGCTGCGCAGGAACTTGATCCAATCGTGTCGGTAGTACGCCACCCAGGCATCGGTCTCGCGATTGCCGACGACGACGGGGTCGAACGACCGTGGCCCGGTCATCAGCTTGGGAGGAGTCCGGACCACACCACGCCGAGCGCGAGGCAGGCGAGCGTGAGGATGCCGAAGAAGCCGACCCAGAGAATCGCCGGTACGCCGGTGAGCCGCCGCAACTGATCTGCGTCAGAACTCCACCCGCCGCCGTGCCGCCGCGACCGTTGCAACTCCAGTACCGCACGTGGCGCCGCCAGCAACAGGAACCAGGTCAGCAGATGCGCGAACCCGGACTGCACCTGCTCCGACCCCCACCACGACACGCCGAACACGATCGCCCCGAAGGCAAGTACCGACCAGAGCCCGAACAGATTGCGGATCTGCAGCAACAGCAGAAGCAGCGCCGCGAGCAGTCCCCACAGCAACGCAACGGCGTACCCCTGCTTCAGCACGAAGGCCGCGGCGATCCCGAAGAGAGCCGGCCCCGGGTACCCGACGAGCAGCACGGCGATCATCCCCACGCCGTCGGGCTTGCCGCGCGACACGGTGACGCCGGACGTGTCCGAGTGCAACCGGATCCCGGCCAGCTGCCGCCCGACGAGCAACGCGATCAACCCGTGCGCGCCCTCATGCGCGATCGTCACGACCTGCCGCGTCTGCCGCCAGACCGGCCGCCACGCGATCAGCAGCAACGCGACGATGCCGGTCACGATCACGACCGTGCCTGAAGCACCCGGCTGCGTGCTCGTGATGTTGTCCCAAACCTCGCCCATCGCCCCATCCTTGCAGGCACCTGGTGAGGTCAGCTCCAGGGGATGTGGACGGACAGCGAGCCGTTGACAGCGATCAGGCCGGGCAGGACGGTGAGTACAAGGGGGAGAGACCATGAAGGCTGCTGCTGTTGTACCGCTGTCGCAATTTCTCGACTCGGCGGGGACGCTGACACTTGATCAGCGCAAGCTGCTCGTCGACCAATCGTTGCTGCTGCTCGAGCAGAACTACGTGCACCTGCCGCTGAAGGTCGCGATGCACGCCGTCAACCCGCTGCAGCGCCTGCGGGTGATGCGGGCCCGGATGGAACGCCACACCGCCGACACGATGGAGGCCGAGTGGCTCTTCCATCGGCAGATGTCGAGCATCTTCCACTCGGTCAGAGACCTGCATACCAACTACCTGCTGCCGGCGCCGTTCGCGGGCAAGATCGCGTACCTGCCGTTCATGATCGAGAAGTGTTCCGACGACGGCGGTGACCACTACCTCATCACCCGGACCGTCACCGGCTACACCGCGCCGCAGTTCGGGGCCGGTGCCGAGGTGACGCACTGGAACGGTACGCCGATCGCACGCGCCGTCGCTCTCAACGGCGCCCAGTTCGCCGGCAGCAACGAGGCCGCGAACCTCGCTCGCGGCCTCGAGTCCCTGACGTTGAGGCCCTTGGTGATCCAGTCGCCGCCGGACGAGGACTGGGTGACGTTGACCTACGTCGGCCTCGACGGCTCGGACCAGGAGCTGCGCGAGCAGTGGAAGGTGACGACCAACCTGCCGCCGATGACCGACCTCGACGCGCTCACGCCGGCCTCGGCGTCGATGGGTCTCGACCTGGATTCGGACGAGAAGTCGCGGGCCAAGAAAGCTTTGTACGTCCGCGAGGTCGTCGACCTGGAACGCGGCCAGAGCTCGGCCGAACTGGCCAAGCCCAAGGCAGTCGGCGGCGAGGACCTGCCGACGACGATGCCTGGCGTGTTCCGCGCCCGCGAGGTGGTCACCGCGGCCGGCACCTTCGGCCACCTGCGGATCTTCACCTTCAGCGTCACCGACCCGATCGCTTTCCGCGACGAGTTCGTCCGGCTGGCCGCCGCGCTGCCGCAGAACGGCCTGATCGTCGACGTGCGCGACAACGGCGGCGGGCACATCTTCGCGAGCGAGTTCACCCTGCAGACGATGACGCCGCGGCACATCTCGCCGGAGCCGGTGCAGTTCATCAGTACGCCGCTCAACCTGCGCATCTGCCGTCGCCACAAGGACAACCCGGCCGGTATCGACCTCGGCCCCTGGTTCGACTCGCTCGACCTCGCCACCGAGACCGGCGCCGCGTACTCCGCCGCGAAGCCGATCACCCCCGAGGACGGCGCCAACGCGATCGGCCAGACGTACTACGGTCCCGTCGTCCTCATCACCGATGCCCGCGTCTACTCGGCGACGGACATCTTCACCGCCGGCTTCGCGGACCACCAGATCGGCCAGATCCTCGGCGTCGACGACAACACCGGCGCCGGCGGCGCAAACGTCTGGACCCATGGCCTGCTGGCCACCCTGCTCAACGAGCCGCCGCCGCCGGACGAGACCTCGCCCTACGTCGCGCTGCCCAACGGGGCCAACCTGCGGGTCGCGATCCGCCGCACCCTGCGCGTCGGCGAACTGTCCGGCACTCCCGTCGAAGACCTCGGCGTCCGGCCGGACTCGACCCACCAGATGACCCGGCGAGATCTCCTCGAAGGCAACCTCGACCTGCTCGACGCAGCCGGCGCACTCCTGTCGGCGATGCCGGTCCGCCGCCTTGACGTCTCCACCAAACTCGCCGGTACGACGCTCAGCGTCACCCTGGACGTGGACGGCCTCGACCGCATCGACGTCTACCTCGACGACCGCCCGATCAGCTCCGAGGATCTCGCCGCAGACCCGATCAGCATCGACATCGTCGACGTCACCGCCGGCCAGATCCTCCGCACCGACGGCTACTCCGCCAACACCCTCACCGCCTCCCGCCGCACGGTCGTCTGACCGGCCGATCCCGCTGTGATCTCCTTCATATTCTTCGCAACTATCAGCAGATTGCGATAGTTTCGAAGATGTTAGTGAGATCACAGCTAAAACGAATGACCGTTCTTGATCTTCACCGGCCCGCAGGCGCAGGGTGGACGGTAGAGAACGAGCGTTCGGTTTCCAGGGGAGGGCGACATGGCGCAGGCAACTCTTTGCCGACCACTAGAGGACCTGCCCTCGCTGTCCCCGCCCGACGACCACCACGCGAAGCTGAAACGGGTCGTCCGGGAGATCGCACTGCTGGCCGTGCTGTTCGGCATCTACAACCTGGGCCGGCTCATCTCGGCCCATCACGCCGGCTCGGCCTTCATCCACGCGGACGAGGTGCGGCACTTCCAGGTCTGGCTCGGCCTGCCCACCGAGGCGCAGGTACAGCAGGTCGCCTTGCAGGTCCCCGACCTGGCCCGAGCCGCCAACCGGTACTACGCGATGGTGCACTTCCCGCTCACCGCCACCGTGCTGATCTGGCTGCTGATCCGTCGGCCGGCGGAGTACGCGAAAGCGCGCTGGGCGCTCGCGTCGCTGACCGGGCTGGCGCTGATCGGGCACCTCGTCTTCCCGCTGGCACCGCCGCGGATGTTCCCGCAGTACGGGCTCGTCGACACGGCGCAGCTGCTCGGCCAGTCGGTCTACAACGCTGACGCCGAGAGTGGGCTGGCGAATCAGTTCGCGGCGATGCCGAGCTTGCATGTCGGGTGGGCGTTCCTGGTTGCCGTGTTCCTGGTCCGGGCCACGAAGTCGCGCTGGCGGTGGCTGTGGATCGCGCATCCGGTGATCACGTTCGCGGTGGTCGTCGTGACGGCCAACCACTACTGGCTCGACGGGCTGGTCGCGCTCGGGTTGGCGATCCCGCTGGTGCTGATCTTCGACAGCCGGCGGGTGCGCCAGGACAGCGCACCCGCCGATGTCGCCCCGATGTCGACTCAGTTGTCTGCTGGCGGGGGAGCAGTCGTGGCGAGCTCCTCGTCGGCGCGTACCAGGTAGGGCTCGCGTTCGAGGACCAGCCGGGCGGCGGCTGCGCCGATGTCGAAGTACAGGCCGACCAGTTCGAGCCGGCCGGCCTCCTCGGCCTTGCGGACGCAGGCGAAGCTGCGGAGGTTCTCCAGTTGCACCGCCACGTTCGTGACGGACAGCTTGTCAGCCGGTGACAGTTTGATGCCTGTCACCGGGTCGATGATGTCGGGCAGCGCGGCGGACCGGCGTACCGACAGCTCGAGATGCTTCAGCCAGGTCCGCAGCGCGGAACCGTCGTTGCCGGAGGCATCGAGCGCGGCCGCGGCCGCACCGCAGTGTGAGTGACCGCAGACCACGATCTGGGCGACACTCAGTACCTCCACCGCGTACTCGACCGCCGCGTCGACAGAGTTGCTGTTCGACCCGTACGGCGGGACGAGGTTGCCCACGTTGCGGACGCAGAACTGGTCGCCCGGCCCGCTGGTGGTGATCATGTTCGGCACGATCCGCGAATCGGCGCAGGTGATGAACAACTGCGTCGGCTTCTGCCCATCGGCCGCGAGCCGCGCCATCATCGGCCGGATCGACTCGGCCGACTCCTCGAACTCGCGGATGCCGTTCAGCATCGCCGCGCGCTGGTCCACCTCCGGTACCACCTGGCGTTGCGGTTGCCAGGGGATGATCCGGCGGCCGGTGTCGCCACGCATCGCGGCCCGGAATGCCGCCCGGTTGAGGACGACCGAGCCGCCGCGCGCGAGGTGCCCGCGCCGCCAGTCCTCGATCGCCTCGTACGCCGCGTGGTCCAGGTGATCGACCTGGAGGTCCACCCGGACAGGAGCGCCCACCGGGATCGTGCGCAACGTCCTTACCAGGGAGGCGACTCCGAGAAAGACCAGCGTGCCGCGGATCCGGACGATCCACACGCCATCCTCCTCGGTCGTGGTGACCGTTGCCCTGGCCAACCGATACAGCACCCGGCCGAGCGCAAGGATGAGCCCGGCGAGCACGCCCTCGGCCAGTCCCAGGACGGCTACGCCTGCTGCGGTTACGACGTACACGAGAAGTTCGTCGTGGCGCCGGAGAGTGCGGATGTGGGCTAGCTGGACGAGTCTCAAGCCGGTGACCAGGAGGACGCCGGCCAGGGCGGCCATCGGGATCAGTTCGAGCATCGCGCCCGCCGCGAGTACGAAGACCGCGATCCAGACACCGTGCAGGATCGCCGACGCCCGGGACCGGGCACCGGCGGCGACGTTGGTGGAGCTGCGCACGATCACGCCGGTGACGGGCATGCCGCCGAGTGCACCGGAGATCGCGTTCGCGGCGCCCTGGCCGATCAGCTCGCGGTCGAGGTTGCTTCGCTTGCCGCGGTGAAGCTTGTCCACGGCAACGGCCGAGAGCAGTGACTCGACGCTGGCGACCAGGGCGATGGTCAGGACGGCCGTCGCGATCTCGAGCGGGCCGCCACCGGGCAGCGTGGGTGGGATGAGTTCCTTCAGCGGAGCGTCCGGCAGGCTGACGCGGGTGACGTCGACCATGAACGCGGCGGCCAGCGCGGTGACGGTAACCACCGCGACGAGTGGCGCGGGAACCATACGGACCTTGGGGATCCTCGGCCAGACGAGCAGGATCACCACGGTCAGGATGCCGACCAGCACGGAGCCCGCGTGATGGGCCACCAACTGTGCGGGAAGCCCTGCCACGTTGGCGATCAGGGAGCTTTGTGCTTGCCCGCCGAGCACCACGTGTAGCTGTTGCACGGCGATGGTGACGCCGATGCCGGCCAGCATGCCGTGCACCACGGCGGGGGACAGGGAGAGCGCGAGCCTGCCGATGCGGGTGACGCCCAGCAGGATCTGCAGAAGGCCGGCCGCGCAGGTGATCCCTGCGGTGGCGGCCCAGCCGAATTGCGTGGCCAGACCGGCCACGACGACCGTGAGGCCGGCGGCGGGACCGCTGACCTGCAAGGGGGAGCCGCCGAGCGCGCCGGCGACGATGCCACCGACGACGGCGGCGACGAGCCCGGCGATCAGCGGGGCTCCGGATGCGGCGGCGATCCCCAGCGAGAGCGGGATCGCGATCAGGAAGACGACCAGCGAAGCGGGTACGTCATGACGGACGATGGACCTCCACGAGCTGCGCTCGGGCGCAGCCTCGGACGGTGGCGGTGAGTGGTTGGGTGAGATGGTCGGCACGGGTCCTCCGGCGTTGGGTGCTGACAGCAACAGAACGTCGAAACAAAGGGTGTCGATCTGAGCACTCATAGTAACGGGCAGTTCAAGGCTGGACGAAGCGGTAATTCCAATTCGTTGCCTGCTGCCCTTTGACGGTTGCCTTGCCACCTAACCGGGGAAGAGCACCTGCCGGGCGTGGTCGGTGTCGAGATATTCGCGGACGGCGACGATCACGCCGTCCCGGACGGTGAAGACGCCGCCGCAGCGGTTGTCGTAGGCAACGCCGGACTTCGCGGTCGCCTGTGCGGTCCATTCGGCGAAGACCTGGTCGCCGTCGGCGAGGATGTTGGTGAGCTTGATGACCACCGGTTGGGTGGTGTCGAAGAGCTTCCCGGCGGCCGCGCCGAGGAAGTCGTCGACCACGGTGTCCCGTCCGCGCCAGGTGCCGGACAGCGGCAGGTCACCGGGGTAGGTCCACTCGACGTCGGGTGCGAAGCTCGCCCGGATGGCCGGCAGATCACCGGCCGCCACCGCCTCGACGTACCGGGTCACGACGGTCTTGGGGGTGTTCGTCACTGGTGTTCCCTTCCGAGAGTCAGTACTGCGTTACCGCGGATCCGCCGGTCGCGGAGGTCGTCGAGCACCGCGCCGGTCGTGGTCCAGTGCTCGATCCTGCCGAGCTCGGGATGCAACCGCCCGGTCGCGACGAGCCGGACGAGGGTCGCCAGGTCGGGGCCGTCGGCCGGCTCGGAGTCGTAGTGGAAGTGCTTGATGACGGCAGCCTCTGGGCCCTTGAAGAAGTCGAAGAAGTCCAGCGTCGATGCCTCGCGACTGGCCTGCCCGAACCAGATCAGCGTGCCGCCTGCCCGCAGTTTGGTGAGTGCTGCCGGAAGGCTGCGCCCACCAACCGACTCCAGCACGAGATCGAAGGGGCCGGTCGCGTCGGCCACGTCGTACGCGAGAGTCTCGGCACCGAGTTCCAGGAGCCGGGCGCCGCGTTCGGGTGAGGAGACAACCGCGGTGACCTCGGCGCCGGCGGCCGCAGCGAGTTCGGTGACGTAGTGGCCGACACCACCCGAGGCGCCGGTCAGCAGGACTCGACGGCCGAGGATGCTGCCCGCAGTACGGAGCAGTCGAACTGCCGTCAGCCCGGCCAGCGGTAGCGCGGCCGCTTGCTCGAAGGAGATCGCGTCGGGAAGTACGGCGGTCTGATGGGCCGGTACGACGACGCGCTCGGCCCAGCCGGAGTGAGGGAGGTGCGCGACGACCCGAGGGCCACCTTGGATGATCGTGCCGGCGATGTCCTTGCCTGGTCGCCAGCCCGGCCGGTCGGTCTCGAGCTGGAAGGTCTCGCCGCGGTTGACCGAGAAGGCCGCTACCTCGATCACCAGCTCGTCCGGACCCGGTTGGACCTCGTCGACCTCGGCCAGTCCGACTTCGCCGGGTCCGGTCGGTACCACTGCCAGCACTGCCCTTCTCCTTAACTAGACTCAAGGCTGAAGCTACGGATCCCGCCGGGGTTCGCGGAAGACGGCACTTTCTACTGCTATAGGCACCAAATGGATACCGACCAGGTCAGCGGCAGGTGGGACGCCAACAAGGGCGCCTGCCCGACCCGGCAGGTCCTCAGCCGGATCGGCGACACCTGGACGATGCTGGTGATCAGCACGCTCGAGCGCCACGGCACGATGCGGTCGGGGCAGCTGAAGGCGGCGATCGAGGGAATCACGCAGAAGATGCTCACCCAGACGCTGCGTCAACTCGAGCGCGACGGGGTGGTCCGGCGCGACGTGGTTCCTACGGTGCCGATCTCGGTCAGCTATACGCTGACCCCGCTGGGTCAGAGCCTGGGTGTCGCGGTCGCCACGATGCGCACCTGGGCCTACGACCACATGGACGAGATCGTTGCCGCTCGCAACGACTATGACGACCGACCGACCGCGGAGGAATGACACCAGTGGATCTGCAACTGTCCGGGAAGATCGCGGTGGTCACGGGAGCCAGCAAGGGGATCGGGCTGGCCTGTGTCGAGGCGCTGGCCTGGGAGGGGGTGCAGGTGGTTGGCATCTCACGTGATCCCGGCAACCTGGTTGCCGCCCAGAAGCTGCTCGCGGAGAAGGAGCTCGGGTTCGATGCCGAGGCGGTCGATCTGACGGATCCGGTGGCGACGGCCGGGGTGTTCGAGCGGATCGGGATCCCGGACATTTTGATCAACTGTGCCGGCGCAGCCCGGCGTACACCGCTGGCGGAGCTGGACAGCAAGGCGTTACATGCGGCGATGGAGGCGAAGTACTTCACCTATATGCATGCGACCGAGGCGGTCGTCCGCGGGATGGCCGCGCGGGGGTCGGGTTCGATCGTGAACATCGTCGGGCAGGGTGGCAAGGCGGCCAATCCGCTGCACATCGGCGGCGGTGCGGCGAACGCGGCGCTGATGCTCGCGTCCGTCGGCTATGCCAAGGCGTACGCCGATCAAGGGGTCCGGGTGAACGTGATCAACCCAGGAATGACCCGCACCGGTCGCGTCGACGAAGGCCTCGACGCCGCAGTCCGCGCCACCGGTCGCCCCAAGGAAGAACTACTCGCCGAGATGGTCGCCGAGATCCCGCTAGGCCGAGCCGCCGACCCCGCCGAGGTCGCCAACCTCGCCATCTTCCTCGCCTCGCCCAAAGCCAGCTACGTCACCGGCGCAGTCATCCCGATGGACGGCGGCGTCACCTCGGTCATCTAGGCCTCGTGACGCTGCGCGTCACCTCGGCCGTTCAAGTGCGGGGGACGTGAGAAGAGGACGGATCGCGGGCAGGCGGTCCGTCCCCTTCGCACGGCTCGGGGCTAGACGGTGATCCAGTCGATGTCGGCGATGTAGCCCGATGGGTTGGAGATCTTGAGGGAGGGTCCTCCGTGTGGGCGGAACGTGGACCGAGCCTAGGGTTGCTTAATTTACTTGGTCAAGTAATAAGCGTCGGTAACTTTAGGTGACGGATGTCTTCGCAGGCTGTAACACAACTGCCGTCCAACTGAGATCAACCTTGGCGGGGGTCTGCGGGTCTCTCTCTACGTAAGGGATCGATGACCCGTGTGAGGCGGGTCTGCCCGAACGGGAGGGGATTGATCATCAACATTTCACGGAAGTTCGGTCGTACGGCGGTGGCCGTGACCGGAGCCGCGACACTCGTCGCGCTCGCGGCGGGGGCCGCGGGCGCAGCGACGTCCACACCGCAGGCGGCGGCCCAGCCGCAGCTGAAGCTGGTGGCCGGCAGTACCGATGTGACGCTCGACCGGTACCCCGAGGGTGGCGGGGTCGTGCTCGACCTCGGCACCCACATGGTGGCCGGCGCCAAACCGATCGAGATCCGGGCGACGCGCAAGTCGTACAACGACCCGGTCGTCGGCAGCCAGATCGTCGACGGCAAGCCCAAGGCGCTGCCGGCCGGCTCGGTGACGGACTTCGGCGGCCTGGCGAAGTTCCTGCACCTGACCATCACCGATGCCACCGGCAAGAAGGTCTACGACAAGGACCGCAGCTTCTGCCTCAACGGCGAGGGCTCGCGGACCCGGCCGGACGCGCCGGCCACCTCGCCGTACCCGGAGGGGTGCAGCGCGAACCCGTTCACGCTCGGCGCGGTCTGGGGTCTGCAGGCCGGCTGGTCGTCGAACACCACCAGCTACTACGGCAACGACGAGGACGTCGACCTGCCGGAGGGCAAGTACACGGCGAAACTGACCGTCAACAAGGCGTACAAGGACTTCTTCAAGATCGGCGCGTACGACTCGGCCGTGACGCTGAAGGTGACGGTCAAGAACGTCGAGAACTGCGGCCATGGCGTCGCCGAGGGCTGCAAGCAGGCCTTCGCGAAGGCTCAGGCAGCGGCGCTCACCAAGAACGGTGTCGCGGCCAAGTCGGCGAAGATCGCGGCCAAGCCGCACACACAGCGGCCGGTCGGCAAGGCAGCGGTTCCGGCGGGTCCGAAGCCGGACCTGCGGTCGGTACCGGCGTGGGGGATCCAGGTCACCACCGGTGAGGAAGGCACGCCGGAGGCCGACAAGGACTACCTGGCGTTCTCGGCAACGGTGTGGAACGCGGGCCCGTCGCCGCTGGTGCTGGACGGTTTCCGGCAGCAGGGCAAGGACCTGATGGACGCGTACCAGTACTTCTACGACGCGAACGGCAAGGAGGTCGGGTACCAGAACACCGGCACGATGGAGTGGGACCCGCGGGAAGGCCACACCCACTGGCACTTCACCGACTTCGCCCGCTACAGCCTGCTGAGCTCCAAGCAGACCGAGGTCGTCCGCAGCCAGAAGGAAGCCTTCTGCCTGGCCGCGACCGACGCCATCGACTACACGGTCAAGAACGCCAACTGGCACCCGTCGAACACCGATCTGCACACCGCGTGCGGCAACCACGGATCGCTGTCGGTCCGCGAGGTGCTGGACGTCGGATCGGGTGACACCTACGAGCAGTTCCGTCCCGGCCAGTCCTTCGACATCACCGGCCTGGCGAACGGCACGTACTACATCCAGGTTCAGGCGAACCCGGAGAAGCGGCTGATCGAGTCGAGCACGGCGAACAACGTCGCCCTCCGCAAGGTGATCCTGGGCGGCACGCTGCACCACCGCACGGTCAAGGTTCCGCCGGTCGGTCTGATCGACGTTCCGTGATGACGCGTTAACTGCTGAACGCTGAGGCGGCCCTTCCTGGGGGAGGGCCGCCTTTGCGTTGTCCGGGTCCTGGGTACAGGTGGTGGAATGGCAGCAGCCGACACCGCAGGGAGAGCGACGATGACCGAGGAACGCCGGATCGAGGCCGAGATCCCGCTGGACGCGACTCCCGACGAGGTGTGGGAGGCGATCGCGACCGAGGCCGGCCTGACCGCGTGGTTCGCGCCGATGGACCCGGCGCCGGACGAGAACGGGGTGTCGGCCGACGGCGTCGTACTCCGCTGGGAGCCCGGTATCGGGTTCGCGATCCAGGCCGAGACGAGCGCTTTCGAGTACCTGATCGAGCCGCAGGACGACGGCTCGTCGATCCTGCGCTTCGTCCAGACCGGATTCCTGGGGGACGACTGGGAAGCGGAGTACGAGGCGACCGCGCGCGGCTGGGACCTCTACTTCCATACGCTGCAGCTGTACGTGTCGGGCTTCCATGGCGCGCCCGCCACCTATGTGGTTGCTGAAGGCCCCGCTTGGTCGGGCACGCCTGAGGCCTGGCAGAAGCTGCGCGACGCGGTCGGCGGCGAGGTCGGTACGAAGGTCGAGCTGGACGTCTACGGGCTCGGTATCGTCGTCGGAGAGGTGGACTACGACGGCCCAAGTCATCTCGGGATCACCACCGAGTACGCGATGCTCCGCTTCCACAACCGGAGCCTGCTCGGCATGCCCGTTGCCCTCGGCCACCATTACTACGGCCCCGGCCAGGACGCCAAGCGCCTTGAGGACGCCTGGCAATCCTGGCTCACGGAGTTCTACCTAGCTCAGTAGTGCAACGGCTTCTTCCTAGTACGCCGGGGTCGCGGGTGCTCAACGTCCTGCTGATGGTGCCTCCGAGCGATCGTGCGCGGCCGCTCGATCCGCGGCGCCGCCGGCCGCTCGACCCGTACTTCGGTCTGCTTCAGCCCGAGTCGCGGCGGCTGCAGCCACGGTGAGCGGGTGTCCGAGCGGACCACGACGACCCGGAACCGGCCGGTCCGGGCGAGCTTGATCCCGATCGCGATCGTCGCGATGGCCGGGATCATCCCGGCCAGCAGCAGACCGAACCGGGCACCCCAGTGCTGGGCGATCCAGCCGACGGTCGGTCCGCCGATCGCTCCACCGCCGATGAAGACCAGGTTGTAGATCCCGGCGACCCGGCCGCGGAGTCCGTCGGGAGTGGTGAGCTGAACCATCGACTGCGCAGCCGTGAGGAACATCAGCGTCGCCATACCGAGCGCGGCGAGCAGCGGCAGGAACGTCCAGAGCGACGGCTGGATCGCGGCCACCATCTCGGTCACCGCGAGGATCGAGGCGATCGCGACGAGGTTGCGCAGCCTGGTCGGCCGGACTCTCCTTGCCGACAGCAACGCTCCGGTCAGTGAGCCGACCGCAACGACGGAGTTCAGTACGCCGTACCCGGTGGCGCCGGTGTGGAAGACGCGATCCGCGAACGCGGTCAACGTGACCGGCAGGCTGATCGTGAACATGCCGTAGACACCGACCAGCGCGATCGCCCACCGGACAGCGGGCTCGTGGAACGCGTACTTCACGCCTGCTTTTAATCCATCACGGATCTTGATCCCCGCGCCGGCCTTGCGGGCAGCCTGCAGGCCGGGCATTTCGCTCTCGCGCATCATCGTCAGCGCGGTGATCGAGCCGAAGAAGGTCAGCGCGTTGAGCGTGAAGGCCCAGCCGGTGCCGACGGTGCCGAGCAGCGCGCCCCCGAGGGCCGGGCCGATCAGGCTGCCGAGCTGGAACGTCGACGAGACCATGCTGATCGCGTTGCGGAGCCGCTGCTTGCCGACGAGCTCGGTGACGAAGGACTGCCGGGTGGGGTTGTCGACGGCGGTCGCGAGGCCCAGGAAGAGGGCCAGTGAGTAGACCTGCCAGACCTGGACCTGGCCGGTGAACGCGAGGGTGGCGAGGATCGCGGCCGCCAGACCCATCGTGGACTGGGTGACCAGCAAGATCCTGCGCTTCGGGAAACGGTCGGCGATCACCCCGCCGTACAGGCCGAGCAGGAGGGTGGGCAGGAACTGGAGGGCGGTCGTGATGCCGACCGCGGTGGCGCTGCCGGTCAGTGTCAGGACCAGCCAGTCCTGGGCGATGCGCTGGACCCAGCCGCCGGTCGAGCTGACGAACAATCCGCTCACCAGGAGGCGGAAGTTACGGACCTGCAGAGCGCTGAAGGTGTCTCGGAAACCCGGCCTCTTGAGAGCGTCTTCGGGTTTCGCGGTGATGGTGCGGTGGGTGTGGAAATCGGCGACGGGGTGGACAGAACCGGTGGCCCGGGTGGTCAAGAGTCATCCCTACGGAAGTGGACTAGTCAGGGGAGGTCTCCTCCATCCTCACGGGGTGAGACCGGATTCCGACAGCGAATTACTCCTATTAGTCTTATTGCGTCCCGCAATGAGAGGTGTGATGGTGGCCTACGATCCGGACCAGTTGCGCACGTTCCTGGCGGTCGCGCAGTCGCTGAGCTTTACCCAGGCCGCGGAACGGCTGGGTATCCGGCAGCCGACGGTCAGCCAGCACGTTCGCAAACTCGAGACGGCGGTCGGGCGGCCGCTGTTCGTCCGCGACACGCGGACCGTGACGCTGACCGCGGACGGTGAGGCGATGGCCGGGTTCGCCCGGACGATCCTCGCGGCGCACGAGGAGGCGGCCGGGTACTTCACCGGCTCGGAGCTGCGTGGGCGGCTACGGTTCGGGGTGACCGACGATCTTGCGCTGACTCCGTTGCCACGGATTCTGCGGGACTTCCGGCAGTTGTACCCGCGGATCGACCTCGAGCTGACCGTTGCCCAGAGCCCCAATCTGTTGCGGCGGGTGGAGTCGGGTCATCTCGATCTGGCGTACGTCAAGCACAGTATGGGCGGTGGGTACGAGCCGAACGGGCGGGTGGTCCGGCGGGATCCACTCGTCTGGGCCGGGATCGCCGGCACCCGGATCGCGCCTGATGGGCCGGTTCCGTTGGTTGCTTATCAGGCGCCTAGTCTCAGTCGCTCGCTCGGCGTTCAGACGCTCGAGCAGGCTGGGCGGTCGTGTCGCATCACTTGCATCGTTCGCGGGGTCAATGGGGTGCTGGCCGCGGTCCGGGCGGGGTTGGGGATCGCGATCTTCGCGCGGTCGCTGATGCCGGCCGACCTGGTCGAGCCGCCGCCGAGTGCGGGGCTGCCGGAGTTGCCGGCCATCGACCTGGTCCTGATCACCAACCCACGAGCAGCCAAGGAACCCGCCGAGGCACTCACCTCGGCAATCCTCAGCAACAACGCTCCGCTCAAGCCAGCCGACTAGCCGCCCCGCGCTCCGCCTCGCCCGGCGCCCGCACACCGCGCCCGCGCCCCACCCCGGCCGCGCTAGCGGATCAGGGCGTCGCCTCGGAGGACCAGGGCGAGGATGCTGATGGCAGCCACGGCGATCGTGACGAGGAATGGCGCGTTCTTCCACAGGACGATCACGGCGAGCAGGGCGGCGACCACGATCAGGGTGAGCCAGCCGATCGCGCCCAGCGGGCCTGGCGGGGCGATCACCAGGAGGGCCGTGGCGACGGCGAGGGGTAGCGGAGCGGCGTACCGGGCTAGTTTGCCGAGGCGTTGGGGCCAGCCTTCGACGCCGGTGGCCAGGTCGTCAGCCAGATCCGGTACTACGTTCGCGAGATGGGCGCCGACTCCGAGTAGCGCCGTAGCGGCTGATGCCCACCAAGGGGCCCAGCGGTCGGCGGTGCCGAGCGTGACGAAGGACGGCAGCAGGCCGAAGGCCACGGCGTACGGGAGCCAGGAGATCCGGGTCGACTTGAGGCCGAGGTTGTAACCCCAGGCGGCCGCCACGCCGACCAGATGCGCCAGGCCGGCCAGCACGCCGCTGGCGAGCGAGAGTGGGACGCAGGCAACTACCATCGAGATCGCGCCGATCCACAGGGTCCGGCGACTCACCAGTCCGAGCACGATTGGTTTGTCGCTCCGGTGGACACTGGTGTCGCGGGGTGCGTCAATCGCGTCATTGCTCCAGCCGATCGAGAGGTGGCCGGTGAGGATTGCTGCTGCGACTAACAGGCACCCGGAGGCGTTGCGGCCTGCCGACCAGGCGACGACGGTGACCAGGGTGGTGACGGCAACGGTCGGGCCGGGATGGCTCGCCATCGCGAGCCCCTTGAGTACTCTCAGCCCGCTCACCGACCCAACGATGCCACGATGACCCGGATCGCCGCGGTGCAGGCGGCGTTGCCGCCGCATCGGTACGCGCAACAGGAGCTGACCGACGCCTTCGCCGAGATCTGCCTCCCGGACGGCAAGGGGATCGGGCTACTCCGCCGGCTGCACGCGAACGCCGGGGTGTCGCATCGGCATCTGGCGCTGCCGCTGGAGCGGTACGCCGTACTGAAGGACTTCGGCGAGGCCAACGACGCGTGGATCTCGGTGGCTGTGGACCTCGGTGCCGAGGCGGTGTCGGGTGCGCTCGCTGCTGCTGGGCTGACGGTGGATGACGTCGACGTTTTGATGTTCACGACCGTGACCGGGGTTGCGGCGCCGTCGATCGACGCTCGGGTCGCGATGCGGCTCGGGTTGCGGGAGGACGTCAAGCGGCTGCCGTTGTTCGGGCTGGGGTGTGTCGGGGGAGCGGCGGGGATCGCGCGATTGCATGACTACCTCAAGGCCTGGCCGGGGCAGGTCGCAGTACTGCTGTCTGTGGAACTTTGTTCGCTGACGCTTCAGCGGGACGACTCGTCGCTGCCGAATCTGGTGGGTGGCGCGTTGTTTGGGGATGGGGCGGCGGCCGTCGTGCTGACTGGGTCGGAGCATCCCGCCGCGGCTGGGCCGTCTGTTGTGGCGACGCGCTCGCGGCTCTACCCGGACTCGGAGCGGGTGATGGGGTGGGATGTGGGGTCCGGCGGGTTCCGGATCGTGCTGGGTGCGGATGTACCGCAGGTGGTTCGGCAGTACCTCGGTGGTGATGTGACCGCGTTCCTGGCGGCTCATGGACTGACCATTCCCGAGATCGGTACTTGGGTGAGTCATCCGGGCGGGCCGAAGGTGCTCGAGGCCGTCGCGGAGACGTTGGAGTTGAGACCTGGTGCGCTCGACCTGACCTGGAAGTCGCTCGACGCCGTCGGCAACTTGTCCTCGTCGTCGGTGCTGCACGTGCTCGGTGACACCCTCCGCCTGGATCCTTCGGGTATGGGCGTATTGCTCGCGATGGGCCCAGGCTTCTGTTCCGAGCTCGTACTCCTGGAGTGGTGATGGACTCGTCGTTGTGGTGGTACGTCGCGCTGGTGCTCGCGGTCGGGCTCGAGCGGGTCGCCGAGCTGGTCGTCTCATTGCGCAATGCGGCCTGGAGCTTCAAGCAGGGTGGAGTGGAGTCGGGCAAGGGGCACTACCCGTTCATGGTGGTGCTGCATACCGGGTTCCTGGCCGGGTGTCTGGTCGAGGCGATCGTGGCGGACCGGCCGTTCATCCCGGCGCTCGGGTGGTCGATGCTTTTGATTGTGCTCGCGGCGCAGGGGTTGCGGTGGTGGTGCATCACGGTGCTCGGGCATCAGTGGAACACCCGGGTGATCGTCGTACCGGGATTGTCGTTGGTTGCCGCTGGCCCCTATAAGTTTCTGCGGCATCCCAACTACGTCGCCGTGGTGGCGGAGGGGGTCGCGCTGCCGCTGGTGCACACGGCGTGGGTGACGGCCGTGGTATTCCTGCTGCTGAACATCCCGTTGCTGACCGTCCGGATCCGCGCGGAGGAAGCGGCGTTGGACTCTGCGCTGACAAAGTGATCGACCTCCTCGTCGCCGGCGCCGGCCCGGCTGGTGCGGCCACCGCAATCCGAGCCGCCCTAGCCGGCCTGTCGGTGGTCGTCGTCGAGCCACGCTTGATGCCGATCGACAAGGCGTGTGGCGAGGGGATCTCCTTCACTGCTGTCGAGTATCTCCAGCGCTTGGGTGTGGAACTGGACGGCCGACCGTTCCACGGCATCCGCTACCTGGACTCATCGCATGTGGTCGACGCCCGCTTCCGCCTCGGCCCAGGCCTAGGAGTACGCCGCACCACCCTCCAACGAGCCCTGGCCAACCGCTTGGCTGACCTCGATATCCCGGTCATCCCCACTCGAATCTCCACGATCACCCAAAACCAGCACTCGGTAACAGCAGCCGGCCTAACCGCCCACTACCTAGCCGCCGCCGACGGCCTCCACTCCCCAACCCGCCGCCAACTAGGTCTGGCTACCACCCCACCCCAGCGAACTCGGCAGGCGCCTCTCCGCCTTTCAGCAGCCCGCGACGCGGCGCAGCCGCGTCGCGGGCTGCGGCGGCATTACACCGTCCGACCGTGGTGTGACTTGGTGGAGGTCTACTGGTCTCGCCTTGGCGAGGCGTACGTAACTCCCGTGGCCGACGACCTCGTCGGGGTTGCCATCCTCACCTCCGAGCGCGGCTCCTTCGACAGCCATCTGGAGGCATTTCCTGCGTTGAAGCGTCGCCTGGCCGGGGCCACCGAGGCGACCTCCGTCATGGGAGCCGGTCCGCTTCGTCAGCGAGTGCGTGGTCGGGTGGCTGGCAGGGTGATGCTGGTTGGAGATGCGGCCGGTTATGTCGACGCGCTGACCGGCGAAGGGATAGCAGTGGCTTTGCGGACCAGCGCCGAACTGGTCCGGTGCGTCGAGCGCGACGACCCAGCGGCGTACGACGCTGCCTGGCGCCGGGTCTCCTGGGAGTGCCGGTTCCTCACCGGATCGTTGCTCTGGGCCCGCAACAGATCGTTGCTGGCTCCCCATATCGTCCCGGCGGCCACACGGCTGCCGAAAATTTTCGGTGCCATCGTCAACCAACTCGCCTGACGCCTGCCCCAGAACGCGCGTTGGCCCGGCGATCGCTCAGACAATCGCCGGGCCCACACGCGACCGAGCATCCTGGTGAAATGCTCGCTCGGGTTGCTCCAGCTCCCTGGTGAAGAGCTGGAACGGTCTGCCCCAGCCTCCTGGTGAAAGGCTGGGACAAGTTCTCGGTGTTTCTGAGTTAAAGATTGCCAGCCGCATGTTGCCCATCCATTGCCGGAATATGAAGCCTTGTTACCTGGCCCGGTGACCTACGTCTCAGTGCTCGGTGCGCACGGCCGCGATCTGCAGCTGGAGAGCCAGCCGTTCGCGCGGACTGGTCAGGTCGAGCCGGGCGATCTCCCCGATCCTTTTCATCCGGTGCCGCAACGTGTTCGTGTGCAGATGCAGCTCTCTGGCCGCCTGCTGCGGCTGCCCGGGATAGTTCAGCCACGCCTGCAGGGTGTCGACGAACGCGGTGTCGTGCTCGATGTCATGCCGTAACAAAGTAGCCAGCGGCCCATCGAGCTTCGTCGTATCAAGCGAGGTGACCGCCCGGTGAACAGTGAGGATGTGCCAGGCCTGTTCCACTCGCAGCGCGGGGCCGGGCGCGAGCTCACGGCGTACCAGGCCCAGCAGCTCGACCGCCTCGGCTCGGGAGCTCGGGAGGTCCGCTGCGCCACGTGCACGCCCGCCGGCGGCCGCCGTAGTACCGGGGAAGTCTTTGGCCAGGTCTATGACCAGCTTGCGCAGCCAGCGCCACGAGCCCGGCCCGTCGCCGTCCGAGACCACTGCCAGGACTGTGCCGTCCAGGTCAGCCAACTGCGGCTCACTCCAGCCATGGCGGCGACCAGTGGACTCCCAGAGATCCAGCTCTTGCGGTACGTCGTACGCAGCCGGCGAACCGAGCGCAACCACCCGCCACGGCGCCGGGGGCAGCCGTACGTCCAGGGGAGTGTCAGGGGAGAACTGCCGCAGGACAGTGCGCAGCCGGTCGATCGCACTGCGCCTGGCGACGTCCGCCTGAGCCCTGAGCCGCAGCATGTGCAGCGCAAGCACCGAGGCCGCGTTGCTGAGCTCAGTAGTCACCTCTGGACTCACTGGCCCATCCACCACGGCCCAGATAGACCCCAACCACTCACCACCGGCCCTAACCGGTACTACTAGCCGTGGCCGAATACCGTTCGGCCCGTCCGGTACCAGGAAGGGCTCACTCGACCGGGCCAACCGCCTGAAGATCCCTCGGGCCCGGAAGTGCGCGATGACCTCAGCAGGCACCCGCCTGCCGACAATC
Organism: Kribbella sp. NBC_00382; assembly: GCF_036067295.1. Lineage (NCBI taxonomy): Bacteria > Bacillati > Actinomycetota > Actinomycetes > Propionibacteriales > Kribbellaceae > Kribbella > Kribbella sp. NBC_00382. The sequence goes on from NZ_CP107954.1 coordinate 5,361,021, forward strand.
GTCGATACCCGGGTCGGGTCCGTGTCCGACACGTCATGGAGGCTCGAATACGCCAGTACGCGCGACTGGTTGTCCTCGATGGTCACGGGCGCGTCGACGATGGCTGCGGCGGCATCTGCCAGCGCGAAGAGCTCCTGGTGCACACCGGCGTCTCCAGCGGCGGGGGAGTCGGGGGCAGCGGCCCTGTCGATGACACCCCGCAGTAGCCACACCACGTGCGCCCAGGTGACCGACGGCTGCAGGGCGACCAGAGTGAGGCGCCGCTTCTCCGCCTGGGCCACTACAGCCGGGTCCTGGGCGAGTGTGGTGCGCAGGATGATGCCGGAGGCGTTTCCGACGGCACAGCGCTCCACCAGCTCTACCGCCTCCTCCGGGCTCCCGAGGCCGAAGCCCAGGACCAAGTCACCCGGCTGGCCGGTCGACTCCTCCTGCGGATCGGCGAGGAAAACGTCGCGTACCTCGCCGTCACCCTGCCCGGCGACGACGATCTCGAACAGGGCGGGTCCGACGGCGACGACCAGGTCGGGGACGGTGATCATGGAAGTTATTGTGCTCTTGCCACTGTCATCAGTGCCAGCTGTGGTGCGATCGCACCATGACAGCGGTTCCGGGCGGCCGCACCATCGATACATGGTCGCTTCCGTGCAAGGCACTCACATCGTCCCGGACCGGGTAGCCGTAGTCGGCGCCGGCATGGTCGGTCTCGCCACCGCCTGGTTCCTCCAGGAGGCCGGCATCGAGGTCACTGTGCTGGATCGCGAAGGCGTCGCCGCCGGTGCCTCCTGGGGCAACGCGGGCTGGCTGACCCCCGGCCTGGCGACTCCGCTCCCGGAGCCGGCCGTTCTCAAGTACGGCATCGGTGCGGTGCTGAGCCCCTCCTCGCCGGTCTATGTACCGCCGACGGCGAGCCCGCGGCTCATCTCGTTCCTGGCCCGCTTCGCTCGCAACAGCACCGCCTCCCGCTGGAAGACCGCGATGGAGGCGCTGGTGCCGATCAACCGGCAGGCGCTGAACGGGTTCGACGCGCTGGCCAAGGCCGGTGTCGAGGCCGAGACGTACGAGGCCAAGTCGTTCCTGGCGGCGTACCGGACCGAGGAAGAGCGCACGGTGCTGCTCGAGGAGATCGAGCACATCCACGCGGCCGGTCAGGGCATCGAGTTCGAAGCCATCACCGGTGACGACGCCCGCGAGATCGAGCCGTCGCTGTCCGACGAGATCGGTGCGGCGATCCGGCTGCACGGCCAGCGCTTCATCAACCCGGGCGAGTACGTGAACATGCTCGCCGACTCGGTCCGCGCCCGCGGCGGCAACATCGTCACCGGCGTGACGGTGAAGGACATCGTGGACGAGATCCGCGGCGTCCGGATCGTCACGGCCGACGGCGAGAGCACGGCGTACGACGCGGTCGTGATGGCGACCGGCGCTTGGCTCGGAGATCTGGCCCGGCAGTTCGGCGTACGGACCGTCGTGCAGGCAGGACGCGGCTACAGCTTCAGCGTCCCGATCGCGCACGTACCGGCCGGACCTGTGTACTTCCCGGCGCAACGGATCGCCTGTACGCCGCTGGGCGACCGGCTCCGCGTTGCCGGGATGATGGAGTTCCGCAAGCCCGACGCGAAGCTCGACCCGCGCCGGATCGACGCGATCGTGGAGGCGGCCCGGCCGCTGCTGCGGGACGCGGACCTGGACGCCCGCACCTTTGAGTGGGTGGGACCGCGTCCGTGCACCCCGGACGGCCTGCCGCTGATCGGCGCTACCGCGTCGCCTCGCGTCTTCGCCGCCGGCGGCCACGGCATGTGGGGCATCACCCTCGGCCCGATCACCGGCCAGCTGCTCGCGGAGACCATCACCACTGGTCGTACTCCGGTCGAGCTGGCCCCCTTCAACCCTCTTCGCTGAGCTTAAGAGCCCAGCCGGGCTCCTCTCCACCCGACCACCCATGAACTCCCGTCGCGGCCGAGCCGTACCCCAGCCGCCTCTTCCGCGACGGGACCAGACGGCCTCCACCCTGCAGGAGACCAACCGGCCGGCCCCGCCATCTCCCGGGGCTCCGGCAGCACCACCCCGGGCCCGCGACTCCGCGGTCCCCGGCAGCAGTACCGGGCCTGTGACCCCACAGCCCCGCAGCACCACCCCGGGAACCACAGGCCCGGGCGTACCACCCCAGGACCCCTCACCAAGGTCCCGGCGCACCACCCGGATCGCTCACCACGAGCCGGTTGCACCATCCCGGAGCCACAGACCCGGGTAGCACCAAGGGCGACGTCCCGGCCCCTGTCGGGAAGCCGCCCGGCACCACCGGCGGCCGCATCCAACGGCCGGCCAGTAGTACCGGCGAATCTTCCGCAGCAACCGGCAGATCCGCCAGCACGACCCGGTATCCGTAACGGCGCCTGCTCTGCGGATACCGGTAGCACCGCCCGCGGCTCCCACCCTGCTGGGAGACCCGCGCTGAAGTACCCGGTTTCCGAGGAGCCTTACCCACGGAACCCGGCAGCGATCCACACCCGAGCGCCTGGCGGGATCGCTACAGCAAGACCCGGCTCCCGCGATGCCGCGCGGGAGCCGGCCGCACCACCCAGCGGTCCTCGGGCGGAGGACTGCCGCACCACCCGGCTCGGCCAATGAAGCCCGAGCTGGAAGAGAGCGTGGCTCCCTCGGGAGCCACGCTCTATCTAATTCCGGGCCACCGCATCCGCCGTCGCCTCGGCTGCCTCTGGCCGCAGCGCCGTGTCCGCCCCGATCGGCTCGGCTTTATCAAGCTCTGTGAGCCTTCCGCTCAGATAGCCCCGGATCCACTGGTAGGCCTCGGCCCCCAACGGCACCCTGAGCGGTGAATCAGCCCGCTCGACGGCGTCGATGATCGCCTCAGCACCCCGCATCGGATCCCCGCTCTGCGTCCCGTGTGACGCCTCGAAAGCAGCCCGAGCCGGCCCGATCAGCGCCGCATAGTCCTCCATCGGCTGCCCCCAACTCAACGACCGCCCACCGAAGTCCGTCCGGAACGGCCCCGGCTCAACGATCGTCACCCGGATCCCCAGCGCCGCGACCTCCGCCGCCAGCGCCTCCGACATCGCCTCCAACGCAGCCTTCGGCCCCGCGTACGCCGTACCGCCCGCGCCCGACGTCACGCCCACGACCGATGACATCTGCACCACATGCCCCGACCGCCGCGCCCGCATCCCGGGAAGCACGGCCCGGGTGACCGCCAGCGCCCCGAACAGATTCGTCTCGAACGCAGCTCTCAACTCCTCGTCCCCATGCTCCTCGAACGCCCCGAGCAACGCGGACCCCGCGTTGTTCACGAGTACGTCGATCCCGCCGAACGCCTCCTCCGCCTCTGCAACAGCTGCCCCAATGCTCGACCCATCCGTCACATCAAGCCGAGCGGTCCGCACTCGCCCAGGTGCTAGCGCCTCGAGCTCAGCGATCTGGCCAAGCTCTCGAGCAGTAGCCATCACCCGATCGCCCCGCGCGGCCGCCGCCTGAACCAGTGCCCGGCCGAGCCCACTGCTCGTCCCGGTGATCAGCCAACTCCGTCCATCCTTCGCATCCATGCGGCCCAGCTTGGCGAAAAGATCGCATGGTTGTAAAGTTTTATTCGATGGACGGATTGCGTGAGCGAAAGAAGGCGGCTGCCCGCCAGGCGATGTCGGATGCCGCGACCCGGTTGTTCGAGCAACGTGGATTCGACCACGTCACGTTGAGCGAGATCGCCGCGGCGGCCGACGTCTCGGTGAAGACGATCTTCAACTACTTCGGCAGCAAGGAAGACCTGTTCTTCGACGCCGAGCCGCAGGCTCTCGAGAACCTGCTGACGGCCGTTCGCGACGGTCCCGAGGTGTCTAAGGCCCGCGCGGTCCGCAGTCTGCTTCTCGAAGGGCCGATGCTCGACCTGGGCTGCCCCTGGTCGGTTGTCGATCAGACCGTCTACGAAGGCCTTCGCGCCTTCCATGTCTGCGAGAACGAGTCGCCGACCCTCAGGGCCCGCCGGCTGGTCATCATCAACTCCTGGGCCGCGCCGCTGGTCGCGGCCACCGGCTCACCAGGCTGGGCCGCGATGCTCGTCGGTTTGCTGGCGTTCCGTCATCAGTTGCTCGTCACCGGACTGGTCGAGGCTCAGCCGATCGGCGCCATCGAAGAAGCCATCCGGGTCGATATCGGTGCCGGCCTCGACGCTCTCGACCGCGCCTACCCATCGAGCTGAGCCCGGGCGCACCGCAGTACGGCACAAGCCGGCGCGGGTCGGTGCCGGAAACTTCGGTACCGGCAAATGCAGAAACGGCCCAGACCCGGCGTACAGGTCTGGACCGCTTCCTTTATCTATAGGTGCTCAGTGCTCAGTGCTCAGTGCGTGTGCGGCTCGGTGCCGTGCTCGGCCTCGTGGGCCGCGATCTGGGCGCGAACCTCTTCCATGTCGACCGCGCGAAGCTGCTTGATCAGGTCCTCCAGCGCCGGGGCCGGCAGCGCGCCCGGCTGCGAGTAGAGGACGACACCGTCGCGCACAGCCATCAGCGTCGGGATAGAGCTGATCTGGAACGCCTGGGCCAGCTCGACCTGGGCCTCGGTGTCCACCTTGCCGAAGGTGATGTCCTCATGCGTCTCGGACGACTTCTCGAACACCGGCCCGAAGCTCTTACACGGACCACACCACTCTGCCCAGAAGTCCACCAGGACGAGCCCGTCGGAACCGACGACCTTGTCGAAGTTCTCCTGGGACAGCTCGACCGTTGCCACTACGACCTCCGAAGTTAGACGAATTCGTCATGCATAACAGCGCGGACCCCGTCAGTGTTCCCCGGTGCCGCGCGGAGCAGTACTGGGGATCAGATGGGAATGTCGATGAACGGCGACTGGTAGTCCTGCACCTCGTCCAGGATGGCAGCCGCGTCGTCAGGGCTGAGCTCGGCCCGCTCCTTCTCCGCCTGGACCATCTGTTGCAGCAGGCGGGTCTCGCCGGCGGTCGCCAGGCCGGTGATCTCCGGATGCCCGTTCAGCAGCCAGGCTGTGGCGGCCGTCACATACCGTTGCTCGTCGAACGGCCGGTACCAGGTGTCGTACGCCTTGGCCTCGCCGTCCTGCCAGTTCCGCCGGGCGATCATCTTGATCGTCATCAGCGCGGCGTCGCTGGCCTTGACCGCCTCGACGAGCGCTGCGTAATCGGCGGCGTACTTCGGATCGGTGGACAACTTGTAGTTGAGCGGCGTCAGCACGCTGTCGAAATCGAACCGGCGCAGGCCCTCGAGATGAACAGACGGTGCCTCGGCGGTGTGCCCGGTGATGCCGATCGCCGACACCATGCCCTCCTCCTTGGCCCGGATCGCGGCCTCGAGCGAACCGCCCTTGCCGGTCACCAGGTCGAGGTTCTCCAGATCGCAGACGGCGTGCATCTGGATCAGGTCGACCCGATCGGTCTGCAGCCGCTCCAGCGACCGGTTGATCTCCGACCACGCCTCGTCGTACGTGCGCCGTCCGGTCTTGGTGGCCAGGAAGATCCGGTCCCGGATCTCCGGCATCCGCGGCCCGAGCCGCAGCTCGGCGTCGCCGTAGTCGGCGGCCACGTCGAAGTGGTTGATCCCGGCGTCGAGGGCCTCCTGGATCGACGCGTCGGCACGATCCTGGTCGACCCCACCGAGTGATGCCGCGCCATAGATCAGTACCGAGCTCTGGTGCTCCAGCCGCCCTAGTCGACGAGTCTCCATCGCATGTCCTCTCAAAGGTCCTCGGATGCGTCAAACACTAGTACTTTGACCCCGCGCCACGGGAGAGTTTTCCACAGGGCGTACCGGGCGATCGGTTACTATCTGTGATCAGTTGGTTCGTTCTGTTTACCATGGTTGTTCGTACGGATATTCGAACGTCGGTTCCGTGTGGCATGGTTTGCGCTGCCTGATCGAGTGGGCGGGCATGAGAGAGGAGCTATGGCGACGGTACCGAAGGTGTCACGCTTCACCTGTCGAGGTGCAGCGGACGCAGAAGCGGGTAACAGTATGGCTGCGGGGAGCGATGGAGCTTCCGGGACCTGGGCTCAGGTCTCCCGGTGGGCAGTTGCTTGCCGTATCCTCCCGGCTACTGTCCGCGTAACTGCTGTCTGAGGGGCGGGTAGCGATGAGTTGGTGGCGAACGTTGCTGAATCTGCCGCCAAAAGGTGAGCACTGGGCGGACCAGCGGCGCACGAAGAAGGCGGGCCGGCAACGCCCACAGAACACCGCACCGGAGTGGTGGTCCCACCCCGATGGCCCGGTGTCACCTACGCCTCGCCAGGCGCAGGGGGTGGCAGCGCAGTACAGCCAACCCCAACCACCGAACTCGGGTGGTGTGATGGCGCCGCCGCGCCGCCCACAACAGCCCGGCACACAGCCCCCTGCGGGGCAGACGCCTCCGGGTGCTCCTCCTGGCCAGCCGCCGGCAGCAGCCCGTAGTACGGGTCAAGCGCCGGAGGACAGGACCAGGCCGCCCGAGCGACTCCGGCAGCGGTCACCGCACGGCGCCCACGCGGCGCCCGGCCCGGTCCGCGAGCCGATCCTCGAGCCCAACCAGACACCGTGGGCCACCGAGCCCGAGTCCTCCTTCTCCACCTGGGCGCGGCGGTTCTTCCGCGGCCTGGTGGTGGCCGTCCTGCTGCTCGCCGCCATCAGCGGCGTGCGGTCGTGGGTCCGGCCGAACACCTCCACCACCACCGGCGGCCAGACCACCCAGTCCGGCTTCCCGGCGGACGAGGCCCGCGCGGTCGCGACCCGGTACGCGGTCTCGTACCTGAACTGGGACGAGACCAACCCCGACGCCCGTCCGGCCTCGATCAGCCTCGACCTGGCCGACAAGCTGGACGCCAGGGCCGGCTGGAACGGTCAGGGCAAGCAGACCGCCGACAAGGCCTACCCGGGTGAGGTCAAGGTCGACCCGTCCGGCGTGACGGCGGTCGTCGACGTCCGGGTGCAGGTCCGGGCGTTCACCAAGTCCGGCCGTACCTTCGTGCCCGGTCCGTACACCTGGCAGCGAGTCTCCGTGCCGGTGGCGCGGACCGCCTCACGGGTCGTCGCCAGTGGCCCGCCCACCTTCGTCGCCGACGAGCGAGCTGCGTTGCCCGACAACATGCCGGGGGCCGGCCAGCCGGACGACGACCTGACCGCCGCCACGCTCAAGGACGCCGAGGCGTTCTTCAGCGCGTACGCCGAGTCCGACGAGAAGGTGGAGGCGGTAGCGGCGCCGGGTGCCGCGATCCACAGCCTGAACGGGGTGGTCAAGCTGGACGACCTGGAATCGTGGCAGGTCTACACCGGAGACGACAACGAGCGCCGGGCCAGCGCCACCGTCACCTGGGACGGGGCGGGGACCGCGACCCTCAAGCAGACCTACACGCTCACTCTTCGGCGTACTGTCGCCGCGGACGGGGCACAGCGATGGCAAGTGGCTGCCGTCGGATGACCACAGCAGACTGCCGTCCGATGACCGGAGCACCAAGGGAGATACCGCAATGATGACGCACCAACTCGTCGCGAGCGTGGCGGAGCTCACCGCGCCGATGGCCGACAGCAACGTCCCCACGGGGGCGGATTTCAAGGACTGGGTCCTGGTCATCGCGGGCAACATCTTCATCGCGATCCTCGTGTTGCGCGCGATCGGCCACTACTTCAAGCGGGAGTGGGGTGAGCTGTTCGGTCACATCGCGGCCGGCGTCCTGGTCGGTGGGCTGATCTATGCCAACAACCAGACGATCAACGTGCTCAAGGGCTTCTGGGGATTGCTGGCCGGAGGTAATTGATGCGTGTCGGCCGCACCCTGACCCACCACTTCGAGATCGAGACCCGGCAGTACGACCTGCTCGGGATCGATCTGGGAGAAGGCGCCCGCCGGCGGATGATCATCTTCGGCGCGGTGATCATCCTGGTCTGGATCGCCCTGCTCGTCCCGTTCATCGGGGTGCCGCAGAAGGCCACCGTCAGCCTGTACATCGTTCCACCGTTCGTGATAACCGCCTTCGGCTGGCGGGCGGGCAAGCACCATGAACGCCGCCGCCGCGTGACCGAGTGGGCGCTCGCCGTCCGCTACGCGTTGCGCGCCCATCGCCCGGTCATCGGACTCGGCGCCCGGGCCGCCGACAAGACGGAGTACCTGCCCTGGCGTGAGCGCGTCGCGACCCAGAAGGTGGCCAACTTGGCGAAGGCCAGAGTGACGCCTGAATGGGAACGCGAGGACGTGGTGGAGCTCGACCCGCAGGTCCGGGCCGGCGCGGAGATCACCGTGAACCAACGGGCCCGCCTGCTCGGAGCGGACCACGTGCAGAGGGTCAGCCGCAGGACATCGTCGGGACTGCATCGTTCGAATAAGGGGCACTGATGAAGATCGCTGACAAGCTCCTGAACCTGGTCGGTGTCGGCCGCGAGCGCGGCTTGCCGCCGCCACGCCTGGTCGCCATCGCCGACGGTCTGCTGGTGACCGAGCGCAGCGCCGAGGCGTGGTTCCTGATCTCGGTCGCGAACACCGACCTGGCCACCGAGGGCGAGCAGGACGCCGCGCTCGATGCCGCGGTCAGTGCCGCCGCGACCATCCTCGGCGACCGGCTCAGCCACCTGAAGGTCGTCTGGGGCCGGTCCACCGGTCAGGACTACATCGACAGCGTCACCGGCCACTACCGGATCGGCGACCACGAGGGCTGGGCGCAGACCCGCGCCGACCGGATCGACGAGATGCGGATGCCGGAGCGGTACGTCGCGCTCGGCGTGCACCTCAGCGACCGCGACCCGCGCGCGACCGCGCAGGTCCGCGGCTCGATCAGCGACGCCCTCGGTACGACCTCGTGGCGGGTGAGCGCGCGCGAGCTCGCCCACCTGGACGAACGCGTCCACAAGCTCGCCCGTCAGCTCGGCTCGACCGTCTGGCGCGCGCACACCGCCCCGGCCGAGGTGATCTCCTGGCTGATCAGTCGCGAGATGCATCGCGGCGCGGTCGCCGCACCCCGTCGCGGCCTGATCACCGGCGCATCGCTGGCCCGGCTGACCTCCGGCCGGGTCGTGCCCTACACCGACCACCTGCGCATCTACGACACCCGCGGCCAGATCGCGGCGTACACGAGTGTGCTGGCGATGACGGACTTCCCAGAGGAGCTCGAGACCCCGGGCGCGGGGGAGTGGCTGCGGACGCTGTCCGAGATCAAGGCGATCGACGACGACGGCGACGAGATCGACGTCACCGTCGAGGCCTCGGTCCGGTTCCGGGTACTGACGAAGAAGACCGCTCGGCACCTGGTCGACGAGACCCGCAAGTCGGCCAAGGAGCAGCGACGGTCGGCGGCGAAGGGTACCGCTGAAGAGACCGCCGACGAGATCGTCGAGACCGAGCGGATCATGCGCGAGGTCAAGCGCGATATCAACCGCAGCGGCCTGACCCTGGTCGAGGACCACCCACGCCTGCTGGTCAGCGCGGACACCCGCGAGGATCTCGACGCCTACGTCGATGCCGTCATCGCGCATTACGCCGACCGCGGCATCACAGTGGCCGCCGGCGCGGACGAGCAGCGGGACCTCTGGCTGGAATCGCTGCCAGGGGACCAGCTCCGGGTGCCGGATCTGGGGCATGTCCGGGAGTCGACGGCGTTCTTCGGGTCGTGGTTCTGGGGCGGGGCGTCGATCGGCGATGCGACCGGTCCGGCTATCGGTTATTTGACCGGCTCGACGCCTGGGTTGGTGCGCTTTGATGCGGCTGCCGGTTCGGCGTTGGGCGACGCGACGACGACGCTGTTCCTTGGGCGTTCGGGTCGAGGCAAGACGACTGCTGCCATGTTGGGCGGGCTTGACTCCGCTTTTGCCGGCGCTTGGGTTCCTCTCCTGGATCTAAAGGGTGATGCTGCTGGGGTGTCGGCGGTAGCCGCGGAGTACGGCGTACCGACTGCTGTCATCGAGATCACGGCCCAGTTCTCCGGTGCTGCCGATCTGCTGCGCGTACTACCTGTCGACGACGCTTTGCTGCAGGCTCCGTCGCAGCTCATGTTGCTGCTGCCGCCGCATCTGCGGGGTGCTGCCGAAGCTCCCGTCATGGCGGCGACGCGGGCCGAGATCCAATCGCCAGATCCGTCCTCCTGGGGTGTCATCCAGCGGCTGTGCGCTGCTGAGTCAGAGACCACACGGACCGTCGGCTTCGCCCTGCGCGACCTCGTCGAGACGGGTCTCGGCTCGGTCGTCGCCGGCCCGCCGTCCGGTCTGTCCTCATTGACGACGAACCCAGGCCTTTGGGTCGTCCAGATGCCCGGCCTGACCCTGCCTTCGCCGGAGTCCGCGCCTGAGTCGTGGTCCCCGATCGAACGCGTCGGCATGGCCTGCCTCCGCGGCTGCCTCGCCTGGATGGTCCGTACCACCGGCCGCCGCGAGTTCCGTGGCCGCTCGAAGGTCGTCATCGTCCCCGAGGTCCATCTGCTGACGAAGACACCCGACGGCGCCAGCTTCCTGGACTACATCGCCCGAGTCGGCCGTGCCCTCGGCGCCTCCCTGGTCCTGGACACCCAGGACCCGGCCTCGATCCTGAAGCTCCCCGGCCTGGTCGAGCAGATCACCACCCTGTTCGCCTTCAGCCTGCGTTCCCGCGAACAGGTCGACTCGCTCCTGGAACTGCTCGGCCGCCCGCAGACCGCGCCGTACCAAACCCTCGTCCGAGGCATCAACACCGCCGCCAACGGCAAGAGCATCCGCCACGGCCACTGCATCATGCGAGACCGCTGGGACGAGGTCGCCACCGTCCAGATCGACATCCCCAGCCAACGGGTCGCCGAGCTCCTCCGCACCACCCCTGAGTCCGAGCACGACCTAGAACCCACCCAGCCGATCCTCCCGCCCTACGAGGACCCCGACCCCTTCGCCGAAGACGACGAAGACCGCGCCGACGCCCTACAACCCGCCGCGGCCGCCGCCTCCCAAGCCGAAGCCCACACCCAAGAACCCGTCCAAGACACCCCCCTCCCGTCAGTCCCAGTAGTAGAAACCTCCGCTCACCACGCCCCCGAGCCCACCGCCCCCTCCAACGGCTCCTCCTCTTCCAACGGAGTGGATCACCACCACCCACCCCGCTACGAAGAACCCATCGGCCCCAACGAGGTCTACGACCAAGAAGCCGACGAAGCCGCCTACAACGAAGCCATGTACCCCGCCAACGAACCAGACCCGTCAAAGTCCAACGGCAACGGCTCCGGCAAGAAGGAGCACGTCGCATGAGATGGTCACGCCGTCTCCGCACGGCGTTCACCGTCCTCGCGATCTCCTTCATCGTCACAGCCCAGGTAGCCCTGGCCGCCGACCCCCACACCGGCCCCACCAACCCGACCGGCTTCGGCGACCTCCTACCAACCCCCGACCTGACCCACGGCGACTCCCGAACCCTCTTCGAGTCCTACAGCCCCATGCTGTACACGCTGGACTTCGATTCGGGTATCAGTGACACCTTCAACATGATCTTCAACGGTTACGCGTTGCTCGTCATGATGTTCGTCACCGCGATCACCCGTGCGGCCATCTCAGTTGGATGGTGGCTGTTCTCGTTCACTGACGTCACCTCATTGACGAGCGCTACATCGGCAACCGTCGGAGCAACAGGTACTCAGCTGGCCGGTTGGCTCCTCCCGTCCGCCTTGGCCTTCGGAGCAGTGGCTGCGTACACGCAACGGAAGACCTCGGGTAGCGCTCTTGGCCAGTTGGTGTGGGTGTTCGTGGCGGGACTGCTCAGCATTAGTTTTGCGCTGGCGCCCGGAACGTGGATCCGTGGCGTCGATGGTGCTCGGCAACTTGGTGCCGGCGCCGTGATGACCGCCTCGTCAGATGCGATGGGGCCCACGATGCAGACCCCTGTCGCGTGGCCTGAGCCAGGTTTCACCGGAACACCGAAGGACACCCTGCTCCGCAAGTCTGCTGACGCGAGCTGGCGGGGATTCGTCGTGACGCCATGGTGCATCGCCGAGTTCGGATCAATCGCCGCGTGTGAGCGTTATGGCAAGGGACTCCTCGACGTCGGCACCGATAGGGACGCCAGAACGAAGTACGTCAACGATGTCGTCGCGCCCGCTGAAGGCGGCAACGACGCGCCGACAGTCAAATGGCTCAAGGGCGACAACCCGTTCGGTCGAGTCGCCGTGGTGATGATCGCGGGCATCGCCGCGACCCTTTTCGCCTTCTTGAACATCGCGTTGGCTTTTACGGCATTGATGGCGTTCATAGGCTGCTTGCTGCTTTTGGTCGTAGGGGTGTTCTTTGCCTGTCTCTGGATCATCCCGGGCAGACCGCGTCAGTGGGGGCTGAACTGGTTCGAGGCTTTGATAGGCCTTGTTCTGCAGTCCTTCCTGGCGATGCTCATCTTCGGTACGGCGTTGACGCTGCTCACCGCCGTCTTCAGCTTGAGCGCAAGTCTTGGCTGGCTGCCCGTCACAGGTCTCGCGATTTGTGTCTTGATCGTGGGCGTCCGGGTCCGCCGTCTACTCGACAGCCTGACCAGCATGATGCGCCCGGGGACCGGAAGCATCATGCTGGGCAACCTTGCCCGCCGCGGCGCGACCGGAGCCATCCAGCGTTTGACGAGCGCGATCAGCAACAGAGGTTCGACCTCACCGACGCCATCGGAACGACCCCGCGAGGGAGCCAATCAGCCCGGCACCGGCACGCAGCGCGTTTCTACGGTTCGCGTCTTCCGGCAGGCTCCGGCAGTCGGTGCACTTGGGCGATCGACGTCATCCGGTGGAAGCCCGTACGAGTTGACGACCGGCGCGGAGCGACGGAAGCCGGAGACTGTGAGCGCCGCCGCTGCAAGTGGACCCGGTGCCAGCACCGGAACCGCCGCTCCCGAAGCAGGTGGTGTCGCTGGCGGCGGATCCGGACGCAAGTCGTCTGCCTTGAGCCTTTCGCGGACTCGGACGCGGACACAAGCGCGCGGTGAGGCTCGCCGCACCATCTCGGTCGGCACGAGCTCGGCGGGCGTCAGTACCTCAGCCGCCAAAGCGCCACGTGCTGCCTCGTCGGAGACCCAGCGCGCGCCGCGTCACTCGAAGCGGGTTCAGGCCTCCCCGGTCAGCGAACCTCGGTACGAACCGCGCTCCTATGTCCAGTCCGCCAGCTTGCGCGAAGGCCCGCCGAAGGGGGGCCCACGCCGCCGGACCACGACCGCGAAACAGCGCCGGTTCAGGGAGTACTCGCAGTTCACGAAAGACGGCGTGACTGTGCACGTACCGAAACGTCGGTGATGGGCGATGGCAGGTAGAAAGCGCGACAGAGACCCGGATGCGCGGCGGCCCGGTCAGCGTCCCCTTCCGCCGGAGCCGGACAGCTGGCGCTCCGTCGTCAACAACGACTACGACTATCCCGAGGAACTCGACGAGCTCAGCCGTCGTGAGCGGCGGCAGGCGAAGAAGACCTGGCGTCGCGACGATCATGCTGCGCGGATGGCCTGGCTGCGTAGTCAGCGGCAGGCGGAGCCGGTTTCGCCGGCCGCGATCGTTGTCCTCGTGATCATCGTGATGGTGGTGATTCTCGGTCTCGGTGGAGGCCTTCCGCGGATCCTGGGCGGAGGCGATGACAAAGAGCAGCCGGTCGGACTGCTGACCCCTGGCCAGCCGATCTCGCAGCCGACCGCTCCCGGCGCGACATCGGCCTCGACCTCGGAACAGCCAACCACCACGCCGACGCAGTCGACGCCGCCGCCGGAGACCCATCGTCCGCCGCCGACAGCGATCACCGGTGCGGTGAAGGTCGTCGAGACCTGGGCGCGAGTGTTCTACACCCGTGATCCGGCGGTTGAGAGCTACTCGCAGCTGATCAACAAGACCGCTGACTATGTCACCCCGGGACTGGCCGGCAGCTTCGCTGCTGCAGGTGATTCAACGTACGACGCATTGAAGGCAAGCAACGGGCGGTCGACGGTGGTGGCGGCAGTGGTCAGCGTTCCGCGGGCCGATGTCGCTCCGGTCGACACGGATACCCGGGTCACGCGTCTGGTGAAGGTGACCATCCAGACGACCGGCACGAAACCTCAACGATTCGATGTTCCGCTCCTGGTCACCGTGATCGCCGTAGAGGGCAAGTGGCTGATCAGTGATGTCTCCGGCGGTACCGGACCATGAGCATCGCGGGAGGAGGCCGAGATGTTCGACGCTCGTAATGCGTCTCGCGCCGGCGGCTTGATGAGCGCCGGCCTGGTTCTCAAGGCCGTCTCGGCGATGGCACTGGTCGGGGTGGTCGGCCTCTTGATGCTCGCGCCGTTCGGAGCCGCCGGCAAGCCACAGGCAGCTTGTCTGCCGCTCGCGCCGGGGCAAGCAGGTGATCCGAACACCAGCGTGAAGTTGCGTCAGAACCAGATCGCCTTCGCCAGGATCATCGACGACGTGGCCACGAAGCGAGGACTACCCGGCCAGGCCACCTTGGTTGCTCTGATGACCGCATTGCAGGAGTCTCAGCTGCAGAACCTGTCTTATGGTGACCGCGACTCGGTCGGCCTCTTCCAGCAGCGACCGGCCGCCGGCTGGGGCACCGTGGAACAGATCATGGACCCTCGCTACGCGGCGGAGGCATTCTTCGGTGGGGTCAACCCGCCGGATCCGCCAGGTCTGGTCGATATCAACGGTTGGCCGTCGATGTCCTACAACGATGCGGCTCAAGCAGTACAGGTCTCCGGCTTTCCGGATGCTTATGGCCAGCATGAGGAGGCGGCCAAGAACATCGCTGCGTCGGCGGGGATCAATCTGAATCGTCCCGGTGATCCGTACGCCGGTCGCGCAGGTGCACCACCCGGTGGTGGCGACGATGCCCAGGCGCTGACCGACAACAGCCAATGCGGACAGGGACTGGTTTCAGGCCAGCCCATCAATGGCGTGTGGCCACCTGAGCAGCAGACGATCGCCGACCCGACCGGAACTGGCGGACTGGTGACGCCGCGGACCGCCGCATGGGTCGCCCTGGCCCGCAAGTCGCTGGGAGCGCTCAGCATGAGCTGCTGGGACGCGCACGCGTGGAACCCCACCAGCGACCATCCACGCGGAAAAGCCTGCGACGTCATGGTCGGAGGCGACTCCCGCCAGTCCGCACCGATCAAGGCAGAAGGAGACCGGATCGCCAACTGGGCCGTGCAGACGGCGGCGCAGACCGGCGTCCACTATGTGATCTGGTACGGAAAGATCTGGTCCGCCAAACGCGGCACCTGGATCCCGTACAACGGCGGCGGCGTCTACGTACCAACCGACGTCACCGGCGGCCACTTCGACCACGTCCATGTGTCGCTCTACTGAGACAGTTCAAGACGTGCAGCACACTGAGATCCCACGGCTACGCCCCGATAAGGAGAGCACCTCATGAGCGGCCCGCCCGACTCGTTCGATCCGCGAGGGCCAGTTGGTGGTGACCAGCCGTACCAAGGTCCGCCCGTTCCGTACGGATCCCAGAATCCGCCGTGGCCTCCTGCCGGAAATCAGCCGTGGGGACCGCCGCCCGCGAGTGCGGACTGGCAACAGCTCTCTGGGGGGCAGCAACTTCCACAACTTCCCGGCGGAGATGACGCGCGCGGGCCTCTACGGATCGATTCTGGCATTGGAACTGCATTGGCAGCTGCGGTGCCGTGGTTCTTCTGGAGCCTCTGCGTTGTCGCCTGGTTGGGCGGCTTCTTGGGGTTCACTGCAGGCTGGATCGTGGTAGCCGTTTGGATCCTCTCAGGCGCGGTCGTCCTCGTACGGCCGGTCGAGCCGCTGATTGCCCGGCATCTGCTACGCCTGCGGTTACCCACGCTGGTGGAACAACAGCGGTTGGCACCGGCTTGGTATCAGCTGGCGCGACGGGCAAACGTCGATCCGGGCCGCTTCACTCTCTGGATTCAGGAATCAGATGACGTGAATGCGACGCCGACCCCAGGGCACACGATCGCGGTGACTCGCTGGGCGCTGTACACCCTTCCTCCCTCGCACCTGGAAGGTGTTCTGGCTCATGAGCTGAGCCATCATCTCAGCGGACGAGCATGGCTTAGCCTGCTCACCTTCTGGTATTCGATTCCTGCTCGCGTCACACTCATCGTCGTTCGGGCGCTCGGCCGGCTGATGCGCAGGGTGCCGGCCCTTGGATGTGCGGTCGTTCTCTTTGGTCTGCTCGG
The DNA here is from genome assembly GCF_036067295.1 of Kribbella sp. NBC_00382. Lineage (NCBI taxonomy): Bacteria > Bacillati > Actinomycetota > Actinomycetes > Propionibacteriales > Kribbellaceae > Kribbella > Kribbella sp. NBC_00382. The sequence continues at coordinate 5,377,122 of NZ_CP107954.1, forward strand.
GTATGTCGGGATCTTGTTAATGGTGCTGATCTTCCGGCATGGCTACCTCTGGCCGTTCCTGTTCCTAACGCCTTTCGTCGCTCCACCCATCCTCGCCTGGCTAAGCCGGTGGCAGGTCAAACAGGCTGACCGCAGGGCGGCGCAACTCGGCTACGGTCGCTCCCTGGTGCAAGTGCTGTACGGATGGCAGGTACAACATCGGGAGACTCTCGGACAACGTGGTAGCCGTCGCGACGAATTCATGTCGGGCCGGCCCACCTTGACCGATCGGATTCATGTTCTTGAGACGACCTCAACCATCTGAATCCCGCCCGGGTATTGCCAGTCCGGCGACTGTCGACCTCAGAGCATAAGCAGACCGCGGCGCACGGAGTCGGATCCGAAATGCGCCGCGGTCTCATCAGCTTCAACGGTGTTCGCGCACCTCGGCCGACACGGGGAGCATATCGCTGACATTGGGGCGTTCTCTCCCTAGGTTCGTGCGTTCAGGGGAGGAAGTGGATTTCGGTGGTGGTGGCGGTGGGGGTGGTGAAGGCCAGCAGGTTTTGGGCTTCGGTTTCTATGGTGGTTCGGGTGGTGGGGGTGAGGTGGGTGAGGGGTTCTATTTCTAGGGTTGCGGTTGTTTTGGTTCGTTTGGGTTGTCTCCAGAGGGCGGTTGCGTAGCCGTTGTGGAGGACTGTGCCTTTGCTGAGGGTTTCTAGGAGGGGGCGGGGGTTGGGGGCGGGGGTGGGGTGGAAGCGGGATCGGTTGGCGTGGGAGAGGAGGAGGTTGTCGTATTCGGGGAGGAAGCGGGTGGGGACTTCGCTTTGCTCGTCGGGGAGGACCAGGTCGGGGAGGTCGTAGAGGGGGCGGTTGGTTTCTGGGTCGGTGTAGGTGCGGAGGTCCAGGCGGGCGAAGACTTCTGCTAGGTGAGTTAGGCCGGACCAGTTTTGGGCGTCGGCGACTGTGGCGGGGCCGTAGGCGGCTAGGTAGCGGAGGACCAGGGCGTCTACGTCGGGGGTGGGGGTGATGGGGGTGTTCAGCCAGAGGTCGGCTGTGGTGAGGGTGGGGTTGCCGGATTTGCCCCAGACTCCTCGTGGAGGGATTTGGATGGTGGGGAGTAGGCAGCGGACTGCGTGAGCTAGGGACGGGGCGTCTCGGTCTGGCCAGAGGGGGGCCAGGTGGTCGCGGAGTTCGGCGGCTGTGGCGGGGGCTTCGGCTAGGCGGGCTAGGCCGGCAGCGAGGACGGCTTGCATGTCCAAGCCCTCCAGGCGTTTGCCGCCGTAGGTGGTGTTGGAGTAGACCTCGCGTTCCAGGCGGGGCTGGATCAGGCCGCGCAGGGCCAGGAAGTCGCGGCTGGAGACCAGGTGGATGGTGGCTCGCATGAGGGAGCCGCGGACGGCCTGGCGGGTTTCCAGGAGGCTGGCCAGTTCCATCGGGTCGAAGTCGACCAGGCGGGTCCACAGGCCGACGTAGGGGGCCAGGGGGATCTGGGCCTGCATGCCGACCAGGTGTTCGATCGCTTCCAGAGCGGTTGCCGGGTGGCGTTCGATCAGCCACTGGCGGTCCAGGGTGGCGCGGTTCTGGGCTCGCAGGCTCAGCTTGGTGGTCATGGGAGATCCTCTCCCGGCCCAGAGGTCAACGCCACCAGTTGCCGGGAGCTTGCCCTGTGCAAACACCGGCGCCCGAGGCTAGATGTTTTCCCTTGCCGAGGCGCGGTTACGCAAAGTTTTGCTTCCCACGAAGGTGCCGGGCGAACTAGGGTCGCGACGGATCGTAGTCGTTTCACCACGGTCGTTCGCCCACCTTGGGAGGGAATGAGTATGAGGGAGCAGTCGCGTCGCCGAAAGGCGATCGCAGCCATCACCACCACTGGAGTGGTGCTGGCACTCGGAATGTCGTTCACCAGCGCGGCGGGGGCAGCGCCGGCGAGCAGTCAGGCAGCCAGCGCGGTGCCGGCGAACCTGAAGCTGATCAAGACGAAGACGTCGCTGCTCGGCAAGCACTACTGGTACCAGCAGACCTTCAAGGGTCTGCCGGTCGTCGGCGGGTACTACGCGCAGCACGTCGACAAGTCGGGCAAGGTGCAGGTCACCGACGGCCGCGACGCCGTACCGGCGAACCTCGACGTCAGTGCGAAGGTTGCCTCGGCCACCGCGACCAAGAGCGCCAACACCGCCGTCACCGCGCGCGCGGCCCGGAGCCGGACCACCGGCGGCAAGGATGCCACCCCGGCGCCGGCAGCGGCCCAGGGCGCGGCCCAGCTGGCCGTGCTCGGCGGACCGAACGCCAAGCTGGTCTGGAACGTCACGTCGCGGTCGACCGAGGGCGTCAGCCGCTCACTCGTCGACGCCAAGACCGGTACGGTCGTGGAGTCGAAGGTGATCAGCGACAACATCGACGGCACCGGCTCGGTGTTCGACCCGAACCCGGTCGTCACGCTGAAGAACGAGGACCTGACCGACCAGGACGACAAGAACCAGAACGCCTTGTTCCTGGCGCAGAAGAACGTCATCCTGCGCAACCTGGACGGCTCCGGCAAGCTCAACGGAAAGTACGTCAACATCGCCGAGGCCAAGGGCGGAGTGGCGGTCAACAAGAACAACCACTTCGTGTACCAGCGCGCCAACGACAAGTTCGAGCAGGTGATGGCGTACTACCAGGTCAACCAGACCCAGGAGTACATCCACTCGCTCGGCTTCAAGGACGTGAACAGCGAGTCGCAGGACTTCTCGATCAACACCTTCGAGGGCGACAACTCGTTCTACGACCCGTCCACCGACGTCATCACGATGGGCGAGGGTGGCGTCGACGACGCCGAGGACGCCGAGGTGATCTGGCACGAGTACGGTCACGCGATCCAGGACGACGTCGTCCCGGGCTTCGGTGAGTCGGAGCAGGCCGGCGCGATCGGCGAGGGCTTCGGCGACTACTGGGCCGTGCAGCAGTCCATCCCGGTCAGCAAGGGCTACGACATCCCGTGCGTGATGGACTGGGACGCCACGTCGTACACCGACGGCCCGAAGCACTGCCTGCGTCGCACCGACACCGGCAAGACCACCGACGACATCGACGGTGAGGTGCACGACGACGGTGAGATCTGGTCGAACGCGCTCTGGGACATCCAGAAGGCACTCGGCCGGAACAAGGCCAACAAGGTGATCCTGCAGGGCACGTTCTTCTACGCGCCGGACACCTCGTTCGCCGACGCTGCCCGGGTGACCGTGCAGTCCGCTCGCCTGCTCTACGGCAAGGCGGCCGCCGCCCAGGTGACCACAGCCTTCAAGGCGCGCAAGATCCTCTCGTAACACCAGTACTCGCTACAGCTCATGCGCTCACGACTACTGTGGGCGCATGAGCTGGAGCACCAAGGACATCCCTGACCTGAGCGGCCGTCGGGCCCTGGTCACCGGCGCGACCAGCGGGCTCGGTCTGGAGACCGCCCGCGAGCTGCTGACGCACGGCGCCGAGGTGACGATCGCGGCCCGCAACCCGGAGAAGTCCGCGCGGGCGGCAGCGAAGCTGAAGGACGCTACCGGCAAGGACGCGAAGATCCTCGACCTCGACCTGGCCGATCTGGCCGGTGTCGAAGCGGCCGCCAAGAGCTTCAGCGCGACGCACGAGACGCTCGACCTGCTGGTCAACAACGCCGGCGTGATGGCGACGCCGTACCGGCAGACCGTGGACGGGTTCGAGCTGCAGGTGGGCACCAACCACCTCGGCCACTTCGCGTTGACCGCCCGCCTGATGCCATTGCTGCTCAGGGCAAAGAGCCCGCGGGTGGTGACGGTCAGCTCGTTCATGCACAAGACGGTCAGCACCATCCGCGAGTCCGACCTCCGGGCAGAGAACGGCTATGCCAAGTGGGACGCCTACGGCAAGTCCAAACTCGCCAACGTGCTCTTCATGCTCGAGCTGGACCGCCGGGCCAGAGCAGCCGGTACTACGCTGCTGAGCGCAGGCTCGCACCCCGGCTACGCCCGGACCCAGCTGCAGACGTCCGGTCCGATGCTCGGCGGCGCCAATCTCGAGGCCCGGATCATGGGCATCGGCACCAAGATCGTCGCCCAGTCGGCGGCGGCCGGCGCCTGGCCCAGCCTGTACGCCGCGACGTCGCCCGACGTGCGGCCCGGTGCGTTCTACGGGCCGTCGTTCTTCGAGTTCCGGGGCAAGCCGAAGCTGGTCCACCCGACCAAGGCCGCCCAGGACCCGCACCTGGCCGAGCAGCTCTGGGCCTGGTCGGTCGAGGCCACCGGGGTCAGCCCGTTCTGACCCAGAGCACTCACCTAGTGACACACCGGTAACTTCGTGGTTACCCTTCGGTAAAACCGAGGAGTAACCTCGCCCTGCCCCGCCGGAGGTCATCGATGCGCAGACTCGTCGTCGCCCTAGCAGTCCTCGTCGCGAGCATCGGCCTCGCCCCGATCCCGACCCAGGCAGCTCCAGCGGGTTTCAGTACGTCGTACCAGCGCATCCCCGGCGCCGGCGGGACCGAGATCGGGGCCGTCGTACTCACCCCGACCGGCCAGGGCGCGGGCCCGTTCCCGCTCGTGGTGATGCCGTCGAGCTGGGGCGTGCCGAACCTCGAGTACGTCGGCCAGGGCAGCAAGCTGGCCACCGCAGGGTTCCAGGTGATCTCGTACAGCAGTCGCGGATTCTGGGACTCCGCCGGCGGCATCGACATCGCCGGTCCGCCGACCGTTGCCGACGTCACCGAAGTGATCGACTGGGCCGCCGACCACACACCGGCCGACACCAGCCGGGTCGCCTCCGTCGGCATTTCGTACGGCGCCGGCATCTCGCTGCTCGCCAGCGCCCAGGACCCCCGGATCAAAGCGGTTGGCGCGCTCAGCGGCTGGGCCGACCTGATCGCCTCGCTGAACCCCAATGACACGGTCAATCTGCAGGCCGTCGCCGCACTCCTTGCGCTGGGCAACATCACCGGCCGGCCCGGACCCGAGATGCAGTCGCTGCAGACCAAGTTCGTCACCGGCGACATCGACGGAGCGATCAATGAGGCGACCGCGCTCGCGCCGGTCCGGTCGGCGAAAACGGTGGTCGACCAGATCAACGCGAACCACCCCGCCGTCTTCCTGGCCAACGCCTTCGAGGACTCGATCTTCCCGCCGACGCAGTACACGGACTTCTTCACCCAGCTGACCGGCCCGAAGCGGCTGTTGCTCGCGCACGGCGACCACGCGACCCCCGAGGTGACCGGCGCGATCGGCCTGCCCAACGAGGTCTGGGACGAGCTCGCGCCCTGGCTCAAGCACTTCCTCACCGGCGCGGACAATGGCGCCGACCAAGAGGCTCCCGTCCAGCTGAAGTCGCAGCGGAACGTCTGGCGCGGCTACCCCAGTTGGGCCGCGGTCGGGACACCGACCACCTCGTACCTCACCAAGCCCACCGGCCTGTCGCGGACCGGATCCCTGCAGGGCCAGGCCTCCACCGGCTGGTCCAATGGCATCGGCGCCGGCATCCCGACAGTCGCCGACAGCGGCGTGGTCCTCATCTCGGGTGCGCTCCAAGGGCTGCTCTCGATCCCGGTAGGCGTCGCCACCCCACTCGTCGATCGCACCTTCGCCGGGGTCTGGTCGGGTCCGGCGTACAGCTCCAAGACGATCGTCAACGGAGCGCCCAGGCTGCATGTGACTGTCACGCCGAGCAAGGCCGACACCTCGCTCTTCGCCTACCTGTACGACGTGGACGCGCTCGGCGCCGGATCGCTCATCGCCCACAAGCCGTACACGTTGCGCGGGGCAACGGCCGGGCAGCCCAAGACCGTCGACCTGAGGCTCGAGGCGACCAGTTGGGAGGTGCCGGCGGGCCATCACCTGGTACTCGTCGTCGACACCGTCGATCCGCGCTACCTCGGCCGCAGCAGCGTCGGCAGCACGGTCACCTTCAGCTCACCCGCCGGCAACCCCTCATCCCTCACGATCCCGGTTGCGTAATCTGCAACATCCGTTGTGCCTCTTGCCACAGAAGCCGAGCTGGGCCACTCTTTGTGGTCGGATCATTACCTAAATGCTCGGAGGATGTGTCATGGGTACGAGCCGCCGCCAATTCCTCGGACTCACCGCCGCTGCCGTCGGCAGCGCAGCAGTAGGGGTCACGCCAGCCCTGGCCAACGCGAGTTGTCAGGCCACGGGCACCCTGTACCTCGGCACCTACACCTCCGAGCCGGGTGGTGGCACGGGCATCGGGATCGCCTCGTACGACGTAACGACCGGCCAGCTCACCTCCACCGGCGTACTGGCCGGCGTTCAGGACCCGTCGTTCCTGATCCTCTCTCCATCCGGCCGCAACCTGTACGCCGTGAACGAGCAGTCGACCGGCGGCGTAACCGCCATCGCCGTCGACTCACCCGGCCAGCTGCGCGTGCTCAATCGCCAGCCCAACGGCGGAAACGCGCCCTGCCACCTGGCCCTGGTTGCCAATGGCAAGTACCTGCTGAGCGCCAACTACGGCTCCGGCGACATCTCCGTCCACCCGGTCAAAACGGACGGCAGCCTCGGTGCCCGAACCGACCTGGTCAAGCACACCGGCACAGCACCGCATGCCCACCAGGTCCTCCAGGACCCGACCGGCAACTATGTCCTGGCCGTCGACCTAGGCACCGACACGATCTACACCTACACGATTGCCAACGGCAAGCTCTCCCTGAAGAGCCAGGCAAAGGTCAAGGCAGGCGCCGGACCGCGCCACCTCGCGTTCCACCCCAACGGCCGCTACGCCTACGCCGCCGCCGAGCTGAACAGCACGATCACTGTCTGCCAGTATGACGGCGCGACCGGCAAGGTCACCCCGGGAGCGGCCCAGGCAACGGCTCCGAGCGGCGGCCCGACGAACTACCCGGGCGAGGTGATCGTGTCGCCGGACGGCCGCTTCGTGTACCTCACTAACCGCGGCCACAACAGCGTCGCCATCTTCGCCGTCGAGTCCGGGGGAGCGAGCCTGCGGCGCATCGGTACGCCGTCCTGCGGCGGCGACTGGCCGCGGCATGTGACGCTGGACCCGACCGGCAAACTGCTGCTGGTCTCCAATCAGCGGTCCAACAACGTCACCACCTTCGCGGTCGACACCCAGTCAGGCGCCCTGACCCCGAAGACCTCCTTCACCGCCCCCATCCCGGTCTGCGTCCTGCCGGGCTGACCCCAATGACCACTACCGGTCACTCAATGTTCGATTCTGACTGAACTCTTGCCTTTTTGTTCTGGCGCGCCTTGAATGACGGGCGTGTCCGACCGGTCACGCCCCGTCACGGGAGCGTTTCCAACGGACTGACCTTTCACCGCCCACGAGAGGGAAGCCCATGAAGTTCAGACGACGTGCGGTGGCGGCCGCGGTCGCAGGCCTGCTGGCCGCGACCGCGCTCGCCTCCGGCACTCAACAGGCAGTCGGACAACCGGCCGCGCAGACCGGTTGGCACAAGGGGACCCCGCCACTGACCACGCCATGGACCGACGACGTGTCGCCCACCAACGCGCTCCCGGAGTACCCGAGGCCGCAGCTCACCCGCAAGAAGTGGCAGAACCTCAACGGACTGTGGGAGTTCGCGCCGGCCGCCACGGGGGAGGCCCCGCCGTTCGACAAGACGCTGGCCGAACAGGTGCTGGTCCCGTACCCGATCGAGTCGGCGCTGTCCGGAGTACAGCGGCATGAGGACCGGATGTGGTACCGCCGGACCTTCACCGTGCCGAGTAGCTGGAAGGGTCAGCGCCTGCTGCTCCACTTCGGCGCCGTCGACTACGACGCGAAGGTCTGGGTGAATGGCCGCCAGGTCGCCACCCATCGCGGCGGCTACGACGGTTTCGACGTCGATGTCACCAACGTGCTCAAACGATCCGGTCCGCAGGAGCTGATCGTCTGGGCCGAGGACCTCACCGACGAGACGTTCCAGCCGATCGGCAAGCAACGCGAGGTCAGCGACCACGGCATCTTCTACCAAGGCAGCTCCGGCATCTGGCGGACCGTCTGGATGGAGCCCGTCGCCACCTCCTCGATCGACCGGCTGCAGCTCACCCCCGACCTGCCGAGCAGCTCGCTGAAGCTCACCGCCGACACCAGCGGCCCGGCCGGACTTGACGTCGAAGCCACGGCGTACGACGGCAGCAAGATCGTCGGCCAGGTGAAGGGCAAGGCCGACACCGAGCTCAAGCTGCCGATCAAGAACCCCAAGCTCTGGTCGCCGGACAGCCCGTTCCTCTACACCCTCAAGGTCAAGCTGATCGACCGCGGCAAGACCCAGGACGAGGTCGGCTCGTACTCCGGAATGCGATCGGTCGGCAAGATGAAGGGTGCCGACGGCAAGCTCCGGCTGGCCCTGAACGGCAAGATCCTCTTCAACCTGTCGACCCTCGACCAAGGCTTCTGGCCGGACGGTCTGAACACCGCGCCGACCGATGAGGCCCTCGCCTTCGACCTCGTCCAGCACAAGAAGCTCGGCTTCAACACCGTCCGCAAGCACATCAAGGTCGAGCCGGACCGCTGGTACTACCACGCGGACCAATTGGGCCTGATGGTCTGGCAGGACATGCCCGCCGCGAAGCCCGACCCGATCCCGGCCGGACCCTGGCGTGACCAGTTCAAGGCCGAGCTGCGCGAGATGGTCGACGAGCACAAGAGCTTCACCTCGATCACCACCTGGATCCCGTTCAACGAGGGCTGGGGTGAGTGGGACCTGGCCGAGACCGGCCGGATCGCGGACAGCGTGAAGGCACAGGACCCGTCCAGGCTCGTCAACGCGCACAGCGGCATGAACTGCTGCGACTCGCTCGGTGACTCCGGCCGCGGCGACATGATCGACCATCACGCGTACCTCGGCCCGGCTACCTCCACCCCGGCTGGTGATCGGGTGGCGGTCGACGGCGAGCACGGCGGATTCGGCCTCAAGACCACCGACCACATGTGGTTCGGCGACGGCTTCGCGTACGAGATGACGCCCGACAAGACGACGCTCACCCGCCGGTACGTCGAGAACCAGCGCGACGTACTGCGCTCCGCCAACTCCTGTGGCATCAGCGGCTCGGTCTACACCCAGATCACCGATGTCGAGGGCGAGCTGAACGGCTTCTTCACCTACGACCGGCAGATCCCCAAGATGGACTTCGCCCAAGTACGGGCCGTCAACCAGGACATCATCAAGGGGGCCGACGGCACCGGTACGAGCGGCCCGCCGCTGCCGCCGGGCACACCAGGTGCCGACGGCATCCATTTCTACCCGCTCGACGGAACCGCGGAAGATGCCGTCGGCACCAATGACGCGACGCTGCAGAACGGCGCGGTCTTTGCCCCCGGCAAGAACGGCCAAGGCGTTGCGCTGAACGGATCCAACCAGTTCATCGACACCGGCGCGCAGCTGCTCGACACGTCCGGCAACTACACCGCGATGGCCTGGGTGAAGCTGAACAAGGCGGATGGCTCGTTCCAGACCGTCGTCAGCCAGGACGGAGATCGCGACAGTGCCTTCTTCCTGCAGTACTCCGGCGCCGACCAGCGATTCGCGATGAGCTTCCCCGGCCAGCGCGCACTCGCGCCGACCAAGCCCAATCCGGATCAGTGGTACCACCTGGCCGGCGTACGGGATGCCGCGAAGGGTGAGCTCAGGCTGTATGTCGACGGTGAGCTGGCCGCGACCAAGAGCGCGTGCAGCCTGGATTCCACCTCGACCGGGCACTCGGTGATCGGCCGGGCCAAGTTCGGTGGCAACTCGGTCGACTACCTGGACGGCACGGTCGACCAGGTGCACTTGTTCGACCGGGCCCTCGGCGATGCGGAGGTGCGCGCGCTCTACGCCTCAGGACGCTGAGAACAGATTCAAGATGCGAGGCGGTCGCAAACCCCGCATCCTGGTAGTGGTGCCGACCAGGGAGGGCCAGTCAGATGACCGCTCCGAGCCACGTTCTCAGCCCCAAGACCGCGACCAAGTTCCGGCTGCCCCGGTTCGGGCTCGGCGGATCGCCGATCGGTGATCTGCCCGGCCCGGACGGGGATGCGGTCGCCACGGCCACCATCGACGCGGCGTACCAGGCCGGCATCCGGTACTTCGACACCGCACCACGCTACGGCGGCGGGCGCTCAGAACGGCGCTTCGGTACTGCGCTGGCCCGCCGCCCCCGCGAGGAGTTCCTGCTCTCGACGAAGGTCGGCCGGACGATCGACGGCACCGCCGACTTCTCCGCCGAGGGCATTCGCCGATCCCTGCTCGAGAGCGGCGAGCGGCTCGGCCTGCGCATCGACCTGGCCTTGCTCCATGACCCGGGCGAGCATTTGCAGCAGGCAATCGAGGAGGCCTACCCGGTCCTCGACGAGCTGCGCTCCGAAGGCGTGATCGGCGCCGTCGGAGCGGCTGCCGACGACTGGCGGCTGCTCGACCGGCTCGTCCGTGACACGGAGCTTGTCGCGGTTCTGCTGGCCGGCCAGTACTCGTTGCTCGACCGCTCAGCGGCACCTCTGCTGGATCGCTGTCAGGCCAGGGGAGTACTCGCGATCGTTTCCGGCGTACTGAGCAAGCAGGTTCTCCAGATCGATCAATCCAAACAAACGACTGACCCTGCAGTCGTCCTCGCACGACGGATCTCGGCCGTCTGCGAGCGGTACGGCGTATCGCTGCCGCAGGCCGCCTTGGCCTTCCCCGGCAGGCATTCGGCGGTCGCCTCGGTGCTGATCGGCGCAGCCAGCCAGGCCGAGATCCGGGCCGATGCCGCCCTGGTCCGGCAATCGGTTCCCAGTGAGCTCTGGCGCGACAAAGAACTGCTCAGACTCTTGGACTAGCTACCTCTTGTCACTGACCCCTCCCTAGGTGATTCTGGTCGTCCGATTCCTGTGGGGGGATGTCACATGTCCAGAATCACCGTGTCCTGTCTGCGCGCCGCCGCGCTGGCCGGGCTGCTCGGCTCCGGCCTGGTCGCGGTGGCCGCGCCGATCGCCTCGGCTGCCACCATCACCGTCACCACGACGGCCGACGTCGTCAATCCGGGCGACGGCCTGACGTCGCTGCGGGAGGCGTTCACGACGGCCGGTACGAACGGAGCCGACGACACCATCGCGCTGGGCGCCGGGCTGACCTACTCGCTGACGAACTGCGCCGGGCCACTGACCCATGCCGACGGCCACCAACTCGTTGTGCAGGGCAACAATTCGATCATCGACCAGAGCTGTGACGCGGTCGGCATCATCGACAGTACGAACCACGCGGGCCGGCTCGAGCTCCAGGACCTGATCATCGACGGCGGCCCGAACGCGGCGTCGGTCGGGCTGGAGGGTGCCGCGGTCCGCTCGGACAGTGAGTTGCTGCTGTCCAATGTCGAGATCCGCAACGTGCTCTCGCCCGGCGGGTCGGTCGTCTGGTCAAGCTTCGACCATGGCATCACGCCGTACCGGCTGACCTTGAACAACAGCAACCTGCACAACAACACCGGCAGCGTCGTGAGTTGCGACAACTGCTCGGCGCATCTGGACGGTACGACGATCACGAACAACATCGGCTCGGGCATCTCACTCGTCGACGGCTACCCGCTGACGCTCGACAACTCGACGATCTCGAACAACACCCGCGCCGGGATCAGCAACACCGGCCAGGGCTTCCCGGCCAACAAGACCGAGCTGAACTTCACCCAGGTCGAGAACAACGGCCGGGTCGGCATCCGCTGTGTGAACTGCGGCCGACTCAACATGTACTCGAGCGGAGTCGCGAACAACGGACTGACCGCGGTCGACGCCCTCGGCGGCATCTCGATCTCCATGTCGCAACGCAGCGGCACCCCGGCGTCGGGGATCAACATCATGCTGTCCGGCATCTCGGGCAACAAGAGCACCGTGTCCGGCGGCGGCCTGTCCGTCACGCCGGTACTGGTCGAGGACGGCGGCAACACCGCATCGACGTATATCGACCGGACACCGATCGACAACAACATCTCGGCCGGTGACGGTGGTGGCGCGGCCATCAGCGTCGGCGACTTCAGCGACTACAAGGGCAGCTTCATCGGCAACACGGCGGCGCAGCGCGGCGGCGGCCTGGCCTTCCTCACGGTTGGCCCGGACGTGGTTCCGACGTCGTCGATGTCTCTGGACTCGAACGAGATCCAGAACAACACGGCCGGTACCGACGGAGGCGGCGTGTACGCCTTCAGCGCCGGCTCGGTCAGCGGCTTCCAGCCGATCATCTCCGGCAACACCGCGACCGGCAACGGCGGCGGCGTCAAGGTCGGCTTCGCGTACCAGGCCGCGTTCGACGGCGGCAAGTACTACGGGAACCACGCGGCCAACGGCGCCGGCCTCGACCTGGCCGCGGAGTCGGTCAAGTTCGACAAGGCGACGATCAACGACAACTCCGTCGTACCGGCGGCCGGTACCGGTGGTGGCGCGCGGATCTCGGCGATCGCGGCGAGCCTGCTGAACAGCACCGTCAACGGCAACACCGCGACCACGGGCGGCGGACTGAACTTCACCACCGCGACGAACGTCGACCTCACCCACGTGACGATGGCCGACGACAAGGCGACGACGGGCGCGCACATCGCCGCCGTACCGTCCGCCACGGTAGCCATCAGCCGCAGCGCCCTCGTCCTACCGATCACCGGTACTGCGTGCGCCGGCGTCGGCGGCGCCTTCCATGGTGTGTCAGGCGGCTTCTCCGTACTACGGGACGCCACCTGCAGCACCATCGCCTCCGACCTCGTCACGACCGCCGATCCGCAACTCGGCGCCTTGTCGAACGGCTACCCGGAAGGCCGGCTGCCCGCTGCGACCAGCCCACTCGGTGGACGAGTACCGGTCGCGAACTGCACGACCTTGGACGACCAAAGGCTGCAGCCCCGGCCGCTCGGCGCGAACTGTGACGCGGGGTCGGTCGAGTTCGCCGAGACCGTCGCGCCGCCGAGCCCGGACAAGATGCTGACGAACCTGATCGCCGACGTGAAGGCGCTGCACCTGCAGAAGGCGCTCGAGACGTCGCTGGTACTGAAGCTGGAGAAGGCCCGGACCGCGATCAAGGCCAACAACAAGCCGGTGGCGAAGGTGCTGCTGATCGCGTTCGTGGTCGAGGTGAAAGCAGCTCAATCGGTGAAGAAGATCTCGCCGGCCGCGGCCACCCAGTTGGTGACGAAGGCAACTGCGATCCGGCTCGCGTTGTAGGTACTCTGGACGGAGGCCCGCCGATCCGGTGGGCCTCCGGACGAGAAGGCGCCGTACCCGGTTCCCGACAAGACGACGCCGGTCCCTGGAGGGGCCGAGCTGATGCATGTCGTCGATGTGATCGAGATCGTTGGTGCCCTGACCGTGCTGGTGGCCTTCGCGGCCGCGCAGGCGGGACGGCTCGAGCAGAAGACCCTGTCGTACCAACTGCTGAACCTGATCGGTTCGGCGGTACTGGCGGTGATCGCCGCCGTCGAGAGCTCCTGGGGCTTCCTGCTGCTGGAAGGCAGCTGGGCGGTCGTCAGCCTGATCGGGCTGGTGAGCCTGCTCCGGCCCGCGAAGCCCAGCCCCGCGAGCCAGAACCGGTCGAGCTAGAACCGGTCGCCGGGCTGCGGGGTGCCGCCGGGGGAGCCCGTACCGGGTGAGCCTGGCGGCGGAACGGTGGTGCTCTCCGACGGACTGCCACCGGGCGTGGCCGGGCTTTCCGTGCCGCCCGTGCCGGGTGGCGGGGTGGTCGGCGTGACCGTGACCGTGAAGGTGCGGTCCGGCGGCGGAATGAGCGGTTCGGGGTCAACCTCGGGCGCGTGGCGGAACATCAACCACGCGACCAGGATCGCCACTGCCATCAGTACAGCCATCGTCAGCAGCGAGAGCGCCACCGCGAGCCAGGAGGCGGGCTTCAGCGCAGATGGCCAGGGCAGTGGCCAGAGCCGGAACAGGCCTGGGCGGCGGCGGTTCTCCCAGTAGTGCCGGAAGTCCGGCCCGCGGACCCGGCCGATCGGCGGGACCCGATCCATCAGGACCGCCGAGAGGATGTCCTCGCCGCGGCGCTCGGCGATCAGCTGCTCGTCGGCGGCCGCACTCGACCCGTCGTCCTCGCGGACCGGTCCGATGGCGGCCCAGAGCGCCACGTCCTCGTCGTCCTCGTCGTTGTGCGCGAGCACGATGCCGTCCGGCAGCTCGTCGACCGCGGTGATGAACCGGTCGCGGGCTGCCGCGTCGTCGGAGGAGCCCTCGGTCATCATCGCGACCACAGCTCCGCGTCCGGACTCGTCGGCGGCGATGTAGAGATAGCCAGCGGCGTTGGCGCCCAGTCGGCCCCGGAGCCAGAAGTCGCCGACCCGCGGCGGGTCCTCCGGCAGCAGCGGCAACGGCTCCGGCACGGCCCGCGCGGGAGCCTCGGCGGGCACCTCGGCGGGAGTGTCGGGCTCCGCCGGTACCGCCGTGTCGGTCTGGGAGTCGGTCGCGGTCATCACCTCCAATCCCACCACATCCCCGGTAGCCGTGTCGCCGCAGGCCGGAGTACGGGAGTGTTCGGATTTGAGCGGCTGGGCAGGATAGGAGGGGAGCGGGGCGGGGCGCGCGCGTGCCCAGGTCCGGCGATCTGATGGAATGGGTGGCAGTTCCCGTGCGCAGACATGGTCCACCGTGGACCCCGGAAGGACAGGCATGACCGAAACCACTGTGCCGACCGGGTCGGTGGCCCAGCAGTCGCACCTGGTCAGCGAGGCGATCAGCGAGATCAAACGGGTGATCGTCGGCCAGGAGCACATGGTCGAGACGCTGATGGTGTCGCTGCTCGCCAAGGGTCACTGCCTGCTCGAGGGTGTGCCCGGCGTCGCCAAGACGCTGGCGGTGCGCACCTTCGCGTCGGTGGTCGGTGGTTCGTTCGCCCGGATCCAGTTCACTCCCGACCTGGTGCCGTCCGACATCGTCGGCACCCGGATCTACCGGCAGACCCGCGAGGCGTTCGACATCGAGCTCGGCCCGACCTTCGTGAACTTCGTCCTGGCCGACGAGGTGAACCGGGCGCCGGCCAAGGTGCAGTCGGCGATGCTCGAGCTGATGGCCGAGCGGCAGGTGTCGATCGGCGGCCAGACCTTCCCGATGCCGAAACCGTTCATCGTGATCGCGACCCAGAACCCGATCGAGTCCGAGGGCGTCTACCCGCTGCCCGAGGCGCAGCGGGACCGGTTCCTGGTCAAGATCGACGTACCGCACCCGCGCGGGCACGAGGAGTTCGAGATCCTCCGCCGGATGAGCGTCGACCCGCCGCAGGCGCGCCAGGTGCTCAAGCCCGAGACGATCATGGAGCTGCAGCGCTCGGCCGAGCAGGTCTTCGTGCACAACCTGGTCGCGGAGTACGCCGTCCGCCTGGTGATGGCGACCCGGACGCCGGCCGACTTCCACCTGCCCGACCTGGAGCCGATCATCGAGCTCGGCGTCAGCCCGCGGGCGACCCTCGGCCTGGTGTCGGCCGGCCGGGCGCTGGCGCTGATCCACGGCCGCGACTACCTGCTGCCGAGCGACATCCAGACGATCGCCCTCGACGTGATGGGACACCGGCTCGGGCTGACCTTCGACGCGGTCGCCGACAACATCGACCCGCGCGCCGTGGTCGAACGGATCCTGGCCACCGTCCCGCCGCCGCAGCCGGTCTGGCGCGACGGTACCGACGGCAGCGGACGCCCCGAGTTCGTCTAGTGGCCAACCGACCAGACCCGCGGGCTGCGATGACGATCTCGCAGCTCGCTCCCGAGCGCGCGCTGCGCCGGCTCGAGCTGACGGTCGTCCGCCGGCTGGAAGGCTTCCTGCACGGCGAGCACCTCGGCCTGCTGCCCGGACCGGGCACCGAGCTGGCCGAGGCCCGCGAGTACCAGGTCGGCGACGACGTCCGCCGGATGGACTGGGCAGTGACCGCCCGTACTACGGTCCCGCACGTCCGCGACCTGATCGCGGACCGGGAGCTGGAGACGTGGGCGATGGTCGACCTGTCCGCCTCGATGGACTTCGGCACCTCGCAACTGGAGAAGCGCGAGCTGGCCGTGGCGGCCGTCGCCACCGTCGGCTTCCTGACCCACCGGCTCGGTGACCGCTTCGGTGGGCTGATGCTGCGCGACTCGAGCCTGCGCCGCTGGCCGGCCCGGTCCGGGCGGCTCGCCCTCTACGGTCTGCTCCGGGCATTGCTCGCGGAGACCGATCACGGAGAGCACCAGGCACGCAGCGATCTGGCCGGCGCGCTGGACTCGATGGCCCGGACCCAGCGCAAGCGCGGCCTGCGGGTGATCGTGTCCGACTTCCTCACCCCCGAGGACGGCGAGATCGACAAGCGGATGGAACCGTCCTGGGAGCGCTCGATGCGCAAGCTGACGGCCCAGCACCAGGTGCTCGCGGTCGAGATCGTCGACCCGCGCGAGCTGGAACTGCCGAACATCGGCGTCGTCCTGATCGGCGACCCGGAGACCGGAGCGATCCGGGAGATCGACACCCGCAAGCGCAGGGTGCGCGAGGAGTTCGCCGCGGCCGCGCTGGCGCAGCGGGAACGAACCAGGACGGCCCTGCGTAGGGTAGGAGCCGGACATCTGGTCCTGCGGACCGACCGTGACTGGGTCGCCGACACCGTGCGGTTCGTCCTCGCCTACCGGCGAATGGCGCCCCGCCTGCACCAACCGCCGAAGGGAGTGGCTCGCTGATGGAGTTCCTGTCTCCGGCCAGACTGTGGTTCCTGCTGTTCATCCCGGTCGTTGTCGCCGGGTACATCTTCCTGCAGCACCGGCGCGCGCAGTACGCGCTGCGGTTCACCAACATCGCGCTGCTCGACCGGGTTGCGCCGCGCCGGCCGCAGTGGCGCCGGCACCTGGCCGTCGTACTGGCCCTGTTCGCGACGGCGTCGTGCATCATCGCGTTCGCGCAGCCCAAGGACGAGGTGAAGGTGCCGCGCGAGCGGGCCACCATCGTCGTCGCGATCGACGTATCCCTGTCGATGATGGCGACCGACATCGATCCGAACCGGCTCGAGGCGGCCAAGAAGTCGGCGAAGAACTTCGTCAACCAGCTGCCGACCAAGTTCAACGTCGCGCTGGTCAACTTCGCCGGGACGGCGTCCATCATCGTGCCGCCGACGACCGACCGGGCGACCGTGCTCCGGTCGATCGACGGGCTCGAGCTCGCCGAGTCGACCGCGACGGGTGAGGGCATCTTCACCTCGCTGCAGGCGCTCACCCAGGTCCCGGCGGACCCGGACCACCCGAACGACCCGGCCCCGGCCAGGATCGTGATGCTGTCCGACGGCAAGCGGACGGTGGGCCGGACCGCGCAGGAGGGCGCTCAGGCGGCCAAGGCGAAGCACACGCCGGTCTACACGATCACCTTCGGTACGGACTCGGGCTTCATCGAGATGGACGGCATCCGCCAGCGCGTACCCCCGGACCGCGCCGAGCTGCGCAGCGTCGCCGAGATCAGCGGGGGAGAGGCCTACACGGCCGAGTCCGCGGGTGAACTCGAAGACGTCTACAAGGACATCGGCTCCTCGGTCGGCTACGACAAGGTCGACAAAGAAGTAACCTCCCGCTTCGCCGGCATCGCCATGCTCTTCACGCTGGCCGCCGCCGGCGCCTGCATAGCGTTGGCCTCCCGCTTCCCCTAACCCCGGCCGAAACTGGCGACCTTGAACACCAAACGGCGACCTCGGACAAGATATTTCCTGTCCGAGGTCGCCGTTTGGTGTTCAAGGTGACTGCTTATGTCCCGTTGATCAGGCGAACTGCCAGGTCTGGGTTGAACTGGCCAGCCGGAGTGGTGGGAGCAATCCCGCACGGACCATCCGAATCACCGGGCACCTTGATCCAGAGCAGCATCTCGGCGCCGCCACCGATTTGGCTCGGAGTGCCGAGCTTGCGGCCGGCTGGGTTGCACCACTCGCCGTTGGAGCCGTTGCCGTTCCGGCTGGTATCGATGACGAACGGTTTCGCCGTACCGAGGCTGGACCGCACGTTGTTGGCGTACGTCACCGACGCGCTGGTCGTGTAGTAGTTCGACACGTTCACCGCGAACCCACGCGCATTAGCGATCCCCGCCCCCTGCAGCCGAGCAGCCATCGTTGCCGCCGGCACCCAACCCGCGTTGCCCGCGTCGAGATACGCCCAGGTGTTAGGCGCCCGATCGTGGAACTGCTGGGTGGCGAAGGCAAGCATCCCGTTGCGCTCGGCAATCTGCGCCGCCGTCATGCACTCGAAATCACCCAACGCGTCCGGCTCGATCACCACGACCGCCGGCCGAGCACCGATCGAGTCAGCGAACGCAGCGATCCAACTCCGGTACGCCGCCGGCGACCCCGCGCCCCCACCCGAGTGCCCACCACACGCATCCCGCCCGGGCAGGTTGTACGCGACCAGTACCGGCAATTTGTCCGCGTTATCGGCGGCCCCAACGTACCCACCAACCATCGCGCCGATCGTCGTACCGGCCGGCGGATTGCCGAACCACTTCGCCGTCGGCCTGCTCGCGATATTGGTGTTGATCGTCGAAGCCCGCGAGTCACTCCCGTGGCTGTTCACCCACGCCTTGGGCGTCGAGTCAGGATTGACGTAGAACCCACTCGTCAGGTCAACCGGACTCGCAAGCAGAGCCTGCGTCTTCTGCTGCCTGGGTGACTGGCTGTCTGCGAAGGCCGTGATCCACGCCAGCGCCGAATTCCAGTTCACCGCGACTTCGTTGGTCGAGTAGGAACCGATGTTGTCGAGATAACAGGTCGCCGGCGCACACCCTTGAAGCCCGCGCTGCGCCACCGGATCCTGCAGCCCCGAGTTCGGCCCGCCCGCCATCGCTCCA
The DNA here is from genome assembly GCF_036067295.1 of Kribbella sp. NBC_00382. Lineage (NCBI taxonomy): Bacteria > Bacillati > Actinomycetota > Actinomycetes > Propionibacteriales > Kribbellaceae > Kribbella > Kribbella sp. NBC_00382. The sequence continues at coordinate 5,395,848 of NZ_CP107954.1, forward strand.
GGAGCAGGCGACGGCAGCGCCGGGTCGAGCGACTTCGCCCAGAACCGGTGATGCTGGTTGTGGCTGTCCCGCTCGCCGTACCCGGTCACGTACGACTGGTTGATCGCGTTCCGCCCGAGCAGATAGTCCAGCGACTCCAACGCGCCGTCCCGGTACTTCGGCAGCCTAGTCAGCGAGTATGCCGTCGCCATGATCATCGCGTTGTTGGCGACCGCGCTGTTCGACCCCCAGACGTACTTGCCGTCCGCCGGGAGGTACGGGTTGGCGTATCCCTGCGATCGCAGATCAGCCAGGTACTTGTCCGCGACCCTCGCAATCCGGATGACCAAGCCCAAGTACTCAACCGGAGAGAGCCGCCGCGGCACCCGCGCGAGTGCGAGGTCGGCCAGCCCGCCCGTCTCCTGCCACGAGAAACCGTCCGCCGCCTTGAGATGCGTCGTGATCGCCTTCTTGTACGACTGCTTGCCGGTCGTCGCGAAGAGCTCGGCCGCGGCCCAAGAGAACTCGTCGGTGACCTTCACATCGTCGTACGCGCCACCGCCCTCGCCGCCAGCGGGCGCATAGACAGCCGGGTTGGCCTTCGCCGCACTCCATGCCTTGGTCGCTGCTGTGAGGCATCGCGCGGCCAGGTCCTTGTCCCACTTCGCATAGACCCGCGCGCAGCGGGCACCGACCGCGGCGACGTTCAGCGTGGCGGCCGTCGACGGCGGGTAGAGGTAGCGCTGCTGCGGATCGTCGGCCGGCTTGAGTGGCAGCCCGGTCCACTTCTCGTCGTGGATCTTGTGGTGCACCATCCCGGACGGCGCCTGCATCCGGAGCAGGAAGTCGATCTCCCACTTCGCCTCGTCCAGCACATCGGGAATCTTGTTGCCTGCTTCAGGAATCTTCAGCGTCTCGTCACCGGACTGCTCGTACTGATCGAGCAACTGCCACGCCGCCAGCGCCCCGTTGACGACGTACTTGCCGTGGTCACCCGCGTCGTACCAGCCACCCCGCACGTCGAGGCTGTACGTGCAGGTCCCGGGGAAACAAGGGACTGAGGTGTCACCCTTGTTCGGCGCGACGCCCAGATGCCCGGCATCGCGAGCGTGTTCAGCACCGACGTACTGGGCCTCGATCGGGATGCCGCTGCGGTTGTTGTAGAAGTACTCGAGCGCGTCCTGGGCCAGCGGTTTGTAGATGCCGTTGCCGATAGCAAAGGGCTCGCTGAGCTGGTCACCGACTGCCAGGCGATAGCCGTCGCCGGTGCCGCGGTACCGGTTGAAGTCGATCAGCTGGACGTTGGTACCGGACATCGCATCGACGCCATGCGGCTTGGTCTTGCCTTGGGCAACGACGCTGCCCGCGGTGTCGAGCAGTCGCCAGTCGAGCGGGCTGGTCTCGTCGGTGACGTAGGTGGCCCGCTTGGGCCCGCTCTGCAGGTAGCCGAGCTGGTTGACCCGGACCGGAGAGCCGAAGTCCCGTACCCCACCAGGTGGCACGACACCGCCGACGAACGAGATGTTGTCCAGACACAGCGTGTAGGGCGTGCTGCCGCCGCCGGCCTGGAAGGTGACCTGGGTGTGCTCCGCGGTGGTCGGCGACGTCCCGGTGAAGGTGAACGTCTGCGCGGTGGTCGTCACGTTGACGGTCTCGTTCAGCACGGTCGCCGTTGGCTTGGACGCGGTCTGGACGACCGCCCGGAACATGGTCGCCTCGCTGGCCGATGCCTCGAAGCGCAGTGTGTAGGGCTGGCCGCTCTCCACCGGCACGTCGTCCTGGCCGATCATCGAGTCCCACACGTTCACGGTGCCGCCGGGGACCTGCGCGCACAGCCGCCCGTCGGTGACGGCCGACGGCGTGTTCCCGCTGGTCCACCACGGACTGTTGACGCCGCTGTCGAAGTTCCCGTTCAGAATCCGCTCGTACTGCGGGCCGTCGGCCGCCGCGGCCTGAACGGCGAGGGTCGCCGGGACGAGAGTCGCTGGAAGGAGAAGGAAGGCGGTCAGGGTGGTCACTGAGCGCCTTCGGAGTGTGGTCATGCAGCTGCCTCCGGAGGGATCGCGCTGGGAGCGCTTTCAGATTTGGCCAAAGGATCAGCGGCGTCCCTGTGCATGGTGCCGAGGCCGTCTGGGCGTGTCAAGACTGAAACAAGCGGTAAACCTGCTCTTCACAACGGCCGCTCGGAGGCCTATGGTCGGCTGGAAGCGCTCCCAGTTTCCCGCCCGACGCTGACTCAGCGGCGTCACCGAGGCCTCGGCGTCCATGGGACTGGGAGCGCTCCCAAATCTCGTGACGGAGATACAGTCTCGATCAGGCAAGGTGAAGGAGAACGACCAGGTGACGATCGAGACGCCCAGGCGGCAACCGACCCTCGACGAGGTCGCCGAGCGCGCCGGGGTGTCGCGATCGGCGGCGTCCCGGGTGATCAACAACGCGCCGCACGTCAGCCGCGCCAAGCGCGAGGCGGTACGCCGGGCCGTCGACGACCTCGGGTACGTGCCCAACGCCACGGCCCGCGCGCTGGCGACCCAGCAGGCGGGGTCGGTCGTGCTGGCGATCTCGGGTGACGATCCGGCGATGTTCGCGGACCCGTTCTTCGCCGAGGTCGTCGTCGGCGTCAACTCCGTACTGGAGGAGACCGAGCTGGAGCTGATGCTGTCGCTGGCCACGTCTTCGCGGGGCCAGGCGCGACTGGAGCAGTTGCTGCGTACCAGGCAGGCCGACGGCGTGATGCTGATGTCCCTCCACGGCGACGACCCGCTCGCGGCGATCGCCGACAGCGCCTCCGTGCCGGTCGTCTTCGGCGGCCGCCCGCTGAACTTCGAGCCGCGGTACTACGTAGATGCCGACAACCGCGGAGGCGCCCGACTCGCCACCGAGCATCTCGTCCAGGCCGGCCGCCGCAAGATCGCCTCCATCACCGGCCGACTGGATGAAGGCGCAGGCATGGCCAGACTGCAGGGCTACCAGGACGCACTAGCCGTGGCCGGCCTCGGCAGCGGCTTGACCGAGGACGGCGAGTTCAGCGAAGACGGCGGCAACGCCGCGATGACCAGGCTGCTCGACCGTGCCCCCGACCTGGACGCCGTCTTCATCGCCTCTGACCAGATGGCCATCGGCGCCCTCCGCGTGCTGGCCCGCGCAGGCCGCTCGGTCCCCGGCGACGTCGCCATCGTCGGCTTCAACGACATCTCCAGCGCCCGCCACACCGACCCACCCCTCACCACAGTCAACCAACCCATCCACGCCCTGGGCCGAGAAATGGCCCGCATGCTCCTGGCCCTGATGGCCGGCGACCACCCCACCCCCCTCATCCTGCCGACCCAGCTGGTGATCCGCTCCTCGGTCTGACGCCTGTGGACAACTTCCTCCGATCCGGGCGAGCCGCGGATACGCTCAAGTTGGAAGGACAGGGCGGCGCGGCGGTGCGATGGTTGCGGACCGCATGGTTCCGGATCGCGACACGATGGTGATGTGGTTGACGCGGCGAGGTTGCTGGTGTTGGCGGGGTGGGTGGTGCAGTATGGACCTCGCCGTCCGGGATCGACGGTGGTTGTTCGAGAACGCTGGGGAAGGCGCAGCTCGAACACAGGAGGTCCCGGTGGCGACGACTCGTGGCGTTCTATACGTCCACACCGTGCCGTCAGCGTTGTGCCCTCATGTTGAGTGGGCAGCGGGCGGCATCTTAGGCGTGCCCGTGAAACTCGACTGGACGCCACAGCCCGCGGCGCAGGGAACGTACCGGGCAGAGCTGTCGTGGCAGGCCGAGGCCGGTACGGCGGCGAAGCTGGCGTCCGCTCTGCGCGGGTGGCAGAAGCTGCGCTTCGAGGTCACCGAAGAACCCAGCAACGGGGTCGAGGGCGAGCGGTACTCCTTCACGCCGACGCTCGGCGTCTTCCACGCGACCACCGGGGTGCACGGCGACATCATGGTGCCCGAGGAGCGGCTGAAGGCAGCGATGCTGAAGGCGGCCAGCGGCGAGGCGGATCTGACCGAGGAGGTCGAGCGGCTGCTCGGCCGGCCGTGGGACGACGAGCTCGAACCGTTCCGGTACGCCGGTGACGGGGCTCCCGTGCGCTGGCTGCATCAGGTGGTCTGAGCGGAACCTGAGAAGTTCAGAAGAAAGCCCGTGAGGGCAGGACAACTGGCTCGATTTGCACGATGCTATGAACAAGCTTCCCGATCATCGGGAGATAGAAGTGGCCGCTGGGCCACCGGGTGTCGGGACACCCCCGGTTGTCACACACAGCGGCCGCACCACGTGAAAGGGCGCGGACCCCAGGGTCCGCGCCTTTTCGTTTGCGCCGATTCGATGAAAGGCGACTCTCATGCGTGCATTGGTACTCGGTGGCGGGGGATCGGCAGGCAACGCCTGGCTGATCGGCGTTGCCGCCGGGTTGTTCGAGGCCGGGGTGGATGTGACCGACGCCGACCTGATCATCGGTACTTCTGCAGGCGCGACCGCTGCGGCTCAGCTCACCAGCACCAATCCAACCCAACTGCTGGCAGACATTCTCACCGCCACACCCCAGCAACGTCCGTCCAACGCTGGTGGGCCGCCGCGGGTTGACCATTTGCAGCGGACGGGCGAGATCATCGCCACGGCTGAGGGGCCGGCTGACATGCGCCGTCGGCTTGGCGCGTCGGCGCTTGAGATCGATGCCGCGTCGGATGGTTCGTGGTCGACGCAATGGCGCGCTACCGTCGCCGCGCGGCTGCCCAGCCAGGACTGGCCGCAACAGTTGGTGCACGTCACGGCAGTTGACGCTCGTACCGGCGAACCGGTCGTGTTCGACCGACACAGCGGAGTCGACCTAGCCGACGCCATCGCCGCAAGCACCGCCAGCGGCCCGCCGTACGCCATCGGCGACAGCCGCTACATCGACGGCGGCTACCGCCGCTCCAGCGAGAACGCCGATCTAGCAGCCGGCTACGAAGGCGTGCTGGTGCTCTCACCCTTCGGTGGCAGATCCCGAGCGCCGGAAGAGTGGAACATGCACCTGGCAGCCCAGATCGACGAACTACAAGCCGGTGGCAGCACGGTGGAGACCATCCTCCCGGACGCCAACGCCCTCGAAGCATTCGGCAGCAACATGATGGACCTCTCGAGACGCCCACCCGCCGCCCAAGCCGGCTACGACCAAGGCAAAGCCGCCGCCGAGCACCTCACCACCTTCTGGCACTGACCGCACCCGAGCTGGGCGCGGACCCCAGGGTCCGCGCCCTTCGTGTTGACCTACTGGCCGTAGCTCTTGGCCGTCCAGCCCAGCGAGCCGAGCGACCCGCCCTTGATGTCGGTGCCGATTCGATCGCTCTGGTTCGCGTCGAAGTAGATCGACGCCGCCCCCGCGGTGGTGATGCCGATCAACGGCCGCCCCGCCTGGTGCGACTGGCAGTAGCCACTGCTCAAGCTGCCGAACCCGGCCCACCCAGTCGACTGCAGGACGGTGGAGCCGATCGTGGCCGGGTTGGCCAGGTTGATCCGCCACTCCTTCAGCTCACCGTTGGTCTTCGTGCCGATCAGTACGTCGACCGCCGCGCTGCCGGTGCCTTCGGTGCGCTCGTAGGTCAGCGTCTTGACCGAGTCCCAGCTGGTCGTCCGCAGCGTGGTCGGCGCGGACACCACGTACTTGCCGTTCGTATAGCTGACCTTGTAGCGGTAGAGGGAGGTACCCGCGACGCGGTACAGATAGGTGCCGTTGGTGAGGATCCGGGTGCCGGCGAAGCCCGACGCCATCCGGGTGGCCGTGTTCTTGGTCATCTTCCAGACGCCGTTCGTCCGCTCACCCTGGCGCTCCAGGTCGTACAGGTAGCCGTCGGTCGGGTGCGTGACCAACTCGCTGCTGACGAAGAAGTCGGTATCACCGGCCGCACCGATCTGCTGCTGCGCGGACGGCACCCAGGCCAGCTTGTCGCCGGGGTACGAGGTAATGCTCGTCTTGCGGGCGTCATACCCGTAGGACAGTCGCTGGCCGTCGGAGCGGTAGGCGGTGGTGTACACCGCGCAGTCGGTCGGTACGTCTCCTACCGCCGCGCCGGCAGGCAGGGCGACGAGAGTGGAGCCGACGACCGCAGCGGTGACGGCGGCGGCGAAGAAGGGTTTGCGCATGGGCGGTGGTTCCTCCGTGAGTTCAGTCGAATGCTCGCCTGTGTCGACGCAGGCGATGGCACCGCCGGTTCCCTCAGGAGGCCGGCGGTACACAAGCGCTGAACTACAGCGGGATGTTGCCGTGCTTGCCGCGGACGCGGCCGCCGGACTCAGCGGCTGCGATCGCGGCGGCCAGCGCTGACCGGGTAGCACTCGGCTCGACGATTTCGTCGACGACGCCGATCTGGCGGGCTCGTTCGATGCCGCCGGCGATCTTCTCGTGTTCGGCGGCCAGCTCGGCCTCGACCTGCGGGCGCAGGTCTGGCTCGACCTCGGCCAGCCGGCGGCGGTGCAGGATGCGGATCGCGGCGACCGCGCCCATCACGGCCACCTCGGCGCGCGGCCAGGCGAACACCCGAGTCGCCCCGAGCGAGCGTGCGTTCATCGCGATGTACGCGCCACCGTAGGTCTTGCGGGTCACCAGCGTGACGCGCGGCACGACCGACTCGGCGAAGGCATGCAGCAGCTTGGCTCCCCGGCGTACGACGCCGTCCCATTCCTGACCGACACCCGGCAGGTACCCCGGTACGTCGACCAGCACCACCATCGGCACCCCGAACGCATCGCACATCCGCACGAACCGGGCAGCCTTCTCCGCCGACAACGCGTCCAGACATCCACCCAGCCGCAGCGGGTTGTTCGCGATCACCCCGACCGTACGACCGCCAAGCCGCCCAAGGGTCGTGACGATGTTCGGCGCCCACCGCTGATGCAGCTCGACACCGGACTCCTCGTCAAGCACCCCGCCGACCAACGGATGCACGTCGTACGCACGCTTGGCCGACTCCGGCAACAACCCCGACAGATCCGTGTCCGAGACCTCAGCCGATACCGACCCAGGGTTAGCGAACAGATCCGCCAACCGACGAGCCTTCTCGATCGCCGCAGCCTCGGAGTCCGTGGTGATGTGCACGACCCCAGACCGACGCCCGTGCGGCTCAGGACCGCCCAGCCGCAGCATGTCGACGTCCTCGCCGGTCACCGACCGGACCACATCCGGCCCGGTGACGAAGATCCGCCCCTCCGGCCCGAGGATCACGATGTCGGTCAAAGCAGGCCCGTACGCCGCGCCGCCGGCGGCCGGGCCGAGTACGACGGAGATCTGCGGGATCTTGCCGGAAGCCTGCGTCATCTCGTAGAAGATCTTGCCGACCGCATGTAGCGACAGCACACCCTCGGCCAGCCGCGCCCCACCGGAGTGCCACAACCCGATGATCGGCAGCTCCTCCTCGCGAGCCACCCGATACGCCTCGACGACGACCTCGCAGCCCTCGTCACCCATCGCGCCGCCCATCACGGTGGCGTCCGAGCAGAACGCGATCACCGGGGCGCCGGCGATCGTGCCCCGAGCCGCCAGCATCCCGGACAGATTGTCGGGAGTGATCAGCTCGAGCGTGCCCGGGTCGAACAAGGCGGTGAGCCGGGAGACCGGATTGCGGGGATCCTCTTCGCGCGGCAGCTTGGCCGGCTTCACAGGGGCGGTGGTCATGGGCATCTCCCGGGTCAGAAGGGTGCGGACTGCATCCGGGCTCAGGGCCGCGGACCTGAGACGAGCCGGGGCGGAAAGCCCCGGCCCGTCGTGAATCAGACCGACTTACTGCATCAGATTGATTTGAAGGCAAGGGCGACGTTGTGGCCGCCAAAGCCGAAGGAGTTGTTCAGTGCCGCGATGTCCCCGTCAGCCAGCTTGCGCGGCTCGGTCGCGATGTCGAGTTCGACACCGTCGTCGACCTTGTCCAGGTTGATCGTCGGCGGTACCAGCCGGTGGTGCAGGGCGAGCACGGTGGCGATCGACTCGACCGCTCCGGCCGCGCCGAGCAGGTGGCCGATCATCGACTTCGGCGCGGTCGCCACGGCGGTGTCGGCGACCTTGCCGAGCGCCTTGCGGATCGCGATCGCCTCGGCGACGTCACCGGCCGGGGTCGAGGTCGCGTGCGCGTTGATGTGCACGATGTCGCCGGTGGCCAGGTCGCCCTCGCGCAGTGCCTGCAGCATCGCGCGCTCGGCGCCCGAACCGGTCGGGTCCGGCTGGACGATGTCGTGGCCATCGGCGGTGATGCCGGCGCCTGCGAACTCGGCGTAGATCTTGGCGCCACGGGCGACCGCGTGCTCGTACGACTCCAGTACCAGCACACCGGCGCCTTCACCGAGCAGGAAGCCGTCGCGGTCGACGTCCCACGGCCGGGACGCGCGCTCGGGGTCGTCGTTGCGCTTGCTCAGCGCCATCATCTGGCCGAACGCGGCCAGCGGCAGGCCGGCGATCGAACCCTCGGCGCCACCAGCGACGACGATGTCGGCGCGGCCCAGACGGATCTGGTCGGCGGCCAGCGAGATGGCCTCGTTGCTCGACGCGCAGGCCGATACCGGAGTCTGTACGCCGGCCAGCGCGCCCAGCTCGAGACCCACGTTGGCGGCCGCCGAGTTCGGCATCAGCATCGGGATCGCCAGCGGTGAGACCCGGCGCGGGCCCTTCTGCAGCAGGTCGTAGTTGGCCAGCGTGGTCATCAGGCCGCCGATCCCGGTGGCGATCGCCACGCCGAGACGGGTCTTGTCCAGCTCGACGTCGGCCAGGCCGGAGTCGGCCCAGGCCTCGCGGGCGGCGACGACGGCGAACTGCGCGTTGCGGTCCAGCCGGCGGGCCTTCACCCGCTCGATGATCTCGGTGGGCTCGACAGCGGCGGGAGCGGCGATCTTGACCGGCAGCTCCTCGACCCAGTCGGCGGTGAGCAGCTTCGCCCCGGACTTGCCGGCCAGCAGCGCCTCCCAGGTGCTGGCGACGTCGCCCCCGACCGGGGTCGTCGCTCCGAGCCCGGTGATGACGACTCGGGTCTTCGACATGGTTACCTCATCCTTCGGCGTGTCAGCGAGTGGGGGAGACCGGTACGGCGTACCGGCGGGGGCTGCTGGAGCGGCGGCTCACCGGACTCTGAGGTCCGGTGAGCCCGCGACGGCTGCCAGCACGATCGAATCCTGAAGGGACTCGATCAGCCGTTCTGCGCGCGCTCGATGAACGCGACGGCGTCACCGACGGTCTTCAGGTTCTTGACCTCGTCGTCGGGGATCTTGACGCTGAACTTCTCCTCGGCGGCCACGACGACCTCGACCATGGAGAGCGAGTCGACGTCGAGGTCGTCGGTGAAGGACTTGTCCAGCTGGACGTCCTCGACCGGGATGCCGGCGATCTCGTTGACGATCTCGGCGAGGTCGGAGCGGATCTCTTCGGTGCTGGCCATCTGTGTGTTTCCCTTTCAGCTACGTGCTCTGTCGGTACTGCGAACCGGAGTCGGCCACCTGAGCCGCCCCGGACAACTATGGGCTACTACGTCCCGTACTACGGGAGCCGGACCACCTGAGCGGCGTACGTGAGTCCCGCGCCGAAGCCGATGATGAGCGCGAGGTCCCCGCTCTTCGCCTCGCCGTTCTCGCGCATGGTGGCGATCGCGAGCGGGATCGACGCGGCCGACGTGTTGCCCTGCCGCTCGATGTCGCGGGCCACCTTGACGCTGTCCGGCAGCTTCAGCGTGCGCCGCATCGCGTCCGTGATCCGCATGTTCGCCTGGTGCGGGATGAACAGGTCGAGGTCCTCGGGCTTCACGCCCGCGACGTCGAGCGCCTGCTGCGCGGTCTTGGCCATCTCGAAGGACGCCCAGCGGAAGACCGGGTTGCCGTCCATCGTGAGGTTCGGCCACTGGTAGCTGCCGTGTGCCTCGACCCAGGACTCCTTCTGGCTGATCACCAGGTGCTGGGTGCCGTCCGAACCCCAGACGACCGGGCCGATGCCAGGCTCGTCGGACGGTCCGACCACGGCCGCACCGGCGCCGTCGGCGAAGATGAACGCCGTCCCGCGGTCGGTCCGGTCGGTGATGTCGCTGAGCCGCTCCACGCCGATCACCAGCACGTACTTCGCGCTGCCGCCGCGGACCAGGTCGTTGGCCATCGCGATGCCGTAGCAGAACCCGGCGCAGGCGGCCGACACGTCGAACGCGGCAGCCGTCGGGGCGCCGACCGCGACGGCGATCTGGGTCGCGATCGCGGGGGTCTGGTACAGGTGCGTGACGGTCGCGGTGATGACGCAGCCGATCTGCGCGGGGTCGATACCGGAGTCGGCGAGGGCCTCCTTGGCCGCGTTCGTCGACATCATCAGGATGGTCTCGTCCTCGGACGCCCAGCGCCGCTCCTTGATCCCGGAGCGGGTCTGGATCCACTCGTCGCTGGAGTCGATCTGCTCCAGGATCTCCGAGTTCGGCACCACTCTGCGCGGCCGGTACGAGCCGAGGCCCAGTACTGCGGCGTGCGCCGCTCCGGTCGACTCTGCGATCTGTCCGCCCATGTCAGTTCACTCCACTCGGGTGCAGCCGCACGAGCGGCTGTCCAGGGGCGACGGGGTCGCCTTCTTCGACCAGCCACTCGACCACGCTGCCACCATGCGGCGCGCGGACCTCGACCTCGTCGCGCAGGCTCTTCACCAGCGCGACCACCTCACCGGCCTCGACGGTGTCGCCCGCCTCGCGGGTGATCTGACCCTCACGGGTGAAGGTGCCCTTCATCGGCGAGACCAGCAGCCGCCAGGTCGGCGACGCGTTGATCTCGGACGGGCTGCCGTGCTTGTCCACGAACGCGCGGGCGTCGTCGAGCTGGTCCGGCGTCTTCAGCGCGAACACCTCGACCCCCTTGAGCGCGCGCCGGGCGATCCCGGTCAGCGTGCCTGCCGGGGTCATCTCCAGGATGCCGGTGACCTGCAGGTCGGCCATCGTCTGCATGCACAGGTCCCAGCGGACCGGCGCGTTGACCTGCTGGACCAGCCGGCGCAGGACGTCGCGGCCGTCGTGCACGATCTGGCCGTCACGGTTCGAGATCAGCCGGGTGCGCGGGTCGTGCGTGGTGATGGAGCGCGCGTAACCGGCCAGCGTCTGGACGGCCGGCTCCATGTGCTTGGTGTGGAAGGCGCCGGCCACTGACAGCGGGATCAGCCGGGTCTTCTCCGGCGGGTCGGCCTGGAACGCTGCCAGCTCCTCGACCGTACCGGCGGCGACGATCTGGCCGGGGCCGTTGTCGTTCGCGGCGGTCAGCCCGTACTTCTCGAGCTTGGCGAGGATCTCCTCGCGGTCGCCGCCGAGCACAGCGGTCATCGAGGTCGGGGTCAGCGCCGACGCGGCTGCCATCGCCTTGCCGCGTTCGCGGACCAGCACCATCGCCTGCTCACCGGTGATGACGCCCGCGCCGACGGCGGCGGCGATCTCACCGACGCTGTGGCCGGCCAGCGCGCCGATCTTCTCGAAGGAGTCGCCCGGGTGCGGGAACAGCGCCAGCGCGGACAGCATGCTGGCGGCGACCAGCAGCGGCTGGGCGATCGCGGTGTCCCGGATCGTCTCGGCGTCGGCCTTGGTGCCGTAGTGGGCGAGGTCGAGACCGGCGACGGCCGACAGCCAGTTCAGCCGGTTCTCGAAGACGGGGTCGGCCAGCCACGGCTCGAGGAATCCTGGGGTCTGGGCGCCCTGTCCGGGCGCAGCGATGACGAGCACGAGAACAACTCTCCCTGAGGCAGCCGGATCGTGGAGCACAAAGCAGCACGAATTCTACCCGCAGGACTTTGTAGGGTTCCTACAAAAACGCGGATCCGGGCTCCGGGTTGAGCAGGCGCCCGAGGGTCAGTGCGACACGTAACGTGAAAGCGTCGCGGGGATTCGACGGCAGGTAGCCCGTGAGTTCGCCCACACGCTTCAACCTGTACCGGACGGTATTGGCGTGGATGAACATCGCGCGGGCCGTCGCCTCGATCGAACCGCCCGAGTCAAGGTAGGCCGAAACGGTGTCGAGCAGTACCCCGTCGCCCATTGTGAGCGGGCCGTAGACGTCCGAGGCGAGTTGCCGGCGGGCATGACCGTCGCCGGACAGCGACCGCTCGGGTAGCAGTTCGTCGGCCTGGACCGGCCTCGGAGCGCCCGGCCAGGCGGGTGCCGCGCGGAGGCCGGCGACGGCTGCCCGGGCACTCGTGACGGCCGACATCAGGTCCTTCACGACCGGCCCGACGACGATCGGTCCGGGTCCAAACCAGCCCGCCAGTTTTTGTACGATCTCGACAGGTTTGCTCGTACCACCGAGTACCACCACCAGCCGGTCGCCTTGCATCGCGCACAGGGCGTCGGCTCCCGCTTCACGGGCCGCATGCCGTACTGCGTCCGCCACGTTCGCGCTGCCGGACTCGGCCTCGAGGGCCCGCCCGACGACCACGGCCACCTCCGACGAGGTGCCTCCGGTGGTACTGGTGCCGGTCCAGCCGAGGGCGGAGGCGCGGGATCGTACCGACTCGTCGGCCTCGCCGCGGATGACCGAGTCGACGACGAGTGCTTCGAGGCGTGCGTCCCAGGCACCGCGCATCTCGGCGGCTTGGGCGTAGATGGTGGCGGCGGCGAAGGCGACCTCACGGGCGTACCGCTGCATCGACTCGCGGACGGCCGGTACGTCGTCTGCCGGGAGCAGGTCGCCGATCGTCTGCTCGATCATCTCGATCGTGGTGCGGAGCAGATCGACGGTCTGATGCAGCGAGATGACCCGGGTGAACTCACGCGGCGCCGACCCGAACATCCTGGTCGGCATCGAGGAGTGCGCCTCGGGATCGCGGAACCAGTCGACGAACGCGGTGATCCCGGACTGCGCGACCAGCCCGATCCAGGACCGATCCTGCGCCGACAACTTGCCGAACCACGGCAGCTTCTCGTCCATCGCAGCGATCGCGGCCGTCGCCAGCGCCCCGGTCGCCCCTTGCAACCGAAGCGCCCGCGCCTCATGCGCGCTGATCCTCCGCTTGGTCGCCACGCCCCGACCATACGTCGGGCAGTCAGTCGGCGATGGCCCCCACCCCACCGCACGACATTTGGGTGGTTAACCCCTCAAATGGTGGGTTGCCACCCCGGAATCAGGGGTGACAACCCACAAGCTGAGGGGTTAACCACCCAAATGGGGAGGGGCCGGCCAGGTCGGGGGCGGGGTGGGATGGCGGGTGTGGAGGAGGTGGGTGCGGAGGGTGGTGAGGGAGGGGTGGGGGTTGGTGGTGCGCCAGATGAGGGAGTGGGGGTAGACGGGGGTGGGGTTGTGGAGGTCCATGCGGCGGAGGTCGTAGTCGGTCGGCCAGCGGAAGCGGGTAAGTTCACCGACGAAGGTGGCGCGGTCGGGTTGCTCGGCCATCGCGTCGAGCATGGCGTCGAGGCCGAAGTTGGGTCCGGCCGTGTCGATCGTGAAGCCGAACTCGGCGGCCAGGTCGTCGTAGTACGCGGCCCACTCGGTGCCGGCGATGTTGCCGGGCATCCAGATGCTCTGGCCCTTCAGATCCGTAGGACTGAGTGCGGCGGCGTCTGCTTGGGGGTGGGCCGGTCCGGTGAGGAGTTGGAGCGGTTCGTCGAACACCCGCACGCTGCTCAGGCGGGCATCAATCGGATTGTGGAGGGCTCGGAAGGTGGCGTCGATGGTGCCTTCGCGGACTGCTTCGATGGCGGCGGCGCCGTTGGGGAGGTTGACGATGTCGAGGGCGACCGTCGGGTGTTCGCGGTGGAAGTCACGGACCAGGACGGCGGGGGCGAGGAAGCCGCCGATCACGTCGACGCGCAGTGGGCGGTTGCCGGGTTTCACCGACGCGAGCGCCTGCTGCTCAGCGTGCAGGAGTGCCTGGGCGTGGGGGAGGAACGTCTGGCCGTCGAGGGTGAGCTGGGCGCCACGCGCAGTACGGGTGAAGAGCTTGACGCCTAGGTGCTTCTCGAGGGCAGCGATGCGTTTGGAGACGGCCTGCTGGGTGATTCGGAGGTCGTCGGCGGCTTCCTGGAATTTGCCTGCGGACGCGGCCGCGACGAAGGTACGGACGGCGTCGAGATCCACGCCGTCTGTTCTACAGCCTCCGAGGTCCCGCACAACGCCGGGTTGTGGCTCGCCGGATCGGCGGTTGTTTGAGGCGGGGCAGGGTGACGCGGTTTGATCCTCCGGTGAGTGAGCGCGGGTTGGGGCGGCAGTTCGGCTGGTTGTGGACCTCGTACGCCGTGAGCACGGTCGGCACCTGGTTCGCCTTCGACGCGTTCCCACTGATCGCGATCCTGGTACTGCATTCCGGGCCCGGCCAGGTGTCGTTGCTGGCGGCTGCGGGTCTGGCCGTCGGGGCTGTGGTCGCGGTGCCGCTCGGGCCGTGGGTGGAGTTCCGCCGGAAGGTACCGGTGATGATCGGGATGGATCTGGTGCGCTTCGCCGCCCTGGCGACCATCCCGCTGGCGTACTGGCTCGGTTGGCTCAGCTTCGTCCAGCTGGTGGTCGTCTCGGTCGTGGTCGGTGCGGCCGACAATGCGTTCACTGCCGCGACCGGCGCGGTGATGAAGGCCGTCGTGCCGCGGTCGCAGCTGGTGGTGGCGACCGGCCGGTTCGAGTCGACGACCTGGACGGCGACGATGATCGGGCCGCCGTTGGGCGGCGCGTCGATCGGGTTCTTCGGGCCGGTGATCACGGTGGTCGTCGACGCGGTCAGCTATCTGTTCTCGGCGGTAAGCGTGCGGGCGATGCGGTTGCGGGAGAGTCCGCCCGTGCGGCGGGGTGAGCGGCTTCGGGTGGCGGATCTGCTGGACGGCTGGCGGTACATCCTCGAGCACTCGTCGTTGCGGTTGCTGTTCTTCAACGGCGTACTGACTAGTGGCTTGATCATGGCGACGGCGCCCCTGCTGGCTGTGCTGATGCTGGGGGAGCTCGGGTTCGCGCCGTGGCAGTACGCGTTGGCCTTTGGTCTGCCGTGTATCGGTGGGCTGATCGGGTCGCGGTTGTCGGCGCCGTTGGCTGATCGCTTCGGGTCGCATCGCGTCTTGATGGTGACGGGATGGCTGCGGGCTGTCTGGCTGGTTGGGCTGGTGTTCGTCCAGCCGGGGCTGGTTGGGCTGGTGACGGTCATCGCGGTGGAGCTTGGGTTGATCACTTGCATGGGGATCTTCATGCCGTTGTTCGCTGCGTACCGGTTGACCGAGACGCCTGACGATCGGGTTGCCCGGACGCTGTCGGCCTGGTCGATCTCCAGCAAGGCGGTCATCGCAGTGATGACCGCCCTGTGGGGAGTGCTGGCCGCCGTGACCAGCCCGCGGATCGCGGTACTGGTTGCCGGATTGTTGATCCTGGCAACGCCTTTGCTGCTTCCCCGGCGAGCGCTCGTCAGTTCTACGCGCTGAACGGGCCCTGTACGCCGAACGCGTGGCCGGCGAAGCGTTTCGCCATCTCGTGGTGCGTCGCGTTGTCGGGGTGCAGCTGGTCGGGCAGCGGTCGGACGGCGAAGTCCTTCTCGCCGTACAGTTCGCGCCCATCGAGGTAGGTCAGGTTGGGATCGTCCTTCGCCCTCGCCGCCGTCAGGTTCTCCAGCTCCTCGCGGATCCAGTTGAGCGTCAGGCGGCCGGGTTCGTTCGGATCGCCGGTCGCCTTGAACTGCACCTTGCCGTCGACGAAGTCCGGTGCGCCCGGCCCGGGAGTGTCCTCGTGGATCGGGCAGTAGATGGACGAGATGACGAGCAACGGCGTGGTCGGATGCCCGTCCCGGATGGTGTCGAGGAATCCGTGGACCGCCGGCCCGAACGCCCGCTGCCGCATCAGGTCGGCGTTGACCACGTTGATGCCGATCTTCACGCTGATCAGGTCGGCCGGCAGGTCGCGCATCGTCCGGGCGGTGAAGGGATCGAGCAGTGCGCCGCCGCCGAAGCCGAGGCTGGACAGCTCGACGCCGCCCTGGGCCGCAGCCAGCGCCACCCAGGTCTGGGTCGGGCTGTCCGCGTTGGATCCGTGACTGATCGAGCTGCCGTGATGCAACCAGATCCGCTTGTCACTGGTCGCCGGCTCCAGCGGGGCATTGGTGCGCAGGGCAACCAATTCGGTGCGCTCGCGGTGCGGCAGCCAGATCTCGACGACCTTGTCGCCGGGTCGCAGCTCGACGAAGCTGACCGTGGTCGGCTGGCCGGGCGTGAACTCGGTCGACCCGGTCGTCATGTCGATGGTGAAGACGTTCCCGCCCAACGCATTCGCCTGGGCCGCGAGGTTGCCGTCGACGAGCAGGTCGTAGACGCCATCAGGCTGCGCGGGCGCACCGGCGTACCGGAGCTTGGTCGGTAGTACGTCCAGCTCGATCGCGGTGGCGGTCGTCCGGAACGCGAGCCGTACTCCGGAGGGCTGCGCCTCGACCATCGCGATCTGGCCGTCGCTGGTCTGGGCCCGTGCCCAGGCGGGCAGGCGATGCGGCAGTACGCCGTACTGGGTGTGCTCCAGCTCGACCGCTCCTCGGACGAGCTGCTGATCGATCGGGGTGGTGATCCATGGACTCATAGGTACTATCCTAGAGGTCCTAGGCAAATAGATATCCGAGGAGCCGTATGCCGCGCGTGGGAATGACCGCCGACCGCCTGACCCAGGCGGCGGCCGAACTGGCCGACGAGATCGGCTTCGATAACGTCACCGTCTCCGCCTTGGCCCGCCATTTCGGCGTCAAGGACGCGAGCCTCTACTCCCACATCAAGAACGCGAAGGACCTCAGAGCCCGAGTAGCCGCCCTCGCGTTCACGGAACTGGCAGACCAGGTGGCAGCCAACATGGCCGGCCGCTCCGGCAAAGACGCCCTCTCCGCCTTCGCCAATTCCTACCGCGACTACGCCACTCAGCACCCCGGCCGGTACGCCGCCATGCAACAAGACCTAGACGCCGACGGCCCCGCCGCTCCGCCCGCCCGCCGCCACGCCGAGCTCACCCGCGCCATCCTCCACGCCTACGACCTCACCCCCGAAGCCCAAATCGACGCCATCCGCCTCCTGGGCGCCACCCTCCACGGCTACATAACCCTCGAACTACAAGGCTCCTTCCGCCACACCCCCCGCCCCACCACCACCTCCTGGCAAATAGCCCTATCCGCCCTCCACACCCTGCTGTCCAACTGGCCCGAGGACTAGCTGAGGTTGCTTGTCCGTGGGAGGCGGCATGATGGGGGGATGAGTGATCGGGCGGGTGTTGAGGCTGCGGTGGAGGCGTTGCGGCAGATTGGGTATTTCCTCGAGCGGGAGCGGCAGCCTACGCATCGGGTGAAGGCTTATCGGCGGGCGGCGGACACGATCGAGGGGTTGCCGGCGGCTGAGGTGCGGGCGCGGCGGCGGGCCGGGACGTTGACCGAGCTGGCGGGGATCGGGCCGAAGACGGAGGCCGTGATCATCGAGGCGATGGACGGCGAGACACCGTCGTACCTGGTGAAGCTGGAGACGGCGGCGGGAGAGTTGACCTCGGCCGGTGCCGGTACCAGCCTCCGCGCCGAGTTGAAGGCGGATCTGCATCTGCACTCCGACTGGTCGGACGGCGGCAGCCCGATCGAAGAGATGGCCCGTACTGCGGCCGGCCTCGGCCACAAGTACATGGCGTTGACCGATCACTCGCCGCGGCTGACCGTCGCCAACGGACTGTCCCGCGAGCGGCGGCTGCAACAGCTCGACGTGGTCGCCGAGCTGAACAAGAAGCTGGCCGACGAGCTCGACGGGTTCACGATCCTCAACGGGATCGAGGTCGACATCCTCGACGACGGCTCGCTCGACTGTGACAGCGAGATCCTCGCCCGCCTCGACATCGTGGTGGCGAGCGTGCACTCCAAGCTCCGGATGGAGGCGGAGGCGATGACCGAGCGGATGGTGCGCGCGATCGCCAACCCGCACGTCGACGTACTCGGCCACTGCACCGGCCGCCTGATCACCGGCGAACGCGGCACCCGCCCGGAATCGCAGTTCGACGCCGAGGTGGTCTTCGAAGCCTGCAAGCAGTTCGGTACCGCCGTGGAGATCAACTCCCGGCCGGAACGCCTCGACCCGCCGCGCCGCCTGCTGTCGATGGCGGTGGAGACCGGCTGCGTCTTCTCCATCGACACCGACGCCCACGCGCCCGGCCAGCTCGACTGGCAGATCTACGGTTGCGAACGAGCCGAGGAATGCGAGGTCCCCGCCGACCGCGTCATCAACACCTGGGACGCCCCGGCCCTGCTGGAGTGGGCCGCCGGGTGATACTCGGAGCATGAGCAACCTGGACGAGCATCCCACTGAAGGCGTGTGTGGTGGCGAGGGCGCCGAGGGGCCGGTGGTCGAGCGGCTCGAGGCCCGGGAGGTCGTACTCGGGCGGACGACTAAGGTACGGCGGTTGCTGCCGAACAAGAACCGCCGGATGGTCGGCGCCTGGTGCTTCGTCGACCACTACGGGCCCGATGACCTGACGGCCCGCGTCGACTCGTACGACGTACCGGGGGAGCGCGGCATGCTCGTGCCGCCGCATCCGCACACCAGCCTGCAGACGGTGAGCTGGCTGTTCGAGGGCGAGATCGAGCATCGCGACAGCGCCGGCTCCCACGCGATGGTCCGCCCCGGCGAACTCAACATCATGACCGCAGGCAACGGCATCGCCCACTCCGAGGTCTCGCTACCCGACGGCCCACCAATGCTCCACGGCGCCCAACTCTGGGTCGCTCTCCCCGACTCCCAGCGCACCACCGTCACCCCACACTTCAATGCCTACGCCGACCTGCCGACGCTCGACCTCGACGGTGCTCACGGCACGGTCATGATCGGTACGGTCGCCGGCATCACCTCACCGGCACCCGCGTACACCCCCCTCGTCGGCGCCGACATCCAACTCGACGCCGCCCGCCCCGACGACTCCGGCCGCACCGACGCCGGCCGCTCCACCACCGACCCGGGCCGCGTCGTCACCATCCCGCTCACTCCAGCCTTCGAGTACGCCGTCCTGGTGGTCGCCGGCTCATTGACCACCGGCGACCTTACGGCCGGCTTCGGCGAGATGCTCTACCTAGGCGCCGGCCGCGAAGCCATCGACCTGACCGGCGACGCCCGCTTCCTCCTCCTCGGCGGCGAGCCCTTCGAGGAGCAACTCGTCATGTGGTGGAACTTCATCGGCCGCTCCCACGAGGAAATCGTTGCCGCCCGCAACGACTGGATGGCCTCGATCGACGCCCACGGCACCGACCGTTTCCCCGCCGTCCCCGGCTACGACGGCGACGCCCTCCCCGCACCGCCGCTGCCGGCCACCCGCCTCAAACCCCGCCCGCGCTCCCGCTAGCCCGGACCGCCACCACACACCAACCCCGCGCAGGCTCAGTCGGCTGAGCGCGGGGAGGCAGAAACCGGGTGCCCCGAGGGAGGTTGGTGAGTGCTGGCGGTCCGGCGCCGCCAGTAGGCCCAGGTGAGTACCAGCAGCGCGGGACCCCAGAGCTGCAGCGGCGCATAGCAACTGATCATCAACGCCGCCGCGGCGTCACTCGAGAACGGGATGAAGTCGCGGCTGAAGACGTCCCGGAAGCCATAGGTCCAGATCGCGATCAGCGCCAGCCCACCGAGCGTCGCCGGGATGATCGCGGCGTACGGCGCCACCCGCCGCCCACCAATCCACGGAATCCACCGCGGAACCACCTCACCCCACCCCTTGACCATCCCGAAGGCAGTCAGTGCGACCGCCTCCGAGAACAGCGTCAGACAAACGATGTAGACGCCTTGGCCAACGCTCTCCACCTGCGCCGGCCGCCGGTTGTCATCCAGCATCCCCATCGACGACCCGGCGACGAGGCCGAGCCGCCACAGCCCGGACGGCAGCGTCAACAGCGGGATCACATGCGCCAGGCGGTAGGCCCAGCGTGGTACGGGATGCTCGGTCATGACACCGAGCATCCCGGGCCAGGCGGCTCAGGTCCTCACTCCGCAAAGGGATTCGGCTCCCTCCGGAGAGGGGTCAGCGTCCCGCGTGGCGGCGGATCCAAGGGGCTAGGAAGTAGAGGACGATCGCGAAGGCGATGGTGACGATCGCCAGGCCGCCGAAGTAGGCGGTGTCCGAGGAGCCTTCAGTCGCCTGCACGAGCTGGGCGGTGATCGCCTGTCCGGCTGCCGGCGCAAGGAACCACAGCGCCATCATCTGGCTGGTGAACGCCTTCGGTGCCAGCAAGGTCGTCGCAGCCAGGCCGACGGGGGAGAGGAACAACTCACCGAGCGTCTGGATGACGTAAACAAGAACCAGCCACAGCGGTGACGCCAAAGACTCTCCCGCGACCGACGACGCCAGCGACATCACCGCGAAGGAGATGCCGGCGAAGAGCAGGCCGGTGGCGAACTTCTGGCCGATGCTGGGACCGCGGTCGCCAAGCTTGATCCAGATCACCGCGAACACCGGCGCCAGCACGATGATGCTGAACGGGTTCACCGACTGGAAAAACTCGGGCGTGATCGAGATGCCGAGCACCTCGAGACGAGTCCGGTCAGCGGCGAAGGTGGTCAGCGTGGTCGCGGCCTGCTCGAAGACCATGAAGAACAGCATCGCCGCGATGAAGAGCGGGATGTACGCCCGCACCCGGCGGCGCTCGTCGGGCTCGACCAACGGGCTGCGCAGCAGCATGGTGAAGTACGCGATCGGCGCCAGGAAGCACAGGTACGAGATCGCGTCGACCACCGGCTTCGGCCCGACGCCGCCGGAACTCCAAGCGGACAAGGCGAAAACGATCCCGAGCAGGGCCAGCACGGCGACGGTGATCTTGATCATCGTCGGCCGGTCCTCGACCGTGAGCGGGTTCGGCGGGGTGTCGCCGCGACCGTGCAGCGTGCGGCGGCCGAGCAGGTACGCGATCAAGGCCAGCGTCATACCGACCGCGGCCGCCGCGAAGGCGACGTGGAAGCCGAAGTTCCGGCGCAGGAAGCCGACCACGAACGGCGCGCTGAACGAGCCGATGTTGATCCCCATGTAGAAGATCGAGAACGCCGAGTCGCGCCGGCTGTCGTCCTTCGCATACAGACTGCCGACCATCGTCGACACGTTCGGCTTCAGCAAGCCGGTGCCGAGGGCAACCAACGCGATACCGACGTAGGCCAGCCCCTCGACCGGGATCGCCAGGCACAGATGCCCGGCCACGATCACGGTACCGCCGTACAGCACCGTCCGCCGCGCCCCGAACACCCGGTCGGCGAACCAGCCGCCGAGCACCGAGAGCAGGTAGACCGACGCCCCGTAGATCGAGACGACCGCCTGGCCGAGCGACTCCCCGAGCCCGAGCCCGTGCGCCTTGTCGGTCAGGTAGAGCAGCAGGATCGCGCGCATCCCGTAGTAGCTGAACCGCTCCCACAACTCGGTGGTGAACAGCGTCATCAACCCTCGCGGATGCCCGAAGAACTGCTTCTCCTCGGACTCCACCTGTTGCGTTCCCGACACGCTCGGCTACTCCTTGTCACTCGAAAACCTTGCCCTTGACGGTAGTCGGTTGGCTTTGCCAACGACCAGTCGGGGAGTGTCCAGCGGTTGAGACGCCGTCGACGGAGCGTAAATGTCCAGTAACTTCATAGACATTGAGGTAATAGCCATCAGCCCCCACACCCGGAACGAGGACCCTTCCATGAGCACCGAGACACATGCACTTTCCACCATCACCCCGACAACGCCCGAGCAATGGATCCAGCGGGCCGCCGAGGTCGCCGCGATCCTGGCCGTCGACGCTGTCGAACGCGACCGGGCCGGCGCCACGCCGTACGACGAAGTGCGGTTGCTCAAGGAGTCCGGGCTCGTCACGCTGCTCGGGCCGACCGAGCACGGCGGTGGTGGGCAGACCTGGCCGACGGCGTACCAGGTGATCCGGACGGTCGCCACCGCCGATGGGTCGATCGGGCAACTCCTCGGCTATCACCTGCTCTGGTTCTGGGCCGCGCGGCTGGTCGGTACGAAGGAACAGATCGCGCACGTCGAGGCGGAAGCCACCAAGAACAAGTGGTTCTTCGGGGGAGCGGTCAACCCGCGGGACTCCGATGTCGTGGTGGCCGACGAGGGCAGCACGATCGTCTTCAACGGCCGCAAGAGCTTCTCGACCGGCAGCAAGGTCTCCGACGTCACCGTGCTCGAAGGAACTCTGCTCGACAGTGGGACGCATGTTTTCGCGATCGTGCCGTCGGACATCGAGGGGCTGACCTTCCACGACGACTGGGACAACCTCGGCCAGCGGCTGACCGAGAGCGGCAGTGTGAGCCTCAACCATGTCCGCGTCGGCTGGGACCAAGCGGCCGGCTTCGTCGGCAAGACCTTCGAGCCGCGCGTCTACAACACCCTGAACGTCCCGACCATCCAGCTCGTGTTCGTGAATTTCTACCTCGGCATCGCCCGGGGCGCGCTGGAAACAGCGCTCACCTACACTCGGGAGAAGAGCCGTTCCTGGCTGCACGGCGGTTACTCGACGGCGGCCGAAGAGCCTTATGTCATTGACGTGTACGGCGATCTGCAGGCGAAACTCTGGGCCGTCGAGGCACTCGCCGATGCCGTCGCGCTGGAGGGCCAACGGATCCACGAGAACGCCTGGGACGTGACTGCCGAGCAGCGTGGCGAGCACGAAGTACGGGTGGCGGCGGTGAAGGCTCGGGCGACTGAGGTGGCGCTCGAGGTGACGAACCGGATCTTCGAGGTGACGGGGGCGCGGTCGACGGCATCGCAGGAGGGGCTTGACCGGTTCTGGCGCAACGTGCGGACGCACACCCTGCACGATCCGGTCGCCTATAAGCGGCGCGAGGTCGGGCGGCACCTGCTGACCGGCGAGCTGCCCGAGCCGACCTGGTACTCCTGATGACGACGGAGCGGGTGTCGGATCAGACCAAGTTCGCGTACTGGGTGCCGAACGTCAGCGGCGGCCTGGTCACCAGCGACATCGAGCAGCGGACCGGCTGGGACTACGAGTACAACAAGTTGCTGGCGCAGACGGCTGAGCGAGTCGGGTTCGAGTATGCGCTGAGCCAGGTTCGCTACATGGCCAGCTACGGCGCGGAGTACCAGCACGAGTCGACCACGTTCAGTTTGGCGTTGCTGCTGGCAACCGAAAAGCTCAAGGTGATCGCGGCGGTTCATCCGGGGTTGTGGCAACCCGGCGTACTGGCGAAGCTCGGGGCGACGGCGGATCACCTGTCCAACGGGCGGTTCGCGGTCAACGTGGTCAGCGGGTGGTTCAAGGGAGAGTTCACCGCGCTGGGGGAGCCGTGGCTGGAGCACGACGAGCGGTACCGGCGGTCGGCGGAGTTCCTGCAGGTACTGCGCAAGATCTGGACCGAGGACGACGTGGAGTTCGCCGGTGACTTCTACCGGTTCCGCGACTTCACGCTGAAACCCAAGCCCTTGGTGGTTCCCGAGCTCTTCCAGGGCGGCAACTCGGCCGCGGCGCGCGACAACGCGGGCAAGTACTCCGACTGGTACTTCTCCAACGGCAAGGACTTCGACGGCGTCACCGAGCAGCTGCTCGACGTCCGGCGGACCGCGCGGGCGGCCGGACGGGAGGTGAAGTTCGGGCTGAACGGGTTCGTCATCGCCCGGGACACCGAGAAGGAAGCGCGCGAGGTGCTCCGCGAGATCGTTGCCAAGGCCAACAAGCCGGCCGTCGAGGGGTTCCGTCAAGCCGTCTCCCAGGCCGGCGCGTCGTCGCCCGAGGGCAAGGGGATGTGGGCGGACTCGTCGTTCGAGGACCTGGTCCAGTACAACGACGGCTTCAGCACCCAGCTGATCGGCACGCCCGAGCAGATCGCCGAACGCATCGTCGCCTACCGGCGCCGCGGCGTCGACCTCATCCTGGCCGGCTTCCTCCACTTCCAGGAGGAGATCGAGTACTTCGGCAGCCGGGTCCTCCCGCTGGTCAGAGAACTCGAAGCGGCCGCCGCCCAACCCGAGCTGGAACTCGCTACGGTGTGAAAAGAAGCGGGCCACCCCTGTCGGAGTGGCCCGCTTCGCTGTGTCCGGAGCTGACTAGGCGCCGGCGCCCTCTTGCTTGACTCCGGCGACCGCGGTCGGGTCGTCGATCCGGTACTTGCGGGCAGCCTCGGCGGCGACCTCGCGCTTGACCTCGCCGCGCTTGGCGAGGACCTCCAGGGCGGCGGCGACGATCGACTCGGCGTCCACCTGGAAGTGCCGGCGAGCCGCCGCACGGGTGTCGGCCAGGCCCCAGCCGTCGGTACCCAGCGACGTGTAGTCGTTCGGCACCCAGCGGGAGATCTGGTCCTGGACCGCGCGCATGAAGTCGCTGACCGCGACGACCGGGCCCTTGGTGTCCTTCAGCTGCGAGGTGATGAACGGGACCCGCTCGTCCTCGTCCGGGTGCAGCAGGTTGTACTGCTCCACCGCGATGGCCTCGCGACGCAGCTCGTTCCAGCTCGTCACCGACCAGATGTCGGCGGCGACCGAGTACTCCTCGGCGAGGATCTGCTGCGCCTTGCGGATCCACGGCAGCGCGACACCCGAGCCGAGCAGCTGGACCCGCGGTACGTCGTCGCCCGAGGCCGTCTCGTACTCGTTGAAGCGGTACATGCCCTTGAGCAGGGCCGCCAC
This sequence comes from Kribbella sp. NBC_00382, assembly GCF_036067295.1. Taxonomy (NCBI): domain Bacteria; kingdom Bacillati; phylum Actinomycetota; class Actinomycetes; order Propionibacteriales; family Kribbellaceae; genus Kribbella; species Kribbella sp. NBC_00382. The sequence continues at coordinate 5,420,341 of NZ_CP107954.1, forward strand.
GTCGAGGTCGGCGGGCTCGGCCGGCTGCGCGACCGGCTCGTTGTAGACGGTGAGGTAGTAGAAGACGTCCTCGCCGTACGGCTTGTCCTTGTCCAGCCCGTAGCCGTACATCCGGCGCAGGCCGTCCTTGACGATGTGCGCGACCTCGTAGGCGAACGCGGGGTCGTAGTGCACGGCCGCCGGGTTCGACGAGGCGAGCAGCGGCGAGTGGCCGTCCGCGTGCTGCAGACCTTCACCCGTCAGCGTCGTCCGGCCCGCGGTCGCGCCGATCAGGAAGCCGCGGCCGAGCTGGTCGCCGAGCGCCCAGAGCTGGTCGCCGGTGCGCTGGAACCCGAACATCGAGTAGAAGATGTAGAACGGGATCATCGGCTCGCCGTGCGTCGCGTACGCCGTACCGGCGGCGATCATCGAGCCCATCGCGCCGGCCTCGCTGATGCCCTCGTGCAGCAGTTGACCCTTCTCCGACTCCTTGTAAGCGAGGAGCAGGTTGCGGTCGACGGCCTCGTACGTCTGCCCGTGCGGCGAATAGATCTTCGCCGTCGGGAACATCGAGTCCATTCCGAAGGTCCGGTACTCGTCCGGGGCGATCGGCACGATCCGGTGCCCGATCTCCGGGTCCTTCATCAGGTCGCGGAACAGCCGGACGAGCGCCATCGTGGTCGCCACCGGCGTCTTCTCGTTGCCCTTGGCCAGCGGCTTGTAGACGTCGTCACCAGGCAGCTTCAGCGTCTTCGGCCGGACCCTGCGCTCGGGCAGGAAGCCGCCGAGCTGCGAACGCCGCTCCATCATGTACTGGTACTCCGGCGAGTCCTTGCCGGGGTGGAAGTACGGCGGGTTGTAGGCGTCCTCGAGGTCCTTGTCCTCGATCGGCAGGTAGAGCCGGTCGCGGAAGGTCTTCAGGTCGTCCGAGGTGAGCTTCTTCATCTGGTGGGTCGCGTTGCGGCCCTCCAGCGCCTCGATCGTCCAGCCCTTGACGGTCTGGGCCAGGATGACGGTCGGCTGGCCGACGTGCTCCTTGGCGCTCTTGAAGGCCGCGTAGACCTTGCGGTAGTCGTGCCCACCACGGGGCAGCTTGCGCAGGTCCTCGTCCGACAGGTTCCGGACCATCGCCTGCAGCCGCTGGTCGCCGCCGAAGAAGTTGTTCCGGATGTACTCGCCGGACTCGACCGAGTAGGTCTGGAACTGGCCGTCCGGGGTGGTGTTCATCTTGTTCACCAGGGCGCCGTCGTGGTCCTGCGCGAGCAGCGCGTCCCACTCCCGGCCCCAGACCACCTTGATGACGTTCCAGCCGGCGCCGCGGAAGTACGCCTCGAGTTCCTGGATCACCTTGCCGTTGCCGCGGACCGGGCCGTCCAGCTGCTGCAGGTTGCAGTTGACCACGAAGGTCAGGTTGTCGAGCTCCTCGCGGGCGGCCAGGCCGATCGCGCCGAGCGACTCCGGCTCGCCCATCTCGCCGTCACCGAGGAACGTCCAGACGTGCTGGTCGCTGGTGTCCTTGATGCCGCGGTTGTGCAGGTACCGGTTGAAGCGCGCCTGGTAGATCGAGTCCAGCGCCGCCAGACCCATCGAGACCGTCGGGTACTCCCAGAAGTCGGGCATCAGCCGCGGGTGCGGGTACGACGACAGGCCCTGGTGCGGGCCGCGGGAGACCTCCTGGCGGAAACCGTCCAGCTGGTCGGCCGTCAGCCGGCCCTCGAGGAAGGCGCGGGCGTACATACCGGGGGAGGCGTGGCCCTGGATGAAGATCTGGTCGCCACCGCCCGGGTGGTCCTTGCCCCGGAAGAAGTGGTTGAAGCCGACCTCGTACAGGCTGGCCGCCGACTGGTAGGTGGCGATGTGGCCGCCGACCTCCAGGCCCTTGCGGTTGGCCTTGCTGACCATCACCGCGGCGTTCCACCGGATGAAGGCCCGGATCCGCCGCTCGATGTGCTCGTCACCGGGGAACCACGGCTCGCGCTCGGGCGGGATCGAGTTGATGTAGTCCGTGCTCCGCAGCGCGGGCACCCCCACCTGTCGCTCCCGGGCTCGCTCGATCAGCTTGAGCATCAGGTAGCGCGCTCGCGCCTTGCCGCGTTCGTCCAGCACGGCGTCGAGCGACTCGACCCACTCGCGGGTCTCGTCGGGGTCGATGTCGGGGAGCTGGGTGGGCATCCCCTCGGTGATGATGGCTGGTGGTTCGTGTCCGGAAGCCACGGGTGTCCTGCCTGTCTGTCTAGTCGGTCCTACTCCAGTGCTGAGTGATCGGAGCACTGGTAATCCTGTCACCTGACCGGAATGCGTTCTACCTGGCCTCCACAACCTCCCCCGATCTCGCCTGATCGGGTGGGTCCTACCGGACACGCGCCGTGTCCGACATGCGGATACCGGACACGCCACGGAACCCTCGTGCATACTTGCGCGACGCGGTAGGCCACGATGGACTACTGCTACTGACGCCTACCCCCGCACACCGGGGACGACGGAGGAGGACACGTGAGCGCGACCGCGGACCACGCGGACGGCAAGAGCGGCGAGCCGAACATGGCGAGCCGCCTCGGCTTCGAGAGCGGCACGGTCGTGCTGGAGCTCGGCTACGACGACGACTGTGACGACGCCTTCCGCGACGCCATCGTGGAACTGACCGGTGAGGAATTCACCGGCGACGACCCGGACGACGCAGTCGATGTCGTCCTGCTCTGGTTCCGTGAGGACGACGGGGATCTGGTCGACGCCCTGTTCGAGACGCTGACCGACCTGAAGGCCGGCGGAGCCGTCTGGCTGATGACTCCCAAGGTCGGCCGGGAGGGCTATGTCGACGCGGCGGAGATCGCCGAGGCGGCGCCGACGGCCGGGATGCAGACCACCAGCAGCCTGAGCGCGACCCCGGACTGGTCGGCGACGAAGTTGGTGCTGCCGAAGTCGCCCAAGGTCAGGAAGTGACTGCACGGTGACTGGCGTCGTCGTCCCTCGGGTCGGCAGCCAGGCACCGGACTTCACCGCCCGTAACCAGCACGGCGAGCAGTTCCGGCTCTCGGAGTACCGGGGCCGGCGCGACGTCGTCCTGGTGTTCTACCCGTATGCCTTCAGCAGGGTGTGCACGAGCGAACTCGGCGCGCTCCGCGACCGGCCCGAGCTGCTGGCCGGCGCGGAGTTCGTGGGGATCTCGTGCGACCCGATGTTCACGCTCCGCGCGTACGCCGAGGCGGAACGGCTGGAGTTCGGGCTGCTCAGCGACTTCTGGCCGCACGGTGCGATCGCCTCGGAGTACGGGGTGTTCGACAGCGACCGGGGCTGCGCTCTGCGCGGGACGTTCGTGGTCGACCAGGCCGGCCTCGTGCGCTGGTCGGTGGTGAACGAGATCGGCGCGGCCCGCGACCCGGACGAGTACGCGGAGGCGTTGGCAAGTCTTCGCCCCGATCTCGGTTAGACTTTCCGCTCCGCCTTTCACCCGGCGGAACGAGGGCGCTTAGCTCAGCGGTAGAGCGCTTCCCTTACAAGGAAGATGTCGGGGGTTCGATCCCCTCAGCGCCCACCCCTCATCCCTGCTGACTTTCTTAACAGTCAGCTGCCGGAACTGCTTCGGCCAGGTCACATTTCGGCTGGTAAGGTTCCCGTTCGTCGGCTCACGCGATGACGCACCGGGACCACTCGGTCACCCTCTTCGCGCGGCGCCGGCAACGGGGCTTTCTGTCGATACCAGCGAGACGGGCATGCCCTGAGCCCGGCTCCGTCCAGTTGGGGAGGCACGTGTTCGTGGGTCGCCTACTGACTGGCGCCTCGGTGCTCCCCGGTGTCGGGCTGGTGCGATGAGGAGCGGTGTGGACCGGCCGGCGATCAGTACCGGACCGGCGCTGATGATCCCGGCGGGGTACCCGCGCGATCTGCCCAGCGCCCTGCTGCGGGCTGCCCGCGACTTCGGTACCGCCGGCGTCGTCGAGATCGGCCCGGACGGTCGCGAGACCCGGCTCGACTTCCCGACGCTGCTCGAGCTGGCCGCGCGGATCCTGGCCGGCCTGCGTGCGAACGGCGTACGGGCTGGAGATCCTGCTGTCGTGCACTGCACCGAGCCGGTGGGGTTCTTCGCCGCGTTCTGGGCCTGCACGCTGGGCGGCATCCGGCCGCTGCTGATGTCGCCGTCGCCGGAGGGGGACACGACGGAGGAGGGGCGCGAGCGGCTGCGCAAGGTCACCGACCTGCTCGGCTGGACCGTACTGATCGGCCGCCCGTCGGACCTGCCGAACGACCTCGGGCTGCCGGTGCTCGACCCGGACGCTTTGGCCGGGCACGAGCCGACCACCGAGTTCCACCGACCCGCCGCGGACGACGTCGCAGTACTGATGATGACGTCGGGTTCGAGTACCGGTACGCCGAAGATCATCCAGCTGACCCATCGCGGGCTGGTCGAGTTCGCCGCCGGTACGCCGGCCATGCTGCCGGTGCGACCCGGGCAGACCACGCTCAACTGGCTGCCGCTGGACCACAGCGGCGCGTTCCTGCTGTACCACCTGCTGCCCGTGTTCACCGGCTGCACCAACATCCACGTCGCCACCGACTGGGTGCTTGCGGACCCGCTGCGCTGGCTGGACCTGATGGATCAGCACCGGGTGAACCACTCGTGGTCGCCGAACTTCGGCTACCGGCTGGCGGGCGCGGCGATTGCCGGCGAGCCCGATCGGCACTGGGACCTGTCGGCGCTGCGCAGCCTGGTCAGCGGTGGCGAGCAGATCACCGTGCCGGTGGTGAGCGAGTTCCTGCGGCTGACGAACCGCTTCGGCGTCGTACCGGAGACCTTCGTCGCGGCGTGGGGGATGACCGAGACGGTCACCGGCATCACCTTCGGGCGGCCAGGCCTCACGCCGAACGTGCATCGCGTACGGATCTCGCAGACCGGTGTGGTCGAGTGGGTCGACCAGCGGACCAGCGCTGGCAAGGTCGCGGTTGCCCGGCCGGGGAAGGGGCGCACGGACGCTCCCGGCGTACTGAGCCTGGTGTCGGTCGGGGCGCCCGCTCCTGGGGCGACTGTGCGGATTGTGGGTCCCAACGGCGCGGTACTGCCGGAGGGGCGGATCGGGCAGCTGCAGATCGCGTCCGCTCGGGTGACGCCGGGGTATCTCGGCAATCCGGAGGCGGACCGCGCGGCGTTCCCGGCGGGGAACTGGCCGGCGCGCAAGTGGCTGGCGACTGGGGACCAGGGGTTCATCTCTGGTGGGCAGGTGGTCATCACCGGTCGTGACAGTGAGCGGATCATCCTCAACGGCCAGACGTACTACGCCCACGAGCTCGAGGCGATCGCCGCGACTGCTCCGGGCGCCGTCGCGGGCTTGGTCGCGGCCTGCGGCGTTGCGGACGTAGCCCTTGGCACCGAACGACTCCTGATCTTCTACGCCCTCTCCTCAGAGTCAGCCGAAGGCGTCGACGAGGCGATCCGCTCCGCCATCCGCGGCCGCCTAGCCCTGGACGCCCGCGTGGTCGGCGTTCCGCGCCGCCATTTCCCCACCACCCCCGGCGGCAAGATCCTCCGCCCGCTGCTGAAGCAACGCTGGCTGGACAACACCCTGGAAACAGCCCCCGGCCCCTACGCGACCCCTCCGGTCGCTTCCCCCTACGGCGACCCCGTACGCCCCGGCTCGGTCCCTGTTTCCCGCTCCGATTACGACGAAGACCCCAGCGAACAAACCACCGAACTCCCCATAGTCCGCCTAGCCTGGCGCCGCACCCTCCAAGACTCCATCCCCCACCCACCCGAACGCCCCACCCTCGGCGCCAACCGCCACCCCGCCCCCACAGAGCCGGACACCGAAACCCACGCCAGCGGTTCTGCTACAGAACCGCCCGCCACCGCCACCGCCGGTACCACCGCGTCCACCGGCACCACCGGTACCACCGCCTCCGCCGGTACCACCGCCAGCGCCGGTACCACCGCGTCCACCGGCACCTCCGCGTCCACCGGTGCCTCCGCCGCCGACTCCATCAGCGCGGACTCGCTCACGCGAGCCGCCGGTGTCGAGTCGCCACCGGAGGCGCTCGAAGCCAACACACCCAGGCGAACCGGCGGCGCCGAGTCGACGGAGCCAACTACCGCTGAAACGCCCGCGGACGCAGACTCCGCCGCCGACCCAACACCCGTCGCCACCAGCACGGACTCGCCTGCGCGAGCGACTGCCGCCGAGCCGCCGACCGAGGCACCCGAAGCCACCACACCCAGGCGAACCGGCCGCGCCGAGACGCCAGCGCGAACCACCGCCGACGCGCTCGCGGACGCGGACGCGGACGCGGAGTCTGCCACCGACTCAACAGCCGACTCCACCAGCGCGGACTCGCCCGCGCGAGCGACTGCCGCCGAGCCGCCGACCGAGGCACCCGAAGCCAACACACCCACGCCAACCAGCGGTGCCAAGACGCCAGCGGAACCCCCTGCCGATGCACCCGCGGATGCCGCCTCCGCCTCCGACCCCGCAGCCGACTCCACCGGCCCGGACTCGCCCGCGCCCACCGGCATCGAGTCGCGGGCCGACGACGAGGCCGCCCACGACGCGGCTGCCGACTCAACCGCCGGGCCAACTGGCGTGGACCTATCGGCTGATTCCGACGGTGCGGGGACGCACGGCGGTAGGACCGGTGTCGAGTCGCGGGCTGACGATGCAGGTGTCGACTCGGCTGCCGGGTCGACTGGGGCGGAGCTGTTGGCTGATTCCGACGGCGCGGGGACGCGCGGCGGTCCGACCGGTGTCGAGGTGTCGGAGGCAACCCCGACGGACGGCCTCGCCGAGCCCACCGGCGCTGAGCCGCGGTCCGATGCCGCGGACGCCGACCCGACCGCCGGGTCGACTGACGTGGACCCGGCGGCTGAATCCACCGATGCGGAGTCGCGTGGCGGTACTACAGCTGCCGAGCCATCAGCGGGAACGCCGACTCCCGAGCCAGCGGCAACAACTACTTCCGATGTGGTTGCAGGTACCGACTCGACTGCCCGGTCCACTGGGGTGGAGCCGTTGGATGAAACCACTGGTGTCGAGTCGGGCAGCGGTACTGCCAGTGTCGACTCCCTGGCCGACGACGCAGGTGCTGACTCGGCTGCCGGGTCTGCTGGCATCGAGCTGTTGGCTGCATCGGACGGTGCGGCGCCGCACGGCGGTACTACAGCTGCCGAGCAGTCGGCGAGAACACCCACTCCGGAGCCGTCGGCGGGAACAACTACCGCCGGTGAGGTTGCGAGTGTCGACTCGGCCGTCGGGTCCACTGGCGTGGAGCCGTTGGCCGAATCCAGCGGTGCCGAGTCGCGCGGCGGTACCGCCGATGTCGAGTCGCCGGCCGGCGAGGCAGGCGCCGACTCGGCGGCGGAGTCCGCTGGCGTGGACTTGTTGGCCGAATCCGACGGCGCGGAGCCGCTCGGCGGTACTACCGATGCCGAGCCACCGGCGGAGACGCGCGGCGGTGCGACTGGGGAACTGTTGGCCGATTCGGACGGCGCGGAGTCGCGCGGTGGTACCGGCGGTACCAAGCCGAAGACCGAACCTGCGAAGACCGAACCTGCGGGGACCGAGGCTGCGGGGGCCGGTGCGCTCACCAGCGGTGCTGCTGTCGAGTCGGCGGCTGAGTCCGTTGGTGCTGAGTCGCTTGCTGGACGGGTGGTTGCCGAGACGGTCGGCGACACCGACGGTGCGGAGCTGGGCGAGACTGCTGGTGTCGAGGCGGTTCCTGCTGCGGATGTTGCTGAGTCCGAGGCTGAGGCCGTGGTCGACGTGGCCGGTGCTCCGGTGGAGGCGGCGGGACGACGTACGAAGTCTTCCGATCCTGAGGCGGAATCCGCAGTTGTAGCTGCAGCTGACGAGGCACCGACGTCCACCACCCCGGGCGGCGATGTAGCCGCCGAGCCAGCAGCAGCCGCACCCGTTGCAGCCTCGCAGCAGGCCACTCCGGACCTCGACCAAGAAACAACCCAGCTACCCGCGATCCGCGTCTCCGTCGACTCGGGTGACGCCGAGCCACCGACTGCTGACTCCGATAGCCCCGAGCGACCAACTGCCGACCTAACAAACCCTCAGGCCGACGCCGCCGACCAAGCTGAGCCCATCGAGCCGCAGACCAACGCTGCCGGGCGACCTGAGGTCGCCGAGCCGCAAGCGAACGCTGCCGAGCAAGCTGAGGTCACTGGGCCGCAGGCGGATGCTGCCGAGCAAGCGGAGGCCAACGAGCCCCAGGCCGACGTTGGTGAGCGAGCTGAGGTCGCCGAGGCGCAGACCGATGACGGCGAGCGCGCTGATCTCTCCGACCCACAGTCGGACGATGCTGAGGTCACCGAGCCTCAGACCGCTGAGGGCGAGGCTGGTGAGGTCGCTGGGGCGTCGGGGGACGATGGCGAGTCGGCCGAGGGCGGCGAGCTGCAGGTAGACGGCGTGGCGGCGGAGGTACAGGCCGTTGATGCTGAGGGCGCGGGCGTTGAGGCCGCGGATGTTGAGGCGGCCGAGGAGCGGGCTGGCGATGCCGGAGGTGCTGGTGCGCCGGCGGTTGACGGTGCTGACGGCGTACAGGCTGGGGATGCTGCTGCCTCGCCGGATGTAGCTGGAGAGGCTGCTGCGCAGGCGGGCGAGGTAGAAGCTGCCGATGCCGATGCCGATGATGCTGGCTCGGTTGCCGAGGCTGGATCGGCGGTGGTTGCTGAGGCGAGTGCTGAGGAGTTGTTGGCGGGCGACTACGTGCGCATGCTGCCTGGCGTGGTGAAGGCAGCGGGCGGGGGCGGTGTGGCCTCGGAGGCTGCTGCTGGCTCGGTGGTTGCTGAGGCGAGTGCTGAGGAGTTGCTGGCGAGCGCCTACGTTCGGATGCTGCCTGGTGTGGTCAGGGCTGGTACTGAGGGCCGGGATGCTCAGGCTGTTGAGATAGCCGAGGATGTCGACGCAACTTCTGTAGAGGTTGCGAAGGTTGGTGAGGTCGTAGCGCCTGTCGGCGAGTTGGTTGAGGCTGCCGCCGCCGAGCCTGCACCCGCGAAGGTTGTTGGGGAGCGCGCGCGGAAGAGTGGGAGACCGGCCACGAAGGCTGGTGTGGTGGAGCCGGTGGCTGTGGTTGGGCTGGCGGGGCGGTTCCCGGGGGCCGGGTCGGTGGATGAGTTCTGGGAGAATCTGCTCGGCGGAGTGGAGAGTGTCCGGCGGTTCAGCGATGAGGAGCTGAAGGAGGCCGGGGGGACTGACGCGTTCGGTGAGGAAGAGCTGGTCGCCGTCAGCGGTGCGCTCGATGACGTCGAGTTGTTCGACGCGGAGTTCTTCGGGCTCAGTGATCGTGAAGCGGAGCTGACCGACCCGGCGCAGAGGCTGTTCCTCGAGGTTTGCCAGCAGGCGCTCGAACACGGCGGGTATGCCGGAGCGTCGGGGCGGGTTGGAATTTTCGCCGGCTCGGGGATGAACCTCTACACCCAGCAGAACCAGCCGCCGGACTATCTCGCGACGCGCGTGGCTTATCGACTCGGCCTGACCGGCCCGGCCATCGGCGTACAGGCCGCTTGGTCTTCGTCCTTGGTCGCGGTTCACCTTGCCTGCCAGGCGTTGCGCAGTGGGGATGCGGATCTCGCGCTCGCCGGCGCCGCCGCGGTTCACGTGCCGCAGGCAACGGGCTACCACGCGAGCGCCCGCTCGATCCTCTCGCCGACCGGCCACGTCCGCGCCTTCGACGAAAAGGCTGACGGCACGGTCGGCGGCAACGGCGTCGCGGCGGTACTGCTCAAGCGGCTCGACCAGGCGGTGGCCGACGGCGACACCGTCTACGCCGTGATCAAGGGCTCTGCGGTCACCAACGACGGCGGCCCCGACGGCCAGGTCGAGCTGGTCGAGCGCGCGCTGGAGAAGTCCGGCGTACCGGCCGCTTCCCTCAGCTATGTCGAGGCCAACGCCACCGGTACTGCGGAAGACGACACCGTCGAGTTCCGCGCCCTCACCACGGCGCTGCGCAAGCACACCGACCAGACCGGCTTCATCACGATCGGCTCGGTGAAGCCCAACATCGGGCACCTCGACAGCGCCGCGGGCATGGCCGGCCTGATCAAGACCGTGCTGATGCTGCAGCACCGCACCCTCGTCCCGACCATCAACTACAGCAGGCCGAACCCGGCCCTACAGGTTGCCGACAGCCCCTTTGTGATCGGTACCGAGGTCCGCGACTGGGAAGCCGGTACGCCGTTGCGCGCCGGCGTCAGCGCACTCGATGCCAAGGGCACCAGTGCGCACGTGATCCTCGAAGAGGCCCCGCGCCAGATCCGTCGCGGCGAGGACGGCCCCGTCGTCCTGCCGATCTCAGCGCCCGACCCGGACGCACTGGCCGACCTGGTGACGCTGTTCCGTACCGAGCTCGAAGAGGGCACTGGGCAACGACTCATCGACCTCGCCGGTACTGCGGCAATCGGCCGCCCCGCACATCGCCACCGCATCGCCGTCGCAGGCTCCTCCGAATCCGAGCTGGCCGAAGCACTGGCGTCCGCCGCGACCGCCGAGGTACCGCGTGGCGGACCCGGCCCCCTCGGTTTCGCGTTCACCGGCCAAGGCGCTGCCCGGCGTGGGATGGCTGCAGGTCTGGCCGTGCGGTTCCCCGTTTTCCGCGCAGTCCTCGACGAGTGCGACAAGGTCTACGAAGAGGAGGTCGGCGGCAGACTGCTCGAGCTGCTCCTGACCCCGGCCGGCACTGACGACGGTGTCTGGCCGACCGAGACCGCGCAGCCAGCGCTCTTCGCCTTCGAATTGGCGCTCGCCCGCTTGTGGCAGTCGTTCGGAGTCCAGCCCGCGTTGGTGGTCGGGCACAGCGTCGGCGAGTACGCCGCGTTGTGCGTGGCCGGTGCGTTGTCCCTGGCCGACGGCGTGAAGTTGACCGCGCAGCGCGGAGTACTGATGCAGCGCGGGACCGTGCCCGGCGCGATGGTCGCCGTACGGGCCGATGCCGACCGCGTTCGCGAGCTGGCCCAGACGCCCGGTGTCGAGATTGCCGCAGGCAACGGTCCGCAGAACTTCGTACTGACCGGGTCCGAGGTGATCGTCGGGCAGCTGGCCGAGCAGCTCGACCGCCTGGAGCTCAAGTGGCAGCGGCTGGATGTCGATCGCGCGTTCCACAGCTCGCTGGTCGATCCGATCCTGGCCGACTTCGCCAAGGTCGTTGCCCAGATCAAGCTCAAGCCGTTGCGGATGCCGATGGTGTCGAGCTGGTCGGGCGAGTTGCTGGAGAGCGGTACTGCGCTCGACGGCGACTACCTGGTCGGACAGCTCCGGCAGCCGGTCCTGTTCGGTGACGCCGTCGAGGCGTTGACCGCGGCCGGGTGCCGGCGGTTCCTGGAGCTCGGACCGGATGCGGTACTGAGCCCCGCCGGCCGTCGGATCGCGCCGAACAGCACGTGGATCCCGGCGCAGCGGCTCGGCCAGGACCCGGTGCTGGCGACGATGAACGGGCTGGCCGAGCTGTACGAGCAGGGCACCGAGATCGCGTGGGCGAAGGTGTACCCGGAGAGCGGTCGCGTGCCGCTGCCGACGTACCCGTTCCGTCGCGTGCATCACCCGGTCGACGCCTCGGCGCGGCCGGTGGCGTTGGCGCAGGCGCCGGTGGTCGAGGAGGAGCGTTCGATCGAACGGAGCGGAGCGGCGCTGAAGCGCATTCCGCTGGACCCGCCGGCTTCCGACGGCGTGGTCGTGCCCATGGTCGAGGAGATCGATCTGTCGCCGTTCGCGATCCCGGCCGAGGACGATCCCGACCGGCTGAGCACGCTGACGATCGAGACCCCGGAGCCGGAGCCCGCGCCAGTGCAGCCGATCACCGAGGCTGAGCCTGTTGAAGAACAGGACGACACCCCGGCACCAGTCGCCTCAGCCGCAGACCTCTACCGGGCCTCCCTGGAGGTCGTGCTCGATCTGACCGGCGAGCAGCTGGGCCTGGAACCGTACGACCTGACGGTAGACCACACCTTCGCCGAACTCGGCGCGGACTCCCTGTCGATGCTGCGCGTCGTCGAGGAGGTCGGCCAGCGCTTCGACGTCGAGATCGCCGTCAGCGAACTCTTCGACGACCTCAACACCCCCCACAAGCTCGCCACAGCCGTTGCTTCCCGCAACCAACCCGGCGACGACGAGGTCGACCCGCTCGACCTGCTGCGCCCCGCCGAGGAGCCCGTCACCAACGCAGACCCCCGTACTGCGCTCGCCGTGCTCGGCTCAGGCCTGGCCGAACTCGCCGCAAAGGTCGACGCCGCCGCAGCCGCCACGAGCGAAGCGGAGCTCCCCGGTTCGGGAATGGCCGCGCTGATGTCACAGCAACTGCGGGTCGCCGGCCAGCTCGTCGACGGCGTCACCAAGCTGATGCACGAGCAACTCGCGCTGCTCAACGACACGGCGCAGCGGCTCGAGACAGCGCAGCAGCTCGAGGCGAAGCAAAGCGCCGCGACTCTCGAAGTACCGAGTAAGCAGGACAAGGCGGAGGCCGAGAAAGCCAAGCGGGCAAGGGATCTGGAGTACTGGCAGACCGCCCTCGAAGGCGCCCAGCCGCTCGTCCTCCCGACCGATCGCCCGCGCCCGGCCAGCGACGACGTGATCGGCACCGTCACGCACGAGCTGAACTCGGAGATCGGCGACGCTGTCTTCGCGTTCAGCCGCGACCGGCGGGTCAGCCCGTTGATGACGATGCTCGCCGCCGTCGGCACCGTGCTCGGCCGCTTCGCCGACCAGGACGACCTCACCATCGGTACCGCGGCCCTCCGTCGCCCCGGCGACTCCGCGCGGCAACCGGCCCTGCCGCTCCGCCTCGACCTCACCGGCGAGCCCGACCTGGGCGATCTCGCGCAGCGCGTCCGCGAGATCACCACCACTGCGGTCGACCACTCGACCGCCGACCTCGCCACGCTCGAGCAGGACCCGCTGTTCCAGGTGCTCGTCGAGTTCGAGGCCGGCGACGAGGAGCTCGCGCCCAGCCTCGACCTCCGCTTCCGCCTCGCGTACCACGGCGGCGGCATCACCTGTACTGCGGACTACCGCGCCGGCCTCTTCGACCACCAGACCGTCAAGCGCCTGCTCGCCTACCTCGAAGCCGTCCTGCGCCGGGCGATCGAGGACCCGCGCCTCCCGCTGCCCGACCTGATGCTGCCGATCGAGGCCGACCAGAAGATCCTGGCCGAGTTCGAGGGCGAAGCGCCGCAGACCGGTCCGATCGGTCGGCTCCGCCGGGACGCCGTCGTCGCCGGTGAGCTCAGTGGCCTGCACACCCTCTTCGAGCAGCAGGTGGCCAGGACGCCGGATGCGATCGCGCTGATCCAAGGCGACCGCGAGATCTCGTACGTCGAACTCGATCGCCGCTCGAACGCGGTGGCCTGGCAACTCGTCGACCTCGGCGTGAAGCCCGGCCAGCTCGTCGCAGTACGGGTTGCCAGGGGAGCGGAGCTCGTCGTCGCAGTACTGGCCGTGCTGAAGTCCGGTGCTGCGTACCTGCCGCTGGACCCCGGCGTACCGGAGTCGCGCTGGGCGTTCATGACCGCCGATGCAGGAGCAGTCGCGCTGGTCGGCGACGACGCGGCGCTGGCCGACAGGCTCGGGCTGCGACTGGTGCCGGTGGCAGCGGTCGACGGCGACCTGCGGTCGAAGCAGGCGCCGCCGGTACGGGCCGCGGCCGACGACATCGCCTACTGCATCTACACGTCGGGCTCGACCGGCAACCCCAAAGGCGTCGCCGTACCGCACCGCGGCCCGGTCAACCTCATCCGGCACTACCTGCGCACCAGGCGATCGCTCCGCACGCTGCAGTGGACTTCATTCGGCTTCGACGTCCACGTGCAGGAGATGTTCACCACGCTGGCCTCGGGCGCCGCGCTGGTACTGATCGGCGAGGACGACCGGTACGACCCGGACGCCGTCATCGCGGCGCTGAAGGATCACGGGGTCGAGCGGATGTTCATGGCGTTCACGCCACTGACCGCGCTGCTCGCCACGATGCGCAAGGTGCCCGAGCTGCCCGCGCTGCGCGAGATCGTCGCAGGCAGCGAGGCGATGGTCGTCACGCACAAGATCCGCGACTTCCTCGAGGCACATCCGGAGTGCACGCTCTACAACGAGTACGGCCCGACCGAGGCATCCGTGGTGACCACGATCCACCAGGTCGACCCGGACGAGGACCGGCCGTCCATCGGCCGGCCCATCGACGGCGTCGTGGTGCGCCTGCTCGACGAGGCGCTGCGGCCCGTACCGGTTGGTGCGATCGGTGAGATCCACCTGGGCGGCGTGGCCGTTGCCCAGGGCTACCTTGGCCGTCCTGACGAGACCGAGACCGCGTTCGTGAGCGACCCGGCGCATCCGGGCGGACGGTTGTACCGGAGCCGTGACCTCGGGCGCTGGCGTGCCGACGGTTCGCTGGACTACCTGGGTCGCGCTGACGACCAGGTAAAGATCCGCGGGCACCGGGTCGAGCCGGGGGAGACGGAGCACGTACTGGCCGACCTGCCCGGCGTGATCGACGCCGTGGTGGTGGCCTGTGCTGACCCGGCCGGCGACACGTGCTTGATCGGGTACGTCGTACTTGAGGACAGCGATCCCGCAGTACTGGCGAACCTCCTGCTGGAGCTCACCAAGGAGCTGCCGATCTACCTGGTCCCGGCCGACCTGATCCCGGTCGAGGACCTCCCGCTGGACGCGTCCGGCAAGCTCGACCGCGCACGGCTCCCCGAACCCGAGTGGCTCAAGGGCAGCTGACTACGTCAAAACCCCACGCACTCCTCTGCGTGGGGTTCTTTCGTTCCGGTGAAGTCGGTTCTGCACCGTGTACGGGGTTTGTGTGCCGGCGGCTACCCTCCCGCAACCTCCGGCCTACCGTCCACGATGCAGAACCCGCGCTCGATCCTCATCCCTCCTGAGGATCGACCGCACCTACCTCTGCCGCTCTCCGGCGCAGCAGCGCGTACGCGCTGATCACGCAGATGAGCAGGGAATAAACGGCCCAGACGGGTCCGACGTTGCCGAGCTCAGGTCCGTTCCCCCGGGACCCGAGTACGACCACGGCGGTGACCGCGGCGAGCGCGATCAGTGGGCCGGTCCAGCCCAGCACGCCCATCCGCACCGGCTGCTCGGCCTCGGACAGTTCGTCCGATTCCGAGGCGGCGGAGATGGCGCGTCCCCGGAGGGACTCGTGCAGGGCCGCGACGCCGCACGCGGCGGCGACGTTCAGGAGCAGCAGGCGGCCGGCCACCTCGCCGATGACGGCACCACCCGGGCCGACCGTGCCGTACACGACGGCGTACAGGTCGACCGGGACGGTGGCCGCGGTGGCGAGGACGACGACGGTCTGGAACAGCCGCGGGCGGCGTACGGAGGTACGCAGCACGCCATGGCTGACCGTCGTGGCGACCACGAGCGCGGTGAAGAAGAGTGCGAAGACGATCAGAACGGCAGCGTCCATCAGGACCTATCCCTACGGTCGAGCGTTGCCCCGGACAACGCTGGTGGACGTGCGTACATCGGTGCTGCGGTTGCCCGCGAGAGCGGCGAGGAGTCTCCTCCTCGCCGCTTACGCAAGCGGTCAATCCCTGGCATGCAGGTCCCCCCTGATTGCCCTCGGACGACGTGCCCCCACCCCGTCCATCCGTTGCATCGGAGCAGCAGGGGTCACCGTTACAAGGTTTTGGGCAATTGCGTAAAAAATGCGCAAATTTGCTCGGGAGACCCCTTTCCGCACGCCACATCTGTGTGTGAGGGGTCGCAGACCGTCAGGAGACGGTTACGGTGGCGCCAACTGCCCGGTGAACTACCTCAGCGCGATCCCCGATGGGGTGGCCGCGGGCAACAGATCCCAGCCGAGCCGGGCGGCGCCGATCAGGCCGGCGTTGTCGAGCTGGGCCGGCTCGACGGTCAGGTCGGTGACGAAAGGGAGCTGCGCCAGGCGCTTCACCCAGCGCTGGACCGGGTCGAACAACACCGGTCCCGCCTTGGCCACCCCGCCGCCGATCACGACGGTCGTCAGGTCAACGGTCACAGCGGTGGCAACGATGCCCGCCGCGAGCGCCTGCGCTCCGTCGTCGAACACCGCCAGGGCGATCTCGTCCCCGGCGGCGGCGTCCGCGGACAGTACCGCCGCGTCCACGTCCTCGGTACTGCGCCAGCCGCGACGCTTGGCCCGGGCAACCATTCTCGGGCCGCTCGCGTACGTCTCGACGCAACCGTACGACCCGCACGCGCACGCCTCGCCGTCGAGGTCGACCACGACGTGCCCGAGGTGCGCCGCATTACCGGACTGACCGAGCAGCGGCCGTCCGTCGACCACGATGCCGGCCCCCACGCCGGTCGAGACGACGATCCCGAGCAGGCTGCCGACATCGCGCCCGGCGCCGGTCCAGAACTCCCCGAGCGCGAAGCAGTGCCCGTCCACGCCCAGCGTCACCGGTACGTCGCCGACGAGCGCGCGGACCCGGTCGACCAGGGGGAAGTTCCGCCAGCCGACGATGTTCACCGGCGAGACCAGACCGTGCTTCTGGTCCAGCGGCCCGGCCGAACCGATGCCGACCGCGGCCGGCTCGGTGTCGCCCTTCACGCGGGTGATCAACTCGCCGAGCGCGGCGAACACCTGGTCGGCGTCGCCGGGCGGGGTCGCGATCCGGTCCTTGGTGAGGATCTCGCCGTCGGCCGAGACCAGCGCGGCGGCGATCTTGGTGCCGCCGATGTCGATGCCGAGCACCGTCACTGCTTCGTCGCCCATGGTCCCCCTGTCAGTCACGGTGCGGATGGCGGTCAGGTCGGGAGACAACGTTATCTGTAACCAGCCAATCCGGCGAGAGGTAGCTGGTGCTAATCATCCATGAACCCGCAGGCCAGCGCTTGAATCAGGCACGGATGAATTCTGACAACGATGGCCTTCCAAGTGCTTCAATCGGCAACAACGAGGGCAATCCTTCGCTGTCCGTGACGGGTTCAGGTAGCGATCCGGCCGTCGGCACGAGAGGGTAGGGCGCATGAGTGACCAACTGGACCGCGACGCCGCCGGCGCCCTCGTCGTCGGCTTCAACGGAACCACCGCCCCCGACGAGCTCCGCCGCGCAGTCGCCGCCGGACTCGGTGCCGTCATCCTGTTCACCCGCAACGTCGAGAGCGCCGAGCAGGTCGCGGCGCTGACCGCCTCGCTGCGCGCCGAGCGGCCGGACCTGGTGATCGCGATCGACCACGAGGGCGGCGAGTTCAGCCACCTCGCGCCCGCCAACCCCTGGCCGCTGTCCTCGCCGCGCTCACTCGGCGAGCTCGACGACGTGGACCTGACCCGTTCGGCTGCTCGCGACGCGGCGGCCACCCTCGCCTCGCTCGGCATCGACCTGATGCTCGCGCCCTCGGTCGACGTGAACAGCAACCCGGCCAACCCGATCATCTCGACCCGCTCGTTCGGTACGACGGCCGACGTCGTCTCCCGGCACGGTGTCGCCTTCGTCCAGGGTGTGCACGACGCCGGCATCGCCGCCTGCCCGAAGCATTTCCCCGGCCACGGCGACGTCACCGTCGACTCCCACCTCGCGCTGCCCCGGGTGGACCGCTCGATCGAGCAGGTGAACGCGGTCGAGCTCGCGCCCTTCAAGGCGACCATCGAGGCCGGCGCGGACGTCATCATGAGCGCGCACATCATCTTCTCGGCGTACGACGACCAGCCGGCCACCCTGTCGCGGCGGATCCTGCACGGGTTGCTGCGCGAGGAGCTCGGGTTCACCGGCGTCATCACCACCGACGCGCTCGAGATGCAGGCGATCACCGCGACCCAGTCGATCGAGGACGCCACGGTCGCCTCGATCCGGGCCGGCGCCGACCTGGCGATGATCGCGATCGGCGAGGCGGATTCGCGGGCGCTGACCGCTCGGCTCGTACAGGCGGTCAACGAGGGGACGCTTGACGCTGCTCGTCTGGCGGACGCTGCTGGGCGGGTACGCGCCTTGGCCGCGACGCTCGCGGCTCGACCTCGCCTGCCAGGGCTGGATGGAGCGCCGACCCGCGAGGTGGCTGCACGCACGGTTACGCGGCAAGACTTCCCGGGGCTCGGCGGTTCGCCGTACGTGGTGGATCTGACGCAGGGGCTCCACCCGGCCTGGAACCCGTACTTCAGCGGTCTGCCTGAGGTGTTCGCGAAGGTCGCGCCGGGCTCGGCAGGCGTAGTACTGCGCGGCGCGGATCCCGCTGCGCTGTCGGAGGCCCAGAATGCGGCTATCGGCCGGCCGCTGGTGGTCGCAGTACAGGACGCCGTCCGTACGCCGTGGATGCGCGCGGCTCTGCAGGAGTTGCTGGAGAGCCACGAGGGCGATGTCTTCGTACTGTGCACCGGCATCCCCGAGGACCGGGCGCTCGTACCGGCGGCCGTCCCCACGGCCGTCACCTACGGCCGCAACCTCGTCGTCCTGGAAGCGGCCGCCCAGCTCCTCACCCGGGTTCCTTAAGAGCTTGATCAATTCGATGGGCTAAGTTCCGGCTACGCAATCGTTTCCAGGTCTAGCGTGGCTCGGGTGAACGCTCTCGACCTGTCGAAGATCACGCTCCGGCCCCTCCAGCAGGGCGACTGGCCACGGATTCACGAGTGGGCCTCGCTGGAGGAGTCGGTCCGGTACCAGCCGTGGGGTCCGAACACGGAGGCGGAGACGGAGGCCTTCGTCGCGGCCGCGATCGCGTCCGCCCAGGTGGAACCGCGTACCCGATACGCCTGGGGCGCCACCCATCCGGTGACGGGTGTGCTCGGCATCGGCGAGCTGAACATCCGCCAGGCCGTCTGGAAACGCGGCGAGATCAGCTACGCCGTCCATCCCGACCACTGGGGCCAGGGCGTCGCCAGCGAGATCGCCCGCATCCTCCTGCACTTCGGTTTCGAGGACCGCCAGCTGGAACGCATCGAAGCCACCTGCGACCCCCGCAACTCTGCCTCAGCCGCGGTGCTGAAGCGCATAGGCATGACCTACGAGGGCGTCCTCCGCCGCACAGTCCTCATCCGCACGGGTTGGCGAGACTCCAAAATGCACAGCATGATCCGCCCCGAGTGGACCCCGCCACCGCCCACCCTGGAGCCCCGCTGGACTCTGGCCTAGCCGCCAGTCACATCTGGCGACCTTGAACACCATCTGGCGACCTTGAACACGTTATTTCTTGTCCGAGGTCACCGCTTGGTGTCCGAGGTCGCCAGTTGTGTGCCTAGCCCCGGCAGTTGAGTTGGAGGTCCAGCGCGTGTTGCTCGACGTAGTTCAGAGCGTGCCGGACTGCGCCGACCGACACGATCGTGTCGCCGAGTGACGAGACTGCGACCTGCGGTGGGGTAGTGGTGAAGGTTGCGAGTTGCTTCTCGATCTCTGGGAGCAACGCTTTCGCTGCCGTGGCGACGGCGCCGCCGATAACCACCAGCTCGGGGTTGAAGAGGATGGCCAAAGTCGCAACCACCCGCGCGGTACGACCGGCGACGTGCTGAAGGATGCTCAGGGCAACCTTGTCGCCATCGGCCGCCGCGGCGAACACCAACTCCGCAGTGACTGGGGCGCTGCCCCGCAGGCTTGTCTCCACAGCGCGATCGGCGACCGCCTTCGTACCTAGCTCGCGAGCCGTCCGGGCGATACCGGCCGTATCTCCGACGCCCTCGACGAGTTTGAGATAGACCATTTCGCCAGCCCCGCCGCGACTGCCGTGCAGCAATCGCCCGGAGTCCATCAGCCCGGACCCGAACCGCTCGCCCGCGAGGAGCACGACCAGATCGTCGACGTCACGGGCCTCACCTCGCCAGTGCTCGCCGAGCGCGGCCAGGTTCGCATCGTTCTCCAGCAGCACCGGCCAGCCGTGCAGCTCGGTGAGCCGCGTCGTCAGCCCGGCGTCGAAGCGTCGCCAGAACTCGTCGTCGACCAGGATGTTGCCCTCCCGATCGACCGGCGCGGCGACCCCGACCCCGGCCGCGAGCACCTCGGCGTCGGTCACCCGGGCCTCGCTGAGCACCTGCAGGATCGCCTCGTTGACGACCTGGGTCTGCTCGGCCGGTGTTTTCACGGCCTGGAACGAGCGACCGGTCTTGGCGACGGTCTCACCCCGCAGGTCGGAGAGCAGCACCGTGGTCTTGGATGCGCCGACGTCGATACCGAGCACGTACCCGGCCTGGCTGTTGAACTCGAATCGGCGCGAGGGCCGGCCCACCGGCGTACCGGGAGCGTCGTGACCGGGGTCGAGCTCGACCACCCAGCCCATCGCGATCAGGTCGTTGCAGACCGCGTGCACGGTGGCGCGGGTCAGGCCGGTGGCCTCGATCAGGCCGGTACCTGTCATCACGCCCGCTGTGGACAGTACGCCGAGTAACTTGCCGGCATTGACCCTGCGCAGCAGCGGCGGCGTGGCCGCGGCGGTATTCGCCATATTCCCTCTTGACCTCCTCGCGAGTACCCGCGCACAATACTGCAGAATCTAAATTTAGAGTCTATATAAACCAGAGTGAGGCGCTCTTGACCAGCACCGAGACCCAGGTGATCCGACCCGGTGACCCGACCGATGCCGACTGGTGGCGGCAAGCGGTCGTGTACCAGATCTACCCGCGGAGTTTCGCCGACTCCAACGGCGACGGCGTCGGCGATCTGCCGGGCATCATCAGCCGCGTCCCGTACCTGACCTCGCTCGGCATCGACGCGGTCTGGCTGAGCCCGTTCTACCCGTCCGCGCTCGCCGACGGCGGGTACGACGTGGACGACTACCGCGACGTCGACCCGCGGCTCGGCACGCTGAGCGACTTCGACGACCTCGTCGCTGCGCTGCACGGGGCGGGGATCAAGCTGATCGTCGACATCGTCCCTAACCACACGTCGAACCTGCACGCGTGGTTCCAGGAGGCACTGGCGTCCGGTCCCGGTTCCGCTGCCCGGGATCGGTACATCTTCCGCGACGGCGCGGGTGTGGACGGGTCCGAGCCGCCTTCGGACTGGGACTCGGTCTTCGGCGGATCGGCCTGGGCGCAGACGCCGGACGGGCAGTGGTACCTGCATCTGTTCGCGGCCGAGCAGCCCGACCTCAACTGGGACAACGCCGAGGTTCGCGACGACTTCCTCACCACGCTGCGGTTCTGGTCGGACCGTGGGGTGGACGGGTTCCGGGTGGATGTGGCGCATGCGCTGATCAAGGATCTGACCGAGCCGCTGCCGTCGAAGTCTGTTCTGCCTCGGCAGTCGGAGTCGCTTGGCGCGCACCCGTTGTGGGATCGCGAGGGCGTGCACGAGATCTACCGCGAGTGGCGCAAGGTGCTGAACTCCTACGACCCGCCGCGGTCGGCGGTCGCGGAGGCGTTCGTACCGGCTGCGCGGCGGGCACGGTATGCGAGTGCCGACGGGCTCGGGCAGGCGTTCAACTTCGATCTGCTGCAGGCGGACTGGGACTTCGGGCGCTTCCGCCAGGTGATCGAAGAAAACCTCGCCCTGGCCGAGGAGAACGGCTCGTCGTCGACCTGGGTCTTCTCCAACCACGACGTAGTCCGCCACGCCACCCGCTACGGACTGCCTCGCGATCCGGAGGGCTTGTGGCAAGACGGCAAAGCGTGGCTACTGAGTAACGGCACCGAGCCGACCGTCGATGTCGAGCAGGGGTTGAGGCGGGCGAGGGCCGCTGTCCTCCTCATGCTTGCGCTGCCGGGTTCGGCGTACCTGTACCAAGGTGAGGAACTCGGCTTGCAGGAAGTCGGCGAGCTACCGGCCGCCAGCCTGCAGGACCCGGCGTACTTCCGCTCCAAGGGCGCCGAGAAGGGCCGCGATGGCTGCCGGGTCCCACTGCCCTGGACGATCGGCGGCCTCTCCTTCGGCTTCGGCTCCGGCGGCTCCCATCTACTCCAGCCGGCCTGGTTCGGCTCGTACTCGGTAGAAGCCCAAGAGTCCGACCCAACCTCAACCCTCAGCCTCTACCGCAAAGCCCTAGCCGTCCGCCGAGGCCTGCAAACCACCGCCGGCCTCGAATGGATCGACGGCGTCGAATGGTCCCTCCACTTCACCCGCCCCGGCGGCTGGCAATCAGTAACCAACTTCGGCGCCGCCCCCATCGAACTCCCCGAAGGCGCAGTAGTCCTCTCCAGCGCCCCCCTGGACGGCGACAAACTCCCCACCGACACCACCGCCTGGCTCATCTAACCCACCCCCGACAGACCCTCCGACTTACACGGAGGGTCTGTTGCCATAAGCAACAACCAAGAGTGACAGTCAAGAGCGACAGGCAGTCCCTGCGCCGCTGTGGCTCACGCGGTGCCAGGGTGCGAGGGCGCGCTGGGGACGTGGTGCTGCGAGAGACGTCGCGGTGCTGCCGGCAAGAGCTGAGAGCAAGAGACAGTCCCCGCGGCCGCTGTGGTTGACGCGGTGCCGGGGTGACAGGTGGAGCTGGGGTCGGAGTGCTGCGGGTGACGACGCCGTGCTGACAGTAAGGGCAAGAGCTAGGGGCAAGAGCTAGGGGCAAGAGCTAGGGGCAAGGGCTAAGAGCAACGGACGGTCCCCGCTGGCGCTGTGGTTGACGCGGTGCCGGGGTGGCAGGTGGTGCTGGGCTAGTTGTGGGCAGGTTCGGTAACGACAGGTGCGGTAGTAGCTGTTCGGTTCGCGATGCGAGCAAGGGCCTCGGGACATCCGACCACCGCCGAGGCTGAGTCGTGCCCGGGGGATGGCCGGTGTTGGGTCAACTGGGTACTGGTTCGTCAGCGGCGGCTAGGGCACCTACCTGCAGGAGATGCGGGCAAGCCTCGCCAGTACGGGCTGAGCGCTGCGTGCCTGAGTGGCCGACTTGCACTGCATGGCCTGGGGTGGATTGGTCGCCGGGCGAGCAGCCAAAGCCTGGCGCTTACGCCGAGCTGCGGTGTATCGGCCCATTCAACCTACAGGTGTTCGGTCGGTTTGAAGTGGTGAGGAATTCACGTTGTGGATAAGGGGATTCCGGCCCGAAACTGTCGGCGGCCTCGTCTAGCCTTTGGGGTATGGACGATCGTGACGTGGAGACGATGAGCGACAGCGAGCTGCTGTCCGATCTCGATGTCACGCGCGCGAAACTGGGCGCTCTGGAGTCGCGCGAGCTCAAGATCTTGGACCGGTTGGAACAGAACAAGTACGCCAAGACCCTCGGCGCGCACGACCTTCCCCGGCTACTCGCCCACCGGTACCGCCTCGACCTGGCCGACGCCACCCGGCGCGTGAAGCTAGCCGTCGACCTACGCAAGTACCCGGCCGTGGCCGCCGCGCTGCCCACCCCGGGCAACGTGATCCCCGAGGACGGCGTAGTGCTGAACCTGGCCCAGGCACGCGCCATCATGTCGGCCTTGGAGCAGATCCCGAAGTCGGCGAATGTCCCGGTCGAAGAACTCGACGCGGCTGCGGCACAGATGGTGCAGGCGGCGCGCCACATGAAGCCGAACGAGTTGCAGTCGATGGGGGTGCAGGTCCGCAACATCCTCGACACCGACGGCCCCGAACCCCGCGAAGACGCCGCCCGCCAGCGTGAAGAAGTGTGGGTGACGAAAGCCGAGGACGGGGTGAAGTTCGGTGGCTACCTCGCGGGTGAGAACGCCGAGAAACTGCAGACGGTCCTGCAGACCGGCGCCAAACCCCACAAAACCGAAGACGGCGAGCTGGATCCCCGGTCGCGGGGCAAACGCCAGGCCGACGCACTAGTGGATGCCCTCGACATCGCCCTGGCCTCCGGTGACCTGCCCGCTAGGGGTGGTGTCAAGCCGCACATCACCGTCACCATCGACCTGGACGACTTGACCGATGCTGGGAAGCAGGCGACCGGTGACCTGACCTACGGCGATGGCCTGTCCGCGTCGGCGATCCGCCGCCTCGCCTGCGACGCCGGGATCATCCCGGTGGTTCTGGGTTCGGATAGTCAGCCGTTGGATGTTGGCCGGGAGAAGCGGTATGTCACCGACGGCCTGCGTAACGCCCTGAACCAGCGCGACCGGGGCTGCGTCGTCTGCCACGCCCCACCGATCTACTGCGACGCCCACCACCTGATCAGCTGGGCCGACGGCGGTGCCACCAGCCTCGCGAACCTGGTGCTGTTGTGCCGGGTCGACCACACCTCGCTGCACGACGGCCACTGGACCATCACCATCATCGACAACCAGGTCCAGGTCACCCGCCCCACCTGGGCCGACCCACCCCGACCAGACACCGGGCGAAGACTCGACTCGTCCAGCAGTACTCCCGCCACCGCACCCGCGACGACGGCCACTACCCCCTGGCCACAGTCAACCGGCACGGCCGCACCACCTGCCACACCCACACCCACACCCACACCCACGTCGGCAGATGCTGACCCCTGGCCTTCAGAGGCCACCGCCGAGGGATCCGCGCCGGCTGACGCTGAGCCCCGGCCGCCACGAGCGTCGGCGGCCGCTGACCCCTGGCCTGCGCCGACCGCCACGGGTGGACCACCTGCTACACCCGCACCCACGTCGGCAGATGCTGACCCCTGGCCTTCAGAGGCCACCGCCGAGGGATCCGCGCCGGCTGACGCTGAGCCCCGGCCGCCACGAGCGTCGGCGGCCGCTGACCCCTGGCCTGCGCCGACCGCCACGGGTGGACCACCTGCTACACCCGCACCCACGTCGGCAGATGCTGACCCCTGGCCTTCAGAGGCCACCGCCGAGAGATCCGCGTCGCCAAACGCTGAGCCCTGGCCGCCACCCGCGAAGACTGCCGCTGCCCCCTGGCCTGCACGGACTGCCGCCGAGGGATCCGTGTCGGCGGACGCTGAGCCCTGGCCTTCAGAGGCCGCCGCCGAGGGACCCGCGTCGGCGGACACTGATCGCTGGCCGCCACCCGTGTCGGAGGCCGCTGACCCATGGCCCTCAGAGGCCACCGCGGAGGGCGCCGCGTCCGTGGAAGCTGACTCTTGGCCGCCAGTCGCGACGACGGGCGCTGACTCCTGGCCTGTTCCGACCGCTGCGGGCGCAGATCTTGCGGTGGCGGATGGGAGTACCGATACCAAGTCTGCAACCATCCCCGCTCCGCCCACTCGGCCTGCTCCGCCTGCTCGGCCTGCAGCGGCTTCGGGTCCTGGTGTAGCAGCGAGATTGAACTGGCCCTACAACGACGATGCTGCTTGGATCTCCGCCGAGGAGGCGGCCGAGCTAGACCCCTGGGGTGACAACTCAGTAGACGCGGGTTTACCAGCGATGCCTGGACCGACGAGCGGATCCACTCGGGGCCGGTCTCGGGTGGGCGGCGCGCCTTGGAGTAATCCGGAGGAGGCTGCGGCTCTCGATACTTGGGGTGACGGGCCCGTCGGTGCGGTGATACCTCCCGGTGTACCCGCGCCGGCAGACACTTCCGGGGGTGGACTTGCGTGGGTCGACGAAGATTCTTGGGCCACGCCCGACGAGGCGGCCGACGTCGATCCCTGGGCCGACAGTGCGTGATACAGGCAGGTAGCTGAACGCCACAAAGCTGGCTGCCGTTCGTCGTGCACCACTCTGCTCAAGGGGAGTCTGGCTTGTTTCTGTGAGGGGAGTCCGGCTCGTTCTTGCTTGGCGGGAGTCTGGCTCGTTCTTGCTTGAGGGGTACGGCTTTTGGCCTCCGCTCTCGGTTGGTCTCCGCGGGTCATGCTCAGGTGCCCGAGCGGGTCCGTGTCGCTGGTCGCTGGTCACTCGTGGCTGGTCGCTGTTGCTGTGGCGCTGGTCGTTGTGCCTTCCAGCCGGTCAGGTCCGCCTGTGCCTGGTCTCGGCTGGCCTCCGCGGCCTGCGGGCCCGCGGATGGGGTGAGGACGCCAGTGGGCTGTGGATGACCGGTCGGGTGGCTGGTCGGTGATGGGCAGGTCGACGGGGATGGTCGGCGACGGGCGGGTCGACGGGGCTGATTGGCGATCGGCGGGTCGATGGGGGTGGTCGGGGGTGGGCGGGTCGGCTGGGGGCGGCGCCTTCTTGTGGGCGGGGATGAGCGGCTACTCGTGGTCGCGGTCGTCGTGTGGTCGCCTGACCGGTGAGAAGGTGCGTGGCTCGGTGGCCGGGGACGTTCGCAGGTACCTCGCTCGCTAGCCGTGAGGGGTGCGGCAGGATAGGGCTGTGGATGCGACGCTTGCTGATGTGCTCAAGGTTCTGGATCGGTTGTACGACCCGGCGTGGGCTGAGAGTTGGGATGCCGTCGGGCTGGTGACGGGGGATCCGGAGCAGCCGGTGCGGCGGGTGTTGTTTGCGGTGGATCCAATGCGCGAGGTGGTCGACGAGGCCATCAGCGGGGACTTCGATCTGCTGGTGACGCACCACCCGTTGCTGCTCAAAGGGGTCAGCAGTGTTGCGGCGACGACGCCCAAGGGGCGGGTGATTCACGACCTGATTCGGAGCGGTACTGCGTTGCACGTCTGCCACACCAATGCGGACAACGCGAACCCGGGAGTCAGCGACGCGTTGGCCGCGGCGCTTACGCTCACCGAGACCCAGCCGTTGAAGGCGATGCCGGGCGAGCCGATGGACAAGGTTGTCGTTTACGTGCCGGTGGGGGAGACGCAGGCGATGATCGATGCGTTGGGGGTGGCGGGCGCCGGGCGGGTCGGGTCGTACGAGCGGGCCGCGTGGAGTGCTGCTGGGGAAGGTACGTTCCGGCCGCTGGAAGGGGCCGACCCGGCGATCGGGCGGGTTGGGGAGATCGAGCGGGTGGCTGAGGATCGGGTCGAGATGGTGCTTCCGCGGGGGCGGCGACGGGCAGTCGTGGAGGCCTTGCGGGCGGCGCACTCCTACGAGGAGCCTGCGTTCGACCTGTACGAGATGGCGGCGCTTCCGAGCACGCGAGGCGGCGGGCGGGTCGGCGTACTGGCTGAGCCTCTGTCCCTCAAGCAATTCGCCGAGCTCGTCGCCGAGCGGTTGCCGCGGACGGAGCACGGCGTACGGGTGTCAGGTGATCCGGAGCGGTTGATCGAGACGGTCGCCGTGGTCGGGGGAGCCGGCGACTCGGAGTTCGACCGGGTCCGGGCGGCCGGGGTCGACGCCTACGTCACCGCCGACCTCCGGCACCACCCGGCGACCGAGGCTCGCGCGTACGACGAGGGCCCCGCGCTGGTCGATGTCGCCCACTGGGCCAGCGAATGGCCGTGGCTCAAAGACGCGGAGCGACTCCTGATCGCGGGCTTGGCAGAGCAGGGCAGTACCGTGGACACTCACATCTCGACGCTGTGTACCGATGCGTGGACCTTCAGGCTCTGAGCGGTGCATGGCTGACAACTGAACGCGATCTAAGGAGCCGACCCTGAACGCCGAGCCCGCCGTGCAACGCCGGTTGCTGGATCTGCAGGACCTCGACCTGCAGCTGGATCAGGTCGCGCACAAGCGCAAGTCCTTGCCCGAGCACGCCGCGCTGGCCGAGCTGGCGACGGAGAAGTCGGGGGTCGACCGCGAACTCGTCAGCGCCGACACCGAGGTCAGCGACCTCAAGCGCGAGCAGAAGAAGGCCGACAGCGATGTCGACCAGGTCCGCCAGCGCAAGGCCCGCAACCAGCAGCGGATGGATTCCGGTCAGGTCACCTCGCCGCGCGACCTGGAGAACCTGCAGCACGAGATCGGCTCGCTCGACCGCCGGATCTCCGACCTGGAGGACGCCGAGCTCGAGGTGATGGAGAAGCTGGAGGCCGCTGAGGTGGTCCAGGCCGACCTGCAGGGCCGCGCGGACGCGTTCGCCGGCCGGCAGTCCGAGCTGGAGGCGACCCGCGACGCCGCGCTGAAGGAGCTCGACGAGCAGCGCGCGAAGGTCGGCGAGGAGCGCGCCAAGGTGATCGCCGAGCTGCCGGACGCGCTGGTCGCGAACTACCAGAAGCTGCGCGAGCGCAACGGCGGCATCGGCGCCGCGCCGCTGGTCGGCAAGCGCTGCATGGGCTGCCGGATGGAGCTGGCGCCCTCGGACCTGGGCGCGATCAAGGCCGCCGCGGCCGATCTCGTCCTGCACCACGAGGAGTGTGGCCGGATCCTGGTACGGACCTCGGAGAGCACCCTGTGAGCAGTGGCCCGTCGCACGTCATCGTCGAGGCCGACGGCGGCTCCCGGGGCAACCCGGGGCCTGCGTCGTACGGCGCGCTGGTGCGTGACCCGGAGACCGGTGCGGTGATCGCCCAGGCCGGCGTCACGATCGGGATCGCGACCAACAACGTCGCGGAGTACAGCGGGCTGATCGCCGGGCTGGAGCTGGCCCGGGAGTATGCGCCGGACGCGTCGATCGAGGTCCGGATGGACTCCAAGCTGGTCATCGAGCAGATGGCCGGCCGCTGGAAGATCAAGCACCCGGACATGAAGCCGCTCGCGATCAAGGCGCAGGGGCTCGCGCCGTTCGGGACCGAGTGGACTTGGGTGCCGCGCGCCCAGAACGCGGCCGCCGACGCGCTCGCCAACATGGCGCTCGATGGCAAGCCGGTACCGCTCCGCCCTACTGAAGGGCCGGCGGCTGGTGGGTCGGCCGCGCAATCCGTAGTACCGGCTGAGCCTTCGGATCAGCAGAAGGCCATGCAGGGTTGGGGTGCGCAGACCGAGCCGCCGACCCAGCTGATCTTTCTGCGGCACGGGCAGACGCCGCACACTGTCGACAAGCGGTTCTCGGGGTCCGGTGGGGATGATCCGGCGTTGAGTGAGCTTGGCGAGCAGCAGGCGGTTGCGGCCGCGCAGTACCTGGCAAGGCGGGGCGGCATCGACGCGATCGTCAGTTCCCCGATGGTACGGACGAAGCAGACGGCTGCTGCCGTGGCGGAGACGCTCGGGCTCGATGTGAAGGTCGAGAAGGGCTGGGTGGAGTGCTCGTTCGGTGACTGGGACGGGCACACCTTCGCCGAGGTCCAGCAGAAGTGGCCGGAGGCCCTCAATGAGTGGATGGGATCGACCACGGTTGCCCCGCCTGGTGGCGAGTCCTTCGACGCCTGCGCCCGACGCGCACGGTCCGCGCGCGACGGCGTGCTCGCGGCGTACCCCGGCAAGACCGTCCTCGTGGTGACCCACGTGACCCCGATCAAGCTGATGGTCCGCTCGGTGCTCCAGGCCCCGATGAACTCCCTCTTCCGGATGGAGCTCGCCCCCGCCACGCTGACCGAAATCCACTGGTACGCCGACGGTCTCGCCTCACTTAAGTCCTTCAACGTCCAACCCGCACAGTAGTGCGCTGACCGGCGCCGAGGCACGCATCTCCGGCGCCCAGGCAGGCGCCTCGCTGCGTTGGAGGGCGGGGCACGATGAACACCGCATCGAGCCCCGCCCTCCGCCTTGCGATCCACCAGCCTGGACACCGGAGCTACGCACCTCAACACCGGTCAACGCACTAGTCTGACCTCAGAGCCAGGGCACGACGGGGTGCCTGGCGGATGGACGGAGTGGTCGCGTGCCGTTGCAAAGGGTGCATTTCGCCGAAGAGGTTCCGGAGGTCTTCCGGACCTCGTTGCAGGCGATCCGGCGGGAGCTCGAGGTGCCGGCGGAGTTTCCGCCGGCGGTCGTCGAAGCGGCGCTGGCCGCGGCGGCCAATCCACGGCTGCCGGAGCTGGACCGGACCGAGATCGAGTTCGTCACCATCGATCCGCCGGACTCGATGGACCTCGACCAGGCCGTGCACATCGAGCGCGCGGGCGCCGGCTACACGGTGCACTACGCGATCGCTGACGTCGCCGCGTTCGTCCAGGCAGGGGATCCGATCGACGTCGAGGCGCGCAAACGCGGCGAGACGCTCTACGCGCCCGACAAGCGCACGCCGCTGCACCCGCCGGAACTTTCCGAGGGCGCGGCCTCGTTGCTCGCCGACCAGGTTCGGCCGGCGATCCTGTGGACCATCACGGTTGACGCATCCGGCGAAGGTACCGACGTGAAGTGCCAGCGGGCGTTGGTGAAGTCGCGCGCCAAGCTCAACTACGCCGGCGTGCAGAAGGACCTCGATGCCGGTACCGCCTCAGAGTCGCTGCAGTTGCTACGTGAGGTCGGTAAGCTGCGCGAGCAGCGCGAACTCGAGCGCGGCGGCGTCAACCTGCCCATCCCGGACCAGGAGGTCGTCACCGCCAACGGCGAGTGGTCGCTGGAGTTCCGCGCTCCGCTGCCGGTCGAGGGCTGGAACGCGCAGATCTCCTTGCTCACCGGGATGGCTGCCGCGCACCTGATGATGTACGGCGAGATCGGCATCCTCCGCACACTGCCCGAGTCGCACGACGACCTCCGGCGCAAGCTGGAGAACACGGCGAAGGCGCTCAACATCCCGTGGCCCGTCGGCACGTCGTACGCCGCCTTCATTCACGGCCTCGATCCCAAGGTGCCCGCGCACGCGGCGATGCTCGCGGCCTGCACCGTACTTTTCCGTGGCGCCGGCTACACGTCCTTCTCCGGTGGGGTTCCGGAGCAACCGGAGCACGCCGCGATGAAGTCGGAGTACGCCCATGTCACCGCGCCGCTGCGCCGGCTGGTCGACCGCTGGACGAGTGAGATCTGCGTGGCGTTGTGCGCCGATGCCGAAGTACCGGCCTGGGTGCGCGAGTCGATGGACGAGATCCCCAAGATCATGGAGGACTGCGACCGCAAGGCGCACGCCTACGAACGCTCGATCGTCAGCATGGTCGAGGCCGGCCTGGTCGCCGATCACGTCGGCTCAACCTACGACGGCGTCATCACCGACGTCGACGACCGCGAACCCACCCGCGGCATAGTCGCCCTCTCCACCCTGGCGATCGAAGGCCGAGTCACCGGCACAGCCGCCCTACCCCTAGGCCAGCCAGTCCGAGTCAAGCTCACCGAAGCCGACATCACCAAGCGCACAGTCGCCTTTGAGCTAGCGCCCTAGTTGAGCGATCACCGCTGCTGTCACCCGAGTGGTATCGCCGGTAGCGAGTAGGTCGAGCAACCCGCCGCGTAGGACCGCCAGTACTTCGGTACGCCGGGCCTGCGCGGCCTTGCTGTCTTTGCCGGGTTGGACGGATTTGAAGAGGGCTAGCCAGTCCTCGACGGTGGAGCGGGCGAAGTCGGACCAGGGGCCGTCGGGGGATACCAGGGAGCGGCCGTAGGCCTCTACCCAGAGTTTCATCAGGGGGCGGCGTTCCTCGGCGGCCAGCCAGGTCCAGAGTTCTCGGGCTACTACGTCCAGGCCGGGCGGTTCGGAGTACTGGCTGGTGATTTGGTGCAGGAGTTCTAGTTCGTCGCTGCGGGCGCGCGCCAGGAGGGCACGGATCAGACCGTCTTTACTGCCGAAAAGGAACAGCAACACCCGGGGGCTCGAGCCGATCGCGGTCGCTAGTGGGCGGAGCGAGAGGTCGGCCAGCCCGTGGGTGAGGGAGTACGCGTAGGCGCGCTCCAGCAGTTCCGTCTCCCGGGCGGAAGGGGTTGGCTTCGTGGTCGTCACCGCACTAGTATCTCCTACTGAAACACTCGTGTCAGTAGATCGAGGTGGCAGATGGAGATCAGGCGGGCGGATCGGCCGGGGGATCTCGGCTGGGTGGTGCAGGCGCATGGCGAGCTGTACGCCGCGGAGTACGGCTGGGGGATGGAGTACGAGGCGCTGGTGGCGCAGATCGTCGCCGACTTCGGCAAGAACTTCGACCCGGACCGGGAGGCGGCCTGGATCGCCGAGCGGGACGGTGAGCGGATGGGCAGTGTCTTCTGCGTACGAGGCCCGGACGAAGCGACCGCCAAGCTGCGACTGTTGCTGCTCCACCCGTCGAGCCGTGGCCAGGGTCTCGGCGCCCGGCTCGTCGATACCTGCATGGCCTTCGCTCGCGAGCGTGGCTACAAGCGGATGGTGCTCTGGACGAACGACCCGTTGGTTGCCGCTCGCAACATCTACCTGGCCCGCGGCTTCAGGCTGACCGGCGAGGAGCCGCACGATCTCTTCGGCGAGGGACTGCTGAGCCAGACGTACGAACTCGACCTCTAGAACTGCTTGCCCGGCGTCTGCCCGAAGGTCCGGCGGAAGACGTCGATAAAGGCACTCGGGCTGGACCAGCCACAGCGGTACGCGACAGTGGTGACCGGTTCGCCGTCGGCCAGCAGGATCAGGGCGTGGTGCAGGCGGAGTTGCGTGCGCCATTGCGGGAACGTCATCGCAAACTCCTGCCGGAACAGACGAGAGAGCGTCCGCTCGGCGGCTCCCACCGCATGACCGAGCTGGGAAAGTGCGCGGCCGTCGGCGGGGTCGGCGTACAGGATCGCGCAGACCGCGGCGAGCCGGGGATCCGTTGCTACAGGCAACCGGATTGGTTGCTGTGGTGACAGCTCGAGTTGATCGACCAGTACGCTGCGGAGGCGTCGGCGCGCGTCGCTGGTGTCCGCGGGATCGGCCGTGTAAGCGATGATCAGCTCGCGCAACAGCGGCCCGACGGCCAGTACTGCGGGCGCGTCCAGCCCGACCGGATTGATGGGCAGCCCGACCAGATGCAGGTCGGTCGGACCGTACGCGCGATGCTCGTGGACGGTCCCGGCCGGCACCCAGATCGCCCGGGTCGCGGGCGCGATCCAATGTCCGCGATCGGTAGTCACCGAGAGCACACCACTAGCGGCGTACGCGATCTGGTGATCGTCATGCCGGTGCGCGTCGATGCCCGCGCCGGAGGCGGGCCTGCGGAGCGCGGTCGGCGCGATCGGAGCGTGGCGGGGAATCGACATCATCTGTCAGATTATCGGAAGCCGGTCAGTCGGAGGCCAGCCAGGCTGGAAGGTGTGAAGCGAAATACCGCCTTGTTGTCCGCCGGCCACGGCAGCGTCGACCTGTACCAGGGAATCGTCCCCGTGCTCCTACCGTTCCTGGTCGCCGAGCGCGGCTACGACTACCTGGCCGTCTCCGGGTTCGTCCTCGCCGCGACGCTGCTCTCCTCGGTGGTCCAGCCGGTCTTCGGCCTGCTGGCCGATCGCTGGTCGATGCCGTGGCTGATCCCCGCGAGCATGATCACGGCCGGTCTGGGCGTCGCGCTGATCGGCGTCTCCTCGTCGTACCCGTTCGCGCTCGCGGCGATCGGCCTGACGGGCATCGGCGTCGCCGCGTACCACCCACAGGCCGCCCGCACCGCGCGGTCGGTGACAGGTGGCAGCCACGTCGGGATGAGCTGGTTCTCCCTCGGCGGCAACCTCGGCTTCGCGGTCGCACCCGCCGCCGGTCCACTTCTCGCGTACTCCGGCCTGACGGCAACGCCACTCCTCCTGATCCCGGCCGTAGTGGGCGCGGCGATCACGGTCCCTTTGCTGCGATCGGGTGGCGCGGCCCGCCTGCGACCTCGCGAACTGCGAGGGGTGGACGACTGGCCGGCCTTCCGCACGCTGACGGCGATCATCGTCCTGCGCTCGATCACGTACGTCGGCCTGAGCACCTTCCTCGGCCTGTACGTCGGCCAGCGACTCCACCTCAGCACCGGAGCCAGTGCGACGACTCTCTTCGTGCTGTTCGGCGGGGGAGTGATCGGCACTCTCCTCGGCGGCCGCCTAGCCACCCGCGACGGCCGACTAGTCACCATGCGCTGGTCGTACGCCGTCGCTGCGCTCGCCCTGGCCGGAGTCGCCCTCGTCCCGACAGCCGCCCTCTTCGTCTTCGTAGCCGTGAGCGCCGTGGCCCTGTACGTCCCCTTCTCCCTCCACATCACCCTCGGCCAGGACTACCTCCCGACCCGAGTCGGCACAGCCAGCGGCGTCACCCTCGGCCTGGCGGTCAGCGCAGGCGGCGTGCTCGCCCCTGCGTTGGCAGCGGCCGCCAAAGCCACCTCACTCCAACTGGTCCTGGCTTGCCTAGCCGTCCTGCCCGCCCTTGCCGTCCTCCTCACTCGACGCCTCGCCGAACCCACCTGAGCCGCATGTCGAGCCCGCAAGCGCGGCTCCGACGTACCGGTGCGAGGTCGGCTCACCAAGAGGAGTTGTGCAGATGGAACTGCCCGAGATCGTGTCGCGGGACGAATGGCTGGTGGCGCGAAAGCAGCTGTTGGCTGATGAGAAGGAGTTCACCAAGCGCCGGGACGAGCTGAACGCGAAGCGCCGCCTCTTGCCGATGGTGAAGGTCGACGAGGACTACGTCTTCGAAGGCCCGGCTGGTGAGGTACGGATGATCGATCTGTTCGAGGGCCGGCAGCAGTTGGCCGTCTACCACTTCATGTTCCAGCCCGACTGGGACGAAGGCTGCCCGAACTGCACCTGGTTCGCCGAGGACATCGGGCAGTTGAAGGGACTGCACGAGTTGACGACCACATTTGTCGCGGTGTCGAGGGCGCCGTACGAGAAGCTCGCGGCCTACAAGGAGCGGAAGGGGTGGACCTTTCCCTGGTACTCGTCAGCGGGCAGCACCTTCAATTACGACTACCACGTGACGCTGGACGAGTCCGTCGTCCCGCTGTCCTACAACTACCGCACCAAGGCGGAGTGGGATGCGTTGCCGACCGGCGGTCTGGTCCAAGGTGAGCAGCCGTTCGACCTGCACGGTCTGAGTTGCTTCCTGCGGGTGGAGGACGACGTGCACCACACCTATTCGACATACGGGCGTGGCTGTGACTCGATGGGATTCACGACCAACGTCATCGACCTGACCGCTCTCGGGCGGCAAGGGACCTAGTTGATCAGCGCCACGATCGTTGTGCCGGGCGGGAAAGCGCGTCGGTGGACCTGGTCGAAGAGGGCGTACATCATCTTGGCTTCGTAGATCCAGTCGAGCAGGAGGCCGTGCCGGGCCTTGAAGTCGTCGATGAACGAGGTCAGGATCGGCGTCCGCTTGGCGTAGCCGCCGAAGTGGTAGCCGTCGAGCAGGCGCCAGTTGCCGACGCGCTCGCCGAAGGTTGCGTGCTGGAGAGCGACGACGTCGTCTTCCAGAGGTGCCTTCAGGACCGGTACGCCGATGGTGGGGTGGGGACCTGCGGCGAGACCCGCGAGAGTGCCACCGGTGCCGACGGCGCAGAAGAGTGCGTCGACAGGGGTGGTGAGTTCGGCGGCCAGTTCAGCGCAGCCGCGGACGGCGGCCGGATTGCTGCCGCCCTCCGGCACTAGGTAGAAGTCGCCGAACTCTTGATGCAGGCGACTTAGAACAGGAGAGGACGTCTTCAGCCGGTACGTCGCTCGGTCGAGGTACGTGAGTCGCATCCCGTTGGCGACGGCGGCGGACAGCGACGGGTTGAGCGGGAGGTGTTCCTCGCCGCGGACCACGCCGATGGTGTTGAAGCCGTAGTGACGGCCCGCCGCGGCGACAGCGCGGAGGTGGTTCGAGTACGCGCCGCCGAAGGTGAGCAAGGTGCCGGCTTCGAGAGCAGCAGGCAGGTTGTATTTCAGCTTGCGCCACTTGTTGCCCGGGATCTCGGGATGCACGAGATCGTCCCGCTTCAGCAGCACCCGGACACCGGCGCAAGCCAGCCGGTCGTCGTGCAGCTCGGAGAGCGGTGAGGGCAGCTGGACGTCGAGCACGCGTCCAAGCTTGGCACGGGTGAAGCGGAAGGGGCTGATCTGTAAGCCGGATCCTGTAATCGGCGACCATCTATCTACGGTGACCGTTGCCGGGCACCTCTAGCAGCCTACCCGTGAGCTCGGGCGGGCAGCCCTCGAACGCTCACGCGGACGACGGTTGCCCATCGCCCTTCTTGGCCTTGCTCCACGTGGGGTTTACCTAGCCTCCGCAGTCGCCTGCGGAGCTGGTGGTCTCTTACACCACCGTTTCACCCTCACCCGCACCTCGATGAACCACGGGGTCCATCCAGGCCGCTGGCGGTCTGTTCTCTGTGGCACTGTCCCGCGGGTTGCCCCGGGTGGGCGTTACCCACCACGTTGCCCTGTGGAGTCCGGACTTTCCTCGGCGCCCACCGTTGCCGGCGAACGACGCGATCGCCCGATCAGCCCCTTCCACCCTCAGGATAGGGCCTGCGCGCCCACTTCCGGCCATCGGCCGTCGGCGGCCCGCTCGTACGGGCGGACCTCGACGACGGCGTCCAGGTTCAGCGGACCGTACAGGTGCGGGAACGAGATGCCGATCGCGTCCAGATCCTCGTCGCACAGGGCCGACACCAGCAGCGAGGTGTCGATGACGAGCAGGCAGAGCGGCTCGGTCACATCGGCGTAGAAGGAGTTCGCGACCATCGCGACCTGGTCCGGGCGGGAGCAGTGGATGAACGGCGCGCCGTCGTCGAGCGACTTGCCCCGGGTGGAGATCCGGTAGCTGCCGGCCGCGCGGGCCGCTTCCCACTCCGCGACGAAGGCCAAATGCAGGATCAGAGCCATGCGCCCGAGATTATCGGTGCGGCGCCGCGCGGGCCGGGAGCGGCGCGAGTGGTTCCGGAACCAGTAGCCCCTTGACAGCACAGCGTGAGCACAGAAAGATCCGATGTCTACTGGTGATCCTCTCCGCCCCCAGGTCACCAGTCCGCTCCATCTCCAGGAGAGATCCGATGAACGACCTCCTGCGATCCCGCCTGCCTGAAAACCTGCCGAAGGTCCGCCCAAAGTCCCGTCCAAAACTCCTGCCCAGACTGCTGCTGGTGACAGCGGTCGTCGCAGGATCACTGGTCACCAGCGGTCCGGCGACAGCACTACCAGCCGCCGGTACGACGGCCTGGCAGAACGGCTCCTTCGTCGTCGACCGGCCGAACCTGGTCCGTCGCTCCGACATCATCCTCGGCCGCGCCAACCCGGCGCCGGCCGAATCACTGCCGCTGGGCAATGGCGCCCTCGGAGCGGCCGTCTGGTCCGCCGGCGGGTTCACCGCCCAACTCAACCGCACCGACACCTTCCCCGACCGCAAGTCGCTCGGCCAGGTCGTCATCCCGGGCCTGTCCCGGATGACGAGCGCCGCCGACTTCACCGGCCGGCTCGACCTGTACGACGGGATGCTCCGCCAAAGTGGTGGCGGTATGACCCTGACCGCGTTCATCCGCGCGGACACCCAGCAAGTGGTCGTCGACGTCACCGGCGCCGACCCCAACGCGACTCAGACCGCCCAGGTCAAACTCTGGACCGGCCGCAACCCGACCGCGCGCGCATCCGGCGCGGTCGCCGCACTCGCCGAGACCTGGGTCGACAACAATGGCGCCGGCGCCTCGGGCCGGACCTTCGGCTCGCTGGCCGGCGTGACGGCCGGCGGTCGCAACGTCGTCGGCTCGACTCCGAACAACCTCACCGCTCAGGTCGCCTTCCAGCCCAACACAGACGGCTCGTTCCGGGTCGTCGTCGCGGCACCCACGTGGACCGGCGGCGACTCGATCGCCACCACGAACGCAGTACTGAACGGCGCTGCCACCAGGCCCGCGAACGAAGTACGGGATGCGCATCTGCAGTGGTGGCACAACTACTGGAGCCAGGCCGGCCTGATCAAGATCAGCTCGGCCGACGGGACCGGTGACTATGTCGAGAACCTGCGAACGATCTTCCTGTACGCGAGCGCGGCCCAGAGCCGGGGCGTGCTGCCGGGATCGCAGGCCGGAGTCGCCGACCTGTTCACCTTCTCGCAGGACAAGCGCGACTGGTATCCGTCCGGCTACTGGTTCTGGAATCTCCGCATGCAAGTCGCGGCGAATGCCTCGGCCGGGGTGCCGAATCTGAACGACCCGATGTTCCGCCTCTACCAGGACAACGTCGACGCGATCGCGTCCTGGACCTCCGCGCACATGCCCGGCCGAACGGGTCTGTGTGTACCGGAGACGATGCGCTTCAACGGCAACGGCACCTACAACGGCGGCACCGACAACTCGTCGTGCGACTCGACCATCACCCCGCAGTGGAACTCGCTCACCGTCACCACCGGAGCGGAGATCGGGTTGTGGGTCTGGGAGCACTACCGGATGACCGACGACCAGGCGTTCCTCCAGTCGCACTACTCGTTGATCAAGGGTGCGGCGCAGTTCCTGCTCTCGCACGCGACCACCGGTTCGGACGGCAAACTGCACACCAGGTCGAACGCGCACGAGACGCAGTGGGACGTCACCGATCCGACCACCGACATCGCCGCGATGACGGCCTTCTTCCCAGTCGCGGTGAAGGCCGCGCAGACCCTCAATGTCGACTCGGCCCTGGTCAGCCAGCTCAATGCGGCGATCCCGAAGCTCCAGGCGCTTCCGCGCACGGACACCGCGACGCAGACCCAGCTGCTGACCCCGGCGAACGATGCCAATGGCAACACCATGATCGGGCTCTCCACCCAGCCGACGGCGGCCCGGCACAACAGCGAGAACCTCGGCCTGGAAGCGGTCTGGCCGTTCAACCTGATCGGCGACAGCGGGGCGCTGAACGCGGTCGGCCGGCGGACCTACACCTCGCGCAGCTACGTCAACGCCGCCGACTGGAGCTACGACGCGCTGCAGGCCGCCCGGCTCGGGATGCCGAGTGAGATGAAGACGGCACTGCTCGCGGCGATCAGGCAGTACCAGGTCTACCCGTCCGGGATGGCGAGCTTCACCGCCCAGCCGGCGCAAGAGCCTTACATCGAGCAGTCCGGCGTACTCGCGGCAACCGTGCCCGAGGCGCTGGCCCAGGACTACGACGGCGTACTGCGAATAGCCCCGTCCTGGCCCACGGACTGGTCCGGCGAAGGAACAGTTGCCATCGGCCACAAATCGCGCGTCCACGTCCAGATCGCCAACGGCAGCCCCACCACCGTCGCCATCTCGTCAGGCGCGAATCAGCAACTCGTCGTCCGGAGCCCCTGGCCTGGCCAGAGTGTGACGGTGCTCGACGGTCAGACCCGCGCGACCGTGGTCGGTCCGCAGACCAACGCCACCTTCACGATCCCGGCGGTGTCGGGCAAGTCCTATCTGGTCGAGAAGACGGGGACAGCGGTACAGCCGTTCCAAGCCCTCACCGGTACGCCGGCCACGGCCGCCCGCCGTTGGGACAGGGCGACCATCGGGTTGCCCAAGGCAACCTCGGGCGCCGGGACGATCAGCCTCAAGGCGCGGGCCAACGGCAAGTACGTGACAGCCGGCACCGGTACGCCGCTGATCGCCGACAGTACGACGAACGGCACGGCTCAGCAGTACGAGCTGACCGACCTCGGCGGCGGCAACGTGTCGCTCCGGGCCAAGGCCAACAACCTCCTGGTGGCAGCGGACAACGCGGGCGCCGCGCCGTTGCTGGCCAAGAACCAGGCGGTCGGATCCTGGGAGACCTTCCAGCTGATCCGCAACGGCGACGGCTCGGTCAGCTTTCGGGCCGCGGTCAACAACAAGCTCGTCTGCGCCGACAACGCCGGTACCGCCCCACTGATCGCCAACAGAGATGCGATCGGCCCGTGGGAACAATTCGACTTGATCAACAACTGAGGAGTACCACCGATATGAAGAAGAAAGGCGTCCGGCGGCTCTCGTTGTTGATCACCGCCGCACTGACCGCAGCACTCGGCCTCAGCGTCCCGACAGCCCAGGCCGGATCCACCATCCCGCCCGGCGACTATCAGCAGGTATCACTCGCGACCGGGTCGGGTGAGCTCGGCGAGGCGATGTCGCTCGCGATCCTGCCCGACCGCTCCGTCGTCCACACGGCCCGCGACGGAACAGTACGGATCACCGACGCCGCCGGTACGACGACCGTCGCCGGCCGGCTCAACGTCTACACCCACGACGAGGAAGGCCTGCAAGGCGTCGCGGTCGACCCCAACTTCGCCACCAACCGCTTCGTCTACCTGTACTACTCACCGCGACTCTCCACCCCGGACGGTGACGCGCCGACCGACGGTACCCAGGCCGACTGGGACCGGTTCAAGGGCGAACTGCATCTGTCGAGGTTCATCCTGAAGACGGACAAGACCCTCGACCTGGCCAGCGAGAAGGTCGTGCTCGCGGTCCAGAACGACCGGGGCCAGTGCTGTCACGTCGGTGGCGATCTCGACTTCGATGCCGCTGGCAACCTTTATCTGACCACCGGCGACGACAGCAACCCGTTCCAGTCGGACAGCTACACGCCGATCGACGAGCGGACCACCCGCAACCCGCAGTTCGACGCGCAGCGGACCGCGGGCAACACGAACGACCTGCGCGGCAAGCTGCTCCGGATCAAGCCCCAGCCGGACGGCAGCTACACGATCCCGAGCGGCAACC
The DNA here is from genome assembly GCF_036067295.1 of Kribbella sp. NBC_00382. Lineage (NCBI taxonomy): Bacteria > Bacillati > Actinomycetota > Actinomycetes > Propionibacteriales > Kribbellaceae > Kribbella > Kribbella sp. NBC_00382. Next base: position 5,460,231 of record NZ_CP107954.1, read on the forward strand.
TGTTCCCGCCCGGCACCGCGCAGACCAGGCCGGAGATCTACGCGATGGGCTTCCGGAACCCGTTCCGGATGAGCGTCGACAAGCCGACCGGCATCGTCTACCTCGGCGACTACGGCCCGGACGCCGGCGTCACCAACCCGAACCGCGGCCCGAACGGCCAGGTCGAGTTCGACCGGATCACCGCACCGGGCAACTACGGCTGGCCGTACTGCACGGGCACCAACACGAGCGTCGAGACCTACAACGACTTCCAGTTCCCGAGCGGCCCGTCCGGCGCGAAGTTCGACTGCGCCGGCGGCGTCACCAACAATTCGTTCCGCAACACCGGCCAGACCAAGCTGCTCCCGGCCAAGCCGGCCTGGATCCGGTACGGCGGTGACGCGGGCACCCCGCCCGAGTTCGGCAACGGCGGCTCCGAGTCCCCGATGGGCGGCCCGGTCTACCGCTTCGACCCGAACCTCAACTCGGCGACGAAGTTCCCCCAGTCGCTCGACGGCCGGTACTTCGCCGGCGAACTCGGCCGCCAGTGGATCAAAGCCATCGAGGTGACCTCGAGCGGAGGCGTCGGCGACATCGGCGCTTTCCCGTGGACCGGCACCCAGGTGATGGACATGGCCTTCGGTCCGGAGGGAGCGCTCTACGTCCTCGACTACGGCACGGGCTCGAACAACCAGGCCCTGTGGCGGATCGACTACAAGGGCAGCACCAACCGGAACCCGATCGCCAAAGCAGCCGGTACGCCGACCTCCGGCGGCCGACCGCTGACAGTGGCGTTCTCGTCGGCGGGGAGCTCGGACCCCGAGGGCGGCGCCTTGACGTATCGCTGGACCTTCGGCGACGGCGGTACGTCGACGCAGGCCAACCCGTCGTACACGTACAACACGGCCGGCAACTTCACGGCGACGTTGACCGTGACCGATCCGGCCGGGCTGACGGGGTCGGCCAATGTCGCGATCAGCGTAGGCAACACGGCTCCGTCGGTGACGTTGCAGACACCTACCGACGGGCAGTTGTTCTCCTTTGGCGACACCGTGCCGTTCCAGGTGAACGTGACGGATCCTGAGGACGGCACGATCGACTGCAGCAAGGTGAAGGTCACTTACCTCCTCGGGCATGACGTGCACCAGCACCAGATCACCTCCAAGAACGGGTGCAGCGGGTCGATCGCAGTACCGATCGATGGTGAGCACGACCCGGCGGCCAACGTTTACGGCGTCTTCGACGCGGAGTACACGGACAACGGCGGGCTCGTCACGCACAGCGTGCGCAAGCTGCAGCCGCGCCACCGGCAGGCCGAGCACTTCAGTGCGCAGCAGGGCATTCAGCTCGCCGATCATGCTCCGGCAGAAGGCGGCAAGACAGTCGGGTACGTCGACAACGGCGACTGGATCTCGTTCACGCCGTACGCGGTGAGCAACGCGACGTCGGTCAGCGCGCGGGTGTCCTCGGGTGGCATCGGCGGAACGATCGAGATCCGGGCCGGATCGGCGACCGGGACGTTGATGGGCACGATGACGGTCGCGCCGACAGGTGGCTGGGACACGTTCACCAACGTGTCGGTCAACCTGAGCAACAAGCCGGCTGGGACGACGAACCTGTTCTTCGTCTTCAAGGGGGCGACGGGGCAGGGCAACTTGTTCGACCTAGACGCCTTCACCTTCGCGACGTCGGGGTCTACCGGCACTACGGCGGAGGGGGAGGCGTTCACGTCGCAGTCCGGAGTACAGGTTGCCGCGCACAACGGTGCGAACGGTGGGCAGACGCTCGGCTTCATCGACAACGGTGACTGGGCGGGCTACTCGCAGGTGAGTACGGCCGGCAAGACCAGCTTCAGCGCGCGGATCTCGTCGGGTGGGCCGGGCGGCACCTTGCAGGTGCGGTCCGGTTCGCAGACGGGGACGTTGCTGGGGTCTGTCGCAGTACCGGCGACCGGTGGCTGGGAGAACTTCCAGACGGTCTCCACGGCGCTGACCGGCAATGTCACCGGTCCGCTCTTCCTGAGCTTCACCGGCGGATCCGGGTCGCTCTTCGACGTCGACACCTTCACCATCTCGTGAACAGGACTCAACAATGACTACTTTTACGCGTCGTGAAGGCCTGGTGGGCGGTGCGCTGCTCGCCGTCGGCGGAGCTCTCGGCTGGCAGCCGCTAACGGCTGCCGCAAGGGCTGCGGCTCCGTACCAGGTGCTCGTCTTCAGCAAGACGGCCGGCTTCCGGCATGACTCCATCCCGGCCGGCATCCAGGCGATCCGGGACCTGGGGGCCGCGAACGGATTCACCGTCACGGCGACCGAGGACAGTGCCGTCTTCAATACCGCTCAGTTGGCGGCGTACAAGGCCGTCGTGTTCTTGAGTACGACCGGCGATATTCTGAATGCCGCGCAACAGACGGCGTTCGAGACGTACATCAACGGCGGCGGCGGGTACGTCGGGGTGCACGCGGCCGCCGACACGGAGTACGACTGGCCGTACTACGGGACGCTGGTCGGCGCCTGGTTCCACAGTCACCCGGCGATCCAGCAGGTGACCGCCAGGGTCGAGGACCGCACGCATCTGTCGACCTCGCATCTGGGCACGACCTGGGTCCGTACGGACGAGCTGTACAACTACCGCACCAACCCCAGGCCGAACGTGCACGTGCTGATCAACCTCGACGAGTCCACCTACACCGGCGGCAACATGGGCGATCACCCGATCGCCTGGTACCACCCGCAAGGCTCGGGCCGTTCCTTCTACACCGGCTTCGGGCACACCATCGAGTCGTACTCCGATCAGGCCTTCCGCAAACACCTGCTCGGCGGCATCCAATACGCCGCTGGTGTCGGAGCGACTCCACCGGTCACGTCGATCGAGGGGGAGGCGTTCACGTCGCAGTCCGGAGTACAGGTTGCCGGGCATGGGGGAGCGAGTGGTGGGCAGACGCTCGGCTACATCGACAACGGTGACTGGGCGGGCTATTCGCAGGTGAACACGAGCGGCAAAACCAGCTTCTCCGCGCGCATCTCGTCGGGCGGCGCCGGTGGCACGATCCGGATCCGCTCGGGCTCGGCAACGGGCACGGTTCTCGGCACCGTCACGGTGCCGGTCACCGGCGGTTGGGACAACTTCCAGACCGTCTCCACCACGCTGACCGGGTCGGGCAGCGGTCCGCTGTTCCTGACCTTCAGCGGCGGTTCGGGCTCACTGTTCGACATCGACACCTTCACCATCAGTTAGCCGTCGTCAGCGCCCGGGGCCTTGCTCCGGGCGCTGATAGGTTTTCGCGCATGGCTACCCCTGAGCAGACTCCGGAGACCAAGCCGCCCGCGAAGGCCGAGCCGGTCGACGACTTGGTGAGCACGCAGCACACGCTGACGGCCGGGCGGCGGAAGCTGCAGTACACGGCGACCACCGGGCGGGTCGTGCTGCGGCAGGAGGTGGTGACGGACGGGAAGTCGGACGGGCATGTGCCCAAGGCCGAGGTGTTCCTGACGGCGTACACGCTGGATGACGCCGATCCGGGGAGCCGGCCGGTGACGTTCGCGTTCAATGGTGGGCCGGGGTCGTCGAGCATCTGGCTGCATCTCGGGCTGCTCGGGCCGCGCCGGGTGGTCTCTGGCGACGCGGGCGAGCTCGCGCCACCGCCGTACGGGCTGGTGGACAACGCGGAGACCTTGCTCAAGGACAGCGACCTCGTCTTCATCGATCCGGTGTCGACCGGCTACTCGCGGGCCGTCGAGGGGGAGAAGCCGGGGGACTACCACGGCTTCACCGCCGATCTGGAGTCCGTCGGTGAGGTGATCCGGCTGTGGACGTCGCGCAACGGACGCTGGATGTCGCCGAAGTTCCTGGCGGGGGAGTCGTACGGTACGACGCGCGCCGCCGGGCTGGCCGCGCATCTGCAGAACCGGCACGGGATGTACCTGAACGGGATCATGTTGATCTCGGCGGTACTGGAGTTCGGCACGCTTGAGTTCGGGCCGGGCAATGACCTGCCGTACACGATGTTCTTGCCGTCGTACGCTGCTGCCGCGCACTATCACGGGTTGATCCCGGATCAGTCGCTGGAGGAAGTACTGGCCGACGCGGAGCGGTTCGCGGCCGGGCGGTATCCGAATGCGCTTGCTCAGGGCAACCGTGTGCCGGAGGACTACCGCGCTGAGGTGCTCGGCCGATTGGCGGCGCTGACCGGGCTGTCGGAGGATTACCTCGACCGGGTGAATCTGCGGGTCGAGCACACGCGGTTCTTCGCCGAACTGCTGCGGTCACGGCGTCAGGTTGTGGGGCGGCTGGACGCGCGGTTCACGGGCTGGGATCCGGACTCGGCCGGCGAGACCTCGACGGACGACCCGTCGTTCCGGGCGATCATCGGGCCGTACACGGCGGCGCTGAACCATTACCTGCGTGCGGAGCTCGAGTACCAGAACGATCTGCCGTACGAGTTCCTCAGCAGCCAGGCGGCGAAGGACTGGTCGTACAAGGAGTTCGAGAACAACCACGTCAACGTCGCGGAGAAGCTGGCCGAGGCGATGCGGGCGAATCCGCACCTCAAGGTGCACGTCGCGTCGGGGTACTACGACTGCGCGACGCCGTACTTCGCCACCCGGTACACGCTCGGCCGGTTGCAGATCCCGGCAGAACTTCAGGACAACATCGAACTTTGCGACTACCCGGCGGGTCACATGATGTACGTGCACGAACCGACCCGGCGGCAGCAGTCCAAGGATCTGGCCGCTTTCCTCAAGGGAGCCAGTAACCGATGACCCAACCCGCACCGGAAACCACCTACCTGACGCTGCCGGCTGATGGTGGAGGTCCGGTGCTGCCGGCGGAGGTCAGCGGTACTACATCGAAGTACCTGCAACTGATCGACCAGGCGCTGCCCGGCCAGGTGAGCGGTCTCTACCTGACCGGCTCGATCCCACTCGGCGACTACCGGCGGGGGTTCAGCGACATCGACGGGGTGGTCGTCGTCGCGTCGCCGTTGACCGACGTGTCGCTGGTACGCGAGGTGCACAAGCAGTTGCCGTCATCACCAGCTTTCGACGTCACGTACCTGACCGCCGCCGACCTCGCCGTCGCACCGGACGCCACCAAGCCGGTCGTCTTCACCCTCGACGGCGAATTCAAAGAAGCCCCCTTCGGCGGCCCGGTCTCGCCGGTCCTCTGGTCCGAACTGGCTCGCCAGTCGACCGCACTACGCACGGCCCCCGACCTCGACGTGCACGACGACCAAGAGGCCCTCGAAGCCTTCACCCGCGACAACCTCACGTCGTACTGGTCGGGCCGCTTCGACGCCCTCGAATCCGCCTTCGCCGACCACCCCGACGACGAGGTCGTAGACGCCTGGATCCTCCCGTGGGTCATGCTCGGCGTCCCCCGCCTCCACGCCCTCCTTGCCACCGGCAACATCATCTCCAAAACCGCCGCCGGCGAACACGCCCTGATCGCCTTCCCCGAATGGGCTCCTCTACTCCACCGCTGCCTGGACCACCGCTCCGGCAAACCAGAAACCTTCACCGTGGCCGACGCCAAATCAGCCATCCCCTACGGCCACAAGGTAATCACGGCCGCTCTCGCCCTGTAGATGCTGTACATCCGCGAGCCCGCCGCCGTCGCAGTCGTCCCGCCACCACCAGGCGTCTTACTACGAGAGCCGTCGCCAACCGACACCGAAGCACTCGGCCGCCTGTACTACGAGGCCTACAACCCACCTGTCGTCGACAACGAGACGGCAGGCATCGAAGACATCCGCCTCACCTTCGAAGGCACCTACGGCCCACTCAGCCTCGCAGGCAGCCGTCTGGCCTTCGCCGCCGGCGCATCCGACGAAGCGCCGACGCTGATCGGTGCGGTGCTCGTTGTAGATCGCGCTCCTTGGCCGGGCACGCCTGACTGCCCGTTTATCATCGAGGCGTTCACCTCACCCGCCTGGCGCCGCAAGGGGCTCGCCACGGCTCTGCTCACCGAGTGCATGACGCAGTCGCCGGTGCGGTACGCGTTGAATGTGCTGCCGGACAACACGGCCGCGGTGAAGCTCTACGAAGTACTGGGCTTTCAGCCGGGATAGACGCGGAAGCCTTCGAAGGTGCGGTGGTCGGGGGCTGTGGGGGTGGCGTGGGTGTACGGCGTCAGGGTCACGGCAGGGTGAGGACTTCGGCGCCGGTTTCGGTGACGAGGAGGGTGTGCTCGAACTGGGCGGTGCGGGACTTGTCCTTGGTGGTCGCGGTCCAGCCGTCGGCCCAGAGGTCGTAGTCGTAGGTGCCCAGGGTGAGCATCGGCTCGATGGTGAACGTCATGCCGGGCTCGATCACGTCGTCGAAGCGTTCGTCGTCGTAGTGCGGGATGATCAGGCCGGAGTGGAAGGCTGTGGCGATGCCGTGGCCGGTGAAGTCGCGGACGACGCCGTAGCCGAAGCGCTTCGCGTACGACTCGATCACCCGGCCGATGATGCTGACCTGACGGCCGGGCTTGACCGCCTTGATGCCGCGGTTCAGCGCCTCGCGGGTGCGCTCGACCAGCAGCCGGCTCTCCTCGTCGACATCGCCGACCAGGAACGTCGCGTTGGTGTCGCCGTGCACGCCATCGAGGAATGCGGTGATGTCCACGTTCACGATGTCACCGTCCTCGAGCGGACGGTCGTCGGGGATGCCGTGGCAGATCACTTCGTTGACCGACGTACACAACGACTTCGGGTAGTTCCGGTAGCCGAGCGTCGACGGGTACGCGCCACGCTCCACCAGGTACTCATGCCCGACCCGGTCGAGTTCGTCAGTGTTGACACCCGGCTTCGCGGCGGCGCCGACGGCTTCGAGCGCCTGCGCGGCGAGTTTGCTGGCGACGCGCATCTTCTCGACCAGTTCGGGGGACGTGACATAAGAACCGTCGTACGGTGTCGGCGCGGGCTTGCCGACGTACTCGGGACGGGGAATGGACGCGGGTACCGGACGGCGAGGCGAGATGATGCCAGGAGTGAGAAGCGACATGGTGAGATCATTCTAATGAGCCGATAAAACACTTCAGGAGGTGGTCAGCCCTTATGAGCGACGATCACAGCAACGAGTGGTACTACAACACCAAGACCGGCAAGGTCGAGCCGTACCAGGGTGAGAAGTCGGCCGACCGGCTCGGGCCGTACAGCTCTCCGGAGGAGGCCGCCCGGGCGCTGGAGAAGGTCCAGGAACGCAACGAGGCCTGGGACAACGACCCGAACTGGAACGACGACTGAGTCACCGCCTGAACACATGACCGAGGGGCGCCACCGTTCACGAACGGTGGCGCCCCTCGGCTTTAGTGCGCTGGTGCGATCAGGCCTTCTTCGCGGCGGCCTTGCGCGCCGGTGCCTTCCGCGCCGTCGTCGCCCGCTTGGCGACAGCGGTGCGCGCGGGCGCCTTCTTGGCGGCGACCTTGCGGGCCGGGGCCTTCTTCGCGGCGACCTTGCGGACCGGGGCCTTCTTGGCCGCGACCTTGCGAGCAGGTGCCTTCTTGGCGGCGACCTTCTTCGCGGGAGCCTTCTTCGCGACGGTCTTCTTCGCCGGGGCCTTCTTGGCCACGGTCTTCTTGGCCGGAGCCTTCTTCGCAACGGTCTTCTTCGCGACCGTCTTCTTCGCCGGGGCCTTCTTGGCGACCGTCTTCGTGGCGGTCACCTTCTTGGCCGGGGCCTTCTTCGCGACCGTCTTCGTGGCGGTCACCTTCTTCGCCGGAGCCTTCTTGGCCACGGTCTTCTTGGCGACGACCTTCTTCGCCGGCGTCTTCTTCGCGGCGACCTTCTTGGCCGGTGCCTTCTTCGCCGCTGTCACCTTCTTCGCCGTCGTCTTCTTCGCAGCAGTGACCTTGCGTGCGGTCGTCGTCTTCGCTGCACTGGCCTTCTTGGCGACGGTCTTCTTGGCGGGAGAAGCCTTTTTGGCTGTCGCCTTCCCTGCGGCTGCCTTTGTGGCTGGCACTCTGCCTCCTTGGTGCGCTGAGGAAAACCACGGTGGATTCCTCGTCGTCCTGATGATGACAACACTTGTGCCATACGTAAAGCACCCGAAACGTCTACACCTTAAGGCGTCCCGAAGTTGTCCGGACGTGATTTGTCTGGAATCCCTTGCAGCGTTGGGTTTTGACCGTGGTTGTAGCCTGCCGGACAGCGGGAAAGAAATGTTGGCGACACGCGCGCCGAGTTGCCGTCCAAGCACCGATTCGCTGTGCTTTCGGCACAGTGTTGTCATCGGCAACGTCTGCTCGTTGCACGTGTGAAGAGGGGTGGGAACGCATGTATGACGACCTCGGAAGGGTGGTCGAAGTACCGTCGCGAGTACGTCGTGTGGTCAGCATCGTGCCGTCTTTGACGGAGGCGATCGCGGCGACGCACGCAACTCTTCTCGTCGGTGCGACGGACTGGTGCACGCATCCCGCGGACCTCGACGTGACGCGCGTTCGCGGTACCAAGAATCCTGATATCGATCTCATTCGCGAGCTCGCGCCGGACGTCGTGATCGCGAATGAGGAAGAGAATCGGGCCGCCGATCTCGACGCGTTGCGCAGCGCCGGACTGGCCGTCTGGGTGACCGCTCCGACGACCGTCGACGAATCACTGAACTCACTGACGCGAATGCTCGGCGCGGTCGTCGGCGAAGTACCGGAGTGGCTGATCGAAGCGCGCCAAGTGTGGAGTACGCCGTACGACGGACCGCGCCGGCGGGCCCTCATTCCGATCTGGCGGCGGCCGTGGATGGCGTTGGGCCGGGACACCTTCGCGGGTGATCTGTTGCAAAGACTCGGGGTCGACAATGTGCTCGCGGAATCGCCCGAGCGCTATCCGAAGATCGACCTGACGCGCATACCGGAGTACGACCTGGTGGTACTCCCGGACGAGCCTTATGCGTTCTCACCCGAGGACGGCCCGGAGGCATTCGAGCTGCCCGCGTATAACGTCAGCGGCCGGCACCTGACCTGGTACGGACCGTCACTCGTGCAGGCACGCGCGCTGCTCACCGAACAGCTCGCGTGACCTGCGACACGATTCCTGAGCTCTCAGGTAGACGGTTAGGGAAGCCTCACCTACGCTTACGCCGTGCCGTCCATGAACGCGAAGAAGAAATGCTGCAAGGACAAGCCGAGGTGCAAGAAGTGCCCGGTGGTCCTCAAGCGGCTGGCCGACGCAGGCTGCGCGGAGCGCCTCGACCTGCGGCACTACGTCGTGGACAAGAAGCTCCCGAAGAAGGTCCTGAAGGCCGCTCGCGCTCGCTGACGCCGGCTAGGAGGCCTCGCGGTACCGGATCGCCTCCACCGCTCGCCGCAGCAGGTCGGGGATGGTCTCGTGCGCGGCCTGACCGGTCGCCTCCAGTTCGTCGGCATGCCACCAGCCGTGCGCGCTGATCGTCTCCAGTTCGAGCTGCTCCTGGTTGGCGAAGCTCACCTCGACCGTGTCGACGCCGACCGCGAAGAACGTCTGGTGCTGGATGATCGGGCAGCCGCCCCACTCGAACTCGATCGTGTTCGTCGCCACCGGCGCACCGAGCTGCTCGGCCGGCCAGACGATGCCGACCTCCTCGCGCAGCTCCCGGCTGCCGGCCTGCTCGACCGTCTCACCCGCCTCGACGCCGCCGCCGATCGTGAACCAGTACGGCGTCTGCGGTTTCAGCGGATCCCAGCCGTGCAGCAGCAACACCTTGCCGTCCGGGCGGACGGGCAGGACGCGGGCCGTCGTACGCCGGACGACGGTGCCGGGCGGTGGCAGGCGAGGGGATTCGGTCACACCTCAAAACGCTAGACGACACAGCCGGTACTACGACGCGCTGCTCGGCGCGTCACGTTGCGCCATCCGAAATCCGGCACAGTCCGAATGCGGGCATGGGGCAACGGCTGTTGAGTCGTGGTGAGAGCATCGAAACATGACTGCACGCATCGGCCTCGGACTCGCTGCGCTCGGGCGGCCCGGGTACATCAATCTCGGTCACGACCAAGACCTTCCGCGCGGCCGTGAAGTCGACGACCTGCGCAGCCTCACGCACGAGCTGCTGGAGCAGGCTTGGCAGGCCGGCGTCCGGTACTTCGATGCGGCGCGCTCGTATGGTTTGGCCGAGTCGTTCCTGGGGGAGTGGCTCACGCCCGAGCGACGCAGTCAGCTCACCATCGGGTCGAAGTGGGGCTACACCTACGTCGCCGATTGGAAGCACGACGCCGACACCCATGAGGTGAAGGACCACACGCTCGGTACGTTCGAGCGGCAATGGCCCGAGACGTTGCGCGCACTGGGTGGTCCGCCGGACTTCTACCTGGTGCACAGCCTTACGTCGGACAGCCCTGCGCTCGACGACCCGAAGCTGCTCAACCGCCTCCGCGAGCTCGTGGACACCGGCGTACGCGTAGGCCTTTCAACCAGCGGCCCGCGCCAAGCAGAGACGTTGCGCAAGGCCCTGTCCCTGAACACTCCCTTCACTGCGGTCCAGTCCACTTGGAATGTTCTCGAGCCGTCGGCAGGTCCCGCGCTGGCCGAAGCGCATGACGCCGGCTGGTTCGTCGTGGTGAAGGAAGCGGTCGCCAACGGTCGCCTGACGGCGAAGGCCGGCGAGACACCATTCAACGTCTTCGCCGAGAAGCACGGCGTAGCCCCCGACGCCCTCGCCATCGGTGCTGCCGCTGACCAGCCATGGGCCGACATCGTCCTCAGCGGCGCGACCACCCCCGAGCAACTCGAGAGCAACCTCGCCCCCGTAGTACAAGGGCCCCTGAACGAGTTCGCCCAGGAGCCCTACGAGTACTGGTCAGAGCGGTCCGCGCTGCCTTGGATCTAGAAGGTGTGCTCGTCGCTGGGGAAGGTGCCTCCGGTGACGTCGGCGGCGAAGTTGGTGGCGGCGTTGGTGAGGATGCCTCGGAGGTCGGCGTACTGCTTGACGAAGCGGGGCATCTGGCCTGAGCGCATGCCGGCCATGTCTTGCCAGACGAGGACCTGGGCGTCGGTGTCGCGGCCGGCTCCGATGCCGATGGTGGGGATCGAGATGCGCTTGGTGATCTCCGCGGAGACGTCGCCGGGGACCATCTCGAGGACGACCGAGAAGGCACCGGCATCGGCCAGGGCGACCGCGTCGTCGATCAGCGTGGCTGCCTGGTCGCCGCGGCCTTGGACGCGGTAACCGCCGATCGTGTGCTCGCTCTGCGGAGTGAAGCCGATGTGCGCCATCACCGGGATGCCGGACTGGGTCAGCTTCTCGACGGCCGGCACCATGTTGCGCCCGCCTTCGAGCTTCACCGCGTGCACGCCCGCTTCCTTCATGAACCGGACGGCGGTGTGGAAGGCCTGCTCGGGCGATGCCTGGTACGAACCGAACGGCAGGTCGGCCACCACCAGCGCACGCTCGACAGCACCCGCTACCGCACGCGACAGCGGGATCAATTCGTCGACGGTGACGCGCAGAGTCGATTCGTAGCCGAAGACGTTGTTCGCGGCGGAGTCGCCGACCAGCAACACCGGGATGCCGGCCTGGTCGAAGATCTCGGCGGTGTACTGGTCGTACGCCGTGAGCATGGCCCACTTCTCGCCGCGGTTCTTCATGTCCCGCAGGTGATGGATCCGGTACCGCCGCGGCCGCTTGCTCGCGTCTGCCGGCGTACTACCGCCGGCCGACCCGAGTGCGGAGCTCCCGCCGGCAGCACCGAGGCTGTTGCTCACGGCACTCGCCTTGGCCGCTTCCTTCGGCGTACTGGTCTCAGCAGCCGGCTCAGCGGCCGCTGCACCTGCCCGCCGGGCGCGGTGTGAACTCACGGGTGCCTCGGGCACCTGGCTCGGCGCATCCTGCTGTACGTCGGCTCGCCGCCGCGCGCCCGCGGGCCTCGACGGGGTCTCCGGCTTGATCACCGGCAGAGCACCGCTGGAAGTCGGTGCAGCACTCAACGGCGCGTTGCTCTCGTACTCCGCTGATGGATCCGACGGGTAGCCATTGGCAGAGCTGGACGCACTAGCCGGCGGTGCCGAAGCAGGCATCGGTGCAGCGCCAGTCCATCCAGTAGCTCCTTGGCCAGTGCGGTTGGCCGGACCTTCGCCAGTACTCGGGGTCGGCCCTTGGCTGGCTGCCGCCGGACGACCCGCGACGGGGCCGTTCTGCACGGGGAGCGCTCCGGTCGTACCGACCCCATTGGAGTTGGTGCCGGGAGGGCGCGAACCATTCGACGGAGGTTGAGGCGTCGAGACTCCATTGGAAGCTGGCCCACGCGACGTAGGACCGGCTTGAGTCCAGTTGGTGCTTGCTGCAGAGCTCCCGTTGGAGCTTGGGCCGCGCGACTCGGGACCGGCCTGGGTCCAACCGTTGCTCGCAGCCGAACCGTTGGAGGAGTGCGGTGTAAGGCCGTTGCCGCTCGGGCCGACGGGTGAGCCAGCGCCGGCGGCACCAGGACCCGCTGGACCCGGCCGCGTGCGCCCGCCCGGTCCTGCGGCCCCTGCGGGCCCGGCCGGGCCTGGGGGAGTGCCTGGCTCTGGTTGTCCTGGCCGGGGTGACAGAGGGCCGGTCGTGCCGTTGCGGCCGGGGCCGAAGGGTGCCTGCGGCGTTTGCTGTGGTGCACCGGGAGGTTGTTGCCGGAAGGGACCCTGCTCGGGGTACCCGCGCTCCTGGTACCGCTCTTGCTGTTGCCGTTCCAACGCCTGCCGCTCCTGAGTGGCTCGCTCCTGCGCTGCGGCACGTTCCTGTGTCGCCCGCTCTTGGGCAGCCCGCTCCTGAGCCGCTCGCTCTGCTACTGCTCGCTCCTGCGCAGCCCGCTCGGTCGCAACTCGTTCTGCCGCAACACGTTCGGCAACAGCCCGTTCCTGCGCGACCCGCTCGGCAGCAGCCCGTTCCTGCGCCGCCCGCTCCGCAGTGGCGCGCTCCTGAGCCGCACGTTCAGCAGTAGCCCGCTCAGCGGCAGTCCGCTCAGCCGCAGCACGTTCCTGCGCGGCGCGCTCTTGCCCAGCACGGTCCTGGGTCGGCCTGTCTTGGTACGGAGGGCGGGGAGCGAAGGGAGACCCTTCCTCAAACCCACCAGGCTCCGGGTACGTCTCCCGCTCACCCCAGGCAGGTGCGCCACCGTACGCCGGCGACTCGGCCTCCTGCGGATACCCGCCGGCCGGGTAGTCGCGCTCCGGCAGGAACGGGGGCTTCGGGACATACGGCTGCTGCGGCACCGGCCCGCGCTCGTACGACCGCGGCGCGTTCGGCAGCGACGGCGCAGGGTCGAGCCCGTCCAGCGCGGTCGAGCGATCCCGCCACCCGCCGTCGCCGGAGCCTGCGGCGTAGCCATAGTCCGAGCGGTGCTGATCCTCGGTTGTCCGGTTCTTCGGTCCGGTCCCGTACGGCGCCGGCAGCTCCTCATCGGCGTCGCCGTTGGTACCGGCCGACATGAAGTTGTCAACCATGGGTTCATCGTCCCACCGTCGCGGAGGGTGAGCGCTACCGGCCGACGCTGAGGGATCGCTCACACCTGACGCGTCAGGCTTCCGGCGTTCGGGCACGCTGAAGGAATCAGCCTGCTCGGGATCCTCGGGCGGAAAGAACGGACTGTCGTTGAAAGGGCGGTTTCGCCACGAGCCACTCAGGTCTCTGTCGCCTTTCTACTGACAACACGGGTCGCGTCCTCACGCCATGCATTGGTGATCGGCAGTCGCCGGTCTCTTCCGAAGGCCTTGTGGGTGATCTTCGGACCCGGAGGATACTGCCGTCGCTTGTACTCCGCTTTGTCGACCAGCTGGATTACCTTGCTGACCAGTTCGGTGTCGAAGCCGGCCGCCACCAATTCCGCCGTACCCCGATCCTGCTCGACGTAGTCGTCGAGCATGTCGTCCAGCAGGTCGTACGGCGGCAGCGAGTCGGTGTCCTTCTGGCCCGGCCGGAGCTCGGCCGACGGCGGCTTGGCGATCGCGTTCTCCGGGATCGGCGGCTGCTGGCCGCGTTCCTTGGCGTCCGCGTTGCGCCATTTCGCCAGCCGCCAGACGACGGTCTTCGGTACGTCCTTCAGCGGCGCGTACCCGCCGACCGCGTCGCCGTAGATCGTCGAGTACCCGACGGCCAGCTCGGATTTGTTGCCACAGGCAAGTACCAGGTGACCGTCGGCGTTCGACAGGCCCATCCAGATCACCGCGCGGACGCGGGCCTGCAGGTTCTCCTCGGCCAGCCCGGTCAGCCCGAGCGTGTCCAGGAACGGCTGCACCATCGGCTGGATCGGTACCACGCGATAGTTCAGTCCGGTCCGCGCGGCGAGCTCGGCCGCGTCGTCCTTGGAATGGTCGCTGGAGTAGACGCTCGGGTTGGAGATGCCGAATACGTGCTCCGAGCCGATCGCGTCGCAGGCGATCGCGGCGACGAGCGACGAGTCGATGCCACCGGACAGCCCGAGCAGGACGGACTTGAACCCGTTCTTCCGGACGTAGTCGCGCAGCCCGAGCACGACAGCGCCGTACATCTCGGCCTCGTCCGACAATCGCGGCGCCTGCGCCGACGCGATCGGCTCGTACGCCGGAAGCGCATCCTCCTGCAGCACCGTGTGCTCGATCCGGATACCTTCGTGCTCACCACCCGGCGTACCGGTTGCTGCCGGCAAGTCGAGGTCGACGACCATGCTGCCCTGCTCGAACTGCGGAGCGCGTGCGAACACCTTGCCCTGGGCATCGGCAATCAGCGAGTCGCCGTCGAACACCAACTCGTCCTGCCCGCCGACGAGGTTCACGTACGCGAGTGAGCAACCCGCCTCGCGGGCTCGCCGGGTGACGAGCTCACCGCGGACGTCGTCCTTGTTGGCCTCGTACGGCGAACTGTTGATGACGAGCAGCAGTCCCGCGCCGGCCGCCCGGGTCGCGGCCACCGGGCCGCCGTCCTGCCAGAGGTCCTCGCAGATCACCAGCGCGACGTCGACGCCGTGGATCCGGATCACCTGCAGGCTGTCGCCGGGTACGAAGTGCCGGAACTCGTCGAAGACACCGTAGTTCGGCAGGTGGTGCTTGACCGCCGACGTGACGACCTCACCGCGATGCAGCACCGCGGCCGAGTTGGTCGGCGAACCCTTCGGGCGGCCGAGCCGGTCGACGCCCATCGCCGTACCGGAAGCGCGGTCGAGGTAGCCGACGACGACCACCACCTCGCCGAGTCCCTCTTCGGCCAGCCGTCGTGCGAGCTTCTTGATCTTGGCCTGCGAAGCGTCCACGAACGACGCCCGCAACGCGAGATCCTCGACCGGATAACCGGTCAGCGCCAGCTCGGGAAAGGCCACCACATGGGCGCCCCGCTCAACGGCGTTCCGGGTCCAGGTGACGACTTTTTCGGCATTGCCGTCGACATCACCGACCGTCACGTTGAGCTGAGCGAGAGCAACCCGAAGCTGAGGCACGGCAGCACCCTACTGGTTACCGGCGCCCCCACCCCGAACCCGCCCGATTTCGTTGGCGGGCCTTTACATAGGTGCCGAGTATCCGGGCTAGGGAAGATCTTCCGGTTCGATGGCCGCGGTGTAGCTGGTGATGGCGGTCAGATAGCCCTGGGTGAATTCGTAGACGTCGCAGGAGCGGACGAAGGACGTGTTCCATTTGGCGTCGACGTACTTCGCGACGGTGTCGATGGCGACCGCGTCCGGGCCGACGATCGTCTTGAAGCGCAGGAACTGGGTGGTCGTCCGCTCGAGTTGGTCGAGCGACTGCTCACAGGCGGCCTGCACCTGATCGGTGCCCTCGAGTCGCGCCGCACCCACCAAGGTCCACTCCACCTGGGGATGCAGGAACTCGTACGTCTCCCGGAACCGATGGCTGGAGAACGCCTCAGCCACCTGCTGAATCGTCGGCATCCGCCGATGCTACTTCTTCAGGAAGTCCAGCACTCGGGTGATCAACAGGGCGGTCGCGGCTTCGTCGTACGCCGGAAGCGAAGAGTCGGTGAAGAGGTGTTTCTTGCCCGGGTAGAGGAACAACTCGGCATCGTCAGGGCTGGCGGCGATCAGAGCCTTGGCCGAGTCGAGGTCGCCGTCCTCCTCGATGAAGAACGGGTCCTCCTCCATCGCGTGCACCTGGACGGGAAGACCGGCCGGCCAGCTCTCGCTGAACTCCGACACCGGGATGCAGCCGTGCAGCAAGAGCGCGCCGCGGGCAGCCGCACTCGTCTGGGCCAACTGCTGGGCCGCCATCACCCCGAGCGAGAAGCCCGCGAAGACCAGTCCGTTGCCCAGCTCGCCTTCGCCGAGCTTCTCGCCGGCAGCGACCGCGCGATCCTTCACCACCTCGAACCCGGTCTGCCGCGCATAGTCGAGCCCCTCGTCGAGAGTGCCGAAGACCTTGCCTTCATACACATCAGGCAGATGCACGGTATGGCCGGCCTCGCGCAGCGTGCCCGCGAAAGCGCGCACCCCGTCGGTCAGTCCCTGCGCATGGTGGAACAGCACTACCTCAGCCATCGTCAAACCTCTCCAGAAGGTGAATGATCCAAGAATGTCGAACGTTCTGCGATGTTAGTCTGATCCGACCATGACAGGCAATCCCCAGGGCAATCCCCAGACCCCGGACTACGAGCTCGAGGACACCATCGAGCTGACCACGGCCGAGCAGGTGAAGGCACTCAGCGATCCGCTCCGGACGTCGATCCTGCAGTTGCTGCACGAGCGGGCCGCGACGGTGACCGAGCTCGCGGCCGCGGTGAAGCGCCCTAAGAGCACGGTGGCGCACCACGTCAACGTGCTCGCCGCTGCCGGCCTGCTCAAGGTGGTCCGTACTCGCCGGGTCCGCGCGATCGAGGAGCGGTTCTACGGCCGCGCCGCCCGGGTGTTCTTCTACGAGATGGGCCGGACCGGAACGCTGGACTTCAACGACTTCGAGGTCGCGGCGAAGGAGTCCGTCACCGCTTTCGAGGCCGGGCAGTTGCGCTCCTTCATCCGCCACGCGCGGGTCCCGGACGAGCGGGTCGGCGAGTTCTGGGCGCGGGTGCACGCGTTGGTCCAGGAGTTCGACAAGCTCCCGCGGTCCGGCGATTCGACGTACGGGTTCGTCGTCGGCGCGTACCCGGTGAACGACTATCCGGCGCTGCCGCCGCGCGAGGACGACGCGGACTGATCAGTCGAAGGAACGAGGACCCCGGTCGCGAAGTGTCCCGTGATTGCTGTGGCTTGACGCTATCGGCGCCCAGGCACGCACCTCGCGGCACTTGCCCAGCGCCCACGATGCTCCGCATCGAGGCCACTGCTCAAGCACCACGATGCACGCACCTGGACACCGCTATCGTTCAAGCCACAGCAATCACGGGACACTGGCTTGGTGTGTAATGGCGGGCGTGGTGACGAAGCAGCAGGAGTGGGCTGGGGACGTCCGGCTGGGCCCGGTGGGCAAGAGCGTCCGGGTGGTCGTGGCGCTGATCGGGATCGGCTTGCTGATCAACGGGTCGGTGCGCGCGAGTGACGACGCCTGGCCGTTCGGGCCGATGTCGCAGTACGCCGGATCGGTCGCCGACGACGCGTCGATCACCTACACCCGGATCAGCGCGCAGACCGATGCCGGTACGACGGTCGACGTGCCGCTCAACATCGAGGGCGCCGGTGTGGCCCGGGCGGAGATCGAGGCCCGTACCGGCGAGATCGTGAAGGATCCGTCGTTGCTGCAGTCGGTCGCCGACGGGTGGGCGCGCAAACACCCCGACAAGCCGAAGTACGTGAAGCTCGAGTTGATCCGCGACACCACCACGCTGGTCAAAGGCCGCGTCGAGGGCGATCCGGTCCCCGAGGTCCTGGCGACGTGGCAGGTGCGCAAATGACCAAGGTCGCCAATTGGTTCACACCCAAGATCGCGCTCGCCCGGATCGCGTGGCTGCGGACGATTCTCTATCTGTTCGTCATCCTCGACATGCACGCGTTCGTCCGCGACACCCGCCTCAAGGGCGAGCACCCCGGCCTGTACCAACCACTCCTGCTGGCCCGGCTCCTCGACCTCCCGAAGCCGTCCGTCGCCAACACGACCACCCTGTACTTCGTACTGATCGTGTTCTGCCTGATCGGCGCGAGCAACCGACTGCCCAGGCTGGCCGGCTGGATCGTCGCGCCGGCCTTCACCTGGTGGGTGCTGATCGGGATGAGCGACGGCAAGGTCGACCATGACCATCTCGCCCTCGTCGTCGCCCTCTGGGTGCTGCCGACCGTTCGGCCGCGGGTGACCAGCTGGAACCGGCGCTGGCGGCACGATGTCTCGGTCTACGCCGATCAGACCCGTTCCGAGGCGGCCGGCTGGGCGATCCGCTGCGTCCAGATCGCCGTCATCGCGACGTACTTCCTCTCCGCGATCGCCAAGCTGCGGGGCGCGGGCTGGACGCTCGCCTGGCCGGGCAGCGCGATCCTGACCTGGGCGATCGTGCGTCGCCCGCACCCGGTCGGGGAGTGGCTGCTGCACCATCCGTGGATGCTGCACGTGATGCAGTGGGTCGGGATCATCGGAGAGTTCTGCTCGCCGGTCATCCTCTGGCTCAAGGGCCGTTGGCAGCTGATGGGGGCGCTGTTCTTCATCGGCTTCCACGTCGCGAACACGGCGATCCTGCTGATCCACTTCCTGCCGACAGTCGTCTGCTGGCTGGCGTTCGCGCCGCTCGAGCGGATCGTGCCGTGGTTCCGGAAGCGCAGGTCAGACCGCGACGCCGGACAAGCCGAAGACCAGACCGAACAGGGCCGGCAGGCCAAGCAGCAGGCTGGCGCGTAGCCGGAACCGTCGCCCGCCGGGACCGGGAGTACGGACGACCCGGGAGAGCACCGCACCGGCGTACCCGAAGATCAGCGCGGCGAGCAGGATCTGCTTGGTCGGCAGACCGGCGTCGGCGTGCCGCAGGCCGAGCGTGACGAGCCCGGGGCAGCAGAACGCGAACATGCCGAACCCGAGCTCCGGGATCGGCAGCCACCGCCGTCCCAGCACATCCAGCTCGGCCGGCCGACGACGCTGGACCGACCGGATGAAGCGACCGGTGCTGAGCAGTAGGTCGGCCGCGCAGAGGATCGCAGCTATCACTAGCGCCGCATGGAAGATCGTCTGCACCAGAGGAGACTAGAGCCTCACGGCGTTTCGTGGGGAGGGAGGGCGCAGGCTGGCGTGCCGCCGGGCATCTTCTCGCGATTGTTGGCGATCAGGCGGTAGACGCCGGCGGCTACCCACCGGATCGGTGGGAGCGTGACCATCACTCCGAGCGGCCGCCATGGGCCGCCGCTGTGGATCAGCCAGCGCGCGAACGCCTGCGCCCCGCCGTGGATCGTGCCGCGTTGATCCACCCACAACACCTCGTACTGCGCCCGCTCGGCGGTCGTTCCGTACGCCGCCAGATCGGTGAACTGCCACGGCTCGACCGGCACTGCGCCGCCGAGCTTGCGCTGCAGCCAGCGGGCGCTCGTAGTACAGAAAGCGCAGTCGCCGTCGAAGATCAGAATGGGGGTGGTCGGCACGCCACCAATCTACTGCGGGCCGGATGCGCGCTATCTCTCCTTCAACACGTAACGTCTGCTTAACACGCTCGGGGCAGACTGTGTGAGGCCCTGGCTGTGCCGGTCGAATGGGCAGTCGTTTGAGACACATGAGAGGTGGACTCGCCGATGGACAAGCAGCAGGAGTTCGTGCTGCGCGCGCTCGAGGAGCGCGACGTACGGTTCGTGCGGCTCTGGTTCACCGATGTGCTCGGGTTCCTCAAGTCGGTGGCGGTGGCGCCGGCCGAGCTGGAGGGCGCGTTCGCCGAGGGGATCGGGTTCGACGGTTCCGCGATCGAGGGCTTCGCCCGGGTGACCGAGGCGGACATGCTGGCCAAGCCGGACCCGTCGACGTTCCAGATCCTGCCCTGGCGGGGCGAGACGATGGGCACCGCGCGGATGTTCTGCGACATCAACATGCCGGACGGCTCGGCCTCGTTCGCCGACCCGCGGCACGTGCTGAAGCGGACCCTGTCGAAGGCGGCCGACCTCGGCTTCACCTTCTACACCCACCCCGAGATCGAGTTCTACCTGTTCAAGTCGCTGACCGGCGCGCCCGGTACGTACCCGGAACCGGTCGACTCGTCGGGCTACTTCGACCACACCCCGCAGGGCATCGGCAACGACTTCCGCCGCGAGGCGATCACGATGCTCGAGTCGATGGGCATCTCGGTCGAGTTCAGCCACCACGAGGGCGGGCCGGGTCAGCAGGAGATCGACCTGCGGTACGCCGATGCGCTGAGCACCGCGGACAACATCATGACGTTCCGGGTGGTGGTGAAGGAGGTCGCGCTGTCGCAGGGCATCTACGCGTCCTTCATGCCGAAGCCGCTCAGCGAGCACCCCGGCTCGGGCATGCACACCCACATGTCACTGTTCGAGGGCGACCGGAACGCGTTCTTCGAGGGCGGCGCGCAGTACGGGCTGTCCAAGACCGGGCGCGCGTTCATCGCCGGGCTGCTGCACCACGCGGCCGAGATCACCGCGGTGACGAACCAGTGGGTGAACTCGTACAAGCGGCTCGCCGTCGGCGACGAGGCGCCCTCGTTCATCTCGTGGGGGCACAACAACCGCTCCGCGCTGGTCCGGGTGCCGATGTACAAGCCGCACAAGGGCCAGTCCTCGCGGGTCGAGTTCCGCTCGCTGGACTCGGCGGCGAACCCGTACCTCGCGTTCGCGCTGATGCTCGCGGCAGGGCTGAAGGGCATCGAGGAGGGCTACGAGCTGCCCCGCGAGGTCGAGGAAGACGTCTGGTCGCTGACCAGCCGGGAACGCAAGGCCCTCGGCATCAAGCCGTTGCCGAGCAGCCTCGCCGAGGCGATCTCGGTGATGGAGGACAGCGAACTCGTCGCGGAGACCCTCGGCGAGCACGTCTTCGACTTCTTTCTGCGCAACAAGCGGGTCGAGTGGCAGGACTACCGCCGCCAGGTCACCCCGTTCGAACTGAACAAGCTGCTTCCTGTCCTCTAGCCGATCCGGCTGGCGGATTCAGCTGGCTCCGGCGCGTTCGTGCGAGCTCCATCGGTCAGTTGCCGTGGAGTGGCGGTACGGCGCGTCGGTGTCTGGCGTTCTGATGGCGGTCAGGCCCGTGATTTCTACCTCGGGGGCCCGCTCGATGACGGCTGAGCCGTCGGGGGCGAGGGCGTGGACTTCTTCCACCGTGAGCAGGCCTACCGGGCGGATGCCTTCGGTGATCACCACGATGTTGCCGGGGACCACTTGTTGGGCGCGGTGGCCCTGGGGTGGGACCAGGATGCCTTCCGCGGGGGTGCGCCAGGCGCCGGGGGCGAAGCGGCGTAAGGAGAGGCCTGCTTGGCCGTCTTCGGCTGACCTTGGTGGGAGGTAAGCGGTTGCGGTGTAGTCGTAGTCGTAGTCCGGCTCGGGCGGCCCGGACACTCGCCCACCCTGCTGGGGCGTCAACCAGACCACCGTGCCCCGGACAGCGAGCGACCCCGTCATCATGACCATAACGAGCCATCATGCCGACTACAGCCCGAATATGCCAAGCCACTCCGTGTGTTGACCGCAATCCGACCGCAATCCACCCGAGATCTGACCCAACGGCCGCTTGAGGCGCCGCCCGGCAGCGCCCGCTCGACACCCCAACACGGCGGCCGACGGAGAGCATGAGCCACGCCAACTAGGCTGGCAGGCGTGGCTGAGGTGCGGAGGGTTTCCGGTGCGGGACGGTTGGCGCGGGCTGGGTTCGCGGATTCGGCGCGGGCCGGTGGGATGCTCGATCAGCTGGACGCGCTCGACGCGCTGAGCGGGCCGGACGAGCACAGTCCGATGGCCAGTGATCAGCTGATCGCATCGCTGGGGGAGTCGGCCGATCCGGATCTCGCTCTGACCGGTCTGCTCGGTATCGCCGAATCGCTGCACGCCAACGGCTTCGACCTCGCCGCGTTCGCGCGGTGTCTCGACATGGACCCCGACTTCCGGCGCCGGCTGATCTTCGTACTCGGCGCGAGTGAGGCGCTCGGACGGCATCTGAGCGTGCATCCACGGCACTGGTACGACCTGGCCGACCCAGCCCTGGCGGCGTCCCGCCCGACGCCGGACGATGTCGCCGCGTGCCTCGCGACCGCGGTCGATGCCGCCAACCCTGTCGATGCGCTGCGGGTGGAGTACAGGCGGCTCTTGCTCCGGCTGGCGTCGCGGGATCTCGCCGAAGGACTGCTCGTCGACGAGACGGCGGCCGTACTGGCCGATCTCGCCGGCGGTGCCCTGGAGACGGCGTTGCAGATCGCGCGCAACGACTATTTCACCGCGCACCCGAAGGCAGCCGACTGCCGGCTCGCGATTGTTGCCATGGGCAAATGTGGCGGGCGCGAACTGAATTACGTGAGCGACGTCGACGTACTGTTCGTCGCCGAGCCGCTCGAGGGTGAACCCGAGGCCCCGGCCCTCAAGACCGCGACCGCGTTGGCGTCCGCAACGATGCGGATCTGCTCAGCGCACACCGCCGAGGGCACGCTGTGGCCGGTCGACGCCGCGCTCCGCCCGGAGGGTAAGGCCGGACCGCTGGTGCGCACGCTCGATAGCCACCTCGCGTACTACCAGCGCTGGGCCAAGACGTGGGAGTTCCAGGCGTTGCTGAAGGCGCGTCCGGTCGCCGGTGATGCCGAGCTCGGGCAGGAGTACGCCGCGAAGACGCGCGAACTCGTCTGGTCGGCCGCCGACCGCGAAGGCTTCGTGGGTGACGTCCAGGCGATGCGGCGGCGCGTGGTCGACCACATCCCGGCGGCCGACGCGGATCGCCAGTTGAAGCTCGGTCCTGGTGGATTGCGGGACGTGGAGTTCGCAGTGCAGTTGCTGCAGTTGGTGCATGGGCGCAGTGATGAGTCGGTACGGAGCGGTACGACGCTGGTGGCGCTGGAGCAATTGACCAGCTCTGGGTATGTGGGACGGACCGACGGCGCAGTACTGGCCGATGCCTATAGGTTCCTGCGGTCGATGGAGCACCGGATCCAGCTGTACCGGCTGCGGCGTACTCATCAGGTCCCCGACGATGACGACGATCTGCGCCGGTTGGGGCGGTCGCTGGGGTTCACCAAGAATCCGATCGACGATCTGACGGCGGCGTGGAAGAAGCACGGGCTCGAAGTACGGCGGTTGCACGAGAAGCTCTTCTACCGACCGCTGTTGGCCGCGGTGGCGCGGATCCCTGGCGGTGAGGTGCGGCTGACGCCGGAGGCCGCCAAGCAGCGTCTGACCGCGCTCGGGTACGCCGATCCGGCGTCGGCGTTGCGACACATCGAGGCGTTGTCGGAGGGGGTTTCGCGGCGGTCGTCGATCCAGCGGGCGTTGCTGCCGGCGATGCTCGGGTGGTTCGCCGAGTCGCCTGATCCCGATGCCGGGTTGCTGGCTTTCCGGACGATCTCCGATGCGCTCGGGTCGACGCCCTGGTACTTGCGCCAGTTGCGGGACGAGGGCGCGTCCGCCGAGCGGCTGGCGCACTTGCTCGCGAGTGGGCGGTACGCCGTCGATCTGTTGCAGCGGGCACCCGAAGCGACGGCGATGCTCGCGGATGAGCGGGAGTTGATGCCGCGTTCCGCCGAGTCGCTGCTGACGGAGATGTCGGCGGCCGGGCGGCGGCAGGATGAACCCGTGGCCGCGGTCGCGGCGATTCGTGGGTCGCGGCGGCGGGAGTTGTTCCGGGTCGCGGCGGCGGATCTGTCCGGGTTGCTCGAGGTCGAGGCGGTCAGCGAGGCGCTGACGACGGTGTCGATGGCGACGCTGACGGCTGCTCTGGAGGTCGCTCGCCGGACGGTGGCGAAGGGCGAGCCCGAGCCGACGCGGATGTCGATCGTCGCGATGGGCCGGTTCGGCGGGCATGAGTTGAGCTACGGCTCCGATGCGGACGTGATGTTCGTGCATGACCCGTTGCCGGGTGCTTCGGAGAAGGCGGCGACGGACTTCGCCACGCAAGCGGCGACCGAGTTGCGGCGCTTGCTGGCGCTGCCCGGTGCCGACCCCGCGGTGGCAATCGACGCCGACCTGCGCCCGGAAGGCCGGCAGGGGCCGTTGGTACGGACGCTTGCTTCTTACGCCTCGTACTACGCGCGCTGGTCGGCGGTGTGGGAGGCGCAGGCGTTGCTGCGTGCGGATCCACTCTGCGGTGATCCTCAACTATGCAAGGCCTTCCGTGACCTCATCGACCCACTGCGCTACCCGGAGGGTGGAATCTCCGAGCGCGACGTGATGGAGATCCGGCGGATCAAGGCGCGGGTGGATGCCGAGCGACTGCCGCGCGGAGCCGACCCGGCAACCCACACGAAGCTGGGTCGCGGCGGACTGGCCGACATCGAGTGGACGGTGCAACTCCTGCAGATGCGGTACGCCCACCAGGTCGAAGGTCTCCGGACAACCCGCACCCTGGGTGCACTCCGAGCAGCCGTTGACGTCGGGCTGGTCCAGCCGCCCGATGCTGACATTCTGGGCCGCGCGTGGGAGATGGCCACCCGGATCCGCAACGCGATCATGCTCGTCCGCGCCCGCCCGAGCGACTCCCTTCCCAGAGACCCCCGCGACCTCGCCGCCGTGGCCCAGATCTGCGGATACAACGCCGGCGAGACCAGCCGCTTCTCCGACGACTACCTCCGCCGAACCCGTCAGGCCCGCAACGTGGTCGACCGCCTCTTCTGGGGCGACTGAAACCCGGGCGCTCACTCTCGTTCCTTCCGCTTGGTTGACAGGCAACCTTTTAGTTGCCTATTTTGGAGTGGTGGAGCTGGTGTTCAAGGCGTTGGCGGACGGGCAGCGGCGAGCGCTGCTGGATGCCTTGCGCGAAAGGAACGGGCAGACCCTGCTGGAGTTGTGCGAGCTGCTGCCCGATCTGACCCGGCAAGGGGTGACCAAACACCTGCGGATCCTCGAGGACGCGGGGCTGGTGGTCACCGTCAAGCGGGGGCGGAACAAGTACCACTACCTGAATCCGGTGCCGATCAACGAGATCGCCGAGCGCTGGATCGGCAACTACGAACGCGACAAGCTGCGCGCCCTCAGCGCGCTGAAGGCAGCACTGGAGGAGAAACCATGAGCAGTCCCGCGATGATCCACGTCACCTACATCGAGACCACGCCGGAGAAACTCTGGCAGGCGCTCACGTCCGGCGCGTTCACCCAGCTCTACTGGTTCGGCCGCCGGATCGAGTCCGACTGGACGGTCGGCTCGCCGGTCCGTTTCTACGACAGCGCCGACGACAGCCTGACCGACTCCGGTGAGGTACTGGTCTACGACGAGCCGAAAACCCTCGCCTACACCTTCAAGAACGAGACCGTCGAAGGCGAGGTCCCCGGTCGGGTCACCTTCACCATCACCCCGGCCGGCGACTCGGTCGTCAAGCTCCAGGTCGTCCACGACCAGATCACCGAGGACTCCGTAGAAGGCTGGCGCAACGGCTGGGGCCCCATCCTCGCCAACCTCAAGACCTACCTGGAAACCGGCCGCACGCTGCGGATCGAATTCTGACCAACCAGGTGGCTCGCCTACGATTGGCGGGTGGAGACGGTGGAGCAGGTGCGGCAGGCGGGGGTGTTCAGTACCGTCCGGCGGAGTGTTCGGATGACGGTGGGGCAGCAGCGGGTCTGGGAGACCAACTGGGGTCAGTTGGGGCGCAAGCTCGAGGAACTGCCGGCTGGGCATGTCGATCTGGCGGACTGGTTCGGGCGGGAAGCGCCTACCGTGCTGGAGATCGGGTCGGGGATGGGCGAGGGGACCTCGCAGCTGGCCCGGCAGGCTCCGGAGGTCAACCACATCGCGGCCGAGGTGTACCCGGCCGGCCTCGGGCAACTGATGTTGTGGGTGGAGAAGTACGAGCTCGACAACGTCCGGCTGCTGCACGGTGACGCGCTCGAGTTTCTGACGGACCACCTGCCGGCTGATTCGCTGGCCGGAGTACGGGTGTTCTTCCCGGATCCGTGGCCGAAGAAGCGGCATCACAAGCGGCGCCTGATCACGCCGCCGTTCGTGCAACTGCTCGCCTCCCGGTTGCAGCCGGGCGGAAGGTTGCATCTGGCAACGGACTGGCAGGACTACGCCGACGACATGCTCGCGATCTGCTCGGCGGAGCCGCAGCTCGTCAACGAGTACGACGGCTGGGCGCCGCGACCCGACTGGCGGCCGATCACCAAGTTCGAGTCACGCGCGCATGCTGAAGGCCGGAGCTGTCACGACCTGATGTTCACGAAGTCCGCGACGTGAAGTTCCAGTGACCTGACGGAACGGTGAAAACGCAGTACCCGTCGACGGCGACCGGCTCACCCGCATAAGGCGCCGGTACCACCGCCACGTCACCCACCGCCTCAGCCGGCACGTGCACCTCGGCCGTAGCACCAACAGGAACCTGTACTTCGAGTTGGAACACCCTCCCAACCCGCTTCCAACTCACGGCCACCCGCCCCCGCACGGTATCGGTCCGCAACGAGGCCGAATCAACCTGCGCCCGCCCGTCAGGCCGAACCAGAATCCGCTCCCACCCACCACCCAGATTCCGCAGCCCAGCCACGTTCTCCAGCAACCACTGCACCACCGTGCCCTGGAAGTAGTGATTGCGCGACCGGGTGTCCGTCTCCCACATCTCCCACATCGTGTCGGCGCCGTTGTCGATCCAGTACCCCCAACTGGGATACGACCGCTGCAAGGCAACCTTCGCCGCCACGTCGGCATGACCAAAAGCGGTGAGCACAGGCAGCAGTACGCCGACCCCGAGACACCCCGTGTTGAGATGGAACCCCCGCGCCTCGATGTCCGCCACCAGATTCGCCACCACCGAGGGAACCAGCTCATCGGGCACCATCCCGAAAGCCAGCGGGGCCGCATTGGACGTCTGCCGATAATCCGGATCCTCTGAGCTCCGGTAGACCCCATCCGAGCGGTCGAGAAATGCCCTGTTCAGTCCATCGGCCAACTCGCCGGCGGCCTTGCGCAACCGATCGACCTCGGCCGACTTGCCCAGCAACTCAGCGATCTCGGCGACGGCAAGGACAGCGCGATACAAGTACGCAGTACCGGTTAGCCGCCGGTCCTCGGGGGGCGGGCCGTCCTGGTAGCCGGGCGGGAGCCAGTCGCCGAGGACGCTCAGCGACAGCCCGTCGGACACTCGATCGAGTTCGTAGTCGACGTAGCGGAGTACGGCGTCCCAGTGGTCGGCCAGCAAGCGCTCGTCGCCGTACCAGCGGTGCATCTCGCGCAGGATGAACGGATAGACCGTCGACCATTCGGTGGCGGGGGAGAGTTCGGTGTAGCCCCAGTCACCCGTCGGCACGATGACCGGCAGCCGGCTAGTCGAATCCTGGCTCTCGCGCAGATCGCCGAGCCACTTGGTGAAGAAGCGCGCCATCCCGAGCGTGCCGGCCATCGTCGGCGCACCGACCTGGGCGTCGCCGGTCCAGCCGTTCTTCTCCATCTTCGGGGTGTCGGTCGGGATGCCGTGCAGGTTGTTCAGCACGGTCCGCCGCATCGCCTGCTCGAGTTGCTCGTAGAGCGGCTGGCTCGCACTGAAGCGACTGACCGACGGTACGTCTGAGTGCACCACCCGCATCGTCACCGAGTCGCGAGTCGGCGAGCCCGGGAAGCCTTCGAGCTGCACGTACCGGAAACCCTTGTACGAGAAGCGCGGCTCCCACTCCTCGACTCCGTTGCCCGAGGCAATGTATTCGTCCCGCTGGAAGCGGTCCTTCTTCACGTGCTGGTTCTCCGCGAAAACGGTGCCATCGGCAAGCAACCACTCGCCGTGCGTGAGGCTGATCGTTGTACCGGCCGGCGCGGTCACCCGCAGCTTGGTCCACCCGGCGGTCGTCCGCCCGAAGTCCGCGATCCATACCCCCGGCTTCGGCTGCGCAAACGAGACCGGCGCGACGTCCTCGATCACCCGGATCGGCTCATGCTCCTGAGCCCGTACCTGACCACGCGGCCCTGGTACTACGAGAGCCGCGGTCCATCCCGAGTCGTCGAAACCGGCCGCGTCCCACCCCGCCGGGTGCAGCCGCGCGTCATAGGTCTCGCCGGAGAACAACGAGTCCGACCGAGTCGGCCCGTCCGTCACCCGCCAGGCGTCATCCGTGACGATTTCGGTCACATGGCCGTCGGGGTGCTCGATCACCAACCGCGCGAGCAGTCGCGGCTCAGCGGTCCACGGCGTCTGGTGCCAGCGCCAGACGTTCGGCGTGGACATCCCGAAGAAGCCGCGCCCGAGCTCACCACCGAGCACGTTGTCGCCGGACCGCAGCAGCTCAGTCACGTCGTACGCGACCGACAGCACGGTGTCCTCATAGTCGGTGAACCCAGGATCGAGCACCGAGTCGCCGACGCGCTGCCCATTGATCCGCAGCTCCTGATAAGCCAGCCCGCTGGCATAAAGCCGCGCCCGCTCGACAGCCCCATCCAGCGCAAACGCCCGCCGCAGCAAAGGCGCCGGCACATCCTCATCCCGTACTTCGGAATCCCGCGCGCCGATCCACTGCGCCCCACCGAACCCCTCGTCGAGCAGCCCCGTCTCGAACCAGCTCGCCGTACTCCAGCGCCCCACCCGCTCCAGCCCGTCCCACAACCGGACGGCCCAGTGATAACGAGTCCGCGGCGCCAACGCCGGCCCGTCGTACTGAACGCCGAAGCTCTTTGCGGAGACAACCTGCCCGGAGTCCCACACGTCGGCGGTCTCCGGCGTAAGCAGCTCAGGTGTCGAGGCGACCAGCACCTGGTAGGCCGATTGCGTCGCGCCATACCCCGGCGCGGTCGCGATCCACCCCAACCGGGGCCGCCTGACGTCAGTACCGAGCGGGCGGTCGGCGTACTCGGTGGTGAGCTTGTCCGCGGTCAACGGTCCACCAGGGGTCCAGCTCATCAGGCAAGCTCCTCACACGGCCGGGTTGGTCCCGGAGGACCGTATGCACCCCTCCGACACCTGAGCAACCACCATGTCCTGATCTGGACAGTTCACGACCGAGGCGTGAGAGCCAAGGCCCAGAGCCGGTCGGGGACGAAGCGGGAGATACGCATCAGGAGTGACATCTGCCACGGGAAGACGATCCGGGTGGACTGTCGCTCGATCCCGTCGGCGATCGCTCGCCCGGCCTCTTCCGCGGAGACGATGAAAGGCATCGGGAAGGTGTTGTCCGAGGTCATCTCCGTTTCGACGAAGCCGGGACAGACGGTGAGCACGTCGATCCCGTCGGGGCGGAGGCGGACCCGCAGGGCTTCGAGCAGGTTGATCTGCGCCGCCTTCGTCGCTCCGTACGCCTCCGAGCCGGGCAGCCCGCGATATCCGGCGACCGAGGAGATACCGACGATCATGCCGGCGCGCTGCTTCTTCATCCGCGGGATCAGCTCGCCCAGGCAGTTCGCCATCCCGCCGAGGTTCACCTCGAGATGCTTGTTGAACGAGTCGACGTCGAAGTCGTCGCCCATCTGCTTCCAGTAGCCGGCGCTCAGTACCGCGATGTCGATCCCGCCGAGCTCCGACGCGACGACACCGGCCGCCTGCCGAACCTCGTCGGCGTCGGTGATGTCACACGGCACGGCTGTCATCCACTCGCCGGCGACCTCTTTCAAGGCGTCTGCGCGACGCGCGGACACCGCGACCTGTGCACCCCTGAGGCACAGCTCGCGGGCCAGCGCCGCGCCGATGCCCGAAGAGGCGCCGACGACCCAGATCCTGCGGCCAGTGAGTTTCATGAGTGGTTCTTCCTCGTCGGAGCCATCAGTTCTTCCTCACCAGAGCCAGTTGCGAGACCCCCAGGTACCCGGCGCGGAAACCGGCCTCGGAGTACGCCAGGTAGAACTCCCACATCCGCCGGAAGACGGCGTCGAAGCCCAGGTTCGCGACCTCGCCGGCGCGAGCGGTGAAGCGCTCCCGCCAGAGCCGGAGCGTGTGGGCGTAGGCAGGCCCGAGGTCGCGGCGATGTGCGATCTCGAGCCCGCCGGCCGCGCCCGCGACCTGCTCGATCGCGGTCAACGAGGGAATCAGGCCGCCGGGGAAGATGTACTGATGGATCCAGCCCTGGGCGTGCCTGGTGGCGAGCAAGCGGTCGTGCGGCATCGTGATCGACTGCAGCGCGAACCGTCCGCCGGGTGCCAGTAGCTGGTCGATCGTCGCGAAATACGCCGGCCAGTACTGCGCTCCGACGGCTTCGATCATCTCGACGCTGACCACCGCGTCGAACTGGCCCCGCACGTCGCGGTAGTCGCGGAGCTCGACCTCGGCGCTGACGCCGGCCTCGGCGATTCGCTTGCGGGCCAGGTCTCGTTGCTCGGCGGACAGCGTCACCGAGGTGACGGTCGCGCCGCGTTCGGCGGCCTGGATCGCGAGTTGTCCCCAGCCGGTACCGATCTCGAGGACCCGGCTGCCTTCGCGGACCCCGGCGTAGTCGAGGACGCCGTCGATCTTGCGCCGCTGCGCCGTCTCGAGGTCTTCGTTCGGGGACTCGAACCAAGCCGACGAGTAACTCATCGTCTCGTCCAGGAACGTGGCGAAGAGGTCGTTGGACAGGTCGTAGTGGCGGGCGATGTTGTTCTTGGCGCCTGCCCGGTCGTTGAGCTCGGACGACGGCATCCGCTGCTCGATCAGCTTGCGGAAGCGCTGCAGAGCCGGCGGAACGAGGTTGGTGAGGTGGTTGGCGAAGACCGTCAGCAGCTCGGCCAGGTCGGTACCGTCGGCGGCTCGCCAGTCGCCGGCCATGTAGGCCTCGCCGAAACCGATCTTGAGATCCACGCCGATCCGGTGGAAGAAGGTGTCCGAGACGATCTCCATCACTGGAGCGCCTGCTCCACCTGCACCGAGTCGGCTGCGGTTGGGGAGTAGGACGACGAGCGGGAGGTCGCGGACCGCTCTACGCAGGATCAGCCGGGCCGCGGCGGCTCGGAGTGGGCTGTACGGGGTACGGGCGATGCCTGGCCAGCGCTCGGCGTCGACGAGGGGCAGAGAGCTCATCGGACTCCTTCGGGTGGGATGTGGGGCTCGCGGTGGATCACCGGCAGGCGGCGAAGCCAGAGCACGACACCATGCATTCGGATCAGCGCCCACACCTGATAGGTGACGAAGGGTGTGAGCAGTGCCGCACTCAGCACGGTTCGCCGGGTAGCGGGGCGCGGTCGGCCGGTGAAGGCGGCAGAGAAGACCCGGCGCTCGTGCTGCACCAGGTCGATGGCTACTGAGACTCGCTCGGGGGCCAGGCGCAGCGTGACGTCGTACCGGCCGTCGACTGTGAAGAACGGCGAGACGTAGAACTCCTTGCCGAGCGTGAACCGCCCTGCGTCGTCAGGCCTCGCCAGCTGGGCGTGGCGCTCGCCGTAGGTGTTGTGGATCTCCAGCACTACGCAACGCAGCTCACCGGTGGAGGTGAGGCACCAGAAGACGCTCAGCGGGTCGAAGACGAAGCCGAACGGGCTGCGTGCGTTGGCCAGCATCAGTACGCGGTCGTCTGGGCGGAGTTGGATGCCATGGGCGGCGGTGAAGGTGGCGATGTTGTCGCGTAGGGATGGGCCGAGGCCTAGGTGGTCCTTGGCCGAGAAGCGGCGCCGGGGGAGACGGTCGACATCTACCAGCCACTGGTACGTCCGGTAGCGGAATCGGTGGCGCAGGGGCATCCGTCGCGAGTGGCTCACATGCCCCGACACGATGGCGGGCAACTGCGGGAGACCCGGCCGCTGTTGCGAGACGCCTACAGCCGATCGCTGCTGCGACTGGCTCACCACTTGGCGCCCAAGCGCTCGGCTGCTTCGACTCCGGAGCGGCAGCCGTCTTCGTGGAAGCCCCAGCCGAGGTGTGCCCCGGCAAACGCGAGGCGTGGGCCGCCGGCGGCGCGTAGTACGGGCGCTGCGGCTACTGACTCGGGGGTGAAGATGGGGTGGGCGTAGGTCATCTGAGCGATCACCTTGGTGGGGTCTACCCAGCCCTGCGGGTTCAGAGTGACCAGGTGCTCGTCGGGGCTCTGCAGGTCTTGCAGGCGGTTCATCCAGTAGCTGACCAGTACCTGTGGCTCGGCTGTGTGGCAGTCGCGCATGCGGTAGTTCCAGGAGGAACGGGCGTTGCGTGACTGCGGCAGTACTGCGGTGTCGGTGTGCAGCCAGGTCGGGTTGACCGAGTAGTCGAAGGCACCGAGCAGGGCCTTCTCCGCGGGCGTCGCATCGTCGAGCAGGTGGAGTGCTGTGTCGGCATGCGTGGCGACGACGACCTGGTCGAACTCCTCGGACCTGTCCGTGATCACCTCGACGGCGTCGTCGTGACGCAGTACGGCGCGGACCGGGGTCGAAGTACGGACTGCCTGGAGTCTGTTAATGACGGCGTCGACGTAGGTGCGTGAACCGCCGGTGACCGTGCGCCACTTGGGGGAGCCGGTGACCGTGAGCATGCCGTGGTGGTCGAGGAAGCGGAACAGGTAATGCGCCGGGTAGCGCTCAGCGTCGGCCGAGCCGGACGACCAGACGCAGGCGACCAGCGGGATGGCGAAGTGCCTGATGAAGTACGGCGTGAAGTGATGCGTGCGGAGAAAGTCGCCCCAGGTCAGCCCGTCGTCACCAGTCTCGATGACCGCCTTCGCCTCGCGGTGGAAGCGCGGTACCTCGGTGAGCATCCGCAGGAAGCGCGGATCGGCCGCGCGGCGGGGCTGGCTGAACAGCGCACGGGCACCACGACCACCGGCGTACTCGAGACCGCAGCCGTCGCAGTGCACGCTCATGCTCATCTCGGTCGGCTGGGTCTGGATGCCGAGCTCGGCGAAGAGGCGGAGCAGGCTCGGGTAGGTGCGCTCGTTGTGCACGATGAAGCCGGTGTCGATCCGCAACATGGTGCCGGCGGAATCCTGCACGTCGTGCGTGTGGGCGTGGCCGCCGGGCCGGTCGTCGGCCTCGAAGACGGTCACGTCATGGGTCCTGCTCAGCAGGTGGGCCGCGGTCAGGCCGGAGACTCCCGAGCCCAGGACCGCGGCGGTCGGACGGTCGCCGGTCATATGAAAGCCTTTCCCGCTGCATAAGTTCTGAACAAGTTCAGTGCTCTTTCGGGAGTACTTCGGAGCGGCGGCCGGATCTGATCGGTCGAGGGGTCAATCGCTTGAAATGTCTCAGATCGTGATTTGTCGTCTCACATCGCGAAACCAGAGCCCGTTGATCGACTTTCTCCGGTTTCATGGTGTGCATGCAGGTCACCGCCAACCGGCCAGCCGACGCGCTCACGCGCCGTCGGCACGTCGACCTGCTCCGCGTCGCCTCCGCAACCTGTTGACCTTCGGCGCTCTCTTCAGTGCTCTCTCTGGGCACGCCTGACCGCATCCGGTCGGGCCGGCTTCTTTCCGTCCAGCCCGCTCTGAATTTCCCGCCCGCGGCCGCTCGGCCGCCCGCATCCCGAAGGTTCTCCTGTGAGCATCACGAGCTTCCGTCCTGCCCGTGTCCTGGCCGCTTCGGCCGCCGTCCTGTCCCTGATCGCCGCCGTCGCCGGCTGCTCCCGCGCCGACGAGGGCCAAGCTGCCCCCGCCGCCGCGTCCGACAAGGGCCCGGCGACCGAGCTGCGGCTCGGCTACTTTCCGAACGTCACCCACGCGGCCGCCCTGGTCGGCCTCGGCAAGGGGCTGTTCACCAAGGAGCTGGGCAGCACCAAGCTGGTACCGACCAAGTTCAACGCGGGCCCGGAGGCTGTCGGCGCGCTGCTCGGCGGTTCGCTGGACGCGTCCTTCATCGGTTCCGGCCCGGCCATCAACGCCTACGCGAAGTCGAACGGCGAAGCCGTCCGGCTGATCGCCGGTACGACGTCCGGCGGGGCCCAGCTGGTCGTCAAGCCGACGATCACCAAGCCGGAAGACCTGGTCGGCAAGACCATCGTCACGCCGCAGCTGGGCAACACCCAGGACGTGTCGCTGAAGAAGTGGCTGGCCGAGAAGGACCTGACCACGAAGGTCAAGGTCACCAACCTGGAGAACGCGCAGACGCTGGACGCCTTCAAGAAGGGCGATGTGGACGCCGCCTGGCTGCCGGAGCCCTGGTCGTCGCGGCTGGTCCTCGACGCCGGCGCGAAGGTGCTGCTCGACGAGGCGTCGCTGTGGCCGGACGGCAAGTTCCCGACCACGGTGCTGATCGTCCGTACCCAGTTCCTGCAGGAGCACCCGGAGTCGGTCAAGCAGTTGCTGACCGGTCTGGTCGCGGCGATCGACTTCACCAACTCGGATAAGACCGCGGCCAAGACCGAGGTCAACAAGCAGCTGCTCGACCTGACCGGCAAGGCGCTGAAGCCGGCCGTGATCGACCGGGCCTTCGGCAACATCACCGCCACCGTGGACCCGATCGCGGCCCAGTTCCCGCAGCTCGCGAAGGACCAGGTCACGGCCGGCATCGCCAAGACGGCGCCGAGCGTCTCCGGGTTCGCCGACCTCGGCCCGCTGAACGACGTACTGACCAAGGCAGGCAAGCCCGCTGTCGACGCAGCCGGGCTCGACACCAAGTAGCTCGCCCCGAAGTGCCCACAGGTACGACGGTTCCGCAACGAGGAGGCAGACGATGACTGCGACAGTCGAAGCCAGCGAGACGCGCACCAGCAAGGGAGTACGGCCGGTGCGGTTTCACCAGGTCGGGAAGGCGTTCGGGCAGGGCCGCAAGTCGGTGGTCGCGCTCGACGGCGTCAACCTGGAGGTACAGGCTGGTGAGTTCGTCTGCCTGCTCGGTGCGTCCGGCTGTGGCAAGACGACGCTGCTCAACCTCGTTGCGGGGCTCGACAAGCCGACTACCGGCCGGATCGAGCTGAGCTCGTCGCGGCCCGCCGTTGTGTTCCAGGAGGCTGCGCTGATGCCGTGGCTGACTGCTGCGGGCAATGTCGAGTTGCCGCTGCGGATGGCGGGTGTGTCGAAGTCTGCGCGTCGTGCGAAGGCTGCTGAGCTGCTGGAGCTGGTACGGCTCGGTGGGGTCGGCGACAAGCGGCCGCACGAGCTGTCGGGTGGTATGCGGCAGCGGGTCGCGCTGGCTCGGGCACTGGCCTCTACTACCGACAACACCGGCTCTGATGCGGGCAAGCCTTCGCTGCTGTTGATGGATGAGCCGTTCTCGGCGCTGGACGCGATCACGCGCGACGTACTGCAGGGTGAGCTGCTGCGGATCTGGCGGGCGACCGGTACTGCGATCTTGTTCGTGACGCATGACGTACGCGAGGCGGTGCGGCTCGGGCAGCGCGTCGTACTGCTGTCGTCGCGGCCTGGCCGGGTCGTCAGCGAGTGGGATGTCGACGGGCTGTCGGGTGCGGGCGAGACCGGGGCCGTCGACGAGATCAACGGCGCTCTGCGGAAGGTGATCAGCAGTCATGCCGCAGCCTGACGTCCAGGACCGGTTGGAACCGGGGTCGGTCGAGGCCGGCCTCGACGCGCTCGACACTCCGGTCAACGCGCCGGACGGGAGCCTGCTGCGGCGGACCCTGTCGAAGGTGTGGCCGCCGATCGCGGCGATCGTGCTGTTCGTGGTCATCTGGCAGGTGCTCTGGGCGGCGGCGTTCTGGCCCGAGTTCAAGCTGCCGGCGCCGGTCGACGTCTGGTCGCAGATCTGGCAGCTGGTGACGTCGGGCAAGATCGTCGAGCTGTTCTGGGTGTCGGTGCACCGGGCGGTGATCGGGTTCGCGCTGTCGCTCGTGATCGCGGTGCCGCTCGGGCTGGCGATCGCGAACTTCAGCGTCGTCCGCCGGGGGATCGGGCCGCTGGTGTCGGGGCTGCAGAGTCTGCCGTCGGTCGCGTGGGTACCGGCGGCGATTCTGTGGTTCGGCTTGAACGACCGGGCGATCTACTGGGTCGTGCTGCTCGGGGCGGTGCCGTCGATCGCCAACGGGCTGGTGTCCGGCCTTGACCAGGTACCGCCGATCCTGCCGCGCGTCGGGAAGGCGCTCGGCGCTGGCCGGTGGGGTGGCATCCGCTACATCCTGCTGCCGGCCGCGCTGCCTGGGTTCCTGGGCGGGCTGAAGCAGGGCTGGGCGTTCTCGTGGCGCTCGCTGATGGCAGCCGAGCTGATCGCGACCTCGCCCGATCTAGGCGAGGGACTGGGCCAGTACCTGCACAACGGCATGTCGCTGTCGGACATCTCGATGGTCTTCGCCGGCATCCTGCTGATCTTCATCGTCGGCGTCGGTATCGAGCTGCTCGTCTTCCGCCCGTTGGAGAACTCGGTACTCCGCGCCCGCGGCCTCACCGGCGCCAACTGACCGCATCCCGTAACCGGCTGTCCGGCGCGAACTGGCAGCACCGATCCTCCGGTGCCCGTACTGTTGGAGCGTGGTCCGATTTCTGCCGTTCCTGATCAGCCTGGTGCTGAGCGTCTACGCGCTCTTCTCCTGCATCCAGACACGCGATGAAGACGTTCCGTACCTGCCCAAGCTGGTCTGGATCGTCCTGATCGTCTTCGTGCCGTTCGTCGGCCCGATCGTCTGGCTCCTGATGTCCCGTACCGAAGCGGTCCGCCGCGAACGAGCCGCGGTCCCCAAGGCGAAGAGGCCCACCGAACGACCGGTGGCCCCCGACGACGACCCGGACTTCCTGAGGTCGCTGGACCGGTACCGAGACCCGCGGACCACGATGAAGCCGCCGGAACCGGAACCTCAGGACAAGATCCCTGAGGACGACGACCCAGAACCCGGCAAGCCGTAGCGCCAGATTTGTCGGATGGTGTCTGGCCAGTTCGTAGCAAGGGTGAGAGACCGGCAGCGGGCCGGTCGGTCACCGAGCTGAGGTCAGATCATGGAATCCCTGGCGCGTCGCCTTTGTCAGCAGTTGCTCGAGCCGTTCCACCTCGTCGCGTACATGTCCGACGAGCCGAACGAGACGCTCGAGGCCCTCGGGTACGAGAACTACTGGCCGGGCTACTTCGCGTCGCGGTCCGCACCGCTGGGCAAGGTCCCGGCCGAAGTGGTGGACGCGATCTTCTACAACTTCGCCCCGGGCGAGGTCGCCGCCTGCGTCCCGAGCTGCTGGGAGGTCGCCACCCCGGAGGCCGCTCTCGCTGCGCGTGAAGAGGGCTGCGTGAAAGCGCTCCGGCGCATCCTCGGCGACCAGGCCGACAGCCCGGAACTGGCCCGGGCCGCTGACCTCGCCGTCCGGATCGCGCTGAGCGCGCCGATGGAAGGACGGATCCTGTACGCCGGACTGCGGTCGCTCCCCGTCCCGACTGAGCCGGTCGCGCGGCTCTGGCATGCGGCGACGCTGCTGCGTGAGCACCGCGGCGATGGACACAACATCGCGCTGGTCGCCGAGGGGATCGACGGGCAGGAGGCGCACGTGTTCGCGGCGCTCTGGATGGCGATGAAGCCCAGGGATTACGGGCGGATCAGCCTCAGCGACGAGCGACTGGCTGTGGTGATGGATGGGTTGCGTACTCGCGGCCTGCTCGACGCGGCGGGCGAGTTCACTGCCGCTGGACGTGAGACCAAGGAACGCATCGAGGCGACGACCGATGCGCTCGCGGCACCGGCGTACGCGGACCTGAAGCCGGATGAGGTGGAGCAGTTGGTCGCCGATCTCGAGCCGCTAGTGGCGAGGATCAACGCCGTCGGGTACTAGGCGTCGCAGCGACATAGATGCTCGCGTGGTCCGGCTCGCGACGCCTGCTCCGCTTCGCTCCGCCGACGCCTTCGCCGGAAGACCACCGTGGTCGCGTTGAGCGTGAAGGTGCGGTTGAAGGCGGGGTGTGGACGAAGGCCATGCCAGGCCAGCGCTCGTGTAGTCCGGCTCGCGACGCCTGCTTCGCTTCGCTACGCTGGCTGCATCGCCGGGTGGATGGCGGCGCTGGCGCGGCGTACCTGTGTGGGGCGCGGCGCGGCGTACTCGTGTCGGGTGGGCGTGGGTCGCTCGGGGCGTCAGGCGCATTGTGGGGATGGAGTACGGCGGAAACTTTTCGTCGGGTGGTGCAAGTTTGTTACCGCCGTGGGTGGCTGTGCACGCACAACCCCGTGGGTCTTCGTGGGCCGCGGCGTAGGTGGAGGCCGTTGGTGGACTTTGGTGTGCGTGGACGGGCGGGCGGCCGATGGAGGTGCAGCCGGCGGGCGCACCTCGGCTGTCGGCGTGGGCTGGCTCTGCTCGCCTGAGGGCCTCTCGGGCGTTGGTGGACGCCTTTGCACTGAGGCGCACCTCGGCGCCCATCCGCAGTACAGGGCATCTGACGCGATGCATTTGGCGTAGCGGAGCAGGCGTTGCGAGGCATTTGCCGCGCGCGTCTGAGAGCACCTTGTGGCCCAGGTAGATGCCGCCGCGGGCTGCGTGTCGACAGCTGTCTGCAGCGACAGGCGTCGACAGCTGTCGGCTCGTACTCCGAGCAGCCGATGTCGCAGGCCAGCGCCGGTGGCTGCCTCCGACTCGGTCGGCGAAGCGCAGCGGAGCTGGACTCGCGAGTTGTCTGCTCGTGCCTGGCGCGGAGTGCCGCCGGCCAGCGGGTGCTGGGGCGGCGGAGCGGTGCAGCTTGTCGCTAGCTGGGCAGGCGACAAGCTGCAATCGTTGCCAGGTGACGAGGGCCTGGGGCGAGGTGTTGCCCGATCTCATCGCGGATGAGGCCGCTGGGGGATCGGGGGCCGGGTCCGGCGGCAGGGCCGGACCCGGGTGGGTCGGGGTGGTTCACCCGGCGGCCGTCAGGCGGACTTCCTGTGTTCGGCGAGTACTACGTTGTCCCGCTCGGATTCCGTGGTCCCACCCCAGACGCCGTACGGCTCTCCGACGGAGAGGGCGTGCTGACGGCATTCGGGCTGGACCGGGCAGGTACCGCAGAGCGACTTGGCCACCATCTCGCGAGCGCGTTTGCGAACGCCACGCTCCGATTCGGGGGAGAAGAACAGCTCCGGGTTGACGTCGCGGCACGCAGACTGCGACTGCCAGTCCCACAGATCCATGAGCGGGCGGGGTAGGCGAGGCATCCCTCTCGACATGGCAACCTCCTATGACTCACCGTGAGCGCGGACGGGCGCTCGGTGAAAACTATGCTCAACTCATGCGCAGTTCAACCCTTGTTGTCCCGAAACTCCGTCGAGTTGTTATCCGCGAGCGCCCAGTTCCTCCGTTTCGGGACGTCGAGCGGGCATCATGAACGCCGTGCCGACCACCTCCGAGACCCTCACCGTCGGGGCCGCCGCGCGCCGTCTCGGAATCGCCGCGCCGACCTTGCGGAGCTGGGAGCGCCGGTACGGATTGAGCCCAAGTGCCAGGTCAGCGGGCGGTCACCGGCGCTACAGCCCGGAGGATCTGGCCCGGCTCCGGGCGATGCTGCGGCTGGTCGACCAGGGCGTTCCGACGGCCGAGGCGGCGGCCGCGGTTCGTGACCGGATCTACTCCGCCCAATCACCCACTGTGACATCCGCCACTTCCGTTGCCGAGGGCACCCTGGAGCGGTCACATGCAGTGCCCAAGCCTCTGCCGGTACGCCGATCAGCCCGGTCTCGCACGGACGGTCCGGGCAAACTGGCCGACCTGTTCGAGTTGGCGAACGCGATGGACGGCGACCGGCTCACCCATGAGGTCGCGCGCAGTCTGGACAAGTCCGGTGCGGTCGAGGCCTGGACCAGCCGGCTGATGCCGTTGCTGGTGGACGTGGGCAACCAGTGGGAGCGGACCGGCGCCTGCGTCGAGGTGGAGCACCTGGCCTCGGATGCTGTCGCCGGCGGGCTCAGGTACCACACCCGCCGTGCACTCGAGCGCCTCAAGCCCGACGACAGCGAGCGGGCGGTGGTACTGGCCTGTCTCGAGCGGGAGGACCACGCGTTGCCGCTGCTGGCGGTGGCGGCTGCACTGGCCGAGCGCGGCATCAGGGTGCGGACTCTGGGTGCAGCGACCCCGGTCAACTCGCTGTCTGACGCTGTACGCCGGATCCGCCCGGCAGCCGTCTTCATCTGGTCGAGTGCGCCCGCGACGGCCGACCGGGACGCCCTGCGCAGCCTGGCGCGCACCAGGCCGTCGTACCAGCTAGTGGTCGGCGGACCCGGCTGGGAGACGCTGGGCAAGCCCGACGGCTGGGTGAGCTCCCTAGCCGAGGCGGTCACCGCCCTGGTGACAGCGGTACGCCCCTAGCCCTCGTACCGGAAGTACACATGCCCGCCGTGCTCAACGCCGCGTTCCCCGGTCAGCGCACGGATGACCATCGCGTGCGTGATCGCCAGCACCGGCCCGTCCGTGCTCGCCGTATGCCGGGCCAGCGCCTCCCGAGCCCGTGCCCGTACTACGGACAGCGGCTCCCACGCCCGGCGGATCCCCTCCGGCCACTCGCCGTCGTACTCGTCCAGCTCCGCCTCAGCCGCCCGTACGTCGGCCACCCCTCGCCACAAGCCGCTGCTGTCCGGCAGCCAGTCGCGGAGGTCGTAGTCGACCCGTACTCCGAGCGCCAACCGGTGCCCGATGATCGCGGCACTGTGCAGCGCGCGGGTGAACGGGGAGCTGACGAGGTACGTGGCACCGATGCCACTCAGGAGGTCCGCGACCGCCTCGGCCCGCTTGGCCCCCTCTGGGGTCAGCGGAGCGGCGTCAGCGGCCATTCCGGGCCAGCCACGGCTATCCACCGGCGCATAGTCCGGCTGGCCGTGCCGAACCAGGTAGATCTGGGTCACGGGAACCTTCTACCTCAGATGTCGGGCCCCCGCCCAGCCTCTGGCGCGGCTCGGCGGAAGCGCGGAAGGATCGGACAGCGAACTCGGCGGCCGCACGTTGTGCTGCCCCCCGAACAAATGCTCCAGCTCAACCTCAGCTGGTTCGGGCCAGCCGTCGGCGTCCGCGGGGGAGTCCTCACCCTCGAGCCAGCGGACCTCGGTCGCACCCTGGTGGCCGTGGACGGCCAGTACCGACTCCAGGTCGGGCCAGACGGCCGTCGCCGGGTTCGTACCGCGCCAGCGCAGCGCCACCGACCCGTCGGTGAACACACATCCCTCGGCGACCACGCCGGTACCGGACACCCCGCTGAGGTCGCGATAGCGGACCAGTTCGAAAGTCCGCGGCCTCACCGCCCGGCCCTGCCGTGGCGCATCAGCAACCCCAAACCCCCGAGCGGACCTGCCACCGTGCTTGCACCCCTTTGAGATCAGTCCTCAGTGAAGTCCTCAACCTGTTGCGACCCTCAACGACCCACGCCCACCCCCGGTTACACCGCGAAAATCCCCCGTCTCACCCAGTGACACCTTCCGTCTCGATCTCCCGTCGCATGAAGATCCGTTCCGCCGGGTCCAGCCCCATCGCGGTCTCCTCCCGCTGGATCTCCGCCAGCCCCGGGGTGATCTCCACCAACTCCCGGAACCCCAGCCGCGCGTAGTACGGCCCGTTGAACGCGACATTCCGAAACGTACTGAGCGTCAACGCAGCCAAACCCTGCTCAGCACCCCACCGCTCAACCGCCGAGATCAGCAGCCGCCCGATGCCCTGCCGCCCATGCGCGGGATGAACGCTCACCTGCTCGATATGCGCGCAGCCGTCAACCAGCTTCACCAGCACAAAGCCGACCGCCTGACCAGACAAGTCCGCGGTCCACGCCAGCCCGGCCCGCTGGTACGCCGCGAACGCCTCGAGCGACGGCGGCGGATGCTCGGCGACGTCCGTCATCCCGATCTCGTGGAACAGCACGCCGGCTGCCTTCTCGATCGAGCGGAGCAGGGGGAGTTCGTCCACCCGGGAGAGGCGGATAGTGGTGGAGGTCATGGCCAGAGGCAACCATGACGGCCGGCCCGGTGCCACTCGATTGCGGTGGGTGATATCGTCGGCGACGTGAAGCGTTGCTATTGGCGATTTTTTGAGTGGCCGGCTGTGGTGCCGGGCAGCTCAGCCGATCGCTGACGCCTGACCAAGAACCACCAGCCGGCTCTCGAGGCAAGGACACTCGTCCTTGCCTTTTCTCATTCCCAGCCGGCGCTGACCTCGGGATCACCGCGGAGTACCGGCGGAAAGGTCCCCACCATGAACACCCTCCCGCAGCAGGCCCAGCAAGGCGCAGTCGTCGACAGACGGATCGAGAAGACCGTCCCGTTG
The DNA here is from genome assembly GCF_036067295.1 of Kribbella sp. NBC_00382. Taxonomy (NCBI): domain Bacteria; kingdom Bacillati; phylum Actinomycetota; class Actinomycetes; order Propionibacteriales; family Kribbellaceae; genus Kribbella; species Kribbella sp. NBC_00382. Next base: position 5,502,065 of record NZ_CP107954.1, read on the forward strand.
ATCACCCCGCTCGCCCTGCACGAAGAGTTGCCGCTGACCCAGCAGCTCGCCGAGACCGTCGTCGCCGGCCGCCAAGCCGTCACCGACGTCCTCAACGGCACGGACGACCGCCTGCTCGTTGTCGTCGGCCCCTGTTCCGTGCACGACGCGAAGGCCGCGCTCGAGTACGCCGAACGCCTCGCCCCGATCGCCGAGCGACTCTCCGACGGCCTGCTCGTGGTGATGCGCGTGTACTTCGAGAAGCCCCGCTCAACCCTCGGCTGGAAAGGCCTGATCAACGACCCCGGCCTCGACGGCTCCGGCGATGTGAACACCGGCCTGCGCACCGCCCGCGCGTTGCTGCTCGAAGTACTGGCCAAGGGCCTGCCGGTCGGTTGTGAGTTCCTCGACCCGATCACCCCGCAGTACATCGCGGACACCGTCGGGTGGGGCGCGATCGGCGCGCGGACCGTCGAGAGCCAGGTGCACCGGCAGCTGTCGTCCGGCCTGTCGATGCCGATCGGGATGAAGAACCGCCCCGACGGCAGCATCGCGACCGCGGTCGACGCGATCAAGGCGGCCGCCGTCCCGCACGTCTTCACCGGTATCGACCACGACGGCGCACCCGCGATCCTGCACACCCGCGGCAACCCCGACTGCCACCTCGTACTCCGCGGCTCCGACGCCGGCCCCAACTACGACGCCGACTCGGTCGCCGGTGCCACCGAACTGCTGCAGAAGGCCGGCCTGGCCGAACGCGTCGTCGTCGACGCCAGCCACGGCAACAGCCGCAAGGACCACCACCGGCAGCCGATCGTCGCGGCCGAGATCGGTCAGCAGGTCGCCGACGGGAACAAGGCGATCGTCGGCGTGATGCTGGAGTCGTTCCTGGTCGAGGGACGCCAAGAGCTCGACCCGACGAAGCCGCTCGTCTACGGACAGTCGATCACCGACGCGTGCATGAGCTGGGAAACGACCGAGACCGTGCTGGAGGGCTTGCGCGACGCCGCGATCAAGCGTCGTACGGGCGCGTGAACTTCTGAAGAAGGAACGCTCCGGGGCATCCCCGGACGGCTAGGTCCTGACCTACTGTCCGGGGCATGACTGAGATTTCCCGCCGCACTGTTCTCGGCTCCGCGGCCGGTGGGGTAGCGCTCTCGCTGCTCCCGCCGTCGCTGCACGCGGCGATGGCGCAGCCCATTCGCCCCGGTGGTCTCGACGCGATCGAGCACGTGATCGTGCTGATGCAGGAGAACCGCTCCTTCGACCACTACTTCGGCATGCTGCGCGGTGTCCGCGGGTACGGCGACCGCCTGCCCCTGCGGCTGCGCAACGGCAAGACGGTCTTCCACCAGCCGGTGACCGGTGGCGGCGAGGTGCTGCCGTTCTCGATCCGCAAGGCGGCCGCCGACGCCGGCCGGAACCCGGACGACATCCAGTACCTCGGCGCCCTCGCGCACGGCTACACCGACGCGACCCAGGCCTGGGGCAACGGCTGGAACGACGACTGGGTGCAGGCCAAGACCGCGGCGACGATGACGCACTACGACCGTCGCGACATCCCGCTGCAGTACGAGCTGGCCGAGACCTTCACCATCCTCGACGCGTACCACTGCTCGGTGAACGGCTCCACCAACCCGAACCGCAACTACCTCTGGTCCGGTACGACCGGCTACGAGCCCGGTACTACGCAACGAGCCGTCACCAACGCGGCGTACTCCTACGACCACAAGGGCTACGACTGGACGGCGTACCCGGAGCGGCTCGAAGCGGCCGGCGTGTCCTGGCAGATCTACCAGGAGTGGGACAACTTCACCGACAACGCCGTCGAGTACTTCAAGACGTTCAAGGAACTCGGCCACCGGATCCTCGCCGACGTGCCGGGCTACCGGACCACCGAGGAGTTCTACGACAAGCTCTTCGAGAAGAACCCGGCCGAGCAGGCGGCCGCGCTCAAGCTGCTCGCCGACGCGGTCGCGAAGCAGCCCGAGGCCGACCAGAAGCTGTTCTTCAAGGCGATGCACCGCAGCGAGCCCGAGTCGCTCGTACCGCGCGTGCGCGCCGACATCAAGGCCGGCACGCTGCCCGCCGTCAGCTGGCTCGTCCCGTCGGCGGTCGACTCCGAGCACCCCGGATCGTCCACGCCGGTCGGCAGCGCGAACCTCGTCTACGACCTGCTCGACGCGATCGCCTCGGACCCGGAGACCTGGTCCAAGACCGTGCTGCTGATCAACTTCGACGAGAACGACGGGTACTTCGACCACGTACCGCCGCCCGTCGCACCGCGACCCGTGTCGGGCGAGGGCGACGACTGGTACGCCGGCCGCCCGATCGGCCTCGGCCCGCGAGTCCCGATGACGGTCATCTCGCCCTGGTCTGTCGGCGGCCACGTGAACTCGCAGGTGTCCGACCACACATCGGTGATCCAGTTCCTCGAGAAGTGGACCGGCGTCAAGGAACCGAACATCAGCTCCTGGCGGCGAACAGCCTGTGGCGACCTCACCTCGGCCTTCGACTTCAAGCGCTCGCACAAGCAGCCGACGACGGACGCGCCCGGTCCGGTGCCGGCTCCCATCTCCCGCTGGAAGCCGACGCCGCCGGTGAACCAGGCGCTTCCGGTACAGGAGCCCGGCCGTCGCCCGGCTCGCGCATTGCCTTACCAGCCGACGGTTTCCGGCTTTGTTGCGAAGGGCAAGCTTAAGTTGGCCCTGGGCAACGATGGTGACAAGGCCGCGCACTTCGCGATCTACCCGTACGGCGGTGAGCTGCCCGCGCCGGCCCATCTCGACGTCGCGGGTGAGTTCGAGCAGGACCTCGCGGTCAGCGGTCCGTACGAACTCGCCGTCCAGGGTCCGAACCGGTTCTGGGCCGAGCTGGCCGGTACCTCCGATGGCGCCGCGGCCGGTCTCGACGTACGGATCAGCGTGTACCGAGGCGAGCTGCACGTCGAGCTGGAGAACACCGGCACGAAGCCGCTCACCGTCAAGCTCAAGGCCCGCGGCTACGGCAGCCGGACGATCAACCAGGACGTCCGCGGCAAACAAACCCGCAAACTCACCTGGCCGACCGACCACGGCTGGTACGACGTCGAGCTCACCACCACCGAAGACCCGACCTACCGCCGGCGTTTGAGCGGCCACCTCGAAACCGGCGCTCCGAGCATCACCGGCTGAGCGGTAGTCGTACTGCGGGAGGGAGTGGCGTCGCGACCGGGCTTGCCTGGAACGACTGCAAGATCAAAGCGGCGAACCGCCGCGACGCCGCAACCCTCAACTGTGGTGACTCTGCCCGGATGCCCTCGTTCGCCATCAGCGCGAGGGCGACATCCTCCAGCACGAGATCCTTGCGCAAGCGGCCGGCCTTCTTGGCGCGCCGGATCAACTCGAGCAGCAGCTTCAGTGAGCGATCGCGTTCGGCGGCGAAGCCCTCGGTATGCGGGAGCTGTGAGGTGAAGGCGCGAGCGAACCCGCGGTCGAGCGCATGCATCGCCATCACCTTCTCGATCACCAGACTGAATCCCTGCCACGGATCCTCGGCCGCCAGACCTTCCTCGACGACCTGCGAGCACAACTCCACCTGCTCGGCGAAGGCTGCGGTCAGCAAGTCCTCCTTGGTCTGGAAGTGCCGATAGACAGTCGCGACGCCAACCTCGGCCCGTCGCGCGATCTCCCGGATCGGTACGTCGAGACCGTCGGCGGCAAAGGCGATTCGGGCCACCACCAGGATGCGGTCCCGGTTGTCGCGGGCGTCCGAGCGGAGCTTCGTTCCCACTTGTGCCATCACTTCTCTCACTTTAGCCAAACGGACGGGGTGCTCCGTTACGTTCGGCGACATGAGAGCAATCGAGTTCAGCGAATACGGTCCGCCCAGCGTTCTTCGCGTCGCCGAGGTGGCTGAGCCACAAGCCGGTACGGGGGAGATCCGGATCGCAGTCCGGGCATCCGGAGTCTCGCCCGGGGAGACGTACATCCGCTCCGGCAGGCTGCGCGAGCTGGTACCGATCACCTTCCCGTACCGGACCGGGTTCGACGCGGCCGGTGTGGTGGATCAGGTTGGCGCGGGCGTCACCGGCGTACGGGTTGGTGATGAGGTCTTCGGGATGACGAGCATGACCGGGCGGTCAGCCAATGCCGACTTCGCAGTACTGGCTGAGTGGGCGGCCAAGCCGCCCGCCTGGAGTTGGGAGGAAGCCGGGGGAGCGGCGGGCAGCGTCGAGACCAGCACCCGGGTGCTTGACCTGTTGGGCGTCAGTTCCGGGCAGACGGTACTTGTCCAAGGCGCGGCTGGAGCGGTGGGAACGGTCGCCGTGCAACTGGCCGCCGCTCGGGGTGCGAGGGTGATCGGGACGGCCAGTGAGCGCAACCATGAACTCCTGCGGTCATTGGGCGCTGAGCCGACGACGTACGGGGACGGGCTGATCGAGCGGGTTGCCGAATTTGCGCCTGGCGGGGTCGATGCGGTGTTCGACTGCGCGGGTGGTGCGCTGCCTGAGCTCATCGCGATTGCCGGTGATCCAGCGAAGGTGGTGACGATCGCGGACTTCGGGGCGGCGGCGCACGGCGTACACATGTCGCACAGTGCGCCGGCTGACGAGACGGGGTCATCGTTGGGAGCGGCCGCGGACTCGCTCGCCGTGCACGGTCTCGAGGTGGCGGTGAAGCTTGTTGCCGAGGGCAAGTTGCAGGTTCCGGTCGCTGCCGCGTTCCCGCTCGCAGAGGTCGCCGCCGCGCACGAGCTGAGCGAGACCCGGCACGCCCGCGGCAAGATCGTCTTGCTGCACTGAGGATCAGGCGGCCGGCGGGCAGCCGCAGGAGTCGCGGTGCATGATCTCCGCCGGGAGGCGGACCGTCTGAGGCGGCGCCTCGCTGTCTGTCATCCGGCGGAGCAGGAGCTGGACCGCGCGGGCGCCGATCGCCGCCGACGGCTGGGCGATCGCAGTCATCCCAGGGCTGAACAGGTCGGCCCACGCGAAGTCATCGAAGTGCACCATGGCAAGGTCGCGAGGCACCTTGATGCCGGCTGCTTTGAAGGTGGCCATCGCGCCGATGGTCATGTCGTTGTTCGCGGCAAAGATCGCGGTCGGCGGCTCGGCCAGGTCGAGCAGTGCGAGCGCGGCGCGGCGGCCGCCTTCGCTGGTTGACGCGCCGTCGACGATCAGGTCGGGATCGACGGGGAGGTCGGCGCGATGGTGAGCCAGCCGGAAACCGCGCAGCCGCTCGGCACTTGTTGCCAGGCCGGCGATACCGGCGATCATTCCGATCCGGGTATGACCCACCGAGATCAGGTGGTCGATCACCGCCGCGGTCGACGCCTCGTTCTCGACGCCGACCTGGTCGGCGCGCAGGTCGGGGTCGATCCGGTCGACGATGACGTACGGGACCGGGTGGTCGCGGAGCAGCGGCAGGGTGAGGTCGCGCCAACCGTCGGCGGGCGCGATCACCAGGCCTTCGATGTGGTGGGCAAGCAGGTTGGCGACGGCGGCCGCTTCGTGCCGGGCGTCGTCGCGGGTGTCGACGATGAGCAGGTTCAGGCCGGCCCGGGTCGCCTCGCCGTCGATGCCCTGGACGAGATCGACCCAGTACGGATTCGAGGCGGCGGTCAGGGCCAGGCCGATCGTCTGGTTCGAGCCGGCCGCCAGCGAGCGCGCGATCGGGCGGTGCTCGTAGCCGAGCAGCAGCATCGCGTGCAGCACCTTCTCCCGGGTCGCGGCGGCGACCAGCCGGGTGCCGTTGACGACATGCGAGACCGTGCTCACCGATACGCCGGCGCTGCGGGCGACCTCGGTCATCGTGACCATCCGTCGAATGGTCGTCGCTCACCGTGCTTTGCGCAACCTTTTGCGCAAAGGCTGCGGGAGCATACTTTGGGCGTGGACAACACGGCAGCTGGTGAGTACCCGAGCTTTCCCTACCCGGCGACGAACTATCAGGAGGAAAACCGCGGGCAGTTCCACTTCAGCTCGCGCAGTGGCTGGATGAACGACGTGAACGCGCCGCTGTACTACCGCGGCGTCTACCACCTCTACTACCAGCACGCCCCGAACAGTCTCGTCTGGGACACCATGCACTGGGGTCACGCGACGAGCACCGACCTGGTGCACTGGCAGCAACGGCCGATCGCCCTCGACCCGAGCGTCCATCCCGGCGACCTCTGGTCCGGTGGCGGCGTCGTTGACACCGGCAACGTCACCGGTCTGAAGAGCGACGACGACGATCCGATCCTTGTGTTCTCGGGGACGAACGGCGTCCAGGTCTTCTACAGCCTCGACGGCGGCAACACCTTCAAGACGTTTGCCGACGGCAAGAAGGTGGCGAAGCCGAACGCCCAGACCAGCCGCGACCCGAAGGTCTTCTGGGACCCGGTCGCCAAGCACTGGGGCATGGTCGTCTGGTCCGACGAGGGCGGCAACGGCGCCGATTTCTACACCTCGTCGAACCTGCTCGACTGGACCTTCGGCTCCCGGTACCAGGCCGATTGGCTGTTCGAGTGCCCCGACATGGTCCGGATGCCACTCGACGGCGGCTACAAGTGGGTACTGAGCGCTGCCGGCGGCGAGTACGTCGTCGGCGACTTCGACGGCACGACCTTCCACCCGCTCTCGCGGACGCAGCAGAAGGTCAACCAGACCGATACCCACGCCGGCGGCCCGTACTACGCGGCTCTGACCTTCGCCAACCTGCCGGTCAAGGACCGCGTGGTCTCGATGGCGTGGCAGGGCGAGAACTTCGGCACGATCTGGACCGGCAACGCGACCTTCCCGGTCGACCAGCGGCTGAAGCAGACCGCTGACGGGCCGCGCGTCGTGAGCACCCCGATCCCCGAGATCGCGACCATCCGGACCGCGACCCGGACGTGGCAGGACCGCACCCTCGACGGCGCGAGCGCGAAGCAACTCCTCACTGACGTGAAGGCCGACACGTACGAGCTGGAGGCGACGATCGACGGACAGGACGCGAAGCGGTTCGGCTTCCGCCTGAAGTCCGGCCGCGAGGTCGGGTACGACGCCGAGGCTCAAACGCTTGACGGTGCCGCGCTGAGATCCGAGCAGGGCAAGGTCAAACTCAGGCTGCTCGTCGACCGCGGCCAACTGGAGGTCTTCGGCAACGACGGCGAGGTGTACCAGAGCTACAACGGCAACTTCGACGGCAACGACCTCGAGTTCTTCGTCGACGGCACGGTGAAGCTCGAGTCGCTCCAGCTCCATCACCTCGGTTCGATCTGGACCTAACCTCTGGTAGTCGAACGCAAGATACGCAAGGGTGGGGAGTGTTCGGGGCGATATCTGGGGAGGGATCGTTCGCGTGGATGTGCTTGCTGTGCCTGAGGACGAGTTGGATGATCTGCGGACGCGACTGCGGCGGACGCGATGGGGGACGAGTTGGCCGGGGACCGGGTGGGAGGCCGGGACCGACGGCGGTGAGCTCCGCAGGCTGGTGGACTACTGGGCAACCGGTTTCGACTGGCGCAAGCAAGAGGCCGCGATCAATGCGCTGCCTTCGTACTTCGCTGACCTGGACGGCGTGCCGGTGCACTACCTCCGGTACGACGGTGAGCACCCGGGTGCGCTGCCGATCGTGTTGACGCACGGCTGGCCGAGCTCCGTACTCGAGCTGACCGAGCTGGCGCATCGGCTCGCCACGCCCTCGCAGTACGGAGGTACGGCGGTGGACTCGTTCACCGTGATCGTGCCGTCGTTGCCCGGGTTCGCGTTCTCGCCGCAGCGGCCTTCGTTGCCGCCGGCAACTTCGACGCACGAACTGTGGCATCGATTGATGCACGACGAACTGGGCTTCGAACGGTACGCCGCGCACGGTGGCGATCTCGGCGCCGGGATCAGCGCGTTGCTCGGCCAGACCTATCCCGAGTCGGTCGTCGGCATCCACGTGCTCGCCGTCGCGAATCCGGCCGGCTACGACCCGGACGAGGTGACGCCGGAGGAGCAGACCTATCTCGACTCCGAGGCCGAGTGGTACGCCGAGGAGGGCGGCTACGAGCACCAGCAGATGACCCGGCCGCTCACGCTGAGCGCCGGGCTGTCCGACTCGCCTGCCGGACTACTCGCGTGGCTGCTGGAGAAGTACCGGGCGTGGACCGATTGCGACGGCGAGCTCAGCACCCGCTTCACCGACGACTTCGTGCTGACCCAGGCGTCGCTGTACTGGTTCACGAACTCGATCGGGACGTCGTTCCGCCCGTACTACGAGTTCCACCGCGGCCAGCGTGAGCGGGTGACCTCGGTGACGGTGCCGACCGCGATCGCCGTCTTCCCGGAGGATCTCGTCCGCCCGCCGCGCAGTTGGGCGGCTCGGACGTACAACGTCACCAGGTACACGGCGATGCCGCGCGGCGGTCATTTCGCTGCCTGGGAGGAGCCCGATCTGCTGGCCGACGACCTGATGGCCTTCTTCCACAACCTCCGCTGACGGCGACGATCAGCGCGCGATGGGAGCGGTCCGGGCCGAGGTGAGCTTGATCAGGTCGGCGGGGGAGAGGCCCAGGTCGAGGCCTCTTCGCCCGCCGGAGACGTAGACGGTCTCGTGGTCGGTCGCGCTCGCGTCGACGACCGTCGGCAGCGGCCGCTTCTGGCCGATCGGGCTGATGCCGCCGACGACGTACCCGGTGATCCGCTCTGCGGCGGCCGGGTCGGCCATCGCCGCCTTCTTGCCGTTGAGCGCGGCGGCGACCGCCTTCAGATCCAGTTGCTTGTCGACCGGTACGACGCCGACCGACAGCTTGCCGTCGACCTCGACGAGCAGCGTCTTGAACACCTGCTCCGGCTGCAGCCCGAGCGCCTCCGCGGCCTCCAGCCCGTACGACTTGGCGGCCGGATCGTGCTCGTACGAATGCGTCGTGAACGTCATGCCGGCCTTCGTCAGCGCGACCGTCGCGGGCGTGCCCTGACCACTCTTGCTCTTTGCCACGGTGGCAGCCTACGACTTCCGGGCCGGCATCAGGCGCACGCAGCAGTGGGCGGGTTGGGGCTCGAGGACGGCCTGCAAGCCGGTACCGCCGAGGCCGTCGAGCAATCCGCCGAGCAGGTGCAGGGTCATGTTGCAGACGAGGCCGGTGTGCTCCTTGGCCAGCGCCTTGAACGGGCAGTTGGCGAGGTCGAAGGCGGCGCCGTTGCGTCGCGGCTCGAACCCGTGCGCCTGCAGTACCTCGGCCAGCGGCGTACCGGGGTGAGCGCGGCCGGCGGATTCGCCGTACTCGCGGGCTCGTCGCTCGAGTGCCTGCTTCGGAGAGCCGCCGGAGGTCTCAGCGTCCTCCAATGCGGATGCCAGGAGCTGCCCGGCTACGTCGTACTGGCGCTCCGGGAAGGAGACCCCGATCTCCCGATCCGAGCGGCGGTAGAGCTTGGCCGGTCGTCCCGCGCCGGGTCCGGTACGGCCTGTACGCCGCTCGAAGACGACCGTCAGCAGGCCTTCCTCGACGAGCTTGTCGAGATGGAAGGCGGCCGTGGTCCGCGGTACTCCGAGCGCCGCGGCGGCCTCCTCGCGACTGACCGGAGCCGGCTCGGCGACGACGTGGTCGTAGAGCCGTCGTCGGGTCGGTTCGTCGAGCGCGGCGACCGCCTGGATGCTCGCGTCCGTCGGCTGGTCCACGGGATGATTCTATCGCCAACTCCCGTTGACGAAATAGTAGGCTGGCTTTTAAGGTCAGTCGTTCTCACTGCAGGAGGCGCCAAGTGACATCGATTCGTACAGAGCTCGATCCCGCCGGGCTCGACGAGCCGGCGGCAGTCCTGCGACCCGTGCCGTTGCACGTCGTCGGCGGGCGGCCGGAGATCGATCTGGACGCGGCCGAGCGTGCGGTCGCCGACCTGCTGGTGGCGCTCGGGCGGGACCCGCACAGCGCCCACCTGGCGGAGACGCCGCGGCGGGTGGCGAACGCGTACGCCGAGATGCTGACGCCGCGTGAGTTCGAGCTGACGACGTTCCCGAACGACGAGGGGTACGACGAGCTGGTACTCGCCCGGAACATCCCGGTGCAGTCGCTGTGCGAGCACCACATGCTGCCGTTCCAGGGGGTGGCCCACGTCGGGTACCTGCCGGGGGAGCGGATCCTGGGGCTGTCCAAGCTGGCGCGCGTCGTGGAGTTGTTCGCGCGTGACCTGCAGGTGCAGGAGCGGCTGACCAAGCAGGTCGCCGACTGGCTGCAGGACCAGCTCGCGCCCAAGGGGGTGGGCGTCGTGATCGAGGCCGAGCACCAGTGCATGTCGTTGCGTGGTGTGCGCGCGATCGGGTCCAAGACGGTCACGTCGGCGCTGCACGGCATGCTCCGCGACAGCCCCAGCTCACGCCAGGAGTTCTTCGCGCTGACCGGGATCTCGTCGGCCACCTGAGTTTCGGGGGGCGCGGCGTACCGGCGTACGGGTCAGGCTGAGGCCACCGCCTGGTGGTGCGTGTGGCGGCCGGTCGCCAGGATGTGCGCGACCTCCCCGGGCAGCAGGTCGGTGCCGGGGACCGGTTCCATCTCGGAGACGTCGAGCCAGCGGACGACGGTCGCGCCGCAGTGGCCGTGGACGGCGAGGATGGAGTCGAGGTCGGGCCAGACTGCGGTGGACGGGTTCTGGCCGTGCCAGCGCAGCGCCACCGATCCGTCGGTGAAGACGCAGCCTTCGGCGACCGTTCCGGTGCCGGAGACACCGCTGATATCGGCGTACCTGACGAGTTCGAACGTCTGGGGTTTCACCGGCGGACCTCGTCGGTCCGTGCTGGCCGCTGACTGGTACTGGGTCTGAAACTGGGACGGCTTGAGGGAGTTGCCATGGTCCTTTCCCCGGTGTCGGCGTGGTTCAGGGCAGTTTCGCCACAAACCGGGGACCGGTACGGACTGTCAGCGGGGAAGGACGGTCTGTAGCGACTCATCTACTGCAAATCAAGGTAGAACCAACCGCCCGGACGCGCCAGTGGTCAGCGGGCGTGTCTCATTCTTCGATCCTGATTCCTCAACAAACCAGGCGATTGATGGCCGTCGGGCGTGATCGAATACGGAAGTGTTCCTGACCATCGCCACGCGTTCCTCGGTGCCTGACGTCCCCGCGACCGATCTCGGATTCCTGTTGCACAAGAATCCGGCGCGACCTCAGTCGGTCGAGGTCGCCGGCGGGACGGCGCACGTGCTCTACCCGGAGGCGACGGCGGAACGCTGCACCGCGGCGGTACTGCTGGAAGTCGACCCGATCGGCCTGGTCCGCTCCGGCCGCGGCCGGCCTTCGGAGGGTTTCACCCTCGGCCAGTACGTGAACGACCGCCCGTATGCCGCCTCCAGCCTGCTCGCCGTCGCTCTCGGCAAACTCTTCCGCACCGCCATGAACGGCCGCTGCGACGCCCGCCCGGCCCTGGCAGCCACCGCGGTCCCCCTGGAAATCCACATCCCCGCCCTCCCTTGCCGCGGAGGGCCCACTCTGGCGACCCGCTTCTTCGAGCCCCTCGGCTGGACGGTAGACGCCCGCCCCATTCCCCTGGACCCAGAAATCCCATCCTGGGGCGACTCCCGCTACGTAGACCTCCGTCTAACCGGCACCCTCCGCCTGGCAGACGCCCTGAACCACCTGTACGTCCTCATGCCGGTCCTGGACGACGCCAAGCACTACTGGGTAGACACCGAAGAGATCGACAAACTAATCCGAGCCGGCGATGGCTGGCTCGCCGCCCACCCCGACAAAGACCTGATCTCCCACCGCTACCTAGCCCACCGCCGCAACCTCACCGACACAGCTCTCGACCGCCTGACGGAGGCCGAAGGTGACCTCCTCGAAGACGAGCCGGCCACCGAGGTCGGCGATGACCTGCCCGGCCCCGCCACTTCCGCGCCCCACGTGTCGTCTGGCGGCGGCTCTGCCTCCTCCTCGCCGTCGCTTGCCGCGCAGCGGCGGGCGACGGTGCTCGAAGTGCTGCGCGAGATTGGTGGGCACCGCGTGGGCGATCTCGGCTGTGGGGAGGGCGTTCTGGTTGCCGAGCTGCTCAAGGACGGGCGGTATGACTTGGTGGTGGCGACGGATGTGTCGTCGCGGGCGCTTGCGCAGGCTGAGAAGCGGCTGCATGTGCGGGAGATGTCGGAGCGGCAGCGGGAGCGGTTGCGGTTGTTTCAGTCGTCGGTGACTTATGCGGATGGGCGGCTGAGTGGGCTGGATGCTGCTGTGCTGATGGAGGTGGTCGAGCACGTGGATCCGCCTCGGCTGCCGGCGTTGGCGAAGGCTGTTTTCGGGGCCGCGAAGCCCGGTGCGGTGGTGGTGACCACGCCTAATTCGGAGTACAACGTGCGGTTCGAGGCGCTCAAGGCCGGAGGGTTCCGGCATGCGGATCACCGGTTCGAGTGGACCCGGCAGGAGTTTCGCGAGTGGGCTGAGGGTGTGTGTGCGACGTACGGGTATCTAGTTGAGTTTCGGCCGGTGGGGCCGGTCGACCACGAGGTCGGCGCGCCTACCCAGCTGGCGATCTTCAGGAAGGGGGAGGTGTGATGGCGACTATCGGCGTACCAGCGTTGAGTTTGGTGGTGCTGGTCGGGGCTAGTGGGTCGGGCAAGTCGACGTTTGCGCGCAAGCACTTCCTCGGCACCGAGGTGATCTCGAGTGATGTGTGTCGCGGGCTGGTGTCGGACGACGAGAACGATCAGGCGGCGACCAAGGACGCGTTCGCAGTGCTGCATTTCATCGCGGGCAAGAGACTCGCGGCGGGCAGGCTGACGGTGATCGACGCGACCAACGTTCAGCCCGACGCGCGCAAGGAGCTGGTCGCGCTCGCGAAAGAGTACGACGTGTTGCCGGTGGCAATCGTTCTCGATCCGCCCGAGGCAGTCTGTGTCGCGCGCAACGAGCTGCGTCCGGACCGGCAGTTCGGCAAGCAGGTCGTCGTCCGCCAGCGGTCGCAGCTCCGGCGCCGCCTGAAAAGCCTTAAACGCGAGGGCTTCCGGACCGTCCACACGCTATCGACCGTCGAGGAGATCGATGCCGTCAGCATCGAACGTACGAGACTCTTCAACGATCTCAAAGACCAGACCGGCCCGTTCGACATCGTCGGCGACATCCACGGCTGCCGCGCCGAGCTCGAGCAACTGCTCACCGCCCTCGGCTACACGATCACCCGCGACGCCGAGGGTCGCCCAACAGACGCGCACCACCCGCAACGACGCGCGATCTTCGTCGGCGACCTGGTCGACCGCGGCCCGGACACCCCCGGCGTACTCCGCCTGGTCATGGGAATGGTCAACAAAGGCAACGCGTACTGCGTGACCGGCAACCACGAGGCCAAGCTGCTCCGCTCGATGCAGGGCAAGAAGGTCCGCATCAACCACGGCCTCGCCGAGTCGCTGGAGCAGTTGGCCGAAGAGTCCGACGAGTTCCGCGCCGAGGTCGCCACCTTCATGGACGGCCTCATCTCGCACTACGTCTTCGACAGCGGCAACCTGGTCGTCTCGCACGCCGGCCTGGTCGAGCGGATGCACGGCAGAACCTCAGGTCGTGTCCGTTCCTTCTGCCTGTACGGCGAAACGACCGGCGAGACCGACGAGTTCGGCCTGCCGATCCGCTACCCGTGGGCCAACGAATACCGCGGTCGCGCGATGGTCGTCTACGGCCACACGCCGACCCCGGAGCCGGAGTGGATCAACAACACGATCTGCCTCGACACCGGCGCCGTCTTCGGAGGCTCGCTGACCGCCCTGCGTTACCCCGAGCGCGAACTCGTCCAAATCCAGGCTGCCGAGCAGTACTACAAGCCGGCGAAGCCACTGCACGTCCCGGCCGCCCCCGAGCGCGAGCCGGACGTCCTCGACATCACGGACGTCGTCGGCCGGCGCGTGATCGAGACCCAGACGCACGGCCGGATCAGCGTCCGCGCCGAGCAGGCCGGTGCCGCGCTCGAGGTGATGAGCCGGTTCGCGATCGACCCGCGTCTCCTCCTGTACCTGCCGCCGACGATGAGCCCGGTCGCGACCTCACCGGTACCAGGTCTGCTGGAGCACCCGGCGCAGGCGTTCGAGGCCTACAAGGGTCAGGGCGTCACCGAGTTGGTGTGCGAGGAGAAGCACAGGGGCTCGCGTGCCGTCGTCCTGCTGACCCGGGACGACGACGTCGCCGAGAAGCGTTTCGGCCTCGCCGGTCGCGGCGCCGTACACACCCGCACCGGCCGCTCGTTCTTCGACGCGATCCTGACGGACGACCTGCTACTCCGGCTGCGCAAGGTCGCCGAAGAGGCCGGCCTGTTCGAGGAGCTGGACACCTCGTGGTTGCTGCTCGATGCCGAGCTCCTGCCGTGGAGTGCGAAGGCCGGCGAGCTCCTGCGCAACCAGTACGCCGCTGTCGGCGCGGCCGCTCGAGCTTCGTTGCCAGCAGCAACGGCTGCACTCGAAGCGGCCGCCACGGCAGGGCTTGACGTGGGGGAGATGCTCGACCGGACAAAGCGTCGTACTGCGAACGCGGATCGCTTCACCGAGGCCTATCGCCGGTACTGCTGGCCGACCGAGGGACTCGACGGGGTCCGGCTGGCGCCGTTCCAGCTGCTCGCCTCCGAAGGAGCGACGTACCAGGAGAAGCCGCACGCCTGGCACCTCGCCCTGGCCGACCGGATGGTTGCCGCAGGCCCCTCTCTCGTCACGCCGACCCGACGGCTCTACGTCGACCTCGAGTCGTGGGACGCCGGGATCTCGTGGTGGGAGGAGCTGACCGGCGCCGGTGGCGAGGGGATGGTGGTGAAGCCCGCGGCCAACCTCGTCCGTACTCCGAAAGGCCTCGCGCAACCCGGGTTGAAGGTCCGCGGCCAGGAGTATCTCCGGATCATCTACGGCCCCGACTACACCGAGCCGGAGAACTTCAGCCGGCTCCGCGATCGCAAGCTCGGCCACAAGCGCTCGCTCGCACTCCGCGAGTACGCCGTCGGCCTGGAGGCGCTGGAACGAGCCGCCCGGGGTGAGCCGCTTTGGCGCATCCACGAATGCGTCTTCGCTGTACTGGCCCTCGAATCAGAACCGGTAGACCCTCGGCTCTAGCGCCCGCGTAAGCACTAGAGCCGAGGGAGTCAACCGGCGAGCAACCCGTGGAGGGCGGCCGACGAGATCTTGTCGGCCTCCTCCAGGGTCAGCTCCGCGTGGTCGGTCATCAGCCGGAAGATGAGCGGA
Organism: Kribbella sp. NBC_00382; assembly: GCF_036067295.1. Classification (NCBI taxonomy): domain Bacteria; kingdom Bacillati; phylum Actinomycetota; class Actinomycetes; order Propionibacteriales; family Kribbellaceae; genus Kribbella; species Kribbella sp. NBC_00382. The sequence continues at coordinate 5,517,161 of NZ_CP107954.1, forward strand.
CCGAACAGCACATCGGTCGCCGTCTCCGCGCTGATCCCCGGCTTCACCTCGCCACGATCGAGTGCGCGTCGCCAAAGCTCGGCCACGGCCTCCCGTCGCTTGTCCAGGAAGTACTCCCGGAAGTACGGCGAGGCGGCCGGGTCGGCGACCGATGCCGCGAGCAACTGAGCGAAGATCGTCCCCTGCGGCCCGGCGTAGAACGCGCTGACCCGCCGAACCTGCTCGGCCAGATCGTCGGCTGCGTTCCCCTTGTCAGGAAGGGGAATCGCCGCCGCCATCTGCTTGCCGAAGGCCTCGGCCGCGATCGCCGTCCGGCACGGCCAATGTTTGTAGATCGTCGCCTTGCTCACCCCGGAGCGGGCGCTGATCGCATCAACCGTTGCGGCCGGCAACCCACCTTCTTCGAGTAACTCGGTGGTTGCCGTGAGCACCGAATCCATCGCCCGCAGACTGCGCGGGTGCGACGACTGCTCAGGCATCGTCGTGATCGCTCACTTGATCGCGTCTGTCAGGCGGGCGAACTCGTCCTCCGTCAGCTCTAGCTTCGCCGCGGCGACGTTGTCCTCGAGGTGGGCGACCGATGAGGTGCCGGGGATCGGCAGGACGACGGGGGAGCGCTTGAGCAGCCAGGCCAGGGCGAGCTGCGACGGGCTCGCCTGGTGCTGCTTGGCGATCGCGTCGAGCGGGCCGCCGGCCTTGGCGAGTTCACCGGTCGCGAGCGGGAACCACGGGATGAAGGCGAGGTTGTTCTTCTCGGCGTACTCGAGAACGTCCTCGTCGTCGCGCTGGCTGAGGTTGTACAGGTTCTGCACCGAGACGATCGTCGCGGTCTTGGCCGCTTCCTCGAGCTCGGCGACGCTGACCTGGGACAGGCCGATGTGCCGGATCTTGCCCTCGGACTGCAGGTTGGCGAGCTCGCCGAGCTGGTCCGCGACCGGGACCTCGGGGTCGATCCGGTGCAGCTGGAGCAGGTCGATCCGCTCGAGGCCGAGGTGGCGCAGGCTCAGCTCGACGGCCTGGCGCAGGTACGCCGGCCGGCCGACGGGCGACCAGGCGCCGGGACCCTGACGGGTGAATCCGGCCTTGGTGGCGATCACCAGGTCGTCGGCGTACGGGTGCAGTGCCTTCTTGAGCAGGAGGTCCGCGGTGAACGGGCCGTACGCGTCGGCGGTGTCGATGAAGTTGACGCCGAGCTCGACGGCGCGGCGTAGTACCCGGACCGCCTCGTCGGGATCGCGCGACTCGCCCCAGACCCCGGGGCCAGGGAGCTGCATGGTGCCGTATCCGAGCCGGCGCACGGTGAGGTCGCCGCCGATCGTGAACTCACCGGATGCCGCTGCGACTGCTTCGGTCATGATCAAATCTCCTAAGTGAACTGAACGTACAGTTCACTTTAGGGCGCGATCAGGCTCACGCAAGGCCGCAGCAGGCGCGGACCTCAGCCGAGTTTGAGGGTGCTGGCTGCGGTGCTGGAGGCTTCTGAGCCGTACGCCGACGCGAGGCGCTCGAGGAAGACCGTCTGGTCGAGGCTGTACTCCTGGGTGCCGACTGTCTCGAGGACGGTGGTGGCCAGGGTGCAGCCGATCTGGGCGGCGGCTTCGTGGTCGAGGCCGGCCGCGCGACCGGTCAGGTAGCCGGCGCGGAAGGCATCGCCGCCACCGGTCGGGTCGACGAGTCCGGGCGCAGGTACGGCCGGGATCTTCGCCAGGATGCCGCCGGCGTTCTCGATGACGACGCCGTCGCCGCCATGCGTGGTGACTCGGACTCCCACCCGGGACAGGATCTCGTCGTGGCTCCAGCCGGTCTTCTGGACCATCAAGCCGGACTCGTACTCATTGCTGAACAGGTACGTCGCGCCGTCGACCAGTTCGCGGATCTGCTCGCCGTCCATCCGGGCCAGCTGCTGCGAGGGGTCGGCGGCGACGTCGATCCCGTTGGCCTTGGCGAGCGCGGTGTGCCGCAGCATGCCGTCCGGGTCGTCGGCGCCGATCAGGACCAGGTCGATCCCACCTGTCGACGCGTGGATCGCGGCCAGGTCGATCTCCCGGGACTCTGCCATCGCGCCGGTGTAGAAGGACGCGATCTGGTTGGCGTCGAGGTCCGTAGTACAGGTGAAGCGGGCGGTGTGCACGTTGTCGCAGATCCGTACGTGCGAGATGTCCACGCCGGCCTTGACCAGCGCTTCGCCGTACTCCGTGAAGTCCGCTCCGACCGAGCCGACGAGCAGCGACCCCTGGCCGAGCTGGGCCATCCCGTAGCAGATGTTGGCGGCGACCCCACCGCGGTGCACGACCAGCTCATCGACCAGGAAGGACAGCGAGACCTTGTGCATCTGCTCTTCGAGGAACTGATCCTTGAAGCGCCCGGGGAACGTCATCAGGATGTCGGTCGCGATCGATCCGGCGACGGCGATGCGCATACGGGGGTCTCCTCGGAGGGGTGGTGTCGAGCGGCTGGGCAACCCGATAGAGACTACAGCCGGGCGCTATTGCCGAGATCACGACGACAGTCAGGATGGCGGGTTTCGATGGGTAGTCAGGTACAGGTCACCGACGAGCTGCACGAGTACATGGTCGCGCACGGAATGCCGCTGGACGAGGTGGCGAGCGATCTGGTCGCCGAGACCCAGGCACTGGGCGGCGTCTCCGAGATGCTGACCACCGCTGACCAGGCGGCGCTGCTGACGACGCTGACCCGGCTGGTGGGCGCCCGCCGCGCGGTCGAGATCGGTACCTTCACCGGGTTCTCCGCGCTGGCGATCTCCCGCGGGCTGCCGGCCGACGGCGAGCTGATCTGCCTCGACGTGAGCGACGAGTGGACCTCGATCGGGCGCCGGTACTGGGAGCGGGCCGGGGTCGCGGACAAGATCGACCTGCGGATCGGCGACGCGCACGACTCGGCGGCCAAGCTCGAGGGCGAGTTCGACCTGGCCTTCGTGGACGCCGAGAAGCCGGGCTACATCGACTACTTCGAGCAGCTCGTACCGAAGATCCGGCCGAACGGGCTGCTGCTGTTCGACAACACGCTGGCCGGCGGCCGGGTGGTCGGCGAGCACGCGGACGACCCGGTCGACCGCAAGGAGTTCAACGCGCACATCGCCGCGGACCAGCGGGTCGACGTGGTCATGCTCGGCATCGGCGACGGCCTGACCCTGGTCCGGAAGCGGTGACGAAGGCCGCACCCCGGTTGGCCGTCAAGGGCCTTCGGCACCTGTACGCCGAACGCCCGGTGATCGAGGACCTCACCTTCACGCTCCGAGCCGGCCGGGCGATCGCCCTGGTCGGCCCCAACGGCGCGGGCAAGACGACCGTACTCAAGTGCATCGTCGGCTCCGCCGAGCCGGCCGCGGGTCAGATCCTGCTGGACGGGTCGCCGATCGACGAGCGCGCTGAGATCGTCCGTCGCGACGTCGCCTCGCTGCTCGACGACCTCGACTTCTTCCCGGACCTGACCGCCGCCGAGCACCTGGACCTGCTGGCCCGCGCGCACGGCAACGGGACGCCGGAGGACCTGGTCGACACGGTTCTGGATGATGTCGGCCTGCTTGGCGCCGCGGACCAGTTGCCTGGCTCGCTCTCGTCGGGTCAGCGGCGGCGGCTCGCGCTGGCCACGGCGCTGGTCCGGCCGCGGAAGCTGCTGGTGCTCGACGAGCCCGAGGCCCGGCTGGACTCGGAAGGCGTCGCCTGGCTCGCTGAAATGCTGCTGGCGGAGAAGAAGCGCGGTACGTCGATCCTGTTCGCCAGTCACGACGCGGCGCTGGTGGACGCCGTCGCCGACGAGACCGTCACGCTCACCCCGCTCGCATGAGCACGGCGGACGGCCCGGTCGTCTTCGACCCGGCGGACTTCGGGGCGATCCCGTCGTCGCGGTCGTTGCGCGCGTGGATGCGGAAGGTCCGGCGCGGCAAGGCGGATCGTACGGTCTGGCAGCAGCTCGAGGACATCTACGTGATCGTCTTCGCCATCGCCATGCTCGGCGCGACCGGCGGCAACGTACTGGTCAACCTCAACGACAAATCAGCGGCCTGTACGTCGGGCTCGTGCTCCTGGCTGCTCGACACAGTCCCGTACATCCTGGTGCCGCTGCTCGTCTCCTCGATGTTGCGGGCGCTACTGAGCATCGGGCCGGTCTCGGCGTCTCGGGCCACTGCCTTTTGGCTGCTGGCGACACCAGTCGACCGGGGGTCGCTGCTGCGACCGTCGTACCGGCTGGTGATCATCGTGGCGGCCGTAGTCGGCGCGCTGGCATCTGCTGTGGGCTGGGCGCTCTTCGGGGCCGCTTGGTCGACTGTGGCCGAGGCGGCACTGCTGACGACGGTTCTGCTGCTCTTCACGACCTGTGCGACGGTGTGGGCGCAGCAGACGGCTGGGCGCTCGCGCTGGGCGTTGCGGATTGCTGACGGGCTGCTGGTTGTCGCGGCAGTGCCTGCGTTGCTGCTGGCGTTCCGACAGGAGCAGCCGAGCCAGACGGCCGGCGTCGCCATCCTGGGCTTCGACGATGTGAAGGACTCCACGCTGTCTGGCGCACCTTGGCTGTTGGTGGCTGGGTTGGCTGCGCTGCTGGTCGCGGCGGTGCTGATCTTCTTCACCAGCCGGACGCTTGGCCGACTCGATCGGCGGACAGCTGTCGCCGGGGGAGACCTGCTGGCTGGGCTTGCGGGTGCTGCGATCACGCTGGACGTCAGCTTGCTTGCTGATGTGGTTGCTGGTCGCCACTGGCGGTTGAAGGGACGTCTGCGGTCGCGGCGCGGGCGTGGGGCCAATGCGGTCGCGATGATCCACCGGGAGTTCCTGCGGGTACTGCGGTGGCCGCGGCGGCTGGTGATCGCCTTTGCTCTGCTGGTGGTTCCTTATGCGGTCGCTGGTACCGGGTACGACGTACTGGTGCCCATTGCAGCGGGTCTGGCCGGCTTCGGCGCTGTACGGCCGCTGATGGATGGCCTGCGGTCGGTTTGCCGCTCCATCGGGCTCGTCAGAGCGCTCGGCTTCGAGCTGCGCGAGTTGCGGGTGATCATGTCGGTGGTACCGGGTGCCTTTGCTGTCATCTGGGCGACCCTCGCCGAGCCTGCCCTGGGGAGCCCCTCGGTGGCGTTCGCGGTCGCGGCCGGGATGCTCACGGGTGCTGTCCGCCAGGCTTCGGCGCGGCCTCCGTCGTACAGCGGGCCCTTGGTTGCCTCCCCGATGGGCGCCATCCCGCCTGGCCTCTTCTCCACTCCGATGCGTGGCTTCGATCTGCTGCTGATCTGCCTGGCGCCCGTGCTGCTCGGCCTGAGTAGTACGTGGATCTTCGTGATCCCGGCGATCATCCTGATGCTGCTCTTCGCGATCCCGCCGAAACAGAACTGAGCGCTCAGCGTGCTTTGCGATTACTGGCGTGCACAGGTACCTTGTATCGCATGGTAGCGGAGAAGGTCTTCACCCAGCTGCGCCGCGGAACGCTCGAGTTCTGTGTGCTCGCGTTGCTGCAGGGCGAGGAGCGCTACGGGTTCGAGCTGGTCAAGGAGCTCGGTGAGGTCGACGGGCTCGTCACCACGGAGGGGACCATCTACCCACTGCTGGCGCGACTGCGGCGGGAGGGGCTGGTGGACACCACCTGGCGCGAGTCGGGGTCGGGGCCGCCGCGGCGCTACTACAAGACAACTGACCAGGGGCGGCAGGCGCTGGCTGCGTTCACCGCGGACTGGGAGCGGTTCCGGAACTCGGTCGACACCGTACTGGGGCGAGGGAGACAGGGATGAACGTACAGAACGACGCGGACCGCTTGGTGGATGACTACCTGCTCCGGTTGCGCAAGGAGGCCGAGCCGCTGCCGGAAGGCCGGCGTACCGAGCTGGTCGCCGAGGTCACCGCACACATCGCCGAGGCCCGCGCCGAGGGAGCGGTCAGCGAGAGCGAGGTCCGCGACATGCTGGCCCGGCTGGGAAGCCCCGAGGAGATCGTCCTCGCCGCCACCGACGGCCTGGTCCTCGTAGACGAGCCGAGGCTGCGCAAGCGGGACGCGGCGGCGGTGCTGTTGCTGCCTCTCGGCGGCTTCGTCGTCTTGTTCGGCTGGGTGATCGGGGTCGTGCTGCTCTGGACCTCCGACCGCTGGACCCGCAACGAGAAGCTGATGGGCACCCTGATCTGGCCCTTCGGCTACGCCATCTTGGGCGTCCTGGTCGACCACTTCGTCCCAACGGACATGCCGTCCTGGCTGGCCTGGACCGGCTGGATCATCATCATCGTCGCCCAGACCGCAACCATCTCCATGCTGTTCAGAAACGCCCAACCCCGCCGCGGCTGACCAGCTCACTCGCGGGACCGACACTCAACGCCCTGCCGCCCCTGACAGCTGCAGGGCGTTGAGTGGGAGGGGCCGGCCGCGGGGCAGATCGCGGCCGGTCCCCGATCAGTCAGGCGTTAGGGGTAACTGGTTACCTGCGCCTTGTTGTTGGCGGAGTTGGAGGGGCCGCCGGTGTTGTTGATGACGTGGGCGATGGTGCCCTTGCCGCCGAGGGAGACCGTCACCATGCTGTGGAACTTCACGCCTGGCTTGTTCGGTACTTCGAAGGCCCGGTCCGCCACGATGCTCGGATCGTCGTTGAAGACGCAGTAGCTGCCCAGCCCCCACGCCTCGTGGGTGGTGACCGAGTCGGCCACCTTGTACGCCGCATAGCCGCGGGTCGAGCCGTTCATCCACGACCCCTGGTTCGGCGGGTCGTACGGCATCTCGTTCTGGTAGAAGTACGTCCGGCCCCCGTTCCCGTTCCAGATCGTCTGGTACTTCTGGTAGTGCTCGACGAACAACCCGTACGCCGTCACGTCGTTGCCGTTGACAACCAAACCGGTGGCCGCGGTGTTCGAGTTCCAGCCGACGCCGTAGGTGTGGTCACCACGCCACAGCCAGGTGTGGTCGATGATCACGTTGTTGCTGTTGATCCGCAGCGTCTCGGTCGCCTTGCCGACGGCCGCGCCGCCGATCCGGAAGTACACGTCGCTCAGCGAGGTCGGGTTCGCCGAGTGGTTGGCCGACGAGCCGGTCGGGCCGAGCTCCATCAGCAGCGGCGAGTTGGTCGGCGCCGCGTCGATCAGCAGGCCGGCGAGCTTCACGCCGTCGACATCGGCGACGGTGATGGAGGAGGTCCCGCTGGTCGGCATCAGCGTCGCGAGTCCGAGACCCAGTACGACGGTGTTGGCGCGGTTGATCCGCAGCGTGTCACTGAGCCGGTAGACGCCCGGGGTGAACAGCAGATCCTTGCCGGCGGCAAGCTGCGCGTTGATCGTCGCCGCGGAGTCGCCCTGCTTGGCGATGTAGAACTGGCTGATCGGCAGCGACTGGCCGGCCGGGTTGCCGCCGACCCAGCCGGGGCCGGCCGAGTTCGACTTCAGGGCCGGGACGAAGACCTGGTAGTTGCCCGCGGCATCGACGTACAGGTAGGGCTTCTCGCGGACCACCGGGGTCTGTGCGACCTTGGTGTACGGCGGGTCCGGGAAGGTACCGGCCGGTGCGTTCTGCGCGCCGACGAAGACCATGTTCCAGTTCTGGCCGGTCCAGCTGCCCCAGTTGGTGTTCCGGGAGATCCACTGCTGCTGGCTGCCGGAGCGGACCTGCCCGTCGACCAGCGTGTCGGCCATGAAGCCACCGCTGGCCCAGCCGCCGTCGTCCAGGGCGAGGTTGCCCTTGAGGTGGTTGCGCCGGTACGACGCTGCCTGCGAAACCGCCCAGCGGTCGAGCCCACCAGGCGGGGTGATGGTCAGGCCCTCGGCGCCGCGCCAGAAGTTCTGGGTCGCGTTCTGCGGCGGCATCCAATCGGCCTCGACGTGCACCGCGCCGTTGATGTTGACGCTGTCCGGCGTCAGGCCGAGGCCGGCGACCTGGGTGTAGAAGCCGACGTTCGCGCTCACGTTGTAGGTACCGGGCTTGAACAGCAGCGCGATCCGCTGCTCGCCGAACTGGTTCTGCTCCTGCTGGCTGAAGACCGAGTTGAGCTTGTTCTGGATGCTGCTCTGCGACATCGACGGGTCGAAGATCGACACGTTCGGGCCGAAGTCGGGCTGACCCGCGGGCGGGTCGGTCGGGGGAGTGCCGTCCACGGGGTTGATCCTGAACGATTGGGCAGCGGTCCCGTTGCAGGTGTACTGCTGCAGCTGGAGTCCGTCAGCGGTCGAGGCACCCGGTACGTCGAGGCACTTGCCGCTGTTGCGGTTGACGAGGTGGTACGCGCCGTCGCCTTCCTCGACCGGCAGCCACTGCTGGTTGAGCCCGTTGCTGTAGGACCACAGCTGGATCGGCGCGCCGTCAGCGGTGGAGACGTTGGTGACGTCGAGCGCCTGCGCCGCGTTGCTGAGCGCGTTGACGCGGACGTACCCGTTGGTCGTCGGCTGGAACTGCCACTGCTGGGCGTTGCTGCTGTTGCACGCCTGCTGCTGGACGGCCGTGCCGTTGGCGGTGGCGGCTCCGCGGGCGTCGACGCACTTGCTGCTGTTCTTGCTGACGACCGTGTTCCAGCCGGTCGGCGAGATGGCGGCGGTGGCGTCGGAGGAGTTCGCAACGGTCAGACCGGTTGCGACCACCGCGGCCACCAGAGCCGCGGCGATCGCGGCGAACCGGCGGGTTCGCGGGGGAAGGCGGAGTGGGGCGTCTCCTGGAGTCATCGACTCTCCTGATGCAGTTCTGGGGGGCGGGAATGCGCATTCAACCGCTGCGCTCCCTAAGGAAAGCTAACTTCCCTACTTAATTCAAGAGTCAGCCTAAGTAAGCCGGAGATCCGGAACCGCTCCCGGTACAGCTACGGCGACCTCGAACCCCAAAGCGCGACTTTGAACACCAAAGGGCGACCTTGAACAAGAAATACCTTGTCCGAGGTCGCCCTGTGGTGTCCGAGCCCACCAGTGGTGGGCTCGCCGGTCAGTTCTCCGGGGTGGGTGCGGCCGGGCTGGCCGGCGTACTGGCGGCCTGGGGTGGCAACGGCGGGAAGGGGTCGAGCGGGAGGTCGTTCGGGTCCTTCGGGTCGCCCTGGTCGGTGGGATCCGCCGGGTCGACGGGATCCGCGGGGTCGGCCGGGTCCGTGGGGTCGGCGGGGTCTGTCGGGTCCGTGGGATCCGTTGGGTCGGTGGGGTTATCGGTGGGCTTGGGCTGGGTGGCCCAGACGGCGGCCGCGGCCCGGGCGGCGTCGGGGCCGTCCATCTGCCGCTCGTAGTTCTTGATGTCGAGGGCGTACTTCTTGCCCACCTCCTCGACCTGGCGGGACAGTTGCTTCTGGACCCAGAGCGCATAGGCCTGGGTGCGGGCCTCGATGAAGTTCTTCAGTTCCTGCATCTGGGCGGGAGTCATCTCGTCCTCCGGTGAGCCGCTGGGGTTGAAGTCCCCGCGGGTGATGGCGGCGCGTGCCGCCGGTCCTGGGCAGTCGGTCGGGTCGGGGCGGATCGCGGAGTGCGGCACGATCGCCGTACCGCGGGAGTACAGCCGGCGGAAGTCGGCGACGACGGCACGGGTCGTCGCCTTCATCGCGGCCGTCGGCTGCTCGCCGGTGACGAGCACCAGCAGGATCGCGCCGTACTGCTGGTTGACGGCGACATCGCCGTTGGCGCCGGACTGCTCCCGCAGGCCGCGCAGCGTCCAGGCCCGGCCGGACTGGTCGACGGCGACCTGGTAGGCGATGTCGGACCAGCCGCGATCGTCCATGTGGAACGCCTGCCAGCCGCGCAACGCCGACGCGACCGCGGCCATGCTGTGGATGGGCGTCGTCGTACCGGTCCCGGGCCAGTGGATCGCGACGCCCCGCACCCGCGAGGCGAGCAGGTTGCCAGGCCCTGGTTTGGGCGCTCGGGCACCCCACGCGGAACGTGGGAGGTAGTCGACCATCGGGACTCCTTACAGCATGTGGCGGTGCGAGTCCCACCCCTCCGGCGACAGGGAGTGGCGGTTCCCCTACTTTCGGTGATATCCACCGTACTCCGGCTTCAAACCCTCAGGGAACCTACCCATCCACACCCCACCCAGTCGAGCACTATTGCCTCTTCGCATCGCGCAACGATCCGGTGACGGGTGTAGGACGGGCCGGCACGCCGGTGGCCTACAGACTGCAGATGAAGAGCCGCAATCCTGTCGGGGTATGGCTCGGTCTGCCGTTGATCACGCTCGGCATCTACCACCTCGTCTGGTACTACAAGATCCACGCCGAGATGGCGCAACTCGACCGCCGCCGGGTCGTCCCGGTGGCCGGCCCGATGCTGGTCCTGCTGCTGCTCAGCTGGACGTTCGTCGCGCCGCTCGTTTCGTACTTCAACACAGGCAAGCGGATCGCCAACAGCCAGCGGTCGGCCGGCATCCCGGTCACCTGCAGCCCCGGCGTCGGCCTGCTGCTGATGTTCGTCTTCGGCCTCGGAATCCTGTACTACCAGTCGGAACTGAACAAGGTCACCGCCTCGTACGGCGCAACGCCGGTCGGCGCGCAGGTGGATCTGTACGCGTAGTCAACTGACGGACAAGAAGTGCGGATGGTCAGCTGGCCAGCAAGGGGAGTAGCTGGTCGCCGATGCGGATGATTTCTTCGCGGTAGGGGGTGTCGCTGAGGATGAAGTGGGTGATGCCGAGGTCCTGGTACTTGCGGATGGCCTTGGCGACGTCCTGGGCGGAGCCGACCAGCCAGGTGGTGCCGGCGCCTCCGCCGCCGTACTTGCCGGGGGCGGTATAGAGGATGTCGTCGAGGACCTCGCCGCGGTCGGCCAGTTCGAGTAGGCGTTGCTGGCCCACTGCCTTGAAGCGGCGTTCGTCGCGGTAGGTGCTGGACTCGGCCATCTTGGCGACCTTGGCCTCGGCGTCGGCCCAGGCCTGGTCGGTGGTGTCGCGGACCAACGTGGTGATGCGCAGGCCGAATTCGAGCGGCGCGTGCTCCCGGCCCAGCTCGGCGGTCAGCCCCTTCAGCCGGTCGATGCGTTCGGCGATACCGTCCAACGGCTCGCCCCAGAAGAGTTGTACGTCGGCATCGGTGGCGGCGACGCGCTCGGCGGCGGGGGATGCGCCACCGAAGTACAGGCGAGGATGCGGTCGGCCCTCGCGGACGACCGGGCGCGTTGCGACGGTCGATCCGGTGACGGAGAAGTGCTCGCCGGTGAAGGTGACGTCCTCCTCGGTCCACAGCCGCCGCACGAGCTGCAGGAATTCGCGCGTACGCCCGTACCGCTGCGCCTGGTCGCCCTCGCTGTCCCCGTACGCCGCCAGGTTGTCCTGCCCCGACACGATGTTGACCAGCAACCGCCCACCCGACAACTGATCCAGCGTCGACGCCGCGGACGCAAAATGCGCCGGCTGCCAATACCCCGGCCGAATCGCCACCAACGGCTGAAAACTCTTCGTCCGAGCAGCCAGCGCGGTCCCGACCGTCAACGTGTCAGGCCGCCCCCATCCGGTACCAAGCAACGCCCCACCCCACCCATGCTGCTCGGTGAGCTCAGCCAGCTCGGTCAACCGATCCAAGCTGTTGTGATCCCGCACCGCATCGTCACCACGATGCCCGGGCTCGACCTGATTCGGGATGTACCACAGGGTTTCGAGGCTCATACCCAGTAAATCTATTTCAATGAACTTACTCGACTTAGGCCGTCTCATCAGGTGGTAACAACGCGACGAGCCCCACCCGGAGATCCGGATGGGGCTCGTCGAGCTACAGCTGAAACTCAGACGTCGTAGTAGAGCTCGAACTCGTGCGGGTGGGGGCGGAGGGCGATCGGGGCGATCTCGTTCTCGCGCTTGAAGTCGATCCAGGTCTCGATCAGGTCCCCGGTGAAGACGTCACCCTCGAGCAGGAACTCGTGGTCGGCCTCGAGGGAGTCGATCACGGCCGGCAGTGAGGTGGGGACCTGGTTGACCGACGCGTGCTCCTCCGGCGGCAGCTCGTACAGGTCCTTGTCGATCGGGTCCGCGGGCTCGATCTTGTTGCGGATGCCGTCCAGGCCGGCCAGCAGCTGGGCCGAGAAGGCCAGGTACGGGTTGGAGGACGGGTCGGGGCAGCGGAACTCGATCCGCTTGGCCTTCGGGTTGGACCCGGTGATCGGGATCCGGATGCAGGCCGAGCGGTTGCGCTGCGAGTACACCAGGTTGACCGGCGCCTCGAAGCCCGGCACCAGGCGGTGGTACGAGTTCACCGTCGGGTTGGTGAAGGCGAGCAGCGACGGGGCGTGCTTGAGGATGCCGCCGATGTACCAGCGGGCCATGTCGGACAGGCCGCCGTAGCCGGACTCGTCGTAGAACAGCGGGTCGCCGTTGCTCCACAGCGACTGGTGGCAGTGCATGCCCGAGCCGTTGTCACCGAAGATCGGCTTCGGCATGAAGGTCGCGGTCTTGCCGGCCTCCCAGGCGGTGTTCTTGACGATGTACTTGAACTTCATCAGGTCGTCGGCCGCGGTGAGCAGCGTGTCGAAGCGGTAGTTGATCTCCGCCTGGCCCGCGGTGCCGACCTCGTGGTGGGCCCGCTCGACGGTCAGCCCGCTGAGCTCGAGGTGCTTGGTGATGTCGTTGCGCAGGTCGGCGAAGTGGTCGACCGGCGGCGCGGGGAAGTACCCGCCCTTGTACCGCACCTTGTAGCCGCGGTTACCACCCTCTTCGACCCGGCCGGTGTTCCAGGCGCCGGCGACGGAGTCGATGTGGTAGTAGCTCTCGTTCTGCTTGGTCTCGAACCGCACGTCGTCGAAGACGTAGAACTCGGCCTCGGGCGCGAAGAAGGCGGTGTCGGCGATGCCGGTCGACTTCAGGTACTCCTGCGCCTTGCGGGCGATGTTCCGCGGGTCGCGGCTGTACGCCTCGCCCGTCAGCGGGTCGTGGACGAAGAAGTTGATGATGAGCGTCTTGTCCGCACGGAACGGGTCGAGATACGCCGTCGTCGGGTCGGGCAGCAGGGACATGTCCGACTCGTGGATCTGCTGGAAGCCCCGGATCGACGAACCGTCGAACTGGAGGCCGTCTTCGAAGACCTCCGGACCGAAGGACCCGACCGGGACGGTGAAGTGCTGCATGATGCCCGGCAGGTCACAGAACCGGACATCGATGAACACGACGCCCTCGTCCTTGACGTAGGCGAGCAGCTCCTCAGCGCTGGAAAACATACATACTCCTCGGGGTGGCTCAGAGATTCATCTGAACGTAGGCCCTGCCGATTACTCGGTCGTGACCCCAGTGTTTCGCGGATGTTACGCCCAGCGTGTCCGCGCTGACCCACTGGTAGAGGGCGGGCGGGGAGTGAGATCCTCAACCGCCGCACTAGCCTGGTCATCATGGCATCATCTGCGCAATCCGGGGCAGGACCCACCGGAGATTTCCGATATCCGGGCAATCGGCTGGGTCTGCCCGAGTCCGGTCAGGGCTCCGTCGCGGGCTGGGGCCGCCGCCTCGCCGCCCTGTTCGTCGACTGGCTGGTGGCCGGTCTGATCGCCTCCGCGGTGGTCGGCAAACCCATCTGGGCCGGGGGCAACGACTTCAACACCGCACAGCTGGTGATCTTCTTCGCCATGTCAGCGATCCTGGTCGGCCTGGCCGGATCCACCATCGGCCACCGCCTGCTGGGCCTGCGGGTGATCCGTACCACGCCCGGCGGCGAGGGCTACGCCGCCCAGGTAGGCCTGCTGGGCGGCGCGCTCCGTACTCTCCTGCTCTGCTTGGTACTTCCGGCCGTCGTCTTCGACAAGGACCACCGCGGCCTGCACGACCTGGCCGCCGGCACGATCGTCGTACGCCGCTAGCCGAACCGCTTGGTGAGCAGGATCTGTACGTCGTCGAGGTACCCGGCGCGGAAGCCTGCTTCGGAGTACGCGAGGTAGAACTCCCACATCCGGCGGAAGGTCGCGTCGAAGCCGAGGTCGGCGATGGCCGGCCAGTGTTCGATGAAGCGGTTGCGCCAGATCCGGAGCGTGCGGGCGTAGTCGAGGCCCATGTGCCGGAGTACTTCGGTCTGCAGGCCGGTGTGTTGCGCGGTGACCTGCTCGATCACGTCGACCGACGGGATCAGGCCGCCCGGGAAGATGTACTTCTGGACCCAGGTGAACGTGTTCCGGGTGGCGAGCATCCGGTCGTGCGGCATCACGATCGCCTGGATGACGGCCTTGCCGCCGGGCGCGAGCCGTCGCTCGATCGCATCGAAGTACACCGGCCAGTACTTCTCGCCGACCGCCTCGATCATCTCCACGCTGAGGACCGCGTCGAAGACCCCGATCTGGTCGCGATAGTCACGCAGCGCGACCTGGACGCGATCACTCACCCCCGCGTCGGCGATCCGGCGCTGCGCGAGCAACGCCTGCTGCGACGCGATCGTGATGGCCGTCACCCAAGCGCCACGCTGCGCGGCACGGATCGCCAGGCTCGCCCAGCCGCAGCCGATGTCGAGCACTCGCGAGCCGGAAACCACGCCGGCCGCGTCAAGGATCGCGTCGAGCTTGCGCAGCTGTGCGTTGGAGAGTTCGTCGTACGACGCCGTCGCCAGGTCCGACTCGGGTTGCTGGTCGAACAGCGCTGCCGAGTACGTCAGCGACGGATCCAGGAACTCGGAGAACATCGCGTTGCTCAGGTCGTAGTGGCGGCTGATGTTCTCCCGTGCGCCGGCCCGGTCGTTCTCCTGGTCACCAGGCTGTGACCGGGTCACCAGCCAGCGCAGCGACCCGGCCCACTTCGGTAGCAGATGGCGGTCCTGCTCGGAGCTGAACCGCTGCGCGAACGGCAGCAGCAGGTCGGCCAGGTCGGTGCCCGGCTCCGGGTCCCAGTCACCGGCCAGGTATGCCTCGCCGAAGCCGGAGCCCGCGTCGTGCCCGAGCCGGTCGAGGAACGGGCCGGTCCGGTGCACCTGCATCGCCGGACCGCCCATGCCGTAGCTGCGGTTGTCGAGCGTGATGGTGGCAGGCAGATCCCGCGCGATGAAGCGCAAGGCGGCGTGCGCGCCGGCCCGGCGTACCGGATTGGAGCGCGGGGCCGCCAGGGACGGCCACGTCTCCACCGCCGGCTCGTGCACCGCGGTGAATAGATCGGTCATCTGTCTCTACCCCTGGTTTCTCATCCCGTCCCTGGTCGCACCCTAAGGCCGATCACCGGCTTCAGGGCGCGACACGAGGCACAAGAAAGTCCTCACGCCAGGGAAACGGCCGTGGGGCCGGTTACGTTACGGTCAGCGGCTCTTCAGCGCCCTTTCATGGCCTGCCGGGCGCCCTTCATGCTGCTCGGCATCGGGCCCTTGGGCATCGGTACCTGCGGGCGGACGGCGTCGAGCGCCTTCAGCCGCTGCAGCAGGTCGGTGATCTCGGACGGCTGGAGCGCCTGCGGGAGCTTCATCACGTGCTTGGTCAGCTTGCGGATGTCGATCTCGCCCTCGCCCTTGCCCGCGACGATCTGGGTCACCGGAGCGCCACCGGCGACCCGTTGGTGCTTCTTGCCCTCGGCGGCGAGCAGGTTCTTCACCCGGCTCGCCTGGCCCTCGCCGACCAGCACGATGCCCGGCCGGCCGACCACCCGGTGCACGATGTCGGCGTTCTTGGTGACCGCGACGGCCGGCGTCACGTTCCAGCCGCGGCGCAGCGTCTGCAGCGCCGAGGCGGCCGCACCCGCCTGGCCCTCGATCTGGCTGTACGCCGCCTTCTCGACCCGGCGACCGAAGATGATGGTCGCGGCCAGGAAGCCGAGCGCGACGCCCAGCGGGATCCAGACCATCAGCGGGCCGACCAGGAGGCCGAGCACGACGAACACCGCGACGACGGCCAGGAAGATCCCGGCCAGGATCAGCCCGATCCGTGGGTCGGACTTCTTGGTCAGCTGGTACGCCGACCTGATCTGCTGGAGCCGGCCGGTCTTCTCTTCGGGTGCGTCGTTCTTGGCCATCTCTACCTTTGTCCGTGTGTTCTTGTGCGGTCTGTCCTAAGCATCCTGGGTGGCGGAGGTCATCCGCGACTCCACAGCCTGACGGTACAGCCGACCGGCCCGGTACGACGAACGCACCAGCGGACCCGACATGACGCCGGCGAAGCCGATCTCCTCGGCCTCCTCCTGCATCTCGGCGAACTCCTCCGGGCGGACCCAGCGCTCGACCGGGTGGTGCCGCACCGAGGGGCGCAGGTACTGGGTGATGGTGATGATCTCGCAGCCGGCGTCGTGCAGGTCGGTCAGCGCCTGGCTGACCTCCTCGCGCGTCTCGCCCATGCCGAGGATCAGGTTGGACTTGGTGACGAGTCCGTAGTCGCGGGCCTGGGTGATCACGTCGAGCGACCGCTCGTAGCGGAAGCCTGGCCGGATCCGGCGGAAGATCCGCGGCACGGTCTCGACGTTGTGCGCGAACACCTCCGGGCGGGACGAGAACACCTCGGCCAGCTGCTCCGGTACCGCGTTGAAGTCGGGCGCGAGCATCTCGACGCCGGTGCCCGGGTTCATCGCGTGGATCTGGCGGATGGTCTCGGCGTACAGCCAGGCGCCGCCGTCCTCGAGGTCGTCACGGGCGACGCCGGTCACGGTCGCGTAGCGCAGGCCCATCTTGACGACGGACTCGGCGACCCGGCGGGGCTCGTCGCGGTCCAGGTCCTGCGGCTTGCCGGTGTCGATCTGGCAGAAGTCACAGCGTCGGGTGCACTGGTCGCCACCGATCAGGAAGGTCGCTTCGCGGTCCTCCCAACACTCGAAGATGTTCGGGCAACCGGCCTCCTGGCACACCGTGTGGAGCTCCTCGGACTTCACCAGTTTCTGCAGCTTCTGGTACTCCGGGCCCATCTTGGCGCGCGTCTTGATCCACTCGGGTTTGCGCTCGATCGGGGTCTCCGCGTTGCGCACTTCGAGCCTGAGCAGCTTCCGTCCTTCTGGGGCGATCGTCACGCCCACCAGAGTACGCGGCGCTCCGACACGCCCGGCGGCCCCACCCGTAGGCTGGGCAACCATGTCCCCCTCACAGCCCGTACTGCGCTCCGCCACGGCGGAGGCTCAGCCGCAGCCTGTGACGAACACCACCGAGTGGCGGCGGCCCGGGCCGACCCGGCGTCAGCTCCGGCAGGACGTGTTCCTCGGGCTCGGGATGGCCGTGGCCGGCGTCATCGGCACCGACCTGGCCCGGAGTACTTCGGGGTTCCCGGTCAAGATGGGGTTCGGCGGGGTTGGGGCCTACCTGCTGAGTGCGGCCGTGGCGCTCCCACTGTGCCTGCGCCGGCGGTACCCGCTGTCCGTGCTGGTCGTCGTCTCGGTGCTGTTCTTCGTCAACGGCGAGTGGAACACGTTCGCCTTCGCCGGCAACCTGGTCACCCAGGCGACCCAGTTCATGGCGATCTACGCGGCCGTCGCGTGGGCCCGGGACCGGCGCCGGATGAAGCTGACGATGATCATCGTCTTCGTCGGCATGTTCGGCTGGCTCGGCTGGGGCTTCGTCAAGGCGCTCAACGACGACTCGATCAAGGGACCGGGCGGCGGCGTGCTCTCGCCGTACGTCTCCTTCGTCCTGATGAACTTCGCGCTGAACGTCCTCTACTTCTTCGGCGCGTACTTCTGGGGCCGGACCGCGTGGGGCGTCGCCCGGCAGCGGCACGAGCTCGAGCAGCAGGCCGTCGAGCTGGCCACCCAGCAGCAGGCGAACGCGCGGCGGGCAGTGATCGACGAGCGGCTGCGGATCTCGCGGGAGTTGCACGATGTGGTCGCGCACCACATCAGCAGCATCGGAGTACAGGCCGGCGGCGCTCGGCGGGTGATGGACTCGGATCCGGACGCGGCCAAGAACGCGTTGAGCGTGATCGAGAACTCCAGCCGGACCGCGGTCAACGAGATGCGCCAGTTGCTCGGCATGCTGCGCGCGGCGGATCCGGACCTGGACGACGATCTCGGCGTACCGGCTGGGAAGGCTCCGCAGGCCGGTGCGGACCGGTTGCCCGCGCTGGTCTCGACGGCGAACGTCGAGGGGCTGTCGGTCGGCTTCCATCAGATCGGCCAGCCCGTGAAGTTGCCGGAGACCGTCTCGGTGTCGGTCTACCGGATCGCGCAGGAGGCGCTGACCAACGTCCGGCGGCACTCGACCGCCCGGAGCGCGCACGTGACGTTGCGCTATCTCGCCGACACCGCGGTCGAGGTCGAGGTGATCGACGACGGCCGGCCGAAGCATGCGCCGGTCGGCAGCCGGCTGGGTCATGTCGGCATCCGTGAGAGGGTCAGCCTGCTCGGCGGCGAGAGCGAGATCGGCCCCCGTCCGGTGGGTGGCTTCCGGGTCCGCGCGCGGATCCCGCTGCAGCCCAGCTCCGTCCCCAAGCCGGCAGAACAGCCTGAAGGAGAAGTACAAGCATGACTGAGGCCGGTACGCCGATGCGCGTCCTGCTCGTCGACGACCAGGACCTGGTCCGGGCGGGCTTCCGGATGATCCTGTCCGTCGAGCCCGACATCGAGGTGGTGGGGGAGGCCTCCGACGGCGAGAAGGCGGTCGAGCTCGCCCTCGAGCTGCGGCCCGATGTCGTGCTGATGGACGTCCAGATGCCCGGCCTCGACGGCATCGCCGCGACCCAGCGGATCGTCTCCGCCGACGCCGGCAAGGTGATCATCCTCACCACCTTCGACCGCGACGACTACCTCTTCGAGTCCTTGGGTGCGGGCGCGAGCGGCTTCCTCCTGAAGAACACCGCCCCCGAAGACCTGGTCGAAGCCATCCAGGTAGTCCACTCCGGCCATGCGCTCCTGGCCCCGGAGGTGACCCGCCGGGTGATCAAGCGATTCACCGGCGGCGGCGAACGCGTCTACCGCCCCGACCTGGTCGCCGACCTCACCGAACGCGAGCGCGAGGTCCTAGGCCTGATCGCCCGAGGCCTCACCAACACCGAAATCGCCACCTCCCTCTTCGTCGGCGAAGCCACCGTGAAGACCCACGTCTCCCGAGTCCTGCTCAAACTAGGCCTCCGCGACCGAGTCCAGGCCGTCGTCTTCGCCTACGAATGCGGCCTCGTAATCCCAGGCGACGAGCACTGAGCGTCAGCCCTGTGGGGCGGCTCGTCCCCCGTGGGGATGAGGTGGGTGATCACACTGCGGGGCGACGTGCTGCGGGGTGGTGAATCGTTAGCGTGGTGACTACTCCTGGTGATGGAGTGGATCGGGTGGATGCCTGGTTCAGGGGGCCGGAGTAGTAGAGGAACGGTGAACGGGATGCTGAGCGTTGCTGGGTTGACCCGGCGGTTCGGTGAGCACCTGGCGCTCGACGACGTCAGCTTCGACGTACTACCGGGTCGGATGACCGGGTTCGTCGGGGCCAACGGAGCCGGCAAGACGACGACGATGCGGATCATTCTGGGGGTGCTGGCGCCCAGCGGTGGCGTGGTGACCTGGAACGGCGAGCCGTTGTCGGGCGGGGTACGCCGCGACTTCGGGTACATGCCCGAAGAGCGAGGGCTGTACCCGAAGATGAAGATCCGCGAGCAGTTGATCTTCTTCGGCCGGCTGCACGGACTCGGGTCGCGTGCCGGCGAGCGGGCCGACAAGCTGCTGTCCCGGCTCGGGCTGACCGAGCGGGCGGGGGACACCCTGGAGACGCTGTCCCTGGGCAATCAGCAGCGGGTGCAGATCGCGGCTGCCTTGATCCACGAGCCGATCGCGTTGGTGATGGACGAGCCCTTCAGCGGCCTAGACCCGCTGGCCGTCGACGCCATGGTTGATCTGCTGCGCGAAGAGGTCACTCCGGAGGTACCGGTGCTGTTCTCCAGCCACCAGCTGGAGCTGGTCGAGCGGCTCTGCGACGACCTCGTGGTGTTGTCCCGGGGCAAGGTGGTTGCCGCGGGCCCCGTCTCCGAACTGGCTGCCGGGCCGACTATGACGTACCGGCTGGTCGTCGGTGGGGATGCGGGCTGGCTGCGCGATGTACCGGGGATCAAGGTGCGCGATGTCGCCGGTGCGACGGCGCTCTTCGATGTCGGGTCCGATGACGATGGGGGCCTTGTGCAACAAATTCTGCAGCAGGCGATGGGCCGTGGGCCGGTGCTCGAGTTCGCGCCCGAGCGGCAGGCGCTGAGCGACGTCTTCCGGGAGGCGACCCGATGAACAACGAGACCCTGCAGCGCCCGTGGCAGCTGGTGGCCGAGCGCGAGATCAGTACCAAGCTCCGCGACAAGACCTTCATCGGCTCGACCGCGTTCATGCTGTTCGTGGTGCTGGCCGCGACCATCATCCCGGCGCTGATCTCGGGGATGGGTGGCAAGGACAAGATCGCCGTACTCGACGATTCCGGCGCCAAGATCGTCGCTGTCGCGGATGCGATCAAGGGCGGCGACAGCTACGAAGCCACCCGTACTACGGACGTCGCGTCGGCTGAGAAGCTCGTGAAGGACGGTGACGTGAAGGCCGCGTTGCTGCCGGGCAAGGACGGGTACGAAGTACTGGGGAAACAGCGCGTCGACTCCGAGCTGCAGAACAACCTGCGCGAGGCGACCGTCAACCTCGGGATGGAACAGAATGCGGGCCGGGTCGGCCTGACGCCCGAGCAGTTGCGGGCCGGGACGCAGGTACAGGAGCGGTTGCTCGATCCGGGGCCGTTGCCTGAAGTCGTGGCCGGCTTCGTCAACATCGGGCTGGCGCTGATCTTCTACATCACCGCGCTGAGTTTCGGGATGATGATCGCGCAGAGCGTCGTCCAGGAGAAGGAGAGCCGGGTGGTCGAGATCCTCGCCGCCGCGATCCCGATCCGGGCGCTGCTGTGGGGCAAGGTGATCGGCAACACGGTGCTCGCGCTCGGGCAGATCGTGGTGATCGCGGTCGCGTCGCTGATCGGGCTGATGGTGACCGGCCAGGCGGACATCCTCAAGGTGATCGCGCCGGTGGCCGGCTGGTTCGTGGTGTTCTTCGTACTCGGCTTCGTCGCGCTGGCGGGGTTGTGGGCGGTCGCCGGGTCGCTGGCGACGCGGCAGGAGGATCTCGGCTCGACCACGTTGCCGGGGCAGATGATCCTGATGATCCCGTTCTTCTTCTCCGCCTTCGCGGGCGCCGAGGCCAAGACGGTTGCCTCGTTCGTCCCGATCGCCTCGTCGATGTCGATGCCGGGGCGGATGCTGACCGAGCACGTGCCGCTGTGGCAACCGCTGGCGGCGATCGCGATCCTGGTGGTGACGACGGTGCTGATCATCCGGCTCGGCGCTCGGCTGTACGAGCGGACGCTGCTCCAGACCGGGCGGAAACTCGGTTACCGAGAGGCGATCTCGCTGAAGTCATCCTGACTTATCGTGATAATCGGGCTGGCGTTACAGGAATTTAGTGGCCTGTGACGCAATCGCAACACGTGACGACTGTGTACCTGCGCGTGAAGTGGACTACGGTCACAACGCATGAACGTCGAGCTGCGCCACCTGCGGGTGGTGGTCCTGGTGGCAGAAGCGGGGTCCGTCGGTCGGGCCGCCCGCTGGCTCAAGGTGAGCCAGCCGAGCCTGACCGCGCAGCTCAAGCGGATCGAGTCGGCGTTCGGCGGTGAGCTGTTCGAGCGCTCCCGCACGGGTGTCACACCGACCGCACTGGGCCGGTACGCCGTGGATCGGGCGCGGGCGATCCTGGTGGATGTGGACCACTTGTCCGCGACGGTGTCGGCGATGACGGCGGTGGAGTCGAGCGCGGTGCGGCTCGGTGGGTTCCCGACGGCGCCGATGTCGGGGATCGCGAGCCGGCTGCGCGATCACGGTGAGATCGAGCAGGTGAGTATCGAGGTCGAATGGGCCACCAGCGTGCTGCTCCAGCAGTTGGAGAGTGGGCGGTTGGACTTCGCGTTGCTTCGTGAGTTCCCGGGATTCGAACTGCGGTTGCCCGGCGGGGTCGAGGCTTGCACGATTGTTGAGTCGGAGTCGGCTTACGTAGTACTGGCGGCTGATCATCCGACGGCGGTGGCGACTCGGCATCGGTCCGAGATCGACCTGGCCGAGCTGGCGGACGAGGAGTGGATCGGGGAGCCGCCGGACGACAGCGGGTTCCATGTGTTGTTCCGGGCGGCTTGTGAGCAGGCCGGGTTCCAGCCGCGGGTCGAGCATCACTCGGTGGACACGTCGGTGCTGATGGGGTTCGTGACTAGTGGTCAGGGCGTGGCGTTGATTTCGCCTACGTCGTACCGGATGTTGTCGTCCGACGTCACCACGCGGCCGTTGGCGGGGGATCCGATCCACCGGCGGCTGATGCTTGCCTGGAGCACCGAATCTCCGCGGGCGCAGATGGCGGCGGACGTGTGCCAGATGGCGATCCACGCGTATGACGAGGCGTTTGCCGAACATGCGCGGTGGGGGCAGCACCAACGCATGCACGTCGCCTGACAAACGAAAGAGCCTCCGCCGGTGGCGGAGGCTCTTCTGTTTGTTCTGCTAGCTCCTGAACTGGCCGGGGAGCTCCATCCGCTGCGTGGTGTGTTCCGGCGGGTTGTCGAACGATCCGACGAAGAACTCACCGGTGTCATCCACGTCCGGCGGATCCATCCGCTCCCGGTACTGCTGCCCCATCTCTTCCTTCCGCAACTGAGCCCGCGGCGCCTCAACCCGCGGCGCCTCGGCCTGCGGAGCTTCGGCCTGCGACGCCTCCGCGTGCGGGGCCGCAGCCTTGGGTGCCGCCGGGCGTGCGATCGGCATCGGCTGTGTCGGCTCGCCACCGTCGTCCGCCTGCGAAGGCGCACCCTGCGGTCCACCAATCTGCGGCGCGGCAGCAACGGCCCCGCCGGCAACCCGCGGCGCGACAGGCTTAGGAGCCTCCGGCTCGGGCACCGGCACCGGCTGAGCAGCGGTCTCCTCAACCTGCGACACAGGCTCCTCAACCGGCGCTTGCTGCGTGGGAGCTTCTTCAACCGGCAGGTGCTGCGGCGCGGCCTCCGCGACCGCTTCCCGCTGTGCGGGGGCTTCTTCTGCCGGTACGTGCTGCGTGGCAGCTTCTGCCGGTACGTACTGCGTGGGTGCTTCTGCAACCGGTACTTGCTGCGTGGAGGCGTCTTCTGCGGCTACCTGCTGGGTGGGAGCGTCGTGGGTGCTGACTGCTTGGGTGGCGACCTCGTCCGGTGCCTCTTCGGCCTCCGGCTCGGGGTGCTCCTCGGCCGGCACGTGCTGCGTGGCTGCCTCTTCCGCCGGTACGTGCTGGGCGGCAGCGTCTTCCGGGGCCGGTGCCTCGTCGGAGCCGTCGGCAACTGCGTTCTCGCCGGTGGGGACCATCACGGTCTCGTCGGCGTCCGTGGGGACGAGTCTCGTGTCGTCGCGATCGTCGTCGTACTCCATCGGAGCCTCGGAGCGGGAGAACTGCGCCGTCTGCTCGTCCGCCTGACTCCGCGGCCTGAACGGTGCCGGCTCCTCCTCGAACAGGTCGTCGTAGTTGCTGTTCCCGAAGTTGTTCCCGAACCGGTCGTCCGGCTGGTAGTCGCCCTCGGCAACCGCATACGCCGCCGGCTGCGGTGGTACCGGCATCTGCTGCGCCTGCACCGCGGCCTCCTGCTCACGCTGCCGGCGGTCCGCCTCGACCCGCTCGCGCTTGCGCCGTTGCACCGACCGCACGATCGACTGGATCCCGAAGATCAGCGAGATCACCGCAAGAATCGGCACCACACCGTTCCCCGTGTACTGCTTGACCCCATCGATCATCCCCGTGGTCACCCCGGGAACGTCGTTGAGGAAGTTCGTCATCCGGTTGGGGATCCAGTGCACGGTGTAGATCATCGCGCCGAAGGTCAGCGCCGCCCCGAGCGCCGCGGCGCCGGAGAAGTACGACACCACGGCCCAGAAGATCAGCGCACCGATGCCGTAGGCAAGCGCCATCTCCTTCGCGTTCAGCTTGATACCGCCGTCCGCCGCGAGGACGCCGAACATGGCCGGCCCGACGAGCGCTACCGCGATGCCAAGGAGGAAGCCGAGAAATTTGGACACATCCCCACCGTAGCGACGTTTACGCTCCGCACAGCGCAGACACTTCGCTCAATCTTTACGCTCCGCTCCGACGGTCACACCGCCGAACCGCTTGTTGCGCCCGTACGGGTCAGACAGTGAGGCCGTACGTGATACCCGCCGGGGCCGGGGTTTCCTCGTGTTCGAGGTTCGGTGTGCGCTCGTAGTCCTGCCAGGAAAGCAGCACATCGAGGTGCCGCCGAACAGGCTCGAGCACCTCGGCGATGGACACGTCCCGGCCGAGCTCCTTCGACAGCGTGGTGACGTCGGCATCGGAGATCCCGCACGGCACGATCCGGTCGAACCAGGTCAGATCGTTGTCGCAGTTCAGCGCGAATCCGTGCATCGTGACGCTCTGCGCCACCCGGATCCCGATCGCCGCGATCTTCCGCTCCCGCCCGCGATCGTCCGCCGGCACCCACACTCCGCTGCGACCCTTGACCCGCCCGGTCCGTACGCCGAGGTCGGCGCAGACCGCGATCAGCGCTTCCTCCAGCCGGCGAACGTAGTCCACGACGTACACATGTGAGGCGAGCTTCACGATCGGGTACCCGACCAATTGGCCGGGGCCGTGCCAGGTGATCTTGCCGCCGCGGTCGACGTCGACCACCGGCGTACCGTCCACTGGCCGCTCGTGTGGCTCGGTGCGCTTGCCCGCGGTGTAAACCGGTGGGTGCTCCAGCAGGATGACCGTGTCGGACCCGGTGCCGTCGGCAACCTGCGCGTGCAGGCGCCGTTGCTCGGCCCACGCCGTCTCGTAGTCGACCGCGTCGGCGCCGAATCCGGCCTCCACATACTTGATAGCCCTCACGCCTTCGAGTGTAGGCGGCCCGTCCGGCGGCTGTTCGCCGCCATCCACAGGACCCTGGCCCAAGCGGTGGCTCTGGCGGTGGCTGTGGATAACTTCCGGGGCGCCGGCGCCGATCCGGGCACTCTCTTGGGTATGGCATCCGAAGACATCTCCGGCTACAGCTTGCGCCGTGGGCTCGGGTCTGGTTCGGCCGGCACTGTCTGGCTGCTCCGGGACCTGGCCACCGGGCGGCACGCTGTGCTCAAACGCATCCCGAAATCCGCCGCCGTGGCGACGAACGAGTTCCTGGGCGACCTCGAACTCGCCCGCGGCATCGACCATCCGCATCTCGCCCGACTGCTCGAGGTCAGAGAGTCCGACCGAGAGTGGCTCCTCTTCAGCCAGTACGTCGCCGCAGGCACGCTCACGTCGCTGCTGGAGCGCCGCGGCGCCCTCTCACCAGGCGAACTGGTCACTCTCATCAGCCCACTGGCCCAAGCCCTCTCCGCCTTACACGGAAGGGGTCTCACCCACGGCCACTTGGACCTCAACGACATCATGTTCGACGCCGATGGCCGCCCGGTCATCACCGACGCCGGACTCCGCGCCTTGTCGTCGCCGACCACGCCCCAAGCCGACCTCTCAGCCCTAGGCGCTATTGCTCATCAGGCAGGCGGCACCGCCAAGACCTTCCCACCGTCCCTCTTCACCACCACGCCCGAGGTCCTCGCCCAACAAGCCCTCCATCGGGCGACTCCACTCCCCATCTCCCTCAACTTCACCCAAGACCCCGAGCCCGCCACCAAAACCTCACCCGTCACGCCGGCCACTACACCGGCGCCCGCTACGCCTGCCTCACCAGTTGCGCCTGCCATCAGCCTGCGGCGATCACAGCCACCCACCCAACAGCGCGGAAGCATCCGTGAGACCGCGCTCAAGTTCCTGCGCACCAAACGCGCCGCCTACGGCATCCTCGCTGCCTGCGGAGCCGGCGCGGTCACAACCCTCGTCATCGGCCTCCTCACCGTCGGCGTCCTCGGCCACCCCGCCCCGAACTCCACCGCCAACGCGGCCCAACCCACCCAACCCACAACCCCACACCAGTCGACAACTCCACGGCAGCCCGTGACCCCGAAACAACCGGCGGCGGATGGCAAGAAGTGGTTGCAGACCTTGCAGGCTTTGGATGTACGCCGCTCCCAGGCGTTCGCCACGCTCGACCCGACCGTGCTCAACTCCGTCTACGTACCCGGCAGCTCGCCCTGGTCCGCCGACCGAGAACTCCTCGCCACCTACCGAAAGCAGCAGCTCCGGATCGAAGGACTCCGCCTGCAGATCCAGTCCGTGACCGTGGAAAACCCCGGCCCGACAACCGTCGTACTCCGAGTCGTCGACCGCTTCGTCGCAGGCGCAGCGATCACCTCGACCGGCCAGCGAACGATCTTCCCGCCCGGAAAACCGACCACCCGCCGCGTGACTCTCACGGCAGCCGCCACATCCTGGCGCATCTCATCGATAGCCGAAGCATGACCACCCGGAGTCGCCCGCACGGGTACACATCAAGCATCGGCGCGTCAGGCAGGGGAGTCTCTGGCTGGGGAGTGTCAGGTGGAGGAGGCGCGTCAGGCGAGGGCGGACTCGAGCGCGGCTTCCGCCGTGGGGTGTTTGAAGGTGAAGGAGGAGGACAGCAGCGCGTTGGGGAGCGCGCGCTTGCTGCCGATCAGTTCCCAGGCGAACTCGCCGAGCACCGTGGTGAGCACGAACGACGGGACGGGTACCAGCGTCGGTCGATGCAGCGCGGCGCCCAGGGCCTTCGTGAACTCCTGGTTGGTGACCGGCTCCGGCAGCGTCACGTTGACCGGCCCGGACACCTGATCGTTCTCGGCGCAGTGCCGGACGGCGCCGAGCCAGTCGTCCAGCGAGACGACCGGGAAGTACTGCTTGCCAGATCCGAGCCGTCCACCGACGCCCACCCGGAACGGCAACGAGAGCAACTGGAAGGCAGGTGCCGAGCGATTGAGCACGACGCCCGTGCGCAGGGCGACGACCCGGCAACCGGCCTCGCGCGCCGGATCGGCGGCGCCTTCCCAGACCCGCACGACATCGGACAGGAATCCCTCGCCGAGTTCCGACTCTTCGGTGAGGATCTGGTCGCCGCAGTCCTTGCCGTAGCCGCCGATGCCGCTCTGGGTGATGAACACCGGCGGCCGCTCCAGCGTCGCGGCGGCCTCCGCGAGCGTGGCGGTGGTACTGACCCGGCTCTCCCGGATCGCCAGCCGGTACTTCGGAGTCCAGGGCCGGCCGATGTTCGCGCCGGCCAGGTTGATCAGCACATCGGCGTTCTCGAGAGCGACCGGATCCAGCTCTCCACGTGTGGGATCCCACTGGACCTCGCTCGGCTGCGACGGCTCACGCCGTACCAGCCGGGTGACCTGATGGCCGTCGGCCACCAGGTCACGCGCCAATGCCTTACCGAGGAAGCCGGACGAACCGGCGAGCACATATTTCACGAAACACAGCTCCGGCTTCTCGGTGAGGCCGCGTCCGGCCTGACCATGGTCGATTCGGTCAGGCCGGGGCGGCGGCCTCTGTTACTTCTGTCCGATACCGGATCAGACGTCGAACTGGGCTTCCTCGAGCCGCTGCTTGACCGCGGTCAGGTAGCGGGCCGCGTCGGCGCCGTCGACCAGGCGGTGGTCGTAGGTCAGCGCCAGGTAGACCATCTGCCGGATCGCGATCGTCTCGCCGAGCTCCGGGTGGGTGATGACGACCGGACGCTTGACGACCGAGCCGGTCCCGAGCATGCCGACCTGCGGCTGGTTCAGGATCGGGGTGTCGAACAGCGCGCCCCGGCTACCGGTGTTGGTGATGGTGAACGTGCCGCCCGCCATCTCGTCCGGCAGGACCTTGTTGGTCCGCACCCGCGCGGCCAGGTCGGCGATCTTCTTCGCCAGGCCGGCGATGTTCAGGTCGCCGGCGTTGTGCACGACCGGGACCATCAGGCCCTTCTCGGCGTCCACGGCGATGCCCAGGTGCTCGGCGGCGTGGTAGGTGACCTCACCGGCCTCGTCGTTGATCGAGGCGTTCAGCTTCGGGTACTGCTTCAGCGCGTCCACCGCGGCGAGCGCGAAGAACGGCAGGAAGGACAGCTTGACGCCCTCGCGGGCCTCGAACTCGGCCTTCTTGGCGTTCCGGAGCTTGGAGATCTCGGTGACGTCGACCTCGACCACGGTGGTCAGCTGCGCCGAGACGTGCAGCGAGTTGACCATATGGCTGGCGATGGCCTTGCGGATCCGGCTCATCTTCTCGGTCGTGCCACGCAGCGGGCTGATGGCCGCGGCCTTCGCCGCAGGGGCCGAGGCGGGAGCGGCGGCTGCTGCCGGAGCTGCGGCGGCCGCGGCCTTCTGGGCCTCGGCGGCAGCGAGTACGTCCTGCTTGCGGATGCGGCCGCCGACGCCGGTGCCCTGGACGGCGCCGAGGTCGACCGAGTGCTCAGTCGCGAGCTTGCGGACGAGGGGGGTGACGTAGTTCGGGCCCTCTGACGAAGAACCGTTCGACGACGCGGCCGGTGCCTGAGCTGCGGGCAGGGCCGGGGGAGCCGCCTGCGGCGCGGGAGCCTGGGCCGACTGCGGGGCAGGTGCCTGGTTAGTCGGTGCCTGGGCCGCGGGGGCCTGGGCGGCCGGAGCCTGGGCGGCCGGAGCCGGTGCCGACTGCGGAGCCGGAGCCTGAGCGGGCGCCGACTGCGGGGCCGGGGCCTGCGCGGCGGGGGCCTGCGGGGCCGGAGCTGCGGCGGGTGCCGGGGCTGCTGCCTGCGGGGCTGCTTGCTCGGCTGCCGGGGCGGCCGGGGCCGGGGTGGCTGCGGCGGGGGCTGCGTCGCCTGAGCCGACGATGGCTAGTTCGGCGCCTACCTCGACGGTTTCGTCTTCGGCGACCTTGATCTCCAGCAGCTTGCCGGCGACCGGCGAGGGGATCTCGGTGTCGACCTTGTCGGTGGAGACCTCGAGGAGCGGCTCGTCGACGGCCACGTCGTCGCCGACCTGCTTCAGCCAGCGGGTGACGGTGCCTTCGGTGACGCTCTCGCCCAGTGCGGGCAGCGTTACCGACGTACCGGTCGCGGAACCTGAGGACGCCTGGCCGGCGTCCGCTGCGGGCGCGGCCTGCGCCTGCGGGGCGGCCTCGGCCGGAGCAGCCTGTGCTGCCGGGGCTTCCTGGGCCGGTGCGGCCTGGGCCTGCGGCGCGGCTTCGGCGGGTGCCTCCTGGGCTGCGGGGGCTTCCTGGGCCGGGGCTTCCTCAGCCGGGGCAGCCTGGCCGTTGGAAGAGGAGTCGGGGGCGGTGGATTCGCCGGCGTCGCCGATTACTGCTAGTTCGGCGCCTACCTCTACGGTTTCGTCCTCGGCGGCCTTGATCTCCAGGAGAGTGCCGGCCACGGGGGAGGGGATCTCGGTGTCGACCTTGTCGGTCGAGACCTCCAGCAGGGGCTCGTCGACGGCAACCGTGTCACCGACCTGCTTGAGCCAGCGGGTGACGGTTCCTTCGGTGACGCTCTCCCCGAGGGCCGGCAGGGATACAGAGGTCGGCATGACGGTCGTTGCTCCTTCGTCTATTCGGTTCGAGTTCAGCCTACGGTGCCGCCCGAACCGGCGGGATCTGGGTCAGCAGGACCCGCCGGTGGGGAGGCCAAAACTTATTCGTGCCTGTGTTTACTCATGAAAGTGCAAAGGCTTACCGGCCAGCGCCATGTGCGCCTCGCCGAGGGCCTCGTTCTGGGTCGGGTGGGCGTGCACCAGCGGCGCGACGTCGGCGGGGAAGGCCTCCCAGTTGTAGATCAGCTGGGCTTCGCCGATCAGCTCGCCGACCCGGGAGCCGACCATGTGCAGGCCGACCACCGCGCCGTCCTTGGCCCGGACCAGCTTCACGAAGCCCTGGGTCTTGAGGATCTGGCTCTTGCCGTTGCCGCCGAGGTTGTAGTTGAGGATCTCGACCTCGCCGTACTTCGCCTTGGCCTGCTCCTCGGTCAGGCCGACGGAGGCGACCTCGGGCTCGGAGTAGGTGACGCGCGGGATGCCGAGCTCGTCGATCGGGGCCGGGTTCAGCCCGGCGAGGTGCTCGGCGACGAAGATGCCCTGCTGGAAACCGCGGTGCGCGAGCTGCAGGCCGGGCACGATGTCGCCGACCGCGTAGACGCCCGGCACGCTGGTCTGCAGGTGCTCGTCGACGGTGACGAAGCCGCGATCGAGCGCGACCCCGACCTCCTCGTACCCGATCCCGGCCGTGTTCGGGCCGCGGCCGACCGCGACCAGCAGCACCTCGGCCTCGATCACCTCACCGCCGGCGACGGTCACGCGGACCCCGTTGTCGTGGGTGTCGACGGACTCGAACGGCGTACCGGTCTTGAAGTTGATCTTGCGCTTGCGGAACGCGCGCTCGAGCGTCTTGCTGCAGTCGGCGTCCTCGGCCGGTACCAGCCGGGGCAGCGCCTCGACGATCGTCACCTTGGTGCCGAACGAGGTCCACGCGCTGGCGAACTCGACGCCGATCACGCCGCCGCCGAGGATCACCGCGGACTCGGGCACCCGGTCCATCGTCAGCGCGTGCTCGCTGGCGATCACCCGGTTGCCGTCGATCTCCAGCCCGGGCAGCGAGCGGGAGTACGAGCCGGAGGCGATGATGATGTTGCGGCCGGTGTACGTCGTGCCGTTGACCGCGACCGTGGTCGGCGAGGTCAGCCGTCCCTCGCCCTCGATCACGGTGATGCCGCGGGACTTGATCTGTCCCTGCAGGCCCTTGAAGAGCCGGTCGACGACGCCGTCCTTGTACTTGTTCACGCCGCCCATGTCGACGCCCTCGAGCGTGGTCCGGACACCGAACTGCTCACCCTCACGGGCCGAATCGGCCACCTCGGCCGCGTGCAGCAGAGCCTTGGTCGGGATACAGCCGCGGTGCAGGCAGGTGCCGCCGAGCTTGTCCTTCTCCACCAGAGCAACCGACATCCCCAGTACTGCGGCGCGCAGCGCGGCGGCATAGCCACCACTGCCACCGCCGAGGATCACCAGGTCGTACGTCGTGTTGCTGTCTGCCGTGTTCGTCACGAGTTCCTCCGTGGGGCGTCAAGGTCGGCGGGCGGCCCCGGATCGCGGAGTTCCGGCCCGGGCGTCATCTTGTCACCGTCAGCGGTCCGGCTCGCCTCCGGGCCGGATTTGCGGGAATGGTGGACACTTGCTCCCATGAAGTGGTTCGGTCGCCGGCAGAAGCCGGGCACGATGCGCAAGTCGGACAACCCCGACCAGGCGCACCTGCGGGAGTTCGCCCAGACACGGCAGGGTGTCGAGGGATTCGTCGAGCCGCGCACCGCGGTGACCGACTACACGCTCCTCCTGGTCGCCATCGACGGCGAGTGGACCCGCCGCCGGGTCCCCTCGGTCGCCTGGGCCCACCAGTTCGCCAACAAGATGGGCGTCCCCTCCTACGACGCGGCAGTAGTCGGCTACCCACCCCGCATGCGCGAGTACAACGCCCGCATGAAGAAGAACGGCCTCGCCTAGCCGCTCCGTGGCCAGCGGATACCGCCGGCTACAGAGCCGCGCGTGCCTTGGCCCAACCGGCTTTGACTACTGCCAGTGCGTCTGCGGCGCTGATCTCCAGCCGCAGCTGACCGCCAATGTCCCGAGTCCACTGGGCCTGGTCAGGCGCCACTGAGAACATCCGGTCGTCTGGTGGTCTGTTGGTTGGGCCGTACCGAACGAACAGCCTTGCCGCCTCGGCAATGAGATGACCGTTGGTCGCCAGGGCCCATAGGTCTTACAGATCTCGCGCAGCTGCACGGTCGAACCAAGCAGCGGTCTTCCAGGCAGCGAACGCAGGCGGGGTCGGCGTGGTCAGGCGAGCCGGTGGCGCGTCGCCGTACCGTTGAACCAGATCCACGGCGGTCACGGGCCATTTCGGGTATCCGACGGAATCGAGCAGTTGAAGTCGAACCGTCAGTCCGTCGGGCGAGCGGAGCAGGGCTGACTCCACGTCCCGTACGTCGGTGAGCGACGGATCCCAGATCAACCGCGGGTACTCCCGCCGAAGTGCCCGTGGGAGGACCACGGTCAGGAGCTCAGCCAGTTCGCTCCGGGAACCC
Source organism: Kribbella sp. NBC_00382 (assembly GCF_036067295.1). NCBI lineage: Bacteria > Bacillati > Actinomycetota > Actinomycetes > Propionibacteriales > Kribbellaceae > Kribbella > Kribbella sp. NBC_00382. The sequence continues at coordinate 5,548,914 of NZ_CP107954.1, forward strand.
ACTGCGATCAGATCGATGTCCTCGGAAAGCCTGCCGTCGGGCAGCAGCGTGCGCGACAGTGCCGTGCCACCGAAGAAGATGACGCGATCGGCGACATGCTCGCTCAGCGCCGCCAGCAGGTGAGAGATCAGGTGGTCACGTCTGATCTGGTTGTCGGAGGCGCCGAAGCGGTCGGCGACCGCGCGGGCATCGGTTTGAGTCAGCACGTCATGGCCTTGCTTTCAGGGCTCGCTCGACCGTGCTGCGGCGGTGTTGCTGGTCGGCCAGGCGACGGAGCAGATCGAGGTCGGATCGGATCAGCAGGGCGCTGACTGCCTCTTCGGCTGCATCAGGTGCGCCGCCGAGATCCGGTCGAGAGATCAGGTCGAGAACCGTCTGCTCGATCGTCGTCACCCAGCCGTCGGCGAGTTCCGTGTGCTGGCGCTGAAGGTCCAGCCGGTCGAGGTCCCTGCGGACGAAGAAGATCTCGGCGTCGCGATCGGTGAGTTCGAGATTGCGGCGGTGGTGGGTGACCGCGACCGTGGCGACATTGATGGTTCTGGGGATAGCGGAGTGGACCCGCGCCGCACTGATTCCCATCAGCGCGGCCGCGTTCGAACGCCCGCCAGAAATCGCGACTCCCAGGGCGACCGACTCGAGGTCAGGTAGCCAGTGGGTGCCGACCAGATCGTCCGGTACTACGGCGTACAGACCGCTCGCCAGGCGTCGCAGTGCACCGCCTTCTTCCAGACGCCGGAACTCCGGGCGCGGGTGGGCGTAGATGCCCGCCGCATCTGCGGGTCGAAGTACGCGCCCGCGGCGGATCAAATCTCCCGGAACACGAGGCGCTGCGTAGGATGGCATTCAGTGTCACAACCGTAGGGTATTTGCCTACGGTAGTGACACTAGAATTCCGAGTCAATTCCCGGCTTCCCGAGGATCGGGATTCGTGCTCGCACCGTACTCACCAATTCCGTGTCCGCCGTGCCCAGCAGCAGATCCGGCGTCGCGGCCAGACGGGCGCGGGTGTGCCCCAGTGGATCGATCAGGGTGCTGCGGCCGATACCCAAGGGGTCTGTGCCCTGGGGTGGCGTCCATGCCTGATCGCAGGCCAGTAGCCACGCCTGTGCGTCCGATGCCCGTGCACGGGTCAGTAGGTCCCACTGCTCTTCTTTGCCGGGTCCTGCGCCCCAGGACGCCGGTACGACGATGAGCTCGGCGCCGGCTCGGCCGAGGTCGGTGAACTGGGAGGCGAAGCGCAGGTCGTAGCAGGTTGCCAGTCCGACCCGTACGCCGTTGACGTCGATCGTCACCAGGTCCTGGCCGGGGGCGACCAAGTCGGACTCGCGGGAGCCGAAGGCGTCGTAGAGGTGGATCTTGCGGTACGAAGCCTCGACGCCAGGCCCGGTCGCGAGCAGCGTGTTGTGCACCCGGCCGTCGTCGGACGGCTCGAACAAGCCGGCGATCACCACTACGCCCAGGTCGGCCGCGACCTTGCGCAGGCCGGTCGCGAATGGGCCGTCCAGAGGCTCGGCGACGGCGCGTAGGTCAGTGCCGAAGGCCGCCAGGGTTGCCTCGGGCAGAGCGACCAGGGACGCGCCGGCGGCAGCGGCCCGGCGTACTGCTTCGGTGGCGGTGGCTAGATTGGCCACTGGGTCCGGGCCGGTGCTGATCTGCGCTGCCGCAACACTGAGAGATGTCATCAGCCCTCCAAGGCTGTATACATTGAGTATGCAATTGAGTGGGGACTCCGGCCGAGACCGTGCCTACCAGTACCTGCGGGGGACCGTGCTGAGCGATCCAGCGGTCTCCGGGACGTTCATCAATGAGCAAGCCGTCGCCACCGAGGTCGGCATCTCCCGTACTCCGGTACGCGAAGCCCTGCTCATGTTGGCCGCGGAGGACCTGGTGCAACTCGTCCCACACCGGGGCGCCTTCGTCGCACCCGTGCCCGGCCGGGAGATCGCCGAGATGATGCAGGCCCGTGGCGTCATCGAGTCCTGGGCGGCAACTACCTGCCTGGCCTCACCCGATGGCGCACCCGTGGACGCCATGTCCGCAGTGCTCGGGCAGCAGCGTGCCATTGTCGAGGCCGGTGACGCCAAGGAGTTCATCGAGCTCGATAGCCAGTTCCACGCGCTACTGGTGGAGGCGGCCGGCAATGCCGTGCTCGGCCGGCTATACGACAGCCTGCGCGCTCGACACGTGCTGCTGGGCGTAGTGGCCTTGCAGCGGAGCACCACCAGGCGGCAGGACGTACTGGCCGAGCACCAAGCGATCGTGGACGGCCTTGCCTCCGGGGACGCAGCCGAGGCCGAGAAGGCGATCCTGCGCCACCTCGACACCACCGGCTCCATCCTTATGCAGGGCTGAATCATGCTGGGCTGAATCACGCAGGGCTGAATCATGCAGGGCTGACAGCAGTCGCGGAGATCGGCGCCACGTCGTCCTGTACCGCCCGGCCGAGCCTCAAGCCGACCAGGGTGACGACACAGGCCACCACGATGTACAGCGCGATCACATAGCCAGTACCGGTCTTCGCCAGGAAGTAGGTGAATGCCAATGGCGCCAGCGCGCCCCCGATGATGCCGGCGAAGGTGTAGGCCAGGGAGCTACCCGTGTACCGCAGCCGTGCCGTGAACTGCTCCGACACAAAGGCTGCCTGCGGTCCATACATCAGCGAGTGGAACACCAGCCCGATCACCACACCAGGCAGCACAGTCGCGAGCGAGGACGCCATCGCGAAGAACACCACACTCCAGATCGCCCCGCCGACAGCGCCGATGGCATAGATCAGCCTCCGCCCATACCGGTCGGAAAGCCAACCAGACAAGGGGATCAGCCCCACCTGGAACGCAGACCCGACCAGTACCGCCGTCACCGCCTGGCCGCGACTCATCCCCAGGTTCTTGGTCGCATAGGTCAGCACGAAGACAGCGAACATCGCATAGAGCACGTCAGGCCCAACCCGCGACAGGATGGCCGCGACGAGTCCGCGCGTCTGCGTACGCAGTACCTCGGTCACTGGCGCGGTCGGCCGATCGCCACGGGCCTCCAACTCCTTGAATACAGGAGTCTCCTCCAGCTTCGTCCGGATCAGCAGCCCAAACGCAACCAGTACTGCGGACAACAGGAAGGCAACCCGCCAACCCCAGCTCAGGAACTGGTCCTCGGACAGCAATCCGGCCAGTACCGCCAGCACGCCGTTGGCCATCAACGTGCCGAGCGGCGGGCCCACCTGAGCGGCGGAGGCCCAGAAGCCCCGCTGCCCAGCCTGGCTGAACTCACTGCTCAGCAGGACCGCTCCACCCCACTCGCCGCCAACCCCTACGCCTTGGATGAACCGCAGGAACACCAGGAGGGTCGGTGCAAGAGCCCCGGCCTGCGGGTGGGTCGGCAGTAGCCCGATGAAGAAGGTGGCGATGCCGATCAGCAGCAAGGTCGCGACCAGCACCTTCTTGCGGCCGATCACGTCACCCAGTCGGCCGAAGATGATGCCGCCGAGCGGCCGGGCGATGTAGCCGACCGCGTACGTGCCGAAGGCCTGCAGTGTGCCGGTGAGCGGCTCGCTGCCCGGGAAGAACAGGTCACCGAAGACGAGCGCCGCGGCGGAGCTGTAGACGGCGAAGTCGTACCACTCCAGCGACGTGCCCGACAGGCTCGCCGCGAAGGCTTTGTACAGACTCCGGCGATCACCGGCGACTGGGGCGGTGGGATTGGACATCGGGGTGGACCTCCTCGCGTCGTTGCTCCATACTTGCTGTATACAACGTGTTCACGCAAGCCCTGACTCGAATTCAGTGGAGGTTCCAGTGCCCGAGACCCTGCGATTCACGCTCCCGGACGGCTCCGAGCGGCAGATCGACGTCCGATATGCGCTCAACGCGGGCTACGCCGGCCGTGACACCCAACAGGTGCAGCACCACGTCGACGAGCTCGCGGAGCTGGGTGTGCCAGCCCCGACGCGGATCCCGACCCTGTACCCGCTGCCGGCCAGCCTGGTGAGCCGGCCGGACGTAGTACAGGTGCCACACGGCAAGACGTCGGGTGAGGCGGAGTGGGCGCTGGTTGTGGGGGATGGGCCGGATGACCTGCTGCTCACGGCCGCCTGCGACCACACTGACCGGGCGCTGGAAGTACACGGGGTCGCATGGAGCAAGCAGTCGGCACCTGATGTGCTCGGCGACGTGGCATGGCCGCTCAACGCGATCGAGGGTGAGCTGGACGAGTTCACGCTCAAGGCGTGGGTGCGGCACGGCGATACCGAGCAGCTGATCCAGGACGGCACGCTCGCGCAGTTGCTGCCGCCGTCGTACTGGGTGAAGGAGCTGAGCGACCGACTGGTGCCGGGCACGGTGGTGCTGAGTGGGACGATCCCGATGATCGCCGGCGTCGACCAGTTCGCCGACGCGTGGCGGGTCGAGCTGACCGACCCGCGCGGCGTGACCAGCCGGATCGACTACAAGGTCGAGCAACTTGCGGAGGCGTGGGAATGAAGGCCGAGCACGAGTTCTTCGCAACAGCCGGAGTGCCCTGGACGGACGCCGCCCCCGGCATCACTCAACAGCTGCTCACTGAAAGCGCCACCGACGGCACGCTGACCAGGATCGCTCGATGGGCTCCAGGGACCACGACAGGCGACGAGGTGATCAGGCACGAGTACTTCGAGGAGGTCTACCTACTCGAGGGCTCGCTGACCGACCTCACCCTCGGCAAGACCTTCACCAAGGGCGACTACGCAGCTCGCCGGCCCGGTATGCCGCATGGGCCGTACCGGACCGACGAGGGCTGCACAATGCTGGAGACCCGCTATTAGCTAGCGGCAGCGGCGAGCTCGACCAGGGTGCGGACCGAGTAGCCGGTACCACCGCTGGTCGTGTAGCCCGTCGGCCCGCCGTCGTTGAAGGCCGGGCCGGCCACGTCGAGGTGCACCCAGTCGATGCCCTCGGCAACGAAGTCGCCGAGGAAGGCGGCCGCTGCCAGAGCGCCGCCCCAGGGCTCGCCGGTGATGTTCGCCAGGTCGGCGATCTTCGAGTGCGAGCGCAGCTTGTCGAGCATCTCCGACGGGATCGGCAGCGGCCACATCGCCTCACCCGCGGCGACGGCGGCGTCGACCACCCGGTCCCGGGCGACGTCGGTGTTGGCGAACGCACCGGCCACCTTGGTGCCCAGGGCAACGACACACGCGCCGGTCAGGGTGGCCACGTCGACGATCAGGTCAGGCTGGTCTTCGGAGGCCCGGACCAGCGCGTCACCGAGTACGAGGCGGCCCTCGGCGTCGGTGTTGAGCACCTCGACCGTCTTGCCGCCGTACATGGTGAGGACGTCGGACGGGCGGGCCGCCGAGCCGGACGGCATGTTCTCGGCCATCGCGGCGTACGTGGTCACCTGGACCGGCAGTTCGAGCCGCGCGATCGCGACGGTGGCGGCGATCACCGCGGCGGCGCCGGCCATGTCGGACTTCATGCTGATCATCCCGCTGGCGGTCTTCAGCGACAGGCCGCCCGAGTCGAAGGTGATGCCCTTGCCGACGAAGGCCAGGTGCGTGACCGGCTTCTTCGGCGTGTAGGTCAGCTTGACCAGCCGCGGCGGGTTCGTGGAGCCCTGGCCGACGCCGAGGATGCCGCCGTACCCGCCCTTGGCGAGCGCCTTCTCGTCCAGTACCTCGACCTTGACGCCGTACTCCTTGCCGAGCTTGACCGCGTGCGCGGCGAACTCGGCCGGGTGCAGGTCGGACGGGGGAGTGTTCACCCAGTCGCGGACCTGGTGGACCGCGTCGGCCGTCACCTCGGCGCGCTCCAGCGCTGCCTTGGCCTCCCGGCTGCGGGCCAGGTCGGTCAGCACGACCACGTTGCCGGGGGCGTCGGTGCTCGCCTCGGACTTGTACGCGTTGAAGGTGTACCGGCCGATCAGCGCGCCCTCGGCGATCGCCCGGACGCACTCGGCGTCCGGCGTCGGCAGCGCGAACGCGATCGACTGGCCGGTCTTGGCGGCCCGGACGCCGATTCCCGCGGCGACCCGCAGATCCTCGGTCTTCAGCGCGCCGTCCGGGGCGGCGCCGAGGCCGACCGCGATCACGATGGCGGACTTGCCGGGCTTCGGGCCGGGGACCTTGGTGACCTCGCCGGACTTGCCGGTGGCGCCGAGGCCGGCCAGCACCTCCACCAGCTTCCCGCCGTACGCGGCGTTCAGCGACTCGGTGCCGGCGGGCAGAGTGACGCCGCCGTCGAGCTTGACCACGCCGATCACCAGGACGTCGGTCTTGACGCCGGCCGGATCGGACTTGCTCAGGGTGATGGTGCTCACGAAATCCTCAGTCCTCCTTGACCGGGTGGCAGATGCCGGTCGTGACGTTACGTGAATGCTGCCTCCGCATGCTACGCGTCACAGCTCCATGAAACAGACACAGCATCCGACTCTCAGGCAGTGATGTCGGCCGCATGCGGCGTAGCCGCTCGTCCGGTAGGTTCCGGTTCATGACCGAGTCGCAGCCGTTGAAGAAGTCCCCGTTGCACGAGCGGCACGTCGCCCTCGGCGCCAAGTTCGCCGAGTTCGGCGGCTGGGAGATGCCACTGGAGTACAGCGGGGTCGTCGCCGAGCACACCGCGGTCCGGACCTCCGTCGGCGTCTTCGACGTCAGCCACCTCGGCAAGGCGACGGTCAAGGGCCCGGGCGCCGCGGCGTACGTGAACTCCTGCCTGACCAACGATTTGGGCAAGATCACCCCCGGCCAGGCGCAGTACACGCTGTGCTGTGCCGAGGACGGCGGCGTGGTCGACGACCTGATCGCGTACCTGCATGCAGACGACGACGTGTTCCTGATCCCGAACGCTGCCAACACCGCCGAGGTCGTCCGCCGGCTTGCCGAGCAGGCGCCGGACGGCGTCGTGGTGACCAACACCCACGACGACTACGCGATCCTGGCCGTCCAGGGCACCGACAGCGACGAGGTGGTCAAGGCGATCGGCCTGCCGACCGGCCACGACTACATGTCCTTCGCCGTTGCTGACTTCTCCGGTACGCCGGTAGTCGTCTGCCGCACCGGCTACACGGGTGAACGCGGCTACGAGCTGGTAGTGCCCAATGAGGCAGCGGTTGCCGTCTTCGACGCGCTACTGAAGGCAGGGGAGCAGTACAACCTCGTACCGGCCGGGCTGGGCGCTCGCGACACGCTCCGGACCGAGATGGGCTACCCGCTGCACGGTCAGGACATCTCGCCGGAGATCACGCCGGTCCAGGCGCGTTCGGGCTGGGCCGTGGGCTGGAAGAAGGAGCACTTCTGGGGCGACGAGGCACTGCGTGCGGAGAAGGCGGCCGGCCCGGCCAAGATCCTGCGTGGCCTGCGTGCAGTCGGCCGTGGCATCCCGCGTCCTCACATGACGGTCGTGAACCCCGAGGGCACCAGCCTGGGTGAGGTGACGTCCGGGACGTTCTCCCCGACGCTCAAGAAGGGCATCGCCCTGGCGCTGCTCGACGCAGCGGTCAAGGAAGGCGACCAGGTCGCAGTAGACATCCGCGGCCGGCAGGAGGCCTTCGAGGTCGTCAAGCCCCCCTTCGTCACCGTGCACGTCCGCGAAAGCTGACCTACCCGCCTGCGGCGGCGAACCCGGGTCACTGAGACCCGCGGTTCGTCCCGCACCCGCGGAGCCGCAGTACCACGACAATGAGCCTGTACTCCGTACGCACTCACGCACCATCCCCGCCCCGGCTGCGAAGCGGGCGTGAGCAGGCTGGACACCAGCCCAAGCAAAGCTGTTGCCAGTACTACCGGGTGACTCCTCCACGAGCGCATAAGCGCAGCCTGTGCCAGATCTGTTACCCACCGCCTACCACCGAGCTACTCTGCGCAGGTGGATTACCGCTTGCTGGGTCCGGTGGAGGTCTGGGCGGCTGGGCGCAAGGTGGAGCTCAAGCGGAGGCAGGAGCGGTTGCTGCTTGCCGTCTTGCTGCTGGAGCCGGGGAAGGTCGTACCGACTGACCGGCTGATCGGGTTGCTGTGGCCCGAGGAGCAGCCGGGGAACCCGAAGCGGGCACTGCAGGTCTATGTGTCCCGGCTGCGCGCAGTACTGATGGATGCCGAGCTTCTGGGCGAGGCCGGCGGGTACGTGCTCAAGGGAACCGCTGGTCGGACCGATGTCGAGAAGTTCGCCGCGCTGGTCGAGCGGGCCCGGGTGCTGCCGGATCTGGCGCGGCGCCGGGAGGTACTGGTCGAGGCGTTGGCGCTGTGGCGTGGACCGGCGCTGGCGGATGTCGCCTCTGAGGATGTCCGGCGCAGGCTGTGCAGCGGGCTCGACGAGTCGCGGTGGGCGGCGCAAGAGTTGCGGCTGAAGACCGAGCTTGCGCTGGGACGCCACCAGGAGTTGCTCCCCGAGCTGGCGGAGCTCACCAGTGCCGAGCCGACGCGCGAAGGCCTGGCAGCGGCCCGCATGCTGGCGCTGTACCGCTCCGGAAGACAGGCCAACGCCTTGGCTGTCTATGCCGAGCTGGTACGCCACCTGGACGAGGAGTTGGGCGTCGAACCCGGCCAGGAGATCCGTGACCTCCAGGTCGCCATGCTCCGCCAGGACGAATCCCTGAACCTCACGCCACCCGAGACCGGCCCGCGAGAGCTCCCCGCCGACGTGAGCCTGCTGGTCGGCCGTGACGAACTGCTGGACGAGTTGGCCAAGGTACTGGCGAGCGCGGGCCGGGGGAGCGGCGTACCGGCTGTTGTCTGTCTCTATGGCGCCGCCGGGACCGGCAAGTCGGCAACTGCTGTCCGGCTCGGCCATCGGCTTGCTGACGACTACCCGGGCGGACAGCTCTTCGCCCGGCTGCAGGACGTCAACGGCGAGGCCGTACCTCCGAGCACCGTCCTAGTGCGACTACTGCGCTCACTGGGCGTCGACCCCAAGACCTTCCCCGATTCCCTGGAGGAGCGGTCGTCCCTGCTCCGGAGCACGCTGGCTGGCCGCTCCGTCCTCCTGGTCTTCGACGACGCACTAGATGCCGGCCAGTTGCGGCCACTCATGCCCGCCGACGGCCGGTGTGCAGTCATCGCCACCTCACGCCAACCGCTGCTCGGTCTCGAGGACGCTATTCACCGCGAGATTAATCCGGCCGATGACCAGAAAATTCTGGATTAGACCAGATCGAATAAATGTCCGGACCTGACCGGCCGGGAATTCATAGCCGGCTGGAATTGGTGCACCGATATGACAATTCTGAGACATTTCACTCCGCAGTAGGTCGGGCACGCTGTGTGAAAATGTGGCACAGAATGGTCAGTGACGGCGCTGTGCCGACGCTATTCGCGTAGGGGTGTGCGCGGAGCGTAACTATTGGGTGCAAATGTTCCGGTCCGGTACGCGCTCCGGTAACGATTTGTGCACTGGTGGCGGAACCCGCTGGTTTTGGTGTCGGAGTGTCGGGCAGGCTAGCGCGCGGCTCCGGACGATCCGGCCTTGTCAAGCGAATTTGACTGCATGGCCCTCCGGAGCAAAGGCTCGGCACGATCTACAGACCGCCGCCGGGCCTGAACCCCGGAATTCTGGCTGACCAGCTGACGGAGCACGCATGAGTATTGGGTCACCCGACTCGACCGTAGGTGTCGAGGACAACCCGTCGTCGGCCGAGCCGGTCCGCCCGGCCTCGGTGGCGCACGGCAAGTCCCCGACCCGGATCGCGATGGACCGGCTGCGCAAGGACAAGGTCGCGATCGTCTGCGCCGCCCTGGTGCTGTTCTTCATCCTGATCGCGATCTTCGCGCCGCTGCTGACCAAGCTCGAGGGCGCCGACATCGGCACCTTCAACACCGACCTGGTCGACGAGTTCGGCTACCCGACGATCCTGTCGAACGCCCAGCACTGGTTCGGGGTCGAGCCGAAGACCGGCCGGGACAACTTCGCCCGCTGGGTCTACGGCGCCCGCCCGTCGCTGATCGTCGCGTTCGTCGCGACCGTGATCGGCACCGTCGTCGGTGTCGTGGCCGGCCTGCTGGCCGGCTTCCTCGGCGGCTGGGTGGACCGGATCATCTCCTGGCTGATCGACTTCGTGCTCAGCCTCCCGTACCTGCTGTTCGCGATCGCGATGGTGCCGATCGTGGAGTCGCTGCGCGGCGGTTCGTTCAACCTGAGCCCGGACCAGCAGGCCTCGACCCGGTTCTTCGTCCTCATCTTCGTGCTCTCGTTCTTCGGCTGGGCCGGCCTGGCCCGGATCATCCGCGGCGAGGTGCTGTCGCTGCGCGAGCGCGAGTTCGTGCTGGCCGCGAAGGCGATCGGCGTACCGACCAGCCAGGTCCTGTTCAAGGAACTGCTGCCGAACCTGGTCGCCCCGATCGTCATCTCGGCCTCGCTCGCGCTACCGGCCTACGTCACGGCGGAGGCGGGCCTGTCCTTCCTCGGCGTCGGGCTGATCGAGCCGATCCCCTCGTGGGGTCAGACCATCTCGAACGCCACCAACTGGTTCAAGGCGGACCCGCTCTACCTGTGGCTGCCGGTGCTGGGCATCACCATCCTGGTGCTCGCGCTGGCCCTGCTCGGTGACGCGGTGCGCGACGCCTTCGACCCCAAGACTCGTCGGTAGCCCGGCGTTTGCCCCAGCGGCAGAAAAGGAGAAACACGACAATGCAGTGGAAACGGATCACCGCGGTTTCGGCGACGGTCATGCTGGCCGTCGCGGCCTGCGGCAGCCCGTCGGCGACGAACAAGCCGGGTAGCAACGCCACCATCGGCGGTGCGCAGGTCAAGGCGACCGACGCGACCGCGAAGGGCCCGGCGCCGGAGGTAGCGGGTGCCAAGAAGGGCGGGACGATCTCGATCCTGTCCGACGTCACCCCGGACAGCTTCGACCCGACGAACACCTACTACGTCGACGGCAACCAGATCGAGAAGCTGTACTTCCGGGCGCTGACGCAGTACAAGCTGGACGACAAGACCCAGAAGCCGGTCCTGGTACCGGACCTCGCCGAGGACCTGGGCACCAAGTCGGCCGACGGCCTGACCTGGACGTTCAAGCTGAAGAAGGGCATCAAGTACGACGACGGCACGCCGGTCAAGGCGGTCGACTACGCGTACGCGATCAAGCGGTCGTTCGCGCACGAGCTCTACGATGCCGGACCGGCCTACCAGATCCAGTTCTTCAAGGACGGCGACAAGTACAAGGGCCCGTACGACGCCAACGGCAAGAACTACGCCGGTGTCGAGACGCCGGACGACTCCACCCTGGTCATCCACCTGGCCAAGAAGTTCGACGACCTGCCGTTCTACGCGGCGTTCCCGATGTTCACCCCGATCCCGGAGGCGGCCGACACCAAGAAGGAGTACGAGCTCAAGCCGAAGTCGACCGGCCCGTACAAGGTCGTCTCGCTGACCCCCGGCTCGGAGCTGAAGCTCGTCAAGAACACCAACTGGGACCCGGCCACCGACCCGGTTCGGCACCAGTACGTCGACGGCTTCGACTTCAAGTTCTCGCAGGACCTGGTCAAGGTCCAGCGGCAGATCCTGGCCAGCTCCGGCACGGACGCCAACGCGCTGAACTACAGCAACCTGGACGCTTCGCTGCTGAACGAGGTCAAGGACCCGACGCAGATCATCAAGGGCGACCAGCCGTGTGTGATCACCTTCTCGATGGACACCCGGAAGATCCCGTTCGAGGTCCGCAAGCTGATCGGTGAGGCGTACCCGTACAACGACTGGCGCAAGGTCGCCGGCCTGACCCCGGACACCGCGGTCCCGGCCTCCACCTACCTGCCGCCGGCCGTCCCGGGCTACGAGAAGTACGAGCTCCCGGGCCTGAACGGCACCGGCAAGGGTGCTCAGGACCCGGCCATCGCGCAGAAGGTCAAGGACAAGCTGAAGGAGCTCGGCAAGGAGAACTTCGAGCTCAGCTGGTACTACTCCAACGACAACCCGATCACCACCCAGGTGAACGCGCTGCGCACCCAGGCCTTCCAGAAGGCCGGCTTCAAGGTCCGCACGATCGGTGTTCCGTCGGCGAAGATCCGGACCCTGATCGGCAAGCAGGACGCGCCGGTCAACATCGGCAAGTCCCCGGGCAGCTGGTGCTCCGACTGGCCGACCGGTACCAGCTGGTTCCCGGTGCTCTACAAGTCCGATGCGATTGCCCTGGGCAACAGCCAGGGACAGCTGCAGGACCCGAAGCTGGACGCTGAGATCGACCGCGTCGCGGCCCTCAGCCCGGAGGAGCAGCTGAAGGAGTGGAGCAAGGTCGACAAGATGATCATGCAGGACTACCTGCCGTCGATCCCGCTGTACTACTCGGCCAGCGCCTTCCCGGTCGGCAAGAACATCGGTCACGCGGTCAACGACCCGACGCAGGGTATGCCCGAGTTCACCTCGTTGTTCCTGAAGCAGCCCTGATCGGTGCTGCCGCAGGCAGCTGTCTGATCTGAATGAAGGGGTGATGACCGGACCCAGGTCCGGTCATCACCCCGACCGGTGAGGAGAAACCTCGTGCTCTACTTCGTGGCGCGTCGGCTGGTGAGCGCGCTCAGTGTCGTGCTGGTCACGCTGGTCGCGACCTTCGCGTTGTTCTTCGTCGCCCCGACCGACCCGGCCGCGGCGATCTGTGGTGAGCGCAACTGCACCCAGGAGCGCTACAACGACATCAAGGAAAACCTGCACCTCGACAAACCCAAGGTGCAGCAGTTCGCCGAGTACACGGTGGGGATCTTCGCCGGCCGGACCTTCACGACCTCCGGGGTGGTGCAGGAGTGCAGCGCTCCCTGCCTGGGTTTCTCCTTCAAGAGCAACCGGCCGGTCACCGACATGATCAAGACCCGGCTCCCGGTGACGGTCTCGCTCGTTCTCGGGTACGCCGTGATCGTGCTGACGGTCGGCGTCGCGATCGGGTCGATGGCCGCGAAACGCCGCGGCACGACCGGTGACCGGGTACTGATGAGCAGCACCCTGATCCTCAGCTCGATCCCGTACTACATCGTCGCGCTGATGTTGTCGCTCTACCTGACCGTGCTCTACCCGATCCTGCCCAGAGGCGGCTACACACCGCTGACTGAGAACCCGGCCAAGTGGTTCACCGGGTTGCTGACGCCCTGGCTCATCCTCGGGATCTACAGCTGTACCCAGTACGCCCGGTACTCGCGCGGATCGATGGTGGAGACGCTGAGCGAGGACTACATCCGGACGGCGCGGGCCAAGGGCCTGTCCGACCGGGTGGTCACCTACAAGCACGCGCTGCGGTCGGGCCTGATCCCGGTCGTGACGATCTTCGGTCTGGACATCGCCGGCAGCCTGGCCGGCGCCATCTTCACCGAGCGGATCTTCGACCTGCCCGGGCTAGGCAACCTGGTACTGGAGAGCCTGAAGAACTACGACCTGCCGGTCATCATGGGCACGGTGCTGATCTCTTCGGTGATCCTGGTCGCGATGAACTTCCTGGTCGATGTGACCTACAGCGTGATCGACCCGAGAGTGAGGCTGGCGTGACGACACAAGACCCAGTCCGCAACGACGCCGTTCGCAACCCTTCGGTCGCGACCCGGGAACGCCGTTCGGGCCTGACGCCGAGCGGCGAGACGCCGTACCTCGAGGTCGAGAACCTGACCGTCCGGTTCCCGACCGCCGACGGTCTGGTGAGTGCCGTGAACGGGCTCAGCTACGCCGTACCGCTGGGCCGGACGCTCGCGATCGTGGGCGAGTCCGGTTCCGGCAAGTCGGTGTCGAGCATGGCCGTGATGGGCCTGCACGACCCGAAGCGGACCCAGATCACCGGCTCGATCCGGCTCGGCGGCGACGAGCTCGTCGGGATGCCGGAGTCGGAGCTGATGAAGGTCCGCGGCGACGCGGTGGCGATGGTCTTCCAGGACCCGCAGTCGTCCCTGCACCCGCTCTACACGATCGGCGCGCAGATCACCGAGGCGTACCGGGTGCACCACAAGGTGTCCAAGGACGTCGCGAAGAAGCGCGCCCTGGAGATGCTCGACCTGGTCGGCATCCCGAACCCGATCCGCCGGTTCAAGCAGTACCCGCACGAATTCTCCGGCGGTATGCGGCAGCGCGCGATGATCGCGATGGGCCTGGTCAACGACCCGAAGCTGGTGATCGCCGACGAGCCGACCACCGCGCTCGACGTCACCGTGCAGGCGCAGATCCTGGACCTGCTGAACACCCTGCAGAAGGAGTTCGGCTCGGCGATCGTGCTGATCACGCACGACCTGGGCGTGGTGGCCGAGATGGCCGACGACGTCCTGGTGATGTACGCCGGCCGCTGCGTGGAGTACGGCACGGCCGAGGACGTACTGGCCCGGCCGCGGATGCCCTACACGTGGGGCCTGCTGGAGTCGATCCCGACGGTCTCAGCGGCCAGCGAGAAGCTGCGCCCGATCAAGGGTCTGCCGCCGTCGTTGCTGGCGCTGCCGGACGGCTGTTCGTTCAACCCGCGTTGTCCCTACAAGGACCGGGTCAAGGGCGACCGCTGTACCACTGACCTGCCCGAGCTGCTTCCGGTCGACGGTGCCGGCGCGCACACGTCCCGTTGCCACCTGCACGACAAGGCCTCGATCTACGAGGCCGAGGTCGCGCCGAGACTGGGCTGAGGAGAGAGATGAGCGACACGACGCGTCCGGCGGACGCAAACACCAGCCCGCTGCTGCAGATCCGCGACCTCAAGATGCACTTCCCGATCAAGGAAGCCGCGGGGCTCGGCCGGACCAAGAAGGTCGTCCAGGCTGTCGACGGGGTGAGCTTCGACCTGAAGCCGGGCAGGGTCCTGGGCCTGGTCGGTGAGTCCGGTTGTGGCAAGTCGACGACGGGCCGGATGATCACCCGGCTGCTGACCCCGACGGCCGGCCAGATCCTGTTCAAGGGCACGGACATCGCCCGGATGAAGGAGAAGCAGCTGCGCCCGTTCCGGCGGCAGCTGCAGATCGTCTTCCAGGACCCGTACAGCTCGCTGAACCCGCGGCAGACGGTCAGCAACATCCTGACCACCCCGCTGCGCGTGCACAACCTGGTCCCCAAGGGCCAGGAGCTGGCCCGGGTCCAGGAACTGCTCGAGCGGGTCGGGCTGAACCCCGAGCACCACAACCGGTACCCGAACGAGTTCTCCGGTGGTCAGCGCCAGCGGATCGGGATCGCCCGGGCGCTCGCGGTGGAGCCCGAGGTGATCATCGCCGACGAGCCGGTCTCCGCGCTCGACGTCTCGATCCAGGCCCAGGTGATGAACCTGATGGAGGACCTGCGCCGCGATCTGGGCATCGCCTTCGTCTTCATCGCGCACGACCTCGGCGTCGTCCGGCACTTCTGTGACGAGGTCGCGGTGATGTACCTGGGCAAGATCGTCGAGCAGGGCCCGCGGGACCAGATCTACAACGCTCCGCAGCACCCCTACACCCAGGCGCTGCTGTCGGCCGCTCCCGATCTGGGCACCATCCGTGGTACCCCGCCGAAGGAGCGGATCCGGCTGGTCGGTGACGTGCCGTCGCCGATCGACCCGCCGAGCGGTTGCCGGTTCCGGACCCGCTGCTGGAAGGCCGAGGACATCTGCGCCACCCAGGAGCCGCTGCTGATCGCCAAGCCGAAGTCCGGCCCCGGCCACGCGGCCGCCTGCCACTTCGCCGAGCCAAAGGTCGACCTGACCGCAGCGACTGCGTAGTTATCCACAGGAACGCCCTGCTGACAGAACTTTGTCAGCAGGGCGTTCTACTGTTCACCCATGGACTTCCGTTTGCTGGGGGCAATCGAGATCTCCGGCCAGGCGACCGCCCTGCGCCGGCAGGAGCGGTCGTTGCTGGCGATCTTGTTGCTGAGGGCAAATGAATCGGTGCCGCTCGCGGAGCTGGTCGATCTGTTGTGGCCGGATGATCCGCCGGCCGATGCGCGTGGGTCACTGCAGGTCTATGTCTCCCGGCTGCGCAAGGCGTTGCCAGGCATCACGATCAGCAGCAACGCCGTCGGGTACGCCGTACAAGTGGAGGCTAAGTCGGTTGATGTAGAGCGCTTTCGGCGTCAGGTGGCTCTGGCGCGCAATGAGCCAGACCCGGTACTGCGGGGTGACGGCCTGCGGCGGGCGCTTGAGGTTTGGCGTGGGGAGCCGTTGGCTGACCTGGTGCCGCAGGAGACCCGTGAGCGGTTGATCGCGGGGCTGGTCGAGGGGCGTGCGGCTGCAGTCGAGGATCGAGTCGAGGCGGATCTGCAAGCGGGGCGGCATGAGCAGGTCGAGGGTGAGCTGGCCGGTCTCGTTCGCGAGCACCCGCAACGCGAGCGGTTGATGGCGGCATGGATGACGGCGCTCTATCGTGCCGGCCGCAAATCCGAGGCGTTGCGGGCGTACCAGGAGTTGGCCGGACGGCTGGCCGAGGAGTTCGGGCTGGATCCCGCTCCTGCGCTGCGCAGGCTCCATCTGGCCATCTTG
Organism: Kribbella sp. NBC_00382; assembly: GCF_036067295.1. NCBI lineage: Bacteria > Bacillati > Actinomycetota > Actinomycetes > Propionibacteriales > Kribbellaceae > Kribbella > Kribbella sp. NBC_00382. The sequence goes on from NZ_CP107954.1 coordinate 5,565,264, forward strand.
CGCGACGATCCGAGCTTGCGACCGGAGACGGCGATCCGGGCCGAGGGCACCGTGCCGCGAGAGTTGCCGGTGGACATCTCGCTGCTGATCGGGCGTGACGACCTGCTGGCCGACGCCGGACGGGTGCTGACCCAGGGCGATCGTGCTCAGCCTGCCGTCTACTGCCTTTGGGGTGGCGCCGGCGTTGGGAAATCGGCGGCCGGAACGCGGATCGGCCATCTGGTGGCGGCGTCGTTTCCCGACGGACAACTGTTCGCGCGGCTGCAAGACGTCGGGGGAGAGGCGGTGCCTGCCGGCGCATTGCTTGGGCGGATGCTGCGCTCGCTCGGGGTCCAGCCTGGCGCGGTACCGGCCTCGGCCGCCGACCGGGCGACGATGTTCCGCGAACGGACCGAGAGCCTGGCTGTTCTCGTGCTGCTGGACGATGCGCTGGATGCCGGGATCGTTGCCCAGTTGCTGCCTACTGGTTCGCGTTGTGCCGTGCTGGTCACCTCACGCAAGCCGTTGCCGGAGCTGACCGAGGCAGTACATCGCCAAGTCACGCCGCTGGACGCAACGACGAGCCACGCCCTGCTGACCCGGCTGATCGGTCGAACGCTGCGCGACCGTTTGACTCTGGACTCGGTGGCCGAGCAATGTGTCGGTCTCCCGTTGGCACTGCGCATCGTCGGCTCGCGGTTGGCGTTGTCCGGCGACGATGCGCTGCAGTCGATCGCCCACGCGCTGGCCGACGACGACCAGCGGCTCGACTCGATGGTGGCCGGGGACCTCGCAGTACGGACGAGCCTGGGTCGCACCATGACGCTCGCCGACCCGCAGGCCCGGCAACTGCTTGAACGCCTCTCCCTGGTGGGCATCACCGAGTTCCCGTCCTGGGTGGCCGCGCCGCTGCTGGACTGCGACGAAGCGACCGGCGCTGCCGTCTTCGAGCGCCTGGTCGACCTGGGCCTGGTCGAACTCGTCCACGACCAGCGGTACAAGATGCACGCGCTTGTCCGCGCTTACGCTGCAGAACAACTGGCGTTGGCCGGCGACCGTGACGAACCACTTGGGAGGTATCTGCAGGCCGTACTGCGCCTGGCCGGCCTGGCGGACAACAGCCTCCCGCACGGACTCACCCTCACGCTCCGCTTGGCGGTGCCGGACCGGCCACGACTACCGGCCGCGGAGGCGGATGCCATCGCCGACCCAGGCCCGTGGATGGACGGCAACTGGCCGTTGATCCGGGCGGCGGTCTTCACGGCTCTCCAAGCCGGCCGACAGGTCGAGGCGGCCGAGTTGGCGCTCCGGCTGAACGGCTACAGCGTGATCGCGGCGCTCGATGATCTCCGGGCGGAGGTGCTCTCAGCAGCCAGGGAAGCGGTCAAGGAGTCCGGCCCGCTGGAGCTCTACGTCCGGCTGGCGTTCGGCCTGCTTCCGGCGTTGGAGCTGTCGCCCGCAGAACGCCTGGCGGCAGGTGAGGAACTGCTGGAACTGTCCGAGCAGCTCGGCTCCACCGAGCTCCAGGTGCGGGCGATGTTCCACATCAGCATCGGCGCCAACCAGAGCATGGATCTCGATCGGGCCCAGGAGGTGACGACCAAGGCCCTCGAGCTGACCGAGCAGCCCGACGGGCCGGTGGACCTGCGCGTCTTCGTCCTCCAGCAGTTGTCGATCATCGCCGCCGAGCGGCACGACTTCGAGGCCGGGGCCGGGTGGGCGCGCGAGCTGCACGCGATGGCGCCGCCGGGCACGATCAGCGAGGGCGACGGGCTGTTCCTGCTCGGCGAGAACGAGCTCGAGCTGGGCCGGTACGACGACGCGATGGCGACCCTCACCCGCGCGGCGGACATCTATGGTGCCGTGGGCAACGACTTCACCGTCGCCCGGGTGCGGACCATGATGGCCCTGGTGGCCAGCCGGACCGGTGACACGGCGCTCGGCCGGGAGCTGCTCGACCAGGCGATCGACTGGGACCGGCACCACCCCGGAACCAATCTGATGGAGGTGGTCGAGTTGATCGAGGCCGATCTGGCGATGGCGCTCGGCGACGTCGAGGGCAGCCGGCGGACCAGGCTGCGCCTGATCGAGGAGGCCGGGGCGAGCGGCAAGACGACGCTCCAGCAACAGATCCAGCACATCCTGGACACCGATCCCAGGGACCCGGCCAACCACAGCTGATCGCAAAGTCAGGCCTGCTCGCCGTGCCGGAGGGCAAAGTCAGGCGTGCTCGCCATGCCGGAGGGCTTCGCGTTCCTGGGCGAAGCGGACGGACTCGAAGGCGACCAGACCGGTCAGAAGGACAGCCAGTACTGCGAGTTGGCCGAGCGCCGGCACGTGGAGGAGCAGCGGCAGGGCGGCGACGCAGAGGGCGGCGGTGATCAGGCGGCTGATGCCGAGCTGATGGGTGGTACGCCATTTGAAGCCGACGTGGCCGAGGAGGTAGAGCACGACGCCGAAGAACAGCGCGTACAGGCCGATGCCCTTCAGCGGGTCGTCGAGGTGGTGGTGCTCGGTGTCACCGACGTATTCCAGGACCTTCTTCAGGCCCAGCGCGAGCAGCACGATGCCGGCCACCATCGGGAAGTGCAGGAAGGTGTACGCGTCGCGGGCGAGCTTGGGCCGGGTCTCCGTCGGCTCGGCCGCGAGTGCCCGCTCGCCGTAGATGACGGTCGCGTCGAAGTAGATCCACCACAATGCGGCGGCGACGATCAGGCCGAGCACCGAGGCGACCAGGATCGGCCAGGAGATCGGCAGGTCGGTGACGCCGACGCCGATCGCGACGATCGACTCGCCCAGCGCGATGATGACGATCAGCCCGTGCCGCTCGGCGAAGTGGGCCGCAGAGCGCAGCCGCCAGCCACGGGCGTCGACAAGGTAGGTACCGCCGTAGTCCGCAGCCAGTGCGGCCGCCCAGATCAGGGTCTGCGTGGTGCCGTGGAACTGGGACGCGACGAGCAGCAGCGCCGTAGCGGAGACCATCGCCGGGGCGAACCGTGCGAGCGTCCGGCGCAATACCGGGTCGCCGTCGGCTATCAGCCAGAACAGCCACAGGTGCATCGCCCGGAAGACGAAGTATGCGACCGCGATCACCACTGGACCGGGTAGTCCACCAGGCAGGTCGTGGAAGGCCTCCGGGATGGCCAGCGCGATCACGAACATCGCCCCCATCGCGGCCAGCATGACGCCCCGGATCGAGCCCTCGTCGGCTTTGACCAGGTTGCACAGCCAGGAGAACCCGATCCAGCTCCACCACAGCAGGCCGATCAGCAGCACGCCCCGGATCACCCCGGACCAGGTCAGGTCGTGCGCCATCAGCGCGGTGATCTGGGTCAGCGCGAAGACGAAGACCAGATCGAAGAACAACTCCAGCGTGGTGACCGAATGGTTTTCCGAGGTGGCCTGGGCCTTGATCGGCGTCCGACGTGTGTTCATGCGCCACATTCTGCACAGCAAAGGGCCCGTGGCAACCACCCTCGGCCGCCACGGACTCGGAAGGCGATAACCGCTGGTACCGGGAAAGAGAAACGGATCGCCACCCCGGGCGGGGAGTGGCGATCCGTTCGTTGGAACGGCGGGCTGCTACCGAGGCAGGGGTCAGGTAGCAGCCCACCGGGTCTAGGCCCTGCCGTGCGCCTGACGGCTGCGGCGGCTGAGGGAGTCGATCGTGACGGCGATCAGCAGGACGCCGGCGGTCACCATGAAGCGAACGCTGGAGTCGAGGCTGAGCAGGGCCAAGCCGTTGGCGATCGACATGATCACCAGCGCGCCGAGCAGTGCGGAGTACGCCGAGCCACGGCCACCGAAGAGGCTGGTACCACCGATGACGGCGGCGGCGATCGCGTTCAGGTTGGTGTCCGCGCCACCGCTGCTCTGGTTGACGGCGATCAGCCGGGCCGCGCCCAGGATGCCGCCGACGGCAGCGAAGGTCGAGCAGGCGGCGAAGACCGACAGGTAGATGAACCGGACGTTGATACCGGCACGGCGAGCTGCCTCGACGTTGCCGCCGACCGCCAGCACCGAGCGGCCCCAGCGAGTCTGCCGGATCATGAAGTCGGCGGCCACCACGAGAGCGACGAACAGCAGGAACATCGCCGACACACCGCGGTCGCCGTTCAGCACGAGGACCGGGACGAACAGCACGAGCGCCAGCGCGACCGCCTTGATCGCGATCATCGACGTCGGCGCGGCGGACAGCCCGGCCTTCGTCCGGGAGCTGCGCGTCCGCAGCCGGCTCAGGACGTACAAGGCGACGACCACAGCGACCAGCACGTAGGCGACGGCCGGCGGCAGGAAGTCCTGGGTCGCGAACTTCACGATGCCCGAGTCGAACGGGATGTTCAGCGTGCCTTCCTTGCCCAGCACCAGCAGTTGCAGACCGAGGAAGCCGAGCAGACCGGCCAGCGTGATCACGAAGCTCGGTACGCCGAATCTGGTGAAGAGCGCGCCGTAGAACAACCCGATCACCAGACCGAGCAGGGCCGCGACGACCAGCGACAGCACCAGCGGCCAGCCCTTGTTGACGAACGTCACGCCCAGCACCGCGGCGGCCAGACCGCTGACCGAGCCGACCGAGAGGTCGATCTCGCCGAGCAGCAGGACCAGAACGATGCCGAGGGCAATGACTCCGACCGAGGTGGTCTGCAGGGTCAGGTTGACCAGGTTGCGGCTGGTCAGGAAGGAGCTGTTGGCGATCTGGAAGACCGCCCAGATGATGATCAGGCCGATCACGACCGGGACCGAGCCCAGGTCGCCGGAGCGCAGCCGCGAGGTGAAGGCGGAGACCGCGCCGCCGATGCCGTGGCTGGCGATCAGGCGCTCGTCCTGGAGATCGGCGGGCAGTGCGGCCGCGTCGTGCGTCTCGGGCACAGCGTCCTGCACGGGTGCCTGCGATCCGTCGACCGGGGTGGTCATGATGCGGAACCTTCCTGCTGGGTCCGGCGCGCCGCGCGCTCGGAGACTGCGTTGTCCGTGGCACCGGTGATCGCGGCGATGATGTCCTGGGACTTCGTCTCGGCGACGTCGAAGACCCCGTTGTTGCGGCCCAGGCGCAGGACCGCGACCCGGTCCGCGACCGCCATCACGTCGGCCATGTTGTGGCTGATCAGGATCACCGCGAGGCCACGCTCGCGGAGGCGCTCGACCAGGTTGAGTACCTCGGCTGTCTGCGCGACACCGAGGGCGGCGGTCGGCTCGTCGAGCATCACGACCTTCGGCTGGCCGAGCAGGCTGCGGGCGATCGCGACCGTCTGGCGCTGACCGCCGGACAGGCTGGCGACCGGGATCCGGACGCTGGGGATCTTGGCGGACAGCTGGCGGAGCAGTTCCCAGGAGGAGCGTTCCATCTCGACCTCGTCGAGCACCTTGCCCTTGCGCAGTTCGCGACCGAGGTACAGGTTCGCGACGACGTCGAGGTTGTCGCACAGGGCCAGGTCCTGGAACACGGTGGCGATGCCGAGCTGCTGAGCCTCGGCCGGGCTGTGCACCCGTACCTCCCGCCCGTCGAACACCATCGTGCCGTCGTCGGCGGTGTAGACGCCGGCGATGGTCTTGACCAGCGTCGACTTGCCGGCGCCGTTGTCGCCGACCAGGGCGAGCACTTCACCAGCGCGCACGTCCAGCTCGATGTTCTTGAGCGCCTGGACGGCGCCGAAGCGCTTGGAGACACCCCGTAGCGCCAGCACCGTGCCGGCGGCCGTGACAGGGGTGGGTGTGACAGTCATCGATCAGCCTCCTGAGGGCTTGCTATCCGGCTTCGGTCCGGGTGGGCACTGGGTGCCCACCCGGACCTCGGCTCTGCTTGGTCACGGCCCGGGGGCGGGCCGGTATCCGTTGAGGCCGGGAGTTACTTGAGGCCGGCGGCAGCGCAGGCCGCGGCGAACGACGCGGTGCAGATGTCGGAGACCTTGTAGATGCCGTCCTTCACCACAGTGTCGTTGATGTTGGCCTTGGTGACGGCGATCGGGTCGAGAATCGTGGCCGGAACACCCTTGAAGTCACCGGTCGACTCGGCCTTGCCGCCGTTCGCGAGGGCAACGGCTGCCTTGGCGGCGGCGGTGGCCTGCGGCTTGACGGCCTTGTAGATCGTCATCAGCTGGTCGCCGGAGACGATCCGCTGGATCGCGGCGAGCTCGGAGTCCTGACCGGTGACCGGCGGCAGCGGCTTCACGCCACCACCCTTGAGGGCTGCGATAGCGCCACCAGCGGTACCGTCGTTGGCTGCGTACACGCCGATCAGGCCGGACTTGATGGCGCTGAGCTGCCCTTCCATCCACGCCTGGGCCTTGTCCGGGCTCCAGTCCGGGGTGTCGAACTCAGCGGCGATCTTGAAGCCGGAGCTGTCGAGCACGCTGTGCGCGCCCTTCTTGAAGTCGGCCGCGTTCGGGTCGGTCGGCGAGCCGTTGATCTCGGCGATGTTGCCCGACGTCTTGCCGGCCGCCTTGAGGGCGTCGACCAGGGTCTGCGCCTGCAGCTTGCCGACGGCCTCGTTCTCGAACGAGACGTAGTAGTTCGCGCCCTCGATGAAGCGGTCGTAGGCGATGACCGGGACGTTCTGCGCCTTCGCGGCGGCGACGACACCGGCGGCGGCCTTGCCGTCGACCGGGTCGAGCACGAGGACCTTGGCGCCCTGGGTCAGCGCGGCCTCGGCCTGGGTCTGCTGCTTGGCGGCATCCTGGTCGGCGTTGCTGTAGATCAGCTCACAGCTCGCGCACTCGGCCTTGAGGGCCTCGGTGAACAGCGGGCGGTCGAGCGCCTCGTAGCGAGTCGTCTTCGACTCGGGGAGCAGCAGGGCGATCTTGCCGCCCTTGCTGTCACCGCCGCCAGCGGTGTCGGACTTGTCGTCCGACCCACAGGCCACCAGTGAGAGGGCAAGGGCCGATACGGCGATGCCGAGGCCGACAAGACGGGTTGGTGAGACGGACATAGAGCGACTCCTTGACGTGAGGGCCCGAGTAGGCCTGAGCAGAGTCAAGACCCAGAACCGACTTGACGTCAAGGCTTGAATTCAAGAAATAGACATATCGTTGTTACACGGTTGTCTCGAGCGCCCTGGCTGTCCGGGCATGGCTCAGCACGGATGCCAACTGAATGGCACCGAGCACATCCGCATCGTCACCGAGCTCGGCCGGCCGGAGCTCGACGGTGGCGGCGGCGCTCGGGATCGCGCATCGGTCGAGGGCCTCGCGCAGCGGCAGCATGATCAGCTCGCCGGCCTCGGCCATCTTGCCGCCGACCACGATCACCTCAGGGTTGAACAGGTTCACCAGACCCGCGATCGCGACCCCGACCCGGCGGCCCGCGTCCTCGATCACCCTTCTGCAGCCGAGATCACCGGCCAGGGCCCGGGTGACGATGTCCCGGAGTCTGAGTGCTCCGTGGGAGGCCTGCAGGCTCGCCAACAGCGCGCGGGAGCCGACGAAGGTGTCGAGGCAGCCGCGGTTGCCGCAGCGGCAGATCGGGCCGTTCTCGTCGATGGTGAGGTGGCCGATCTCGCCCGCAGTACCGGCTGAGCCGCGGAAGACCTCGCCGCCGAGCACGATGCCGGCGCCGACGCCGTAAGAGAACTTGATGTAGCAACCGTGTTTCACGCCGCGCAACGCGCCTTCGCGGAGTTCACCTAGTGCAGCCAGGTTGGCGGTGTTGTCGAGCGCGACCGGGGCGCGCAGGTGGCCGGCCATCGCCTCGGCGACGTTGACGCCGCGCCAGCCGGGCAGTACCGCGTCGGAGCCGGCCTCGCCGCTGACCGAGTCGACCGGCGCGGGCAGGCCGAAGCCGATCGCGCCGATGTCCTCGACGCTCGCGTTGACCGTCTCGCAGAGATCGGCGAGCAGCCGGGCGGCGCGCTCCATCCCGTCGTCGGCGACGTGGTCGGCCTGGAGCGGCATCAGTTGCTGGGCGAGGATCTCGCGGCTCTCGGAGGCGATCGCGACCCGGACGTCCCGCTCGCCGAATGCGACCCCGGCCAGCAGCGCTCCGCCGGAGGCCAGCGACACCAGTACTGCGCGGCGGCCGTTGCGGATGCTGCGGGACAGCCCGACCATGCCGGCCTGGTCGAGCTCCTTGACCATGTTCGACACGGTCGCGGCGGACAACCCGGAGGCCGCGGCGATCTCGACCTGCGTGAGCGGACCGTGCTGCCGGACAACCCCCAGGACGCGCTCGCGGTTGGCTTCGCGGAGCGAAGCCTGCGAGCCAGGCGCTGGGCGGGTTGCGTTCATTACATAAAGATAACGGATCGCGGGCGATTCGTTCCCGAACTGCCGTAATGGAATCTCCGGGTAACCGTCACGTGTCCTCACCGTTACGCGTAGTGCTGCCCACCCCCGTGCCGGAAAGGACACTAATGCACGCCCCCCTGCCCTGATCCCGGCGACCCGCGCCAGCCACCGATGAGAGCGCACACACCCGCCACCCACCACTCACCACCCGCCACTCACCACCCGCCCGAGTCCCACCCGCCGCCTCACTCCGCCGCCATTTCGGTGGACAACCCCTGAGATTGTGGGTTGCCCGCCGGGATTCAGGGGTGGCAACCCACCAATTCAGGGGTTAACCACCGAAATGGTGAGCGAGCTGCCAGCCGCCGCGTGCTGCCGGTGGGCCTTGGCTCTCTGCTTCGCCGGCACCTCAACTCCTGCGTGCGGATTTCTTACGGTCGGGAGTGAGTACCTTGAACACCATCTGGTGGGTGTGGACAAGGTGTGCGGTGTCCGAGGTCACCAGATGGTGTTGAAGGTCGCCAGTGCGGGGTGGGTTGGGGCGGTTAGGTGGTGAAGGCCAGCACCAGGAGCGTCGTGGGGAGGGCGAGTTCGACGGTGGCGCCGAGGGTGTCGCCGGTGATGCCGCCGAGGGATTTCCTGGTACGCCGGGTCGCGGCGAAGCTCAGCAAGACGGCTGCCAGCACCGCGATGGCGGCACCGAGGATGGTGAGGTCGAGCGTGGACAGGCCGAGCCAGTGCGCCAGTTGGGTATTGCCGGGGGAGTAGTTGAAGGTGCTGTCGTACGGCCGGCTGGTGGGCGGGTAGGACTGGCCAGTGACGATGCTCAGGGTCTCGTGGGCTCGGTCCTGCGAGGAGCCGCCGCTGAAGAGGCCGCCGACTGGGATGCTGCCCTCGTCGCTGTACGACCACCAGCCGAGGGCCGTGGAGCGGGAGGCGAGCCAGCCGACGGTGGCGGCGCCGGCGGTGGCCACGAGGGTGAGTAGCAGGGCGGCGTACGGGCGGACTGTGCCGGCGACCATGGCGCCGAGGCCGTCGGGGCGGGCGGACGGTACCGAGGTGCGGCAGGACCAGGGGAGGGTGAGGCGGCTGGCGACGCCGGCAATCAGCAGTGCTTGCCAGCCGAAGCCGTTCTGGACGCAGGCCTGCAGCGCGGCGACGTCGATCAGCAGCACGGCCGCAATCGAGACGACACCGAACGGCCCGATATCGCTCTGCTTCATGATCCGCAGCTTGGTCTCGCGATCACGCCGGCTGCCGAACCCGTCAGCGCTGTCCGCCAGCCCGTCCAGATGCAATACACCTGATAAGGCCATCAGCACGATGACTCCCAGTACCGCCGCCAGCAACGGCGCATCGGGCTTCACCCGGTGGGCCCCATAAACCACCAGCCCGGCAATCCCACCCAGCACCAACCCCACCAGCGGAGCCAGCGCCATCGCCCGCCCGGCCACCCGCCGATCGACGTTCCCCGGCGTCCCCGCAGGCAGTACCGACAACGTCCCGAACGCCAGCCTCAACCCATCAACCATCTAGCGACCCTCCCAGCCGACGCAGAAACCATCCGATCGCTCACCTAGCTGACCCCCACCACCCGGCCGCGCTTGCGGCCAGCCCTCACCACCCGGCCGCGCTTGCGGCCGACCGCCACCCGCGCGGTCGGCGGTCAGAGCGCGACGGTCCGGCCAGCGACGCACCACAGCACCGTCTCCGATCGTCTGGCGAGGGTAGCGTTCACGCGGCCCATCAGGTCGCGGTAGAGCCGGGTGCCGGCGTCGGCGGGTACCACCCCGGACCCCACTTCGTTGCTCACGGCAACCACCAGCCTGGTGGTTGCAGACCAGGCGTCGGCGAGGCGCTCGATGCGTTTCTCCACCTCGGCTGCCCGGCTGTAGTCGCTCCAGACCTCGCACTCGTCCATCGTGCGGGCGAGCCAGAGCGTGAAGCAGTCGATCAGCAACGGCGGTCCGGCCGTCTCCAGCAGCGGGACGAGGTCGATGGTCTCGACCAGCCCCCAGGACGCGGGTCGCCGGGAGCGATGGAGAGCGATTCGCTCAGCCCACTCCGGATCAGCAGACCCGTCTCCTCCGGTAGCCACATAGATGGTGTCAGCATGGTCGGCCAGTAGTCGCTCCGCTTCGGTTGACTTGCCAGAGCGAGCACCGCCGAGCACCAGCATCCGTTGCGCCGCCATTGGCGCCGTCCACGACAACTGCTCGCCCGCAGGCGTCAGTACGTCGTACCGGAGGCCGCTGACTGTCCTGGTCGTCGTCACCTCGTAGCCGGCCGCAGCGACGACTCCGTCGGCGCCGAGGCGGAGTACGCCGTCGACCACCGCGCCGTCGGGTCCAGTGATCAGCTCAGCCACGAGGACCCCTCTCGAAGACGACCGGTACGTCGAAGGCGGCCTTCCGGGCGGTTCGGCGGAAGGCGTTGAGGATCGGCCGACCGAGTACCAGCACCAGTACCGCGCAGAGCACTCCGCGCGGGATGTCCCACCCCAGCGACGTCGCCACCACGAACAGCCCGTACCGATGCAGGTTGTCCACCAGCGAGTCGCCCGGGATGAAGGAGAAGTCGCTGCCGAAGGTGGCGTAGGGCCAGAACCAGAGGTTCATCACCAGCCCGTAGAGCACCCCCGCGACCATCGAGTACGCCGCCAGCAACAGCAACTCCAGCCGGCCACCTACCCGCGGCAGCAACCCGGCAAAGCAGCCCACCCACGCGCAGGCGAACATCTGGAACGGCATCCACGGCCCGACCCCGCCACTGACCAGCGCTCCGGCCAGCAACGACACCGCCCCCAGGACGAACCCGAACCCGGCACCGAACGCCCGCCCCGCCAGGATCAACAGAAAGAACCCAGGCTCAAGCCCTGCCGTCCCAGGCCCGAGCGCGCGCAACGCAGCCCCCACTGCAGCGAGCATGCCGAGCAGCGAGATCACCTTGGCGTCGATCCCGTCCTCGGCCAGCTCAGCCAGTACTACCGCCACCAGCAACGGCAGCAGCAGGACAAAGAGCCAAGGCGCATCAGTCGTATGCCCAATAGCCGACTCCCCGCCCTGCGAGGTAGACCAGAGCAGCGGCCACCCAAACGCCAGGACGCCTACAACAGAGGCGAGCACGAGGGTCGCCGTACTGCGGGGCTTGAGCTGGACGAGTCTCACGACGCCCGTTCCAGCGCAGTGGCGACCTCGCCGACGGTCAGGAACGGCAGTGGCGCCAGGATCTTCGCCACCTGCGGAGCAAAGGCCGGAGAGCCCGCGATAACCGTCGCAGTCTCGCCATCACTCACCAACTCGCCCTCAGCCAGCACCAGCACGCGGGTAGCCACCTCAGCCACCATCTCGACGTCATGCGTCGACAGCACGACGGCGTGCCCGGCCAGTGCCAGCTCCCGCAGGATCTCGACGAGCCGATGCTTGGCGCCGTAGTCCAACCCGCGAGTGGGTTCGTCCAGGAGCACCAGGGGAGGAGCGCCGCACAGTACGACGGCCAGCGCCAGGCAGAGCCGTTGTCCCTCGGACAGGTCGCGTGGATGCAGCTGGTCGTCAATGCCAGGCGCAAGCCGGTCCAGTACTGCCCGACAGCTCCCCGCCGCCACCCGAAAGTCCCTGTCGGCCCCTGCGCATTCATCAGCCACCGTGGCGGCGTACAGGAGGTCGGCGGGCTCCTGCGGCACCAAGCCGACCGCCTTCACCAACTGCGCCGGCCTAGTACGCCGTGGGTCGGCCCCGGCCGCACTAGCGCTGCCAGAGCGCGGTTGGACGAGTCCGACGAGTGCATTGAGCAGTGTGGACTTCCCTGCACCGTTCCGACCCATCAGTGCGACGACCTCGCCGGACCTGATGCTCACCGACACCCCACGCAGCGCAGGCGTGTTGCCGTAGGACACCACCAGGTCCTTGCACGAAGCCAGCTCCCGCCCCTCGACAGCGACGGGCCTCAGCGGTGCCAGGTTGGTCAGGCGGGATCGCAGGGCCACTGCAGCTCGACGGGCGTCCCGCACCGACAGCGGCAACGGTGACCAGCCGGCAAGGCGGCCTAGCTCGACCACGGGTGGTGCTACCGGCGCAGTGATCATCTGGTCGGCCGGGAGCCCAGTAGAGACAGCCCCGGAGCCCCCAGGCACCTCGATCACCCGGTCGGCGTACTGGATGACCCGCTCGAGCCGGTGCTCCGCCATCACGACAGTGACGCCCAGATCGTGCACCAGCCGCTGCAGTGCGGCCAAGACCTCTTCTGCGGCCTGCGGGTCCAGCGCCGAGGTCGGCTCGTCCAGGACGAGGATCGCCGGGTGAGAGGTGAGCGCAGCCCCGATAGCCGTCCGCTGCCGCTGCCCGCCCGACAACGAGGTCAGTGCCCGGTCCCGTACGTCGGCAAGCCCCAGCAAATCAAGGGTTTCCTCGACCCGCCGCCGCATCACGTCCGGTGCGATCCCGAGCGACTCCATGCTGTACGCGAGTTCGTCCTCGACCGTGTCGGTGACGAACCCGGCCATCGGGTCCTGCCCGACGATGCCAACCACGTCGGCCAGATCGCGCGGCCGGTACTCGCGGGTGTCCCGGCCGTCGACGAGCACTCGTCCGGCAAGCGTCCCGCCGGTGAAGTGGGGGACCAGCCCGTTGATGGTCCGCAGCAGCGTGGACTTGCCGGAGCCGGTCCGGCCGATCACCAGCGCCAGCTCGCCCTCCGGGATGGTGAAGTTCACGTCCCGGACAGCGGGCTCGGTAGCGCCGGCGTAGGTGACCGTCACGCGGTCGAACTCAATCATGCCGGCACCAGCTCACGTGGTCGTCGGGTCAGCGGCGGTGCGGCCACCGCTGGAGCGAGGCCGAGCAGCAGGCCGATCACCGGCAGCACCGGCACAGGCGGAACCACCAGGGGACCCGGCAGCACCAACCCAGCAACTCCGCGAGCGGAGGCGACGATCATCACCGCGGCCGCCAAAGCGCCGGACAAGACAACCAGCCACTCAGGCAAGGCCCAAGGATCCGGGCGGTAGCGGGTACGAGTCACCCGCTGGCGCCCGACGGCCATGGCTCCGACCGCGAGCAGCAACCCAAAGGCCAACGCACCTGCGGCGACAGGGAACGCCATGGCGTCAGTGAGCAGCGCGTAGACACCCAGAGCGATCCCGAGCAGCCCAAGGAGTACGGCACCACCAGTGATCCGCCGCTGCCGTCGGGGGACCTGCGCTGTTCGCCCGTAGCCACGGGAGTCCATTGCGGCGGCCAACTCGACCGACCTGTCGAGAGCGCCTTCCAGGACGGGCATGGCGGTCGTACGGAAGGAACCACGAGTGCGGCCGCGGAGGCGTCGAGCGGCCCGGATACGGCGGGCATCGGTGACCAGTTGCGGCGCGAAGGTCAGTGCGACCACGCAGGCCACACCCATCTCGTACAGGGCACCCGGTAGGGACTTGAGCAGCTTGCGCGGGCTGGCCAGCGCATTGGCCGCGCCGATGCAACAGAGCATCACCGCGAGCTGGCCACCGTCGTACAGGGCGGTGAGTACTGCTTCGGCGGTCACCTCGCCGCCGAGCTTCACGCCGTTTGCCCAATCAGGTAAGGGGATCTGCGGCAGTGTGAACAGGACGGTGTTGCCTTGCGAGCGGGTCGACAGCAACGCCTGCAGCACTACCCGGATGCCGATGACGACCAGGCCGAGCTTGAGGAACGCCACATAGCTGTTCGCCCAGGGAGCGTCGCTACGCCGGGCAGCGACCACGAAGCCGGCTATCACCAGGATGAGGAGCAGCAAGACAGGGTTGCGGGTCCTGCTGGCGGCTACGGCCAGCCCCAGGGCCCACAGCCACCAGGCCCCGGGGTGCAGAGCCCGGGGCAGGTCGGGACGATTGACAGCGCGCACCTATTGCTTCAGGAACTTCGTACGGCGGCGGCTGGTGAGGTACCCGCCGACGGCGATGAGCAGAATCAGAATCCCACCGGCCCACCCCACCTTACTGCCCTTGGCCGGCTGGGCGTCAGCCGAAGGCGACGGCGTGGCCGAGGGGGCAGGGGCGGCTCCGACCGCCGGGCCGATCTCCAGCTTCACCTGCTCGTCCGTGGCCGGCACCTTGATGTTCTTGACCTGGTCGCCGCAGCCCGTCGCCGGGTAGCCGCCGATCCCGCAGGTGAGGCCCTTCTCGATCCGTACCGGCTTCACCGCGGCCAGGACCTTCGCCCCGGTCGCCTTGAGGTCGGTGACGACACAGGTGCCGCTGGCCGGGGGAGGAGTCGCACCGGCGGTCGAGTCGGCCGCAGTACCGGGGTCGATCACCAGGGCTACCCGCTTCTTGCCGGTCTCTGCCGGTGTGGACCCACAGATGGTCGTGAAGTCGCCAGCAGCCCGGGGCACGCGCGGCTTGGCGCCACCCACGGCGAACCGCCAGCCCTCTACAGCGCCGTCAGTCGGTACTACTGCCTCGGAGCCCTTCTGCGCGAAGGCCCATTGTCCGCCCGTGTACTGGTAGTAGCCCCAGAAGCGGTACCCGTCCTCGGCGTGGGCTGTGGTGGTGACCGTGCCCGCGAGTAAGAGGCCGGTCATGAGGGTGAGGACCAGTCGCTTAACAGCAATCATGGCCCGGAGCCTATCTCCCAGGTTCCGGGCCACGACTGCTACAGCTGGTTACTCCTGGGCGGCCAAGCTCATCGGGCCGTAGACCTCGCGGCCGTCCTCGAGCAGGTAGACCTGCCCGACACCCTTCTCGGCCAGCTCGCGCCAGATCTCGCCCAGCCAGCTCTCGGCGTCGCCCTGGGCGGAGAACTCCGTGCCGGTCAGGTCACCCGGGTCGGCGGCCTCACCGGTTGCGGTCTCGAACCGCCACGTCCAGCTCATCGGCCCGGCCGAGTCTGCGGGGAGTTCTGCGCGGTCTTCGCCGGATCCCGCTCGACGATGCCGCCAAGGGTTTCGTCGATCCGCTTGAGCAGCCCGTCGTCGAGCTTCACGCCGGCGGCCTTCACGTTCTCGGTGACTTGCTCGGGCCGGGAGGCACCGGTGATCGCCGAGGAGACATTCGGGTTCTGCAGCACCCAGGCGATCGCGAGCTGGGACAGCGACAGCCCGGCCTCGGCCGCGAGCGGCTGCAGCTCCTGCACCCGGGTCAGCACGTCGTCGTTCAGGTAGCGGCTGATCATGTTCGAGCCACCCTTGTCGTCGGTCGCCCGCGACCCGGCCGGCAGCTCGGCGCCCGGCTTGTACTTCCCGGTCAGCACTCCCTGCGCGATCGGCGAGAAGACCACCTGACCGATGCCGAGCTCCTCCGAGGCCGGTACCACCTCGGCCTCGATCGTGCGCCAGAGCATGCTGTACTGCGGCTGGTTGGAGACCAGCGAGATGTGCAGCTCACGAGCCAGCCGGTGGCCCTCCTGGAGCTGCTCCGCGGTCCACTCCGAGACCCCGATGTAGAGCGCCTTGCCCGAACGGACGACGTCCGCGAACGCCTCCATCGTCTCCTCGAGCGGCGTCTCGGTGTCGTACCGGTGGGCCTGGTAGACGTCGACGTAGTCCGTCTTCAGCCGCTTCAGCGACGCGTTGATCGACTCGTGGATGTGCTTGCGGGACAGCCCGACGTCGTTCGGTCCGCCCGGCCCGGTCGGCCAGTACACCTTGGTGAGGATCTCCAGGGACTCGCGCCGCACGCCCTCCAGCGCCTCACCCAGGACGGTCTCCGCCTTGGTGTTCGCATAGACGTCCGCGGTGTCGAACGTGGTGATCCCGGCCTCCAGGGCCGCCTTCACACAGGCCTTGGCCTGTTCGTTCTCCACCTGCGAACCGTGCGTGAGCCAGTTCCCGTACGAGATCTCGCTGACCTTCAACCCACTGTTTCCGAGATACCGAAAGTCCATGCCCTGACCCTACTGCGAGAAACTCTGGGACGCGGTGTCGATCCGGGCGGGTCCGCATCGTGTGAGTGGTGACCCGTACGACGGAACGAGAGGTGAGCGCCATGACGCAGTACCTGCTGGGAGTGGTCCACGTGGACGGCGAGTCCGACGAGCACGAGCGTGGTGACGTCGCGAAGCTGAACGAGGAGATGGTGGCCAAGGGCGTCTGGGTCTTCGGCGGCGGCCTGGACGCCCGGACGACCGCGTCGGTGGTCCGCGCCCACCAGGGCGACGTGCTGATCACCGACGGGCCGTTCGTGGAGAGCAAGGAGTACATGGCGGGCTTCTGGGTGATCGAGGCGCCCGACCTGTCCACGGCGCAGGAGTGGGCGACCCGGGCGAGCAAGGCCTGCGCCCGCCCGATCGAGGTCACCCCGTTCGACGCCTGATCCGACGAGTTACGCGGGCTTCTCGCCGCGGGCGACCATCGGCTTCGGCAGCCGCCAGCGGCGCATCTGCATCGTCCGGCGGACCGCGTAGAAGCCGATGCCCTTGGCCGACTCGTTCGGGAACTTGACCTTGACGGCCCGCTTCAGGCCGCCGGTGACCAGGAACCAGTCGCCGGCGATCGCGACGATCATCAGCAGGAAGAGGATGTTCACCAGGCCCGGCAACCAGGGGAAGGCCTGAGAGAAAACGACCCCGACCAGGGAGATCACCAGCAGCACCGGCAGGGCGAACTCCATCACCGACCAGCGGGCGTCGACGTAGTCGCGGGCGAACCGGCGGACCGGGCCCTTGTCGGCGGCGGGCAGGTACCGGTCGTCGCCGGTCTTCATCGCCTCCTGCATCTTGCCGCGCTCGGTCCGGACCTTCTCCCGCCGGTACGCGGCCGCCTCCTTGCGGTTGCGCGGCTTCTTCAGCGCGGCCTTGCGGGACGCCTCGGCCTCGCGCCGGGTCGGGGTCGGACGGCCCTTGCCCCCGACCTTCGGCTGGGGGGCCGCGGCCTGCGTTTGGGACGATGTCTCAGACTTGGTACGACGGAACACGGGGACTGAACCTCATTCGGGAACTGGCGACGCCGGTCTCGGGGTGGTCCCCGGACCTTTGGTCCACTTTATCCGGGCCGGTCCTGATGGTGTGGTGACCCGCAGGGACATAGGGTGGTTGACACGCACGCCGGGTCACCTCCGGCACAGAAGGGGTACGGATATCGATGAGCATCTTCAGGCGGGTGTCGACGATCTTCAAGGCCAAGGCCAATTCGGCTTTGGACAAGGCTGAGGATCCTCGCGAAACCCTTGACTACTCGTACCAGAAGCAGCTCGAACTGTTGCAGAAGGTGCGCCGGGGTGTGGCCGACGTGGCCACCAGCCGCAAGCGGGTCGAGTTGCAGGCGTCGCAGCTGCAGTCGCAGTCGCAGAAGCTGCAGGACCAGGCCCAGAAGGCGCTCTCGATGGGCCGGGAGGACCTCGCTCGCGAGGCACTGACCCGCAAGTCCGGGCTGCAGGGCCAGATCGACGACCTGACCACCCAGCACGCCCAGCTCCAGGGCGAGGAGGAGAAGCTCACCCTCGCGTCGCAGCGGCTGCAGGCCAAGGTCGAGTCCTTCCGCACCAAGAAGGAGACGATCAAGGCCACCTACACGGCCGCCGAGGCGCAGACCCGGATCAACGAGGCCTTCTCCGGCATCTCCGAGGAGATGAGCGACGTCGGTCTGGCGGTCCAGCGGGCCGAGGACAAGACCCTGCAGATGCAGGCCCGGGCCGGCGCGATCGACGAGCTGCTCGCCTCCGGCGCGCTCGACGACGCCTCCGGTTCGTCCAAGGACAGCATCACGCTCGAGCTCGAGCGGATGTCGACGGGGTCGGACGTGGAGTCCGAGCTCGCCGCCCTCAAGGCGCAGATCGCCCCGACCGAGGCGCCCAAGCAGATCGCCCAGGACGCGCCCGGCGCGGCCCAGCCCCAGCAGCCGGCTCAGCAACCCGTGCAGCAGCCGGTCCGACCGCAGGATGGAGACGCGTGATGATCGTCCGGATCATGGGCGAAGGTCAGTACCAGCTGGCCGACGAGAAGCTCGACCAGCTCAACCTGGTCGACGCCGACCTGGAGAAGGCCGTCTCGGCCGGAGACGAAGAGGGTTTCAAGACCGCCTTCGCCGCGCTGCTGGCGTTCGTCCGGGCCGGCGACAAGGTGCCGGACACCGAGCTGCACGACTCGGACGCGATCCTGCCTCCGGGTGACAGCACGCTGGCCGAGATGCGTGAACTGATCAGCGGAGACGGCCTGATCGCGGGCTGACCTCTGCTTGCTTACCCCTTCGTGATCCGCGGGTCCGCTCAGGCGGTCCCGCGGATCTGCGCGGAGGCCCTGCCCCAGGCGAGGGAAATCCTTTGCCGAGAGCAGGAAAACCCTCGGACGGAGCGTTGGAAAAACCCTGTGCGTAACGCTTCCCAACACTCCGTAGTTACTACTGTCGGACCTGCTGTGCGCGTAGTACCCTCGGTGAACTGCCGTCGACGGGACGGTGTACTTCACGGCTTTGCGCTTCTGGGTCCACTGGAGATTGTGACAGAGTGTGACTCAAACCGCGGCCGGTTCACCGGGGGGTGACTAAGGGTGACGGATCATGCCGTCATGGGGGAAGCCGCGTCTGATGCAGACGCGACCATTACTACGGGCCTGTCGTCGACAGGCCTGCCATCAGCGACGTTGCAGACCACTGTGGTGCCGTCGGAGTACTTCGATCGGCGCCGCCCGGTCTGGGTGGTGCCGGACTCGGTGCCCGCGATCGTGCCGCGGTCGGCCCGGCTCACCGAGCCGCAATGGGTCGCCGTCTACCGCTGGGCAGCTCTCGGGGGAGACCTGCTCGCGGCCGTGATCGGCGTCTCGATCGCCTTGCTGACCAGGTTCGGCTACCAGGTCGGCGGCGCCTACCTGGTCTTCGGCAGTTTGTTGCCGTTGGCATGGGTCGCGGCGGTGGCGATGTCGAAGGGCTACGAGCCACGGTTCTTCGGCGCCGGTCCGGACGAGTTCCGCTCGATCCTGCGCTCGGGCGCCGGGCTGACGGCCGTCGTCGCGATCGTCTCGTACGCGACCAGGACCGAGATCGCCCGCGGCTTCGTCGTCCTGGCGATCCCCGCGACCGTGCTGCTCGCCCTGCTGCTGAGGTACGGCCTGCGCCGCGACCTGAGCCGCCACCGGTACCGCGGCCGCTGCATGCGCCGGGTGCTGGTCGTCGGCCGCAACGGTCAGGCCTCGACCTTGAGCGAACACCTCGAGAAGCGTCCCTCGGACGGTTTCCGGGTGGTTGCGACCTGTCGCCCGCGTGGCGACGGCAGGCCGCATCGCGAGCACGATGCCTTGCTGCTGGGCCCGGACGAGCTGGACGAGGCGGACATCATGGCCGCCGTCGACCGGCACGCCGTGGACGTCGTCGCCGTCGCCTCCGATCCTGACCTCGCCGGTCAGTCCCTGCGCCGGCTGTCCTGGGCCCTGGAACAGCGCGGCGTCGAGCTGATCGTGTCGCCAGGCATCATCGAGGTCGCCGGTCCGCGGATCTCCGTCCGTCCGGTCGCCGGGCTCTCGCTCCTCCACCTGGAGCGCCCGTCGGTCAGCGGTGGACCGCACCTGCTCAAGGGTGTCTTCGACCGGATGCTCGCGCTGATCCTGGTGATCGTGCTGTCGCCGCTGATGCTCGGCCTCGCCGTCGCGGTCCGGTTGAGCAGCAAGGGACCGGTGCTGTTCAAGCAGCGCCGGGTCGGCCGCTCGGGCGAAGAGTTCTCGATGCTGAAGTTCCGCAGCATGTTCGTGGATGCCGAGCAACGACTGGGCGACCTGCACGCGCTCAGCGACGGCAACGGGATGCTGTTCAAGATGCGCGACGATCCCCGCGTCACCGGCCTCGGCCGGATCCTGCGCCGGTTCTCACTCGACGAGCTGCCCCAGCTCATCAACGTGCTGCGTGGCGAGATGTCGCTGGTCGGCCCGCGTCCGCCGCTGCCCCAGGAAGTCGCCCTGTACGCCGCCGACGACACCCGCCGGATGCTGGTGAAGCCGGGCCTGACAGGGCTGTGGCAGGTCAGCGGCCGCAGCGACCTGTCGTGGGAAGAGTCCGTCGTTCTCGACCTGCGCTACGTGGACAACTGGTCGATGACGCTGGACCTGCTGATCTTGTGGAAGACGGCCCGCGCGGTGATCCGCGGGTCAGGTGCCTACTGATGGGGAATGCAATGACGAGTGTCGACCGGGAGGGCCGGCTGGACCGGAACGCCCGCGTGTACGTCGCGGGACATCGCGGCCTGGTCGGCTCGGCCATCTGGCGCAAGCTGGAGGCGGAGGGCTTCGCCGACCTGATCGGTGCGACCTCTAAGGAGCTGGACCTGCGCGACCGGGACTCCACCTTCGCGTACTTCGCCGAGCACCGCCCGCAGGTGGTGATCGACGCGGCCGCGAAGGTCGGCGGCATCCTGGCCAACCGGGACCATCCGACCGAGTTCCTCAGCGACAACCTGCGGATCCAGGTCAACCTGATGGACGCGGCGCTCGACGCACGGGTGCCGCGGTTGCTGTTCCTCGGGTCGTCCTGCATCTACCCGAAGTTCGCCGAGCAGCCGATCAAGGAGTCGAGCCTGCTCACCGGTGAGCTCGAGCCGACCAACGACGCGTACGCGATCGCCAAGATCGCCGGCATCATGCAGGTCCAGGCGGTCCGCCGCCAGCACGGACTGCGCTGGATCTCGGCGATGCCGACCAACCTGTACGGGCCGAACGACAACTTCGACCTGACCAGCTCGCACGTGATGCCGGCCCTGATCCGCCGGTTCCACGACGCGAAGCAGACCGGCGCCGAAGAGGTCGTCCTGTGGGGGACGGGCACGCCGCGCCGGGAGTTCCTGCACGTGGACGACCTGGCCGACGCGAGCCTGCACCTGCTCGAGCAGTACGACGAGCCGGGCCCGATCAACGTCGGTGTCGGCACCGACGTGACGATTCGTGAACTCGCCGGCATCATCGCCAAGGCGGTCGGCTACGAAGGCGCCATCGGCACCGACCCGTCGAAACCGGACGGCACGCCGCGCAAGCTGCTCGACGTGAGCAAGCTGAGCGCCCTGGGCTGGAAGCCCGGTATCGACCTCGAGGAGGGCGTGGCCAGTGTCTACGCCTGGTACCTCGCCAACGGGAGGAACGACGCATGACCACTGGGGGACACACACCAGAGCACGCCGCAGCAGGGGGTACTGCGAAGAAGGCTCTGATCACCGGTATCACCGGCCAGGACGGTTCGTACCTGGCCGAGCTGCTGCTCAGCAAGGGCTATGAGGTGCACGGCCTGATCCGCCGGGCGAGCACGTTCAACACGCACCGGATCGACCACCTCTACACGGATCCGCACGAGCAGGACAAGCGCCTGTTCCTGCACTACGGCGACCTGACCGACGGCTCGCGGCTCGTCACGCTGCTCGCCTCGATCCAGCCCGACGAGGTCTACCACCTGGCCGCGCAGAGCCATGTCCGGGTCAGCTTCGACGAGCCGGAGTACACCGGTGACACCACCGGGATGGGCACCACCCGGTTGCTCGAGGCGATCCGGATGATCGGGCTGAACTGCCGCTTCTACCAGGCGAGCAGCTCGGAGATGTTCGGCGCGACGCCGCCGCCGCAGAACGAGGAGACCCCGTTCTACCCGCGCTCGCCGTACGGCGCGGCCAAGCTCTACGGGTACTGGATGACCCGCAACTACCGCGAGGCGTACGACATGTTCGCGGTCAACGGGATCCTGTTCAACCACGAGAGCCCGCGCCGGGGCGAGACGTTCGTGACCCGGAAGATCACCCGGGCAGTCGCGCGGATCAAGCTCGGCCAGGAGAAGCGGCTGTACCTGGGCAACCTGGACGCCTGCCGCGACTGGGGCTACGCGCCGGAGTACGTCGAGGGCATGTGGCGGATGCTGCAGCACGACAAGCCGAGCGACTACGTGGTCGCCACCGGTACGTCGTACTCGGTCCGCGACTTCGTCTCGATGGCCTTCGAGCACGCCGGGATGGACTGGGAAAAGTACGTCGACTACGACCAGCGCTACGAGCGGCCGACCGAGGTCGACTCGCTGATCGGCGACGCGTCGAAGGCGCACGCCGAGCTGGGCTGGAAGGCCCAGGTGCACGTGCCGGAGCTCGTCCGCATCATGGTGGACGCCGATCTCGCCGCCCTGACCCGCGAGGACTGACCGATGACCGCTGAGACACAGGACCGCGTCGACGTACTGGGCATCCATGTCAGCGTCACCGACATGGAGCACACCGTCGGTACGTTCGCTCGCTGGATCGACGGCGGCGAGCGGCACCTGGTCTGCGTCTCGGACATGAACGCGCTGCTGCACGCCCGGGCGGACAAGCAGCTCACCGAGGTCTACAACACGTCCGGGATGACCCTGCCCGACGGCATGCCACTGGTCTGGGCCGGCAAGAAGGCCGGCTTCGACCGGATGGACCGGGTCTGTGGGCCGGACCTGATCGAGCGCGTGATGGCGGAGGCCGAGCAGCGTGGCTGGTCGCAGTACTTCTACGGGGGTGCCGATGGCGTCGCGGAGAAGCTGCGGGACACCTTCACCGCAAAGCATCCCGGGCTCAAGGTGGCGGGCGTCTACTCACCGCCGTACCGGGCCCTGACGGCCGAGGAGGACGACGAGATCGTCGCCCGGCTGAACGAGGCGAATCCGGACATCATCTGGGTCGGGCTCGGCGCGCCGAAGCAGGAGCGCTGGATGGCCGAGCACCGCGACCGGCTGGACGCGGCGATCCTGATCGGCGTCGGCGCGGCCTTCGACTTCCACACCGGCCGGCTCGACCGCGCGCCGGACTGGATGCAGCGAGCCGGACTCGAGTGGAGCTACCGGCTCTACAAGGAGCCGCGCCGGCTCTGGCGCCGGTATGTGCTGGGCATCCCGAGGTTCGGGGTGGGCATCCTGCGGAAGCCGCCGAGGCCCGTCTCATCTTGAAATTGTCGAAGCTGGCCGGTCCTGCCGGCCGGGCGGGCTGGGGGCTCGGCGACCAAGCGCTGTCCAGCCTGAGCAATCTGGCGGTCGGAGTCCTGGTCGCACGCAGTGGCACCGTGTCGGACTTCGGGATCTACGCGCTCGCCTTCGGCGGGTACACGATCGCGCTCAACGTCTCCCGGGCCGTCGCCACAGAACCCTTGTCGGTAAGGCATTCCGGCGACCGCAGCCCAGCCTGGGAGCGAGCCGTCCGGGCCAGTACGGCGACAGCGCTGTTCGCGGGGCTGATGGGGATGGTGGTCGGCCTGGCGATCGCGTTGTTCCCCGGCGTACCGTCCAAGGGCGTTCTGCTCGCATTCGCCATCACCCTGCCGGGGCTGCTCCTGCAGGACGCCTGGCGATGGGCCTTCTTCGTCGTGGGGGAGGGGCAGAAGGCTTTCCTCAACGACCTGATCTGGTTGCTCGCGATGGGCGCGATCTTCGGCGGGCTTTACCTGGCCAACGCGGACACGGCCTTCTCGCTGACACTGGGCTGGGGCCTGGGTGCCGTGATCGCCGCGGTGGCCGGCCGATTCCAAGCTGGGGTGAGCCCACGGCGGCAGTTGATCAAGGAGTGGCTGCTCACCCATCGCGATCTCACGCCCAAGTACGTCGGGGAGATGCTGGCCGTGAGCGGCACGATCCAGGTGTACATGCTGGGTATCACCGTGGCCGCCGGACTGGTCGCCACGGCCGGTATCCGTGGTGCGCAGGTACTGCTCGGCCCGGTGAACGTGCTCAACCAGGGGATCCGCATGATCGCGGTGCCCGAGGCAGCGCGTGCACTGAAGCACTCGTACCGGCGTCTATGGCTGGTAGGCCTGGCGATCTCGCTAGGGGTCGGTGCTGGTGCCCTGGCCTGGGGAGCTGTCTTCTTGCTGCTCCCGGAAACCGTGGGGGAGCACCTGCTCGGCCCTGGCGTCTGGACTCAGGCCAGGACGGTACTAGTGCCAGTGATCCTGCTGCAGGCGCTGGGAGCGTCCAACGCGGGCGCCTTCGCGATCCTGCGTGCGTTGACGGCCGCTACCCGGGGACTGCGGGTCAGGCTGATCTCGTCGATCATCCTGATCACCATCGGCGTCGGTGGAGCCTTCCTGGAAGGACCCAAGGGTGCTGCGTGGGGTCTCGCCGTCGCCTCTTTCTGCACGCTCCTGCTGTGGTGGAACGAAGCCCACCGAGCCATCGCCGCCCACCGAGCGGCGAACCCGCGCTAGCTCTGGCGGTACCAGTCGAGGCTGCGCGGGAACCGGTCGGTGAAGCCTGGGCCGGGGTCGCAGGCGGTGTCGCGCCAGAGGCTGGCGCTCTCGAACCAGTGGTCGGTGGCGATCATGTCGAGCGCGTGCGTCGAGCCGCCGATGGCGGTCAGCTGCGCGGCAGCCTCGTCGTACGTGAGACTCGAAGGTCCGCCGGAAGTCGTTGGCAGCAAGGCGGAGACGGCCTGCATGAGCTCGGCCACGGGCACGGGCAGTGGGTGATTCCCGTGGTAGATGGTCGAGGTGAGTGCCGGGGCCAGAGCCAGGCCGGCGAGACCCTGCGCGAGGTCCTCCACCTCGACCATCGACACTCGCGCCGGCCAGCCGTCGACGTCGGCGCGCAGCGTGCCGAGCAGTTTCACCAGTCCGGGAATGACCCAGCGGTCGCCGTCGCCATAGACGAGATAGGGCCGTACGACGACACCACCTGCAGCCAGGACCTCGTGTTCCGCGGCGAGCCTCGTGCGGCTGGCCACGGACAAGGGTGCTGGTACGAGCTCGTCGGGTGAGGCGTTGCGGTACACGCCACGGCCGTACACGCTCGCGGTGCTCAGGTAGATCACCCGGCTGACGTTGGCCCTAGCCGCCACCCGGAGCAGCGCCTGGGTGCCTTCGACGTTCACCGCGTTGCTCGCCGCGGGCGTGCCGCCGATCAGGGACGCGCAGTGGATCAAGACGTCAGCACCGTTGCACAGCCTGGCCAGCGACCCCGGGACGGTGAGATCGACCGGTAGCACGACACTGCCGTCCGGTGCGTCCGGTATCTCCTTGCGATGACTGGCGAGACGGAGACTGACGTCAGGCCGGGTGAGTGCCCGAACGACTTGTCTGCCGACGAATCCGGTCGCGCCGGTGATGCTGACCGTCGTCATCTGTCAGTGGACCGGCTGGACGATCACGGTCGAGGTGAAGACGGCTTCGCCCTCCTGGGTCGCGGTCACCTCGATCGGCGTCCGGCCGTCGTCGCCGGTCTCGCCGCGTGCGGTGCTGACCACACACGGCTGGTCCAGCTCGGTGTAGCGCAAGAACTGGATGTCCAGTGCGACCGGGAGCACCGACTCCGGGAAGGACGCGGCGATGGCGGCCTGCCGAGCCGCTTCCAGTAGCAGCATTCCCGGTACGTGGTCGAGCGGATGATCGAACAGCGCCGGGTGCGAGAGGTCGACCCGCAGTTGACGGACGCCGTCGTCGAACGGGGTCAGTACGACGTCCCGCGGGTCCGTCCGGCCGACGGCGACCGGGCACTCCGGTTCGAGCTCGGGGAGCGGGCCCAGGACCCGATCGGCCCGGAGCCGGCGGTAGACCGAGGGCGAAGTACAGGTGTACTTGGCGTGGCCTGAGCCGGCCAGGACACCGTCGCGGAGGAACTTCACCTCGTAGCGCATGCCGGTGAGGCGGTCGCCGCGGCGGACGATGTCGTGACAACTGACCTGGAGCTCGAGGTCTGTCGGCGTGGTGGAGACGCGCAGGGCCTCCGGGGTCGTCTCGAAGGACAGTTCGGAGACCAGGAACTGGTGGCCGAGCGGTACTCCGAACTCGGTGTGCGCCAGCAGAAGCCCTGCCTGGCGGACGGTTTCGGCGCCGAGCATCGGATCCTGGCAGCGGTGCCCGGCGACCGGTGTGTAGAAGGAATGGCAGCGCGGCCATTGAGCCGTGACGGTGAAGTTGTCCGGGCCGTCGGCGTGCCAGGAGGTGAGCAGCACCTCGGCGACGGCGGCGCGATGGACGTACTGGCTCGGCACGGTGCTGGTCAGCACCGGGATCGAAGCCGTCAGCGGGCCGCGATCCGCGGCGATGGCGATCGGTGTGGACATGCTCGTCGGACCCCTCTATCGAGTCGGCGGCGCGAGGCCGCCCGACTCCCCTCGGTACCGGCCAGGCGGGGCCGGTGTCTAGCAAGATACATACCGGCCGGTCTGCTCTCCACCCGGGGACTCGTTGTCTCACGGACGGCGTCCCGGTACCCGGATTGGACCTGACTAAGTACCGGAGCGCTCGTTGTCCGGCTCAGCGGCCGCGTGTGACCGTGGCGACGGCAGTAGATCCCCGCGACGACCCGCATTGGAACGACCATGACCACACCAGTCCCAGCCATCGTGCCGACGGACCCGAGCCGCTCACGGCTGTGGGGCGTCGGCTCGATCGTGACCACCTGCCTGACCGCGGAGGAGTCCGCGGGGGCGCTCGGGATCACGCACTTCGCGGCCAAGGCCGGTGAGCGGGCACCGAAACACATCCACACCCTCGAGGACGAGATCTTCATGGTCCGCGGTGGCCACGTCGTGGTGACCGCGGGAGAAGAGACCTCGAAGATCGAGGGCGCCGGGGTGGTCTTCCTGCCGCGCGGTATTCCGCACTCCTATCTGGTCGAGTCCGACACGGCCGACTTCTACGTGATCACCACCCCCGGCGGGTTCGAAAGGTTCTTCGCCGAGGCCGGTTACCCGCTCGACCTGGGGGCAGCGGCACCGGTAGGCGATCGCTGGTCACCCGCCCGCACGCAGGACTTCGCCGAGCAACTCGGCCTCGGCCTGCTGTGGCCGAGCTGACCTCATCCACCCTTCGTTCCCGCCCGAACCCAGGAGAGACCGAAACACCATGCTGAACAGACGACGCTTCCTCGCCAGCGGCGCTGCCGCCGCGGCGGGTACTGCTGCGCTTGCCACCCAGGGCGCCCCGACGGCGGAGGCACTGCGCACGACAGACGCTGTCACCGTGCTGCCCAGTGATCCGCGGTACGCCGACCTGGTGGTCGGCAACAACTCCCGCTGGGTCGGCCGACCCGAGTCCGTCCGACTCGTCACCACCACCGCCCAGGTAGTCCGGGCCGTCCAGGAGGCGGTCAGCGCCGGCAAGCGGATCTCGGTCCGCGGCGGCGGCCACTGCTACGCCGACTTCGTCTTCAACCCGGCCGTCCAGGTCGTCATCGACACCTCGCAGATGACCGCGGTCAGCTACGACGAGGACCGCAAGGCGTTCTCCGTCGAGGCCGGCGCGACGCTGCTGCGGGTCTACGAGTCGCTGTACAAGGGCTGGGGAGTCACCATCCCCGGCGGTATGTGCTACTCGGTCGGCATGGGCGGCCACATCAGCGGTGGCGGCTACGGGATGCTCTCGCGGCGCCACGGCCTGACCGTCGACCATCTTCAGGCCATCGAGGTCGTCACGGTCGACGCCAGCGGCCGGGCCCGCGCGGTCATCGCGACCCGCGAGTCCAACGACCCCAACCGTGAGCTCTGGTGGGCCCACACTGGTGGTGGCGGCGGCAACTTCGGCATCGTCACGCGGTACTGGTTCCGTACACCCGGCTCGACCGGGTCGGATCCCGCGCAGCAGCTGATCCACCCGCCGCGCGAGGTACTGGTCAGTGGTGTCGGTCTGCCCTGGAGCTCGCTCACCCCGGCCGCGCACAAGTCGCTGGTGCGCAAGTTCGGCGCGTTCCACGCCCGCAACAACACACCCGACAGTCCGTACGCCGCGCTCTGCAGCTTCCTGATGATGAACCACAAGTCCAATGGGTCGATCGGTCTGCTGACCCAGATCGACGCCGGCGTACCGAACGCGGAGCGCCTGCTGCAGGACTACCTCACCGACCTCACCGCCGACCTGGACATCCAGCCGCTGCACTCGCCGGCCGGTGAGCTCGGGCCGCTGCCTGAGTTCTTCACGCCGCAGCGCCTGCCGTGGCTGTCGTCGGTCAAGCTGCTGGGCACCAGCAACCCGACCCTGACGAACCCGACCCTGCGGGGCCACCACAAGTCGGCGTACCTGCGTCAGGGGCTGACCGATGACCAGATCGCGGCGATGTACCGGCACCTGACCCGGGAGGATCACCACAACCCGGCGTCAATGGTCGTGCTGCTGTCGTACGGCGGCAAGATCAACAGCGTCCGCTCCGACGCGACCGCCTCGGCGCAGCGGGACTCGCTCTTCAAGGGCCTGTTCCAGAGCTTCTGGGGCGACCCGGACGACGACGCGGTCAACCTCGCCTGGACCCGCGACGTGTTCCGTGACGTCTTCGCGAGCACCGGTGGCTACCCGGTTCCGACGCCGACCGGCCAGACGGACGGCTGCTACATCAACTACCCGGACAGCGACATCACCGACCCGGCGCAGAACAGGTCCGGCGTTCCGTGGCACACCCTTTATTACAAAGACAATTACCCACGGCTTCAGCGGGTCAAGGCCGCATACGACCCGCGGAACATCTTCCGGCACTCCCAATCGATCGGCTTGCCATCATGACCTCAAGATCCAGCAGCGTCCAATCAACAGGTGGCGCTTTCGCGGTCCTGGCCTCGGTCCAGTTCGTGCTCATCCTCGGGATGACCGTGCTGAACGTGGCGCTGCCCGACATTCAGCAGGAGTTCGGCCTGAGCCGGGCCGAGCTGGTGCTGTTGAGCGCGTCGTACGGGATGTCCTTCAGCGGCCTGCTGCTGCTCGGCGGCAGGCTGTCGGACCTGTACGGCGCTCGCCGGGTCTTCATCGTGAGCACCGCCCTGTTCGCGATCAGTTCGGCCGCCGCCGGTCTCGCGCCCGGGTTCGGGGTGCTGCTGTCGGCCAGGTTCGTCCAGGGGGTCGGTGCTGCGTTCGCGGTGCCCGCAGCGATGGCACTGGTCGGCCTCGTGTACTCCGAGCCGGCCAGGCATGCCCGGGCGATGGCTGTCTGGGGTGGGCTCGCGGCGTTCGGTGGTACGGCGGGCATGTTGCTGTCAGGCGTTGTCGCCTGGTGGGACTCGTGGCGCTGGGCGTTCGTCGTACCGGTAGCGGTCTCCGTGGTGGCGGTGGCGCTCGCGTCGCGGATGCTGCCGCAGGGTGAGACCGCGCCGCGTGAACGGGTCGACATCCTCGGCGCGATCTTGGTCACCGCGGGCATCACCGTCCTGGGCTACGGCCTGGTCGAGGCTCCCGAGCGTGGCTGGACCTCGCCCCTGGTGCTCGTGACGTTGATCGGCGGCGTGGTGCTGCTCGGGCTGTTCGTCCTGGTTGAGACTCGGGTGAGCCGTCCGCTCCTGCCGCTGGCCTTCCTCTCGTCGCCGCGCCGGGCAGTGGCCCTGCTTGCCGTCTTCCTCGGCGCTGCCGGCATCACGACGATCTTCTTCATGCTGTCGCTGTACTTCCAGGAAGTACTGGGCTACTCGCCCCTGAAGGCCTCCGCGGCCTTCGTCCCGTTCGGTCTCGCTCTGGTAGCGACCGGTTCGAACGTCGGACGCCTGGTGGGCCGCTTCGGCCCGCGCGTCATCACGCTCGCCGGTCTGGTCGTCTGCGCGGCCGGACTTGGTGCGCTGAGCCTGATCAGCACCACCACGCCGTACGTCGGGCCGGTACTGGTCGGCCTGATCGTCTTCCCGGTCGGCGTCGGCATGGTGTTCGCCGGCGCGACTGTCTCGGCCACAAGCGATGTGCCCGCTGGACAGGCTGGTCTGGCCGGTGCGGTGGCGACGACCGCACTGGAGATGGGGCCTGCCGTCGGACTTGCCATCCTGGTCACAGTGGCCGCCGCCCGGACCGACGGGTTGACCGCCAACGGGACGGCCGGCGCCTCGGCGCTGACGTCCGGCTACAGCTTCGCACTGGCCATCGGGGCCATTGCGTTCCTGCTCGCGGCCGCCGGGTTCGCCGTACTGCGCGGACCGCGGGCGGTTGGTACCGAAATTCCCACGCTACAAGAAGAAGGAGCAGTACATGACTGATCGTTTCGGGGGCAAAGTCGTTCTGGTCACCGGTGCCGGTAGCGGCATCGGCCGGGCCAGCGCCCTCGCGTTCGCGCGCGAAGGGGCCACCGTGGTGGCAGCGGCGCGCGGTAGTGAGGGAATCAAGGAGACGGTCGCGCTGATCGAGGCGGCCGGCGGCAAGGCGAGCGCCGTCGAGGCCGACGTCAGCAAGGCCGACGACGTCGCCAACCTGGTCCGGACCGTGGTCGAGCAGCACGGTGGACTCCACATCGCGCACAACAACGCCGGTGTCTTCCCCAAGCCGGGACCGGTCGGCGACATCGACCTCGAGGTCTGGCAGCCCGCCATCGACATCAACCTGACCGGGCTGATGCTCTCGCTGAAGTACGAGATCCAGCACATGCGGGAGAACGGTGGTGGCGCGATCGTCAACACCAGCTCGAACATCGGTGCCCACGGCCGCCGTCCCGGGATGGCCGCCTATGCCGCCTCGAAGGCCGCCGCGAGCACGCTGACCCGGGTCGCCGCGCTGGACCACATCAAGGACGGCATCCGGATCAACGCCGTCAGCCCCGGTGCGACCGACACCTCGATGTCGCTCCGTCCGGGCGAGGACGCCGAGGGTCGCGCCGAGCGGCTCGCGAGCGTCGTGCCGATCGGCCGCGTGGGCGGTACCGAGGAGATCGTGTCGGCCGTGCTCTGGCTGGCCTCGGACGAGGCCGCGTTCGTGGTCGGTCACGACCTGGTCGCCGACGGCGGTGTCACCGCCTAGCACTGAGTAGATGGTAGACGCATTCGTTGCGTCCTAGGACGATCGGCGGGGCAGAGTAGCAGCTGTCCCGCCGATCTTTTTGCCCTGTAATACAAGGGTTTCACGACGAGTGGTGCGCCGTCAGGATCGTGGCGACCAGGCCGGGGAAGCGGGCGTCGAGGTCCTCGCGACGCAGCGACAGCAGCAGCTCCCGCCCGGAGGCGCGCTGGTTGATCACGCCGCTCTCGCGCAGCACCCGCCAGTGGTGGGTGAGCGTCGACTTCGAGACTCCCTCGACGATCGCGCCGCACGGGTACTCCCCGCCGCCGGCGAGAACCTGCAGCACTGTCATCCGCAGCGGGTTGCCGAGAGCGGCCAGGACGTCCTCGAGGCGGATCTGGTCACGGGTCGGGTGATGTGGCTCCAGCACGGCAGAAAGTGTACGCGGACAACCGTACTGACTAACTCCGTCAAGCCTGGTTGACACCCGTTGTGGGCGAACTGTACGACTATCCACGTACGGTCATTCATTCCACGGCTTTCTCTGGGGGAGTCTCATGCCGATCACCGCCTATGACTTCGATGTAGTTGTGGTGGGAGCCGGCCCAGTCGGCTCCCTGCTCACCGCTGAGCTGGCGCTGCAGGGCGTCCGCGTCGGTCTGCTCGAGGCGCTCGTCGCGCCCACCGGCCGGTCCAAGGCCGGCACGCTGCATGCCCGCACTGCTCAGGTTCTCGAGCGGCGCGGGCTGCTGGAGCTGGTGGCGGTGAACCAGTCCGGTCGCGGTCCGGTCCCGTTCCACTTCGCAGGCATGTTCGACCTCGATCTGGCCGAGGTCGTCGACGAGGGGCCCGCGATCGTGGGGAGCCCGCAGGCGTACGCCGAGCGCGTCTTCGCCGAGCAGGCCATCGGTCGCGGGGCTGAGGTCTTCCGCGGCGAGGAGGTCGTCAACCTCACCGATCACGGCGACCATGTGTCGGTGCAGACGGCCGAGGGCCGCTTCACCGCTCGGTACGTGGTCGGGTGCGACGGCCCGCGCAGCGCAGTGCGGAAGAGTGCGGGGATCCCTTTCACCGGTACGGAGGCGACCGTCGCCGCGATGCTGGGGGAGGTGCAGCTGCTGGATCCGTACAACGCTCCGCAGGGCTGGCAGCGCAACGAACGTGGCTGGACGATGGTGTCGGCCTCGCTCCGTGGACCGAGCCGGATCTTCGCCTACGACTTCCGTGGGCCGCACGAGAACCGGGACGCTCCGCTGACGCTGGAGGAGTTCAGTCAGACCGTCGACTACATCGCGGGCCGGCATGTGCCGATGACCGACGCCGGCTGGCTGACCAGGTTCGGCGACGCGGCGCTGCAGGCAGAGCAGTACCGCAAGGGCAATGTCTTCGTGGCCGGTGATGCCGCGCACGTGCATTTCCCGGCCGGCGGCCAGGGCGTCAACCTCGGTCTGCAGGACGCGCTCAACCTGGGCTGGAAGCTGGCCGCGGCGGTGCACGGCTGGGCGCCACCCGGTCTGCTGGACACGTACCACTCCGAGCGGCACCCGATCGGCGCGCGGGTGCTGTGGAACGTACGGGCGCAAGTCGCCCTCATGCAGCCCGACCCACGAGTCGACTGGCTGCGTGACCTGTTCCGCGAGCTGATGGGACTGGATCAGGTGAACGAGTACCTGGGCCGGATGATCAGCGGTATGGATGTCGCGTACGACGTGGGCCTCCCGGATGCGCCGCTGGCCGGTGAGCTGGCGCCGGATCTGCGCTTGAAGACCAGCGAAGGAATCATCACCGTGGCGCGGCTTCAGCACGAGGGGAAGGCGTTCTTGCTGGATCTCGCCGCGCGGGCGGACCTGCGAGCCGTGGCGGCCGGACGGCCGGACCAGCTGGAGGTGGTGAGTGCCACTGCCGACTCCTGGGTCGGCACTGACGCGCTGCTGGTGCGACCCGACGGCTACGTGGCCTGGAGCGCTCGCGGCCGCGACGACGACCCCATCACCCTCGACCGGGCCATCGCCCGCTGGTTCGGTCCAGCGCTGGTCTGATAGAAATATACAGACCTTACGGTCTGGTTTCACGCTGGTTTGCCCTGGTCTTACCCTGGGGCGAACCCGTCGGACCGAGGGAGGATGGATTCAGTGGCCCAGCAAGAGCGCGCGATCAGGACCCGGCAGGTGCTGCTGCTGGCGGCCGCGTCGGTCTTCGACGAGGTCGGCTACGACGCGGCCAGTATCAGCGAGATCCTGAACCGCAGCAAGATGACCAAGGGTGCGCTGTACTTCCACTTCGCCTCCAAGGAGGCGCTGGCCCTCGGCGTGATCGACGCCCAGACGGTCGATCTGGAGCTGCCCGAGACCGGGTCGAAGCTGCAGGATCTGGTCTGCCTGACCCAGCTGATCGCCACCCGGCTGCAGACCGACGTAGTGCTTCGAGCGGGGGTCCGGCTGACCGTCGAGGAGCGCACCTTGAACCTGCTGGGCGCCAGCCAGGCGAGCCCGTACGCCAAGTGGATCGAGATCTGCGGCGGGCTGCTGGCCGAGTCGAAGGAGAACGGCGAACTGCTCGGGCACGTCCAGCCCGCGGCGGTCGCGGAGCTGGTGGTGGCGTCGTTCACCGGCATCCAGCTGGTCTCCCAGGTCTACAGCCGGCGAGACGACCTCGCCGAGCGCCTGAGCACCTTCTGGCGGTACCTGCTGCCGGGGATCGCGGTGCCCGGAGTACTGCCGCATCTGGCCACCGAGCTGTCGCTCGCGCGCTGACGCCCCTGCCGTCTCAGGCAAGTTAGTTCCAAATTTGGGCGCTGGACAGAAACCGACCCTTTGGTTTGTTATGCTTTCGTATCCGACGGCAAGTGAGGCTCTGTCGGTGTGGAGGGGACGGGATTGTGTCAACGCGTTCGGTCATTCAACCGGCCTCGTCGATCGGTCAGCTCGAGGACCCGGTCGGTGAGTTCTACGGTCCGTTGTTCGCGTCGCTGCCGCGACGGGGGCAGCGCGCCACCGCGATGCGCTACGTGCATGGTCTGTTGACGGTCCAGGGGCGCAAGACGATGCGCTCACTCGCCGAGCAGTACGGCGGTGACGCCGAGCAGCAGCGGATGCAGCACTTCATCAGCAACTCTCCCTGGGACTGGATGCCGGTTCGCCAGGCACTGCGGGCCCAGTTGCAGCACAGCCTGGAGCCGCAGGCCTGGGTGGTCCGGCAGATGATCGTGCCGAAGGCAGGCAACCACTCCGTCGGGGTGGGGCAGGCCTTCGTCCGGATGCTCGGCCAGACCGTCAACAGCCAGCAGGCGTTCGGCGCGTGGGCGGCTTCGGAGACGGCGAGTACGCCGATGAACTGGCGTCTGCAGCTGCCCGAGGCCTGGGTGACCGACACCGATCGGCGTCGCCGGGCAGGGGTTCCGGAGCAGCAGGCCGAGACGTTCCCCGGTGAGGCAGCCTGCCGGTCGGTGCTGGATCTGGTCGACGGCTACCGGGACGCAGATCCGCTGCCGGCCGTACTGAGCGTAGGGTCACTCGACCTCGTCGCCGCCTTGCGGGAGTTCCGCGCCGCCGGAGTACCGGTGATGATCCAGGTCGGGGCAGGTCTGCAGTTGGCCGGAGCGGATGCCCGGCTGCAGAACCAAGCTGGTGAGTTGATCTCCGCCAGCAGGCTGGCGGA
Organism: Kribbella sp. NBC_00382; assembly: GCF_036067295.1. NCBI lineage: Bacteria > Bacillati > Actinomycetota > Actinomycetes > Propionibacteriales > Kribbellaceae > Kribbella > Kribbella sp. NBC_00382. Next base: position 5,599,660 of record NZ_CP107954.1, read on the forward strand.
TTCGGCCGGCGTCCTGCGCCGGCAGGTCTACTGGCTGGACCCGCAGCTCAGGTTGAGCCGAAGCTGCGCGGCGGCCATCCGGGTGATGCTGCCGACCCCGCAGGGCCGGCTGTCGCTGCTACTGCTGGCCGAGTGGGACAGGCCAGGCCCCAAGCCGGACAGATTGTGGCTGACCGATGTGACCAGCCGGTCGACGGCGGAGCTGCTGCGGTTGTCCAAGCTGGTCCCGCGGGTGGACCAGGATTTCGAGGCGATCGCCAAGGACGTCGGCATCCAGGACTTCGAGGGCCGCAGCTTCCAGGGCTGGCACCGGCACGCGACCCTGGCATCGATCGCACATGCCGTCCGCGCGCTGGCCGAGGCGGGCCAGACGCGTGTGGGGCTTGACGAAACGGCCTTGCGAGCAGTGTCCTGACGTACTGACCCAGCAGCACTCCGAACCCCTGATCCGCAGCCGCGGGTCAGGGGTTTTTCGTTGCCCCATTACAACGCTTGCTTGAGGAAGTGACCAAGTAACGGTGAGGTGACGAAGTCCGGTCGAATCCCTACTTCGCACCGCCCGGCCAAGCGATCTTTGTCCAGGCAGACAAGAGACTTTCGTTCGTTCTGAGGAGGATCCAGTGAGCGGTGCGACAGCCGGATACAGCAATCTCGCAGCGGACCCGCTGGCGGAAGCCGGGGTGGATCGTGAGTTTCTGCGATCGCTGCCGGCCGTTCAGCAGCCGGAGTGGCACGACGCCGCCCAACTGGCGGCGGTGACGAGCGAGCTGGAGGAGGCCCGGCCGCTCGTCGACGGGACCGAGATCGACACCCTGAAGGCGTTGCTCGCCCGGGTGGCGGCCGGCGAGCTGAACGTCCTGCAGGCAGGGGATTGTGCCGAGGACCCGGCCGAGTGCACCCCGGAGGCGGTCGCTCCGAAGGCGGCACTGCTCGACGTACTGGCTTCCGTGATGTCTTTGAACGCCGGCCGCCGCGTGCTCCGCGTCGGCCGCATCGCCGGCCAGTTCGGCAAGCCCCGGTCGAAGCCGACCGAGCACGTGGACGGCCAGGAGCTGCCGGTCTTCCGTGGCCACATGGTGAACGGGCCCGAGGCGGACCCGGTGTCGCGCCGGGCGCAGCCGGAGCGGCTGCTCGCGGGGTACCACCTTGCCGCAGCGGTATCCGGTGCGCTGCGGGACCGCGGTGCAGCCGGCGATCCTGTCGCGCACGCGCCGATCTGGACGAGCCACGAGGCGCTGCTGCTTGACTACGAACTGCCGATGATCCGTCGCGACTCCGACGGCCGCGCGCTGCTCACCTCCACGCACTGGCCCTGGATCGGCGACCGCACCCGTCAGGTGGACGGCGCGCATCTCACCATGCTCGCGATGGTGGCGAATCCCGTTGCCTGCAAGGTCGGACCGAGTACGACGGCAGACGACCTGCTGGCCATCTGCGAGCAACTGGACCCCGACCGCGAGCCCGGCCGGCTGACGCTGATCAGCCGGATGGGTGCGAACGCGCTGACCGACCGGCTACCGCCGCTGGTGGCTGCGGTGCGGGCCGCCGGACACCCGGCCATCTGGATGTGCGACCCGATGCACGGCAACACGATGAGCACGCCCAGTGGGTTGAAGACCCGCCTGGTCGAGCGGGTCATCCAGGAGGTACGGGACTTCCAGCGCGTAGTACCGGCTGCTGGTGGTGTGGCTGGTGGGCTGCACCTGGAGACGACGCCGACGGGCGTGACCGAGTGCGCCGATGACCTGAACCGCCTCCACGAGGTGGGCGACGTGTACACGAGCTTCTGCGACCCGCGGCTCAACCCGAACCAGGCGATCACCGTCGCCAAGGAGTGGCAGTCATGAAGGGCAAGGTAGCTCTCGTAACCGGCGCGGCCGGCGGCATCGGCGCTGCGGTGATCGAGTCGCTCGCCCGCGAAGGTGTCATCGTCGCGGCGGCCGACCGGTCCGAGCAGGTGCTGAAGGAGCAGGTCGAGCTGCTCGTCGCGGACGGGCTGCGGGCCGAGGCGTTCGGGCTCGACATCACGTCGAGCCAGGATGTCGCCGCTGTGGTGGACGAGGTCGAGCGCAGGCTCGGTCCGATCGACTACTTGGTCAACGGCGCCGGCGTACTACGGCTCGGCACCACTCGCGAGCTGACCGACGAGGACTGGGCCAGCACGTTCGCGGTCAACGCCACGGGCACGTTCTACGTCTCGCGAGCCGTGATCGAGCGGATGGCCGGCCGTCGTTCCGGGGCGGTCGTCACCATCGCGTCGAACGCAGGCAACACGCCCCGGACCGAGATGGCCGCGTACGCCGCTTCGAAGGCCGCCGCTGCGATGTTCACCAAGTGCCTCGGGCTGGAGGCCGCGGAGTACGGGATCCGCTGCAACGTGGTGGCGCCGGGTTCGACCGACACCGCGATGCTGACCAGTCTCTGGAAGGACGGCGCCGGCCCGGAGAGCTCGATCGCGGGCACCCCGTCGGCGTACAAGCTCGGTATCCCGCTGCGCAAGATCGCCCAGCCGGCCGACATCGCGGCAGCAGTGCTGTTCCTGCTGTCGGACCAGGCCGGACACATCACGATGCACGACCTCACGGTCGACGGCGGCGCAACCCTAGGCGTGTAAGGAGGACATGATGGCTGGAATTCCCCTGATCGAGACGTACGAGATGCCGGTGGCGAGCGAGTTGCCGGACAACATCGCCGGGTGGCAGGCGGACCCGGCGCGTGCGGTGCTGCTCGTCCATGACATGCAGCGGTACTTTCTCCGGCCGTTCGGCGACGCGGCACCGGTGAAAACCCTGGTGCACAACGCCGCACGGCTTCGCAAGGCGGCCGCCGAGCTCGGTATGCCGGTGGCCTACACCGCCCAGCCGGGCGGGATGACCGTGGAAGAGCGCGGCCTGCTCAAGGACTTCTGGGGTCCCGGCATGACGCCGTCGCCCGAGGACCGTGCGCTGGTGCCCGAGCTGGCTCCGGCCGAGGGCGACTGGGTGTTCACGAAGTGGCGGTACAGCGCCTTCCACAAGAGCGATCTGCTCGAGCGGATGCGTGCCGCGGGCCGCGACCAGTTGATCGTCTGCGGCGTGTACGCGCACGTCGGTGTGCTGATGAGCCTCTGCGACGCCTTCACCAACGACATCGAGGCCTTCCTCGCCGCTGACGCCGTCGCCGACTTCAACTCGGCGTACCACCAGACGGCTCTCATGTACGCCGCCGAGCGCTGCGCCGTCGTCGCGCCGACCGACGTGTTGCTCGGGTCCCTGGTCGCCGAGGAGGTCCTGGTATGACCGCCCTGCTCGACCAAGTACTTGCTGATGGCAACGGTGTACCGCCGTTCGCGCTGCTCTACCGACCGGAGACAGCCGGCCGTGATCGGGTCGACCTGATCGTGGGGGAGTCGGGCGCGGTCGAGACGCTGGCCGACATCCCGCTGGCTGCGGACGCACCTGCAGGGCAGCACGAGACGCTGGTCCTGGTGCCGTACCGCCAGCTCGCCGAACGTGGTTTCCAGTGCACCGACGATGGTGCCCCGCTGCTGGTGCTACAGGTCGCCGAGCAGGCCGTCGTACCGCTCGACGAGCTGATGCGACGGTTGCCGAACCTGCCGACGCCGCTGGTCAACGGGCGGTTCGACGTCGAGGACGAGACGTACGCCGAGATCGTGCGCCGGGTCGTCGAGGACGAGATCGGTACCGGCGAGGGCGCGAACTTCGTGATCAAGCGGTCGTTCACGGCCGAGATCACCGGGTACGGCGTCGCCCACGCGCTGTCGTTCTTCCGCCGGCTGCTGAGCTCGGAGACGGGCGCGTACTGGACCTTCGTCGTGCACACCGGCGACCGGACCTTCGTCGGCGCCACCCCGGAACGGCACGTCAGCGTCTCCGGCGGTACCGCCGTGATGAACCCGATCAGCGGCACCTACCGTTATCCGGCCTCCGGCCCGACCCTCGACGGCGTGCTCGGTTTCCTTGCTGATGGCAAGGAGACCGACGAGCTCTACATGGTTGTCGACGAGGAACTCAAAATGATGGCCCGCGTCTGCGACGGCGCCGGCACGGTCGTCGGCCCGTTCCTGAAGGAGATGGCCCGGCTGGCCCACACCGAGTACCTGATCGAGGGCCGGACCAGTCGCGACGTCCGCGAGATCCTGCGCGAGACCCTGTTCGCGCCGACCGTCACCGGTAGCCCGCTGGAGAGCGCCTGCAAGGTGATCAGCCGGCATGAGCTCAATGGCCGCGGCTACTACAGCGGCGTGGTCGCGTTGATCGGCTCGGACCCGGCCGGTGGCCGGACGATGGACTCTTCGATCCTGATCCGGACCGCCGAGATCTCCAGCGCCGGCCGGCTCTCGATCGGCGTCGGCGCCACGCTGGTCCGGCACTCGGACCCGTTGTCCGAGGTGGCCGAGACGAGGGCGAAGGCGGCTGGGCTGCTGGCCGCGCTGGCCGGCGGTACCGGTTCGCGGTTCGCGGATCATCCGGAGGTTCGTAGCGCCCTGCAGGGTCGCAACGCCGGTATCTCCGGCTTCTGGTTCAACGACCGGTCGTTGCCTTCGGCAAGGCCTGACGATCTGGCCGGCCGGAGCGTGCTGGTGATCGACGCGGAGGACACCTTCACGTCGATGATCGCGCACCAGCTGAGCTCGCTCGGCTTGACGGTCACCGTTCGGCGGTACGACGAGCCGTACCGGATCGAGGATCACGACCTCGTCGTGGCCGGTCCTGGGCCTGGCGATCCGGGGGAGTTGCAGCACCCGAAGATCGCGCACCTGCAGGGCACGATCAAGCGGCTGATCGCGGAGGAGCGCCCGTTCCTGGCGGTCTGCCTGAGCCACCAGGTGCTCTGCGGTGTCCTCGGGCTGGAGGTCGAGCGCTGCCCGAAGCCCAACCAGGGTGTGCAGAAGGAGATCGACCTGTTCGGCCGTCCGACCCGGGTCGGCTTCTACAACACCTTCGCCGCACGCTCCGCGACGGACCGGATCGGCGACGTCGAGATCAGCCGGAACCCGGTGACGAACGAGGTGCACGCGCTGCGCGGACCGCGGTTCGCGTCGATGCAGTTCCATGCCGAGTCCGTGCTGACCGAGGAAGGCGTGCTGTTGCTGCACGACGCCTTCAGCCGGTTGCTCGCCAGCAATGTGCTGGTGTCCCGATGAGCACGATCCTGGTCGCCGGGGGTGGCATCGGCGGACTCGCGACGGCGGTGTCGCTCGCCGAGTGCGGCCACCGGGTCGTCGTCCTCGAACGGCAAGCGGCTTTCGCCGAGCTCGGCGCCGGTATCCAGATCGGCCCCAACGGGTTCCGGGCGATGGACCTGCTCGGCATCGGCGACGAGGTCCGCGAGCGGGCGGTCTACATCGACGAACTGCGATTCATGGACGGTACTACCGGGCAGCGCGTGCAGAGTCTGCGACTGGACGACGACTACCGCGCCCGCTTCGGCAACCCGTACGCCGTAGTCGCCCGCGCCGACCTGTATGCCCCACTGCTCGCCGCGGCCCAACGGTCACCGCTGATCGAGCTGCGGAGCGACTGCGCGGTATCGGGCTATCAGCAGGACGCGGACGGCGTCACCCTGCAGCTGGCCAAGGGCGAAAGTATCCGGGGCGACCTGCTGGTCGGTGCCGATGGCATCAGGTCCACGATCCGGCGGCAACTGGTCGGCGACGGCGAGCCGCGGGTGTCAGGGCACACCATCTACCGGTCCGTCATCCCGATGGAGCTGGTCCCCGAGGACCTCCGCTGGCACGCGGTCACCCTGTGGGCCGGGCCGAAGTGGCACTTCGTGCACTACCCGATCGCCGGTGGGACGCTGCTGAACCTGGCAGCCACTCGAGACGACAGCGCGTCAGTGGCGGTGGCAGGTCAGCCGGCCGAGCGTTCACACGTGCTCGGGCAGTTCCCGGATCTGGGCGAGACAGCCCGGCGACTGCTGGAGCTCGGGGCCGACTGGCGGGTCTGGGTGCTCTGCGACCGGGACCCGATCACGGAGTGGTCCGATGGCCGGGTAGTCCTCCTCGGCGATGCTGCGCACCCGATGCTGCAGTACGCGGCTCAGGGCGCCTGTATGGCCCTCGAGGACGCCGTGCTGCTGGGTGAGCTGCTCGACTGCCCGGACGGCGAGGCGCAGTACCAGCTGGAGCGGTTCGTCGAGGCCCGGCGCGATCGCACTGGGCAGACGACCCTGGTCGCGCGGGAGCTCGGGACGCAGCTGTACCACCCTGCCGGCGAGGCCAGGGTGGTACGCAACGACATGCTGTCCGGGCTGTCGGTCGAGCAACTACAGGACAAGGTCGCCTGGCTGCACGGGTTCGACGCCGCCCGGGTACCAGATCTGAGTTCTAGCGGACGGTGACGGTCGCGAAACCGCCTCGGACGGTGTTGTTGCCGTCGGAGACCTCGATCCGGTACATCTGCGAAGTACCGGACGGGGCCGTGGTGTCGGTCAGGGTGACGTTCGGGCGGCTCCAGAAGGTGGAGTTCGCCGTCGTGGTCGCGACGACCGTGTTGGAGCCGCTCCGCAGCAGCCGGTAGGTCAGGGTGATGTCGTCCTTGTCCAGCGACGTCTGGACGGTCGCCTGCACCCGGCCGGCCGTCGTACTGGACAGGGTCGGCAGGACCGGGCCTAGCGGCGCAGCGCCCGCACCCAGGTTGGTGAAGCGGGTCAGGCCCTGCTGGCCTGCTCCGTTGACCGTGGTGAAGTCGCCACCGACCCACAGGTCCGAGCCGCCGGTTGCCGAGACGAGCGGGCCGACCTCGGTGGGCGGGCCTGCGTTCGTGTTCGGGAACCAGGGACCGAGGCTGCCGTCGGCTGGGTTCTGCAGGAGCAGGAAGTGGGCTCCAGTGCCGTCCGGGAAGGCCCCCGGGCAGCTGTGCGCGTGCGAGCCCTTGAACAGCCAGCCGTTGACCATCGTGATCGTCTCGGTGGCGCCGAGGCAGGTGTTCTTCCAGACCAGGTTGCCGGTGGCGATGTTCGCCGCCCAGGTCCCGTCGAAGCAGCCGCCGCCGTCACCGGCGTTGGAGAAGTACACGACCCCGCCGCTGGTCTCGATGTCCTTGACCCGCGTCGTGCAGCCCGGCTTCGGCACCGGCACCGCGGTAGAAGCCGCGAACGGCAGCAGTGCGCCGGTCGAGTTGTCGACGCTGGCCACGGCCCAGTGGGCCACGCCGCCGACCTTGGCGAAGGTGCCGCCCAGGTAGACCTTGGAGTTGTCGTCGGCCGCGTCGATCGCGTAGACATCTGCGTCGGCGTTCGGGTTCCACGGCAACAGACTGCCGTCGACCATGCTGATCGCCGCGGCGCGGTTGCGCGCGACGTTGTTGACCAGGCCGAACGAGCCACCGAAGTACAGGCTGGTACCGCCGACAGCCAGCGTCTTGACCCGGTACGAGACGTTCGGCTTGATGTTGGGCAGCAGCGCTCCCGTGGTCGCGTCGAAGGCGGCGATCCGGTTGCGGACCTGGCCGTCGACGCGGGTGAAGTCGCCGCCGATGTAGATCTTCGAGCCATCGGGCGACGCCACGATCGACCAGACGAAGTTGTTCACGTCGTGGTTGAAGGTGGTGTCGAGCGCGCCGGTGGTCTGGTTGAAGGCCGCCAGGTAGGTCCGGACGGTCTGGCTGGTGCCGGGTGCGGCGCCAGGCGGGCGGACCCGGGTGAACCGGCCGCCGACGAACGCCTTGCCCTTGGCCACCGCCAGACCGAGCACGCTCGCGTCGGTCTGCCAGGTGGAGCCCGCCACCGCGGTGAGCGAGGCTCCGGTACCAGGTGCCGGCAGCGCGGGCAGGATGGCCAGCGCGAGCCCTGCCGCACCGAGTGCAGCAGTGATTCTTCGTAATCTCATGTGTGTTCCCCCCTTGGGAGTGCCGGACCCCCTCCGGCACTCCCTTTATCTAGCGAGCGTCGTAATGCGTTACGACTTGGTCCGCATCCAGCGCGATCGGGTAGACGGCGACCTCGTCGACAGTGCCGTTGATGCCGGCGTTGGACGGGCCGTTCGGCCAGCCGCCCAGGTTGTCGGCGCCGATCCGCCAGTAGCCGGTGTAGCCCTCAGCGGCCGCGGTGTTCTGGGTGCCCTGCAGGACACCGTCCAGGTAGAAGTTCTGCGCACCCGGCGAGAACGTGCCGACCACGTGGTGCCACTGGCCGTCGTTGGTGCCCGGCGCCGAGCTGATCGTCCGGGTCGAGCCGTCGTACAGGCCGAACACCACCGTGCCGTCGTTCTGCAGGTAGATGTGCCGGTCGTACTGACTGCTGGTCCCGTTCGCGCTGTTGCCGAAGCCAACGATCTTGCCGCCGCCGGTCGAGGTGGTCTTGTACCAGGCCTCGACGCTGAAGTTCTGCGGCTGGCTGAACACGGTCTGCCCGATCATCCGGCCGGACCCGTCGAAGTCACCAGCGGTGTTACCGCCACTGGTCAGTACGCCGGGAACGCCCAGCGTCACCCCGGAGTACGGGCCGGTGTTGCCCTGGCCGGACGAGTCGGTCGCGTTGGCCGTCCCATTGGCCTCACCGAGCCGCCAGTACGCCGTCGGGCCGTCCGCCATCACCTGCTGGTCGTACGGGGCGTCCACGCTGGCCACGGTCACCGCTGCCGAGTAGTCACCGCGCAGGGTGTTGTTCCCGTCGGTCACCTCGATCCGGTAGACCTGCGAGGAGCCTGGGGTCAGCCCGGTGTCGGTGAAGGACAGCCAGGGCCGGTTCCAGAACCGCGAGTCGGCCGTGTACGTGGCAACGACGGTGTTGCTGAAGCTGCGCAGTACCCGGTAGGTCAGCGTGATGTCGTCGTTGTCGACGACGGTCTGGAAGTTCACCTTGACCTGGCCGGCCTTGTAGCTGACCGGGACGACCTTGGCCGGCTTGGCCGGGGCCGCGCCTGCTCCGGTGTTGGTGAAGCGCGCCAGACTCTGCTGACCGGCTCCGTTGACCGTGGTGAAGTCGCCGCCGACCCAGAGGTCGGTACCGCCGGTCGCGGACACCAGTGGGCCGACGACGGTCGGGCCGCCGGTGTTGGTGTTCGGGAACCAGGGACCGAGTTCACCCGTGTCGAGGTTCTGGGTGAGCAGGTAGCGACCTGCTCCCTGCGGGAACCCGTTGCCGCCCTGGTAGCTGCAGTCGTGGGCGTGCGAGCCCTTGTAGAGCCAGCCGCTCACGACGGTGACCGTCTCGGTCGCGCCGAGGCAGTTGCTCCGCCACACCAGGTTGCCTGAGGCGACGTCGGCCGCCCAGGTCCCGTCGAAGCAGCCGCCACCGTCACCGGCGTTGGCGAAGTACACCCGGTCGCCGCTGGTCTCGATGTCCTTGACCCGCGAGGTGCAGCCGGCGTTCGGAGCCGGTACTGCGCTCGCCGCCGCGAAAGGCTGCAGGGAACCGTCAGTCGGGTCCAGACTTGCCACGGCCCAACTCGAAGTACCGTTGATGGTCGCGAACGTGCCGCCCACATACACCTTGCTGCCGTCGTCGGCCGCGTCGATCGCGTAGACGTCGTTGTCCGCCTGGGGAGCCCAGGGGAGGAGCGCGGCAGTGCTCGTGGTGACCGCCGCCAGGCGCGGCCGGGCGATGTTGTTGACGAGCCCGAACGAGCCGCCCAGATAGACCGTGCTGCCGGAGACGGCGAGCGCCTTGACCCGGTACGACACCGACGGCTTCCAGTTGGAGACCAGGGCGCCGGTCGCGGTGTCGAACGCGGCGACCCGGTTGCGGGTCTGGCCGTCGACAGTGGTGAAGTCGCCGCCGACGAAGACCCGGGAACCGTCGGCCGTGGCCGCGATCGCCCAGACCATCCCGTTCAGGGTGTGGTTGAACCCGGTGTCCAGCGCGCCGGTGCTCTGGTTGAACGCGGCCAGATAGGTCCGCGCGGTCTCACTCGTGCCGGCTGCCGCACCCGGTGGCCGGACTGTGGTGAATCGTCCCCCTACGTACGCCTTGCCGTTCGCCACCGCGAGTCCTTGCACGCTGGCGTTGGTCTGCCACGCCGGACTCGTCAGAGCCGACAGCGAAGCGCCGATGCTCTGGGCCGGTGCTGCTGGTGACAGCAACGCTGCCACCAGCAGTCCGCCCAGCGCGAATATCCCCACCTTCTTCAAGACATCCCCCCTCAAGGATGTACTCCCAGGCCGCCTGGTGCGGCCGGGAGTCACATGCCCGGGCTCACTTCACCTTCACGGCGATCGCCGGGCCCTTCATGATGTTTCTTCCGTCGTGGATCTCGACGTGGTAGCTGACCGACTGGCCCTTCTTGACGCCCTTGTCGACGACCGTGATCGTCTTGCGCGTCTGCCAGTAGTACGTGGTGAACTTCTGCGAGCTGATGTTGGTCGCCCCGCGGAACACGTTGTAGGTCAGAGTCAGGTTGTCCAGGTCGTAGCTGTCCTTGAAGCTGATGGACACCTGGTTGGTCACTGCGGTCGACAGGGTCGGGACCTTCGGTGCCGCCGGCGCCGCGCCCCCCGCGGCGTTGGTGAACCGGGTCAGGCCCTGCTGGACCTTGCCGTTGACGTGCAGGAAGTCGCCGCCGACCCACAGGTCGTTGCCACCGGAAGCGAACGCCAGCGGGCCGACCTGGGTGGTGCTGTTCGGGTTGGCGTCGGTGTTCGGGAACCACGGCCCGATCTTGCCGTCGATCCCGCTCTCCACCAGCAGGTAGTGCGTGCCGGTCCCGTCCGGGAAGGCGCCGCTAGAGCTGCAGTTGTGGGCGTGCGAGCCCTTGTAGACCCAGTTGCCGATCGCCTTGATCGCCTCGGTCGCGCCCAGGCACTTGTTCTGCCAGAGCAGCTTGCCGGTCGCGGCGTCCGCGGCCAGCACGCCGTCGTAGCAGCCGCCGCCGTCGCCGCCGTTGGAGACGAAGACCTTGGTACCGAGCGTGTCGATGTCCTTGACCCGGGTGGTGCATTTGAGCGTCGGCTTCGGGATCGCCGCCGCGGCCGGGAAGGCGAACGCGTTGCCGCGGCCGTTGTCGACCATCGCCAGCGAGTAGTGGTCCTTGCCGTTGATCGTGGTGAACGGCCCGCCGACGAACACCCGGGTGCCGTTGTCGGACAGGTCGATCGCGTACACGTCGTCGTCGGCGTTCGGGTTCCACGGCAGCAGGTCGCCCTGGATCAGCCGGACCGCGGCCAGGTGGTTGCGGACGGTGTTGTCGACCCGGCCGAACGAGCCGCCGAAGAAGACGCTGTTACCGAAGATCGCGATCGCCTTGACCCGGGTCGCGACGGACGCGTCCCAGGCGGAGACCAGCTTGCCGGTGGCAACGCTGAACATCGCGATGTGGTTGCGCTTGATCCCGTTCACGGTGGTGAAGTCGCCACCGATCACGACCCACTTGGCGTCCGGGCTGGTCGCGATCGCCCAGACGGCGCCGTTCAGCTTCGGCGCGAACGCCAGCGGCGCGCCGGTGGTCCGGTTGAAGGCGGCCACATAGGTACGGACCGCCTCACCCTGGCCGGCCGCCTTGCCGGGCTGCCGGATCCGGGTGAACAGGCCGCCGGCATAGACCACATTGCCGGCGGTCGCGAGCGCGTTCACGCTGGAGTTGGTCTGCCACGACGTCTGCTTGATCGCCGACACGGCCGAACCGAAGCCGCCGTTGGCGGCTTGGACCGGTGGCCCGGACGGGATCAGCGCCGCGGCGAGCACCGCGGCGACCGTGACAACTGCCAGAACTAACTTCTTCATCAACTTCCTTAGGACTGGGCGGGGGGAAAGTCCATTAGCGTCCGTAACCTAGCGCCGGTGGGAACCCGACTGGAAGTCAGGCTCCCACCGGCGTTATGACTTTGTGCTATGAAGCTTTCGCCGTCCGCTCAGCGTGCGCTTCCGCGTGGCTGCTGGTCAGCCGGCGTTGTAGTGAGCTGTGACCTGGCCGGCGGTGAGCGCGTACGGGTAGACCGCCGCTTCGTCGATGACCATGCCGGTCTGGGTCGCGCCGCCACCTGACCAGCTGCTGGTGGTGTCGTTGCCGACTCGCCACCAACCGTAGTACAGGGAGGCCTGCCCGATCGTCTGGCTGCCGGCCAACACGCCGTCGATGTAGAGCTTCATCGCGCCGTTGTCGTAGGTGCCGACCGCGTGGTGCCACGCGCTGTTGTTCTTGTTCGACACGCTGTTGATGGTGCGCTGGGTGCCGTCGTTGATACCGAACGTGACCTGGCCGTTCGAGCGCAGGTAGAGCATCCGGTCGTTGGCGCTGCTGTTCCCGGTCTTCGAGTTGCCGAAGCCGATGATCCGGCCGCCGCGGGTGATGCTCTGCTTGAACCAGGCCTCGACGGTGAACTGCTGCGGGAACGAGTAGGCCTTCTCGCCGATCATCCGGCCGGTGCTCGAGCTGGTCGTCGCCGCCGTGTTGCCGGCCACCTTGCCCGCGGTGCCCAGCGTGATGCCGCTGAACGTGCCGTTGTTGCTCTGCCCGGAGGCGTCCACCGAGGTGGTCGTGCCGAGCGCCTCGCCGAGCCGCCAGTACGCCTGCGGCCCGTCGGCGTTGACGATCTGGTCGTACGCCGTGCTCGCGGTGCTCGCCACCGTCAGCGGGTCGGAGTAGTTGCCGCGGATCGTCGTACTGCCGTCCGAGACCTCGACCCGGTAGTTGGTCACCTCACCCGGCGTGACGTTCGTGTCGGTGTAGTGCAGCCAGGGCCGGTCCCACGGCGTCGACTTGGCGGACCAGGTCGCGATCGTGGTGTTGCTGAAGCCCTTGAGCAGCCGGTACGTCAGCGTGCTGTCGTCGTTGTCGTTGACCGTCGGGAAGTTGATCTGGACGACACCCGGCTGGACCGAGTACGGGAGCAACTTGGCCGGCTTGGCCGGCGCGGCGCCCGGGGTCGCGTTGGTGAAGCGGGTCAGACCCTGCTGGGCGACACCGTTCGTGTGCAGGAAGTCGCCGCCGACCCACAGGTCCGAGCCGCCGGTCGCGAACGCCAGCGGACCGACGTTGGTGGTGCTGTCGGGGTCCGCGTCCGTGTTCGGGAACCAGGGGCCGAGCTTGCCGTCGACCGGGTTCTGGCTGAGCAGGAAGCGGTAGCCGAAGCCCTGAGGGAAGCCGCCGGCGCCCTGGTTGGCGCAGTCGTGCGAGTGCGAGCCCTTGTACAGCCAGCCGTTGACCATCTTGAGCGCCTCGGTGGCGCCCAGGCACTGGCTCTTCCACTTCAGAGCGCCGGTCGCGATGTCGGCCGCCCAGGTGCCGTCGAAGCAGCCGCCGCCGTCACCGCCGTTGCCGAAGTACACGGTGTCGCCGCTGGCGTCGATGGTCTTGACCCGGGTGGTGCAGGAGCCGTTCGGCGGCGGGACCGCGGACGAGCCCGGGAAGGGCAGGACCGCTCCGGTCACCGGGTCCAGGCTGGTGACGGTGTTCTGGCTGGTGCCGTTGACGGTGCTGAACTGGCCACCGGCGTACGCCTTGGAGCCGTCGTCGGCCACGTCCACGGCGTACACGTCGCCGTTCACGGAAGGCGCCCAGGGCAACAAGGTGCCGGTGTCCGCGGTCACCGCGGCGAGCCGGAGCCGGTCGACGCCGTTGACGAGCCCGAACGAGCCGCCGAAGTACACGGTGCTGCCGGAGACTGCGATCGACTTGACCCGGTACGAGACCGAGGGCTTCCAGTTCGCGACCAGCGCGCCGGTGGCGGTGTCGAAGGCGGCGATCCGGTTGCGGGTCTGGCCGTTGACGGTGGTGAAGTCACCGCCGACGAAGATCCGGGACCCGTCGGCCGACGCGGCCACGGCGTACACCTGGCCGTCGAGGACCGGGTTGAACGACGCGACCAGGTTGCCGGTGGTCGAGTCGAAGGCCGCCAGGTACGCCTGGCCGACCTCGTTGCTGCCCAGCGGCGAGCCGGGCGGCCGGACGCTGGTGAAACGCCCACCGGCGTACGCCTTGCCCGCGGCCACGGCGATGCCCTGCACGCTGGCATTGGTCTGCCAGACCGGGCTGTCCTGCGCGGAGAGCGAGGCCTCGATGCTCTGGGCCGACGGTGCGAGCACCATGATGCCGGCCCCCGCCAGCAGCGCTCCGACTGCGCCCAGGCGCGCGAATAGCCATCTCTTCTTCATCCTGCGGTGTCCCCCCTCGGACAGGCGCCTACCCCGGCGCCCTACAAGTGATTCCCGTTGTTCGTGATCCCCAGAATTCCCCCGAGAACAGAGTAGGCCACAGAAAGTGAGCTTTGACCAGTCACCAAACGGTTATCGTCGGCGAGTTGCCAGCTTTCGTCACGTTGCGTGAACGTTACGGACGATTGCCGCTCCACCCTTGCGATGCCTATATCCTGGCCCCGGCAAGGAGCCGGTCACCTCGCGTGACCAGTGTTGGGAAATTGGGGGACCGGAATGGAACCGGGCACTGTCGTCTGGCGGGACACCGCACAGTCACTGCTGAGGCACAAGTGGCTGATCATCGGATGTGTCCTGCTGGGGATCGGCGGCGCCGCCTTCTTCTCGCTGTCGCAGACCGTGCGCTGGACCGCGTCGAGCCAGGTGGTGATCGGGCCGGCCGTACCACCGGCCCTGGTCGGCAATCTGCCGACCGGCACGGACAAGACCGGCCCGCTCGGCCTTGATCTGCCGGCCGAGACGCAGGCGCGGGTGATGGCCAGCCCGGCGATCCTGCGGGAGGTCGCCAAGTTCCTGCAGATGCCGACCACGGACGACTCGATCCAGTCGCTGGCGAGCGTGACCCGGGTCAAGGCGGTCACCGACAACGCCTACCTGATCACCATCGACGGCCCGACCGCCGAAGAGGCGGTCCGCCGGGCGAACGCGATCGCGCAGATCTACCTGGCGCAGCGCAGCCGGGAGGCCAAGAACCTGCTGGTCACGCTGGCCAGCCAGGCCACCGACCGGGCCAAGACCGCGAACGCCCAGTCGAAGAACCTGGTCACCCAGATCAACGAGGCGCAGGGGCGTGGCGACACGTCGGGCGCGAGTTCGCTGCGTGACCAACGGGTCGGCCTGGCCACCGAGGCTCGGCAGGCCGCTGACGAGGCAGCCGCGATGAACAAGGCGCTGACGGGTGTCGGCGCGAGCAGCACGCTCGTCACGCCGGCCACGACGGACACCGCGTCGTCGTCCCCGTTGGTAGCGCGCGACATCACCGTCGGCGCGATCCTCGGCCTCGTGCTCGGGTTCGGTCTGGCCTTGCTCAGCACGCATCTCAGCCCGTTCATCCTGACCCGCGACCAGGCTGCCCGCTCCGCCGGTGCGCCGGTCATCACCACGGCGATCGGCTTCCGGCGGTACCGGCTCGGTTTCCGGTTGCGGTTCTGGCTGCGGGCGACTCCACAGTTGCCGGCCGCGGAGACGATGGCGCTGGGCACCGAGGCGAGTGGCGCGCTGGCGCGGCGTGAGCTGAACCCGAAGGGCATTGGGGCCAGCGGCGCCGGTGCTCTGCTGGTCGTTTCTGCTTCGCCCAACAGGAATACCGCGGGGATCGCGCTGGCGATGGCCGAGGCGAGCGCGCGCGATGGTCGCGAGACGTTGCTGGTGCTGGCCGATCTGCGCAGTGCGCCGGTGCTTTCGCACGTGACCGACCACGAGGGTCTGAGCGACCTCGTCACGGAGCCGGCGCCGACTCGCGCGGTACGGGCTCGCAAGATGTTCCGGCCTGGCACAGTGGCCGACCTGTACGTCCTGCCTCCGGGGCTGAGCCACGACGAGTCGGCGCTCGCCGTCGCGCCGTCGCTGGTGCCCGGCATCGTGGCTGACCTGCCCCCGGGCTACTCGGTCGTCGTCCACGGACAGGCCTCTGTCGGCCGGCACGGGATCTCGCCGCTGGCCTCTGCCGTCGATGCGTCGGTGGTGGTGGTACAGGTCGGTCAGGACAAGGAGACCGAGCTGAGCCGTCTCACGGCGGCCCTGAAGTTCGCGGGGGCGCCGGTGCTGGGCGTCGTACTGATCGGTGCTTCGAAGCACGACGAGACGCTGGGCATCCCGGCGAACTTCACCCCGGCCGAGACCTCCGCTCTGCCGCTGCGCTGATGGGGCTGGGATGACGCTGACGGCACCGCCGGTGCCGGGAACGGTCGAGGAGCCGGACAGCACCAAGGCGAGCTGGCTCTGGATCGCCATGTGGTGCCTGCTGGTGCTCGGCGTGCAGCCCTGGTCCTCGCGCGCCGCGGCGCCACAGGGGTCGACGGGGTCGACCAACAGCCTGATGAAGGGTGTGCTGCTCGGCGGGATCTTCCTGATCTGTCTGGCGGCGACGAAGCCGGGGTTCCGGACCCGCTCGAGCCCGGCCACCACGATGTACGTGGTCTATGCGCTCTTCGCGACGGCGACGGCGTTCCTGCTCGCCGATCCGGGCGGCCCGCTGCTGCGGCTGGCGCGGCTGATGATCGGTCTGGTGCTGCTGCTGATGCTGTGGCGGCCGTTGATCCGGGTGCCGGAGCGGTTGATCCGCGCGCATCTGATCGCGCATCTGCTGCTGGCGCTGACGGTCGTGCTCAGCGTCATCTGGCGGCCGACGGTGGCCTGGAGGCCGCTGACTTCGTTCGGTAGCGGCTACCGGCTGCAAGGCGTGCTGATCCCGATGCTGCCGCCGCGGGTCGGGGAGGTCGGCGCACTCCTGCTGGGGTTGGCGATCATCGCGTTCTTCGCCCGCAAGCTGTCGTTCGTACCGGCCAGCGTGTTGATCGGCCTCGGCGTCGTACTCGTCGCTGCCAGCCGGACCCGGACGGCCGCGGCGGCGATCGCCGTCGGTCTGGTGCTGGCCTTGTTCCTGACGCGGAAGACCTGGTTCGCCCGGATCGCCTCGATCTCCGTACCGGCCCTGATGGGGCTGGCGTTCCTGGTGGTTCCGACGCTGCACAACTGGTTGCTGCGCGGGCAGGGGACCAAGCAGATCAGCTCACTGAGCGGCCGGACCACGAGCTGGCACTACGTGATCGACGAAGATGTCTCGCTGCAGACCGCCATCATCGGCCACGGCCTCGGCAACAAGCGCGTCCTGCTGCGTCGTGGCGAGGGCGACATCGACGTGATGGCGATCGACAACAGCTGGCTGAGCCTCTACTGGGAGACCGGCCTGCTGGCCGTCACCATCGTGGGGATCGCCTTCATCATCGCCTGGATCTCGGTCCTCCGAGCCCCTACGCCGTACGTGAAGGCCAGCGGCGCGTTGCTGCTCGGCTATGTCTCGGTGGCGTCGCTCAACGAGAGCGGCCTGTCCGACCTGAGCTCGATGACCCTGCACCTCCTGGTCGCCGCCGCGGTCTGCGACGCCGACCGGATGAGAGCCAGAGCCCATCCACCTCCACCGAAACCCCCCAAACAGCGCTGGGTCTAGCCGCGGCGACACCCAGCCCCGCCACCTGCTCCGGCTGGCGCCGCACCCGGCAACAGCGCTCGCCGGCCGCCGGTGTGCTCTCAGCTGGAGACGCTGTCCTTGTCGAAGCCGGCGGCCTGCCACTGCTCCCAAGTCATCGTCGCGCCGCGGTAGGCGAACCGCTCAGCCTGCCGATCGCCGATCCGGTAGCTGTTCCGGCTGAACCGGATCGCACCGTCCGCGGCCGGCGACTCCTTGTTCTCCACCACACCGGTGCTGGCGGACTTCTCGTCCATCACCACCTGGTTCGCCTCGATCAGCACGTCCTTCAGCACGTACTGCCCGCGCGGCCCGTCGCCCCGGGTCCGCGACTGGATCGCGATCCCGTTGCGGTTGTCCTTGATCAGGTTGCCCACCACGGTCACCCCGGCGGACGTGTTCACGTTGATCCCGCCGCCGTCCCACAGGCTCGGCCCCGACCCGCGCCCGGTCCCGAACCCGTTGCCCTCGACAACATTCTCCGAGATCTCCGCCTGGTAGCTGATCTCGTACCGGATCCCGTCGGCCGCGTTGTCCCGGATCCGGTTCCCGACGATCTTCCGGTCGTACTCCGCGATGTCGCTCCACATCCCGATCCCACGGTTCGCCACGATGTCGTTGCCCGACACCTCACCGGACGACCGCGTCGACTTGATCCCGCCCGACTCCCAGTCGGCGATCCAGAACCCATCGGTGTTGTTGCGCGTCACCAGATTCCCGGTCAGCTTCACGTCGGCCGAGTGGTACTGCCCGATCCCGAGCTGCCCGTTGTCGGCCACGGTGTTGGCACTGACCGTCGCCCGGTCGCCCTCGATCACCATCACCCCGACCGCATGGTTCCAGCGCACCTCGTTGGCGACCACCTTCCAGCCGGTACCAACCTGCAGCGCACCACCTTGCGGCAGACTCGCGAAGTGCTCGATCGTCAGCCCGCGGACAGTCACATCCTGCGCGGACACCTCGATCGCCGTCCGCGTCCGCGACATCTCCACGTCTTTCCCGGCCGGATCGTCAGCCAGGTAAAGGGCATTGGCCTGATAGTCGCCGTAGAAGGTGCCGGCTTTGAGCTCGTCGAGACTCATCACCCGCGTCAGATGCACGCCGCCGACGAAGACCTGCTCGCCGAGCTGGCAAGGATTGGTCTTCTCGTCCTCGCACTTGCCCTTCAACTTGTACTGCGCGGGCAACACGTTCCGTGCCACCCACTGTCCGTCGGCGGGCTGCCATTGGCTCAGTTGCACCGACCCGGTCAGGACCGCGCCTTCGCTGCTGGCCAACGTCGATCCGTCCGTCGGCCGGATCGCCCGCGCGATGCGATGCAGCCCCTTGCTGAAGCAGAAGGTCTTGCCGCCGGGACTGGCGTCGATCACCTGCTGCGGATCTGTGCCGACCGGGATCGCCACCCCGACGCACTTGGCCTTCGCAGCCGCCGGCCCGGTCGGTCCGAGCTTGATGCTCGCTGCCGCCGGAGCACCCGTCGGCACTGCGACGGTCGGCTGACCCGGGTCCGGATCCGGTGACGCTGCCTTGTCGTCGGTACATCCAGCCAGCAAGAAGACGGCAAGCACAACACCACTCGCCGACCTGAACCCGCGTCCCATCAATTCCCCCACACCCAGCCGACCCCAGAAGTTGCCCAACTATAGGTTCACCACGGATCGGGCAGTCCCGCGCCCGTGGTGATCAAGCTGTGCAGACTGCCGTTGACGTAATGCCGCCAGGCCGTCGAGCACGCCCCGAAGCACTCGACCTCGGGCACCAACCCGAGGTGGGTGAACCGGAGCTCGGCACCCGTGACGGCCGCGTGCCCAGGACCTCGTGGATCGGAACCGCTGCCGTCTGCTTCCGGCGTGATGTCGAAGACGATCTGGCTGCCGGTCCACTCGCTCGGCTCGGAAACGAACGCCAGCTTGCTGTCAACGACCTGCCAGACCACGCGACGCCCCGGCTCGAGCTCGACGACGCGCTGCAGGCTGAAGTGCTGGGGGAGATGCCGGTACGCGAACTCGGCGCCGACCTCGTCCGGTCGCCCCTCGATCTCACCGGTCCACCAGGCGCCGACGTTCAGGACGGCGGCGTAGACCTCCTCCGCGGACTGCGGAACGGTGAAGGTCGTCGAATAGTCAGCCATGGTGATCCCCTCTTTCTGCAACAATTGGTTGCATGAGAGTAGATCAGCTCTGACAGGATATGCAACCATCGATTGCAGATGCCGCGAAGAGTCAGCGTACGTACGTGGTGCGGGCGAGGTTGTAGGCGAGGTCTTGGGCCACCTGGAAGGCGTCGTCTTCCTCCAGGCGGTGTTCGACGACCAGCTTGGCCAGGTAGCCGGCGTCGATGCGGCGGGACAGGTCGTGGCGGGCGGGGATGGAGAGGAAGGCGCGGGTGTCGTCGACGAAGCCGGAGGTGTTGTAGAAGCCGGCCGTCTCGGTCACGAGGTCCCGGAACCGCCGCATGCCGTCGGGGCTGTCGAGGAACCACCAAGGTGCCCCCAGCCGCACCGACGGGTAGACGCCGGCGATCGGCGCAAGCTCGCGCGAGTACGCCGTCTCGTCGACGGTGAACAGCACCAGCCGGAACCCCTCGACATGCCCGAACCTCTCCAGCAGCGGCCGCAGCGATCGCGTGAACTCGGTAGCCACCGGGATGTCATGCCCTTGGTCCGGCCCGTACATCCCATGGATCTCCGAGTGATGATCGCGTAGGACGCCCGGATGGAGCTGCATCACCAGCCCGTCTTCAGCCGACATCGCCGCCATCTGGAACAACATGTGCCCAGCAAACGCAGCCGCGTCCTCAGCGGACACCTCGCCCTTTAGTGCCGACTCGTAGATCCGCGCGGCCGCCGACTCGTCGAGGGGCGTCGCAGCCGCGCTCAAGTGCCCGTGGTCGGTCGCCAGCGCCCCAGCCGCGATGAACGCCTGCCGCCGTTGCCGCAGCGCGTCCAGATACCCGGCGTACGACGAAGTGTCGACCTCTGCCCGTACGCCGAGGTCGCGCGCGAGCTGACCCCAGCCCGGCCGGTCGAGGTGGACGACCGCATCGGGCCGGAACGTCGGGATCACGCGACCCGGGAGGTCGGCCGCAAGCTTCGCGTGGTGCGCCAGATCGTCGCTGGCCGCATCCGTGGTGGAGATGACCTCGATCCTGAAGCGGTCGAGCAGCGCGCGCGGCCGGAACTCAGGCTCGGCCAGCCGTGCCGAGATCTCGTCGTACAACTCGTCAGCGGTCTCCGCCGACGGTGCGACCTTCAGCCCGAGCACCTCGGCGAACTCGTGCTCCAGCCAGTACCGGCTCGGAGTACCGAGGAACAGGTGCCAGTGCGAGCAGAACTCCCGCCAGATATCGCGCGGCTCCGCAGTCCGTACGCTGTCGCGCCGCGGCAGCCCGAGTCGGTCGGGGGAGACGCCCTGGGAGACCAGCATCCGGGTGACGTAGTGATCCGGCACCACCAGCAGGTCGGCCGGGTTGCCGAAGGCCTCGTCGGTCGCGAACAGCCCGGCGTCGACATGCCCGTGGAAGCAGAGCAGCGGCAGGTCTTTGGTGGACGCGTGGATCCGGCGGGCCACCTCACGTGCCTCGCCAGCGGGCAGGGCGCGGTCCGGGTGAGGTTGCAGGGCCTTCGGCATGAGTCCTCCGGGAGAGTCGGGCTGCAACAAACTTTGAAAAGCATTGCAGCCGGTGCAACGCAGGTC
Source organism: Kribbella sp. NBC_00382 (assembly GCF_036067295.1). NCBI lineage: Bacteria > Bacillati > Actinomycetota > Actinomycetes > Propionibacteriales > Kribbellaceae > Kribbella > Kribbella sp. NBC_00382. Next base: position 5,620,636 of record NZ_CP107954.1, read on the forward strand.
AACAAGGGGAAATGCTGATGAACGTGAGGGAAGTGGAGCCAGCTTGACACAGGATTGCAACCGATTGCAGACTCAGTCCACGGCCCGAGACCCCGCGGAGGTGGCAGATGCCGGCGACCATTCGCGACGTGGCCCGACTGGCCGGAGTGTCGCCGTCGACCGTGTCCCGCGCGCTCTCGCTGCCGGACGTGGTGAGCGCCGCGACCCGTAACCGGGTGCAGCAGGCCGCCGCGCAGCTCGGGTATCAGCCCAACAAGGCCGCGCGTGGCCTGATCACCGGCCGGACCGGCAACATCGGCCTGGTCGTCCCGGACCTGGCGAACCCGTTCTTCCCGAGTGTGGTGAAGGGGGTGCAGGCCCGGGCCCGGTCCAACGACCTCGCTGTCTTCCTCGCGGACACCGACGAGGACGCCACCGCCGAGGTCGGACTGGTGCACGCCTTGGCCAAGCAGGTCGACGGGCTGATCCTGTGCTCGCCCCGGGCGGGCGACGACGAACTGATCGCGGTGGCCCAGGAAACGAACGTCGTCCTGGTGAACCGGCTGGTCGAAGGAGTTCCCGCCGTTACCTTCGACAACGGTGGCGGGATGCGGCAGGCGATCGCCCATCTCGCCGCGCTCGGCCATCGCAGGATCGCCTGGGTCGGCGGGCCGGCCACGTCGTGGTCGAATTCGCAGCGCTTCATCGGACTGCACGCCGCAGCGGTGGACTGCGGGGTGGAGCTGGTCCCTGCCGGGCAGTTCGCGCCGACGTACGAGGGTGGCGTGGCTGCCGCGGACCAGGCGGTCGCGACAGGGGCGACTGCCGTGGTGACTTACAACGACCTGGTGGCGATCGGGTTGCTGGCGCGGTTGCACGCTCGCGGGATCGACGTACCGGGAGAGGTGAGTGTGCTCGGTATCGACGACATCGCGATGGCAGGCATGTCGCGGCCGGCGCTGACCACGGTACGGCTGCCCAAGCAGAAGGCCGGTGAGCTCGCCGTCGAACTGCTGCTGGAGCTCCTCAACAACCCGAACGAAGACCCCGACGCAAGCCCCGGTCGCCGTGTTCTGCCGGGTGAGCTGATGGTCCGGGACTCCACCGGCGTGAGAAGGGCGTAGCCATGGCGATTCCCGACGTACTCGTGATCGGCGAGATCCTCGTCGAGCTGAGCTCCACCGAGCCGCTCGACGCCGGCACCGCGCTGACCCTCAACTTCTCCGGCGACGCGCTCAACGCGGCGGCTGCGGCGGCCGCGGCGGGTGCGCACACGGCGTTGCTCGCACGGGTGCCCGACGACGAGCTGGGTGACCGGCTGCTCGAAAGAGTGGTTGCTCTGGGCATCGATACGTCGCAGGTCCTGCGAGTGGCCGGCCAGCACGGTCTGTACTTGCAGCATGCTGATCCGTCCGGGGCGCGCGAGTTCACGTACGTACGCCGGGGGAGCGCCGGCTCAGGATTGGGTCCCGGTGATCTGCCGCTCGACCTCGTTGCCAAGGCGGGCGCGGTGCTGGCGAGTGGAATCGCCTGCGCCATCTCCCCACTGTCGGCGAAGGCGGTGCGGGTCGCAGCCTCCACCTCGCGCTGCTTCGTCTACGACTCCAACTGGCGACCGCGCCTGGTCAGTGCAGCCGGCGCAGGCGATCACCTGCGGGCACTCGCGCAGTACACGCGACTCGTCACCCCTGGCTGGCCAAGCGAGGCGCAGCTGGTCACCGATGCGACGGACCCGGTCGCGGCTTGTGCGGCGATCAGAGCACTCGGCGTTGACGCAGTCGCGCTGACTCGCGGCGCCGACGGGGTGCTGCTGGACGATGGCGGCCGGATCGTTGAGGTACCGGTGATACCGGCGCCTGCGGTTGTCGATCAGACCGGCGCGGGCGACTCGTTCGCCGGCACGGTGACTGCGCGGCTCGCGCTCGGGGATGCGTTGGAGGAGGCGGTTCGGCTCGGTGTCGCGGCGGCCTCGCTCTCGGTCAGCGGCCTCGGCGGTACCGGCCACGTGGCAACCCTGGAAGAGATCCGCGCCCACGCAGCCAACGGAACAGCGGAGGTATCTGCATGACTGCCCGGCTCAGCCTGACAACTCTGCCCGCCGCCCAGCGACCCGCTGTGGTGCCGAGCAAGATCGGCGTCGTCCATCTCGGGCTTGGCGCGTTCCATCGGGCGCACCAGGCGGTGTTCACCGAGGAGGCGGCGATCCGCACCGGCGAGACCGGCTGGGGGATCAGCGGCATCAGCCAGCGGTCAGCCACAGTCCGCGAGCAGCTCGCTCCACAAGATGGCCTGTATTCCGTACTCACGCGTGGGCTGGGCGATCCCAGTCTTCGGGTGATCGGGAGCATTCGCGAGGTGCTGACCGCACCGGAGGACCCGGCGGCCGTGGTGGCGCGGATCGCGGACCCGGCTGTCTCGGTGGTGACGCTGACCGTTACCGAGAAGGGGTATCGGGCGGCGGCGCAGGGCGGGCTCGATCTGACCGATCCGGAGATTCAGGCGGATCTGGCCGGGCGGGCGCCGCGGACTGTGGTGGGGCAGTTGGCGGCTGGGTTGGTACGGCGTGCCGAGACTGGGGCTGGGCCGCTGACGGTGCTGTCCTGCGACAACTTGGTGGCCAATGGCCCCTTTCTCCGTCGGCTGATGGAGGACTACGCCGCTGCATCGACGGTCGGCAAGCTGTTGGTGGAGCAGTTGGAGGTCGCTCGGTTCCCGGCCAGCATGGTGGATCGGATCGTTCCGGCGACGACCGACGCCGATCGGGATGAGGCTGCGGCGCTGCTCGGAGTACGGGATGAGGCGGTGGTTGTTGCGGAGCCGTTCCTGCAGTGGGTGATCGAGGATGACTTCGCGGGGGCTCGGCCGGGCTGGGAGAAGGCGGGGGCCATTCTCACGGGTGATGTCGCGCCGTGGGAGCAGGCGAAGCTCCGGATGCTCAACGCGACCCACTCGATGCTCGCGTATCTCGGTGCTTTGCGCGGGTACGAGACGATCGCCGAGGCTGTGCGCGACGAGGAGTTGGCTGGGCTGGCCAACGAGTTGATGACTATCGACGTGATGCCTACGTTGACGCCGCCGGAGGGGCTCGATCTGACGGCGTACGGCGCATCTGTGCTGGAGCGGTTCGCGAATCCGGCGCTCAAGCACCGTACGGCGCAGGTGGCGATGGACGGTTCGGTGAAGCTGCCGGTCCGGTTGCTCGGTACCGTCCGCGATCGCCTCGCCGCCAACGCGGAGCCCAGGCTGGCCGGTCTCGCCGTCGCCGCGTGGATGGTCTACGTCGCCGGGGGAGTAGATGCCAAGGGCAACGTCCTCGAGCTCGACGACCCGCAGTCCGCCAGGCTCCAAAAAACTCTCGCCGAGTCCGGTGTCGGTCGAGGAACTCAGCTCAATGGACCTTCGGTCGTCGATGCGTTGCTGGGGGTCGAGACGATCTTCGGCGATGACCTGCGGGACAACACGGTCTTTCGTGAGTTGCTGATCGACCAGGTCGGAAGCCTCACCAGGTAAAGGCAGCGGCCGCCGCGAGATGCTGCTCGCGACGGCCGCCTCCTGTGCCCGGCAACCCCTGGGAGAAGCGGCCGGGTGATCGGGTCAGCCGGTGGTGAACTGGCTGTCGGTGTCCAGACCGGCGGCCTTCCATTCAGCGGCGCTGAACCATTGGCCGAACTTCTGGAAGCGATCGGCCGTCAGGCTGTCCAGGACGTACGTGTTGGCCTTCAGCAGGACCTCACCGGTGGGGATCGCGGCGCCCGAGTTCTGCACCATGCCGGTCGAGGTGGTGCCGCCGCGCATCGTCACCTTGTTGCCGGTGACCGTCACGTCGCGCAGGAGGTTCAGACCCCAGGGGCCGTTGCCGCGGGTCCGCGACTGGATCGAGATGCCGTTCACGTTGCCGCTCAGCGTGTTGTTGCGGACCGTCACGTTGGTCGACGTGTTGATGTTGATGCCGCCGCCGTCCCACAGCGACTGGCCCGACCCGCGCCCGGTGCCGAGCCCGTTCCCGGTGATCGTGTTGTTCTCGATCACGCCGTTACGGCCGATCTCGTAGCGGATCCCGTCCGCGGCGTTGTCGACGATCTGGTTGTCGCTGAACACCCGGCCGTCGTCGTACGCGTCGCTCCACAGCCCGACGCCGCGGTTCTCCTTGATCAGGTTGCCGCTGACGGCGCCGTTGGTCGACCAGGTGGTCTTGATGCCACCGGACTCCCAGTCGGCGATCCAGAACCCGTCGGTGTTGTTGCCGCTCACCTGGTTGCCGACGATCCGGCCGTTCGTGGTGCTGTACTGGCCGACGCCGAGCTGTCCGTTGGCCCGGATCAGGTTCTTGTCCAGCACCGCGCCGTCCGCGTTCACCAGCATCGCGCCGACCGCGTGGTTCCAGCGGATGTCGTTGGCGAACACCCGCCAGCCGCTGGCCAGTACGACCGCGCCCGACTGCGGCGCCGAAGCGAAGTGCTCGACCGTCAGGCCGACGATGGCGACGTTGGTGGCGCCCGACTGGATCGCGGTCGGCGTCTTGGACATCTCCACCGACTGACCGGACGGGTTGTCGCCCAGGTAGACGGCGTTGCCCGCGTAGTCGGCGTAGAAGGTACCGGCCGCAACCTTGTCGCGGGTCTTCACCCGGGTCAGGTGCTTGCCGTTCACGAAGACCTGCTCCCGCAGATAGCAGATGTTGGCGGCGTTGTCCTCGCACTGCCCGCTCATCCCGTACGCCGCGGGCAGCACCCCGCGCGTCACCCAGTCACCGTTGTCGGCGGCCCAATTGGTCAGCGGGATGGACCCGGTCAGAACGGCGCCCTGGTCGCTGGCGAGCGTCGAGTTCGCCTTCGGCTGCAGGGTGCGGTTGATCCGGTGGACGCCGGCCGAGAAGCAGAACGTCGTACCGGTCGGGGCCTTGTCGATCACGTCGGCCGCGTTCTGGTCGGTACTGATCGTGGTGCCCTTGCAAGCCGGGGCCAGCGAAGGACCGGCCGGGAACGAGCCAGGCGGCAGCGTCGTGGTCGGCGGCGCGGTCGGCGTCGGCGTGGCGGTGGGCTTCGTGGTGGTCGGCGTCGCCGTGGGGGTGGCAGAGGTAGCGGTGGGCGTCGGGGCGGGCGTGGTGGGCACGCTGGGGGTCGGGCGCGGGGTATGGCGGGGCGGCCTCGGTTTGTGGGGCTGATCGCCCGGCAGGATGCCGGACTTGTCCTGGCCGAATGCGGACGCCAAGTTGCTCCGCGTCCCGGCCACGATCCCCGTCAAGGCGACCGCACCGGCTGCCGCGACGCAGATGATGGTCACTGACTTCTTCACTGACGACCCTCCGGGGGTTGGGTACCTATTTCTGCACCCCCCTGGTGCGGCCTTCCCCAGAAGACTACTACCAGCAGTAGTCGTGGCACTACGCAAATGGTTGCGTTGGCCCCCCAATACCGACCAGGCCTCCCCGCAAGCAGGGAAATCGGCATTCTTCCGAGTCAGTTGCCCCAGGCGTGCAGAGGTTGATATCGGCACACTGTTGCTGGGTGCATCAATTGCGCTCTGTTATCGAAACTGCGCTCCGTGATGCTTGCCCGGGGCATCGGGCTCGGGAGTGTCGTACGGGCTCAGCTCGTCGAGAAGCTCCCTGAGGTGTCGAGGCCGGCACTGCGCCAGCCGATGGCGGTGAGCTTGGTACCGAACTTGCTGAACCGCTGCGCGGCCAGCTTGTCCAGCAGGTAGGTGTTGGCGCTGAAGGTCAGCTGCCCGGCCGGGACCTCGGCGCCGGAGTTCTGGACCATGCCGGTCGCCTGCGTGCCCCCGGTCATCCCGATCGTGTTGCCGGTGACGTGCACGTTGCGCAGCAGGTACCGGCCCCAGGGACCGTCGCCGCGGGTCCGGGACTGGATCGAGACGCCGTTGACGTTGCCGGACACGGTGTTGTTCCGGACCGTCACGTTCGACGAGGTGTTGACGTTGATGCCGCCGCCGTCCCACAGCGACGTACCGGAGCCGCGGCCGGTGCCGAAGCCGTTGCCGGTGACCGTGTTGTTCTCGATCACGCCGTTGCGGCTGATCTCGAACCGGATCCCGTCCGCGGCGTTGCTGACGATCTTGTTGGAGCTGATCGTCCGGCCGTCGTCGGCGACGTCCGCCCAGAACCCGACGCCCTTGTTCGAGCGGATCAGGTTGGCGCTGACGGTGCCCGACGAGCGCGTCGACTTCATCCCGCCGGATTCCCAGTCGGCGATCCAGAAGCCGTCGGTGTTGTTGTACGTGATCACGTTGCGGGTGACGTTCGCCTTCAGCGAGTTGTACTGGCCGAGGCCGAGCTGCCCGTTGTGGTGCACCAGGTTGCGCTCGACCTTGGTGTTGTTGGCCTTGACCAGCATCAGGCCGACCGACTTGTTCCAGCGGACCTCGTTCGCCTTCACGGTCCAGTTGGGGCCGGAGACCAGCGCGCCGGCCTGGGCCGGGCTGGCGAAGTGCTCGATGGTCAGCCCGCGGACGGTGACGCCGGGCTGGTTCGACTCGATCGCGGTCGCCGTCTTGGACATCTCGACCTTGTGTCCGGCCGGGTTGCTGCCCAGGTAGATCGCGTTCGCGGCGTAGTCGGCGAAGAACGTGCCGGCCTTGACCGCGGCCGCGGAGGCGACCCGGGTCAGGTGGGTGCCGTCCACGAAGACCTGCTCGCGCAGGGAGCAGATGTTCGCCTTGTTGTCCTCGCACTGCCCGGCCTTCCCGTACGCCGAGGGAAGCGCACCGTGGTTGACCCAGCGCGTACCTGACTTGGCCCAACTGGTGAGGGGCACCGAGCCGGTCAGTACCGCGCGGGCGGAGCTGGCGATCGTCATGTTCGCCTTCGGCCGGATCGTCTGACTGATCCGGTGCAGACCTGAGGCGAAGCAGACTGTTGAACCGGCTGGCTGCGAGTTGACCACTGCCTGGGCGTTCTGGCCGGGCTTGATCAGCACGCCGCTACAAGGACCAGCGACGGCTGGGCCTGCGTCGGTCTCGCCGATCGTGGGCTCGGTCTTGGCCGGCGGTGTCTCCGGCTCGGCCTTGGCCGTCTTGCTGGGAACAGGCTTCTTGCTCGGGACAACCTTCTTCGGCGGTGCGACCGTCGGGGGCTTGCTCGAGACGGTGCCAGGGGCCTGGGTCGGTTTCGCAGTCGGGTGTTTCGAGGGGAGGACTGCCGATCCGGACGGGCCGTTCTGGGCCGTTTCGCGTGACTTCTCGGCCGATGCCGCGTTCTTGAGATGAGAGATCACTGGGTAGGCGACTGTAACGACGGCCAGCGCCATGGCGATAAGGGCAGCGAATAGCACCCTTCTCGACTTAATCCTGCTCAAAGCACCCTCCGGGTGTCTCGGCGCGCGGTAGTTCATCCCCAGGTGCGGCCTGTCAAGTACCTGTTGTCACCACTACGAGACTTAAGGTGGTGTCCATGCGGGTCGCCATGTTGCACAACCGTTACCGTTCGGGTCAACCCAGTGGCGAGAACACCGTGGTTGATCAAACGGCTGATTTTTTGCGTAGTTCAGGACATGAAGTTGAGATCTATGCGCAGCACAGCGACGACATTGCGCAAATGAGCCGAAAAGATCGCGCGCTGTTACCGGTCCGCTCCGTTTGGTCATTCGCCGCCGAACGCGATTTAACATTCCGATTGCAATCCGCGCGTCCGGACATCGTGCATGTGCACAACACTTTTCCGCTGTTCAGCCCTTCGGTACTGCGGGCCGCGGCCCGCCAGGACCTTCCGATCGTCGCCACGTTGCACAATTTCCGGCTGATGTGCGCCAACGGAGTGCTGCAGCGCGACGGCGGCCCCTGCGAGTCCTGTGTCGGCAAGATCCCGTGGCGTGGCGCGGTCCACGGCTGCTACCGCGACTCGAAGGTGCAGAGCCTCCCGCTCGTCGCCGGGATCACCGTGCACAACACCCTCCATACCTGGCAGCGGTACGTCACCACGCTGATCGCGCCGTCGGAGTTCGTCCGGTCGAGATACATCGCTGGCGGGTTCGACGCCGATCGGATCGTGGTGAAGCCTCACGCGGTTCCACACGACGGCGTAGTACGGGAAGGTGCGGGGGATGGCGTCGTCTTCCTCGGACGGCTGACCGAGGAGAAGGGCTTCGCCGACCTGTTGAAGGCCTGGGACTCGTCGCTGGGGGAGCTCAAGGTCATCGGCGACGGTCCGCTCAGGGCTGAGGCGGAGGAGCGGGCCAGTCGCGACTCGTCGGTCAAGGTGCTCGGTGCGCTGCCGTGGGCCGAGTGCATGGAGGTACTACGGTCCGCGCGCGCCCTCGTAGTACCGGCTCGGTCGTATGAGACGTTCGGACTCGTGGTGATCGAGGCGTTCGCGAACGGAGTACCGGTGGTGGCGTCCCGAATCGGGGCGCTGGCGGAGCTCGTCGAGGACGGCGAGACCGGCGCGCTGGTCGCTCCCGGCGACACGGAGGAGCTCCGAAAGGCCCTGGGGTTGCTCACCGAGCCGGCGACTTCGATAGCCTTCGGCCAACGAGCACGTCAGGTCTATCTCGACCGCTTCACTCCGGAGCGCGACTTGACGGCCACGGAGAGGATCTACACCGATGCGATCGCGCGGCACGCGGCCGACCCACGGACCGGCCCGCGCAGCCAGGCACGCCGCCCGGCGAATAGCTAGGCGAGTGGCGATTACTCGGTGTAAGGTCAGCCCAGACGTGGGGGGTCACGTCGGTCATTGGTGGGACCCGGTTGTCGGTATGTTCACCGGGAGTTCGTCTTTCAACTCGCCCGGGGGGCGATGGGGCAGGGCCCGCGGGGGCTCAGTGGGGGAGTACAAGGTGCCGCAACGCATCGGTTATCTGATCGGGGTCTTCGACCTGTTCCACGTCGGCCATCTGGACGTGCTGGAGCGGGCGAAGCAGCAGTGTGACCATCTCGTCGTCGGTGTGCTCACCGACGACTGGGCGGTCGACGCCTGGGGTGCGCGACCGTTCGTGCCGATCGTCGAGCGGGCGCAGATTGTCGAGCAGTTACGCTGCGTAGACGAGATCGTCGTGGTGGACGGGGTCGAGGCGGCCCTCGAGTTCGCCGACGGCGTCGTCTTCGCCGCGGACGGTACCGACGGAGTGCTCGGTCCTGATGAGCTGGACGGGATTCCGGCCGGCCGGGTCAGCGTGCTGACGTCCGGACGCGGTTCCCGGAGCCAGATCCTGCGTGCCGCGATCGACCAGCGGCAGTCACGCAGTTCGGTCGCATGAGCCGGCGCTCCATCGGAGACGTCGTCGGCGAACTTTCGCGCGCCCAGAAGCCGTCCGCCGGCACCCCGGCGTACTCGCGCTTCGTGAACCGGCGGATCGGCCGGTACCTGGCCGCGGGTGCGTTCCTGGCCGGCCGGACGCCGAACCAGATCAGCCTGACCAGCGGGTTCTGCTCACTCGTCGGCATCGTTCTCATTGCCACCATCTCGCCGAGCCTCCCGCTTGCGCTTGCGGTGACCGTCTTGCTGGTGCTCGGCTACGCGTTCGATTCCGCCGACGGGCAGTTGGCCCGGTTGCGTGGTGGCGGCTCCCCGCTGGGTGAGTGGCTGGACCATATGATCGACTGCGTCAAGATCGCCTTGCTGCACAGCGCAGTACTGATCTCGTTCTACCGGTTCGATGCCTTCAGCAACGAGCTGGTGCTGCTCATCCCGCTCGCTTATCTGTGCGTTTCGGCGGTGCTGTTCTTCGGGCTGATCCTGATCGACCAGCTTCGCCGCCGGCATGGCGCGAGCACGGCCAACGTGCGCGGTGACTCCGTGCTGAAGTCGTTGTTGATAGCACCGACCGACTACGGCGTACTCTGCCTGGTCTTCCTGACCTTCGGCTGGCCGCGGCTGTTCACCACCCTGTACGGCCTGTTGCTGGTCGCGAACCTGCTCTTCCTGCTGGCCGCGATCGCCAAGTGGTACAGGGAAATGGCCGCGCTGCAGCCGGCTCCGCGCAGTACCGGGGTGAACGGCTGATGGGCGTCGTCGGGTATGCGCCCGGGGTCTACGACATGTTCCACATCGGCCACCTGAACATCCTGCGCCGGGCCAGCGAGCACTGCGACTACCTGATCGCCGGCGTGGTCGAGGACGACGTGGTGACCAGGATCAAGGGCCGTCGGCCGGTCGTCCCGCACGACGAGCGGATGGAGGTCGTCCGGGCGATCGGCCTGGTCGACGAGGTGGTCAGCGACTGGTCCAGCGACAAGTTCGAGATGTGGAAGCAGTTGCGCTACGACGTGCTCTTCAAAGGTGACGACTGGAAAGGCACCGAGAAGGGGCAGCGGCTGGAGAAGCTGCTCGGCGAGGTCGGTGCCAGCGTGCACTACTTCCCGTACACCGCCTCCACTTCCAGTACGGATCTCCGCAGGCTCCTGGAGGGGACGCTCTGATGTCGACCCGGCCGAAGATCCTGCTCAGCGCTTACGCCTGCCGGCCGAAGGGTGGGTCCGAGCCGGGGGCCGGCTGGGCCTGGGCGAAGGCCGCGGCCCGCGATCACGACGTCTGGCTGATCACCCGCGGCAAGTTCGCGCACGAGATCACCGAGGAGTTGGCCGCCCGGCCGATTCCGTCGCTGACGGTGGTACCGCTGGAGCTGCCGAAGTGGGTGCTCAAGCTGCGCCGTCGGCACGCGGACGTCTATTGGTACTACCCGCTTTGGCAGCGGCTAGCCGGCCGCACAGCCGAGCGGCTGCATGCCGAGCACTCCTTTGACGTCATCCATCACCTGACCTTCGCGACCGACTGGATGCCCGCGGGCGTCGTCCAGCTGTCGACCGCCAAGGTGATCTGGGGACCGGTCGGCGGCTCGACCACGGCGCCCTTGTCGATGGCCCACTGGCTGGGCTCGAAGGGCGTGCTCAACGAGCTGGTACGCCGCGGTTACACCGGCCTGATGCGCCGGCTCGTCGGCCGCAAGCACGCGCTGAACGCGGACCTGGTCGTTGCCCAGAACAAGGATGTCGCCGAGTACTTCGGCAAGTACGCGCGCGAGGTGACCGTCCAGCCGAACGTCGCGATCAGCCGGTTCGCCGCCGCTTCTGGGCCACGTGAGCCCTATGGCGCGCCTGGCGTGAAGACGGCTGTGTTCGTCGGCCGGATGATCCCGTGGAAGGGGCTGCTGATCGCGATCAGCGTCCTCGCCCGCCCGGAAGCCGCTAACTGGGAGCTCCGCGTCATCGGCGACGGCCCCGACTGGCGCCGCGCCGAACGGCTCGCGGAGGAACTCGGCGTACGGGACCGGGTCGAGTTCGTCGGCCAGCTCCCACGCGAAGAAGTCCTGACTGCATTCCTGCGCGCCGACGCGATGCTCGCCCCCGCCCTCCGCGAGGCGGCAGGCTGGGCCGTAGCCGAAGCCCTGGCCAGCGGCTGCCCGGTCGTCTGCGTCGACCGCGGCGGCCCCTCAGTCATCGTCTCTCCCGAAGACGGCGCCGTCGTCCCCTGGAAAGGCGACGTAGTAGGCGGCCTAGCCAAGGGTCTGGCGTCCCTGAACGGCCGCATCGACCCAGTAAACCGCTGGGCCCCCGAACGCCTCCCAGAAATCCTCGCCGACTGGTACAGCACCACCCGCGTCCCGCACTAGCCGCCACATCCGGCGACCCCCGGACACGAAACGGCGACCTTGAACACCTAACGGCGACCTTGAACACGAAATAACGTGTCCGAGGTCGCCGTTAGGTGTTCAAGGTCGCCGGAGTTGCTCAGTCCTTGGCGGTTTTGCCGGGGAGGGCGAGCATGCGGTCCAGGGCGATCTTGGCGTACTTGTTGGTGTCGGGGTCGACCTTGATCGGGTTGACGACGTGGCCGGCGACCAGGTTTTCCAGGGCCCAGACGAGGTGGGGGAGGTCGATGCGGTTCATCGTGGCGCAGTAGCAGACCGTCTTGTCGAGGAAGACGATGTTCTTGTCGGTGTGCTGCTTGGCCAGCCGCTGGACCAGGTTGAGCTCGGTGCCGACCGCCCACGACGTACCGGGCTCGGCCTTGGCGATCGTGTCGATGATGTACTCCGTCGAGCCGACCAGGTCGGCCTTCAGGACCACCTCGTGCTGGCACTCTGGGTGCACGATCACGTTGACGCCGGGGACGCGGCTGCGGACGTCGTCCACGGACGCGGCGGTGAAGCGGCCGTGCACCGAGCAGTGCCCGCGCCACAGGATCATCTTCGCCTTGGCGAGCTGCTCGCTGGTGAGGCCGCCGCCCGGCTTGTGCGGGTCGTAGACGACGCACTCGTCGAGGCTGATGCCCATCTTCTGTACTGCGGTGTTGCGCCCGAGGTGCTGATCGGGCAGGAACAGCACCTTCTCGCCCTGCTGGAAGGCCCAGTCGAGGGCGACGTCGGCGTTGCTCGAAGTACAGACCGCTCCGCCGTTGCGGCCGCAGAACGCCTTGATGTCGGCGCTGGAGTTCATGTAGGTGACCGGCACGGTGACGTCCGCGACGCCGGCGTCGGCGAGCGCGTCCCAGGCCGCCTCGACCTGCTGGATCCGGGCCATGTCGGCCATCGAGCAGCCGGCCGCGAGGTCGGGCAGAATCACCGTCTGGTTGTCGTTGGTGAGGATGTCGGCGGACTCGGCCATGAAGTGCACGCCGCAGAAGACGATGTACGGCGCGTCCGGCCGGTTCGCCGCGTCCCGCGCGAGCTTGAACGAGTCACCCGTGACGTCGGCGAACTGAATCACCTCGTCGCGCTGGTAGTGGTGCCCGAGGACGAAGACCTGGTCACCGAGCGCCGCCTTGGCCTTCAGCGCTCGCTCGACGAGATCGGGGTCGGAGGCCGGCGGCAGCGCGCCGGGGCACTCCACCCCGCGCTCCGAATGTGGGTCGGTGTCGCGGCCCAGGAACAGCAACGGGAGAGACTTCGAGCCCTCTGCAATGGTTGTCACGACACCCATCGTGCCACGCACCTGCCCTTCGATTTCATGGCCCACGTCACTGCTCAGCATGCGAAATCTTGTGCACGGAAGCACAAGCGCGAACGGTTGTGCGAGCATCGGCAGATGGCTGACGTGATCGTGGTTGGGGCAGGGGTGGCCGGACTCAACTGCGCGATCGGGCTGCAGCAGAAAGGCCTCACCGTCACGGTGCTCGAAGCGGCCGACGAGGTGGGCGGCCGGATCCGGACCGATCTGGTCGACGGTTTCCGCTGCGACCACGGCTTCCAGCTGCTCAACCCCAGCTATCCGGCCGTTCGCCGGTATGTCGATCTGCCCGCCCTCGAGCTGCAGTCCTTCGCCGCTGGGGTCGCGGTCGGGGGAGACGCCGGTACTACGACAGTCGCGGACCCTCGGCGCGAACCGGGACTCATCGGGCGCTCGCTCTTCAGCGGCTACGTCCGGCCGCTCGAATTGGCCCGCCTCGCCGCCTGGGCAGCTCCCGCGTTGGGTCCCGTGCCGCGTCTGCTCGGCGGCCGCGACATGACGTTGGCCGAGTCGCTGGATGACGCCGGGGTCGACGGCCGGCTGCGGTACGAGATTCTTGAGCCGTTCCTGGCCGGCGTACTGGCTTCGGATGACGGGTCGACGTCCGCTGCCTTCGTGCGGCTCCTCCTCCGCGCCTTCCTGCTCGGTACTCCGGGCCTGCCGGTCGCCGGCATGTCGGCGTTGCCCCGGCAACTGGCCGCTCGGCTGGCCGAGCCGGTGCGTACCGGCGTACGGGTGGAGGCGGTGACCGGGCGTTCGGTGAAGACCGCTGAGGGCGAGCTGACCGCCCGCGCTGTGGTGGTGGCTGCCAACCCGACCGCAGGCCTCACCGACGTGCGGCCTCCTCGGATGAAGGGGCTGAGCACGTACTGGTTCGCCACCGATGCGGCGCCCCGGGCAGACAAGCTCCTGGTCGTCGACGGCCTCCGCAACGGACCTGTGCTCAACACGGCGGTCATCTCTAACGTGGCGCCGTCGTATGCGCCGCCTGGACGCCACCTGGTCCAGGCCACCACCCTCTGGCCCACAGAGGCCACTGAGGCCGAGGTACGAATCCAACTGACTCGCCTGTACGGCCGCTCGGCTGGTGCATGGGACCTGCTCATCCGCCACGACATCCACGAGGCACTGCCCGAACAGCCCGCTCCACTCGCCGCCCGCCAACCCGTGGCCCTAGGCGACAACCTGTTCGTAGCAGGCGACCACCGAGACACAGCCTCAATCCAGGGCGCCCTAGTCTCCGGCCGCCGCGCAGCCAACGCAGTAGCCGCCACCCTCACCTCTTGAGCGCTGCCCTGCAGGCGTGATCAGCAGCCCGCGTCGTCTCGGGCAGACGGTAGGACGGCGTCAGATGCAGGGTGTGCGCGACCGCCGTCGGCAGATCCACCCGATGCCCCACCGACACAAAGACCGGCTTAACCGCCTCCCGCGTCCGAACGACCGCACCCACCACGTCACCGTCAAGCACCAAATCCGAACTGGCCCCACGCCCGGCCGCAGGCTCTGAGAACTCCCCGACAAACGCATTCTTGGCCACCCCGATCGTCGGCAGCCCCGTCAGCACCCCGAGATGACAAGCCAGCCCAAACCGCCGCGGATGCGCGAGCCCTTGCCCATCACAAACCAACAGATCCGGCGTGACGGACAACTTGCCAAGCGCCTCCAGCAACACCGGAACCTCCCGAAACGCAAAGAGCCCCGGCACATACGGAAACGTCGTCCGGCCCAACACAGTGGCCCGATCCACCTCGGCAAGGCTCTGCCCATCCAGCACAACCACGGCCGCTGCGAGCTCGTCCCCGTCGTAAGCAACATCCAGCCCCGCGACATACCGGGTGCTGCTGGGCGACGGGCCGGGCCCAGTTGTGTCCACCCACCCATGAAGCTCTTCCTGTACCGCAATCGCTTCAGACGCTGTCGTAGGCCAGTCCACGCCGCGGACGTTACCGCGCCCAGCGGGCGGCCTAGATGGTGTCCCGCACGACAGGAGGTACTCGGTTGGTGGGCCGGGATCGGCCGGTGGCTGAGCGTGGGGAGAGTGCCAGGCGGCGACTACCTCCTGTCGAGCGGGACACATGAGGTCTAGAGCCAGGGCCGGGTGGGCTCAACAGGTCGGCCGGCGTGGTGGGTAGGGGTGGGGTCGAGACGGTGGGCGAGTTACGAGTACGGGTGGGGTAAACGCTGTCCGGAGGTTGGTGGGTGACAGGGGAGCGGGTGGGGGTAGGGGAGGATGTGGGTATGCGCGTGCTGATTGCTCCGGACAAGTTTGCTGGGACGTTGACGGCTGTGGAGGCTGCGGCTGCGATTGAGGAGGGGTGGCGGCGGCGGGATCCGGGGGCTGTGGTGTTGGTGGCGCCGATGGCTGATGGGGGGCCTGGGTTCATTGATGTGCTGGCGGCGGTGGTTGATGGGACGCTGCTGTCGGTGACGGTGCGGGGGCCGTTGGGTGAGGACGTGCCGGCGACGGTGCTGGTTGCGGGGGAGACGGCGTACGTCGAGACGGCGCAGGCGTGTGGGCTGCATCTCGTTGAGCCGGGCGATCGCAGGCCGGAGGACGGGTCGACGTACGGGGTTGGACAGCTGATCGGCGCGGCCGTGGATGCCGGCGCCAAGCGGATCATCCTGGGGCTTGGCGGGTCGGGCACCAACGACGCGGGTGCGGGGCTGCTCGCGGCGCTCGGGGCGACCTCGGAGGGCGGCAGTCTCGAGGCCGGTGCGAAGGGGCTCGAGAAGCTGACCGCAGTGGATCTTGAGCCCGCGCGAACCCGGCTGGCCGGGGTTGAGTTCGTTGCCGCGAGCGACGTCGAGAACCCGATGCTCGGGCTGCGCGGCGCTACCAACATTTTCGGTACTCAGAAGGGCATCACCGATGAGCGCAAGCCCGCGGTCGACGGCTACCTGACCACCTTCGCGGAGCTCGCAGGGCGTAAAACCGCAGATCAGAAGGGTGCCGGGGCCGCCGGCGGGCTCGGGTACGCGTTGCTGTTGCTCGGGGCCGAGCGGGTCTCCGGGATCGATCTGGTCGCGGAGCTGACCGGCCTGGAGTCGAAGGCCAAGCAGGTCGACCTCGTACTGACGGGCGAGGGCGCATTCGACTTCCAATCCCGCGACGGCAAGGTGATCTCCGGAGTCGCGAAGGTCGCGAACGATGCGATGCGGCCTTGCGTAGTACTGGCCGGCAAGGTCCAGATCGGCGCCCGCGAGATGCGCACGATGGGCGTCGAATCGGCCTACTCGCTGGTCGACGCGGTCGGTGAGGAGCGCGCCTTCGCTGACCCGCACGGCTCGCTGGCCACCGTCGCCGAGCGCGTCGCCAAAACCTGGGCCCGCTGAGGCACGCTAGCCGCGCGAGAACCGGCTACCTCGGACACCCAACGGCTACCTCGGACATGAAATAACCTGTTCAAGGTCGCCGGATGGTGTTCAAGGTCACCGGAGGTGATCGGTACGCCGTGCGCCGGGCTGGTCTCAGGGGGGAGGCGTGGAGTTGATCCCTGAAAATGGTGTGCGACCATGGGAATGGTTCGGGATCAGCCGATGTTGCCCCGAATGACAGCGGACTTTCCGCGCGTGGCCGCCTGCCCAAAGCGGCCGGGCGCTCATGAGATGACTGGAGTCAGGAATGACTGAAGCGCAGACCGAGGCAGTGCAGACTGCGGAGGGCACCACGACGGGCAGCGGCATTCTGCTGACCGACGGCGCCGCCGCCAAGGTGAAGGCGCTGCTGGACCAGGAAGGTCGCGACGACCTGGCCCTGCGGGTCGCCGTACAGCCGGGCGGTTGCTCCGGGCTGCGGTACCAGCTGTTCTTCGACGAGCGTCAGCTCGACGGCGACGTGGTGACCGACTTCGGTGGCGTCAGCGTCGTCACCGACCGGATGAGCTCGCCGTACCTCAAGGGTGCGTCGATCGACTTCGTGGACACGATCGAGAAGCAGGGCTTCACGATCGACAACCCGAACGCGACCGGCTCCTGCGCCTGCGGCGACTCGTTCAACTGAGCTAACCCCACAAGCCCCGTTCACCGGTACTCCGGTGAGCGGGGCTTTGGCATGCCCGGAAGCGCCGATCCCCAGCGGCTCGAAGGCCGGATCCAAGGCCCGGGTGCAGGCCGTGTCGCGGACCTTCGCTGAGCGCAGTTCCATCCGGAGTGTGACCTGTGCAAGCGCTTGCCGAAAACTCTTCCCGGCCCCGGATACCGGGTGTTAGCGTCCCCTCGCTTGGTGTGACTTGCGCCATACCTACCTGGGGAGAATCACGTGGGCTGGATCCAGAACTATCAACCGGCCGGCCCCCTGTGGCTCTCGGCTTTGGTGGCCGCATTGCCGGTGGTCGTCTTGCTGGTCGCACTCGGAATCGTGCGGCTTTCGGCGCCGCTGTCGGCCGCGCTCTCGCTGCTCACCGCACTCGGAGTCGCGCTGCTCGCGTACGGGATGCCGGCCAAGCTGGCCTTCGACTCGGCGGCGATGGGCATCGTCTTCGGTGTCTGGTCCGTCGCATGGATCGCGTTCCACGCCGTCTACTTCCACAACGTCACCGTGGCCACGGGACGGTTCGAGCAGATCAAGGCGGTACTGGCCGGGTTCAGCGAGGATCGCCGGCTGCAGGCGCTGCTGATCGCGTTCGGATTCGGCGCGCTGTTGGAAGGCATCGCGGGCGGTGGCTCGCCGATCGCGATCACCGCGGCGATGATGGCGGCGCTCGGCTTCCCGTCGATCCGCGCGGTGGTACTGGCCCTGCTGGCCAACACCGCGCCGGTGGCCTTCGGCGGCCTCGGCAACCCGCTGATCGTGCTCGGCCGGCTGACGGCTCCGATCCTCGGCATGAAGCAAGATCAAGCCACCGACCTGTACTCCGCGATGGTCGGCCGGCAGCTCCCCTTCCTCGCCCTGATCGTGCCGGCGTTCCTGGTGATCGTCATGGCGGGCTGGAAGCGGATGCTCGAGGTCTGGCCGGCCGTACTGACCACCGGCCTGACCTTCGCCGTGATGCAGTACGTGACCTCGAACTTCATCAGCCCCAGCCTCGTCGACGTGATCGCGGCGCTGGCCGCGATGGGCTCGCTCTGGGTGCTCACCCGCTTCTGGGAGCCGCCGACAATCTGGCGCTTCGACGACGAGACCACCCCAGTGGAACAAAAAGTCGGGCTCAGTACCGGCGCGCTCACCGCCTGGATGCCGTACGTCATCCTGATCGTCGCGATCTTCGCCTCCCGGATCGGCTCCATCATCAAGAACCTGCCGACCTGGCTGGACCTGAGCGCGCTCCTCCACCGTGCCGACTGGAAGTTCCCCTGGCCGGGCCTGCACAACGAGGTCATCCAGCACGCCCCGATCACCGCCAAGGACGCCCCGTACGCCGCCACGATCACTATCGACTGGCTCTTCTCACCCGGCACGATCGCCTTGATCGCAGCCCTCATCGCCGGATTCGCCATGGGAGCCAAGCCGGGCCTCCTCTTAGCCACTTACCGCAAGACTCTCCACCAAATGCGCTGGGCCCTGCTGACCATCTTCATGATCCTCGCCATCGCGTTCGTCATGAACTACTCCGGCGCCACCCAAACCCTCGGCCTCGCACTGGCCACCGCAGGCGTGCTGTTCCCGGTGTTCTCGGCGTACATCGGCTGGCTAGGCGTATTCCTCACCGGCTCGGACGCATCAGCCAACAGCCTGTTCGGCCCGATGCAGGTGATCTCAGCCCAGCAACTCCACATCAGCCCGATTCTGGCCGGCGCCACCAACACCGCCGGCGGCGTAATGGCCAAAATGATCTCCCCGCAGAACCTGGCCATCGGCGCCACCGCGATCGGCCAGGGCGGCAAAGAAGGCCAACTACTCAGAATGACCTTCTGGTGGTCCCTAATCCTTGCCTTCGTAGTCGGCATCATCGCCTTGGTCCAGGCAACGGTCCTGACCTGGATGATCCCGGGCTGACAAAGCAACAGGCCGGCCCCAGCAAAGGGGCCGGCCTGCCGAGCGCATCAGTGAGCATGTACGCCTTCACGCGCCCGCTTGGGGAGGGCGAAGGTGACCAGCAGGCTGACGATGAAGAGTCCGACGGCGACCAGGACGGCCGTCTTGGTGGCGCCGAGGAACTGGTGTTCCGGCAGGAGCTGGAAGAAGATCGTGCCGATCACCGCGACGCCGATCGCCCCGCCGTACTGCTGCATGGCGGTCAGTACGCCGGAAGCCGAGCCCGCCGCCTGGTCGTCGATCGACGCCAGGATGATGTCGAAGAGCGGAGCGAACACCATGCCCGCGCCGATCCCGGTCGCCAGCGTGGCCGGTACGAGATTCCAGATCGTCGTCGCGTCGCCGTGCACGTGCAGGGTGAACCAGACTCCGACCATCGCCACCGTCATCACCACGATGCCCAGCTGCAGCGCGGTCCGGCCCAACTTAGGCGCCAGCAGCCCGCCGGACAGCGGCGCGCCGATCGCGATCCCGAGGGAGAACGGCACCATCGCGAGGCCGGCCTTCAGTGGGCTGTAGTGCAGTCCGAGCTGGGTGAAGAGGTTGAAGACCAGCATGAAACCGGACATCGCGAGGAAGAACGTGGAGATGACGCCGAGCCCTGCGACGTACCCGCGGTTGCGGAACAGCGACGGGTCGATCACGGGGTTGCCGGACCGGCGCTCACGCCAGCCGAACAGGGCGAAGACGGCGACGGACGAGATCAGCATCGCGATCGACCAGGCCGGCCAGCCGAGCTCACGGCCCTGCACCAGCGGGTAGATCAGGAAACCGGAGGCAAGGCTGATCAGGAGCACGCCGAGGGTGTCGAGGCGTCGTGCCCCCTTGGCTTTCACTTCCGGCATGTAGCGGAGAGCGCCGAAGAGCGCGAGGATCCCGATCGGGACGTTGATGAAGAAGATCATCCGCCAGCCGGCGTCGAACCAGTTCGCGTCGATCAGCACCCCGGCGATGATCGGGCCGGCCACCGCGGACAGCCCCATCACCGGACCGAACAGGCTGAACGCCTTGCCGATCTCGGCCGGTGGGAAGACCGCCTTCAGGATGGCGAAGCCCTGCGGGATCATCACCGCGCCCAGCAATCCCTGGGCGATCCGGCTGCCGATCAGCAGCTCCGGCGAGGTGGCGAACCCGCAGAGCGCCGAGGTGAGGGTGAAGCCGGCCGCGCCGATCAGGAACAGCCGGCGCCGGCCGACCAGGTCGCCGAGCCGGCCGAAGGTGACCAGCCCGATCGCGAAGGCGAGCGTGTAGCCGGCCAGCATCCACTGCATCGCCGCCTCGGAGCCGCCGAGGTCGGCCCGGATCGAGGGGGCCGCGATGTTCACGATGGTGGCGTCGACCAGATCCATGATCTCGGCGACCAGCACGGTGCCGAGCACGATCCAGCGCCACTTGTACGCCGGGGAGGTGGCCGGCGCGGCCGGTTCGGCCAGGGTTTGGGTGCTCATCGGTGGCGCCCCTTCCAGAAGTCGGTTGTCGAACGGTGTTCGCTCACGAACACTGTTCTACGCTCGTACGGTGTTCGTGTCAAGTACGGTGTTCGCTACAGTGGTCTCCATGAACCAGTCGCCGTGGCAACCCATCAGCCCCGAGAAGCCGGCCCGGCCGGTCCGCGAGCCGCTCAGCCGGGAGCGGATCGTCGACGCGGCGCTGAGCGTTCTGCTCGATCAGGGCTACGAGGCGGTCTCGATGCGCAAGGTCGCCCAGGTGCTGAACACCGGGCCCGCCTCGCTGTACGCGCACGTGGCGAACAAGAAGGAGCTCGACCAGCTGATGCTCGAGCGGGCGGCTCAGGGCATCGAGCTGGAGGAGCCCGATCCGGAGCGCTGGCAGGAGCAGCTGAAGGACTCGATGCGGCAGATGCTGAGGATGATGCGCGCCTATCCCGGGGTCGCGCGGGCGGCGATCGGTCAGGTTCCGCTCGGTGAGCGCGCGCTGGAGAGCAGCGAGAACATGCTCGGCATCCTCAAGGCGGGCAAGCTGCCGGACCAGGTCGCCGCCTTCGCGGTCGACCTGATCCCGCTCTACGTGACCGCCACGGCGTTCGAGGAGAGTGTCCAGCGGGCCGACGACTGGACTGAGGCGGACATCGCCGAGTTCGTCGGGGGGCTGCGCCGGTTCTTCGACGGGTTGCCGCGGGAGAAGTTCCCGCTGATGGTCTCGCTGGCTGCCGCGCTGACCGCGGGTACCGGCGGCGATGAGCGGTTCGAGTTCGGCGTACAGGTGATCGTGGCCGGCCTGGCCTCACTCGCCGAGAACTAAAGGCTCCTGTAGCTCCGTCACCCAGGCTGTTGGGTCGTCGGGGCAGTCCAGGTAGAGCTCGCGGGACGGACTGCTGGAGCGGTGGCCGTTGTCGTCGATCCAGCGGGCCAGGGCCTGCCAGGCCGTCAGTACCTCGTCGATGCGCCCGCGATGGACGAGCGTCGCGGCGCGGGTGGCCGGTAGGTCGACCACCGTCAATCCGTTGAGTGCGGCATCGGAATCGACGGCGGCCGGTACTGCGGCATGCACTATCACCTCATCGCCGGAAGCCTCGTAATAGCAGGTCAGTCGCCCGCCCGGCCGGACTCCAGTTGCCTCAGGCAACCGTTGTCCGAGCTCGGCGCAGAGCGGATGGACGACCAGCCCGATGTCGTCGGGCGTGAAGCTGGCGGCAGTACTGGACAACTCGACGAATCGGGACGCCGGCAGGTCCTTGACCACGACCGCGGGTACGTCGTCGCCTTGCTCGATACTGCGCAGCCGCGACTCGACCTGCGTCAGCCGCGCGGCGCTCTCGGCCACGGCGGACTCGAGTTCGGCCCGGCGCAGCGACAACATCGCCCGTACCTCCACCAGGCTGATCTCGTCGGCGAGCATCGTCCGGACCTGCTCGAGCGTGAAGCCCAGATCCTTCAGCGCGACGATCCGGTTGAGGTCGGCGAGCTGGGCCGCATCGTAGTTGCGGTACCCGGTCGCATCGTCGACGTGGGCCGGCCGGAGCAGTCCGATGGCGTCGTAGTGCCGCAGCATCCGCACCGACACCCGGCCGTGCCTGGCGAAGTCCCCGATCGCGAACATCGCTCTCCTTTCTCTGAGGGGAGTTAACCAGCCGCGAGCTCGGCGAAGGTGATCGCCGTGTCGTCCTCGTGGAACGCGCTGATCACTTGAGCCCCGACGGGCAGGCCAGCTGTGGGGATCGGCATACTCACCGCGGGCAGGCCGGTCAGCGAGGCATGCGAGATCCAGAACACCTGCGCGTCGTACGGCCGGCCGTCGATCGTCCGTTCCTCGAAGGGGCGATCGTCGTGCGGGAAGGCGGTCGTGAAGCTGGTCGGGCAGAGGAAGACGTCGATGTCTTGGAAGTACGCCTGCCAGGTCGCCCGGGCCGCCATCCGCCGGCGCTCCTGCTCGATGATCTGGGGGAGGGGCGCGAAGTCGGAGTCCTCGCCGTGCAGTGCGAAGAACAGCCCGATCTGGAAACCGAAGTCCTCGGCCTGGTCTGATGGATCGACGCCTTCCGGCCAGCCCTCGACGATCTTCACGCCTTGGCTCGCCAGCGCGTCGATCTTGTCGGACAGGGCCTTGCCGACCTCGTCGGTGACGGGCGCATCGGGGTGGTCGAGGACGACGCCGACCCGATAGTCGGTCAGCCTGCGATGCCTTGGCGGTTCGAGATGCCACGACATCGCTTTGCCGGTTGGGCCGCCGGTGACTTCCAGGGCTGTGCGGAGGTCGGCGGCTGATGATGCGAGGGGGCCGAGGCTCGATGGGTTGGGGAACTCGGTGATGGGGGCGGGTGGGCCCGGGGGCTGGAAGCCGTTCAGCGGTACTACGCCTGCGGTGGGCTTGAGGCCGTAGACGCCGCAGTAGGCCGCGGGGAGGCGGATGGAGCCGACCAGGTCGGAGCCGTACTCCAAGTACGTGAGGCCGGCGGCCAGTGCGGCGGCTCCACCTCCGCTGGAGCCTCCCGGAGTACGGGCGGGGTCGTGGGGGTTGTTCGTACGGCCGTAGAGCTCGTTGGCCGTCTGGCCGAAGTCGCCGAGCATGGTGTGGACGTTGCTCTTGCCGACGATGATCGCGCCGGCACTCTTCAACCGCTCGACCAGCGTGGCATCAGCGGGCGGGAGGTAGTCGGCAAAGGCCGGGTCGCCCCAGGTCGTGTGCAGGCCGGCCACGTTGATCGCGTCCTTCACGGTCATCGGTACGCCGTGCAGCGGGCCGAGGTCGGCGCCTGAGGCAACTGCCTCGTCGGCGGCGGTGGCTGCCTGCAGCGCGTACTCGGGGCGCGTCTCGACGATCGCGTTCACGGTCGTATCGGCGGTGATCCGGGCCAGCAGGTCTTCGGTGAGTTCGCGGGAGGAGGCCTGGCCGGCGCGGATCGCGGCGGCTGCCTGGTTCGCGGTACAGAGTCTGTTCATGGCGTCAGCTCTACGGTCTGACACGGTGTCAGGGTCAAGCGCTGCCGGTACGTCGGGTCGGTGAGCGTCCGTCGGAGCTGCGCGTCCTGGATCGCCTCCGCGCCGAGGACCGCAATCCGGCGGAGGCCTTCGGGCGGGTTGGTAAGTACCTCATGGCGTGCCCGGCGACCCGCCCCGGTGAGCCCTGGGAACCACCTCAGCGCCAACCCCCGAGCAGCAAGCATGCCGCGGGTTGCCCTCATAGCCTTCGACTCAGCGACCGCGTCGACGATGGATTCCAGCTCCAAGCCAGCGCTCGGCACGACGTCGAGCACCGCCTGCTCAAGCGCGTCACCCCAACCAACTTCGTCCAAGCGGTGGGCCCGGCCGTCCGCGCCGATCTCGAGCTGCTCCGACTGGCACAGGGCGAGTACGGCCGTCAGCACAGCCCGCCTCGGCCCGCCGCAAAGGTAGGACAACTCGTGCAGCGACAGCGCAGCCGCTCTCGTCATGACGCCCTCCCGTGGCTCTTTGGCCAGTTGGACCTGTTTCACGAGCCGCTGGTTCCCAAGTTCGGGCTAGGTCTTGTTCAGGTAGGCGAGGACGGCCAGGACCCGGCGGTTGGTGGTGGTGTCGTCGGTGATCGACAGCTTGGCGAAGAGCGCGGTGGTGTGTTTGCTGACCGCGCTTTCGCTGAGGAAGAGACGCTGGCAGATCGCCTGGTTGGACAGGCCTTCGGCCATCAGGGCGAGGACCTCGTGTTCGCGGTCGGTGAGCCGGCCGAGCCTCGGGGTTCGGTTGTTGAGGAGCTTGGCGATCACAGCGGGATCCATCGCGGTGCCGCCGGCGGCGACGCGTTCCAGGGCGTCGATGAACTGGTCGGCGTCGAAGACGCTTTCCTTGAGCAGGTAGCCGATGCCGCCGGTGCCGTCGGCAAGGAGTTCGCGAGCGTAGAGCTGCTCGACGTGCTGGGACAGGATCAGGACCGGCAGACCCGGTACTTCGTTGCGCGCGGCAAGGGCTGCGCGCAGGCCCTCGTCAGACTGGGTCGGCGGCATCCGGACGTCGACGACGGAGACGTCCGGCCGGAGCTCCAGCAGGGCGGTGAGCGTCTCGGGGCCGGTGCTCGTGGTCGCGACGACCTCATGCCCGTAGGCCTCGATCAGTCGGACCATGCCGTCGCGCAGGAGGTAGAGGTCTTCGGCTACAAGGATTCGCATGGCACCACCATTCTGACCATGGTCGGGCCGCCGGGTGGGCTGGTGATCTCGCACACGCCGTCGAAGACCGCCAGCCGGCGTTGCAGACCGTCGAGTCCGCCACCTCTGCGCGCGGAGGCGCCGCCCTTGCCATTGTCGGAGACTTCGACGATCAGGGTAGAGGTACGCGTGAGGTTGATTCGTACTGATGTTGCGCGGGCGTGTTTGGTCGCGTTGGTGAGTAGTTCTGCGACAGCGAAGTACAGGGCGGACTCGATCGGTGGGTCGAGGGTCAGCCGGCCGGCGGCGCTGACGGTGACCTCGAGTGGACTGTCGAGGGCGAGGGCCCGGACGGCGTCGACGAGGCCGCGTTCGTTGAGGACCGGTGGGTTGATGCCCTGGACCAGTTCGCGGAGCTCGGTCAGTGAGGTGGCGGCGCCGGCACGGGCCTCGCGCATGAGGGCTTTGGCCTGGTCGGGGTCGGTCTCCATCAGCTTCTCCGCGGTGGCCAGGGCGAGGCCGAGTGCGACCAGCCGGGCCTGGGCACCGTCGTGCAGATCGCGTTCGATCCGGCGGATCTCGGCGGCCTGCGCGACCGTGCTGTCGGCGCGCTGCGCGGTCAGTTCATCGACTCGCTCTGCCAGCACCTGCTCCTGCGACGGCTGCAAGAACCGGACGGCCACAGGCTCGGCGGTGCGCCATGCGTAGGGGGAGATGGTGAGGGCGGCGATCAGGCCGAGTACGCCGACCATGGTGAGCCCTGGCCGGATGATCGCGAGGACCACCAAGGCGATCCCGGCCGGTGGGACGGCGGCGACCAGGCCGATGGCGAACGGGGCGATCCCCAGGAACCGCAGGTCGCGCCAGGTTGCGGGGTCGCGCCACAGGTTCGCGAGTTCCTGGTCCTCCTTCGCTTCCTTACTCGTGGAGGAGTACGAGCGGCCGTTCCACCAGTAGCCGGTGGACATCTGCGTCACCGGCGCGGGCTCCAGGTAGCCGCCGGGGATGACGGTGCCGGTCCAGCGCGCGACGAAGTACCGGATCATCCGGCAGATCGGCCGCGCCAGCGTGAACGTACCGACGGCAGCCAGCACCACGGGCGCGATCAACGACCACGGATTCCCACCCCACCAGACCCAAACCACCGCCGCGACCGCCCAGACGGCCGGCACCAGCATGGTCACGCCCACCAGAACGCAGGCCCGCCCGAACCCCACGCAGAGCTTGGCCGCCCACGACGCCACCTGTCCCATGTACTCCTCCAACTGCCGGTACGACTTCCTGCCTCCACTCTGTACCGCCCGACCCCGGATCCCGACCGGATTTGGACGACAGTAGGTCTAGCCCCACCGCGTCGGACGGCCGGCCCCCGCGCGATGCTCGCGAACGCGATGCTGACCGGGTCGGCGTCCTCGCCTTGCCGATCATCAAGCAGTTCCTAGCCAAGGAGGCGTAACGCAGTCAGTGCGTACGCTCTCGCGGCGACCACGAGCTCATCGATGCCGACGGATTCGTCGGCTCGGTGGGCTTGGGTGGTGACTGAGCCAGGGCCGAGGACGACGACCGGTACGCCGAGGTCGCGGGCAATGAAGCCGCCGTCGCAAGCCGCGGTCCAGCCGCCGAGGGGGAGTTGCGGGCCGCCGGCATCGGTGAGGGCAGCGTCGGTGGTGGTGACCAGGTCTGCGTCGGCGGGCGTGAGGAAGGCGGGCATCTCCATCGGCATCTCCAACTCCACCGAGAGGCCGCGGGCCTCGAGGTTGAGGGCGGCGACCCGGGTCTTGAGATCGTCGAGGACAGCGTCGGGTGATTCGCCTGGGAGGAGGCGGCGGTCGGCGACGAGGACGCACTCGGCGGGAACGATCGAACCGCCGGTACCACCCTGGATCTGGCCGACGCTCCAGGTGGCCGCGCCGAGCAGCGGGTGCGGCGACTCGGCCAGCTCGGCATGCAACCGCTCGATCTCGGCCACTACGGCGGCCGCGCCGTAGATCGCGTTGGCGCCGTCGGCGGGGTTGCCCGCGTGGCAGGCCTTCCCGTGGATCTCGACGCGGAGGTACGAGTCGCCGCGCGCGCCGATGATGGTCTGCAGGTCAGTCGGCTCCGCCGTGATGCACCCAAGCCACGAGCCGCCGACGCCGCCGATGCCGGCCCCGCCGATGCGGTCCCTGCCGATGCCGTCGGCGCCGCCGCCGGTGCCGCTGGTGGTGCGCCCTGCGGCATCGACGTACGCGCGGATGCCCTTGCCGGTTTCTTCTTCGTCCATCAGGGCGGCCAGTTCGACCGGGCCGCTCAGCTCGACACCACGCAGGGCCGCGAGAGCTGCGAGCGCGGCTGCCAGACCGCCTTTCATGTCGGAGGCGCCGCGGCCGTAGAGGCGGCCATCGATGAGTTCGGCGCCGAAGGGGTCCTTGGTCCAGCCGTCGCCGATCGGTACGACGTCGGTATGGCCGAGCAGGAGCAGACCCGGTCCGTTGCCACCGGCAAGCGTGATGCTGACGTTGTCGCGGCCGGGCTCGACGCGGGTGGCGACGACGTCCAGGTCGAGCTCGATCGCGGCCGCGCTCAACGCGGCGACCGTCGCCGCCTCCTCGCCGGGCGGGTTCTGCCCGGTCGCCCGCAACAGGCTCTGGGTGATCCGGACGAGGAGCTCCTCGTCGACACGATCGAGGACGGACTGTTCGGCGGGAGTGATCATGAGCCCAGTTTCGCAGTGGAAGCCGCGCCCAGCCGGGACGCGGCTTCCGGGATCAGCTCAGTTGCTGATGGCGGCCGACCCGTGCGTCATAGGCCGTGCCGGAAGCCCTGTCGCCAGCTTGCGTAGCCGGGCTGCCAGCAGAAGGCGTCCTTTGCCTTGCTGTTGTCCGCGCCGCGGATCTGGGTGAAGGCCGAGACCGCCGCCTCGCCGGCCGCCAGTTTGGCCAGCCACACTGGGATGTGGCGGGGCGGCTTCGCGCCCAGGATGCGGGCAAGCTCGGGTAGCCAGACCGCTACGGAGGCCGGGTCGTCGTCGGCGATCTGGTAAATGCCCGGGTCGCCCATCGTGACCGCTCGGACTGTTGCGTCGGCCGCGTCGTCGTAGTGGATGAAGGACCAGATGCCCGACCCGTCGCCGATCAGCGGCAGCTTGCGCGCGCGGATCAGCTCGACCATTTCGCCACCCTTGCCGATCGCCCCGGTCGGGCCGTAGAAGCTCGCGTACCGGAGTACGAGACCCTCGAGAGCCTGGTCGCCGGTGACGGCCGCCTCGAGCTGGCGGATGCCGGCCATTGTCTTGGCAGTCGCCGCGACCGGTTCGGCATCCAGCGGGACGTCCTCGGTCTTGGTCGGCGAGCCACCACGCTGCAGGTTCCAGCCGGCGTAGCTCTGCACGATGATCCGCCGTACGCCGGCAGCGTGCGACGCGGCGAGCAGGTTGTCCGTGCCCTCCGTGCGCAGCCGATTGGTCAACGCGAAGCTCTCGTCGAACTTCTTGAAGTCGATCCCGGACTTCAACGCGGTCATCTGGTGCACGACCACCTCAGGCTGCACGGACCCGACAGCCGCCTTCACCGCGGCAGCATCCAGCCCGTCCGCCAGTACCACCTGAGCACCCTGCGCCCGTACGCCGGCCGCGCCCGACTCGGACCGGATCATCCCGGTCACCTCGTGCCCCGCCGCGATCAGCTTCGGCACCAGCGACCGTCCGAGCCCGCCGGTCGCGCCCGCCACCAACACCTTCATCTCATCCTCCGTCTCACTGTCTACGACCCAGGGACACGGCGGACGGCGGGCCTGTGACTATGACCCGCGTCACGTCCTCAGCGCGAGCGCAGCGTCAGCTCCGGTGGCCAGAACGAGACGTTGAAGCGCAGGTCGATCTGCAAGGCGTCGCCATCGACCCGGCAGCGCATCGTGACGACGTACGGGGTCTCGAGGTAGCGGACGATCGCGACGAAGGTGTCGCCATCGCCGTACGCGCTGGTGACCAGCCGTTGTGGCGTGTCCTGCAGCTTGTCGAGATCCTCCCGCCATGGGCCGGCGGCGAAGACCAGCTCCTGCGTCCTGCCCGCGGACACCTGGGCCTCGTCAGCCAGCGAGCCGGGCACGAGGGTGAAGGTGCCGGTGCCGTCAGAGTCGAGCTGCACAGCGGCGATCCCCATCGGGTTGGGGTCGAACTCGTACCTCCGCCCGTCGCCGCCAGGGGTCGGACCGGCCGGCGGTAGCAACTCCAGCCGCGGCGGTCGCGCAGTACCGTCGCCTGCCTCGCCCTGCAGAGCGGGAAGCAGGTGCTCCCAGATGATGTCCATGACGGCCTGCATGTTCGGCGAGGCGCTGGTGATGACGAGCGTCGTGTCGTGATCGGGGAAGACCAAGCAGTACTGACCGAAGGCGCCGTCACCGCGGTAGGCGTTGTTGCGGGCGCGCCAGAACTGGTAGCCGTACCCCTGCCTCCAGTCCGGGTTGACCTCGACGGAGTTGTCGACCTGCTTCTTCGTCGCCTCGTCGATCCAGGCGGCAGGTACGAGCTGCTTGCCGTCCCACTCGCCGCGCTGCAGCAGGAACTGGCTGAACCGCGCCAGCGACTCGGTGCTGATGCTCAGCCCCCAGCCGCCCAGCGTGACGCCCTCCTTGGACGTCGGCCAGGTCGCCTCGCCGATGCCGAGCGGCTCGAACAGCCGAGGCCGCAGGTAGTCGAGCAGCGTCTCGCCGGTGACCTTCTGCAGGATCGCCGACAGCATGTACGTCGCGCCGGTGTTGTAGACGAACGGAGCGCCCGGCGCATGCCCGACCTCCAGGCCGAGGAAGGTGCGGATCATCCGCTCGTCCCGGCCGAGCGCCTCGATGGTGTCCTGGGTGTGGCCGGTCGACATCGTCAGCAGATGCCGGATCTCCATCGCGGCCAGGTTGTCGCTGACCTCGGCGGGCAGCTCGTCCGCGCTGAAGAACGACACGACCTTGTCGTCGATCGAGAGCTTGCCGTCCTCGACGAGCAGCCCGATGCCCATCGAGGTGAAGCTCTTCGAGATCGAGAACAGCAGGTGCGGATCCTCGATCCGGTACGGCGCCCAGGCCTCCTCGAGCACCACCTGGCCGTGCCGGACGAGCATCAGCGTCTGGATCTCCTGCTCGGACGCGTCGAGCGCGCCGACAAAAGCATCCAGCGCGGCGGCGGATAGACCCTGGGCTTCTGGGGTAATGCGTGGAAGGCTGCTCACCCTGTGCACGCTATCTCGTCGAACGGACAAAAAAACACGTGACTACACGAGCGGCTGTGATCCTCAACCCGGTCAAGGTTCCGGACGGATTCCGCGACAAGGTCGACGCGGCGCTGACCGAGCGTGGGTACGCCGACACGGTCTGGCTGGAGACGACCGAGGAGGACCCTGGTTCGTCGATGGCCAAGGACGCGATCGCGCAGAGCGTCGACCTGGTCGTGGTGGCCGGTGGCGACGGGACCGTCCGGGTCGTCTGCACCGAGCTGGCCGGGGCCGGCATCCCGGTCGCGGTACTTCCCGCAGGTACCGGCAATCTCCTGGCCCGCAATCTCGGCATCTCCCTCGACCTCGACACCGCGTTGGCCCAGCTGCTGGACGGCAGCGAGCAGTCGATCGACAGCGTGGAGGTCAAGGGCGACGACCTGGCCGACCGCTTCGTGGTGATGGCCGGCCTCGGACTCGACGCCGCGATCATCGCCGACGCCCCCGACGGCCTGAAGAAACACGTCGGCTGGGCGGCCTACGTGGTCTCGACCGTGAAGAACCTCAACCACCCCTTCGTCCGGGTGGAGATCACCATCGACGACCGGCCACCGGTACGCCGCCGCGCCCGGACCGTCGTGATCGGCAACGTCGGCACTCTCCAGGCCAACATCCCGCTGCTCCCGGACGCGAAGCCCGACGACGGCAAGATCGACCTGGTCGTGCTGGCCCCGCGCCGGGTCAGCCACTGGCCCCGGCTCGCCCTGAGCCTGGTCGTCAAGCGGGTCCAGGAAGGCCGGCACATCGAACGCTTCACCGGCCAGACCATCCAGGTGAAGGCATCGACGACCGTCCGCCGCGAACTGGACGGCGACCAGATCTCCAACGGCCGCATCCTCACCGCGACGGTCGACCCCGGCGCACTGGTCGTCCGCGTGCCCTGAGTTGTCGACCTCTTCCCTGCTGATGGAAGGCAGCGGCCGGAGGCGGTCCGAGTATCCGCTCGTAGGGTGGCCGGCATGCAACGGATCCTGGATCGTCTTGTCGAAGCCGGTGCCACCGGCGTACTGATGCACTACCGCGGCCAAGGCCGCGAGTGGCGCGGCTCAGCCGGGATTGCCGACCTCGAGTCCCGTCAACCGGTCGACCCCGACGGCTGGTTCCGGATCGGCAGCGTCACCAAGACCTTCACCGCGACGGTCGTCCTGTCGCTCGTCGCCGAGGGCCTGGTCGACCTCGATCAGCCCATCGAGCACTGGCTGCCCGGCGTCGTACCGTCCGGCGACGGCATCAGCGTCCGCCGTCTCCTCAACCACACGAGCGGCCTCTACAACTACACCAACGACCTCCCCGACTCGGCGCGGATCGTGCGAGAGCGCTTCGACCACTGGGAGCCGCAGCGGGCGTTGGGCCTGGCGTTCGCGCACGAGCCGCTCTTCGCGCCGGGCGCGGAGTGGTCGTACTCGAACACCAACTACACACTGCTCGGTCTGCTGATCGAGGCGGTCACCGGCGGCTCGTACGCCGCGGCTGTGCGAGCAAGGGTGCTGGAGCCCTTGGACCTCGGCCGGACCAAGGTCCCCGGCGACGAGCCAGAACTGCCCGAGCCGCATGCGCACGGCTATCTACTGGTCGACGACGAGTCCGTTGATCTGGACGAGCTGAATCCATCGCAGGCCTGGGCGGCCGGCGGACTCATCTCGACCGCCGCCGACCTCAACAAGTTCTTCGCCGAGCTGCTGGCCGGTGAGTTGCTTCCTCCGGAACAGCTCGAGTCCATGCTCACCACAGTCGGCGACTACGGCCTCGGAATCGGGCGGAGGCAGTTGGCCGACGGGACGGTGCTCTGGGGGCACAACGGCGGGATCTTCGGGTATCTGACCAGCAGCTTCCACAGCCGCGGCGCCGACCGTCAGTGCACGATGTCGCGCACGACGGTCGACGCCGGATCACCCGATGGGGACGACCTGGTGGCCGAGATCTTCCTGTCAGGGCTGGACTAGTACTGCGACCGTCCGGGCCGGGACGGTTGCCGTGCCGGTCGCCGCGGTCCAGGTGGTTTGTTTGACGGTGGCATCCGAGCCGGCGGCTTGGACGGGGGAGAGGGACAGGTTCGCCCCGGTCAGCCCCGGGAGTTGCTGGGTGACTGGTGAGCCGGTGGTGTTGAAGACGACGACCAGGCCCTTCAAAGCCGGGTCGACGTTCGGGCCGACGGTGTCGTCGATGCGCATGACGACCACGCCCGGCTTGGCGGCCGGGGTGCCGCTCAGCGGATAAGAGAGCTTCTGGTTGATGAGGTCCGCGGAGCCCAGCCGGAACAGCGGTGTGGAGAAGCGGAGTTTCAAGAGATCAGCCGCGGCCGCGCTGGCCGTGGTCACGTCGGCCTGGGAAGGCTTCAGTGCGGGGTTGGCCAGGAGCGGCTTCATGAAGGGCCACTTGGCTTCGTTGTCCGCCTTCGGGGGCAGGCCGTGGCCGAAGCCGTTGTCCGCGCCCGTCCAGTCGAGGGTGTTGAACCAGTCGCCCGAGTCGTAGGAGTTGCGGTCGAGCGACTTGCTGCGCAGCAGGTCCGCGCCCGCATGCCAGAACGACGGTGTCTGGGCCAACGCGGTCGTTGCCAGCGACAACGTGTTCATCCGGACCCGGTCGGCCATCGGCAGCGTCGCGGGCAGCTTGTAGGTTAGCGAGTCCCACAACGTTTCGTTGTCATGGGCATCGACATAGCTGATCACCTCGACCGGCTGATCGGCGTACCCGGCGGGTGAGCCGTTGTAGTCCACCCCATCACCCCGTACTTCGGTCCCGCTGTCGGCCGAGCGGAAGGTGAACGACCGGAGGTTGCCCGCCAGCCCGAGCTGGACCAGGTCGGTGTCATGCGCGAGGCGCTTGGCCTGCTCGGCCGGTGTGCCGTTGATCGGAGCGCCGTTCGGGTCGCTCGCCGCACCGGAGCCGAAGCCCTGCACCCGTGGGTCGTCGTCGAACGGGCCGCCACCGCGGACCGCGTCGCGCATCCGGTCGGAGAAGGTGCCGATCCCGGTACCACCGAGGTTGCCCTGCGACGCCTGCACGAAGAGCGCGTTGTTCGCGACCTCGCCAAAGTTCCAGCCCTCGCCGTACAGGTAAATCTTCTTGCCGTCGACTCCGTCCTTGGCCAGGGTCAGCTTGTCCAGGGCCGCTCGGACGTTGAGCAGATTCGCCTTGCTGTGGTGGCCCATCAGGTCGAAGCGGAAGCCGTCGACGTGGTAGTTGCGGGCCCAGCTCACGGTGCTGTCCACCATGATCTTCTCCGCCATCGCGTGCTCGGTGGCGATGTTGCTGCAGCACGTCGACGTCTCCACGCCACCGGTCTTGTTCAGCCGCTGGTAGTAGCCAGGGACCACCTTGTCCAAGATGGACGTCGGCGCCTGACCGGCGGCCGGCGTGTGGTTGTAGACCTGATCAAGCACCACGCGCAGCCCGGACTTGTGCAGCCCGCCGACCATCGTCCGGAACTCGGAGACTCGCGAGATCCCGTCCTTCGCCGTCGCGTACGACCCCTCGGGCGCGAGCCAGTGGTACGGGTCGTAGCCCCAGTTGAATCCGTCCTTCGCGGCGACAGCGGTCACACACGCCTGCTGCTGGTCCGAGTCGGCCGGATAGGACTTGAGGTCGCAGGCCGGCGTCTGCTGCCCGGTCTCGGGGATCGAGGCGATGTCGAACGTCGGCAGCAGGTGCACCGTGTTCAACCCGGCCCGGGCGAGCGACCGGAGGTGCTTGGTGCCGTCACCTTCGTCCGCGAACGCCAGGTACGTCCCGCGATGAGCCGCCGGCACGGACGTGTCGTTGATCGAGAAGTCCCGCACGTGCAGCTCGTAGATCGTCGAGTCGACCGCCCGGGCCAGCTTCGGCGACGGCGTACTGGTCCACAGCGCAGGCTTGCCTGCCTGAGCTTCGAGATTCACCGCCACCGAGTACTCCGAATCGGTGCTGAGCGCAACGGAGTACGGATCGGTGACGACGTTCGTCTCCACCTTGCCCGTGCTTGGCGCATACACCTGCACCTCGAACCGGTAGAGCGAGTTCTCCCAGGTCCGCCGCCCGTCAGCGGTCCACGAACCATCCGTGTTGCGCTGCATCGCGATCCGCTGGGACCCGAGCAGCAGCGTCACGTTCTGCGCCGTCGGAGCCCACAGGTTGAACTGCGGAGTTCCACCCCGCCAGACCACGCCGTACGAGCGGTCCGCCGCAGCGCCGTACAGATCATCCAGTACTCCGGGGATCTGCACGCCCGTTGCGTCGAGCAACCGTCCGGCATCGTCGTACTGCGCCAGCCCGAGCTGCCCGGTGAGGATCTTCTTCGCGTCGCCGTGATCCAACCTCAGTGCGACGTACCCGGCCAGCGCTGGGAACTTCGCGAGCACCTTCGGGGGAATGCCCTTGGCGTCGACAGTCAGTCCGGCAGAGGTGCCGCCGATGTCGTCGGCGTCCACCGCGAGCGACCCGGTAGGCGACCAGTGCAGCCGCCAGCGCGACCGCTCCGGGTGTGCGACCGGCGGTACCGCGAGCAGGTTCTTGCCGAGCCAGTACGCTTTGGCCTGCTTGAGATCCGGCTGCGCGCCGGGCTTGGAGGTCGTCACCGTGAGCACGTGGGTCGCGAGGACGTACGAGAACGTGACGACCAGTCCGTCGCCGGGAACGGTGATCGGGATGTTGGCTCCGGTCGGGCTGCCCCCGGCGCCGTAGCTCTCGTCCCACGAAAGGCCGTGTGCGACCTTGGCCTCATAGCTGCCTGCTCCGATCTTGCTCGTCGACCAGGTGAAGGTACCGTCGCCGTCCTGATCGGTCAGCCAGGGACGCATGCAGTCCGGCGACCAGTCGGCCGGGCAGCCGAGCTCGGACTGGAACGACCCCGGCACGGTGACGATCGGGCCTTCGGCGGTCGAGGTGACGAAATGCCGTCCGTGCTCGTAGTAGAAGGTGACCGGGGTCGCCGGGGCGGTGTAGGAGATGTTGCCGCCATTGAGATTGCCGCCGGCGCCGTAGTTCTCGTCCCACGTCTTGTTGATGGCTGCCTTGTACGCGTGCTCGCCGGCCGGGATCGTGTAGGTGCCCTTCCAGACCTGGTCCTTCGGGTCCAGCGTCAGTTGCGCCTGGTCGCAGTCGGGCGACCAGTCCGCGGCACAACCCATCTCGCTGTTGTGATCACCCGGCACGCTGACGTTGGCCGGCTGCGACACGGGGTCCTGGCCGCCTCCACCGCTCGGCGGCGCTGGGGCGTCCCCGACGATTCCGTACGAGCCTGACACCGAGTAGTTGCCCGAGGCGTCCTTCAGGACTGCCCGGTACTCGAGCATGGTGCCCTTGGGGAGCTTGCTGACGTCGTGGAACACCCGGTACGGCGCGTTGTCGTCGGTCCCGAGGCGCTGCCAAGCCGTAGTACCGACTGGGCGGTAGCCGAAGGTCACCGTGACCGGGGTGTTCGCCGGGACGGCCGCTGCGATCTCTGCGCGGCCGCTGACCACTGCACCCGGCTCAGGCGAGCTCATGTACACCGGGGGAGCTGCGTGCCGGCGGGGGAGCTGCTCGGTCGCCTTGTAGACGTAGACCGACAGCGGAGGCACCGTAGCGACTACACGGCCTTCCTCATCGGCCCGGAGCTGCTGGCCGCCACCGTAGATCCACCTGAAGCGGCCGTTCTCCATGTACGTCGGGATCGTCGCCGTCTTAGCCGTCGTGGCGTTGTTGGCGATCACCAGGTACTCCGTGTTGTCCTTCCCGAACCGGCTGAAGGCGTAGAGCCCGCCGGTGTTGGAGGAGTAGCGGTGTACCTGGGTACCGTCGGCCAGCGTCGGGTACTTCGCCCGCAGCTCGGCCAGCCCCGCGATGTGCTTGTACATCGGGGAGTTGGTGTTGAAGCTGTCCTTGCTGCCGATCGTGGAGGTACCGGTGCCGTCCACGACCTCGTCGTCGGTGTAGTCGGCGGTCTTGGTCGCGAACATGTCCTGCCGCGCGTCCTTGTCGCCGCCCGGACCGGTGAAGCCCTGCTCGTCGCCGTAGTAGATCACCGGCTGGCCGCGGGTGAGGTACATCAGCGAGTGGGCCAGCTCGTCGCGCTTGAGGAGTTCGTTGCCATTGGCACCGGATTGCTTGATGAAGGTACCGACCCGGCCCATGTCGTGGTTGCCGAGGAAGGTCGGCAGTTGGTAGGCGTTCGAGTCGGCGTCGGTGTAGTAGTCGTCGTTCGCGTAGAGGTCGCGCAGCTTCGTGCTCGGGTCGCCCTTCGCGAAGGCGACCGCGTTCTGCTGGAACCCGAAGTCGAGGGTCGCCTGCAGCGCGCCGGCCGTCGTGTACGTCGACATGAACTTCGGATCGGCGTCGTAGACCTCGCCGAACATGAAGAAGTTCTTGGTGCCCTTCGCCTTGGCCGCCTCGAGGATCTTCGGCGAGAACTTCTGCCAGAACTCCAGGTTGACGTGCTTGACGGTGTCGATCCGGAAGCCGTCGATGCCCAGCTCGGCCCAGGTCTTGTAGACGTCGATCATCCCGTCGCGAACCTTCGGCTGCTCGGTGAACAGGTCGTCCAGCCCGACGAAGTCGCCGTACTCCGCGGACTCGCCGGCGAAGGTCGAGTCGCCGCGGTTGTGGTAGAGCGTGGGGTCGTTCAGCCAGGCCGGCTGCTTGACCGTCGCGTCCGCCGGGGTCTTGAAGATCGGCACGTTCGGGAAGGACGTCTGTGCGTCCAGCGGCGGGAAAGTGTCGGTGCCGGCGTACAGCTTGTCGTCGAAGACGTTGCCATTGGCATCCTTGTAGGGCGACGTCGACTTCGGGATGTAGCCGTACTGGCCGGACTGGTAGGCGATCACGTCGGCGGTGTGGTTGGTGATGATGTCGAAGAAGACCTTCATCCCCTTCTTGTGCGCCAGCGTGATCAGCTGCTGCATGTCGGCGTTGGTGCCGAGGTGCGGGTCGATCTGGGTGAAGTCGGTGATCCAGTAGCCGTGGTAGCCGGCGCTCACGTTCGCGCCCTCGCCCTGGACCGGCCGGTTCTTGAACGACGGGGTCAGCCAGATGGACGTCGTACCGAGGGACTTGATGTAGTCGAGCTTCTGCATCACGCCGGCCAGGTCGCCACCGTGGTAGAAACCCTTGTCCGTCGGGTCCAGGCCCGTGGTCAGCCGATCGCCGGTGAGGCCGCCGGAGTCGTTCGCCTTGTTGCCGTTCGCGAACCGGTCGGCCATCAGGAAGTAGAAGCGTTCCTTGGTGAGGTCCTGCCGCAGACTCGGCGACGCCAGCGCCTTATCGGCAGCCGTGACTGCAGAGCCGGCCAGCACGACAGGCTTCATCGAGACGACGTGGCTCGTGTCGTCGTAGCTGAACTCGACCTTGGCGGGCCCTTCCAGCCGCAGCGGGATGTTGGCGCCGTTGAGCACGCCGCCGGCGCCGTAGTTCTCGTCCCAGGCACCGTTGACGGTCACCTTGAACTCGTAGCTGCCTGCCGGGACGTCGAACACCTTCGTGTACGGCGCGGCGACTCCCAGACTGGTCGCGGCACAGCCCGGATCCCAGTCGCCTGGACAGCCCAGCTCGCTCTGCAGGGAACCGGCGACCGTGATCACCCGTTGCGCCTGTGCCGTCGCCTGTTGTGTCGCCGTCTGATGTGCAGTCGCGGTCGACGCTGTCCCCAGCCCCAGCGCGATCACCGCCGCCACTGTCACGCCTGCAGTCCATCGCCTGAAACCACGCATGTCGGTCCCCTCCCACGCCCATTGCGACCTGCCGGGGACGCTAACTCGCTCCCCAGCCCGAAGGAAGGCCTGGAAGGTCGCGGTCAGGTGACGAGGGCGGGGAGGGTTTCCTCGATCGGGGTGGTGAGGACGGCGGTGGCCTCTTCGTCGTACGGGGTGGGCTCGGCGTTGAGGATGATCAGGGGAATGCCTGCGCGGAGGGCCAGGTCGCAGAAGCCGGCGGCTGGGTAGACCTGCAGGGAGGTACCGATGGCCAGGAAGAGGTCGGCGGTTCGGGCGGCTGTCGAGGCGGCGTCGAGGACCGATTGGTCCAGGGACTGGCCGAAGGAGATGGTGGCGGATTTGAGGATGCCGCCACAGGCCTCGCAGGACGGATCGGGGTCGCCTGCCTCGAGGCGGGGGAGGACGTCGGCCATGGGGATGCGTCGTGCGCAGGTTAGGCAGCCGACGTACCAGACGGTGCCGTGGAGTTCGTGGACGGTTTTGGAGCCGGCCTTTTGGTGCAGGCCGTCGACGTTCTGGGTGATCAGGCCGGTGAGGCGGCCCTGGCGTTCGAGGTCGACCAGGGCGCGGTGGCCGGCGTTGGGCTCGGCGTCCCAGGCGGCGGCCATCCGGCGGAACTTCCACGCCTCGGCCCGGACCTCGGTCGAGGCGACGTACTCGTCGATGTCGAACATCGCCTGCGCGGCCGGATTCTTCGTCCACAGGCCCTGCGGACCGCGGAAGTCCGGGATTCCGGAGGCGGTGGAGATACCGGCACCGGTCAGTACGGCGATCCGCTGAGCCTTCGAGACGAGATCGGTCACGCCCCCGAAGGTAGCGCCTTCCAGTCGGGAGCCACTACCGCCATCACGATCTCGTCGACCCACTCACCGTCCCAGCGCAGAGCGTCACGCTTGACGCCCTCGGTGACGAAACCAGCCTTCTCGTACGCCCGCTGAGCCCGCGGATTGAAGGAATACACGCCGAGCTCGATCCGATGCAGCCCGAGCTTCTCGATCCCGTACCCGACGATCAGCCGGGTCGCCTCGGTGCCCAGCCCGCGCCCCTGTCCCGCCGGTCCGATCAGGATCCGGAAGTTGCAGCTCTCATCCCCCGGACTCCACTCATTGAGCACCGCCTCGCCGACGACGGTGTTGCTCGCCCGATCGACGATCGCCAGATCCAGCCGATCCGTCTGCTCGCCCCTGGTCCGGTACCACTTCCGCGCCGCCTCTTCCCCGATCTCCCCACGACTCCCGGTGAACCGCACCACCTCGGGATCGTCCATCGCAATCTGCATCGCCGGGTAGTCGTCCTCAGTCACCGGCCGCAGCTCGACCAGCTCACCAGTCAGCGTCGGCTTGAAGGAAAAGTCACTCATGCCCGGAAGCTTGCCCGGCCCGAAAAGGATGGCCAACCCATTTCCCCAAGCCCTAC
Organism: Kribbella sp. NBC_00382; assembly: GCF_036067295.1. Taxonomy (NCBI): domain Bacteria; kingdom Bacillati; phylum Actinomycetota; class Actinomycetes; order Propionibacteriales; family Kribbellaceae; genus Kribbella; species Kribbella sp. NBC_00382. The sequence continues at coordinate 5,659,384 of NZ_CP107954.1, forward strand.
CCTGCGCCATGACAGCTTTCGGGGCGCGACTACTCACAGCCGTCCTGCTGCTGTCCCTCGTCGCCTGCGATCCCGATCCCACGATCCCGCGATCGGATCAGGCCCAGCGGTCGAGCCCTACGCCGACGCTGCCAGTGATGTCTGGGACCGCACCGGCGACAGGTGGAGCGGCGATCCCCGCGGCGTCCGGTACGGCGAGCTGTGCCGACCCCAAGGGTGAGGTGAAGGGCGTCGACCTCACCTCGGTCCGGATCAGCGGGGACGGCCACCGGCTGACGATCGTCTTCCAGCTCGCGCGTGCGCTACCGGCGAACGGCTATCTGAGCCTCGCGGCCACCGGGTCCGCTGATCTGTCGGCCATCTACTTTCTGAGCCCGGACAAGTCCGGAAAGCTCAAGCAGTTCTACTGGGACTTCAACCAGCCGCCCGTCTATGTGAACGACTTCCGGATCGTCGGCCCGACGATCACGCTGGTCTTCCCGGCCGAATCGATCAAGGGATTTCCGGTCCGCTGGGTCTGGCACGCGGCGGTCGGAGTCGTCCGAGCGGACTCAAGCAGAGTCGAGACCGACGCGTGCCCGGACGTCTCGAAGCAGATCGGGCTGAACAAGTTTCCCGGGTGAGGTCAGCTCAGGCGGCGTACGACGTACTTGTCGCCGGCCGCTGAGACGAGTTCCTGGGCGCGCATCCGGCACCAGGCGGGGATGTCGGTGGCGGCGGCTGGGTCGTCGGCCAGGACGGTGATGGTGTCGCCGATCTGGACGCTGGGGAACGCCTGGGCGAGCTTGATCACGGGGAGTGGGCAGAGCATGCCGCGGCAGTCGAGCGTCACATGCCCACCTCGGCTCGGATGCGGCTCACGATGCCGGGGAGCACAGTGGCGAAGCGGTCGACCTCGTCGTGGGTGCTGGTGCGTCCCAGGGAGATACGGACGTTGCCGTGGGTGAGGACGCCCATTGCCGCCAGTACGTGGGACGGGCGGAGCGTGCTCGCAGTACAGGCTGAGCCGCTCGACACGGAGAAGCCCTCGGCGTCCAGGGCGGTGACCAGCGCCTCGCCGTCGACGTACAGGCAGGAGAAGGTCAGTACGTGCGGCAGCCGGTCGTCCGGGTCGCCGACCACCTCGACATCGGTGATGTCTGCCGCGACCCGGTGGCGCAGCTCGTCGATCCACGCGCGGTGCTGCTTGTTGAGCTCAGCGGCCTCCAGTAGGCGTGCCTGCAGAGCTGCTGCGGCCGCTAGAGCAGCAGGGACGTTCGGGTGGCCGGGGGAGAGGCCGTCCTCCCGCTCATCCACCGGCCAGGCCGGAGCGAGCCGCGTGCCTTTCCGCACTGCGAGCAACCCCACACCCGCCGGCCCGCCCCACTTGTACGCACTCGCTGTCAGTGCGGACCACCCAGCCGGTACTACGTCATGCGCGACCGAGGCCGCCGCGTCGACGAACAGCGGCACCCGTGCGGCTGCACACGCCTCGGCCAGCTCCCCGATCGGCTGGCGAGTGGCAACCTCATGGTTGGCCGACTGGAGAGCAGCGACGGCTACTCCCGGTTGCTGGACCGCTGCCTTGAACGCCTCCAGGTCGACCCGTCCAAGGCTGTCGACAGCCACCTCGTGCGCAGTACCGGCCGCTGCCGCCGCGTGAAGTACCGCAGAGTGCTCGACCGCAGAGTGCACGACGATGTCGCCGACCCGACGCCGGGCGGCAGTCACAGCGAGCAATCCACCATGGATCGCGGCCGTCCCCGACGTGGTGAAGAACAGCTCGTCCACCCGTACTCCGAGGCCTTCGGCCAGCACCGCGCGGGCGTTGTCGAGCAGCAGTCTGGCGGTCCGTCCCTCGTGGTGAAGCCGGGCCGGATCGGCCCACCCGGAATCCAATGCCGAGAGCAACACTTCCCGCGCTGCCGGATGTAAAGGTTCGGCTGTCGCGGCGTCCAGGTATGCACGGTTGCTCACACGGGAAACGCTAAGCCCTACCTATGCGCGGAACCGCCGGAGGTGTCCAGTAGTGTTCTGTCGTCAGTCTCACCTGGGAAGGGAAAGGCGCCCCGTGGGTTCGAACGGCACGCCCGGAGTGGTGCGCGCAGCAGGTCTGAAGAGGGCCCGCGCCGCGGTACGTCCGGCGAAGCGACGCCTGCTGGTGGCGACGTCAGTAGCGGTGGGCACGTTGGTGCTGACCGGCTGCTCGTCGGAGACCACCGAGCAGTGGAAACGACTCGGTCTGCCCCCGGGCGCATCCGACCGTACCGAGGCGATGAAGAGCCTCTGGATCGGCGCCTGGATCGCCGCTCTGATCATCGGTGTCCTCACCTGGGGCCTGATCCTGTACGCCTCGGTCCGGTACCGCCGGCGCAACGAGGACGCGCCGCGGCAGACGCGCTACAACCTGCCGCTCGAGGTGCTGTACACGCTGGCGCCGTTCGCGATCATCGGTGTGCTCTTCTTCTACACCGTCGAGCACGGCAACAAGATCACCGCGATGTCCGACAACCCGTCGCACACCATCAACGTGGTCGGCCAGCAGTGGCAGTGGACCTTCAACTACAAGGACACCGTCGACGGGCAGGAAGGCGTCTGGGAGACCGGCACGCTGGACAACCCCGCGACGCTGTGGCTGCCGGTGAACGAGTCGGTGCACTTCGACCTGACCTCGCCGGACGTCATCCACTCCTTCTGGGTGCCGGCCTTCTACTTCAAGCTCGACGTCATCCCGGGCCGGACCAACAAGCTCGAGCTGACCCCGACCAAGACCGGCACCTTCGCGGGTAAGTGCGCGGAGCTGTGCGGCCTCTACCACAGCCGGATGATCTTCACCGTCAAGGTGGTCACGGCCGAGGAGTACCAGACGCACCTCAAGGAGCTGGCCGCCAAGGGCCAGACCGGGGCGGCGACCGGTGGCCAGGACGCGACGACCATTCCCGGCACCGGGAAGCAGGAGGGCGAGAAGTGACCGACATCGCCGAGCGCACAGGCGCCATCGGTGCGGCGACCGCACTGCCCAGGCGGCGCAGCAAGGGCCAGATCGCGGTCAAGTGGCTGACCACCACCGACCACAAGCTGATCGGGCACCTGTACCTGATCACGTCGTTCGCGTTCTTCCTGATCGGCGGCGTGATGGCGCTGCTGATCCGGGCCGAGCTGGCCAAGCCGGGTCTGCAGATCGTCAACGAAGAGGTCTACAACCAGCTCTTCACCATGCACGGCACGATCATGCTGCTGCTGTTCGCGACACCGCTGTTCGTCGGTTTCGCGAACGTGATCATGCCGGTCCAGATTGGTGCTCCTGACGTTGCGTTCCCGCGGCTGAACATGTTCAGCTTCTGGCTGTTCCTGTTCGGCGGCCTGATCACGATCAGCGGCTTCTTCACGCCGGGCGGCGCGGCCGACTTCGGCTGGTTCGCCTACGCGCCGCTGTCGAACGCGGTCCGTTCGCCGGGTGTCGGCGGTGACCTGTGGATCATGGGCCTGTGGATGGCCGGTCTGGGCACCATCCTGGGTGCGGTCAACTTCGTGACGACCATCATCACGATGCGCGCCCCGGGTATGACGATGTTCCGGATGCCGATCTTCACCTGGAACATCCTGGTGACGTCGATCCTCGTTCTGATCGCCTTCCCGATCCTGGCCGGCGCGCTGCTGATGCTGGAGGCGGATCGAGCCTTGGGGGCTCACGTCTTCGACGCGGCCAATGGCGGGCCACTGCTGTGGCAACACCTGTTCTGGTTCTTCGGGCATCCCGAGGTCTACATCATCGCGCTGCCGTTCTTCGGCATCATCACCGAGATCCTGCCGGTCTTCAGCCGCAAGCCCGTCTTCGGCTACATCGGCCTGGTCGGCGCGACGCTGTGGATCGCGGTCCTCTCGGTGGCGGTGTGGGCACACCACATGTTCGTCACCGGGGCGGTGAACCTGCCGTTCTTCTCGTTCATGACGTTCCTGATCGCGGTGCCCACCGGGGTGAAGTTCTTCAACTGGATCGGCACCATGTGGGGCGGCTCGGTGTCCTTCGACACCCCGATGCTGTGGTCGGTCGGCTTCCTGACGACCTTCCTGTTCGGCGGCCTGACCGGCGTCATCCTGGCGTCGCCGGCGCTGGACTACCAGCTGTCCGACTCGTACTTCGTGGTCGCGCACTTCCACTACGTCGTGTTCGGCACCGTGGTGTTCGCGATGTTCGCGGGCTTCTACTTCTGGTGGCCCAAGATGACCGGCCGGATGCTGGACGAGAAGCTCGGCAAGCTGCACTTCTGGCTGCTGTTCATCGGCTTCCACACGACCTTCCTGGTGCAGCACTGGCTGGGTGTCGAGGGAATGCCGCGGCGCTACGCGTCGTACGGGGCGAACGAGGGCTTCACCACGCTGAACGAGGTCTCCAGCGTCGGCGCCTTCATCCTCGGCCTGTCGATGCTGCCGTTCTTCTACAACGTCTACAAGTCGCGCAAGTCGCCTCTCGTCGGCGTCGACGACCCGTGGGGCTGGGGCCGCTCGCTCGAGTGGGCGACCAGCTCCCCGCCGCCGCGGCACAACTTCGTCAGCCTGCCGCGGATCCGGTCCGAGAGCCCCGCTTTCGACCTGCACCACCCGGAGATCGCGATGGCGGAGTACCCGGACAGCGGCGCTCCCCGGGACAACCTGCTGGATGCCGGCGAGGACCAGGGCCGGGTCGAGAACCTGGAACGCAACATCGCGGCCGGCAACGGCGCGGACGGAGAGGGTAAGGCATGAAGGCGGAGGCCTGGGTCTTCGGCATCCTGACGGTGTTCGTCCTGATCGTGACGCCGATCTACTGGATCATGTCCAACGACCCCACCGGCACCACCGCACTGGTGATGACGTTCTTCCTGTCGCTGCTGGTCGCGTTCTACCTGTCGATCACCGGCCGCCGGATGGACGCCCGGCCGGAGGATCGCAAGGAAGCCGAGATCGTCGAGGGAGCCGGTGAGCTGGGCTTCTTCCCGCCGTACTCGTGGTGGCCGCTGTACTGCGCCGGCACCGTCTCGGTGATCGTGCTCGGCATCGTCTTCGGCTGGTGGCTGTTCATCGTCGGCGCCGGCATCGGCATCGTCACCCTCAGTGGCTGGGTGTTCGAGTACTACCGGGGTGACCACGCTCACTAAGTCGGCGGATTCGTAAACTTTTCCGGCTTGCCGGACGTCACCAGTACAGCGGGCCGTGGGGGCTCCGCCGTGCTGGTGACGTATGCAGTGCGTGGTTAGGACCGTCCGGCGAGCTAGGCTTCGCCTGGCGGCTGACGTTATCTCAGGGGAGCTCAGGGTGTTGAGTAGTACGGTCCGTAAGCACGGCCTCGCCGTGGCGGGGATCTGCGCGGTACTGCTGGTCGGTACTGCCTGCAGCGACACGAAGGCGGCCGATCCAGCACCGTCCGCGGGGAACACGCAGGGCAGCACGAACCCGAGCGGCGCCCCGTCGACGCCCGGCTCGAGCAGCACGCCCTCCAACGACCCGGGCGCGGCAAACGTCCAGATCGTCCCGGCCAAGGGCGCGTCCGCGGTCAAGCCCGACGCGCCGGTAACGGTGACGAGTGCCGGTGGTGAACTGTCCGACATCACGCTGAAGGACTCCGACGGCAACAAGATCGACGGCAGCCTGAACGAGGACAAGTCCGTGTGGACCGCAGAGCCCGGCCTCAAGCCGGGCGCGAAGTACACGCTGTCCGGTACGGCGAAGGGCACCGACGGCGCCACCATCCCGATCAGCTCGGACTTCAAGACGATGTCCGCGACCGGCGGCAAGCTGAAGGCCTCGGTCGCGCCGCTCGACGGTGAGACGGTCGGCGTCGCGATGCCGGTGCAGATCTTCTGGAACAACCCGGTCAAGGACAAGGCCGCGGTCGAGAAGCGCCTCAAGGTGACCACCTCGGTCCCGGTCGAGGGCACTTGGTCCTGGCAGAACAGCAAGCAGGTCAACTACCGCCCGAAGACGTACTGGCCGGCCGGCACCAAGGTCACGGTCGACATCAAGACCCAGGGCGTCAACGCCGGCGGCAACATCTGGGGTTCGGCCAGCCGCAAGATCAGCTTCACCATCGGCAAGTCGGTGGTCAGCAACGTCAACGTCAAGAAGCACTCGATGACGGTCACGATCAACGGCAAGCTGGCCCGGACGATCCCGATCACCGCGGGCAAGGACGGCTTCACCACCCGCAGCGGGGTGAAGGTCATCATGGAGAAGTTCAAGACCAAGCGGATGGACGCCGCCACCATCGGCATCAAGCCGGGCGACCCGAACTACTACAACATCAGCAACGTCCAGTGGGCCCAGCGGGTGACCAGCTCCGGCGAGTTCGTCCACGGCGCCCCCTGGTCCGGCGGCGCCCAGGGCAGCGCGAACGTCAGCCACGGCTGCGTCGGCATGAGCCTCAAGGACGCCCAGTGGTACTTCAACCAGACCCTCCGAGGCGACCCGGTCGTAGTCACCGGCACCACCCGCCACATGGAAAAGGGCAACGGCTGGACCGACTGGAACGAAACCTGGGCCCAGTACAAGGCCGGCTCCGCCCTCGCCTGAACTTCTTAACAGCAGCCGACCGATACTCCGGTCGGCTGCTGTTTGCGTTGGTACTACGCCCCCACGCCAGCGCCCGCTCGCTCCTGCGCCGCTCACTCCCGCGCCGGCTCCCACCCACCCGTGCAGGCGCTCCTACGTCGCGCGGTGGGACCACCTGGGTGGCGCACCCTGATGGGCTCCAGCAGCTCCTGAGCGCCCGGGCACGGTGTACCCCACGTCGGCCACCCCGACCCACCCGTCGCCTGCCCCAAGCCAGCGCCCGCTCGCTCCTGCGTCGCTCACTCCCGCGCCGGCTCCCACCCACCCGTGTAGGCGCTCCCATGTCGCGCGAAACGCGACCACGCCGGTGGTGTCCCCCTACATGGCTCGAAGTCACCGATGAGTGAGGCGCCTCCGTGCCGACCACGTCGCTGACGGACTAGCAGCCAGCTTGCGTGGGACGCCGGCGTTGCCGCCTCTAATGCATCGTCGCCGTGCACCGGTCCGAGGTGTCCGCCGCTTGTCCAGGGCGGTCTAAACCGTCAGTCAAGCTGGCCAGGGTCATCGAAGATGCCTTCACCGCTGAACAGGTCCACGATGTGATGGGCTTTCAAAATCTGCATCCGGGCAAGCAATGGGATGAAACCTACCGTTTGGCCACTATTCATCCGGATGGCGCCTGCATCGACTGCCCCCCAGGTGGAAGGCGCCAGAGGTTCGTTTGGCCACGCGTCATTGTGGGCGAACTGTGCGATATGCCAGGTAATTGAGTCGTCGTCACCAGAGGTGGCGAGCAGATTCGCGAGGCGTGCGCCGGGCTCTAACTCTTCGTCAGTCGTCAATCTGAGCTCGCCGATGAGGAGCAGCGGCGCCATGTCGCCGGTGAAGACCTCCAGACTCGCGATCAGTTGCCGGTCGTCGAGAGTCATCCGCCACATCGCATTCTCATCGATGCCGGATGTGGTCTCTGGCACGGCCCGCTGGGCGAGGGACGTCGCGTCGTTCCAGATCAGGTTGAGAGCTAATGTCGCCTGGAATCTCTGAGCCTCCCGGGCAGAGATCTGCTCCATTCGTGCCTGCTGCTCCAGCTGGAGTCTCGTGGCCTTCGCATGGTGTTGCTGCATCCGCTGTTGGCCGGCGGTGAGTTGTCGATCACCGCGAAGGCGATCGAGCAGATCTTCGGCCTGCCTGGGCCGACTCCCTGGATCCTTTGCCAATAGTCGATAGATGAGGGCGCTCAGTACCGCGTCCAACTCATCTGGGAGCGCCGGTATCCCTCCAGCATGTTGCGCCGCGAAATCGGGTCCGGGGAAGGCGACATTCCCTGTCACTGCCTCGAAAGCTACGCAACCGAGAGCGTAGAGATCACTCGAACGGGTGGTCCGCGCCGTCCTGAAGACCTCAGGAGCTCGATATTCGAGGGTTCCCGTACCCATCCAGGTGTGAGTAGCAGTTGCGACATCGAGAATCCGCGAAATACCGAAGTCGGCAAGGCACCACCTGCCGTCGTGCTTGAGGATGTTCTGCGGCTTGATGTCGCGATGGACGATGCCTGCGGTGTGGATATCGACCAGGCCGTTCGCGACGTCAATCACCACTTGACGGACCTCGGCCAGCGCCAGGCCATCGGGATTGGCTGAGATGACCTCTGCCAGGCTCGGCGTTGCTACCGGCATGACGATCAATAGAGCGTCGTTGACATACGCCCAGTCGACGATCGGTACCAGGAAACGTGACTTCGAGCCGGCGAGCAGTTGAGCTACCTCAATTTCACGGTTGACCTGCTTTCGCTCGATAGCCTCACGTTGCGGATCATCCGTACGAATCTGGACCCGCTTGACGGCCACGGGCTCCCTGTTCTGATCCAGGCCACTGAACACCTGACCCTGGCTCCCCGGTCTGCCAAGAGGCGCGGTGGTGTCATACCAGAACCGGGCTCCAGTCAGCCCCTGGAAGGCTTCCAACCCCTCCAAGGCTTGCTCTGTGCTCTGCTGGCTAGCGGCCAGTGCCTTCCGGAGTTGCTCCCCTATCAATTGGCGTTCGGCATCGACCTCTCGATACAAGTGCTGAACTGGCACCTTGCCACCGACTAGATCGCGATGCCTCGGAGACTGCGATTGTGCGACAGATGTCCGGTCCAAACCCAAGGCGAAGAGAACGTCCTCAGCCGCCGAACGCCATCGGACATATCGCTGATAGAGATCCGTGGCGGCGTCGGCATTGGACCGACCTGCTGAAGGTTGTTCTGGCCGTCCTGGATCACACTTTTGACGCGACTGGCCAGATGGTCGAGCGCGCTCGGCTCTTCGCTGGTGCTCACCGACCAAGTTTGTCAGCCTAAATCGACAATTTGCGCAGCGTTCCGACAATCGCAGGCGCAGCCGAGACGACAAGCGCACGCTCTGGTCAGCGACCGCGACGAGCGGATGGCTCAAGTTGCCGGAGATTGCAGAGCAGACGGGGATGTACGGGGTACGCGCGAGCGAAATGGGTCCTGAGAGCGGCAAGTTCCACTCGGTTGTGATGAGAACGAGGCGAGGGCTTGGGGAAGGGTGGTGAAGCCGTCGGAGGTGAGGAAGTGGCCAGCCGCAGGAATGATCTTGGGGGTTGTGCCGAGGAGAGCCGCCAGGCGGTCGGTGTGGGGTGCGGGGACGTATGGGTCGGCGTCTGAGCGGATGAGTGTCAGCTGGTCGACGTTTGCGCTGACCCCACCCAGGGGGCAGCCGTCGGCTATGTAGTCGTCTAGTTCTGGGAGGGCGGGGAGGGGGTCTACGAAGCCGGCTACGAGGACCAGGGTGCCTAGGCGCCAGGGGGTGGGGAGCGCGTTTAGGTGGCGGAGGACGGTTAGGCAGCCGAGGCTGTGGGCGATGATGGTCGAGTTTTCGTCGGGGGTGCCTACGGCGGTACGGACGGCTGCTGCCCAGCGGGTGGGGTCTGGGTGTTGCGGGTCGGGGAGGCGGGGGATCGTGGTGGGGATTCCGTCGGCCTCGAGTTGATCGGCCAGCCAGCCGAACCAGTGGTCTTCGGGGGTTGCGGCGTAGCCGTGGATGATTGAGGCGCGGCGGTGGGTTGTTGCTGTCATGGTGCAGGACCGTAGGGGTTCACGTCAGCGTGAAGGTCAAGCGATGAGCGGGAGGCGGTAGTGCTGATCAGCGAGTTGGCTGAGATGACCGGGGTGAGTACGCGGGCGCTCAGGCACTACGAGGAGCAGGAGCTGCTGGTACCGGCCCGCAACAGCAACGGGTACCGGAACTACGCCGAATCCGACGTCACCCGGGTAGCCCAGATCAGGACGATGATCGCCGCCGGCATCGGAACGTCGACCATCCGGCAGTACCTGGATTGCGCTCGTACCGGCGAGCACGGCACAACCCTCGAGCTGTGCCCTCGCCTGCGGGCCGAGCTGGACTCCCTGGCGACCCGCCTCGACGCTAGACAAGCCGAACTCCGCGACACTCAACGACATCTGAGCGGTCTCGCATCGCGGAGTTCGTCAGCCAGCGGTTAAGCGCAGAAGACGGCCGTGAGGAGCTTGGGGAGGGCTGTGTAGAAGGCGGTCGGTACGTCGATCGCAGCGTCCCCGGACGTTACGGAGGCGGTCATTGTGCGGGTGCCGTCTGCGTTGCTGTACATGAGGGCGCCGTAGCCGCCAGGCGGGCTGCCGTTGTGTTGGTAGAAGGTTCCGCCGCACTGGGGGCCTAGGTCCTGGATGAAGAGGCCGTAGCCGTAGCCGAGGGTGCCGTAGGGAGTGCGCATCTGGGTCAGTAGTGGCTCAGGCACAAGCTTTCCAGTCATCAGGGCACGGATGAAGGTCTGCAGGTCGGCAGTGGTTGAGCGCATGTCGCCTGCCCCGGCTAGGAGCGACAGGTTCTGGCGGGTTACGTCGACAACCTTCCAGTCGGCGCCGTCCTGGTAGCGGTAGTAGCCGTGGGCGTGGGGTCCGGGTAGTTGCGGGCTGTTGCCCGGTACGGCGGTGTCGCGCAGGCCTAGTGGTCGCAGGATGCGGCGCTGGACCTCACCGGCGTACGAGTGGCCGGTGACCTTCTCGATCAGGAGTAGGGCGACCGTGTAGTTGGTGTTGGAGTAGCTCTGGCCGGTACCAGGCGCAAACCGGGCTGGCTTCGACAGCGCGAAGCGGACCAGCTCCTCCGGGCGGTAGCTCCGGTACCGGTTCTCCACCCAGTCCTTGCCGACCGCTGGGATCCCCAGCACGGTCGTACCGTTCTCGTAGAGCTCGCCGGTGTAGTTGAACAGGCCGCTGGTGTGCTGCAGGAGCATCCGCACCGTGATCCGCGGGTCGAAGCCGTAGCGGGGGAGGTAGCGGGCTACCGAGGCGTCCAGGCTGAGCTTGTGCTCGGCGACCAGCTGCAGCACCACGGTCGCGGTGAAGGTCTTCGTCACACTGCCGACCCAGAACCGCCCGTCGGTCGGCGGCTTCGCGTCGTCGCCCAGCTTCCGTACGCCGGCACTGCCGACCCAATCGCCACGCTGGTCATGCACCCGCAACTGGATCCCACTGAACCCGGCGTCCACGACGGCCTGCAACGCCGCCTGCAGCTCCGGCCGCTCCGTACCGGCTCCAGGAGCCCCCAGGACCGCAGACGAGCCTGTATCGCCCCCAGGCGCGCCTGTACGGGCCGCTGCCGCCCCTGGAGCGCCCAACCCGGCCAGGAGCCCAACAGCCAGCCCAGCCGCCGCTATCCGCCGTAAGAACCTGCTCTGTGATCTCTTCATGCCGCCAACGATCACGAACCGCCCTGACACCGCCCCGCCACCGCCCTGACACACAGAAAAGCCCCGGCCGGAGCCGGGGCTTTTCTGAGCGAAGCTGCTGATCAGTGGCGCGTGACCTCGTGTGCGGTGCCCTCGTCGAGCTCCACCGTGCCGGTGGCGCCCTCTACCGCCTCGTGCTCGTCGTGGTGACCGTGCGCGTGGGCTTCCGCGATCTCGGCGGCCGTCGGCTTCTGGACCGCGTCGGCGAAGTAGAACTTCGACAACCGGGCCCGGACCTTGTTGAGCGCCCGCTTCGGAGCCCGTACGCCGTTGTCGTCCGTCTCCGGGCCGATGTCCAGCGGGAGCAGCCGGTCGCGGGCCGTCAGCTCGTACGCCTCGTAGTTCGAGATCGGGGTGTGCTTCTCGTAGTACTCGCCCTCGGGGGTCCGGACGATGATGCCGGACTCGAGGCCGTGCAGGATCCGATCGGTGTCGGAGCGCTGCAGCGAGATCGCGATCCGCCGGGTGGCCCAGAACGCGAGCACCGGGCCGAGGAAGACCGCGAACCGCAGGAACCAGGTCACGTTGTTCAGCGAGACCCCGAAGTGGGTGGCGATCAGGTCGTTGCCACCGCCGATCCAGAGCAGGCCGTAGAACGTGATGAACGCGGCGCCGATCCCGGTCCGGGTCGGCATGTTGCGCGGCCGGTCCAGCAGGTGGTGTTCGCGCTTGTCGCCGGTGATCCAGCCTTCGATGAACGGATACAGGGCGACCAGGGTCACGAACGCCGGCGGGATGATCAGCGCCGGTATCAGCAGGTTCCAGCTGAGCGTGACTCCCCAGAAATGGCTCTCGAACCCCGGCATCAGCCGCACGGAGCCCTCCAGCCAGCCCATGTACCAGTCGGGCTGGGAGCCTGCGGTCACCTCGGCCGGGTTGTACGGGCCGTACAGCCAGACCGGGTTGATCTGCAGCAGCGCGCCCATCAGGGCGGTGATGCCGAAGACGACGAAGAAGAAGCCGCCGGCCTTGGCCATGTAGACCGGCATCAGCGGGTAGCCGACGACGTTCTTCTCGGTCCGGCCGGGACCCGGGTACTGCGTGTGCTTGTGGTAAACGACCAGGAACAGGTGGGCCGTCACCAGAGCCAGGATCAGGCCCGGGATCAGCAGCACGTGCACGGTGAAGAACCGGGAGACGAACTCGTCGCCGGGGAACTCGCCGCCGAAGATGAAGAAGGTCAGGTACGAGCCGACGATCGGTGACGCCTGGATCATGCCCTGGGTGATCCGCAGACCGGTACCGGAGAGCAGGTCGTCCGGCAGGCCGTACCCGATGAAGCCCTCGATGATGCCCAGGAACAGCATCCCGAAGCCGATCACCCAGTTGAGCTCGCGCGGCTTGCGGAACGCGCCGGTGAAGAAGATGCGGAGCAGGTGGACCATCATCGAGGCGACGAACAGCACGGCCGCCCAGTGGTGGATCTGCCGCATCAGCAGACCGCCGCGGATGTCGAACGAGATGTCCAGGGTGGAGGCGTAGGCCTCCGACATGTGCAGGCCCTTGAGCAGGCTGTACGAGCCCTGGTACGTGACGTCGGCCATCGACGGCTTGAACCAGAAGGTCAGGAAGACACCGGTCAGCAGCAGGATGATGAAGCTGTAGAGCGCGATCTCACCGAGCATGAAGGACCAGTGGTCGGGGAAGACCTTGCGCAGGTTCTTCTTCCCGATCTTCCCGATACCCAGCCGGTCGTCGACCCATTTGACCGGTGCCGGAAAGTCTTTGTCAGACACGGTTGTCACCCTCGTTCCCAGAAGCTCGCGCCGACCGGCTCGTTGAAGCCGCTCTGCGCGACAAGGTAGCCCTCTGCATCCACGGCCAATGGTAGCTGCGGCAGCGGACGGGCGGCGGGGCCGAAGACGACCTTGGCACCGTCGGCCAGGTCGAACGTCGACTGGTGGCACGGGCAGAGCACGTGGTGCGTGGTCTGCTCGTACAGGGAGATCGGGCAGCCCACGTGGGTGCAGATCTTCGAGTAGCACAGGATGCCGTCGATGCCCCAGTTCTCCCGGCCGGCCGGCGTCCGGATCTCCTCCGGCTTGATCCGGACCACGATCACGGCGGCCTTGGCCTTCTCGTTCTGGTAATTGACCGCGCTCTCCTCCTCGATCGGGGCGAGGTTGGCCGGTGCCGCGTTGACCAGCTGGCCGACGATCAGGTCGGAGGGCTTGATCGGGCGGAGCGTGACGTCGTTCACGACCCGGATGCCCTTGGCCCAGATGGTCGTGTAGAGGCTGCGGCCCGGCAGCGGGCCGAGGTCGCGCAGGAACACGATGGCCGGCAGCCCGAGCAGGCCCATCGAGGCGATCAGCGACCGGCGGATCAGCTTCCGGCGGGTGAAGCCCGACTCGGCGGCGCCGACCTGGAAGGCCTCCATGATCTCGGTCTTCTGCTGCGGCGTGGAGTGCGCGTCGTGCCGGTCCTCGGCGATCTCGGTGTCGACCATCAGCTTCTTGGCCCACTGGATCGCGCCGGCGCCGACCAGGAACAGTCCCACGCCGAGGCAGAGGCCGAGGGTGAGGTTGTTCGCGTTGCCCGACAGCGGCCCGAACTGCAGCGTCGCGTCGCGCGGGATCGCGAAGTACGCGACGCAGGAACCCAGGAAGAGCAGTCCGGCCAGGCCGAACATCGTCGAGACCTGACGCTCGACCCGGTCGGCTGCCTTCGGGTCGATGTCGGTGATGCGCAGTTCGTGCGGCTCGATACCCGGATCCGGGATCGGCTCCGCCAGGACGACCTGGCTGTCGTGCCCCTCCCCGCTCACCGCGGGGAGATTGGCCTTCTCGTCGCTCACTCTGCCTTCACTCCCTTGGCCTTGACGCCCTTGGCGCCGATCCAGACCGCCACGCCGACCAGCAGGCCGATACCGACCAGCCAGCCCCACAGACCCTCGGAGACCGGGCCGAGCCGGCCGAGACCGAAGCCACCCGGGTCCTTCTGCTCCTGCAGTGCCTTCAGATACGCGATCACGTCACGCTTGTCGTCCGGCTGCAGGACCTGGTCGGAGAAGACCGGCATCTGCTGCGGGCCGGTGAGCATGGCCTCGTAGATGTGCTTGGGGTCGACGTTCATCAGCGACGGGGCGTAGCGGCCGTTCGGCAGCGCGCCACCCTTGCCGGCGAAGTTGTGGCACGCCGTGCAGTTGGTCCGGAACAGCTCGCCACCGCGGGTGACCTGCTCGTCGGTGACCTTGCTGATGTCGTACGAGTCCTCGGCCGGTACCGCGGGGCCGGGGGCGAGGCTGGCGACGTACGCCGCGAGCGCCTCGATCTCGGCCGGGGTGTACGCCGGGGTCTTGCGCGGGATCTGCGCGCCGGGCTGCATCGCGGGCATCCGGCCGGTACCGACCTGGAAGTCGACCGCGGCGGCGCCGACACCGATCAGCGACGGGCCGGCGAACTTGCCCTCGCCGTTGCCACCGCCTTCGGCGTTCAGTCCGTGGCAGCTCGCACAGCCGACCGCGAAGAGCTTCTTGCCCTCTTCGATCTGCTGGGTCTGGGCCGAGGTGTCCGCCGTCGCGTTGTCAGGGGCGAACGCGGCGTACGCGGAGCCCACCGCCAGGAGGCCGAACAGGAGCACGACGAGGCCGGCTGACCGGTGCCGTCGTCGCGCGGAGAGGAAGCGCGCCGGTGACAAGGAAAGTCTCTTCTCACTCATTTGAGCAGGTAGATGGTCGCGAACAGGGCGATCCAGACCACATCGACGAAGTGCCAGTAGTACGACACGACGATCGCGGAGACGGCCTGTTCGTGGGTGAACTTACGAGCCATGTACGTCCTGGCGAGGACGAACACGAAAGCGATGAGACCGCCGGTCACGTGCAGACCGTGGAAACCGGTGGTCAGGTAGAAGACCGATCCGTACGCCGACGACGAGATCGTCACGCCCTCGTGGACCAGGGTCGCGTACTCCGTGACCTGGCCGGCGATGAAGACCGCGCCCATCAGGTACGTGAGGATGAACCACTCGCGCATGCCCCAGGAGCGGACGTTGCCGACCGAGCCGCTCCGGCCGACCTTGCCGTGCTCGGCGGCGAAGACGCCCAGCTGGCAGGTCACCGAGGACAGCACCAGGATCGTCGTGTTCACGGCCGCGAACGGGACGTTGAGCATCTCGGTGGAGACGTCCCACAGCGATGCCACCCCCTCGGTCGCCGCGGCGGTCGTCACCGACCGGATCGTGAAGTACGCCGCGAACAGGGCGGCGAAGAACATCAGTTCGCTCGAGAGCCAGACGATCGTGCCGACACTGACCATGCTGGGACGGTCGTGGTGTCCGTGTTCACGAGACGCTGGGAGCGCGGTTGCAGTGGCCACGGCGTCATTATGTCGGTCCAGGTATCTGACAGCACGCCCACCCCCATGCATGTCGCCGACTTCCTGTTTCTACTGTTGACAGGTGCTTCCCCTCCATGCCGGACCAGGCGACCAGATCGAGCCGTTCACCGCGGTCCGGCTGCTGACCGCCTGGACCTTCGAGCCGGTGCTACTCAGCGTGATCGTGGTCGTCGGCGCCCTGTACCTGTACGGCGTCCACCGGCTCAAGGCCCGCGGCGACAAGTGGTCGAAGGGCCGGACTTTCTCCTTCGTCGGCCTGGGGCTGGGCAGCGCGGTGATCGCCACCCAGTCGGCGCTGGGCACGTACGACACGGTGCTGATCAGCGTGCACATGGCTCAGCACATGATCCTGTCGATGCTCACCCCGCTGGCGATGGCGCTCGGCGCGCCGGTGACGCTTGCCCTGCGCACCCTTCCGCAGCGGCCCCGCGGATGGTTGCTCTCCGTATTGCATTCGCATGTCGCGAAGGTGCTCTGTTTCCCCCTGGTGGGCTTCGTCCTGTTCGTGCTGAGCCCGTGGGCGCTCTACTTCAGCGGCTGGTACGACGCGACGCTGCGGTCGACCGGCCTGCACGACCTGCTGCACGTCCACTTCATCGTTGTCGGTTCGTTGTTCTTCTGGCCGCTGCTCGGGCTGGATCCGGTGCCCGGCCGGGTGATCTACCCGTTCCGGCTGCTGCTGACCTTCCTGACGCTGCCGTTCCATGCGTTCCTGGGGATCACGATCATGTCCGCGAACCGACTGATCGCGGAGGACTGGTACACGAGCTTCGGCCGCTCCTGGCCGCCATCGCCGCTGCGCGACCAGTACATCGCCGGCGGGCTGCTGTGGGGTTCCGGCGACATCGTCGGGCTGGTCTTCTTCGGGGTGCTCTTCGTCCAATGGGTGCGCCAGTCCCAGCGTGAGGCCAAGCGTGAGGACCGCCGGCTCGACCGGTTGGAGGAACAGGCGCGCAGAGCCGGCCAGCCTCCCCGGTAGCATTCGCGGTGTTCGATATGGGTCCGTTGGTAACAGACAACAGCTTGGGATGAATCGATGAGTTCAGAGCGTCCGCTGAAGGTGCTGGTCTACAGCGACGACCGCACCACCCGGGAGTCCGTCCGGCTGTCTCTGGGCAAGCGGCCTGCCGCCGATCTGCCCGAGCTCGAGTACTTCGAGTGCGCGACCGAGCCGGCCGTCATCAAGCTGATGGACCAGGGCGGCATCGACCTGGCCATCCTCGACGGCGAGTCCGTCCCGGCCGGTGGAATGGGGATCGCCCGTCAGCTCAAGGACGAGATCTTCCAGTGCCCGCCGATCCTGGTACTGATCGGCCGCCCGCAGGACGCGTGGCTGGCCACCTGGTCGCGTGCGGAGGCAGCTGTCTCGCACCCGATCGACCCGGTCCGGCTGGCCGAGGCGACCGCGGGGCTCCTCCGCGAGCGGGTCGCCAAGCTGCCCGCGACCACCTGATCCCGGCGCTGTGTCCGCCCCGCTGGATACCCCCGCCGGTACTACGCCTGGCGGCCGTGCGCTGACCTGGTCGCAGGTGCTCAACCCGTTGCTCCGGCATGAGGACCTCGACGCCTCCGCGACCGCTTGGGCGATGGAGCAGATCCTGTCCGGCTCCGCCTCACCCGCCCAGCTGGCCGGGTTCGTGATCGCGCTGCGTTCCAAGGGTGAGACGGTCGCCGAGGTCGAGGGCATGGTCGCCACCATGCGCGAGTTCGCTACGCGCATCGACGTACCGGGCCGGACGCTCGATGTCGTCGGTACCGGCGGTGACCAAGCCCACACTGTGAACATCTCCACGATGTCGGCGATCGTCGCGGCCGGGGCCGGAGCGAAGATCCTCAAGCACGGCAACCGGGCGGCGTCGTCTGCTTGCGGTTCTGCAGATGTGCTGGAGGAGTTGGGGATTCCGCTTGATCTCACTGCGGCGCAGGTTGAGGCCGTGGGGGAGCGGGCGGGGATCACGTTCTGCTTCGCTCCCGCATTTCACCCGGCGCTGCGGCATGCGTCCGTACCGCGTCGTGAGCTCGGGGTGCCGACGACCTTCAACATCCTCGGGCCGCTGGCCAACCCGGGTAACCCGTCGGCGCTGGCCGTCGGCGTGGGGGACGGGCGTGTCGCAGGGCTGATGGCCGGTGTGCTGGCTCGGCGGGGGATCGATGCGTTGGTGTTCCATGGCGATGACGGGCTCGATGAGCTGACCACGCGGACGACGTCGCAGGTGTGGACGGTTGGGCGTGGGGCGGTCGAGGGGCCGGAGACGCTGGATCCGCGGGAGCTGGGGATCGCGCCGGTGCCGATCGAGGCGTTGCGGGGTGCGGATGCGACGTACAACGCGAAGGTCGCGCGGGCTTTGCTCGATGGCGAGACGGGGCCGGTGCGTGACGTCGTACTGCTGAACGCTGGGGCGGCATTGGCCGCGCATGAGGGGAGTACCGGGCCGTTGGTGGCGCGGATCCGCTCGGGGATGGACCGGGCGGCCGAGGCGATCGACTCCGGCGAGGCGAAGAACGTGCTGGACCGCTGGATCGACGCCTGCGTGGCTGTTCGTTCCTAGCTTTTGCTGGAGAGTTTTTGCTGAAGAGCCCGCCGCCCCGCTGTTGCTGGGGGAGGCGGGCTCTTTGTCAGCCGCCGATCTTGATCTCTTGGACCTTGGCGCGCCAGACCGGGATCCAGTTCGGCGTACTGCCGGCGATGTCGGCGATCACGAAGTCGGCGGTGCCGTCACCGCGGTCGATCACGGCAGCCATGATGTTGGAGTAGGTCTCCTTGAGCTTCGGCACCTTGACGACCACCTTGATGGTCAGCTCGTGGCCGGCATGCCCGTCGACCGTGATCGGGGTGTGGGTCGCCTTGCCGATCAGCTTCACGTTCGGGTCGTACAGCTTGACGATCGCCGCACTGGCCGCCTGAACGGTCGCTTCCTTCAGACCGACCGGCGTACTGACGACCTTGATCTTCGGGTTGAGCCCACCGAAGGCGACATAGTTGCCCCACCGCGCGTTCTTGCCGTCGTACTTGTCGTGCACGGTGAACCAGGTCGCCGCGCCACCGAGCAGGCCGACGCTCTCGCCACTCCCGTTGTCCTCCCAGTCGGTCCCCATCAACGGCATGGTGTCCTTGTTGAAGGCAACGATGTTCGACCCGAGCACCTGCCCCTCCGGCGGAGGCGGCGTAGTAGGCGCCGCCGACGGACTGACCGTCTGCAACGGCTCACTCTTAGCCGAAGGCAACGAAACCGGCGTGACGGCATCAGCCTTGTCCCAAATCCAATTCACACTGACCCCGGTCACCACCAGGGCGCCGACCACCAACGCCGCAACTCCAACCAACCGTCCGTTCCGCCCACCACCCCCGCCTCGCCCGGGATCAACAACCCCATACCCGTCATCCCCACCAGACAAGGCCTCATCAACAGGCGCACCCCACGCACCCACCGGCGCCCCGCCAGCCGCCTGCCCACCAACCGGCGCCCTACCAACTGGCGGTCCACCTACCGGTCGTCCACCCGTCGGTGAGCCACCCACCGACGGCAACTGCCCACCGCCCAAAGCCTGCGCTTGCCAGCCAGGTCCAGGGCCACGGGGCGGCCCTCCCGCCGAGCCATACGCGCCCGACTGATCACCAGGCCTGCCCGGCCCCCTCTGACCACCAGACCCCGGTGTTCCGGCCGGACCGTAGCCACCTTGTCCATAACCCTGCGGAGCCCCCTGCATAGGAGAATGCGGCTGGCCGGGCGATCCCGCTTGCCCATACGGCCCCGGCTGCCCCGGCGCCCCAACCTGCCCATGCGGAGCCGATCCACGAGACCCATACTGCCCCTGCGGACCTGCCTGCCCTGGGCCTGGCGTACTAGGCGCAACGATCTGACCGGACCGTCCTGGTTGAGTAGCAGCGCCATACGGCCCAGCCTGCCCAGACCCCTGCGACCCGCCCTGGCCCTCCTGGACACCCGGCCCACCGGGACCACTCGGCCCACTAGGAACGCTTGACCCACCAGGACCGCTTGCTCGACCCGGACCAACCGAGGCTCCCGGCCCCGGATGCCTTTGCGCCTGTACTTGACCAGGTTGGCCTTGCCGACCTGTTGGACGCATCGGCGGCCCGTAGCCACCTGCCTGCGAGCCTTGCCCAGGTACAGCTCCCTGCATGCCTACGCCCGGCTGCGGCTGCGGCTGGCCGGCTTGTGGGCGGCCGGGCTGTGGTGCTGGCGCGCCTTGCGCGATACCGGGCTGCGGTGCCGACCCGCTCTGCGGTTGACCTGGCTGCGAGGGTCCACCTTGCGGTCCAGTTGGCCTTTGCGCGTTCTGCGGGGGACCGGCCTGGGGCCCACCGAGGTGCGAGGTCGGAGCCTGCGGTCCGGGGGTGTACTGCGCACCCTGCTGGCTAGGCGCCGGCTGCGAATCCCGGAAGGACTGCTGCGGCTGCTGGTGAGCCCTCTGCGGCTGGCCAGCACTCTCGCCGGGTACGGCGGGCCGCTCAGCCGCAGTACCGGCTACTCCGGGAGCCGATGCCGAAGGTGATGCTGGAGCTGGCGCGCGAGTCGGAGTAGGAGCCGGTACTGGCTCCTGTGCTGATGCACGGCGTGGTGGGGGAGGTGGCGGCGCGGGCGCGCGGGACTGGCCCAGCAGCGGATCCGAGGCCTCCAACCCGTCCTCAGTAGCCAGCCTTTCCGCACCGCTGGGCGACGGTGGTTCTGCTTCCGCGAACCAGTAGTCAGTGGGGGACGGGTCGGTTGGGGGCGGGGGTGGGGCGCTGTGGCGGGCAGGGGGGCGGGGTGGTTCGTTTTCAGCCAACGTTGATTCCCTTGTAGACCTGGCTCTCGGCCGTCCTCAGATCCGGCCGGTTGGTGGGGATGTCACTGATGTAGGCGACCGCGGTGCCGTCGCCGAGGTCGAAGACCGCGACCGTCAGCAGGAGGACCGACTTGACCTTGGGTGACTTCGCCGTGACGGTCTCCTGGTAGTACCAGCCCGCCTTGTCCGAACGCTTGATCGCGCCGTTGCGGACAGCCTTGTAGGTGACCGGGATGTTGCCGTAGTTCCAGGTGTGCACCTGCCCGAGCAGTACCGCCGCCGTCGCCTTCGGATCGCCGCTGAACGGAGTCTTGTTGCCGAGGGCACCGACGAACATGTCCGCGTACCAGTCGTTGCTGCCGTCGAAATCGGCCTGCAGTGTGACGTACTGGCCGCTGGAGTTCAGCAGTTGCGGGATCAGCCGCTTGCGGTCGGACCAGCCGTTGCCCTGGCGCGGGAAGGAGATCGCGTCGGACGTGATCCGGTTGCCCTCGTGGAGCTTGGGGTCCTTCGACTGGCCCGGCTTGACGTTCGGGTTCGTCGGTGCGGTGCCGGTGGGCGTCGGGGTCGGGTCGGCCGTCTTCTTGTCGCCCTGGTTGGTGATCAGGAAGATCGCCGCCACGATGAGCAGGACGAGCGAGATCGCCCCACCGACGATCAGCGGCGTCTTACCGCCACCACTCTTGCGCGGCTCGCCACCCTGCGGTCCACCGCTCTGAGGTCCTCCACCACCGCCCTGCCAAGGCGAAGCTTCACCAGCCTGCTGCCCGCCCCACTGCGTACCAGCCTGCTGCTCCGTCGCCTGCGAGCCACCCCACTGATCAGTACTCGTCTGCTGCGCCGCAGAGCTACCCCACTGCCCCGCATCAGCTTCCTGTACTCCGCCCGTACCCCAACCATCATCACTCGCCGGCGCTGCCCCAGAAGTACTCCAACCAGCAGCCCCACCCTGCTGCCCGCCAGAACCCGCCCAGCCACCCTGCTGCCCGCCAGCCTGCCCCCAGCCCGCAGCCCCGTTCGCCTGTGCTCCAGCCTCACCCCAACCCGCGCCACCTACCTGCTGCGCGCCCGAGCCTGCTGCGCCAGCTCCCTGCGCGCCAGAGCCCCAGCCGTTCTCACCAGCCTGCGGCGAACCGGTACCCGCCTGCTGCACGCCACCCGAAGCCGAACCCTCACCACCGGCCGCCTGCGGACCAGTTCCCCAGCCCTCCGCACCAGACTGATGCGGGCCAGATCCCCAGCCTTCCGCGCCGGACTGCTGCGGGCCCGAACCCCAGCCCTCCGCACCAGACTGCTGAGCGCCGGAACCCCAGCCCTCCGCGCCGTTCTGGGTGCTTAGCGTGCCCCAGCCGGCGGCTGTTGTCTGCTGATTGCCCGATGCGCCTTCGGCGTTCGCCGTGCCATCTGGCGCGCCCTCGGTACCGGCCTGAGGCCCACCGGATGCACCCCAACCGTCAGCACCAGCCTGCTGCCCACCGGCCTGCTCCCAGCCGGCAGCACCAGCCTGCTGGCCACTTGCCTGTCCCCAGCCGGCAGTACCGGTCTGCTGGCCACCGGCCTGTCCCCAACCGGCAGCACCGGTCTGCTGGCCACTGGCCTGGTCAGAGCCTGCAGTGCCGGTCTGCTTGTCTTCGGCTTGCGTCCAGCCGTCTGTGCTGG
Source organism: Kribbella sp. NBC_00382 (assembly GCF_036067295.1). Taxonomy (NCBI): domain Bacteria; kingdom Bacillati; phylum Actinomycetota; class Actinomycetes; order Propionibacteriales; family Kribbellaceae; genus Kribbella; species Kribbella sp. NBC_00382. Next base: position 5,681,451 of record NZ_CP107954.1, read on the forward strand.
CCTCCTGGCCAGCGGCCTGCGTCCAGCCGTCTGCGCCAGCCTCCTGGCCAGCGGCTTGGGGCCAGCCTCCAGCGGCGGTCTCCTGTGGGCCGGACTGGTTCCAGGCGCCTGCGGTCGACTGCTTGGTGGGGGAGGCGTTCTGCTGGTTGTTGCTGGTGTTGGATTGCTGACCGGCAGTCTGCTGTCCGCTTGAGGTCTGCGCCGAGGTCTGGTCGTCAGCACTCACCGACGAGTCAGCAGCGCCCTGAGACGTCGACGGCCCGTGGTCGGAGGCGGCCAGGTCGTCACCAGCTGCCCAGGGATTGCTTGCAGACTGCTCGCCGGACGGCTGACCGGTCTGCGACCAGCCGTCAGCAACCGTCTGGTCGTCGGTCGCTGGTCCGTTCTGGGACCACCCGTTGGCGGCACTCTGAGGCTCCTGACCCCAACCACCAACGGCTGCACCCTGGGTGCCGCCCGCTTGACCCCAACCGCCCTCAGTACCCGTCGAAGCACCCTGCTGCCCCGAGCCGTCCTCCTGCGTGGTTTCCGAGTCGCCCTGCTGGCCCCACGGAGTCACCGGTGTCGCGGCCGATTCACCCTGCTGGCCCCAGGGGGCGACCTGCGTCGTCTCCGAGTCAGCCTGTTGGTTCCACGGCGTGACCTGCGTGGCGTCTGCGTTGCCTTGCGGGGGCCACGCGTTGACCTGCGTCACCTCGGCGTCGCCGCTCTGCTGGCCCCAGCCGTTGTCGGTCGGTGCCGAATCGGGCTGCTGGCTCTGGCCGTTGTCAGGTGTGGAGGCGGCCTGCTGCCCCCAGCGGTTGTCGGCTGGCGTCGCAGCGGGCCGCTCGCCCCAGCCGTTGGTGGCGGGGATTACCTGGGTGGTGTCTGTGTCTGAGGTTGGTACCGGGTCCCTTGGAGTCGGCGCGACGGTCGGCGGCTCGGTCCAGTTGGTGTCTGACCAGGATTGCGCCTCCGGCTCAGGAGTCGCCGCTGGCGAAGTACTGGATGAGTTGGGCGCCAGCTTGAGGGTCCAGCCGGTCTGCTGGGCCGGCTCGGCCTCGGCTTCGGCCTGCTCCTGGGTGATGGGCTGGGCATCGTCCGGTACCGGGCGCTGGGTCCAGTGGTTCGCGGCTTCCGGTATCGGCGTCGGCGCCATCCACGTCGACTTCGCCTTCTCCGCCGGAGTCAGCCCCGCAGTAGCCGAACCCGTCGATCCGCTCGAGCCGTCACCGCCCGCCGAGTCATCCGATACGACCGAGTCATCCGGTACCACCGACACGCGGGGGGCTGCCGGGCCGTCCGCACTCGCCTTGAAGGCCGAAGCGGTGCTGGGTCCGGACTCAGCGGTAGCCGGCCAGAAGCTAGCCGTGCCGGACGCGGACGCGTTGGATGCAGAAGGCGTAGCACCCGACGCGGGGCTGGAAGACGTGCCACCGGAAGCAGCAGGCGTCCCGCCTGACACCGCGGCTGTGCCGTCGGATGCGCTCCGGAGCGTGGAGGCTGGGCCCTGGGACGCGCTACCTGAGGTGTCGGACGCGGCGTCCTCGTCCGCAGGAGCGGAGTCGGCGGCCGGCTCTTCCTTGTCGGTGCGGTTGGTCCATTGCGTCCCGTTCCACCAGCGGATGGTGTTGGGCTGTCCGGTGGGGTCCGGATACCAGCCGGCGGGAGGGTTGCTCATGCGTTCACCGTAACTTCAGCGCGTGTCAGTCAGACCGTGGAATTCCGCCCCGGAAACCTCAGAAACCCGATTCCTCGCCGAGGCTGAAGGCTGCCTCCAGGTCGTGCGTCGAGTAGGCGCGGAACGCGATGTGCGTCTCCGTGCTCAGTACGCCGGGCACCCGGTTCACGTGGTCGGGGATGACGGTCGCGAGGTCGTCGTGGTGGGCGACCCGGATCATCGCGATCAGGTCGAGCCCGCCGGTCACGGAGTACACCTCGCTGACGCCCTCGATCGCGGCCACCTGCTCGGCGACCTCCGGGATGCGCGCGACGTCGGCCTTGATGAACACGATCGCGGTGACCATGTCGTCCTCTCCTCGAAACCAGCCCCCTACCGCGCTGAAGCATAGTGCCGACCCCGCCTGTGCCGCCCAAGCCGGTTCAGAACTTGGGGAACCGTGGAGCCGACAGCACCCGGTAGTTGTACGTCCGCCCGCCGGCATGATCGATCAGCACCTTGAACCCAGCCTCGCGGAGCACCTCGCACAGCGCCCGGACGATGATCTCCGAGGCGTTCACCACGTACGAGAACAGCCCGCTCGTCACGTCCTGGGTCAGCACCTTCTCGACGTACTCCGGACTGCCGGTGACCGGCGGATCCCAGTCGATGGTGACCCCGAACGGCTCGACCGTGTTGACCCAGATGTGCGCGCCCGGCGGCAACCCCTGCGGATCACCACCCGGTACTACGGCAGCCGCGAACCCCATCCGCTCCAGCTCGCGCCGCACCTCCTCGGCCAGCTTCTGCCAACTCTCGATCGCATCGTCGGGCGCCCGATAGCCCGGGCCGCCGTGCCGATGCGAGGGCGTGAAGAACTGGAACGGATCAGTCACCCCCCAACTTTGCCATGACGCCCGACTGAGCAGCCGCCGCAAGCGATTCGTGGACAGGCGAGGGGCCGTCCTCGGACGACGCCTCGAATGTGGACGGCCGAAGACCGTCGTACCCGGTCGCTGTCGAGAGGATCAGGGAGCCGCAGCCGATGGCTGCCTAGCGGGCGGTGGCGCCTAGGGGGCGCATTCTGCGACGACGTTCGCTCGGGTGGTGGTGAGCCTCCGAGTGGGAATTGTCCAGCCGGGCCACATGCCGGCCGGCACCGCTGATCGGGCAGGTCCACGTGCCGTCCATCTCGACCAGCCGGATGCCGGGGGAGTCGAGCCAGCGCAGTACCAGCTCAATCTCCTCGGGTGAGGCCGAGGCGACAGGCCCGATGCCCGGCAGGACCGTCTCGGCCGAGGCGCGCAGCATCTCGAGGTACTTCCGGGGATCCGTTCCACGCGGGCTGATCCCGGCCGCCGCGAGCCGGCCGCGGCGGATCACGTGCAGCTCCCACCCACCGTCCTCGGTCCGCCGAGCTGCGCAGATCTCCGCGCACCCGGTGACGGACGCCATCCGCTGCATCTTCGCGCTGCTCCGGACGAACGCGCTCAACCGATCACGCTGCACGGCCGCATCCTCAAAACGCTCGTCCGCCGACAGCACATCGATCCGCCGATCGAGCGCAGCGACCACAGGCGCCGGATCCTCGGTCAGCGCCGACCGCAACCCGATCACGAGCGCCCCGTACGCCTCAGCAGAAACCCGCCCGTCGCAAGGCGCCACGCACCGACCCATCTCGGCCAGCACACACGGCGAACCCGCAGGCGACTTCGACATCCGATCCGTGCATTGCCGAATCGGGAACGCCTCGTGCAGCGCCGCCATCGCCCGCTCGGCCGTCTTGCGTGAACTGAACGGCCCGAGATACCCAGCTCCGTCATCCCGCACCTGCTTCACCAGCGACAGTCGCGGGAACGGCTCGACCGTCACCTTCAGCCAGTGCTGCCGCTCAGGAAACTTGGATCGCCGGTTGTACCGCGGCTTGTGCTCGGCGATCAGCCGCAACTCGCGTACCTCCGCCTCAAGCGCAGTACCGCACTCGATCCCGCGGACGCCGGATGCGATCCCGATCATCTCGCCGATCCGGGTCCGTTGCTCCGACGCGGTGAAGTACGACCGGACCCGGTTGCGCAAATCCTTCGACTTGCCGACGTACAGGACCTCGCCGCGATCGTCGGTGAACAGGTAGACACCAGGTGCATGCGGCAACGACTCGGCCAGATGTCGCTTGGCCCGTACCTGCGGCGCCACCCGGGACGAGAACGTCTGCAGGTCCTCCAGCGTCTGCACACCGAGCGATCCGACCCGCTCGAACAATCCATGCAGTACGTCGACCGTGGCGCGCGCGTCGGACAGGGCACGGTGGTTCGGCGTGACCGTTGTCCTGAACAACTTCGCGAGCGTGCCCAGCTTGCAGTTCGGCGTCTCGTCCGGCGTCAGCACCCGGCGGGCGAGTTGCGCGGTGTCGACGACGGCGAAGTCGGGCCAGTCGTACCCGTGCACCTGGGTGTCGTGCTTGAGGAAGCCGACGTCGAAGGGCGCGTTGTGAGCGACCAGCACGCAGCCCCGGGCGAATTCGAGGAAGGCCGGGAGTACCGACTCGATCCGCGGCGACGAGGCGACCATCCGGTCGGTGATCCCGGTCAGTACGGCGATGAACGGCGGGATCGGCTCGGCCGGATTGACCAGCGTCTGGAACTCCGCGACCAGCTCGCCGGCCCGGACCTTGACCGCGCCGATCTCGGTGACGCCCGACTCACCGGGCGCGCCACCGGTCGTCTCCAGGTCGACGACGCAGAAGGTGACGTCGCGCAACGGCGTACCGAGGTCGTCGAAGCTCGGCTGGACGCCGCGGATCGGCGAGCTTTGACTGCTCATGCCGACGACGCTAGAAGCCGCCACCGACAATTCCCTCCCGGGACACGCGACTTCGGTGAAGCATCAACAACAAACAGCGTGGCTGACGGGGGCGAACCGACTACGCTCTAGGCATGCGTACACAAGCGATCACTGCGATTCCGGGCCGCGCGCCCGGTCGTTGTGGTCTGCATCACTGGCTGTGCCAGGGGGCCGTTCCGACCGGACTGCGGACCGGTGGCTGAGGCAGGCACCGCCGCGAGCTCCGCTGCCACCACCTTGCCCGAACCCGTGCGGCAACGGGTTCTGACCTTGGCCGCCCAGGCGTTGGGGCAGTTGCCCGCGACAGACATCCCGGCTCCGCTGCGGCGGTTCGCCAGCTTCGCGCCCGGCAAGCGCGCGAAGCTCTCGGCGTCCGTACTCGGCCCGATCCTCGCGACCGACGACCATTTCCGCAAACTGGTCGCTTTCGAGGTACGCCGTGGGCACCCCGAATTGGGTGACGCAGTCGCCGACGGACTCGCAGTGCCGGCCGCCGAGCCGACGGAGGTCGCGGCACTCGCGTACCTGCTCAGGCCGGACGACTGGGAGCAGCGGGTCGCCGATGCCGCCCAGTTGCCGCCGGAGAAGCCCGGCGTCGACGAGGACGCCGTCACGCGCCTGCACGACCAGCTCGACCAGGCCCGCACCGAGACCCGCCAGGTGCGTGAACGCCTGCGCGAGCAGGTCACCGAGCTGAAGGCCGAGAATGTCACCCTCCGCCGCAAGCTGAACGAAGCACGCCAACGGATCACCGGCCTGCAGACCGATCTCGAACTGCGCACGACCGAGGCCGCGACCGCTGACGCACGGGTTGATGCTGCCCGGGCCGAGGTCGAGCGCGAGGTGCGCAAGCTCCGGGCCCGGATCACCGAACTCGAGGCGGTCGAGCACGCGGCCCGCCGTACTGCGGGGCAGGAAAAGGAACTGGCCTCGACCAGAACCCGCCTGCTGCTGGACACCTTGGTCGAAGCAGCGGGAGGACTCCGTCGCGAGCTGACCCTGCCGCCCGGGGGAGACCTCCGCCCGGCCGACACCGTCGCCGGCGTCGAACCCGCGACGGCGCCCGTCGGCCGTACCGCGCCGGCCGACGACCCGACGCTCTTCGACGAGCTGCTCGCGCTGCCGCAGGTACATCTGATCATCGACGGCTACAACGTCACCAAGACCGCCTGGCCGAGCACCCCGCTGCACTCCCAGCGCCAGCGCCTCGTCACCGCGCTCGGCGCCCTGGTCGCGCAGCGGCGGATCGAGGTCACTGTCGTCTTCGACGGCGCGGAGCTGTCCGGCCCGGTCCAACTGAACCCACCGCGCGGCGTCCGCGTCCGTTTCAGCCCCGCCGGCGTGATCGCCGACGAGGTGATCCGCCAGCTGGTCCGCGCCGAGCCGCCAGGCCGCCCGGTCGTGGTCGTCTCCACCGACCGCGAAGTTGCCGAGAGCACCGTCACGATGGGCGCCCGCGCCCTGTCCGCCACCACCCTGATCAACCGCATCGCCCGCGGCTGAAATCGGGGCCGTAGCGGGCCGGTGACACGCGGTCCGCAGAAAACTGTCGGTGGGGGTCTTTAGCGTCCTTCTCAGCCGGATGCAAGTCCGGGTGCTTCCCCACCTTGGAGGACGTTGTGCTGATCGACTGCGACGCGTGTGCGATGAGAGGCCCCGGCTGCCGTGACTGCGTGGTCACCGTGGTGCTCGGCATGCCACCCGAGCAAACCTCACTACGTATCGACGACGAAGAACTAGCTGCCCTGGACGTCCTCGCCCAATCCGGCCTGGTCCCACCACTACGCCTGGTGCACGCCGTCAGCAGCGTCGAGCCAAGTGTTGCTGGAGAAGGCGAAACGGCCGCCGACGCGGTCTGATTGCCTCAGAACTGCCGGTCAGCCGCCTGTTGCCGGCGATAGGCCGCAAATAGCGTTTCTCCCCGTCAGCAAGGACGAATCTGGGGAGAGAACGATGCAAGACGACACAGGGTGGGGCTAAGAGTCAGGTCGACGTGTGGGGCAGCTGGTCCAGCGCGGTCTGCAGCTCCAGCCGGCGGGGATCGCCGAGTTCATCGGCGACCCGCAGGGCGGCCAGATAGGCAGCTCTCGCCTCGCCGGTCCGGCCGAGTTGTACCAGTGTCCTGGCGACGGCTTCATGACCGCTGATCTGACCGTTGGGGTTGTTGGTCCGCTGCGCCAGGGCGGCGCTCTTGCGGAACCAGGCCAGCGCCTGCTCGGGCTCACCGCTGAGCCGCAGGATCTCCGCCCGGGCGCCGATACAGGCCGTCTCGACATCCGTCGCACGCAACCGCCGGCTCATCGGCAGCACCCGTTCGAACGCGGCTTCGGCCAGTTCGAGCTGCTCCCCGCGCAGGTGGATGAAGCCGGTGTTGAGCAGCGCGAGCATGGCGCCGTACTCGTCGCCGTCCTCGTCCGCGATCTGCACGCACGCCGCGTAGTACCGGACCGCGGCGGCGTCGTCGCCGCGATCGGCCGCGAGGATGCCGAGGGTGCTGAGGGCTCTGGCAAGCGGTAGCCGATGGTTGCCTTCGCGCGCGATCGCCGCGGCCTTCTCCAGCTGTTCCTGTGCCTGGTCGAACTCGCGCAACTCCCGGTACGCGACACCGAGACCGCAGTGGAGAATGCCTTCGCGTTCCTTGTCGCCGAGCCGCTCGGCCGCGACCAGCGCATGCTGGTGGGTCGCCAGCCAGACCGGCCAGACCTTCCTGATGCTGAAGAAGTCGATCATGCTCGTCGGCAACTGGACAGCATGCCGGTCCTGCCCTGACCAGACCGCCAGTTCCACCGCGTCCGCGATGTTGGCCAACTCGTCGGCGCACCACTGACCGGCGGCCTCGGGCGTTCCGAAGGACTCCGTGATCACGCCGTCCAGTGCGGGGTCCACCGGGGTGCGGACACGCGAGGGCCGAAGGGCGAGGTTGGCCGCCTCAGCTGCCTGGAGGTAGTAGTCGAGTGCCCGGCGCACAGCCGCCGCGTCCGGCTCCGCGCATCGCTGCGCGAAGAGCTTGACCAGGTCGTGCAGATCGAAGCGTCCGTCAGCTCGCTGCTGGACCAGATTGAGCGCTGCCAGCCGCTGCAACCGGCCCTCGGCCAGCTCGGTCGGCGAGGCCATCAGGGACGCCACCACGTTCGTGCCGAACGTAGTACCGGGGAGCATGCCCAGCCGGCCGAAGAGCAGCTTCAGCTCGTCGGGAAGCCGGTCGTAGGACAGGTGGAAGGCCGATAGGACGGACGCGGCCGGGTCCTCCGGCAGCGAGAGACGTTCGAGCCGGCCCGGTGCCGCCAAGGCGTCGGCCGACTCGCGCAAGGTGTTTTGCTCACCGAGTGCGATCCCCGCTCCGACCACCCGGATGGCCAGTGGTAGTCGGCCGCAGAGGTCGATGATCTCGGCCGCGGCCCCGCGATCGCCGTCCACCTCTTCGGCGCCCACGATCGCCCGGAGGAGTTGGCCCGCCTCGGATTCGGTCATGGCGTCGAGCAGCAGCGGCTTCGCTCCGTCGCGAACGACCAGCCCGGCCAGCCGCTCGCGACTGGTGATGACGGTCGCACAGCTGGGCGATCCCGGCAGCAGCGGCCGGACCTGTTCGGCGGTGGCCGCGTTGTCGAGCACGATCAGCAGCCGCCGATCGGCGACCAGAGAGCGGAAGAGCGCTGACCGTTCGTCCAGGGCTGCGGGCTGCTCGCCCGGAGCGACTCCGAGCGCGCCGAGCATCCCGCCGAGCGCCCGGGCGGGATCTAGCGGGGTGTGCCCGGGCGTGAATCCGTGCAGATCGACGTACAGCTGGCCGTCCAGGAATCGCGCCGACGCGCCGTGGGCCCAGTGCACTGCCAGCGCCGTCTTCCCGCTCCCGCCGATGGCCGTGATCGTCACGATCCGGGCCGACGGGCGGTCCGAGACGAGCTCGTCCAGCTGCCGCAGCTCGGCGAACCGGCCGGTGAAGTGCACGTCGGCGGCCGGCAGTTGGTGCGGCGCGTTCGACGGCTGCTGGCCGGTGGCCGGCGGGGGAGCGTCGGCGGCGACCAGCGCGAGCAGCTGCCGGGTCTCGTCGGCGGACAGATCGAGCGCGGTGGCGATCAGCCGGATCGACTTCGCCCGCGGCCTGGCCACCCGGCCGGCCTCGACCTCGCGCAGGGAGCGCGCGGACAGCGAGGCCTTCTCGGCCAGTTCCTCCTGGGTCAGTCCACCTCGCCGGCGGAAGGCCCGGATCTGCTGGCCGATCTCGGTCACGGGCCGTCCTCTCAGAGCCGACGACAGGTGCTGCCGCGCCATCTTAGTGACACCCGCTCACGCTCTGCATCAGCGGGCGTGGCCAGCAGTGTCGGGGGGAACGCTGCTGGGAAAGGCGAAACGGCGGCCTGCGTGGTGCGAACACGTCAGTACAAAGGGCGTTCGCGACGTTAAGTTTGGATCAAACCAGAGGGGCGAATTGCACCGGTCACGAATCGGTTACTACTGTTACCTCTCGTTGCCTCACAGTGTCGGTCGACCAGGCCGGACGGGCAGCGAAGATCTAGCCGAGGGGTGACCGACCGGCCGTACCGGCCAGGTGGGTTGACGGGGACGGCGTCGAGCAGAGGAAGGGACCGACCGGGCTGTGTCCATCGGCCGCACGAAGCGCTTCAAGGGAATTGCCCTCGCCGCCATCACCTCCACCGCAGTCGTCGCTGGAGTGATCTTCATCCAGAGCGGGGCGGACGCGGATCAGAAACCGACCTTGGAGCAGGCGAAGGCCCAGGTGGCCGCGCTGCAGACCAAGGCGGCGGACGCCGGTGAGGCGGCCAACGACCTTCGTGGCCAGATCACCGCCGCGCAGATCCGGGTCAAGGCGCTGCAGGCCGGGATCGCGAAGCAGCAGGTGCAGGTCGACGCGGTCAAGCGCCAGATCGGCTCCCTCGCGGTGGCCGGGTACCAGACCTCCGGGATGACGACGACGGCGCAACTGCTGCTGTCGACGAACCCCGACCAGTTCCTCAGCCAGGCCTCCACCGCGCAGGCGTTCGCCGGCCAGCAGAACTCGGCGCTCCGCCGGTTCCAGTCGGCCCAGGGCAAGCTCGCCGACCTGCAGGCCAGTCAGCAGAGCGAGCTCGCCGCGCTGCAGGCCGTGCAGTCCCAGCAGGACGGCCTGAAGAAGCAGCTGCAGGCCAACCTCGACGCCGCCGAGAAGGTGCTGAGCAAGCTCAGCGACGCCGAGCGCGACCGGATCAACCAAGAGAACGAGAAGGAAGCGCAGAAGGCCCGCAACGAGCGCCCGACCCGCAGCGGCGACCGGACCTCCGAGGACCCCGAGAACAACACCCCGGTACCGGCCAGCGGCCGCGCGGCCGCGGCTGTCGAGGCCGCGATGAACCAGCTCGGCGACAGCTACGTCTGGGGCGCCGACGGCCCGAGCTCGTTCGACTGCTCCGGCCTGACGATGTACGCCTGGGGCAAGGCCGGCGTCTCGCTCTCGCACTCCTCCAAGGCGCAGTACGGCGAAGGCCGCCACATCAGCCGCGGTGACCTCCAGCCCGGCGACCTGGTCTTCTACGGCTCGCCGATCCACCACGTCGGGATGTACATCGGCAACGGCCGGATGGTGCACGCGCCGAACCCGGGCAAGCCGGTCAAGACCGACGATCTCGACTACATGAGCGGCTACACCGGCGCGGTCCGCCCGGGCTGAGCCCACTCAAGGCATGCACTACGGCTCCGGGGGACCAACACCCCCGGAGCCGGCTCGTTGTTCACGCCCATGTTTGACTGTCGTCCCAGGAGGACACTGAAGTGACTCCTGTTACGGGGGCAGGCGAGCAGCGAGGGGCTGAGGTGGTCGACGAGCGCGGCAGTACGCTGCCCCCTGCTGGCCACGACGGTGCCGTCGACGAGTTCAGCGAGCATCGGGTTTCGCCGTCCGAGCAGACCACGATCCAGATCCCGGCGCAGCATGCGGTCGGGGAGGGCCCTGGGCGCCCGACCGCGATCCAGGTCGTGAGCAGCTGGTCGTCCGCGCACGGGCCGATCGTCAAGAAGGTCGCGCTCGGCGTCGCCGTCTGCCTGGTCGGTGTCGCCGGGTTCGCCGGACTCCGCAAGATCGCGGACGCTCCCGCCGCTCCCGATGCCCGGGGCAACAGTACGCAGGGCCCAGGCGCCGACAAGTCCACCCCGGACGAGGCGGCCGAGGGCGTACGCCGGGCCGCGGCGGGCCAGGCCGTCCTGCAGAAGATGGCCGACGCGATCGACGAGAAGCGCAAGGCGTCCTTCCTCGACACCATCGACCCGAAGGCCACCGCGTTCGACGCGCAGGCCCGGACGATCTACAGCAACCTCGGCAAGTTGCCGTTGGCCACCTTCCAGTTGCGTTATGTCAGCGACGATGTCGGCGCCCTGCCGCCCGACCGGCAGAGTGAGCTCGGCGGTACCGAGTCCTGGCTGGCTCAGGTCGAGGTGTCCTGGCAACTCAGCGGATTCGACGCCAAGCCGGCCCGCGAGACCCTGCCGGTCACCTTCGTCACGCGCGACGGTACGACGTACGCGGCATCCTTTAGCGAGCGCTTCGTGGCCGGCCAGCGGCGGCCGATCTGGGCGCTCGGCGGGATCGAGGTCGCCAAGGGTGAGCACAGCCTGGTGATCAGCCTCGACTCACAGGCCGACGCGGACGATTACGCGACCGTCACGGACCGCGCGGTCTCGTCGGTGACGAAGGTCTGGGGCAAGAACTGGAAGCAGAAGGCGGTCATCTACCTGCCCGCCAAGCAGTCCGACATGGAGTACGTGCTCGGCGCCCAGCCAGGCACCTACACCCAGATCGCCGCGGTCACGATGGCCGAGCTGGACACCCCGCTGACCGGCGCGCCGACCCGGATCGTCGCCAACCCGAAGCTGTTCGAGGAGCTCGGCCGGCAGGGCCGCCGGATCGTGCTGACCCACGAGACCACCCACGTCGCCTCGACCGCTACCGCCTCGCCGGTACCGTTGTGGCTGGCCGAGGGTTTCGCCGACTACGTCGCCTTCACCGCCGTGTCCGTCCAGGACGAATCGGCGGCGAAGGAGCTGTTCAAGGCGGTCCGGGCCGGCAAGACGCCGAAAACGCTGCCCACCCCGGAAGCGTTCGCCGCCTCGTCGGCCGACCTGCCCCAGGCCTACGAATCGGCCTGGTTGGCCTGCCGGCTGATCAGCGAGCGGGAGGGGCAGAGCAAGTTGGTCCAGTTCTACCGGGCCGTGCACGTGTCGAAGAGCCGCACCGGATTGGCCGATGCCTTCAAGACCGTGCTCGGCACCACCGAGCAGGAGTTCACGGCCGACTGGCAGAGGTACCTGAAGAGGCTCGCCGGTGTCTGAGCGAGCCGCCAAACTGGCTCCGGTCGGAGCTGCCCTGGTGCTCGCTGCCGCCCTGGTCGTCGTGATCGTCACGACCACGCCCTGGCACCTGATCGACCTGCCGAAGCCGGACGCCGCGCTCGACTTCAGCACCGCCGAGATCGACCAGCAGAACCAGTTCCGGCACGAGTTGTTGCCCTGGTCAACGGTCTCCTGGATCCTCTCGCTGCTGGTCCCGCTGACGATCGGCTTCAGCCCGCTCGGCCGCCGCCTGTACGCCGTGACGCGGATCCGCCGCTGGTACCTGGCTGTCCCCGTCGTGGTGCTCGGGCTGGGCCTGATCGCCAGCATCATCACGCTGCCGACGGACGCGATGGCTGAGCGGGTCACCCGGAAGTACGGGCTGTCCACCGAGGCGTGGGATCTGTGGCTGCGCGACCGGTTGGTCAATTGGTTGCTGATGTCACTGGCTTTGGTTGCCATCAGCCTCGGATTGATTGCCTTGGCCAAGCGATGGAAGACCTGGTGGTGGGCGCCGGCGGCGATCGCCTGCGCGGTCCTGGTGCTCGGTGTCTCGTTCGCCTACCCGGTGATCGTCGAGCCAAGGTTCAACGACTTCACTTCGATGCCGGCCGGTGCGCAGCGGGACGAGTTCATGCAACTGGCGCAGCAGGACGGCGTACCGGTCAAGGATGTGCTCGTCGCCGATGCGTCCAAGCGGACGACGACGGTGAACGCGTATGTGTCCGGCTTCGGGTCGACGCGCCGGCTGGTCGTCTACGACACGCTGCTCAAGGATGCGACGCCGGCGCAGGTGCGGTTGGTTGTCGCGCATGAGCTCGGGCATGCCGCCGAGGACGATGTCCTGCACGGGACTTTGGTCGGCGCGCTTGGCTCGGCCTTCGCGATTGTCCTGTTGAGGTTGTTGCTCGGGGCCCGGGTCTCCGATCCACGCCGTACTGCGCTGCTGCTCGCGCTGATCGTCGCCGGTACGACGCTCGCGTCGCCCGTGCAGAATCTGGTCAGCCGCAAGATCGAGGCTCGCGCGGACTACCACTCGCTGCAGCTCACCAAGGATCCAGCCGACTACATCGAGATGCAGCGCGAGCTCTCGGTGCGCAACATCACCGGGCTGGAGCCGAGTCGCTGGCGCTACTGGATGTTCGCCAACCACCCGACGCCGCCGGAGCGGATCGCGATGGGGCGGGCGTGGGCTACTGAGCACGGCGAGACAGTTCCTCCACTGGTCAAGAAGTGACGGTTCTCGTTGTCACCAACGACTTCCCGCCACGGCAGGGTGGGATCGAGACGTTCGTCCGGTCGTTGTGCTCGGAGTTGCCCGACCTGGTGGTGCTGACTTCGCGGATGCCGGGTGCCGCGTCGTATGACGCTGGGCTGCCGTTTCCGGTGGTCCGCGATCGGACGTCGATGTTGTTGCCGACGGCCCGCGTGACGCGGAGCGCGGTACGGGTGATGCGGGAGTACGGGGCTGATCGGGTCGTGTTCGGTGCCGCGGCACCGCTCGGGTTGATGGGGCCGGCGCTGCGGAGGGCGGGTGCGCGGCGGATCGTCGCGCTCACTCACGGGCACGAGACGTGGTGGGCCGGTACGCCGGGAGCGCGCCAGGCACTCCGACGAATCGGGGATGCGGCCGACACGATGACGTCGGTCTCGGGCTGGTGCGAGGAGCAGATCGCGCCGGCCCTCTCCGTCGATGCCGCTGCCCGGATGCGGCGGCTGACGCCCGGCGTCGACACGTCGAGGTTCTTCCCCGGCTGCGGGGGAGAGCAGGTCCGCAAGGGTCTCGGCCTGGAGGATGTCCCGGTCGTGGTGTGCGTCTCGCGGTTGGTCGCGCGCAAAGGCCAGGACACGCTGATCCAAGCCTGGCCCCGCGTACTCGCCGATGTCCCCGATGCCGTCCTACTCCTCGTCGGCGGCGGCCCCGACCGAGACCGCCTCGAAGACCTGGCCCGGCAGACCGGCGTGGCGCACGCTGTCCGCTTCACCGGCGCAGTCCCGTGGGAGGACATCCCGCCGTACGTCGATGCCGCCGACATCTTCGCAATGCCCTGCAGAACAAGGCGTTTCGGCCTAGAACCAGAGGCCCTCGGCATAGTCACCCTAGAAGCCTCCGCCACCGGCAAACCAGTCCTAGTAGGCGACTCCGGCGGAGCCCCCGACACAGTCCGCCACGGCCAAACCGGCTACCTGGTCGACCCCTACAACCCGGTAGCCACCGCAGTCCGCATCACCGAACTCCTCACCAACCCCGCCCGCGCGAAAGCAATGGGCGAGGCCGGCCGCGAATGGGTGCGGGAGACGTGGACCTGGTCGGGGTCCGGCCTGCTGCTGAGAGAGCTGCTGGACCTCCGCTAACCCAGCCCAGCCCCGTCCCGCCCCCCCCGCTCCGGCCCCGCTCCGGGCCTACGCCTGCCCCGTCCCCGGCCCCCGCTCCGGGCCTACGCCTGCCCCCCCGTCCCCGGCCCCGGGCCTACGCCTCGCCCTTCAGCCGCCCAGCCCCGGCCCACGCCCTCGCCGCCCCGTTTCGGTGGTTAACCCCTCACCTTGTGGGTTGTCACCCCGGAATATCGGGTGGCAACCCACAACCTCAGGGGATAACCACCCAAATGGGGCGGCGCCTCGAGGGCCCTCGCGCCCCCGGGGGCCCGCGGGTGAGAGGACGAGGGCGGAGGGGCGAAGGCGGAGCGGGCGGGGGCGTACGCCCTGGGCTGGGGACGGGGCGGAGCGGGCGAGGTGGGGCCGGCGGTCGGGCGGAGCGGGCGAGGTGGGGCCGGGGGACGGGGCGGAGCGGGTACTGCGGGGCGGTGCGACTGAGGGGGAGGGGCGGGTGGGGCTGGAGGTGGTGGACGGCGAGGGGTGATCATGTACTGTTGGTGACATGCATCAGATGTCTTTCGTCGCAGTAGCCGTACGAGCTTCGTGCTCTCCGGCTGCCGCTGCCTGACATCTTCTTCACCCCAACCGGCGACCGGAAACGGTCCGCCGGTTTTTTGTTGCCCCGGCTCGTTTCTGGTCATCTCACAGGACAAGGAACAACCGCGATGACCATCGACAAGACCTTCATCGACTTCTTCCGGCGCAACGGGCACATCCCCACCACGGGGTCCTCGCTGATTCCGCGCCCCGGCGACCCCGTGCTGTTCACGACCTCGGGCATGCATCCGCTCACGCCGTACCTGGAAGGCGATCCGCATCCACTCGGACGACGACTGGTCGGCGTGCAGCGATGTCTGCGGACGACCGACCTCGACGAGGTGGGTGATCCGACCCACCTGACCGTGTTCGAGATGCTCGGCTCCTGGTCGCTCGGCGACTACGGCACCGAGCAGACGCTGCGCTGGGGATTCGACCTGCTGACCGAAGGCTTCAAGATCAGCAAGGACCGCCTGTACGTGACGGTGTTCGGCGGCGACGACCAGGTCCCGCTCGACCAGGAATCACTCACTACCTGGCAGGACCTCGGCCTGCCGATCGAGCTGACCACCGACGACAACTGGTGGTCGAACGGCCCGACCGGACCCTGCGGCCCCGACTCGGAGATCTTCGTCTGGACCGGAGACGGCGACCCGGAGGGCACCCCGACCACCGACGACCGCTGGGTCGAGGTGTGGAACCACGTGATGATGCGGTACCGCCGCCTCGACAACCACGAGCTGCAGCCGCTGAGCCAGCAGAACATCGACACCGGCCTCGGCCTCGAGCGCCTGACCATGCTGCTGGAGGGCAAGAGGTCGGTCTACGAGACAACCCTGTTCGAGCCGTGGACGCGGATCATCCCTCAGCTGTGGAAGCTAGACGAGACCGACGAGCGGATCGTCATCGACCACCTGCGGTCGAGCATGGTGATCATCGGCGATGGCGTGCACCCGTCGAACACCGGCCGTGGCTACGTGCTGCGCCGGCTGATCCGCCGCGTGCTCACCCTGCTCTGGCGCTCCGACGACAGCCGGACGCTGTCCGATCTGCCGATGGAGCTGTTCGAGCACACCGGCGAGCACTTCCACCAGGGCGAGGTGCTCACCCTGGTTCGGCGGATCCTGATCGACGAGGAGATCCGATTCAGCAACCTGCTCGAGCGCGGCCGCCGGATCCTCAGCCACGAACGCTTCCAGAAGACCCTCGACGACTCCGACTTCGACTACCTCCACGAGACCCACGGCTTGCCCCGCGATCTCGTGCTCCAGTTAGTTGCTTGAAATCCAGAGCGCCAGCTCAGCAGCCCGCGGGTTCTCCACCAGTCGGGTGGGGAGGCCGAACGTCATCACCGGCCGGGTGGTCGTCTCGTACGCCGACCAGCCCGGCCGGCCCGTCGTCGCAAAGGACACCCACGCGGCATGCATCGAGTCGGCAACTGACTGCGGCGGCTCAGCGCCGTACAGGGGAGAGGTCGCCGTCGCCAACGTGTCGAACACGAACGGCAACTCAAGCGCATGGCACGCGTGCAGCCCATCGAGCGCCGACTGCCAGTCGAACTCGTACAGGTACGCCGTCGCATGCGCGCGCTGGGCTAGCGCGAGCTGGAGCGTCGGCAAGCTGAAGAACCCGTCGCTGACCACCGCGCTGAAGACCTCACCGGGCGACTCATCAGGCCGGTTCGCCGCGTATACCGCCGCGATCGCCGGATCGATCCCCAACCGGCTGAGCAGCACCGGCAACGCCTCGGCGGTGATCGCGGCTGCCATCCCGGACGGAATCGAGAAGAGCCGCATCTCCTCCGTCGTCGTACCGATCAACAGATCGACCCCGGCTGCGGAGCCGGCCGCGATCGCGTCCAGCGGCCGCGTTGGTACTGAGTCGTCGATCACCGGGAAGAACGGCATGATCCCGCCACCCGCGCTGACCACGGTCGCACCCCAGCGCGCCGGATCCGGGTTCTGCCGCAGCTCCGCCGCCACCACGCGTTGCGCGGCGAGCAGCTCCTCGATCGCCACCGAGGTGAACCCGGCCGCAGTCGAATCCACCCCGAGCCGCTTCGCCACCTCCGCGGTGATCACGGCGCCATCCGCAGCGAGCGCCGTCGCAGTCGCCGAACCACTCTGCACGATCGCCTGCTGGAACAGACCGGTCGCCGACGGCATCGACATCAGCGTGGCGACACTCATCCCACCCGCCGACTGACCGGCGATCGTCACGCGTCCCGAGTCGCCGCCGAACGCCGCGATGTTCTCCTGCACCCACCGCAGGGCCGCCACCTGATCGAGCAGCCCACGGTTGCTCGGGGCATCCTTCAGCACCCCGAAGCCCTGTACGCCGAGCCGGTAGTTGACCCCCACCAGGATCACGCCATCACGGGCGAAGGCGGTTCCGTCGTACGCCGGAATCGCATTGGACCCGTTGCGGAAGGCGCCGCCGTGGAACCAGACGAGCACCGGCAATCCGGTCCCGCCTGGCGTCCACACGTTGAGGTTGAGGAACTCCGGTCCTGCCGTCAGGGGGTTCGTCAGCAGTACGTCGTACGGGGGCTCGTACGGCGGCTGCGGTGCGGTCGACCCCAGTGTGATCGCATCCCGTACTCCGTCCCAGGCTGGCGGCGGCTCGGGTGCCTGGAAGGCCTTCGGGCCAGCCGGGTCGGCGGCGTACGGGATGCCTAAATAGGCGGTGATCCCGTCAGTGGTCGTGCCCCGGAGCTGCCCCGACGATGTCACCGCGATGGAGTCCATACAGGTCATCATCCCCTGCCGGCGGTACCTCCGGCGGTGCGACCTTGCCCACTGACGACTGCGCGACGAAGGCGCCGAGCAGCACGATCGCGCCACCGATGATCTGGTTGGTGGTGAGCGTCTCGTTGAGCAGAATCAAGGCGAAGATGCTCGCCGCCACTACCTCGAGGTACGCGACCGCGCCGCCGATCGCCGCCGACAGCCGCTGTACCGCCGCAGCGCCGGCCAGGTAGGCGACGACTGTGCTGACCACGATCAGCCAGGCCGCGAAGATCCAGCCCGGTGCGGACCGGTCGCCGATCGCGATCGTGTCGGTGAGGGTGTGCCACGGGATCGTCCACGGCACTGCCACGACGGTCAGCGCGATCGAGCCGACGACACTGCCGGCCGCCGTCATCACGAGCGGGTCGGCGATGCCGGTGAGCTTGTCGATCAGGATGAAGTACGTCGCCTGGCAGGCGGCCGCGCCGAGTCCGGCGAGCAGGCCGATCAGGTCGAGCTTGAGGCCGGACCAGATCTCGACGACTGTCGCCAGGCCGACGAGCGCGATCGCGACGCCCAGTACGGCCGAGCGCGGTACGGCGACCTTGCGGCCGAACTTGAGCCAGCCGACCACGAGCAGCGGGCCGGAGAACTCCAGCAACAAGGCGATCCCGACTGGGAGCCTGCTGGCAGCGACGAAGAACAGGGTCTGGCAGCCGGCGATCCCGGTCAGGCCGTAGAGAACGAGCTGCGGCCAGGAGCGTCGCGCGGCCGCAACGCCGGCGCTGCCGCGGAAGATCAGTACCAGCGGGACGAGGATGACGGTCGCGCCGAGAATCCGGATCCAGGCCGCCTGTTCAGGCGACATCCCGGCCTCGATCAGCGCCTTCGCGAACGGCCCCGATCCGCCGAACGTGATCGCCGAGAACACGGCGAAACCCAGTCCGACGGACTTGGTCCGCGCAGCGTCGTGTGCCATCCCTGTTCCACCTCCACGTGCTCTCCCAGCCTTCAGCAGGCCGGGAACCTGTACATGGGCGTAACACTCTCACACTCATTACAGGGCCGTCGAGAGCTTTGCCGAGGCGTGGACGGGCGCCGCCAGGGCATGTGGATGAAGAGGCGGTCAGAGCACGTTGACGGCGCGGGCCGCGACGACCGCGATGGTCAGCAGCGCCATCGCGGACTGGAACCCCATCAGCGTCTTGACTCGGGCGGTGAGCGGCATCGTGTCGGTCGGGCTGAACGCGGTGGACGCCGTGAACGCGACGAAGAGATAGTCGGTGAAACCGGGGAGCCAGCGTTCCCAGCCGGGGAGATCAACGGTCATCTGTGGAAAGAGCAGATCCGCGCGCTCTTCCTCGTGCTCATGCTCGGGCATCCGCGCGAACGGACCGCCCCGGTCGATCTCCCAGTACCAGAGCGCGAACGCGACCACGTTCGTCACCCAGATCAGCAGCGCGGCCTTCACCAGCACCCTGCCGTCCGCGGTCTCACCGGAGGCGAGCAGGACGATCAGGCTGATCAGGTAGACGGCGTTGATGGCGACGAGTACCGCGACCAGGACGAGCTCGATCCAGCGCAACCAGGTCTCGTCGCGGCGCAGGTGGAACGGATTCGTCCAGATCAACGGAATCAGCAGCGCGCCACCGATGGCCGGCATGATCCACCGCGGCGCTTCCATGATCTGCGCCGGCACCGCCAGTTGCAGCCCAAGCGCCACAATCACGGCCAACGAAGCCGGCCACCGCCGAGTGTGCCGATCACTGCGCGCAGGTGCTTTCGGGACCTTGCTCATCCAAGCATTCTCACTCACCCGATGGACGCATCGACCACGGCTTGCCCGACCTCGGTACGCCGATAGTGCACCTGATGCCCCGTACGCCGCCGAGTCGCCAGCCCGGCTGCGTGGAGGGCGGACAGGTGCTCGGCAACTGTCGCCAGGGCGAGCCCGTACTGCGCCGCTAACGCGGTGGTCGTCGCCGGCGGATCGAGTGCGACCAGCAGGGTGGCGCGGGTGCGGCCGAGCAAGGTTGCGAGCGGATCGGGTGGGGCCGGCGCGTCGGACCAGAGGCGAGCGGAGCCGCGGGCCGGGTACACGAGAGTTGGCTGATAACCGTCTGCGGTGACGACGACAAGGAATGGCCAGGCGAAGGCGCCGGGGATGAGCAGGAGACCCTCGCCGGTCAACTCGTGATCGGGGGAGTTGTAGCGGGAGGCAACCAGTTGGCCGTCCTGCCAGGTGAGCGTCGGATGGAGATCGTCGAAGAGCTTCGCCAGCCCGCCCGAGGTCAGTTGCGCGCCGCGGTGCGCGATGTCGTCGTCGAGCACGCGGCTGATCATCGCCCAGTCCGGCCGGATCAGCGTCTCCCACGCGCTCTCGATCTGATCCGCCATCCGCTCTCGCGTTCCCGAGAGATCAGAGAGCATTTTCTCGATCTCCGGAGCACCGGGGTTGTTCTGCCCGTCCCGCGACCAGATCAGCTCCTGCCGCACCCGCTCCAGCGGCGTACTCCGAACCCGCGCGATCTCCGTCGAGAACTTGGCCCGCGAAGCCCGCGGTGGCGGCGTCAAAAAGTCAGGCGTAAACCCGAACCGAGGCTGGACCGCCCGCAACAACCCCAATTCAAGGCCAGCCGCCAACTCCGCCTTACCCTCCACCCAAGGCGAGTACAACGGCCGATACCGATGCAGATTCAGCACCCGCACCGCCGACATCGTCTCCCACAACGGCGAAGTCCCAAACCGACACCGCAACGTGTCAGCCTGACTGAACCGCAACACCGTCATCTTTCGGTCACACCCGAAAACATACCCCGCCAAGAGCTACAGACAAGAGCAACTGGCAAGAGCAACTGGCAAGAGCAACTGGCAAGAGCAACTGGCAAGAGCAACTGGCAAGAGCAACTGGCAAGAGCAACTGGCAAGAGCAACAGACAGAGTCCCCAGTTGGCCTGTGGTTGCTGGAGGCGGGGGGCCGCCAGAAGTGCGGGGTGACGATGTGGTGGTTACGCAGGCGATCTAGCTCAGGTAGGTGTCCGGTGGGGTATTGGGCAGGCTCCCGGGGGAGACACGCAGGGAGACAGAGGTCGGCTACGGGACAGGCTGGCGCAGGTTGGGAGCGGCCAAGGGGCTTTGGGTTGGGTGGAGCTGAGTGATCCAGATGGCTTACTTTCGGTCACAGCCGATGGAATACTTTCCCCGTGCTGTCCGGCTTCACGCTCGGCGCGTGAGTACAACTTCTTCGGGCGTTGGGTATCGCGCTGTGCTGCGTGTGCCCGGGCTGACCAGCGTCTTCGTTGCCCATGCCGTGTCCATGGCCGGTACGGTGGCCGCGCAAGTCGCGCTTTCCATCCTGGTGTTCGAGCGGACGGGGTCGCCGCTGTTGTCGGCGCTCGTTCTGGTCTGCTCGTTCCTGCCGTATGCGCTCGGTGGGATCGCGCTCTCTTCGGTGTCTGATCGGTTTCCGGCGCGGCGGGTGTTGGTTTGCTGTGATCTGGTGAGTGCTGCTTGCATCGCGGGGATGTTGGTTCCGGGGCTGCCGGTGGGCGCTCTCCTGGGGCTTTTGTTGCTGACGGGGGTTGTGGCGCCGGTGTTTGCGGGGGCTCGGGCGGGGAGTTTGGCGCAGTTGCTGGATGCGGAGTTGTTTCCGGTGGGGCGGTCGTTGCTTAGGGCAATTGCTCAGGTGACGGTGCTGGCCGGGTTCGCGGTGGGGGCGGTGGCGGTTGCGGCGGTGGGGCCGACTTGGTTGCTGGCGCTTGATGTGGTGACGTTCGTGGCATCGGCGGCGCTGATCGGGTTCGGTACGCCGTACACGCCGGCGGTTGGGCGTACCGGGAACACCGTGCAGGACTCGCTGACTGGGTTGAGGTACCTGTGGGGCAACATCCCGTTGCGTCGGTTGATCCTGCTGTCGTGGGTGGTGCCGGCGTTTTCGTCGATGCCTGATGGGCTTGCCGTCGCCTACACGGCGCAGACAGGGGCGGCGACGACGGCCGCGGGAGCGCTCTTCGCCGGGTACTCCGTCGGAGGCATCCTCGGCGAGCTCGCCGCAGCCCGCCTCACGCCAGACACCCGCCGGCGACTAGTGATCCCGCTCATCCTGCTCAGCCAGACTCCAGCGATCGCCTTCATCGCCGAGCCGTCCGTCCCGATCGCCGCCGTCCTCCTGGCGATCTCGGGCAGCGGCTACGCGTTCAACCAGGGGATCGATCCGCTCATCCTCAACGCCACCGGTACGGAGTACCGGGGCCGCCTTTTCACCGTACAGACAAGCGGCCTGATGGCGATCCAAGGCGTAAGCATCGCCCTGGCCGGCGCGATCGGCACGGTACTTCGTCCGAACCTCACCATCTGCCTAGCCGGCCTCATCGGCACCACCGTCACCTTGCTCCTGGCCAGAAGAGCGCTGAGCTAGGCGCTCGACCGCACGATCAAAGGCGCGGTGACAAGGCGGCCGGGCTGGTCGGCACCGCCGTTGATCTCTGACAGGGCGCGAGTGAAGAGGCAGGCAGCGATGTCGCGCAAAGGAATCCGCGCAGTCGTCAGAGGAGTGTCGAGCATGCTGGCGAAGGGGAAGTCGTTGAAGCCGGTGACCGCTACCCCATCCGTGCGAGAGGCGGACCACGGTCAGGTCCGGCGCCTCCTCGATCCGGGTGACCAGGTGCGCGAGCTCCTCCACGGAGTCCGGATCGATCAGGTTCACCGGTCCGTTCTCGAACACCACCCGCCAGTACGACGCCGAGAGCTCATCCACGCTGAACTGAGTAGTACCCACCGATGAAGCCTCCTTCGACCCGGACCTCCAGCTTCCCGCCGATCGGCCCTCCGGCGCACCAGTGAGTCTCACTGGGGTTTCACCCGAAATGGTCCGTGCCCGATGTCAGACTGCCCGCCATGGACGACTTCGTACGGTCGGATGACTCCCCGAGGAACGAGTTTGTTGATACGGATCTTCGGGGCGCTCGGTTTGTTCGGGCTGATTTGTCGGGGGTGGTGATGCGGGCGGTGCAGGTTGGTGGGGCTGATATTGATGCGCCTTGGTTGCTTGAGGGGGGCGACAGGCTGCTGGTCAATGGGGTTGATGTGGTGCCGTTTGTGGAGGGTGAGTTGAATCGGCGGTTTCCCGGGCGGGCGTTGCGGCGGGCGGGGGATCCTGAGGGGTTGCGGGCGGCTTGGGCGGCGCTGGAGCGGGTGTGGGAGGGAACGCTTGAGCGGGCTGCGGGGATGCCGGCGGGGACGGTTGACGTCTCGGTTGATGGGGAGTGGTCGTTCGCGCAGACGTTGCGGCATTTGGTGATGGCGACTGATGTTTGGTTGCGGCGGGCGATTCTGGGGGTCGAGCGGCCGTTTCATCCGATCGGGCAGCCGAATGCGGAGTACGAGACCGATGGGAACGACATGTCGGTCTTCGCGACGGGTCAGCCGTCGTACGACGAGGTGCTGCGGGTCCGCGCCGAGCGGGTGGGGATGGTGCGGGCGTTCATCGACGGTGTCACCGCTGAGGAGCTGGCGACGGTCCGGGCGAATCCGCATGCGCCTGAATATCCCGAGAGCACGTTGTCGTGTTTGCACACCATTGTGGAAGAGGAGTGGGAACACCACCGCTACGCGGTGCGCGATCTGGACGCCATCGAGGGGAAGTAGCGCGGGAGAGTTCCTGATCTGGCTGTGGGTCTTGCCACAGGCGGGTGGGGCTCGCGGGATGTCACGATGTCCGCAGCATGGTTGAACAGGGGTGGTCTCGGGTGGTGCGGGCGGCGTTGTTCGCCGTTGTCTGCGTGCTGCTCACTGCGCTTGGTCACGTGCTGATGTCCGGTGCATCGCTGCCTTGGTGGGCGGTTGCCGGTGCGTTCGTCGGTGTCTGGACCTGTGGCTGGTGGCTGGCTGCGTACGAACGGGATGTCGTCTCGGTGACCGCGATCGCGGTCGCCGTGCAAGCTGTCCTGCACGTCGGCTTCACCATCGCCGAGCTGGTCGGCTCGGCAGGTCCCGTGGATCCGCAGCCGGCGATGGCGGCAACGAGTCCGGCCCTGCACGTCCACGGGATGACGCACGGCGACGCAATGGCGCAGGCCCAGGGAGTGGCCCACGCCCAGGGGATGGCGCATGGCGGCGGGATGATGCTCGGGGGCATGCTCGGGATGTTTGCTGCCCATCTTGTGGTGGCGCTGCTGAGTGGTCTTTGGCTGGCGTACGGCGAACGGGCGGTGTTCGGTGCCATCCGGTGCGCCGCGCAGCGGGTCCGGGCGTCGTTGACGCTGGTGAACCGGGTGTCCGCGCCGCTCGGGCTGCCTCGAATCCAACCGGGTCAGGTGTTCCAGGTCCGGACCATGCGACAGCTGCGTCTGGTCCACGCCATCGTTTCCCGGGGTCCGCCCGCCGGGGTCGCTGTCGTTTGACAGCTCGACCCACCCGTCGCTGAGCCCCCTGTGGCCGCGGCGGGTACGGCCATGCCTGCCCGGCGGGCCGTAGTGCGATCGGATCCGGCCGGACCGCCGGATCGTGGATTCCTGGAGAAGCAGATGCAACGTAGTGGTGATGTGGCAACAAAGGTCGGTAGCGCGCCGGAGAGGCGAACTGCCGGCGCCAGGGGAGCCGGGCTGTTCCGGGCCTTCTGGCGATGGCATTTCTATGCGAGTTTTCTGGTCATCCCGGTGGTGCTGGTGCTGGCGGTGACCGGTTTGATCTACCTGTTCCGGTTCCAGATCGAGCCGGCTCTGCATGCCGATCTGATGAAGGTGCAGCAGCCGGCCGGATTGCGGGCGCAGCAGTACGACACTCAGCTGGCTGAGGTGAAGAAGGCGTTTCCGGATGCGACCGTGCTGTCGATGACCGAGCCGTCCGGCCCCGATCGGTCGACCGTCTTCTCGGTGGAGACCGCGGACGGCGCCACCGAGGACGTGTTCGTTGATCCGTACCAGGGTCAGGTACTGGGGTCGCTGGATCCGGACTCGACGCTGTCGGGTGGTGCGATCCTGCTGCACGGCGAGTTGATGGCCGGTCGCTGGGGTGACGCGGTCATCGAGATCGGTGCCTGCTGGGCGCTGGTGATGGCGATCACCGGGTACTACCTGTTCGTCCGTGGGAGGGTCGCTCGGGCGCGGCGACGGACGGCCGAAGCCGCGGGCGCCGTACTCCGGTCGCGGCACGCGCTGACCGGGTCGGTGCTGGGAATCGGCCTGCTGTTCCTGATCGTGTCGGGCCTGCCGTGGACAGGAGTCTGGGGCGCGAAGGTGCAGCAGATCGCCACCAGCCAGGGCAGCTCCATGTGGGGCGAGGATCCTGGCGCGCTGTCGAATCCGACGTCGACCCTGGACGAGTCGCTACCGCACAGTCACGCGGTGCCCTGGGCGCTGGGGGAGTCGAAGGTACCGAAATCGGATCCGAACCAGGACCGTCGTTCGGTGGCCACCATCGACACCGCGGTGGTCGTTGGCGTCCAGAACGGTCTGGCGCGGCCGCTGACGATCGCGCTGCCCGCGGGCGAGGAGGGCGTGTACTCCGTGATCGGATACGCCTTCCGGAACCCGGCCAAGGAGCGGACGCTGCACGTCGACCAGTTCGGTGGGCAGGTGGTCTCGACGTACGGCTACCAGGACTACCCCTTGCTGGCCAAGACGGTCGCCCAAGGGATCGCGCTGCACGAGGGCCGGCGACTGGGCACCGCGAACATGGTTCTCACCACGGCGTTCTGCCTTGGGGTGATCTTCATGTGCGTCTCCGGCCCGCTGATGTGGTGGCGCCGTCGCCCGAAAGCGGCCGGGGCTGTCGGTGCGCCGCGGGGCCGGCTGCCCTTGAAGGCGACGCCGGTGCTCGCAATCCTCGTGGTCGCGCTGGCGTTGTTCCTGCCGATGTTCGGGATCACGCTGCTACTCGCCCTGCTGCTCGACCAGTTGGTGATCCGGCGAACCCCGAGACTGCGCGCCTGGTTCAACACCACCGACTGAAACGCTGAGCAGCAACGGCGCCAGCGACGGCGCCGTTGCTGCTCAGGTCGGGGTGTTCATCAACAGGGTGACGTAGGCGTCCGGCCGGGCTCTTTGGGAACTTCTTGTCGGCGGGGTCAGGGGCGGGTGCTGGACTGGCGGGCCTCGAGGATTTCCACGTAGTGGGGGTTGTGCATGATGCCCAGGACGTTGCCGAAGGGGTCTATCACCGAGGCGGTGGTGAAGGTGCTGTCGCCGTGGGTGGTGATGGGGGTGTATTCCTTGGCGCCCATGGCGAGGAGCTTTTCGAGGGTGGCGGGCAGGTCGTCCACGTGCCAGTGCATGACGGCGCCGCCGGGGGTGTTGGAGGCGCCGGGAGGGGCGTACTTGCGGTCGATGAAGCCGAGTTCGTCCTCGTCGTCGCCGATGCGGAACTCGAAGTACGCGGGCGGGGCGGGAGCGGGCGGGAACTGGAAGTACGCCTCCTGGCCGAGTAGTTCGGCGTACCAGTCGCGCGCGGCGGCGAGGTCGTCGGCATAGAAGCTGATGGTGGCGAATCCTCGGAACATCGGGCTCTCCCTGGGGTCTCGAGGTGGTTGTTCACCTCGTTGACACCAGCATGCCTGGCAAAGTGCTCACCAAGTGATCACTTTGATGAGGACTATCAGTGAACGGCTTCTAGGTGTTCGCCGCCGCGCGGGCCTGTTCGAAGGGGAGGCGGTCGAAGATGATGCGGAGTTCGGTGATCTTGCCGTCCCGGACGGTGTGGAGTTCGGCGCCGGGGGCGTCGGCGACCGGGTGGGTGCTGGTGCCGTACATCAGCATCGCGGTCGTGTCGTCGCCGTACGAACCCAGCAGCTCCGCCTTGACCAGGATCCGCGAGAACGGCTCCATGAAGGCGCGGAACGCCTCGGCGCCCTCCAGCCGTCCGGCCGGTGCGTGACAGACGAGGTCGTCGGCGAGGTAGGTCATCGCCCGGTCGAAGTCATGGCCGGTCCAGGCCTCGAAATAGGCGAGGACGGTCTCCAGTGGTGTTGTCATACAAAGGTAGACACCACGGCCGGACCGATCGGAACGGTCGGGCTGGCACGATGTGGGGATGCAGAGCTTCGAGGAGCTGACTTCGCGGTACCACCGTGAGCTGCACCTGCACTGCTACCGGATGCTCGGGTCGACCACCGACGCCGACGACGTACTCCAAGAGATCTTGCTGGCCGCCTGGCGAGGGCTGCCCGACTTCGAAGAACGCTCGTCACCGCGCACCTGGCTGTACAAGATCGCCACCAACCGCTGCCTCAACGCGATCCGCGACAGCAAGCGCCGCCCGCTGCCCGAGCCTCTGCCGCCGTTCGAGCCGCCGGAGCCGACCCGCCGCGGTGATGTCACCTGGCTCCAGCCTTACCCCGATGACCATCTGGAAGACCTGCTCGTCAAGCGCGAGCACATCGAGCTGGCCTTCATCACCGCACTCCAACGGATGCCCCCGCGCCAGGCCGCCGCCCTGATCCTGGTGGATGTTCTCGACTTCACGACCGCCGAAGTCGCCGACCTGCTGGACACCACACCGACAGCAATCAAAGGCGCACTCCAACGGGCTCGCGCGTCACTGCACAGCCCGCCCCCGCCGCGAGACGCCGAGACCGAACGGGACGTCGCCAAGCGCTTCGCCGAGGCCTTCATGGCCGATGACATCGAGACCATCACCACTCTGCTCACCGACGACGCCTGGCTGGCGATGCCACCGGCACCACACGAGTACGTCGGCCCGCCAGCGATAGCCGCCTTCCTCCAAGCCAGCGCCGCCGCCCGCACCGGCTGGACCCCATTGCTGGAACCCATCGGCGAGAACATGCACCCCGCCTTCACCCTCCTCTTCGTCAACAAGTCAGGCCGCCGGTACACGGGCTATCTCGTACTCACGGTCAGCGGCGATCGCATCAGCACCATCACCCGCTTCATCGACCGCTCTTGGCCCGACCTCGCATGACCCGAGTGGCGGAGTGGGCCTTGGGTGACGAACTCGAACTCGTACCAAGCGCCAACGAAATCGAGTTCGCCACCCTGCCGATGAGCTGAAGGACTACTCAGGCAGCAATACCGCCCCGACCCCGGGTTGGGCGTTCTGCTGCGCCTCCTTGATGAGCGCGGCCGCCGCCTCGGTGCCGTTCTCGCCGGTCTGGGTCATCCGGGCGGCGATCAGCCCCGCAACGATCGGCGTACTGAACGAAGTACCACTCCATCTGGCCATGCCGTAGAACCGCTCCACCCGAGGCGGCTGGTTCGGGACCACGTTCGGCGGTTCGTGGTACTGGTAGCTGCCGACCGGGAAGGCGTTGACGAGATCCTGGCCCGGCGCATAGACGTCCACCCAGCCGCCGAAGTTGCTGAACGGCGCCCGTCCCTGCCAGCTGGTGGAGAGCGCGCCGACCGAGACGCTGAACGGCGACGCGGCCGGCCAGAACGGCTTCCGGCTCGAATCGTTGCCTGCCGCAACAACCAGGGCGACGCCCTTGTGGTGGCTCAGCCGCAGTTCGTTGAAGACCCGGAAGCTGAGCAGCCCGGTCGCGTCGTAGGCGTGGGTACCGGCCGACATGCTGATGATGTCGGGGTAGTCCTGGTTGAGGACGGAGTCGAGCGCCATGACCAGGTCCGACTCCAGTGCCGAGCCGCCGAAGTTCAGCACGCCCCGGACCACGACCTCGGCCCGCGGTGCGACGCAGCGGATGAGTCCGGCGATGAAGGTCCCATGACCTGCGTACTTTTCCAGGGTGTCGCCGACCTGCGCGTAGTCGGCGTCACCGGTCACGCCCTCGAGCCACGGGCTGCGCAGCGGAGCGGCCGCGTCGAACCCGGTGTCGACCACGACGACCTTCACCCCGTCGCCGGCTCCGCGATCCGGGGTGTAACCGGGGTACGGCGAGCTGACGGCCGGTACCGGTTCGGGCTCGGTCGCGGGACATCCGGCACCGTTGCCACACAGTGGGACAACATGGTTCAGCGCGGCGCTGTCCCGGCCGGCGCCGTTGATCGACACCGACCGTCCGTTGATGTCCCGCCGGCCGCCGACGGTGACGTACTCCAGTACCTCGATCGTGTCGATGTCCCGTTCCGGCGACAACCGGACGAGCCGAAGGCCCGCGAGCACAGGCTCGACCAGTTGACGCTCGGCCTGAGCTTGACTGGCGTCCGCGTCCGTCCGGCCCTGTTCGCCTTCGGAGGGGAACAGTCCGAGCTCCACGAGGATGGCGCGCACCTCGTAGAAGTACTCCTGCCGGACGAGCAGAACGCCTTCCTCATAGAGGAACTCGGTATCCCCGGCACCGGTTCCGATCGCGACCCGCCAGGGCGCCTTGCCCCGTCCACGGCCGTAGCTTTCTTGAATGGTTCGTCGCTGCTCGGCCCACGGCGTATCGGGTACATCCTTCGCCTCGGCGGCCGCCGACTTTTCGCCCGAATTGTCTTGCTGCATTACCCCTCCAGAATTCGTCATGCAGTTTCAGTGCGCTGCAACCTAGACTCAACCCGTGTCAGTTGCCAGTGGCGACCCCCGTACAGGCCGTCAGCATGCTCCTGACGACCTGCTTCGACTCGCGGTGGCCCGGCCTGCCGAGGCGATGGCTGCGGCGAGCAAGCTGCTCAGCCAGTCGCTGGATCCGCGGAGCGCGTCGATCGCCCACCAGGCGAAGGGCATCGTGCTGCGCGACTCGGGGCAGGCGGTCGAGGCCATCGCGGAGCTTCGCCGGGCCGTTCGGTTGGCCGGCAGGTCCGGCGATCCGGAGCGGACCGCCGATGTCGAGGCGACCCTCGGGCTCACCTTGGGGCTGGCCGGGCGCGCGGCCGAAGGACTCGCGGCCCTGGACAAGGCCGTTGCGCTCAGCAATGGGATTCACGGTGGACGCGTCCTCATGCGCAGGGGATATCTGTTGCGGGTGCTCGGCCGGTACGACGAAGCGCTCGCCGACCTTCGCCGGGCAGTCAAGGTACTGCGCGCAGGGGGCGACCGCATCTGGGAGGCGCGCTCGCGCACCCACCGCTTCCTCGTGTACGCCGCTCTCGGGCAAGCGACCCGTGCGGACCACGACCTGGTGGTCGCCGAGCAGTTG
Organism: Kribbella sp. NBC_00382; assembly: GCF_036067295.1. Lineage (NCBI taxonomy): Bacteria > Bacillati > Actinomycetota > Actinomycetes > Propionibacteriales > Kribbellaceae > Kribbella > Kribbella sp. NBC_00382. Next base: position 5,710,924 of record NZ_CP107954.1, read on the forward strand.
CTGACCGCCGAGGGGCAGGACCTGGAGTCGGCGATGGCGATCCACAACCGGGCTGATCTGGCCTATCAGAGTGGTGATCTGCCAGAGGCGCTCGGATTTCTCGACGAGGCGGCGGCTCGCTATGCGGCGCTGCAGACGTCCTGGCCGAGCTTCGCCATCGACCGATCGGCGGTACTGCTCGCTGCGGGGCTGGCGTCCGAAGCCCTCTCGTGTGCGGAGGAGGCGCTGGCCAACGAGACGGGCATGGGAACCGCAAGGGCTGACCTGCTCTTCGCCGCGGCCCAGGCTGCGCAAGCTGCAGGACAGCCGGCTCTGGCCGGGGAACGCGCTGCGGGAGCTGCCGAACTCTTCCGGCGACAGGGCCGGCAGAGCTGGCAGGCTCGGGCATCCTTTGTCGTGCTCCAGTCGCGGTACGCCGCTGGGCAGCGTGGTGCTCGCCTGAGCACTCAGGCCGGCCGGCTGGCGGATCGGCTTGATGAGCTGCACTCCACTGAGGCGGCCTCCGCGCATCTGTTCGCGGGTCGGCTGGCCGCAGAGGTAGGTCGTCAGGATGAGGCGGATCGGCACCTTGCGACCGCTGCTCGCTTCCGTCACCGCGGGCCTGCGTACGGTCATGCTGCGGGTTGGCTCGCGCAGGCGTTGCGGGCGGAAGGTCGGGGCGCCACCGCTGCGACGCTGATCGCTTGTCGACGGGGGTTGCAGGCTGCTGGGGATCATCAACGTTCGCTGGCTGCGCCTGAGTTGCGCGCGCATGCGGCGGCGTACGGGACCGAGCTCGCGGCCCTCGCCCAGCGTCACGCCGTACGACGAGGCGACGCCCGCATGTTGTTGCGTTGGAGCGAACTGTGGCGGGCAGGTGCATTGGCCGTACCACCGGTGCACGGACCCGATGATCGTGAACTCGCCGAGGAGCTCGCCGCCCTCCGCAACGTCACCTCCCGACTCAACGAGTCCGAGCCAGGCCCCGCCACCGACCGCCTCCTCACCGACCGCACCCGCCTCGAATCCGCCATCCGCTCCAGAACCCGCCGCCTCGCCGCTCATCCGCCTACTACCCCAGCAGAAGCGGGGGAGGCGGGTGATCTCGAGGAGTTGCTGGGTGGCCTGGGGGAGTACCGGCTGGTTGAGCTGACTGAGGTTGATGGTGAACTGTTCGCGATCACCGTGATCGGTCGGCGGGTCCGGATGCATCGGGTCGGGCCGGTGGCCGGGGCTGTGCGGGAGATCGAGTTGGCCAGGTTCATGCTGCGCCGGCTGGCTCGGGGCCGACCGCCGGCCCGGGCGCTGGAAGCCCTTGAAGCAGCGGGCCAGCGCCTTCAGCAAGTGCTCCTCGGCCCAGCCGCCGCCGACCTGCACAGAGCGGACCCAGGGGGAGCCGACCTGGGCGGCGCTCCCGTCATCGTCGTTCCCCCCGCTCGACTGCAGTCCGCGCCCTGGGCGATGTTGCCGGCGTTGGGGGCGGTTCCGCTGACAGTGGCGCCCTCCGCGGCGTTGTGGCTGAAGGCCGGCCGCACGCAGGCCCCGTCGCGTCGCCGCGTGGCGCTGGTCGTCGGTCCTGGTCTGGACGGCAGCGGCAGCGAACTCGAACTGATCAACAAGGGCTACCCGGATGCGGTCACGCTGCTCGACGAGAGCGCGACCGCCGAGGCCGCGCTGACCGCGCTCGACGGTGCCTGGACCGCGCACATCGCCGCCCACGGCATCTTCCGCACCGACAACCCGCTCTTCTCCAACTTCACCCTGCACGACGGCCCACTGACCATCTACGATCTTGGCCGCCTGCGCCGGGCCCCACAAAGACTCATCCTGTCCAGCTGCGAGTCCGGCGTCGCAGCCGCCGTCGGCGCCGACGAGCTCCTCGGCGTCGTCTCCGCACTGGTCCCGCTCGGTACGGCCAGCCTGCTCGCCAGCGTCGTACCGGTGAACGACGCCGCCACCGCCGGCCTGATGGTCGACTTCCACGAACACCTGCGGGGCGGAGCATCCTTCGGTACTGCGTTGCACGCGGTCCGGGCGAGCATCGCCGACGATCCGGTCATGCTCGCCACCGCGTTGTCCTTCGTCGCGCTCGGGTGCTGATCCCGTCAAAGCATCACCCAGGCGGTACTGACCGAAGCACCCGTTGCCGACCGGCAGCGCACCCTGATCGGCCCACCGGACAGGCCGTCGACCATGAAGCGTCCGAGCTCGTCGGTGGGCAGCGCGACCCGGTGACTGTCGCCGTACTCGAGTAGGCAGTCCACTGGTGCGGTACCGATCACCTGGCCGATCAACGTGAGGTCGTCGCCATCCCGCACGACCTCGAGCTCGACCTGAAGGTCGCCGCTGTCGAAGGAGAGCAGGCGATCCTCGTCGGCATCGACCGCACCTTGCCGTACCAGCTCGAACTCCAGCTCCGGCTCGGTGGCCGCGGAGTCGGCAACCAGTTCGGCCAGCTCGCTGTCCAGGTCGCGAGTGCTGAGCGCTGCCCGGGCAGCGGCTGTGACGTGCTCCGGTACGGCGTCCAGCTCACCGGCCAGCCGGCTGAGCTGGGCCATCAGTTCGTCGTCATCGAATGTGTTCATGGCAAGGCCAATCGGCGAAGGTCAGCGATACAACGCTGGCGGGACGGGCCGATACTTCCGACCGGCATGTCGAGGGCGACCGCGACTTCGGCGTACGGCGGAGGTGGATCCGCCATCAAGACGCGCAGCAGAGCCTGGCAACGCGGCTTCAGTGCACGGAACGCTCGCCACAGAGCGGAGTCCTGCTCGGTCTTCAGCAACCCGGCGTCGAGTGGAGCGGCGTCGTCGTCCGGCAGGCTGTCCCAGTCGGTCTCGGTCGGCGTCGGCACCCGGCGTCGGAGGATCGCGAGGCACTCCCGGCGTACGGTCGTCGCCAGCCAGCTGCCCAGGTGTTCCGGATCGCGCACGGTGTCCAGCCGTTCGACCAACCGGAGCCAGGTCGTCTGGACGGCGTCGGCGGCATCGTCGTTGCCGAGTCGCATACTGCGGGCCACCGACCACAAAAGGTTGGTGTACCGCGCCGTCAGGGCGTTCCAGGCCGCTTGGTCAGTCGCCTGCGCTCGCTTGACGAGCTCGGCAGTGCTGACATCTCGCAGCAGATCCATTGCTAAGACTCCGGTTCTGTCGGCGGCCCCGCCAACCGCTCAGTCATTGTCGCGGTTGGGACGGGCTCCGTCCACGGTCTTCCTCTGTTGCCTCACAGGAGGCGACCGGCGACCCACAGATACCAAACCTGCCGAAAATATCCGGGAATCGGACGTATCAAGCGCGTATTCCGCCCCTCTAGTTCTACAAGCCGGTGATCACAAACGCGACCGGTAGTGCCTGGAGGGGGAAGGCGCGACTCTGCGGTGGCATCAGGGGGCCACCGCAACCCTGCGGTGGCGTTGGAGGGTGCGCCACCGCGGGGCACGGGTCGTTCAGCAGGAACTACTTCTGGTAGAGCGCCTCGACGTCGGCCTCGTGCTTCTTCATCACGATGTGGCGGCGGAGCGAGAGCTTCAGCGAGAGTTCGCCGTTCTCCTGGGTCCAGTCCTCTTCCAGGATGCTGAACTTCTTGATGCCTTCGGCCTTCGAGACGGCGGTGTTGGCGTCGTCGATCGCGGTCTGGATCTCGGCGATCAGGTCCTTGTCGTCCACCAGGACCGACATGTCGTTCGGCTTGCCGTGCTTCTCGGCCCAGGCCGGGATGGTCTCCGGGTCGATCGTGACGAGGGCGGCGATGAAGGGTTTGCCGTCGCCGACGACCATGCACTGGCTGACCAGTGGGTGCAGGCGGATCCGGTCCTCCAGCACCGCGGGGGCGACGTTCTTGCCGCCCGCGGTCACCAGGATCTCCTTCTTGCGCCCGGTGATCTTGATGAACCCGTCGGCGTCGAACTCGCCCAGGTCGCCGGTGTGGAACCACCCGTCCGAGTCGATCGCGGCAGCCGTCGCCTCGTCGTTCTTCCAGTACCCGAGCATGACCTGCCCGCCCTTGAAGCAGAGCTCACCATCGGCGGCCACCCCAACGGTCACCCCAGGCAGCGGCTTACCGACGGTCCCGACCCGGATGTCGTCCGGCAGGTTCACGGCCAGCGCAGCAGTCGTCTCAGTCAGCCCATAACCCTCAAGCACCGGTACGCCGATGCCGCGGAAGAAATGCCCGAGCCGGTTACCCAGCGGCGCCCCACCCGAGACCGCATACTCCACGCGCCCACCGAGCACCGCGCGCAGCTTGCCGTAGACGAGCTTGTCGTAGAGCGCGTGCTTGGCCTTCAGCCCGAAGCCCGCGCCACCCTTGTCCTGCGCCTCCGAATACGCGATCGCCGTCTCGGCAGCGGCGTCGAAGATCTTGCCCCGGCCGGCCGAGTGCGCGGTCTGCGAAGCAGTGTTGAACACCTTCTCGAACACCCGCGGCACGCTGAGGATGAAGGTCGGCTTGAACTCGCCGAGGTCCGGCACCAGGTTCTTCACGTCGGCGGTGTGCGCGACCTTGACCCGCATCAGCACGCAGCCGACCTGGATGATCCGGGCGAACACGTGCGCCAGCGGCAGGAACAGCAGCGTGGATGCGCCCTCCAGCTTGAACAGGTCGGGCAGCACCTTCGTGGCGGTGCCCAGCTCGTCCATGAAGTTGGAGTGGCTGATCTTGCAGCCCTTCGGCCGCCCGGTCGTACCGGACGTGTAGATCAGCGTCGCGAGATCGCCGGGCACGACCGCCGTACGCCGCTTGTCCAGCTCGGCGTCCGTGATCTCCTGCCCGAGGACCGTGAGCTGGTCGACCGCGCCCGACTCGATCTGCCAGACCTCCTGCAGCGACGGCGCCTCGGTCCGGGCGGACTCGACGACGACGCCGTGCGCCGGGTTCTCGACGATCGCGACGACCGCTTCGGAGTCGGTCAGGATCCACTGGATCTGCGATGCCGACGAGGTCTCGTAGATCGGTACGGTGGCCGCGCCGATGCTCCAGATCGCGTAGTCGATCAGGGTCCACTCGTACCGCGTGGCACTCAGCAGTGCGACCCGGTCGCCGTGCTTGACCCCGGCCGCGATCAGGCCCTTCGCCACCCCACTGACGTGCTGCGCGAACTCCGCGGCGGTGATGTCCAGCCAGCCGCCACCCTTGACCCGCCTACTGAACACCGCGGTGTCAGGATGGGACGAAGCGTTCGCCCAGACGGCATCGCTCAAGCTGCCGGTGGTCGGCGGCTCGATCACAGCAGGGGTGGTGAACTCACGCATTCGCGTCTCCTCAGACGGTTACGAATGGACAACTCAATCGCACGCTACCGTCAACCTACCCACAAGTAGTCAGATCTGTGACTCACTGGACACCAGGAATCAGGCATGCCGGCGCTAGACATAAGTTGCGACGATCTCCTCGTCGCCGAACCAGCCTACGTTGCCCAGCGACTCGGCGCGGACACCCTGTGGAAACAGTGGTGGCCGGACCTGAGCCTGATTCCGTCGGAGCGTCGCGGCCTGGAAGGTGTGCGCTGGGCGGTGACCGGCGAGGGCATCGGTACGGCGGAATGGTGGCTCGAACCGGTCCGAGACGGAGTGATCGTCCACTGGTACCTCCGGATCGACCCGGTCAAGGCGGTCGGTGAACGCCGGCTGGCGAAACTGCGGGAGCGGTACGTCGCGCAGTACCGGACCAACATCTGGCGGCTGAAGGACGAACTCGAGCAGGGCCGCGCCGCGGGTGAGGGCAGGACGCAGTCCGAAGCCGCGATAGTCTCATCGCTGGACCCCGAGGGCGTGGCCTCCGGTCAGTCCTGGCAGAACCCGTCCCGGCAGCGAAGAGGTGAATCGATGGCAGAGCAGACCACCTCGACCATCGTCGTGAACGCGACCCCGAAGGCGATCATGGCGGTGATCGCGGACTTCGAGGCGTATCCGGAGTGGGCGGACTCGATGCGCGAGACGCAGGTGCTGTCCACGGACGAGGCCGGCCGGCCCAAGCAGGTCCGGTTCAAGGTGGATGCCGGGGCGATCTCCGACGAGTACACGCTGGACTACGTCTGGTCCCGCAACGAGGTCACCTGGACGCTCGTCCAGGCCAAGATGGTCAAGGGCATGGACGGCTCGTACGTCCTGCGCGACCTGGGCGACCAGGGCACCGAGGTGACGTACCGGCTCGCCGTCGACGTGGCGATCCCGATGATCGGCCTGCTCAAGCGCAAGGCCGAAAAGGTCATCATCGACACCGCCCTGAAGGGCCTCAAGAAGCGCGTCGAGTCCTGATCCAGTGACTCGGATTCTGCTTTACACGGGTAAAGGCGGCGTGGGGAAGACCACCTCTGCTGCCGGTACTGCGACGCTCGCCGCGTTGCGGGGGCTGCGCACGCTGGTGCTGTCGACGGATGCCGCGCACTCGTTGTCGGATGCATTCGACAGCGAGGTCGGTGGCGAGCCGACCGAGATCGACAACCTGCTGTTCGTCCAGCAGATCGACGCGCAACGCAGGTTCGAGCGCTCCTGGGGTGACATCCAGGCGTACCTGCGCTCGGTGCTGAACGTGATCGGCGTCGACCCGATCGAGGCCGAGGAGCTGACCGTGCTGCCGGGCGCCGAGGAGGTGCTCGCGCTGCTCGAGGTGCGTGACCACGTCCGGTCCGGCCGCTGGGACGTGATCGTCGTCGACTGCGCGCCGACCGCCGAGACGCTGCGGCTGCTCGCGTTGCCCGATGCCCTGACCTGGTACTTGGGTCGCATCTTCAACGCCGAGCGCAAGGTCGTCCGCGCCTTCCGGCCGTGGCTCAGCAAGGCTTCGGGGCTGCCGATGCCCGACGACACTGTCTTTGACGCACTGCGCCGCCTGCAGGGCGACCTGGCCGACATCCGCACCTTGCTGACCGGCCCCGATGCCTCAGTACGCCTGGTACTGACCCCTGAAGCCGTCGTCGTCGCCGAGGCCAGGCGCTCGCTGACAACCCTGTCCCTGTTCGGGTATCGCGTCGACGGCGTCATCGCGAACCGGGTCTTCCCGACGGCCGGCGCCGACAACTGGCGACGGCAATGGGTCGCGGCGCAGCGGGGGATTCTCGACGATGTCGCCGATTCGTTTCGCCCGCTGCCGATCTGGGAGTCGCCGTACCGTGCCTGCGAGCCGGTCGGGGTCGAGGAGCTCGCGGCGTTCGCGGTCGAGATGTACGGCAAGGACGACCCGTTCACCCGGGCGACCGACGAGACCTCGTTGTGGGTGGACCGGCATATCGACACCGACGGCCGCACGTACACGCTGACCATGCCGCTGCCGCTCGCGTCGGCAAGCGACCTGGAGCTGGCGCGGCATGGCGACGAGCTGATCATCACGGTCGGTTCGTACCGGCGGGTGATTCCGTTGCCGGCTGCGCTCGCGCGCGGAGTTGTCGCGGGCGCAAGGCTGGATGACGGGCGGCTGCAAGTGCGCTTCGCTCCGCGTGAGCCGCTGCCGCGGGCGATGGACCTGCCGCCTGCGAACGGTTCGCTGGACTCGGTCGAGGGGCTGGCGCAGGAGATCCGTGAGCAGATGAGCCAGCAGTTCGACAACGAGCCGACGGCGATCTCGGAGGGCACCAGATGACCAAGGAGCCCGTCGGCTCGGTCGCCGAAGAGGCAGCCAAGCTGTTCGCGGTACTTCAGCAGGCCGCCCGCCACGACGAGCCGCAGCCTCGCCCGACCCGCGACGCAGAACCGGCCGATGCTGAGCCCGCCGACGCTGAGCCCGAAGTTGACGCGGCGTACGAAGTACCGGATGAACCGCCGGCCGCTGAAGAGCACCAGCACGGTACGTCGCGCAGCGGGCCTGAGTGCCAGTGGTGTCCGCTGTGCCAGTTGATCTCGAAGGTGCGAACCACCAGCCCTGAGACGATCGAGCAGCTGTCGACTGCGGCGGCCGGGGTGCTCGGATCGGTACGGTCGCTGCTGGAAGCCGCCGCGGACGCTGCGCGGCAGGCCCGGGAGGACGCAGAGTCGCGGACCGCCAAGGCCAAGGAACCCGAACGGCCCGCCCGGTCCCGGGTGGACCGGATCGACGTGAGTGAGGACCCCGAACCATGGGATTGAGCATCGGCATCGACGTCGGCGGCACCAAGATCGCCGCGGGCGTCGTCGACGCGGACGGCACGATCATCGCGCGCACGCACCGCGACACCCCGGCCGACTCGGTGGACGCGACGGCGGCGGCGATCATCGACGCGGCCGCCGAGCTGATCAAGGACCACCAGGTCGAGGCGGTCGGGATCGGCGCTGCCGGGTTCGTCTCGTCGGACCGCTCGACCGTGCTGTTCGCACCGAACCTGGCCTGGCGGGACGAACCGCTCGGGGCACGGATCGGCGAAGCGCTCAAGGTACCCGTGGTGGTCGAGAACGACGCCAACGCGGCTGCGTGGGGCGAGTTCGCCTTCGGCGCCGCGAAGGATGTCGAGCACATGGTCTGCCTGACGGTCGGTACCGGGATCGGTGGCGGCGTGGTGATCGGCGGCGAGTTGCTGCGCGGTGCTCACGGGGTCGCGGCCGAGCTCGGGCACATGCGCGTCGTACCGGGCGGGCATCGGTGTGGTTGTGGAGCTCGTGGGTGCTGGGAGCAGTACGCGTCTGGGCGGGCGTTGGTCCGTGAAGGGCGCGCGCAGGCTGAGTCTGGATCGTTGGCGGCGGCGCAGATGCTGAGCGTTTGCGGGATCACGGATCCGGCTGAGCTGACCGGGCCGATGATCACCGAGGCCGCGGCTCAGGGCGATCCGTGCGCGGTGGAGTTGCTGGACGACCTCGGGCGGTGGCTGGGCGAGGGGCTGGCGAGTATCGCGACGCTGTTCGACCCGAGCACGATCGTGATCGGCGGCGGGGTGAGCGCGGCCAAAGAGCTGATCATCACCTCGGCCAGGACCGCCTTCGAGAAGAACCTGCCGGCCAAGGCGAACCGGCCGCATCCGGCCTTCGGCCTCGCCGAGCTGGGCAACGACGCCGGCCTGATCGGCGCCGCCGACCTGGCCCGCAAACCGGCTCCGGCACCGGAGAAACAGCGTTGAGGCGACTTTGCGTTTTGGGGGCCGGCGTCTCGGCACTAGGTAGGCTTGCCGTGGAATCCGGGGGATTCATCAGGAGGGTCGAGCGATGGCTCTGACGCAGGCGCTGACGATCGGGATCGACATCGGTGGCACCAAGGTGGCCGCCGGGGTGGTTGATCCAGAGGGCAACATCCTGGACCGGTTGCGCCGGGACACACCCACCAAGGACCCGCGCGAGACCGAGGACGCGATCGCCGAGATCGTGCACGACCTCGAGTCGCGGCACGACGTGATCGCGGTCGGGATCGGCGCGGCCGGCTTCGTCGACGGCACCCGCTCGTCCGTACTGTTCGCCCCGCACCTGGCTTGGCGGCACGAGCCGCTGCGCGACGCCGTCGAGCGCCGTCTTGGGCTGCCCGTGGTGGTCGAGAACGACGCGAACGCGGCTGCCTGGTCGGAGTGGCGGTTCGGCGGGGGGCAGGGTGAGAGCCACCTGGTCTGCGTCACGCTCGGTACCGGTATCGGCGGCGCGATCCTGAACGACGGTGCTCTGCAGCGCGGCAAGTTCGGTATCGCCGGCGAGTTCGGGCACATGCAGGTGGTACCGGGCGGGCACCGCTGCGAGTGCGGTAACCGTGGCTGCTGGGAGCAGTACGCGTCGGGTAACTCACTGACCCGCGAGGCCCGTGAGCTGGCGCTTTCCGGTTCGCCGGTGGCGCACAACCTGTTGCGCGCGGCTGATGGCGATCCGCGCAAGATCAACGGGCCGATGGTCACCAAGCTGGCCAAGGACGGCGATCCGGTGGCGATCGAGTTGCTGGAGGATGTCGGCCGCTGGCTCGGCATCGGGCTGGCCAACCTCGCCGCTGCGCTCGACCCCGGCACGTTCGTGATCGGCGGTGGCGTGTCGGACGCGGGGGAGTTGCTGCTCGCTCCCGCGCGTGAGGCGTTCAAGCGGACGCTGACCGGGCGTGGGTTCCGGCCCGAGGCGCGGATCGTACGGGCAGTACTGGGTCCTGAGGCCGGTATGGTCGGAGCGGCCGACCTGGCTCGTGAAGAGGCGACCTGGCTGCGTCGGGTGCGGGTCAAGACGACTGCGGTGACGGCGAAGACGGCTGCCGCCCGGAGTGGACGATCGACCCGGTTGGAGCGGGCTGCCCGCAAGTCCGTCGGACGGCGTACCGGCATGCGAACCGCCGAGCCCGTCCTGAAGGAACCGGCACTGAAGGAATCGACGCTGAAGGAACCAGCGCCTGCCGAGCTGAACGGCGACACCGAGGCATGACGGAAGGCCCGGAGCCGGTTGCCGCAGGCAATGGCATGTCGGGTGGCCCCGAGCCGGTTGCCTCAAGCAATGGCATGTCTGGCGGGCCGGAGCCGGTTGCCGCAGGCAATGAAGGGCGTCCGGCCGGCCCGTCGATGCGGGTGCTCTCGTACAACGTGCACCGCTGGGGCGATGACCGGGAGGCGCTGGCTCGCGTCGTCAAAGCCTGCGCGCCGGACGTCATGCTGGTCCAGGAGGCACCGACCTGGTGGGGCACCCGGCGCAAGCGCGAGGCGATGGCCGCGACGTTCGGCCTGCGGTACATCGCTGCCTCGGCGCGCAACGCGATCTTGGTTGCCGATGGCATCGACCTCGCGGATCCCTTGCACTGGAGGGTTTGGCGGCCGTTCGTCCGCCGCCGCTTCCGCTTCATCGCGACCCAGCTCCCCGGCGGATCCGTCGGCGGCCGGACCTCCCTCGGCGGCGTACCGCTGGCCTTGATCGTCTGCCACCTCGGCCTGCACATCCGCGGCCGCCAGCACGAGCTCGAGCAGGTACTCCAGGGTTGCAAGTCCTTCAACTTGCCCTACCTACTGGTCGGCGACCTCAACGAGGAGCCCGGCGGCCCGGTCTGGGATCGCTTGGCCGCCGAGGGCCTGACCGACCTGGGCGTCGACGCGGGCAACACCTTCCACTCCGACAACCCGGTCAAGCGCATCGACGGAGCCCACCTCTCACCAGGCCTGGCCGGCCGAGTGATCCCCCTCGAAACCATCGAAGGCATCACCCGCCCCGACCTGGCAACCGGCTCCGACCACCTCCCGATGCTGGTCGAACTCACTCTGCCCTGAACTCGCTGAGCGGATCGACCACCACGTCGCGCCAGCGATGGCGGTGCCCATGGGCTTGCAGGCGGTAGTAGATCGTCTCGCGCCGATCCGGCCCGGTGTTGCCACCGATGTTGTGGCCCAGCAGGTAATGGGCGAACAGCACGCTCCCCGCAGTACCGAAGGTCTGGATCTGCTCGCCGAGCTCGATCTTCGGGTACGGCGCACCGCTGGTGTCCTTCGCCAGGTCGGTCAGGGCATCAGCTCCGTGCTCGGCCAGATACTCACCGAACCGCAGATGCGTGCCCGGCCATACGTGCAGATTGCCGTGGTACTCCTCCAGCTGATCGGTCAGCCAGACCCCGGCAAGCATCGAGAACGTGCCCGGCTGACCATCGTCCATGGGCGGACTCACCCCGTCGACATGCGGCGATCCGGGCCGATGCGACCACGGCGGGATCGTGGTCGCGATCTGTGCGAAGTCCGGCTCGTCGACGCCCAGCTCCGGCCTGACCAGCTCGGCCGCGAGCGGCGCGACCGTCTCCCGGTAGAGGTCGAGCAACGGATGCTCGCCGTCCTCGAACCGCGGCCAGGCGAAATGGAAGCCGACGTGCCCCGGCTCCGGCGGCTGCTTCGCCAGCTCGGCGGCGACCAGGTCCCGGCCGGTCGCGAGCTGCTCGTCGGTGAGTACGTCCGGAACCACCACAAAGCCCTGCTCGCGGAACGTCGTGCGTTGCGTCGCGGTGATCGTCATGACCTGCAGTGCAGCAGTCGTCGGCTGTCCACAGCAACCGAATAAAGCCTTGGTGAAACGGAGCAGCCGCCGCGAGGATGACGTCATGAGCGAGCTGAAGCGGCCGGTGGCGTTGGTGACGGGTGTGGGGCGACGGGCCGGGATCGGGGCGGGGCTGGCGGAGCGGCTCGCGGCGACCGGGTGGGACATCGCGTTCACGTTCCTCGGCCGGTACGACGACGACAAGCCGTGGGGGCCGGATGTGGAGGCCCGGGCGGAGATCACCGCCCTGCTGGAGAAGGAAGGCGCGCGGGTGTTCTCGGTGGAGGCCGACTTCGAGGATGTCGCCGCGCCGGCCGAGGTGTTCCGAGCGACCAACGAGACACTGGGATCCGTACAGGCGCTGGTGATGTCGCACTGCGAGTCGGTGGACAGCACGATCCGCGACACCACAATCGAGAGCTTCGACCGCCACTTCGCCGTCAACACTCGCGCCTCGTGGCTGCTGATCAAGGCATTCGCCGACCAGTACTCCGCGCCCTTCGGCGACGGCCGCATCGTCGCCCTGACCAGCGATCACACCGCAGGCAACCTCCCGTACGGCGCGAGCAAAGGCGCCCTGGACCGCATCGTCCTAGCAGCCGCCGCCGAACTAGCGGATCTAGGCACCACCGCCAACGCCATCAACCCAGGCCCCATCAACACCGGCTGGATGACACCGGAACTGGTCGACCGCTTCGCCACCGAAAACCCACTCAAACGCCCCGGCCACCCCCGCGACACCGCCAACCTGGTCGCCTTCCTCTGCTCCCCAGAAGGCGGCTGGATCAACGCCCAACTCCTCCACAGCAACGGCGGCTGGGGAGAGTAACCCCCACCCTTCGACACCGGCTGCCGCCACACCCATGCCCCACTTCCCCCGACCCATCGCCGTTCGTCACCACGTCCACCTCTTGCGGGCTTGAACACCAGCTGGCGACCTTGAACACGTAATAACTTGTTCAAGGTCACCAGTTGGTGTTCAAGGTCGCCAGTTCGTGTTGAAGGTTGCCGGGTGGTGGCAGAGTCCACAAGATGTGGCTCGGCACCTCGCTGTGGGTGGCGGGTTACTTCTTCTTGCGGTTCAGGAAAGCCAGCATGGCTTCCTGGGCTGCGGGGGAGCCGAAGAGGCTCGCGGACAACTCGGCCAACTCGGTGCCTCGGGCATCGATATCGGCGAGGAGTTCGCGGTTGAGCAACTTCTTCGACTCGCGCAGACCTTGCGGTGCGCCTTTGAGTAGCGACTTGAGGGTTTCGGAGAGGGCGTAGTCGACTTCAGCGTCGGGGACCGACTGGGTGACCAGACCTAGGTTGGCAGCTTCGACGCCATCGAAGCTGTCGCCGGTGAGGAAGGTGAGGGAGGCGGCGCGATCGGTCAGGCGGGGAATAACCGTCAGGGAGATCGTCGCGGCGGCCAGGCCGAGGCGTACCTCGGTGAGGGCGAAGGTCGCGCTGTGGCCGGCGATACTGATGTCCGACGCGGCAACAATGCCGATGCCACCGGCTCGTACCGGTCCGGCGACCCGGGTGACGATCGGCTTGGAGTTCGCGACGATCGCGCGCTGAACGTCGACCATCCGCTGCGCCCCGACCTTCATGCCGACCGACGTCGCCTCGGACAGATCAGCGCCCGAGCAGAAGACATCCAGCGCCGACCGGACCACGATCACGCGGACTGCATCATCCGAGTCGGCCGTCTCCAGGTGGGCCAGCAGTTCGCTGGTGAGCTGCTGAGAGAGCGCGTTCTTGTTGTGCGGCGAGTCCAGCGTGATCGTCGCGACGCCGTCAACAACCGCCAGGTGCACCAGTTCCGTCATGGAACCCATCCTGCCTGCTCAACCCAGATACAGGCAGAACGGATGCCCATCTGGGTCGAGCATCACACGCACGTTGTCCTGCGGCTGGAACTCCGGCAACTCCGCCCCGCACCCGACAGCGTGCGCAACCGCCTCATCGAGCGAGTCCACCTCCAGATCCAAATGGAGCTGCATCTGAGGCTTCCCCGCCTCAGCCGGCCAGACCGGACGCTCGTACAGCTCCTCACGCTGAAAAGCCAGGTTGTACCCAGCCTTCTCCGAAGGCGCCAAGCTGACAAAGTCGGAGTCATCATCCGAGGGATAAAGCGTCCACCCGAGCAGCCGCTGGTAAAACCCAGCCAACGCCGCCGGATCAGGCGAGTTGAGCACCACACCAAACCAATGAGCCTTCGTCCTGAGAACCATCCCACCACGATGGCACGCCCCACCGACACAATCCTCCCGACGAGTGCCCGACCGCCCCACCCGTACTCCCGTCGCGGGCTGAAGAATGGTGCCCACCCAAACTACTGCCGGTGAAGCGGCCAGCGCCGTGCGACTCGTGACGGTGCATATGCCAGAGGCCGTCGCGGGGCTGGTGTGATGGCCCAACCCTGCTCGCATGAGCGGCTAGAGCGTTGCGCCCGCCCGTACTCGCCCCAACTCGGCGTCGGGAGGAGCTCCCCGTGATGGGTTCGCATCGAGGCCGATCCCCGAGGCTGATCCGGTGCGTAGGGCCGCGAGAACGGCGGGCAATCACCCCGGCCGAGAAGGCGCGGCCGACCGGCGTGGCGGCGAGTCGTATGGCGCTGGACGGGTGCGCCGCATGTGGTTCGGCTGGGCACCATTCGCCAGCCCCGCAACGGGAGTACGGGTGGGGCCGACTACCTCAGCTCGGACCTACTTGGCGTCGGCGTACGTGGGGGAGAGTTCTCGGGCTAGGTGTTCGATGAAGAGGCCTACGTCGGTGACGATTCCGCGGGCTTGGGCGGAGCCGCGGTCGGCTAGTTTGGTGACGGTGGCCGGGTTGATGTCTACGCAGGTGAGCGGGACCGACGCAGGCAGGATGTTGCCGGTGGCAACTGAGTGGAGCATGGTGGCGGCCATCAGGCAGTAGCCGACGCCCTCGAGTTCGGCGCGCATCGCTCGCTGGCCGGCCAGTACGTCGGTGTAGACGTCCGGCAGCGGGCCGTCGTCGCGGACCGAGCCGACCAGGACGAACTTGTTGCCCTTCTTGACCAGCGCGTGCATCACGCCCGAGGTCAGTACGCCGGTCTCGACGGCCGCGGCGATCGAACCGGCCTTGCGGATCGTGTTGATCGCGCGGATGTGGTGCTCGTGCCCGTGCTCGACCCCGCGACCGCGAGCCAGGTCGACGCCGAGCGACGTACCGTACAGAGACGATTCGATGTCGTGGGTGGCGAGCGCGTTGCCGGCGAACATGACGTCGACGAAACCCGCCTCGACGATCGCGACCATCGCCGGCGCGGCGCCGGTGTGGACGATGCCCGGGCCGCCGACCCAGAGCACCTTCAGCCCGGCCGCCTTCGCCTCGCGCATGCCCTCGGCGACCTGCTTGACCAGGACGCCCTGCGGCTTCTCGCTGGACACGTCCGACTCCATGAAGCCGAACGACTCCTCGCTGCTCGCGACGATCGGGGGAGTGACCTTGACGCCCTGGGCGCTGGAGATGATCCGCATCCCGGCCTTGACCTCGGACATCGGGATGGTCCGGACGTCCTCGCCCTCGACGAGCAGGCCGCAGTCCATCTCGGGGTTGCGGACCGATACCCAGTGGCCGTTCAGCCGGACACTGGTCGGCAGGTTCGTGGTCGAGTAGAAGCCGTCCGGGAAGACGCCGTCCTGGAGTACTTCGGAGATCTCCGGCGTACCGGGGTTGACCAGGTTGGCGCCCTTGGTCTGGATCCGCATCAGGAGGCGCTGGAGCGCTTCCTCGTCCTCGGCGCCGACGGTCATCCGGACGGTGGACGGGTCGTCCTTGTCGTAGCCGAGGTCGAACTTGTCCAGCGTGTACTCACCGCCGTACCCGCGGATGTCGTCGAGGACCCGGGAGAGCAACCCGGTATCCATCAGGTGGCCGGTGATCTCGACCGTCTCGGTGACCTGCACGGGTGCCTCCCTCGGCTGTTCTCGTCGGATTGTCCGACGATCTGCAGCCTAACGGTTAGACGACTGCGCCATCGTCCGGGGTGTCTTCCGGGGGCAGCCGGTCCTTCATCCGGATCACCAGGGTGAGGAATCCGCCGATGAAGCCGACCACCGCGAGGGTGGTGATCCGGCCGGTGCCGAAGTCGAGCAGCGCGGCGAGGATCAGCAGCACCGGACCGCCGATCAGCCCGAGCCAGGCGGCGCGGCTGATCCAGTCGAGCTTCGGGCCTTTCGGCGGCTCAGGCGGTACGAAATGCTCGTGGTGATCCTCGGTACGCCGGGCCGGCGGCTCCTCCGGCGGATCTTCATCGGTGTCCCCGACGATCAGCCCAGCCGGTACGTCGATGAGCGGCTCGTACGACCCCTCATCCACATCCTCACTCGCAGGCCACCGCGGTACCGGAGTCGCGTCATGCCCCTCCGCCGCCGGCAGATTGAACTGCTCCACCAAAGACGCCCACTCAGCATCCTCAGTACTCCGAGCAATCACCCCCCGAGCCCGAACCTCGGCCTCAGCATCAACAAATATCTCCTCGAACCCCACCGGAATCCGCGGCGGAGCAACCTCGTCGGCCTTCGCGGGCGCAGGCGCGGTTGTCTCGGAGACGGCTGTGCTCTCTGGTTCGGTACCAGCCTCGGCGTCTACCTCAGCCGATTCCTTCGGTACGTCGTCCGCCGCTGCCTCGACCGGCGCCTCGGAGTACGCCGCGATGCCTGCTTCGGCGAGGGCGGTGAGGACTGGTTCGGCTATTTGGGGGTCTATGCCGCCCATGGAGGTGTAGGTCGATGCGGTCAGGCCGTTGTCATGCATCGGCGGATACCCGGTGGATGAAGGTGGTGGTGTCGGCGAAGATGCGGGGTGCGTCGTTGTCCAGAGTGGCCACGTGGTAGCTGTCCTCGAGCAGGGTTTCGGTTACGTCGCGGGACGATATCGACGCCAGGATCGACCGGCCCGAGCTCGGTTCCACGACATGATCGACAGTACTGCGGAAAAGCAGCACCGGCTGGGTGACTTTGGCCAGATCCGCCCGGGTGAGCGTCCAGAGCTGCGAGAGCGAGTGCAGCGCGCGCAGCGGCATCCGGGAGTAGGCGCCCTCGTCGACGTCGGGCTTCTTGATGTCGTTCGAGATGCCGGGGAACGACGGGACGAGCCGCTGCAGCACCGGGAGCAGGACGAGTCGCTTGTCGTCGGTCTGCACGGACGGGTTGACGAGGATCACACCCGAGATGTCTGCCCCGTGCTGCTCGGCGAGCCGTAGTACCAGACAGCCGCCCATCGACAGGCCGGCCACGAACACCCGGTCGTGCTCCTTGCGCAGCCGCTCCAGCTCGTTGTCGAGTACGGCGTACCAGTCCTGCCAGCGGGTGTTGTTCATCTCCTGCCAGGTCGTACCGTGCCCAGGCAGCCGCGGCACCGCGACTCCGTACCCCGCTGCCGCCAGGTGCTCGCCGAACGGCCGCATCGACCGTGGTGAGCCGGTGAAGCCGTGGCTCAGCAGGACCCCGGTCGCGGCGTTCGCGCCGGATCCTGGGCTGCGGAACTCCTCCGCGTGGGCTTGCACTGGCACGGGTACTCCTCGACGGGTCGCAATGATCCAACAGATGCCAATGGTCGCAGCCGCAGGGCCACCCGCCCACCCCGCGAAGGGTGTCGTCAGTGACTCGTGACCGACATCGCACCCAGTCTGCAACGAGGGGACAACACAGAGTGCAACCCGCCTATTCCTGGCGGTCACGTTGCTTAGGGAGGATGGTGGAACGTAGGCTCTCGGCCGAGTGACGGAGGTGAAGGCGTTGCTGTACCTGTTCCTCAGGCGGTTTTTCGTCGGACCGATTGCGAAGCTCCTCTTCCGTCCCAGGGTCGAGGGGCTGGAGAACATTCCCTCGACCGGGCCGGCCCTGCTGGTGAGCAACCACCTGGCGTTCACCGACTCGGTGTTCCTGCCGGTCGCGGTGCCGCGCCAGATCATCTTCCCGGCCAAGTCGGAGTACTTCACCGCGCCCGGGCTGAAGGGCCGCCTGATGGCGACCTTCTTCCGCTCGATCGGCCAGATCCCGATCGATCGCTCCGGCGGCCGCGCCTCGCTGGCCGCGCTGAACACCGGGCTGGAGATCCTCGCCAAGGGCGAGCTGTTCGGCATCTACCCCGAGGGCACCCGCTCGCCCGACGGCCGGCTCTACAAGGGCAAGACCGGCGTGGCCCGGATGGCGATCGTGGCCGGCGTGCCGGTCATCCCGGTGGCGATGATCGACACCGAGAAGCTCAACCCGCCCGGCTCGGTCTGGCCGAAGTTCCTGATCCGTGAACCCGGTCGCCGGCTGCCGAGGCTGATCCGCCCCGGCGTGTCGATCGGCAAGCCGCTGGACTTCTCCCGGTACGAGGGGATGGAGCGCGACCGGTTCGTACTGCGCTCGGTCACCGACGAGATCATGTACGCGATGATGGAGCTGTCCGGCCAGGAGTACGTCGACATGTACGCCGAGAAGGCCAAGGAGCTCATCAAGGCCGGCGAGTCGGTCGACGAGCACATCAAGCCCCGCCTCGGCGACACCAAGGCGTCCTGACCCAGCCTCGATGACTGAAGCCTCCATGGATGGCGACCTCAACGTCCTGGGCGAGCAGCTCCAGGAGTGCGGCACCGACCCGGTCACCGGCTTCTTCCGCGACGGTTGCTGCACGACCGGCCCCGAGGACCTCGGCAGCCACACGGTCTGCGCGGTGATGACGACGGAGTTCCTCACCCACCAGGCCGGCGTGGGCAACGACCTGTCCACCCCGCGACCCGAGTTCAACTTCGCCGGATTGCGGCCGGGCGACCGCTGGTGTGTCGTCGCGGCCCGCTGGCTGCAGGCGTACCACGCCGGCGCCGCGGCTCCCGTAGTACTGGCCTCCACCCACGCCCGCTCCCTCGACACGATCCCCCTGAGCGTGCTGCGAGAGCACGCGGTGGATGTTCCACCGGATCTCAGCTCGCTCAGCTAGCCGGGGGGAGGGTTTGCGCCCGGGTTGGGGAGGATTTTGCCCTCGAATGGCGGTATTTGCCTCCCCGGATCTGGACAGGATCCTCCCCAAGTGCACAGGTGGGGGAGCAGGGGCGAGGGGCGCCGGTCCAGCCGCGGTGGTGCAAGGCGGTCACCACTTGGGCCGCGGTTTCGCAGGGGTGGCCGACCAACTGGTACCCGAACCGCAGCGTGAGCTTTCCGCTCGTCGCAGCGGCGTTGTCCCGGCTCATGTCACGCCAGCGAGACAGCGCGTCGGAGTGGCCTAGCCGGCCGTCGAGTTCGACGATCACGCCGTACGGCGAATACTCGACGTCGCGATAGACGACGCGCTTCGAGGGGCTGACCGAGGCAGCGGTCGTAGGCCCGGCCGTGGTGGAGTGGCCGGCAGCGGCGGTGCCGGCAGTTGGGACGGCTCGGACCTGGCGGTCGGCAACGGGCAGGCCGTGAGCCCGCTCGACCCGGTGGAGGTAGCACTGTTCGAGGAACGACTGCACGCCGTCTGCCGCGTCGAGCAGGATCTGCCGGATGGCCTCTCGACCGGGCAGCTGCCCGAGCGTCTCCAGTTCGGCCAGCAGTCGTTGTGGAGATGTCCGGCGCTGGCGACAGGCGTCCAGAAGCATGGCTGCTTGCCGTGCGGTCTCTCGTTCCCGGCTCGCGGTTGTCAGCAAGGCGACCTCCAGCCGTACGGTCGGTGGCCTGCGAGTCGGGTGCAACCGCGAATCGAGCTCGCGCCAGCGGGTGACGAGAATCATTGCCCGGGGATCGAGGCGACGCGCATGGGGCACGGCCAGGTGGATCGGGTCGGCGTCATCCCAGTCGCCCTCCAACCCGTAGTACCGGAGAGCGGTCTTGCCGGTCAGGGCAGCGTCCGGCCCGCAGGCGAGCCAGGCAGCCCACAGCCTGGTTTCCCACGGCAACGGACCGGTGAAGTCGACGTACACGCCGTGATGCACCCGCTGCAGTTGCCGCACCCGGCACCTCCGTTGGAGCACCTTGTCGGTGATCCCGTACTCCAACGCCTGCGCCCGGCTGAAGGCCCCCTTCTGCCGCTGCCGCAACTCCACGAACAACCGAACCGACTCATCACCCGTCAACGCCGCCGGTACCTGCCCCTGCTGATCGTTCTCCACACAGACAAGATGCCCTCGACCTCCATCCCCGGCGCCCCCCTCCTCACGCCCTGTGGACACCCCAGCCCGGGGAGGGTTTTGGTCGACGCCGGGGCGGATCTTGCCCCCGGAGCGGGGTATTTGCCTCCCCAAGTGCGTCAGGGCGGTGAGGGGCGGCAGCTGGAGGGGTGAGACGGGCGGGCGGAGGGCGAGAGGCCTGGAATAGGCTGGGGGTATGCAATTTGCGACGTTGAGTGCGGGGGAAGTGCCTGGGGTTCCGACTCTTGAGGAGCTGCGGGCGATGAAGCCGCTGCAGCAGCCCGAGTGGCCGGATCAGGGTGCGTTGGAGCAGGTCATCGGGCAACTCAGGACGTTGCCGCCGCTGGTGTTCGCGGGTGAGTGCGACGACCTGACGACCAAGATCGGTGCCGTCGCGCGCGGTGAGGCGTTCCTGCTGCAGGGTGGTGACTGCGCCGAGACGTTCGACGGGGTGACCGCCGAGAACATCCGGGCCAAGCTCCGGGTACTGCTCCAGATGTCCGTCGTACTCCAGTACGCCGCGAGCGTGCCGGTCGTGAAGGTCGGGCGGATCGCCGGGCAGTACGCCAAGCCGCGCAGCTCGGGCGACGAGACCCGCAACGGCGTGACGCTGCCGTCGTACCGGGGGGACGCGGTCAACGGGCTGGAGTTCACCGAGAAGTCGCGGATCCCGGACCCCGAGCGGCTCCGTGGCGTCTACAACGCGGCCGCCGCGACGCTCAACCTGACCCGCGCGTTCACCACCGGTGGGTACGCCGACCTGCACCAGGTGCACGCCTGGAACACCGACTTCGTGAAGTCCTCGCCGGTCGGCCAGCGCTACGAGCAGCTGGCCGGTGAGATCGAGCGGGCGCTCGCCTTCATGCGCGCCTGCGGGGCGACCGCCGACGAGTTCAAGACGGTCGACTTCTACGCCTCGCACGAGGCGCTCATCCTGGAGTACGAGCACGCCCTGACCCGGATCGACTCGCGGACCGAGCTGCCGTACGACGTGTCCGGGCACCTGCTCTGGGTGGGGGAGCGGACCCGCCAGCTCGACGGCGCGCACGTGGAGTTCCTGTCGACGCTGAGCAACCCGCTCGGCGTCAAGATCGGCCCGACCACGACCCCGGAGTACATCCGCGCGCTGATCGACAAGCTGAACCCGAAGGGCATCGAGGGCCGGCTGACCTTCATCACCCGGATGGGCGCGGGCAAGATCCGCGACGGGCTGCCGCCGCTGCTGGAGGCGGTCCGCGACCACGGCTCGCCGATCGCCTGGGTCTGCGACCCGATGCACGGCAACACCTACGAGACGCCGAACGGCTACAAGACCCGCAACTTCGACGACGTGATCGACGAGGTGCAGGGCTTCTTCGACGCGCACGAGCAGGTCGGCACCTGGCCGGGCGGCATGCACATCGAGCTCACCGGCGACGACGTCACCGAGTGCCTCGGCGGCGGCGAGGAGCTGGTCGCCGAGGACCTGGTCAACCGCTACGAGACCGCCTGCGACCCCCGCCTCAACCGTCACCAGTCGCTCGAGCTCGCCTTCCTGGTCGCCGAACGCCTCCGAGGCGCACGAGCATGAGCCGGTACTACGCAACGCCGGCGGTCGGCGCGATCGCCGGCGTTGCGTCAGCGGGTCGCCCGGCGACGGGAGCGTGTGCGGCGTGATCGACCTTCGCTCCGACACGGTGACCAAGCCGTCCGCGGGGATGCTGGCGGCGATGACGAGTGCTCCGCTCGGGGACGACGTGTACGGCGAGGACCCCACGGTCACCGAGCTCGAGGAAACGGTCGCCGCGCTGCTCGGGCATGAGGCCGGACTCTTCACGGTGACCGGCTCGCTGGCCAACATCCTCGGCGTCCGGGCACTCGTTGCTCCGGGCTCCGAGGTTCTCTGTGAGGCGAGCGCTCACATCGCACGAGCCGAACTGGGCGCACACGCCGCCGTAAGCGGAGTCACCACGCGGACCTGGAGCGCACCGGGCGGCCAGATCGACCTGGACCAGATCCGCGCCCTGATCGCCCCCGACCTCGGCCCGTACTTCGTGCAGACGGCAGCCGTCTCGGTCGAGAACACCCACAACTTCGGCGGCGGCGCGATCCAGCGCTCGTACGACGCCCTGGCCGACGAGTTGGACTCGATCGGCATGCCGCTCCACCTCGACGGCGCCCGGCTGTGGAACGCATCGGTCGCCTCGGGCATCTCGATGAAGGCGTATGCCTCCCGAGCAGCCGCCGCCAGCGTCTGCCTCAGCAAAGGCCTAGGCGCCCCGATCGGCTCCGTGCTGGTCGGCTCGGCCGAGCTCGTCAAGGAGTCGCGGGTCTGGCGCAAACGCCTCGGCGCCGGCTGGCGGCAGGCCGGCGTACTGGCTGCGGCCGGTCTCTACGCGATCCAGAACAACGTCGAGCGTCTAGCCGAGGACCACGCCAACGCCCGGCAGATCGCCGAGATCCTCGCTGACGCGGCCCCCGGCTCGATCAAGCCGGACCAGGTCGACACCAACATCGTCGTCGCCGACCTTGCCGCCACCAGCAAGACGGTCGCGGAGGTCGTCGCGGGAGCGAAGGCGGAGGGCGTCCTGGTCGGCGGAGTAGGCGCTACGCAACTCCGCCTGGTCACCCATCTGGATGCATCGGCCACGGACTGCCGCCGCGCAGCCGAAGTGGTCGCAAGTCTCTTGCACTGATGGCAGTTCGCAAGATTCCGGTACCACCTGCCGGGTGCTGACAGTTGCCGGTCGGCAGGTACGCTCAATGCTGTCTGGTCGGTCAGTTCGGGGAGTGCCGTGCGAGAGATCGTCGTGTTCAGTGGCAGTGCCCATTCCAGCCTTGCCAAGCAGATCTGCGCCGATCTCGGTGTGGACCTGTCGCCGGTGGAGATCCACCGGTTCAGCAATGACTGCCTACAGGTCCAGCTGCAGGTGAACTGCCGCCAGCGGGACGTCTACATCGTCCAGCCGCTGGTTCCGCCGACCCAAGAGCACCTGATGGAGCTGCTCTTGATGATCGACGCCGCCAGGGGTGCCTCGGCCGCTCAGATCACCGCGGTGATGCCGCACTACGCCTATGCGCGCTCGGACAAGAAGGACGCGTCGCGGATCTCGATCGGCGCCCGCCTGGTGGCCGACCTGCTCGTCGCGGCCGGTGTCGACCGGGTGCTGACGATGACGCTGCACGCACCCCAGGTGCACGGGTTCTTCTCCGTACCCGTCGACCACCTGACCGCGATCGGCGTACTGGCCGAGCACTTCCGCGGTACCGACCTCACGAACACCGTTGTCGTCAGCCCCGACCTGGGCAACGCGAAGACCGCGACCCAGTTCGCCCGGCTGCTCGGCCTGCCGGTCGCCGCGGGCAGCAAGCAGCGGCTGTCCGACGACCGGGTGGTGATCGACGCGATCGTCGGCGACGTGGCCGGCAAGAAGGCGATCATCCTGGACGACGAGATCGCCACCGGCGGCTCGATCATCGAGCTGCTCGACCGGCTGAAGGACCTCGGCTGCACCCAGGCCGCCGTCGCGACCACCCACGGACTGTTCGCCGGCAAGGCGGTCGAGCGGCTGCGCTCGCATCCGTCGATCACCGAGGTGATCAGCACCGACACCGTGCCCCGCCCGGACGGCTTCCCCGAGCTGCAGGTCAGCTCGGTCTCCGGCCTGTTCGCCGAGGCGATCAAGCGCATCCACGACGGCGAATCGGTCAGCAGCCTCTTCGACGGCGTCGACCCGACCCACGCCCCACCGCAGCCCAAACTGCCTTTCTAGCTGTGCCGTTTTAGAGGTCGATCCGCATCACATAGCGCCGCAGCGTCGGATGGCTGACTTCCTTGAAGCCGGCCTCCTCGAAGACGCTGTAGTGCCCGACATGCAGCTCACCCCACGGCACGTCCTTCCCGGCCGCCGGCAGCATCGGATACCCCTCCAATGCCCGGGCACCACGCTCCCGGGCGTAGTCGATCGTCGCGCGAGCCATCCCGTAGCTGACCCCTCGCCGCCGATACCCGAGCCGCGTGACGAAGCAGGCGATGACCCAGACCGAGTCGTCCTCCTTGTCCTCGTTGCGGCCCTTCCACGGCACCGGCGTACGCCCGAGGAATCGCGGGTACGCCGTCCGCGGTTCCACCGCACACCACCCGACCGGCTCGTCGTCAAGGTAGGCGACCAGCCCACTCGTCTGCCGGGCCCGCGGGTTGTCGCAGTTTGTCTGCTCCCGCATCAGCCCGGCCCGCTCGGGCTCGGTGGTCACATTCCACATCCACCCGCGCGTCTTGAACCGCTGGCAATGACACTGCCCGGCGTCGCTGTCGCCCAAGACGGCCTGCAGGTCCTCCCACGACGCCTCGTTCGCCGGCCGGAACGTCAACTGCTCGGCAACGGAGTCGAGCGTCATCGCGGCGGCTCTTCACCGGTCAGCCCGTCCACCGTCTCGCGGATCAGGTCGGCGTGGCCGGCATGGCGGGCGTACTCCTCGATCAGGTCGATCAGAAGGCGGCGCAGGGTCGGGCTTTCGCCCCGGGAGTTCTTGTACTCCGCGAAGTGGTCCAGCCCGCCGTCAGCCAGCGCCCCGGCGACCGCTGCTCGCGAGCGGTCGGCCGCAGCGTTCCAGAGGTCGTAGAGCTGCTCTGCCGTGTCGTCCGCGGCCGAGTGCCACTCCCACTCGGAGTCGGCATCCCAGTCGACCGCGTCCCAAGGCGCTCCCAGTTCCGTCCCGAGCAGCCGGTGGGTGAAGTACTCGTCCTCGCACAGCCCGAGGTGCTTCAGCAGCCCGCCCAGAGTCATCGTCGACGGCGGATGCGACTTCTGCAGGCCGGCGGAGTCCAGGCCGCCGCACTTCCAGGCGAAGATCCTGCGTTGCCGCTCCAGCGAGCCGAGCATGGTCTCGAGCTCGGTCCCGGCGATCGGCGCTTCGTGCGGAAGGTTGTGATCAGTCATGATCCGGACGTTAATATCCAATGCGGACGTTCTGCTTCCGGGAAGGGAGGTTGACTGGTGATTGTGGACGAACTGAGCCCGACCGCCAAGGCGTTGATGGCGCTGGAACTGATCCAGGACAACCCCGGGATCAGCGGTGAGCGCCTCGGCCAGCGGCTCGGCGTGACGGACCGCGCCGCCCGGCGGTACGTCGGAATCCTGCGCGAGGCCGGCATCCCGATCGAGTCCACCCCGGGCCGGTACGGCGGGTATCGCGTCGGCCGCGGATTCCGCCTGCCGCCGTTGATGTTCTCAACCGCCGAGGCACTCGGACTGATGATGGCTGCGCTCGAAGGCCACCACCGTGCGTCCGACCCCGAGGACCCGGCCGGGAGCGCGCTCAACAAGATCATCCGCGTACTACCGAAGCCGGTCGCCGAGCCCGCCGAGTCGATGCGCCGGATCGTCACCCCACGCCAGGCGGCTGAGGGCACCTACCCGAACCCGGAGACGACCGCAGCCCTCGTCCAAGCCTGTACTGCGGCCCGCCGCCTCCGCATCGGTTACACCAGGGGAGACCGCGACCCGATCACGATGGACGTCGACCCGTGGGCCGTCTCCGTCCGTCAGGGACTCTGGTACCTCCTCTGCTGGTCTCACACCAAGGACGCCCAGCGAGTACTCCGCGTCGACCGCGTCACCACCACCGAGCTGCTGGACGACACCTTCGACCCACCCGAGGACCTGAACCCCGTCACTGCCATCGAGGACCACTTCGCCCAAGGCTGGCGCTATCGGATCGAGGTGGTGATCGACGCGCCACTCGCGGAGATCGTCCTGGCCCGCAAACTCGGCCGGCTGGAACCGATCGACGAGACGCACACCCGGCTCATCGGCAGCACCGATGAGCCGGACTGGTACGCCTACCGCCTTGCGTTGCTCGAAGCAACCTTCTCGGTGATCGAGCCACCCGAGCTCCGCGAGGCACTCCACACCCTCGGCCAACGCCTCCTCAAAGCCTCCGAAGGCTGATCACCCGGCACAGGCAGATGTCGTGCGGAAATGTCGGCGTCGGAGGTACTTAACCGAGTTCGAGCGTCGTGGTCGCGAAGATCCCCGCCTGATCCACGTACGGCGGCGGGCCGCCCGCGTACATCCGCGCGCACTCAAAACTCGGCGACAGCCCGAGCTTCTCAACCAGCTTGACCCCAGCCGCGTTCACATCCGGTACGTCGATCGCCACCTCTTCACCCGGCGTTGCGAGGCCGGCCACGACCGCCTCCGCGATGCCATCCGAAGCTGCGTAGAGCGGTCCGATCCGCGCGCCGCTGTCGGTCGGCCGCAGAACGCCGAAGCCGACCAACTCACCGTCCTCAAGCGCAGCCACCGACCGATGCCCCGGCAAATTCACCCAGAGCGCCAGAAACGCCTCCCGCTCCGCCGGAAAGAACCGCCGGTCATACTCAGCCACCTGCCGAAACGGCACCGTCCGCCCATCCACCAACACAACCCCCGCCGGCCCGCCGCCTCCACCCGCGGCGGCGAAGCCGGCGTGTGGTGTGCCGGAGTAGCGGATGTGGTTGAAGGCGTGCTTGAAGCCCGACTTCCGGTAGTTGTCCTGTTGATCGACGACGCCGTCGAGTCCGATCGTGCGCTCGGTGAGGTGCGCCATCACCGCCTGCCAGAGAGCGATCCCGTAACCCTGCCCGCGCATCTCCGGCCGCGAGATGTAGAACCCGAGGAACCCGTACTCCCGCCCGTACCGAACCCCCGAGCAGCAAGCAATCGGCGAACCATCCACCCGGCCGACCAAGAACCCCGACGGGTCGGCCGCGCAGAACGCCAGCATGTCCGATCGCCCCGGATCCCACCCTTCGTCCGACGCCCACTGCCGCATCATCAAAAGCTCCGCCGCACTAGCCGCCGAGATCCCCAGGTCGCTCATAGGAGCGAGCCTATTTCACCCTTCGCAACACAACCGGTGCAGCCACTCCGGCTCGTGCCACCAGTACTCCGGGTCATGCGCGTGTGCCTGCTCAGCAGTCAGCGGCTGCGGGACGTTGCTAGCAGCAACCAACGCGGGTACCACCGACTGAGCCGTGAAGGGCGCGAGCAACTGCTCGACAGTGTGCAACTTCCCAGCCAGCATCACCTGCTGAGTCGCTGCCGCATGCGTGATGTCCGCCAGCGGATTCCCCCGTACGAACGACAGGTCGGCCTGCGCACCCGCCCGGACGACGCCGAGCTTGTCCTCGAGCGCCAGCCACTTGGCCGGATTCCGCGTCGCGGTCGTCAGCGCCTCGTACGGAGTGAACCCACCCGCCACCATCGATCGCAGATTGGCGTGCAGCGAGATGGCGGGATTGTCCAGCGGCGAGTCCGTACCGGAGATCACCAGCCCACCACCCCGATGGATCCGCAGCACCATGTCGACGTTGCCCGCGAGTAGGGCCCGCGTGGTCACCCCAGCCGGCCCGGCCGCCGCGGACACCTTGGCCTGCAATGCGGCGTACTCCCACGCCGGATACAGCGTCGTCGTCCGCACATCGTTCACCAGCGACGGATCATCGACGTGCGCCATCGTCGAGTTGAACAGCGTCGGCGTGACCGAGAGCCCCGCCTTGGTGAAGAGCGTGACGACATCGCCGTACGCCCGACCCAGCCGGCTGACCGTATGCGAGTAGCCGAGCCGGTTGGTCGCGCCGGTGTGCTCCATCCCGTCCATGCCGAGATGCTCAGCCGGGTACAGATAATGCGACGACAACTGCAGACCGAGCCGATGAACGGCCGCGATCACCCGCCGCTGGTACTCGACCGGCAACCGCACATACGTCTTCACCAGGTCGTATGCGAGCCCTTCGACCCGGTCGAGCTCCATCCCGAGCTGCCGCACCGACAGCGTCGGTCGCATGAAGTTGTAGTAGACCCGCGACCCGTCGATCGCCTCACCGGTCGCGAAGTACCGCGGCCCGGTCAGCGACCCGTGCGAGAGCGCTTCCCGAGTCTCCTGCATCTGGTACGCCGGATCGCCCGGCGACCGTGTTGTCGTCACCCCGTACGCCAGCCAGACGTTCCCCTGCCGCGAACCCCAAGCGCGCCCTCGCAGATGCCAGTGGACATGCGCATCGATCAGCCCGGGCATCACGGTCAGCCCGCTCGCGTCGATGTCCGCCTTGCCGTGATGCGGCCGGACAGCAGCGATCTTCGAGCCGTCCACGACGATGTCGACGTCTTGCCGCAGCTCCTTGGCCCGACCGTCCCAGAGTGCCCCGGCGTGGATCGTGACGTGCTGGTTGATCGTCGGGCGCTGCCAGTGCAGGTCGAGCTTGACCGTCTGGGGCCGTGAGCCACGCCGGTCTGTCCGGCGGAGGTGTCCGTTGTGCAGGTAGAGCAGCGTCTGATCGTCCTGCCAGACAGGCGAGTCCGTTGCCTCTGAGGTGACTGCGCGTGGGCTGCCGGTGAAACGGCCGCGACGGTCGACGGGTGCGACGTACAGGAGACTCTCGACGACGAAGGCGAGCCACTTGCCGTTGGGGGAGAAGGCCGGCCCGTCGTCGCCTCGCGTCGCGAGGGAGCGGAAGGGCATTGGTTCGACGTACTCGAGAGCGGTGGATGCGACATCGACGTACAGGAGCTGGCTGGTGCCTTCGCGGAAGCGCTTCGAGAACGGCTTGACCGCGCCGAGCACGATCGTGCTGCCATCGGCGGACCAGCTCACCCGGCCGGGCTGGAAGAGCGTCGGGGTGAGCTGCCGGACCTCGCCCGACCCGAGGTCGAGCACCCAGGCAATCCCGTCCTGGTCCTGGTAGGCGATCTGCTTGCCGTCGGGGGAGTAGCGCGGCGCGGTCTGGGCTCCGGGCAACGATGAGAGCTTGCTGTCGGCGCCGGTCGCGAGATCGTGGGACCAGAGATCGGCCGTGCCGTCGCGATCACTTGCGTAGAGCAACGTCTTGCCGTCCGGCGCGAAGTCCGGATCGGAGTTGAAGTAGCCATCAGCAACGATCTTGCGTGGTTGCCCACGGCCACTGGTTGCCGCCAGCCAGAGGGCGTTCAGTGCCCGGAAGGCGAGCCAGCGGCCGTCGGGGGAGACGGTCGGGCAGGCGATACCGAGGACCGGCCGGCGCTTGGTCGATTCGAGCTCCGGCGACTTCGGCCGCGGCCGGCGCGACGTCACCGGCACGACGGCGGTGAAGGCGACGACGGTGTCCGCATTGAGTTTCCGTACCAGGCCGTCAGCCGTGTAGAAGAGTTCGCCGGTGGAGTCCCAGGAGGGCGGCAGGGCGAAGACGTCCTTCCCGCTCGTCACCGCTTGCTCGCCGATCGCCAGGTCGCTGGCCGCGCCGGTCAGCCGTGCGTAGGCGAGCTGCCCGGTGGGTGAGTACGCCGGTCCGTAGACGGTGCTGCCGGTGCGCGCTGCGACCGCAGTACGGCGTTGTCCCGTGGTCAGATCCAGCTCGATGATCGAGGACGCGTCGACGGTGAACGCGATCTTCTTCCCGTCGGGGGAGTAGACCGGCTCGGCCTCTTCGCTCGGATCGTCGGTCAGCGCGACGATCGCGCCGGTGGCGAGGGTGAGCCGGTGGATCCCGTAGCTCCCGTTGCCACCGCGGTCCGACGAGAACACCACCGACTTCCCGTCGGGCGCGATCATCGGCTCCCGATGATCGAAGCGCCCGGTCGTCAGCTGCCGCAACCCGGACCCATCAGGCCGGATCGTCCACAGGTGGAAGTTCCCGTCCCGATAGGACTGGAAGATGATGCTGGCGCCATCGGGCGCCCAGCGCGGCCGGGTCGCATCCTGCAGGTCATCGGTGAGCCGGCGCGACTGGCCGCCCGCGGCCGGCGTCACCCAGATCGCCGTCACCAGGTCGAACGCCAGCCATCGCCCGTCAGGCGATACCGACACCATGAAGTTGGTTCCCTGGGTCAGGCTCGCCGATCCTCCGGTACTTCGAGGCGCGGCGGCCGGTGAAGCGTCGGCGGAGCCGATCGGCAAGGCGCCGGCGACGGCCGCTCCACCAGTCAGCTGCAGCGCCCGGCGCCGCGACACACTCCAGATTCCAGGGTCCTCGGTATTCATGACAGCGTCCAATCCCTCGGGGCGGTGGGGACTCCTTCGAACCTGCCACTGCGATCCGGATCCGTTGAGGCCGCCCGGCGTGCCGCTCGATGAACGGCCGGTTCGCTGCGACGAACGGCAGCGCTCTATCGTCGGCGCCATGAAATCTGTGTCGCCCAAGGCCCGGGCCGTATCACCCAAGGCCGGGGCTGGGATCGCCGCCGCCGCATCTGTGGTGATCGCGCTGGCCGCCGCTCTCGCGGTCGACAGCCGCCTCGACCGCCACTGGATCCTGCGCGGGATCACGCTGGTGGTCGCGCTGGCCTGCGCGGCCGTCCTGCTGGCCGACAATGCCCGCAAGGCCCGCGTAATCATCGGTTTGGTCGGGGTGGTGATGTTCGGCGTGATCTTCCCGGTGAGCTCGACCACCTGGTCCCAGCCCCCGGAGATCAAGTTCGCCCTCTCGGTAGCGGACGACGCAAAGGCCGCGGCCCAGAAGCAGTCCGCCAGTACGGTCACCATCGCCGACGTCAAGGCCGCGGCCGAATCCCGCGGCGGCGCCGTCGGCACCCTCAAGACCGACCGCAGCCCGACGGTCCGCGGCGCCGACGCCTACCCGCTGATCATCCGCGCGAAGCAGGACCAGGGCCGGCCCTGGTCCTGCCTCACCTTCGTACACGGTCTGGACGCCAAGGTTCGCGCCTGCTGATCAAGCCTTACCTAGGGGCCGGGATCGCCTCCGCGGCGTCGAACCAGGTGGTCAGGTCGGTCGTGCTGCGGGCGAGCCGGAGAGTGTGAGCCACCTTGACCAGGTCGGCCTGATTGACGGTGCCGCCAAGGCTCTGGATGGTGACCTGTACGCCGTGCCCTTCCATCCGGACCGCCGTCTTCGGATCCTTGCCCGGGGTCGGTCCGGAGCCGCTGTCACCCGCGATGCCGTCGCCGACGAACCAGGCGTCCATCCCATTGATGTTCAGGTCGGGTTTCGGCGTCGGCCCCTTTGACAGGGAGTTCCAGAACTTGCTGGTGTTATAGGTGATTCTCAGGTCGTCACCCGGCTTCGGGTCCCAGGGCGAGTGCCGGTAGGACGGATCCTTCGCCCGCGGCCGGTAGCCCGTCGAGGCGTCGCCATCGGACAGCACGGTGATGAAGTTCTGTCCGGACCCGGCAACCTCACCGATCGGGCTCTGGTACGTGACCCGGTTCGGTGCGAGCCCCGCCGGCAGGAAGCCGATCTTGTACGGCGAATCGAGCCGTCCGCCGGTCGAGATCGCCCTGGCCAGCTGCAGCGCTTTCGGCAGATCGACCCTCCAGGGGCTGTCGAGCTGGGGGATCCGGGGCGTGCCCTTCTCGAGCTGCGTCTCGCAGCTGACCAGTGCCCACAGGCCACGGGCCGGCTGCCAGGCGACGGTCTTCACCGGATAGGTCATGAATCCCTGCATGAGACCGCTGTCCGGCTGAGGAACGAGCGGCTTGTCCTTGGTCGAGGTGATGATCCGGCCCTTCGCGCCGTTGATGTCCACCGTCGGGCTGTCGACGGGGATCGTCGTCGGGTCGAAGTCGCCGTTGCGATGCGCGGTGACCAGGCAGCTCGCACCCCACGGACCTCGAGCCTTGTCGAGCTCCCAGGACTGCCGGTTGGGGGTGCTGACGCGCGGATTGATCCGCATCGACTTGAGCGTCGGCACGTTGATCCAGGGCGTCCAGGCGGAGGCAGGGGCCGGCTGGGCCGCCTGCTCGGCGGAGATCAGTAGAGGCCCACCGATGGCAGCGGCGGCGGTCGCGAGAACGGCGCCAAGGACGAGCGGTGTGCGGGTTCGGCGTACCGGCTTGGTGTCGGGGGTGAGGGCGGCGAGGATGTCGTCGGCCGTCGGGGCCGAGTCGGCCAGGTGGTCGAAGGCGGTGCGGAGGTCTTCCTCAGTGCGCATGGGTTACTCCGGTGTGCTGAAAGGATGTGGGGTTGGCGAGCTCGATCCGGAGGGCGGCCAGGGCGCGGGAGGCGTGGGCGCGGACGTTGCTGGCGGAACAGCCGAGGGTCTCGGCGATCTCCGGATCGGACAGTCCGCCGAAGTACCGGAGTACGAGTACTGCGCGTTGGCGGCGGGGGAGCTTGGCGAGCTCGGTGATCAGCTCGTCGCGGTCGGCCTGCTGGTCGGCGTGGTCGGCGACCGACTCGCTCGCGAAGATCTCCGGCCGGGGAACGAACCGGGACCACTTGCGGCGCCAGGACAGGTACTCGTTGACCACCATCCTGCGCAGGTAGGCATCAGGGCTGTCGGCCGCGGCGACCCGGTCCCAGTGCCGGTGCGCCTTGATCGCGACGTCCTGCACCAGGTCCCCGGCGAGATCGCCGGATCCGCACAGGACGGTCGCGAACCTGAGCAACTTGGGCAGCCCCACCCGGGCCCATTCGTCGAACGTCACGCCGTCTCCTCGTCCGGGCCGGCTGGTGCCGGCCTGTACCACTAAAGACTGCGCCCGGGTCGGATCTGCTGTCCCGCTCTGGTGACCAGAGTGTGAGAAATCGATTTCTGATCCTGCGGTGGCGGAACTTAGGCTCGGGCGCATGACTTTTCCGAACCTGTCCGGGATCAGCGCGGTCGTCGACGTCCAGACCCGCTCCATCAGCGCGGAGAACCCGACCGGCGAACCCGGCCAGGGCGGTCGGCGTACCGAGGGAACCGGGGCTCACGCGTCGCGCGAGCTCGGGGTCGGCTGGAAGGTGTCGCCGTCGATCGAGATCGCGGCGGGGGAGACGGTGACGCTCGCGGACATCGCGGGGCCGGGCTGCGTCACGCACTTCTGGCTCACCACGCACAGGGACAACTGGCGTCGGCTGGTCCTGCGCGGTTACTGGGACGGCGATGAGGAGCCGGCGATCGAGGCTCCGGTGGGGGACTTCTTCTGCTCCGGGTGGGGGCAGTTCGCGCAGGTGAATTCGCTGCCGGTCGCGGTGAATCCGAATGGTGGCTTCAACTGCTATTGGGAGATGCCGTTTCGGTCGCAGGGTTTGCTGACGCTCGAGAACACGGCCGACACGTCCGTGGTCGTCTACTTCCAGGTGGACTACTGGCTGGGTGCGGTTGCCGAGGGATCGGCGTACCTGCACACGCAGTGGCGGCGGAGCAATCCGCTGGCTTCTGGAGCCGTGCATACGCTGTTGGATGGCGTGGAGGGACCGGGGCATTACGTGGGGACGTATCTGGCGTGGGGTGTGAACAGCAGCGGGTGGTGGGGTGAGGGAGAGGTCAAGTTCTACGTCGACGATGACGACGAGTTCCCGACGATCTGTGGGACGGGGACCGAGGACTACTTCGGCGGGGCGTGGAACTTCGACCTTGGGGCGGACCGGGGTGGGTACACGGAGTTCAGTACGCCGTACCTCGGGTTGCCGCAGGTTCTGCGGCCGGACGGGCTGTACCAGAGTCAGCAGCGGTTCGGGATGTACCGGTTCCACCTGCCTGACCCGATTCGCTTCCGGACGCGGCTGCGGGTCGACGTACAGGCGCTGGGGTGGCGGTCGGGTGGGCGGTACCTGCCGCTGCAGGACGACATCGCGTCGACTGCGTTCTTCTACTCCACTGCTACGTCCACTGCGCGGCCGCTGGCGCCGACTGCTGACGTGATGGAGATCTGCTAGCTGCCTTAGGGGAATGGCAGCGGGTGCTCTTTAGGGGATTGGCAGCGGGTGGTCTAGTGCTGAGGCGGTGAGGACGACCAGGGCTGTGGTCCAGGCGAGGGGTGCTTCGCCGGCTGGCTTGAGGTCGCGGTTGACCTTCTCCGGGAGCGAGCCGGTGGTGGTGCGGTGGGCGTCGAGCCAGGCGAGCAGGTGGTTCGCCGTACCTTGGTCGCCACGGGCGGCCGCGCTCAACGCGAACAGGGCGGTCTGTGGAGTCCAGGTGACTCCGTCGGTGCGCCATTGCTCGCCTGGGGTGACGCCGCCGTTGGGCTGGGTGAGTACGTCGCGGGAGTGCTCGATTGCCTTCGTCACGACGTCGCGGGCCGGCGCGAAGGGCGGGCCGAGGACGGTGACGATCGCGTCTGCGCCGCCTTCTAAGGTGATCGGTTCGATGCCGGGCTCGAGGAAGCTCGTTGCCTTTGCAGGCGTGCGTGGGTAGGTCGGACCGAAGTGCTTGTCGGTTGCTTTGGCGAGTCGGTCGAGTGCTGTTTGCCAGTGTTCTGTTTGGTCGCTGTGTTTGAGAGTTCTCGCTATCGCGATGCCGGAGCGGAGACCGGTGAGGAGTGGGGCGATGGTACCTAGGGTGACCTGCTTTTCCGGGCGCTCCCAGTAGTCGGGGGAGGGGGCCGGGAGGCCGCTCTTTTGGAGCTCGGCGACGATCTGGTCGCCTGACTCTTTGACCATCGGCCAGTACTTGGCCATCGGGTTGGTGCTTTCCGCGCCGCTTGCTTTCGGCTGGGTTTGTCCGCAGAACCAGGTTGCCCAGAGGACCCAGCCTGAGCCGTCGAGTTGGGGCTCGCGGCCATCTTGGGGTTCTTTGCCATCCGGAGCGGAGTACCGGGCGGCCCAGCGACCTTGGGTTGGCCTTATTTTGTTGAGGAATCCGAGTACTTTGTCGGCTTCGGTGTACTGGCCGACCGAGCAGCGCGCGGCCGCGACGAACGACGCGTCCCGCGGCCAGACGAAACGCCACGGCCCGTTCCAGCCGGCCAGGGTCGCGCCGTCGGGGAGAGTGAGGGCGTCGAGGTCGATCAGGGCGTCGCGGATCAGCTCTGGTCTTGCCAGGTCAGCCGAGTTGGTCGGTTCCTCGATGCGGGTCGGGCCGGCGCGGCCGGTGATGCCCTCGGCAACTAGTTGGGGTTGGGGGTTGCGGTGGAGGTTGGATGCGGTGCCGGTGGCGAGGACGGCGAGTAGGAGTGCGATCACGGCGTACGGGAACCAACGCACGCGTCGCGCGCTGTTGTCGCGCATCTCGCCCTCCCTTCTACTGTCCTAGGTGCTGGACCTCGGCCTCGAACTTGCGCCGGGGTGCCAGTTCGACCAGGTACATCGCCGACATGACCAGTGCGCCGCCGATGAGCATCCGGCCGGTCACACTCTCCGTTCCGAAGACTACGGCGAAGGCCGAAGCGAACACCGGCTCCATTGTCATCGCGATCGCTGCCCGGGTCGGTGTGAGGTGTGCCTGCGCCCAGGTCTGCACGATCAGCGCGACCGCGCCGGCGATCAGGGCCATGTATATGACCGCGATCCAGTCTCCCGCACCGCTCGGCAGCGAGAACCCACCGGGGATGGCGCCGACGCCGCAGACAACGGTGATCGTAACCATTTGCAACGCCGACAACCCGAACGCGTTCGATGGCGTCGACCAGGCCCCGAGCCCGATGATGTGCAGCGCATACAGCCCCGCCGAGGCGAGCGTCAGCAGCTCACCGGTCCCCATGCTGAACCCACGCAGCGACAGCACGCCGAGCCCCACGGTCGCCAGCACGACCGCGACCCACGCCCACTTGCCGATCTTGTGCCGCAGAATCACCGCGGCCAGGAGTGGGGTGAAGACGACATACATACCGGTCACAAACCCGGACACACTGGCTGATGTGTGCCTTAGTCCTTCGGTCTGCACGAGCTGCGCGACGCCGTACATGATGCCCAGGGCAACACCTCGGCCTCGATCCAGCCGGCTGAGCTTGGAGATCGCCGGCGGATGAATCGCGATCAACGCGACCGCCGCGATCGCGAACCGCAACGCCAGGTAATCGGCCACGTCCATCCGCGTCAGCAGATCCTTGGTCAAGAAGAACGTCGACCCCCAAGCCGCCGCCACCGCAAGCAAGGCCAACACAGCAACACGCGACCGATTCACTACCAAAGCCTCTCAGACACCTGACGCATCCAAGGAATCGCGTGCCTGTGAGTACCCCCACGCTGCTTCGCTGTTCGCTCCTTCGTCGCTCACTACTCGGCGTTCCCACCCACCCTTGGTATGCGCGCCTGCGTCGCGCGGATTTGAGAGTAGGCACCCTCGGGCCGTGGGCTGACTGTCTGGCGGGCTTGCTGGGAGCCGGAGTGCTCCGCCGTGGGGTGCTGGCCCGCGGTGCCCCGCCTTGCTGTCCATCCCTGCACTACGCAACTAGGTGGAAACTTTTCGTCGTCAGGTGCAAGTTAGTTACCGCGTAGAGCGGCGGTCCAAGGCCTGGTCGGCGAACTGGCGACCAGATGCGACAAGTTCCGTACCCGGTTGGCGCGCCAGAACGTCGAATACCCGCAGCGCGGCCGAACGACTGCACAACTCGCTCGCCGGCATGGAACGGACGGGCGACGGACTCGTGATCATCACCTACACCGCCGCCTCAGACAGCCCCACCGCCTAGGCGCTCCGCATCCTGTCCAACTGGGCCACCACCCCCACGCCCCTGTCCTGCCGACAGGTCAGCCGCCAGTCAGGAGGAGTAGGAGGCCGGAGATGATGAGGCCTGCTTCGACGAGGATGACGAAGACGTTGACGGGTAGTCGGTCGAGGACTTTCTTGCCGGTCCAGGCGCCGCTGGCTGCGGCGGGTGCGAGCGCTAGGCCGATCAGCCCGGTACGCCAGGTGAGGACGGCGGCTGCGCCGAAGACGACCAGTTTGGTGAGATGCATGACGACTGCCGAGGCGGCTTCCGTTCCGATGTAGGCGCCGCGGACCATACCGCGAGCTAGGAAGAACGGGGCAACCATCGGACCGACGCTGCCGACCAGCGCCGAGCCGAATCCGGACGCGGCACCCAATGCGGCGAACCCACGATCGCCGACCCTGGCAGTGTTTGGGCGCACCCGGCGCCAGACGACCATGGCGAGCAGGAACAGTCCGATGACGCGGGTCAGGGCTTGGAGCGGTGCGCTGGTCAGCAACAGCGCACCGGCCACCGCGGCGGGTACGGCGCCGGCGGCGAAGATCCTGACGAGCCGCCGGTCGACTTCATGCCGGTTGAACCAGACCCGGCTGCCGTTGCTGGCCAACTGCGCGACTGTCAGTACGGCGACCGCGTCGCGAGGACCAAAGACCGCGACGAAGACCGGCAAGAGCAAGACACCGCCACCGAAGCCTGCGACGGCCGACAACAACGCAGTACCGAACGACGCAACAATCAAGAGTGCGCCCAGCAACAGCTCGCGCGTCATAGCGCGAGCCTCGCAGACAGCGGGGTTCGGTTGCCTTAGGCGTCGCGATGCCGGCTGTGGTAACTAACTTGCACGGAGCGACAATTAGTTTCCGTCCAGACCTATAGGTCAAGGGCGCTGCATCCGAATTCGGGAGACCTGACGCATGACACTGCCGGCCGTTCAGATTGGTGTGGTTGCGCCGTTGAGTCGGCCTGGGTGGGTTGAGGCTGGGGCGAATTTGGTTGCTGGGATGGAGCTGGCGGTTCGGGATGTGAATGAGGGTGGGGGGATCGCCGGGCGGACGTTGGAGTTGGTGGTGCGGGATACCGCTGCTGATCCGGTGAAGGCCGTGGCAGCTGTCGACGAACTGGCTCAGCTGGGGGTGGCTGCGTTGGCGGGGGAGTATCACAGCGTTGTCGCTCATGCGGCTGCTGCGAGGGTCGATGCGCTCGGGGTGCCGTTCCTGTGTTCTTCGGCGGTACTTGATGCGCTTACCGAGGAGCCGACCGACTGGGTTGCGCGGATTGCGCCGCCGCAGTCTCGGGGGTGGCGGCTCTACGCGGATTACCTGCTCGTCGCGGGACACAGTCGGATCGCAGTGGCGGCACAGCCGAGTGTGTACTGGGCAACCGGTACCGGCATCCTGCGGGAGTACTTCACCGAACGCGGCGGCACCGTCATCGAACTCGACGCAAGCGCGCTCACTCCCACAGCCTTGTGCGACGAGCTCGTCGACAGCGGCGCGACAGCTCTCCTCCTGCTGGTCGGCCACCCGGAGCCGGCCGTGCCGATCGTCAAGGCTGTACGCCGAGATCAGCGTCTCGCCGGGATCCTGCTGGGCGCTCCGGCCGGCCAACCGGAGTTCGCCGAATGGGCGGAGCTGCTGGGCGACGATGGCGCCGGGATCCCCTTCCTGCGCTACCTTCCCGAGCACCTGACCCCGCTCGGCGTACGAGTCCGCGAGCAGTTGCCGGAAGCCCCATCTTTCGTCGCGTTCGAGGGCTACGACACGATCACCGTCCTCGCCGACCTACTGCGCTCCCACGGCCCCGACCGCGACCGCATCGCGGCCTCCTGGCCAACCGTCGACGTCGACGGCACCCGCGGAAAGATCCAATTCGCTCGCGTACCAGGCATCACCGTCTGGCAATGGCCAACAACCCCCATCCAGATCGTCGACCGCGACCCAGCCGCCCCCGATCGTTTCCGAATCCTCCACACCGCCTGACCCCGCTCGATCTCAACGAGGACTGGGGAGGATCTTGCCCCCGGATCGGCGCAATCGCCTCCGCAACTGCGGGCAGAATCCTCCCCAAGCCCAATTCAGACGCTGTGGCTGACGGAGACGACGGTTGTCGGCATGGGGCGGACCACTCGACGGCGGCGCGCCTCGCACACCGCAACCTCCGCAGCACAGTCACCTCGACGACGGCGTGCCCGAAAGTCGTGTGCCTCGCCGGATGAGTACTCCGGCGAGGCACACGTGGGGGATGACTGGGCTAGGCGATCTGGCGGCGGTACGTGCGGATTGCGAAGAGGTAGCCGACGATGAGGATGCCTAGGCACCAGGCCAGGGCGGCCCAGATGTCGTTGCCGACGGGCTGTTCGGCGAACAGGCGCTGGATGGTGTTGACGATCGCGGTGACCGGCTGGTTCTCGGCGAAGGCGCGGACCGGGCCCGGCATCGTGTCGGTGGGGACGAAGGCCGAGCTGATGAACGGCAGGAAGATCAGCGGGTACGAGAACCCCGCGGCGCCGTCCACCGACTTGGCCGACAGACCGGCGAGGATCGCGATCCAGGTGAGGGCCAAGGTGAAGAGCAGCAGGATCCCGGCCACTGCGAGCCAGGCGAGCGGGCCTGCTGAGGTACGGAATCCCATCACCAGGCCGACCAGCACGATGATCACGACCGAGATCGCGTTGGCGACCAGTGAGGTCACCACGTGTGCCCACAGCACCGACGAGCGGGCGATCGGCATGGAGTGGAACCGCTCGAAGATGCCGCTCTTCATGTCGGTGAACAACCGGACGGCCGTGTACGCGATGCCCGACGCGATCGCGATCAGCATGATGCCCGGCAGCAGGTAGTTGATGTACTTCTCGTTGCCGGTCTTGATGGCTCCGCCGAGCACGTAAACGAACAGCAGCATCATCGCGATCGGGGTGAGCGCGGTCGTGATGATCGTGTCCGCGCTGCGGAAGATGTGGCGGAGCGATCGGCCCAGCAGTACGCCGGTGTCGCCCAAGAAATGCGTTGTCATGACTGGACCTCCTTGCGGTCGTTCCCCACCAGCGCGAGGAAGATGTCTTCGAGGGACGGCTGCTTCTCGACGTACTCGACCTTGGCCGGCGGGAGAAGCTGCTTGAGTTCGGCGAGCGTGCCGTTGGCGATGATGCGGCCCTGGTGCAGTACCGCGATCCGGTCGGCGAGTTGCTCGGCCTCGTCGAGGTATTGCGTGGTGAGCAGCACGGTCGTGCCACTCTTGGCCAGCTCCTGCACCACCTTCCACACGTCGATGCGTGCTTCGGGGTCGAGCCCCGTCGTCGGCTCGTCGAGGAAGATCACCTGCGGCTGCCCGATCAGGCTCATCGCGATGTCGAGCCGCCGGCGCATACCACCGGAGTACGTCGAAACCTTCCGCGAACCCGCATCGACGAGGTTGAAGCGAGTGAGCAGCTCGTCGGCCACCTGACCGTGGTTCTTCAGGTGCCGCAACTTGGCCACCATCACCAGGTTCTCGCGACCGGTCAGAATCTCGTCGACCGCCGCGAACTGCCCGGTCAAGCTGATCGACTCGCGTACCCGGCGCGGATCAGCCGCGACATCGAACCCGTTGACGGTGGCAGTACCGGCATCCGACTTCAGCAAGGTCGACAGGATCCGCACGATCGTGGTCTTGCCCGCTCCGTTCGACCCGAGCAGCGCGAAGATGCTCCCCGGCGCCACCTCGAAGTCCACACCCTGCAGCACCTTCAACTCCTTGAACGACTTCTCCAGCCCCCGTACCTGGATCGCCGCGCCTTCTACCGTCGCCATCAGACCGCTCCAACCGTCGCCATCACCAATGTGCTCATGACGACCATGCTGTCGCTCGCCCCTGACACGGCGCTGACACGGAGCACCCGCGAAAAAAGACCCCCACGCTGCCTCGCGGTCCGCTCCTACGTCGCTCCCCGCTCGACGCTCCCGCCCACCCGTGGTTTGCGCTCCTACGTCGCGCGGCTCGAGAGTCGGCACCCGGCCGCCCGAATCCGACCCGCCATGAGCTGACCCCGCCCCGATCGGCGGAAACGCGCACGCGATGTACCTGCTCTGGGGATGGCGAGTGGCCGGGCGGTTTACGGATGGAGAGCCGGTTATGGATGCTTTGGTGAGGGAGCTTCGCTAGCCGGCGCGATCTTGCCCGTTCGGTTCGCGGCACCTGACGGCGGAGTGCGCGGCCTCGTTAGCTCGCGGCACGGAGGGCCCTTTGCCTGGCGGGTGCCTACTCCCGGTTCGCGCGACGTAGGAGCGCAGACCATGGGTGGGTGGGAGCGCCGAGTAGTGAGCGACGGAGGAGCGAGCGGCGAGGGGGCGTGGGGGATGCTCCGGTGGGGCATGCTGGTGGGGTGAGTGCTAAGGGTGAGTACAGCCGGGACAGTGACTACATCTCTACTCGGGTTACCGCGGATGGGCGGGATGGGTATCCCGTGGAGGCGGGGCGGTATCGGTTGGTGGTGGCTCGGGCTTGTCCGTGGGCTAATCGGGCGATCATCGTGCGGCGGTTGCTTGGGTTGGAGGATGTGTTGTCGATCGGGTTTTGTGGGCCGACGCATGATGAGCGGAGTTGGACGTTTGATCTTGATCCGGATGGGGTGGATCCGGTGTTGGGGATTCCTCGGTTGCAGGATGCGTATCTGAAGCGGGATCCGGAGTATCCGAAGGGGATCACGGTGCCGGCGATCGTTGATGTGCCGACGGGTGCTGTGGTGACCAACGACTTTGCGCAGATCACGCTGGACCTGTCGACGGAGTGGACGGCGTACCAGCGTGAGGGGGCTCCCGACCTCTACCCGCAACAGTTGCGCGGTGAGATCGATGAAGTTGCCAAGCGCATCTATACCGAGGTCAATAACGGGGTTTACCGGTGTGGGTTCGCGGGGTCTCAAGAGGCTTACGAGGCGGCATACGACCGGTTGTTCGTAGCGCTCGACTGGTTGTCCGAGCGGCTACAGGATCAGCGGTATCTCGTGGGGGACACGATTACCGAGGCGGACGTGCGGTTGTTCACTACGTTGGTTCGGTTCGATGCGGTGTACCACGGGCACTTCAAGTGCAATCGGAACAAGCTGACCGAGATGCCGGTGCTGTGGGCGTACGCGCGGGATCTGTTTCAGACGCCGGGGTTCGGTGACACGGTCGACTTCGTGCAGATCAAGGAGCACTACTACGTGGTGCACACCGGGATCAATCCGACGCAGATCATCCCCAAGGGGCCGGATCTGTCGGGCTGGCTCACGCCGCACGGGCGGGAGGCGTTGGGTGGCCGGCCGTTCGGTGACGGTACGCCGCCGAGCCCGACCAGCGGCGGGGAGCAAGTACTGGCGGGCCACGGCGCCGGCTGAAGACCGGCCAGCCGCAAGCCTCGGCCTGCACCAGCAATCCAGGCCCAGTTGCGGCCTAGGCTTGGGTTATGAGCTTCTCGCAGGCTGGGTCGAATCGTCCGGAGTGGTTCAAGGTTGCTTCGGCTCAGGGCGGGGAGGGGGTAGACACCCCCGCCGGTGTGCCGGGCGGGGACTCCGACGTGCAGGAGCGGCAGCGGCAGGGGGCGGTTTCCCAGGCTGGGCCGCCTGGATTGAGCCGGTTGCTCAGTAGTGAGGAGCGGCGAGCGGTGGCTCGGGCCGCTGGACGGCCGAATACCGCCGCGGCGGCGCTCCGGGATGTGGTGACCGATCTTGATCTGATGCTGCTGCAGGCGGCGAAGCATGTGCGCGACAGCGGCGGGAAACGGTCCCGCCGCAAGTTCCGGAAGGCCGTGCCGCAGCTCGTGACGGCGGCCGAGTTGGCTGAGCTGCCGCTGGGTGAGGTTGCTGAGTTCCTCGGGGTCTCGGCGCAGGTGATGGACGAACTGCTGCCCCGCCTGGTCGAGGTCGGTGGGATCGGTCCCGATGACCGGGCCGCGGTGTTGCAGGGGATCGAGGAGCTGAGGGATCAACTGCAGCAGGTCCAGATCGGGGTGGATCACTCGCTGCTCGACCGGTTGATCGGCGTGGTCCTGCGGTTCACGCTGCTGATCGGGATTGCGATCGCGGCGACACCGCTCGGCGCGTTGGCGGTCGGGGACCCGGTGATGAACGAGGCGATCAAGACCGGCGTGATCGCCTTGGTGGCGCTGGCCCTACAACAGTTCGCGGACCTGGTCGCGGCTGCCCGTGATCGAGACGCCGACCAGACGCTGGCGACCGAGGCACATGCCGCGCTGCTCGCCGAGTTGACGGCTGCGGCGAGCCTGGCCGACGTACCGGCGTACGACGGAGAGCATGCGGTACTGCGGTTCCGCCTCGAGTTGCGCTGTGCCCGGGCGCGAGTCGCCGTACTGCCGCTGACCTGGCCCGACAAGGAGCAGTACTGGCTCGAGCTCGACCAAGTACTGCGATCCCTGCACAACGCGGAGTTCACCGACTTCGACGTCCAACGCCGCGTACTCCGAGAGCTGACCCCCTCGAACGGTCAGGGTGCCGGTACCTCGGAGAACGGCTGACCGTGGAGGTCGGCGAGGAAGGTCAGGAGCGCTTCGGTTACCTCGGCCGGGCGTTCCTCGGGGATCCAGTGGCCACAGCCTGGTAGGTCTAGTACGCCGCGGAGGTCGGGGACGATCTGGGGGAGTTGCTCGATGAAGTCCGGCGGGTAGAAGGTACGGACCACGTCGTCCCCGCCGGTGATGAAGAGGGCCGGCGGGGTGATCTGCGCGCCTTGCCAAGCTGCGGTGAGCGCCCAGTTGCGGTCCATGTTGCGGTACCAGTTCAGCGGGCCGGTGAACCCGTTTCGCTTGTACTGCCTGGCGTACTCGTCGATGTCGTCCTCGGTCAGCCAGGACGGAAGCTGGTCGACGTCGCGGGTGCCCGCGAGGAAGCCGCCGCCGGTGTTCACCGAGCTCAGGCCGGCCATCACGCGGCGGAAGCTCTGGGGGAGATCCGCGTTGAGTTCGGCGTCGGCGATACCGGGTTCCTGGAAGTAGATCTGGTAGAAGTCCGGGCCGAAGTTTTCACGGACAGATGTGAGAGTCGGTACCGCTCCACGCTGCGTCGGAGGTACGGACAACCCCGCGACGCCACGTACGAGATCCGGCCGTAGTAACGCCGTGTGCCAGGCGACCGGGGCACCCCAGTCGTGGCCGACGACCACGGCGCTCTCCTCGCCGAGCGCGTGGATCAGCGCGACGACGTCACCGACCAGGTGAAGGATGGAGTAGTCGG
Organism: Kribbella sp. NBC_00382; assembly: GCF_036067295.1. Classification (NCBI taxonomy): domain Bacteria; kingdom Bacillati; phylum Actinomycetota; class Actinomycetes; order Propionibacteriales; family Kribbellaceae; genus Kribbella; species Kribbella sp. NBC_00382. Next base: position 5,754,398 of record NZ_CP107954.1, read on the forward strand.
TGATTTCAGGCGGAGCGTCGGTACCGCCGTAGCCGCGCTGGTCCGGTGCGACGACCCGGTAGCCAGCGTCGGCCAGCGGCTGGATCACGTGCCGCCAGGCGTACCAACTGTCGGGGAACCCGTGCAGCAGCAGGACCAAAGGTCCTTCACCCTGCTCGGCGACGTGCATGGTCAGACCGTTGACGCTCAACTCGCGGTGAACGAGGCTCAAGATGGACTCCAATCCAAGTCATCCCGAGGCTATCTCGTTGCACAACGCAACAGTCTTGAGGGCCATCGACGTACGCAGACAGCGAGAGCGAAAGTAGGCACTCGACAACGATGAGGCGGAGGTCTCGCGAGCTGCCCGGGTTGCGCTTCGCTGCTGCGGCTCAGGCATGTAGAGCGCCGGAGCGACGGAGGAGCAAGGCAGCGTGAGTGTTTTTACAGGACCGTGACGGTGATGGTGGTGCCTGGTTTGGCCATTTGGCCTGCGGCGGGGGATTGGCCGGCTACCAGGTTGAGGCCCAGGTTGAAGGGGGCTTTTTCGACCTTCACCTGGAAGCCGGCCTCGGTGAGGATCTTTTCGGCGTCGGCTAGTTTCTTGCTGCGGACGTTCGGGACCTTCCGCAACGCCGGGCCCTTGGAGACGACCAGCGCGACCTTGTCCTTGGCGAAGAGCGTTCCGTTGTTGGGGGTCTGGGAGATGACCCGCCCCTCAGGGATCTGCTCGTCGTACTGGTCGGTGCGGGTCACCGTGAAGCCCGCCTTCTTCAGCGTTCGCGTCGCCTCGCGGACCGGCTTGCCGGTTTGGTCCACCACTGTGATCGGGCGCTTGCCCTTGCTGATGGCCAGGTTGACCGAGTCGCCGGGCTTCATCACCGAGTCGAACTTCGGCGAGAAGATGATCACCCGGCCGGTCGGGATGGTCTCGCTGTAGGCCTGGCTGATCTGGCCGACGTTCAGCTTGATCGATTCCAGCGCGCGTCGAGCCGCGTCCTCGTCGAGTCCCTTGAGTTGCGGTACGCGGTAGCGCTCAGGACCCTTGGAGACGGTGAGTTCGACCTCGCCCTCCTTGCGGATCCGCGAGCCGGGCTCGGGGTTGGTCGCCATGACCGCCCCCTTCGCTACGTCCTCCGAGTAGTCCTGGTTCGCCAGTTTGGTCGTCAGCCCGTACTTTGCCGCCTCGGTGTTCGCCTCGGCCGCCGTCAGGTTCAGCAGTACAGGCGTCGAGGTGTAGCGGTGTACGCCGTAGAACCAGGCCGCCGACCCGACACCGATCGCCAGCGCCAGTACTGCGATCAGCGCGATGAACCCCCGCCCACGACGCTCAGGCCGCCGAGCCACCGGCGCACCACCAGCGCCCGGCCCACCACCTGCGCCCTGCCGAGTCGCCGACAGTGGTCGCAACTGGGGTTGAGCAGGCTCGTACGGTACGACGATGGTGTCGTTGCGCGGCGGCTGCTCCACCCGCTCGACGTAGGCGTTGCCGCGTGAGTACCCGTCGTCGTACTCGTTGTCCTGGCGCATCTGCTGGATCGGCACGGTGAGGTCGCCGGTCAGCTCGGGATCGTCCGGCAGCCCTTCCTCGATCGCGCTGCGGACCCGGTGGACCTGACGGCTGAAGACCCGCGCGTCGGCCGGCCGGAGATCGCGGTCGCGCGCCGTGGCCCGCTGCACCAGCGCATCGACGTACGGGGGAATGCCCGGTACGAGTTGCGAAGGCGGCGGTACATCGGCGTGGACGTGCGCGTACGCGACCTGGATGGGCGTATCGCCGGTATGGGGCTTGCTGCCGGTCAGCAACTCGTACAGGAGGATCCCGGACGAGTAGACGTCCGACCGTGCGTCGGCGCGGCCGTCCGTGACGAGTTCGGGGGCCAGGTACGAGACCGTGCCCATCAAGAGGCCCTGGGTGGCCGTGTTGCCGGTCGTGGTGACCGCGCGGGCGAGGCCGAAGTCGGCGACCTTGACGGTGCCGTCGTTGGAGATGAGTACGTTCTCGGGCTTGATGTCGCGGTGCACGATGCCGGCGTCGTGGGCGGCCGAGAGCGCGGACAGTACGGGCGCGAGCAGGTCCAGCGCCCGCGCGGGCGGGAGCGGGGCCTGCTGGCGGATCACGTCGCGGAGCGTGCGGCCGGGGACGTACTCCATCGCGAGGAAGAGCGTGTCCTCGTCGGTGCCCTGGTCGAAGACTGCCACCACGTTCGGGTGCGAGAGCTTGGCGGCGGCCCGGGCCTCGGCGACGAACCGGCGGCCGAACTCGGCGTCGTCGCCCATCCCCAGATGCATCACCTTGAGCGCGATGATCCGGTCGAGCCGCATGTCGAGGGCCTCGTAGACGGTCGCCATGCCACCCTTGGCGACGCGTGAGCCCACGCGGTACCGCCCGTCGAGCACTCGCCCGACAAGGCGGTCGCCCACCTGGGTGCCTACGTCTTCCGTCACTTGCGGTGAGCCGCCTCTCAAAGCTGTCTGCCCTGAGAGTGTAAATAAACCGCAAGGTCGTCCCTCCACCGCCGCGCCGCGCGACCCTTACCGGAGCGGGTTATAGCCCTTCTCGAAGCTCGCTTTCAGGCGGAGAACGCTCTTCACGTACTGCTTGGTGTCCGGGTACATCCCGTTCTTACGGACGCCGCCGAGGCCCTGGTAGTAGCCGGCCACCGCGATGTCGAGCTTCGCGGCCGAGGTCAAGCGATTGAGCAGGACGACACCGGCCGTGACGTTGTCCTGGGGCTTGAGCAGGTCGAGCCGGCGGCCGACGAAGCTGGAGGCGAACTTCCCGGTCGACGGGATCACCTGCATCGTGCCGATCGCGTTGGCGGGGGAGACGACCCGCTGCTTCCAGCCGGACTCCTGCCAGGAGATCGCCAGCGCCAGCTCCGGGTCGACGTGGTAGCGCTTGGCCGTGTGGATGATCATCGTCCGCATCTGGGCCCGGGTCGGCAGCTTGCGCTTGCTCAGGGCGGCGCGGTTGGCGTCCGCGGCCGAGACGATGTGGTCGGCGTACGTACGGCCGGCGAAGGTGTTGTTCTTCTTCTTGCCGGACTTCTTGGCGACGGGCTTCTTAGCGACCGGCTTGGCGACGATCTTGACCGGGATCAGGATCTTCTTGCCGATGTAGATGTGGTCGCTGACCTTCAGGCCGTTCGCGGCCAGCAGGTTGGCCTGCGAGCAGCGGAACCGTTTGGCCAGCTTGCTGACCGTGTCGCCGGCCTTCACGACGTACGGGACCCGGCCGAGCTGTGAGCGCTTCTTGACCGGGCTCTGCTTCGGCGCCTTGCCCGGCAGTTGGAGCACCTCGCCGGCATAGATGGCGTTGCCGTTGCCGGGCAGATTGTTCAGCGCGACCAGCGTCCGGACGTTCGTCCCGTACGTCGCCGCGATGTGGCTGAGCGTGTCACCGTGCTTCACCTTGTACTGGCCGAGGCCGGGCGATCCGGCCGTGATCACTCCGGCCGCGAGCACCGGGACCGCAAAACCAGTCGTTACCCGCAGGACCTTTCGCCACGTGTTGCCCATCTTTCCATCTCCCCGTGTGAATGTCCCTTGACGGTAAGTGGTGGTACAGATGTGACAACAGGTGCGCATGGGTCGTTTGTTACGGCTGTGATGAAAAGGTAACAATTTAAGGCTGAACTACACGATTGTGGTTCACAATCGAGTGTTTGCCATCAGCAACTGGTGCCAAGGGCATCCAAAACAGAAAGACGAAAAACGGAGGTTGTTAGAGGGTGGCTCTGCCGTCCAGCGGTGACGAGGCCTGTGCGGAGTGGTAGCGGCGCGGGATCCGGCCGGCCAGCAACGCGTTCCGTCCGGCCGTCACGGCGTCGCGCATCGCGGCGGCCATCAGGGCCGGCCGCTCGGCTCGGGTGACGGCCGTGGCGAGCAGTACGGCGTCGCAGCCCAGCTCCATCGCCAGGGTCGCGTCACTCGCCGTGCCGATGCCTGCGTCGAGCACGATCGGTACCTTGGCCGCCTCGACGATCATGCTGATGTTGTGCGGGTTGCGGATCCCCAGACCCGAGCCGATCGGCGACCCGAGCGGCATCACCGCCACACAGCCGACCTGCTCCAGCCGCCGGGCCAGGATCGGGTCGTCGTTGGTGTAGGCAAGCACCGAGAACCCGTCGGCAGCCAAGATCTCAGCCGCATCCAGCAGCTCCACCGGGTCGGGCAGCAGAGTGTGGTCGTCCGCCACGACCTCGAGCTTGATCAGGTCGGTCTCCAGGGCCTCCCGCGCCAGCCGCGCGGTGAGTACAGCTTCGCCGGCGGTGAAACACCCGGCAGTGTTCGGCAGTACTGCGATGTCGTGCTTGCGGAGCACATCGAGGACAGACCCCTGCTGGCTCGGGTCGAGCCGCCGCAACGCCACAGTGGTCAGCTGAGTACCCGAAGTGACCAGCGCCTCCTCCAGTACCTCGAGACTCGGCGCGCCGCCCGTACCCATCACCAGCCGCGACGTGAACTCGCGACCCGCGATCACCAGGGTGTCGTCACTCATTGTTCCTCCTCAACCGCCCTGGACCGCGGTGAGGATCTCCACCCGGTCCCCTTCGGCCAGCGTCGTCCCGGGCCACTCTGTCCGGGTCACCACAGCCTCGTTCACCGCTACGGCCACGCCGACCGGGCTGCGAGCCCAGCGCTCGACCACCTCGGCAACAGTCGTTCCAGCGGTGATCTGCTCAGTACTGCCGTTGACGAGCACGTTCATGGCGACACCCTAACTTCGGTGAAGCGGCTTGCTTGGAACGGTGCCGCCAATGCGGGGAGGACGCCGGTATGGACCGTCTCGGCGATGATCTGTGCGGTAATCGGAGTGAGCAGTACCCCGTTGCGGTAGTGCCCGGTAGCCCACAGCAGGCCGTCGATGCCAGAGGGTCCGAAGATCGGCGCATTGTCGGGCGTAGCCGGCCGCAACCCGGCCACTGCCTCCACAAGCTCCAGCTCGTCGACCAGAGGCAGGATCATCCGCGCATCCCGCAGGAGCGCGAACACCCCACCAGCGAGGACCCGAGTGTCATAGCCGAGCTCTGAGGTCGTTGCACCGACCACTAGCTCGCCACCGGGCCGCGGTACGAGGTAGACGGCAAAGCCGCGAGCAGTGGCCCGCACTGTGTGGCTGAGAGCGGGCCGGTACGCCGGGGGCACCCGTAGTCGCAGGATCTCGCCCTTGAGCGGCCGGACCGGGACCCGAAGCTCGGCCGGGATGCCGTCCAACTGCGATGACCACGGGCCGGCCGCTGCGATGACGTGGCCGGCGTGGATCGTCGAGCCGTCCTCCAGCTCGACGCCGACTGCCGTGGTACCGGTGATCAGGACTCGGTTGACGCGTTGGCGGACCAGGGCCACGCCGGATAGCTCGGCGGCGCGGAGCAGGGTGGACACTGCTTGGCGGTTGTCCACCGAGTGGTCGCCGGGGACCCAGACGCCGGCGGTGACTCCTGCGGCGAGTAGGGGTTCGCGTTTGCGGGCCTCGCGGCCGGAAAGCTCCTCGACCTCCAGCCCGAGCCTCCGCTGGTAGTCGGCCAGCCGGCGGATCGCGGCCGCATCGTCGACGTCGTACGCGACCGAGAGAGTGCCGGTGCGATGAAGGCCGGCGGATTCACCGGTCAACTGCTCCAGCTCTGCAGCGAAGGAGGGCCAGGCGGCGACGCTGGCCAGGTTGAGGGCGAGCAGCGCGTCCTCGCCGTACTCGACCTCGGTGACCGGTGCGAGCATGCCGGCCGCGACCGAAGAGGTCTGACTGCCGGGTGTCGGGTCACATACCGTCACCTGGATACCGTCTGCAGCGAGTCGCCAAGCGGTTGCGAGACCGATCAGCCCCGCGCCGATGATGACGACATCGCAGGTTCGCTCAGCCATGCCGCCAAGACTACGTCTGTATACACATGGCAGGCTGGGCCTGTGATTGAGCACACCGCAGACGCCGGGCTGCGTGACCGGCTGGCCGACGCCCACCTCTATCTCTGCACGGATGCGCGGGAGAAGCAGGGCGACCTCGAGCAGTTCCTGGACGCAGCCCTGGGTGGTGGCGTCGACATCGTGCAGCTGCGGCAGAAGGACTTGGAGGCTGCCGATGAGTTGGCCGCCCTGGAGGTCTTTGCCGACGCCTGCAAGCGGCACGGCAAGCTGCTCGCCGTCAACGATCGCGCCGACATCGCCTTCGCCGCGGGAGCCGACATCCTGCACCTCGGCCAGCGGGACCTGCCGGTCCGGGCAGCGCGGGCCATCACCGGGATGGAGCCGGTGATAGGCCGCTCCACTCACACCTTCAGCCAGGTGAACGCCGCTGTCGATGAGCACGGCTCGGACTACTTCTGCGTCGGCCCGACCTGGGCAACCCCGACCAAGCCCGGCCGTGCCGCCGCCGGGCTCGAACTGGTCTCGTACGCCGCCAGTCGCCAGTCCGCCAAGCCATGGTTCGCCATCGGCGGGATCGACCTGGAACGGCTCGACGAGGTCGTCGAGGCCGGGGCGACGCGCGTGGTTGTAGTACGGGCGATCACGGACGCTGATGACCCGGCCGAGGCGGCAGGGGAGTTCAGTCGGCGGCTCCGGAGTGCCGGATGATCAACAACCCGAGGACTGCCCGGATCATCGCCGCAGTGGTCGTCGCGATGCTGGTGATCACTCTTGCCGCGTCGCTGTTCGGCTGTAGCTCGTCGGACTCCGCGACCAAGGAGAAGCTGAGCAAGGACCCGGTCAGTGGCCTGATGTTCGTCTCCTCGGCCGACCTGCCAAAGGAGGCCCAGCAGACGCTCGCACTGATCGACAAGGGCGGGCCGTACCCGTACAGCCGCGACGGGATCGTCTTCGGCAACTTCGAGAAGCTCCTGCCCAAGCAGAACAAGGGCTACTACCACGAGTACACCGTGAAGACTCCGGGCGAGAAGGACCGCGGTGCTCGCCGGATCATCGCCGGTAAGAGCGACGAGCGTTACTACACTGACGACCACTACAAGTCGTTCCGCCGGATCCAGGAGGACGGATGACCCAGCTGCGCGCGCTGTTGAGCGACGGCCTGCGCCCGGGCGTCTACCGGTGGCACTCCAAGCTCACTGCCGACGAGGTACGCCGTACCGCCACCGACGCCGGTTGGAGCCTGGTGCACCTCGACACGACGGGTGTGCACGACAAGGCAGGCTTTCTGGACGTGTGTGCGACCGCCTTCGACCTACCGCGCTGGTTCGGCCGCAACTGGGACGCACTGGCCGACTCGCTGGGGGACAGGTCGACCGGAGAGCCGGAGATCGTGCTCTGGGACGGCTGGCGCGAACTGCTCGACCATGACCACGACACGGTCGACGTGGCGCTCCAGATCTTCACCGAGGACGCCAACGAGTCAGGTCAGCTCCGGGTGCTGCTCCGCGAGGCCGACGACGTACCAGACCTGGTTACCGAGGTACCGGTGCTCTAGGCAGCCCGAACCGAGCCGGTACTCCGGCACTGAACGCCACATGGTCTGGTGGGCGGCTGCTGAGCCCGCCTAGTCCTACGGAGGCGAGCAGCCCGCGATCCTCGAAGGTCTGGAGCTCTGCTCGCTGCAGGACCCAGGGCGGGTGCTCATTGGGCATGTACCAAGTACGGCCTGCCCTGCTGAGGTGTAGACCCCAGCGGGCCGTCAGGAAGTGCTCTAGCGGGCCAAGCTCGAGCTGGTCGCCTACTAGCGTCTCGATCGTGCTGCTGGCGTTGATGCGGGGCCAGCGCAGGGATGTGCTGTAGGTATGGCGGTCGCCCGTCGCGTGGTGCTGCATGCGTGCCCAGCGGTAGGGGATGCCGAGGGTGCTGCGCGATCCGGCCACCAGGGGGAGCCAGTTGGCGTCGAGGCTGAGGAAGACGACGCCACGGCGGCCGGTGCTGTCCACGGAGTACAGGCGGACGTTGGTCTCCAGGAAGGACCTGAACATGACCATCCGGAAGGGCACCAGGCCAACGTATGTCCGTCCCTCGAACGTGTCGGGCCTGGTGCCTGCCGGGAAGTAGTGCGCGACGCTGGCCGGCTCTACTGCCCAGTGAATGAAGGACAGGTCGAGCCACTGCTGCCGGAGGACGCGTGGCCGGGCTAGCTCAGGCGCCTGCGGCCAGGTCTCGGTCATGGAGGCAATCTAGCCCCGCCTGATCCGGTACGAACCGCAGCTCCCGCCCGCGGTTCGCCTCCCGCACCCAGTCCCGGAATGACGTACTAGCCGCTTCATGAGCCGAGACGTCGCCGAGCACGATCAGGCCCATCCGGTAGTTGACGAACTTCTGCACGATCGCGCCTGCCAGCCCACTGCTCAGCTGGAAGAACTCTGCCGGCAGCAGCTCGACCGGCACGACCACCGTGTCGGCCTCATGCGCGTAGTGCGCCTCCGCGATCGCGTCGACCGCATCCCGGTCGTTGGCGATCGCGGCGGTCGCAAGATAGGTCCGCAAAGTACCGTATCCTTCCCTGAAGAGTGATTTATAGGGAATTCTAAGGCATCTGATAGGGATCTAGCGTGTTGTTTTCGGTCGAGCAGGTGGCGGAGCAGCTGGGGCTGCATGTGCGGACGGTGCGGAACTACGTCCGCGACGGCAAGCTGAACGCGGTCCGGATCGGGAAGCAGTACCGGATCAGTCGGGAAGATCTGGAGGCGTTCACGGGGATTGCGGCGGTCGACGACGGCGGCCCGAGCGAGCGGCGGGTGGAGGTGTCGAGCATCGTGCAGGTCGATGCGATCGACCGGTCCGGCGCCGACCGGATCAGCACGCATCTGCATGCGGCGGTCAACCAGGGCGGCCTCGGGCGGCTGCGGGTCGAAACGGCGTACGACGAAGACCGCAGCAGCCTCAAGCTGATCATCCTCGGCGATCCCGAGGTGACCGCCGACCTGCTGCGGATCGTCAGCCTGCTGGCGAAGGCCTAGCTGGCAGCGAAGGCCTTGCTGTCGGAGGTGGCCTAGCGGTCAGAGGTGGCGGGCAGTTGCGGCGATGGCCAGGTCGGCGAGGGCCTTGCGGGAGGTCTCGTCATCGATCGGTGAGCGCTCGAGCGCGTCGAGGGCGTCCTCGGTGCGCTCGGTGATCAGGTCCTCGCACGCCTGGACCGCACGGCTGTCCTGCAGGATCTCGCGCAGCAACTGGATCTGGTCGTCGTCCAGGTCCGGCCGCCCGAAGAGCCGGTCGAACTCGGCCAGCTGCACCTCCGAAGCATGCTCGACCGCGTACGCCGTGAGCACCGTCCGCTTGCCCTCCCGCAGGTCGTCGCCGGCCGGCTTCCCGGTCAGTGCCGGATCGCCGAAGACCCCGAGCAGGTCGTCACGCAACTGGAACGCCTCACCCAACGGCAGCCCGTACGCCGAGAGCGCATCGATCAGGTGTTGCCCACCGCCGCCCAGAGCCGCACCGATGTGCAGCGGCCGCTCCACCGTGTAGGTGGCCGCCTTGTACCGCAGTACCCGGAGAGCGCGGTCCATGTCGGCTTCACCCGAGGCCTGTGCGACCAGGTCGAGGTACTGCCCGGCCGTCACCTCCACCCGGACGGCGTCGAAGAACTTGGAGGCTGCCGCCAATGACGCCGCGTCGAAGCCCGACGTGTGCAGCATCTCGTCGGCCCAGATCAGGCAGAGGTCGCCGAGCAGGATGGCTGCCCCGATGCCGAAGCCGACCGGGTCGCCGCCGTTGCCGGTCTTCTCCGACCGGGCCCGCTGCAGCGCCTCGAACCGTCGATGAGCCGCCGGTGCTCCCCGGCGTACGTCGGAGGAATCCATCACGTCGTCGTGCACGAGCGCGCTGACGTGCAGCATCTCCAGGCTCGCCGCAGCCTTCAGGATCGGCTGCTTCGGGTCGCCACCCGCGGCCCGGAATCCCCAGTAGCAGAAGGACGGTCGCAGCCGTTTACCGCCGCTGGTCGCGTCGCGGGCGGCCTGGACCTGCTCCTCGAGCTCCGGTCCGATGGCGGAGAGCCGCACCTGCTGGACGTCCAGGAAGGCAGTCAGAGCGGTCTGGATCTCGGTCGGGATGTCTGCGTCGGCATACACGTCTCGGAGGGTAGTCGGTCCGGGCACGGAGCCCCACGCCCCGGTAGCCTTGACCTCATGGCAACCGGTCTCCCGTCCACCCTCCCGGGCAGTACGCCGACTATCCGCGAGCTGTTGTCGAGCGGTGAGCCATCCTTCTCGTTCGAGTTCTTCCCGCCCAAGACGCCCGAGGCGGAGGAGGTGCTGTGGCACTCGATCCGCGAGATCGAGCAACTGCGCCCGACCTTCGTCTCGATCACGTACGGCGCAGGCGGCACGACCCGGGACGGCACCATCCGGGTCACCGAGCGGGTTGCCCAGGACACGTCGTTGACACCACTCGGGCACCTGACCTGTGTGTCGCACTCCCGCGACGAGCTGCGCTCGGTCGTCGGCGCGTACGCCGGATCCGGAGTGCGCAACGTCCTCGCCCTGCGCGGCGACCCGCCGGGTGGCCCGTCGCAGCCGTGGGTGGCGCACCCCGAGGGGCTGAACCACGCGATCGAGCTGGTCGAACTGGTCCGTGAGCTCGGCGACTTCTGTGTCGGTGTCGCGGCCTTCCCCGACAAGCACCCGGAGGCGGCGGACCTCGAGACCGATGCCCGCGTCCTCGCGGCGAAGGCGGCGGCCGGCGCCGACTACGCGATCACCCAGATGTTCTTCGGCGCGGACGACTACTTCCGGCTCGTCGAGCGGGCCTCGGCGCTGGGCTGCGACATCCCGATCCTGCCGGGCATCATGCCGGTGACGAACCTCAAGCAGATCGAGCGGATGGCGTTGCTGACCGGGATGGCGCTGCCGACGGTGGTGACCGATCGGCTGCACGCGGTCGCCGACGACCCGGCCGCGGTACGAGCCGTCGGCATCGAGATCGCGAGCGAGCTGTCCGACGCGCTGCTCGCCGGTGGCGCGCCAGGCATCCACTTCATCACCCTGAACCGCTCGACGGCGACCCGTCAGGTCTTCCGCAACCTGCAGCCAGCGGTTGTCTGAAGCCCTATCCTGATCCGATGGCTGACCCGTCGGATCTCCTGATCGACCGCACCCTGGTACTGCTCCGGCATGCGAAGGCGGTGCCGCCCGAGTCGATGCCCGACCTCGAACGGCCGCTCGCCGACCGGGGCCGGGCCGACGCTGCCGCGGCCGGCCGCTACTTGGTTGCCCAAGGCATCGAAGCCGAGCTGGTCCTGTGCTCGCCGTCGATCCGGACCCGGGAGACGTGGCAGTACGCGGCCGAGGCCGGCGCACTGGCCACCGATGTCTGGTACGACCGGCGGATCTACAGCGCCGGCACCGACGAGCTGCTCGAGGTCATCTACGACGTACCAGTCGAGGTCCGGACGGTGGTCATGGTCGGCCATGCCCCGGGCATCCCGTGGCTCGCGGACGAGCTGGCGCTGAACGGCACCAGCCCGAACCGCGTCGAACTCACCCAGAAGTACCCGACCTCAGGCCTGACGGTCCTGCACACCACCAGCCGCTGGGCCGACCTAGCCGCGGACGACGCCGACCTGGTCGACTACGTCATCCCACGCGGCTAAACCTCAGGTCCGGGCCGTCGGCAACCAGTGGGTAGAGCTGTTGATGGTAACCATCCGTTGCGTGGCTCGGGTCAGTACGACATAGAGGGCCCGTACGCCGCCCAGTGTGTCGCTGACGATGCGGTCCGGCTCGACCACGACGACTGCGTCGTACTCGAGGCCCTTGGAGTCCAGCGGGCTTAGTGCCACCACGCGGGAGTCGCCCAGCTCTTTGAGCACCGAGTCAATTGCCGGCCTGAGCGCCGGCGGAACGATGACGCCGACGGTGCCCTCGACCAGCTGCAGGAGCTCACCAGCGGCATCGGCGGCCGCCTCGGCGACCTTGCCCGCGTCGAAGATCCGGTGCTCGGGATCCACGCCGGTCTGGCGTACTGCGTTCGGCAGGTCGGCGTCGGGGATCTGCTGCCGGATCACCTCGCCGGCGAAGGCGTAGATCTCCGCCGAGTTCCGGTAGTTCGTCGAGAGCCGGAACGTGTGCCGCTGCAGGTGCGACAGCATCGAGTCCATCGCCGCGCGTGCCTCGGCCGGGTCGGGCCAGGAGCTCTGCGCCGGGTCGCCCACGATCGTCCAGCTCGCCTGCGGGCCACGACGCGTCACCATGCGCCACTGCATGGGGGAGAGGTCCTGTGCCTCGTCCACCAGCACGTGCGCGTACTCGTCCGGCTCCTCGGCCTCTGCGGCCGCGATGGCCCGCTGGCGCCGCTCGGAGGTCGTCAGTACCTCGTTGACGCCGTCCGAGAGCCCCTCGAGCCAGTCGAATTCCTCGTCCTTGCCGGCCTCGACCACAGGTGGCCGCCCGAGCAAGTTGCTCAGCTCATCGAGCAGTGCGACGTCCGCGATGGTGAACTCGCTCGTACTACGAATCGCCGCCGCCAGCTGGTCGATCTCCACTGGGGTGAAGTCCCCACGCGACCAGCGCTGTGCTCGCCGGGAGTCGCCCAGCCAGCGCAGTACAGCGCCAGGGGTGAGCACTGGCCACCAGGCCGCGAAGAACTGCTTGTATGCGGGCAGGTCCGTGACGATGTCGCCGAACGACTCGCGGTCGCCGTAGACGCCGTTGCGCAGGTCATCGGGGAACCGCTGCCACAGGGCGGCCACCAGGCCCTTGCGGGCTTCCGACCCGGCCTTGTTGCGCGGAGTACGACGCAGTGCGTTGCGGCGGACGTTGTCGAGCTGGTTGGCGTCCAGCTCGACCGTGGCGCCGTTGATGAACACCCGGAGTGTGGTGGGCGCATCGGGCACCCGGTCGCGGGCTGCCCGGGAGAGCAGGCCAGTCATCCGCAGGGAGCCCTTGATGGCCGCTACATCCGCCTCGTCGACGGCAGTAGCGCGTACGCCGTCTACGAGCTCGCCTACCGCTCGCAGCGACACGGTGTTCTCGCCGAGGCTGGGGAGCACTCGCTCGATGTAGGCCATGAAGGCTGCTGACGGGCCGACCACCAGGACGCCGCCGCGTTCGAACCGCCTGCGGTCGGAGTACAGGAGGTAGGCGGCGCGGTGCAGTGCCACGACCGTCTTGCCGGTGCCTGGGCCGCCGCCGATGACGGTGACGCCGCGGGCAGGGGCCCGGATCGCCTCGTCCTGCTCGGCCTGGATGGTGGCGACGATGTCACGCATCGTGTGGCCACGTGCACGCGACAGGGAGGCCATCAGGGCGCCTTCACCCAGTACAGGCAGGTCCGAGGGGGAACGCTCGGGTGCGAGCAGGTCGTCCTCGAGCCCGGCGATGCGGGGGCCCTTGTTGCGCAGTACGCGGCGCCGGACGACCTTCAGCCGGTCGGTCGCGGTGGCGCGGTAGAACGGCTCGGCGGCCGGGGCACGCCAGTCGATGACCAGTGGCTCGTACTCTGCGTCGCGGACGCCGATGCGGCCGACGTACAGCTTCTCCAGGTCCGCTGCGGCCGGTACCGGCTCTGTCTCGTCGCCCTGGTCGGAGTCGAGCCGGCCGAACACCAGGCCCTCGTGCTCGGCGTCCAGCTCGGCGATCCGTCGAGCCGCGGCGAACACCAGCACGTCGCGCTCGTACAGGCCGGTCTGCTCTTCGTCGCGGACCCGGCCCACGTTCTGGGCCTGACCGCGCTGGTGCCCTTCGACCGCGATCCGGGACGCTGACCGGGCGGCTTCGGCGACCCGTTCGTAGACCCGGTCGACGTGCTGCTGCTCGGCCTCGAGCTCAGCTCGCTCGACGTTCTCGAGATCGGTCGACGTGGGGGATTGATCCACCGGGGTCCTCTCTACTGCCGGGATACCTCCCCGACACGGCACACATGAACGACCAATCTTAATGCGCCGCGATCAAGCTTTGCCGACGGCGTCCGCGACGATCGCTGCGCCGAGCGTGGTAGCGGGTACTCCGACCCCTGGATGGGCACCCGCGCCGACGCAGTACAGGCCTTTGACGGGGGAGGTGTTCGCCGCCCGACGCCGGGCGGTTTTGTAGCCCTCCCAGGCCACTCCGGCCCACCAGGAAGGGGAGGTCTGCCGGGAGACGACCTTGTCCCGGATATGGAGTCCTCTGGCGACCAGGAGGTCCAGTACGTCGTCAGTGGGGTAGCCGTGGACCAGTACCGACCAGGCCTGATGCCCAGCGGGGGCCTTGCCGCCAGTACGGACCACCACCGTCGGCTTGCCGTGCAGGACGGTCTCGAAGGGCAGGGACGGCACTGGGTCCTTCAGGCCTAGATGAACGACATACGCGGCCTGGGCCTGGTGGGTGGAGAGCACCTTGTGCCGGACCTTCTTGGCCTGCGGGTCGTCGACCAGTTGCCCGTAGAGATCGCGTGGGTCGATGTCGCTGACCACTACCTCGGCGGGGAGCGTCTTGCCGTCCGCCAGCCGGACACCGGTCACCTGGCCGTGGTCCGTGTCGACCCCGACGACCTCTGCGTTGGTGTGGACGTCGATCTTGCGTTCGCTCGCCCGCTGCGCGAGAGCATCGGCCAGTACGCCGAAACCGCCGTCGATCGTCCAGCGGCCGAACGTGCGCTCCAAGTAGGACCACACCCCGACGTAGCCCGGCGTGAGCTTGGGGTCGGAGCCGTGCTGGATCGCGTAGTACCGCAGTACGGCGCGGGCGCGCTCGTCGTCGAGGGAGCGCTGCGCAGTGCGCTCCAGCGACTGCCACGGCTTGAGGCTGCGGATCGTGGCCAGCGGCAGCTTGTCCATCAGCGGCGGCTCCAGCGAGGTCTTGCGCAGGATCTGCCAGGTCTCGCCGTACTTGTCGACCAGGTCCGTCCACTGCTTCGCCGTCTTGTCGTCAGCGAGGTCTGCCCAGGCCTCTGACTGCAGTGCTCGGTCACCGACCGGCAGGTCGAGTACTGAGCCGTCAGTGAAGAGGTGGCGACGCGGCTCGGTGATGGGCTCCAGCTGGGCCAGGCTCTCGATCGGGCGACCACTCTTGCGGAACAGGTCACGCAGGGCGGCCGGGAGCGTAGTACTGGCTGCTCCTGCGTCCCAGCTGAATCCGTCGGCCTCTACCCGGCCGAGGGCGCCGCCCAGGCGGTCGTCCTTCTCGCAGACGGTGACCTGGTGGCCGAGCTTGGCCAGCCGTACGGCGGTGGCGAGACCGGCTAGGCCGGCCCCGATGACGATCACGCGGGCCATCAGACTGCACTGCTCCCAGTTGCTGGATTGCTACGGCTCTCCCGCCAGGCGCGGAACCTGGCGAGTCCCCGGCGGATCGCGCGGAACGCGAAGTACACGGAGATCAGCCCGATCAGCAGCAGGATGGCGGCGATGATCAGGGCTGCGGTCGGGTGGAACGCGGCGAGGGAGACGACGCCGGCGACCGCGACGTCCTCACCGGACGAGGCGGCGATGTTGGTGACCGGCTCGGGCGAGGTGTTGATCGCTAGCCGCAGGCTCGACTTCACCGCGTGGGACAGCAGTGCGACGACGCCGCCGGTCGTGGCGATGAACGCCTGGTGCAGGCTGCTCGCCTGGCCGGCCAGCAGGGCGGCGATGATGGCGCCGACGGTCGGCCGGATCAGCGTGGAGACCGCGTCCCAGGCCGAGTCGATGTACGGGATCTTGTCGGCGACGAACTCGAACGCGAACAGGGCGCCGGCCGCGATCAGCACACCGTTGGTGGTGAGCGCGTGCGGTACGTCGTCGACGCCGGCGAACCGGCCGAGCAGACCGAGGATCAGCACGCAGGCATAGGCGTTGATACCGCTCGCCCAGCCGGTCGTGAACGCCAACGGCAACGCTTCCATGGCCCCTCGCTTGTCGTCAGAATCGAACGCTCTGACCTCAAAAATGGTTAACCGTTGACATCCGGTCTCGCGCGACCCAGAGTGAACGGGTTGCCGGTCTGAGTGACCGTAGTCCCATCAGGGTCAGGGAGAACAGAACATGCGTCGTCGTCCGAAGATTCTCGCCGCACTGGCAGTGGTAGCGCTGCCCATCAGCATGACCGGCGTGTCGTCAGGTGGTCCACCCGCGGCGACCGCTGCGACGCCGGGGCCCGCGTCCGCCGCGGCGGCTGAGGCGTTCCGATCCGCCGCGGCGAAGTACGGCGTACCGGAGTCCGTGCTGATGGCTGTGTCGTACGCCGAGACGCGGTGGGACGACCACCAGGGCAAGGCCAGTACGTCCGGTGGCTACGGGCCGATGCACCTGACGGCTGTGGCGCCGAGTGAGCTGATGGAGCGGTCCACTGGCGAGCAGTTGGCCAAGGGGGAGTCGCTGCGGACGTTGTACACGGCATCGAACCTGACCGGGCTCGATCCCGTTGCACTGCGCAATGACACCGCTGCCAACATCGCTGGTGGTGCAGCGCTGCTGGCCTCCTACCAGCGGTCGCTGAAGCTGCCTGTGGGCGCCTCTACCTCCGCGGCTTCCTGGTACGGCGCAGTGAGCACCTATGCCGGGGCATCGGACCGTACTAGCGCCGCTGGCTTCGCCGACGACGTCTACGCGATCCTGGCTCGCGGTGCGGCCCGTACTACCAACACCGGCCAGCAACTCGTCATGCCGGCGCTCAAGGTCACGCCGGACAAGGCGCAGTTGGCCAAGACTGCTCTGCCACTGGCCAAGAAGGCGGCTGCTGCTACCCAGTGCCCGGCGCAGCTTGCTTGCGAGTCGCTGCCGGCGCCGTACTCGCAGTACGGGCCCGGTGCTGGTGACTACGGCAACCATGACCTGGCGAACCGGCCGAAGACGGGCAAGATCGACTACATCGTCATCCACGACACCGAGGGTGGCTGGCAGGGCACGCTGAACCTGATCCAGGACCCGACGTACGTGTCGTGGCAGTACACGATGCGCTCGTCCGACGGGCACGTCTGGCAGCACGTGAACGCCAACGACGTCGCCTGGCACGCGGGCAACTGGTACGTGAACATGCACAGCATCGGGATCGAGCACGAGGGCTTCGCCGCCCAGGGCGCGACCTGGTACACCGAGGCGCTCTACCGCAACTCGGCCAAGCTGGTGAAGTACCTGGCCAAGCAGAACAACATCCCGCTCGACCGGGCGCACATCATCGGCCACGACCAGGTGCCCGGCACGGTGCCGTCGACAGTGGCGGGGATGCACTGGGATCCGGGACCGTACTGGGACTGGGAGCACTACTTCGACCTGCTGGGCGCACCGATCTACGGCCACAGCATCTTCCCGGTGAAGGCCGGCACGACGGTCACCATCAAGCCGGGCTTCGCCTCCAACCAGCAGGTGGTCACCGACTGCACCACAGCCGGTCAGCCGTGTGCGCCGCAGGGCACCAACTTCGTCTACCTGCGCCAGGCGCCGGACGACGCGGCCCCGCTGGTCAAGGACCTCGGCAACCGGCCGAACGGTGCGGACAGCACCACGCAGGTGTCGGACATCGGCGGGCGGGCGGCTGCTGGTTCGCAGTACGTGGTCGCTGAGCGCTCGGGCGACTGGGTGGCCATCTGGTACCTGGGTGCCAAGGCTTGGTTCAAGAGTCCTGCTAGCGCGCCCGACGCCTTCGCCAAGCCGGGGCTCGTGGTGAAGCCGAAGGCGGGCAAGACGTCCGTACCGGTCTATGGGCGGGCCTACCCGGAGCAGGCCGCTTACCCGGCCGGTATCCCGTACCAGGCCGTCACGCCGCTGCAGTACTCGATCAGTGCGGGCCAGGCCTACCCGGTGGGTGACGCGAAGATCGAGACGGACTACTACCGCGCCACGACGTTCGCCGGTCAGCCGCCGACGGATCACGTGCAGGTGCTCGGTAAGGACCGCTACTACCAGATCTGGTTCGGCCACCGGATGGCATACGTCCGTGCCGCTGATGTGGACCTGAAGCTAGCCTACTGACCATGCCCTACGACGAAGCCGTCCAGCGTCTGCTGGACGGCTTCGTCGCGTCTCTGCCATCGGTGGTACCGCTGCGTGCGCTGTGGCTGCATGGATCGCTTGCACTGGGCGACTATCAGCTCGGGGTCAGCGACCTGGACTTGATTGCTGTTCTCGACGGGCCGGTTGGCGATGCTTCGGGGTTGCAGGCGCTTCATCGCTCGCTGGAGGCAGCGCATCCGTTGGCGAGTGGGCTGCACTGCAGCTACGTGCGTGTGGATCAGTTGGCTGACGCGTCGCTGCTGCATCCGACCTGGGCACACCGGGAGTACTTCGAGCGGCCGGTGACGGCTGTGACCCGGCGCGAGTTGATGCTGGGCGACCTCAGCATCTATGGGCCTGCGCCGTCTTCGTTGCTTCCGGCAACTAGTGATGCGGAGCTGGCGGCGTTCGTCCGGGAGGACCTGGAGACGTTCTGGTACCCGGCTGCCCGCAAGTGGAAGCGCTGGTGGGCGGACGTCTGGGTCGACCACGGCCTCATCACCGTCGCCCGGGCCGGCGTCACCCTGACCGACGGCCGCCTGATCACCAAGCGCGAGGCCCTTGAGCTCCTGCCGTCGCTCGGAGCCCCGCCAGCGATCGTCGCCGATATCTACGACCGTCGGTACGGAGGCGCGGCCTTTCGTCGCAACCCGGCGTCGCGCCTTCGCCGTGGCCTGCTTGCGCGACGCTTCGTCCGGACGACCATCGACGGCTTGCTCGCCTAGCTGTGCCTTTGGGTGAGGTGGACCTTCACCTCGTCGCCGGCCTGGCTCTTGCCGAGTTGCTTGCACAGGGCGGCGCGTAGCGGCATCCAGTGCGGGCCGGCGCCTGACGGCATCAGCGTTGCGTCGTACGGGTGGCCGTCGACCGTACCGGTCACCTTCACTGCCTTCCTGGTGCCCAGCACCTCGGCCGAGTCGGGCACGGTGAGGTACGTGGCGAAGGCGCCGTCCTTCTCGATCACTGCCGTGAACTCGTGGTCCAGCGGTCCCTGCGTCATCGTCGGTTCCCATCTGTCGAGCGGTTGTTGCCAGATGAGACTCCCGCCGGGCGCCGGACTCATCGGTCCGGCGCTGACGAGTTTCAGTTGACGGTGATCGGGGTGCCGTTGGTGACCTTGAGCAGCTCGGCGTACGAGGTCGGGAAGACCGAGTGGGGGATGCCGGCGGCCGCCCAGACCTCGGCGTACTGGTCGAGGGTGGTGTCGACCAGTGTGCGGACCTGCTGCGGGTGCCCGACCGGTGCGACCCCGCCGATCGACTGGCCGGTGTGCTCCTTCACGAACTCCGGCGTCGCGCGGCGGAGCTTGCCGATACCCAGCTCGGCGGCGACCTTCGCGGTGTCCACCCGGTGCGCGCCGGACGTCAGGATCAGTACGGGGGCGCCGTCGCCGTCGAAGATCAGGCTGTTGGCGATCGCGCCGACCTCACAGCCGAGCTCCTCAGCAGCGGCGGCTGCGGTCGGTACTGCGTCGTCAAGGATCTTGATCTCACCAGTGGCACCGGCTGCCGCCAGTGCATCGGCCACCCGCTGGACATTGGGATGAGTGCTCACGTGCGGAACCCTACTTCTCGTAGATGCTGATCAACTTGCGGTAGGCCTTGGGATTGCTCAGTACTGCGGTGTTGTCGGCGAACTGGCCGATCGCCCCGACCAGCCCGAGCTCCCGCACCTGCTGGTCCTTCACTGCTTGCAGGCAGGCCTGCACGAACCGGTCTGCGCCGAGCACGATCGCCGGGCGCTCGTGGTACTGCTGCGGCTCCACGTCGACGGGTGTGGTCAGCCTCAGCGCGTTGAACCGGACCGCTGCCTTCCGGTACGCCGATGTGAGCGCGCGCTCGCGCTCTGCGAAGGTGCCGGCTTTGAGTGTGTCTTCTAGATCGCGGTCCAGCCCGTCCGGGTGGCCGAGCTGGGCGAAGGCAGTGCCGAGCCACTTCGTGTAGGGCGCGTAGGTGCGCTCCATCAGCAGGGCCAGCCGCATCAGGTCGCGGGTGAGACGTGCTGCGACTACGCGCGAGCCGAGCTCGTCCCCGACCTCGGAGGTGCGCTGGACGAAGGACTCCTCCTCAGCGATCCGGGACCACTGGCAGGCGATCATCCAGCGCCAGAGGTCATCCGGGTACCACCGGAGCTCGTCCCGTACCACCTGCAGCCGTCCGTCATCGGCGTACACCTGACCGCTGACCACCCCGAGCAGCTTCTGCTGCGGAGTCACCAGCCAGTCCTGGAGGCTCAGGTGGCGGCCGTTGAGCACACCGAGGTGCTCCTCGAGCCAGGCGTCGACAGTGGTGACCGTGATGTGGTGGATCGGCTCTTGGGTGTCCCAGCCGAAGCGGACGGGGTGCCCGCGGTACTGCGTCGGCAAGCCTTGCTCTACTGCGGTGGTGACGTGGTCTACCTGGTAGGCGTCGACGAAGACGTGCAGGCGCGGGCCCCAGCCGTGGTCCATCGACCTCTGGGTGTCGTAGCCGAGTACGTCTGAGCCCCAGCCTAGTAGGCCTGCTGCGTAAGGGGTCCCGGTCAGCAGCGGGCGGATGATCTCGTCGTGGAAGCCCTGGCTCAGGGTCCGCGCGGAGATGAAGGCGCTGCCGGTGGTCATGGGGCTGACAGTAGTTCGGGGGAGTGGGTGGGTACATCCGGTTTTAGGTGAACTCAGGGGGTGCCTGGCGTACCGGCGTCCCGGGTTCTGGCGTCCCGGCCTCCCGGCGTCCGGCCCCAGGCCCCAGGCTCACGTGAGCGCTGCGGCGCCGAAGGAGACGTTGAAGCGGTTGCACCAGATGGAGACGCTGCGGAGGGCGGTCAGATCGACGTCGGCGGGGATCGCGTAGTTCTGGTTGCCCTGGTTGCCTTTGAGCTGGCCGAGGCTGCGGTACCGGCCGTCGTCGAAGACGTGCCAGCCGGGTCTGCCCTCCACCACCTTGGCGTCGCTGAGCCAGACCTCGAGGTCTGGGCCGTCGGAGGTGGCCAGCGCCTCCAGGCGTAGTACGCGGGAGCCGTTGGGCAGTTCGAGGACTGAGGCGGTACCGGTGGTGCGGTGCTCGTGGGTGATGAAACTGCCTTTGGCGAGCTGTCTTGGGGCGCTTGCCGTCGTGGTTGCCGTCGTAGTTGCCGGAGTGCTTGGCGGCGTCTGGAGTGGGGTCGCGGCGGGGGTCTGGCGGCGGCCGCCGGAAATTGTCGGTGGCGCCGTCGAGGATGTGGTCATGGAGATCGGATCGGCGCCCGGAAGCGCTTCGTCGACCACCTTGCCGGTGAAGAGCCGCCAAGGCTGGAAGAGCGGCAGCGCGACGGCTGCGACCACGGCGGCGACCGCCACGGTGGCGACAGCGAGGGTACGGCGGCGGGTGCTCGGCATCGATCGGCTCCAGTCCGTCACCCGGCGGGTCCGGGTGCTGGCTCCAGTCTGGCCGCGGGAGCACCCGTCGCGGCCCGCCGGCCGCTTACGTCCCGTTGACGATTGTCGGCGGGCAGGGTTACGCTTTCAGTGTTCGAACAGATGTTCGATTGCCGCCAGGCCGGTCTCGTCGGGAGACCGGGCGCCGGCGATCGGAACGACTGAAGGACTCCGGTGCGGAGTTGCGGCCGCATCGGTAACCGGTGGTCCCGGTGGGCCGGGCGCCGAGGTGGACCTCGACCCCCACCTGGCGCCCACCCACCGGGCCGCTGACCAGGGGAAGAAGTTCGCGCACAGGAGGCGATGCAGCATGTGGGAGTTCGATGAGTCCGTCGAGGTGCGTTCAGACGTCGTGGACGGGATCGAGACTCCACAGCAGTTCCTGTGGCGCGGACGGCTATGGCGGGTCTGTGCGGTCGAAGCCCACTGGGTGGAGACGGCGGCCTGGTGGGAGCGTGGCGTGATCGGCGCCGGCGTAGGCGCCGCGACGGCAACCGCGATCGCGGGATCATCCGCTTCCGTCGGTGTGCTGGATGCGGATTGGGGGCCGCAACGGGCGGTCTTCCGCGTGGAGGCAGGGTGCGGCCGGCATGGCCGGCGGGAGATGTTCGATCTCGCGCACGACCCGGACTCAGGACGTTGGCAACTCGAGAGGGTGACGGACCGATGACAGTTTCACCGGTTTCGCCGGCAGCCGCCGGCTCAGCCAGCCGCGATCTATCCCGGGCGCGGACCGCGCTCACCGAGGCCCGCGAGGCCGACGACCACCTGATCCGCTACTCGAGCGCCCACGTGGCCGCCCTCCGAGTCGCCGCCGCGGTGCTCGCCGTCCGAGCCCGCCCGGCCCGCTCCGGCGCCCGCCGTCGCGTCCAGCGCAACGCTTGGGTGCTGCTGTCCGAGGTAGCCCCCGAGTTCGGCGAATGGGCCTCCTTCTTCGCCGCCGGCGCCACCCAACGCGCCGCCGCCGAAGCAGGCCTCGAACGAGCCGTCACGACCCGCGAGGCCGACGACCTCGTCCGCGCCGCCGAAACCTTCTACGAGCTGGTCGAATCCAGCCTCAACCTCACCACTCAACCCGTCCTCCCCAGGGCTTCCGACCCCCAGTCAGTCCTAGCCCAACCCTGGATGCAGGCAAGCTAACCCGCCCACATCCCCACCAACGCAGCGCCCGCGGGCCCCCGTCCCGCGGGCGCTCGCCTATCCCCACCCCATGCACCCAAACCACCCCACGCACCCAAACCACCCCACGCACCCGAATCAGCCCCCACACACCCGAATCAGCCCCACGCACCCGCCGCGTCCGCTCCTGCGCCGCTTCCGCTCTGGGTGCTCCCGCCCGCCCGGTGTGTGCGCTCCTACGTCGCGCGGTGCGACCACGCTGATGATCACCTGCTTGCCGGGCTGCAGGTGGTTCCGAGTGGTCGCCCGGGTGAAGGAGTACTCCGGCGCTATCTACGTACAGCTGCTCGTGTCTCGGACACCGGGGCTCCTGTGGTGGTCGGCCGGGGTTAGGTGAATTGCATCGGGTGGGTGGATTCCCGCGCCCGCTGCGTCCACTCCTGCGTCGCTTCCGCTCTGGGCGCTCCCGCCGCCCTGGTGGGCGCTCCTGCGTCGCGCGGTGCGACCGCCGAGGCGGCACGTGGTTGCTAGCCGGCAGGTGGTCCGAGTGATCGGCCGGGTTGAGTGCTCTGGCGTCGCGCGGCTTGACCGCCGTGCCGGGCGCGCTGTTGCCAGACGGTCGGTGGTTTGCATGTGCTCGCCCAGATGCGCAGGCGCGTGCAATCGTCGTACAGCAGCTCGTGTGCCGTGCTCGCCGGCTGTGCCGGTCGTCGGGTTGGGTGAGTGGCATCTGGTCGACGCACCTGTCGCGCCCGCTCCTGCGCGTCGCCCCCGCTCTGGATGCTCCAACCCCCCTGGTGGGCGCTCCTACGTCGCGCGGCTCGAACACTGCGGTGGTCGCCAGGTTGTTGGACGGCGGGTGGTCCGAGTGCTCGCCTCGGTGAGTAGTCCTGCGCGATCGTGCTGGCCCAGGTGAGTACGGCTGCGCGGTCGGCGTGCAGGTGCGTCGGGCTGTTGCGTTGGTCGGCCGGGCGCAGGTGGTGGGGAGACTTTTCGCGGAGCTTGCGGAGGGAATTCGCCCGCAGAGGGGGTATTTGTCTCCCCAGTCTCCGGTCGCGGGCGGCTGGTAGTCCGTCGGGAATGGGGCGACGGAGGACGTTGGGGCTCTAGCCCGGGTTGGCGCCGCGGCTTGACGCGGTGGTGACCTCTCGGGCGAGTGTGTCTGGTGGAGTGGTTCCGACGCACCCGCCGCGCCCGGTCCTGCGTCGGGTGGCTCGATTGTGGTGGTGAGCGTGCTGTTGTCGGGCAGTCGGTGGTTGCGGTGCTCTCCCGGGTGGGCATGGCTGCGCTACCGGCGTACGGGACCGCCCTGGGTTCGGTTAACTCGCGGGTGTGGTCGTCGGGATTTCCAGGCACTCGACGGGGTCCGATTGTGCGGATTGGGTGGGCTGGTGATCGTCTGGATCTCAAGCGGTACCTGGCGTCTGGAAGCTGCCTAGGCCGTCGGCCATGGTCGGGTTGTTGCCCTAGGCAATGTTCTGGGGCTGGGCCTTGGGTGGGGTTCGGGGGAGCCGCATTGACTGCGCGCTTGATTCATTCACCTATTGTGCTAGTAGACTAGTTATATGTTTCTAGTCGAGGGGAAGGTCGAATGGTCAGTCGTCGGACCACGCTCAAGACCGGTGCCGGGGTCGTCGCCGTGGCTGTTGGAGGCGGTGGGGTGCTGGGGGCCAGCCCGCGTCCTGCCTCTGCGGAAGAGATTGCTACCAGCGTGGAGCCTGATGCTGCTGGGTTGCAGGAGGTTCTCGATGAGATGGCTTCGTCGGCGGCGTCTGGGGTGTTGGCTGAGGTGCGGGGTGGTGGTCGGGTTTGGCGGGGGAGTGGTGGGGTTGCTGAGCTCGGGGAGGGGAAGCCGGTGGTTGCCGGCGGGCGGTTTCGGGCGGGGAGTATTACCAAGTCGTTTGTGGCGGCTGTGGTGCTTCAGTTGGTTGGGGAAGGGCGGCTTCGGCTGGGGGACAGTGTTGAGCGGTGGTTGCCTGGCGTGGTCGCCGAGGGTGGGCGGATCACGGTGCGGCAGTTGCTGCAGCACACCAGTGGCATCGTGAACTACACGAATACCCGCGCGTTTCGCACTCTCTACGGCGGGGTTGACCAGGTGGTTGGGCTTCGCGATCGGACCTGGACTCCGCAAGAGTTGCTGAAGTTCACGGCGGGGGAGGCGTTGCTGTTCGAGCTTGGTACTTCGTGGATGTACTCGAATACCAACTACATCCTGCTCGCTCTGGTGATTGAGCGGGTGACTGGCAATCACTACGCCAGGGAGGCTGAGCGGCGGGTGCTGCGTCCGCTGGGGTTGCGCGGGACGGAGTTTCCTGGGCGTCGGTCGGTGATCGTGGGGTCTCATGCGCATGGGTATCTGCCGCGACGGGTGGGCGATCAGGTGGAGCCGGTGGATATCACCAGGTTCAATCCGTCGGTTGGTGGCGCATCGGGTGAGGTGGTGTCTACTGCGGCTGACCTCAACCGGTTCTTCCGTGCGTTGGTCACCGGCAGGTTGCTTCGGCCGGAGCAGCAGAGGGAGCTGCTGCAGATTCGGAGTACTGGGCGGGATTACGACTACGGGCTTGGGGTGGAGACCAAGGTGGTCAACGGCACGCGGCTGTGGGGGCACGAGGGTGACATCTTCGGCTATCAGGCTGCGTCCTGGAGCACGGAGGATGGGCGGCGGCAGCTGACTGTTTCTTACAACCCGTGGGGCAGCGGCGATCCTGAGTCGTTCATTGAGCGACTGCTTGCCGTTGCCTTCCGCAACAGGTAGCAGTGCATTCGCTAGATCGGGAGGGTGAGTGGTACGCGGAGGTCGGGGCCGTCGTTGTTGAGGAGGACGGAGGCCTCTAGGGCGCGGGCGCGGTAGAGGCGCAAGGGGTTTGGTGTTTGTAGGTGTTCGGGGGTGAAGGTGGTCAGGTCGGGGAGGCGGCTGCGGTAGGTGGGCGTGCAGCGGATTAGGTCGGAGTCGGGGACCTGTTCGGCGTGGGCGGTCAGGTAGACGGCTTCGGCAGTGAAGACCGGGCGCTGGGAGTCGTAGATGACGATGGCGACCTCGGGGCGGGCGGTGAGGTTGAGGGAATGGCGGCTGTCCGGGCGGGAGACCCAGTAGATGTCGGTACCGCCGTCGGGGGTGAAGTACACGGGAGATGCCCAGGGCCGGCCATCGCGGTCGGCGGTCGCGAGGGTCAGGTAGTGGTTGGCATCGATGATGCGGCGAGCTGTGTCTTGTGGGGTCATGACGCCAGCCTCGTACGGCGGTGAAGCGCGCGCATCCGTGACCACCACGGACATTAGAGTGCCGGAATGGAGTGGCGGGAGCAGGTTTCGGCGCGGGAGGGCGAGGTGCTGGCGGCGATCCGCGGGCACCAGTCGAACGCGCAGATCGCTGCTCAGCTGGATCTGTCCATCCGTACGGTGGAAAGCCACGTGGCTTCGTTGCTGCGCAAGGCCGGCGTACCGGACCGGCGGACGCTGGCGGCACTCGCGGACGCTTCGGCTGCGGGCGGGGCGACAGCCAGTTCCGCAGCGCGTGGAGCCGGTACTACCGGTGCGCCCGCCGCCGCGGGGCTGCCGGTGTTTCCGACGTCGTTCGTCGGGCGGGAGCAGGAGCTGGCCGCGGCATCGACGGCGCTTGAGCAATCGCGGCTGGTCAGTCTGGTCGGCGCTGGTGGGATGGGTAAGACGCGGCTTGCTGTCGAGGTGGCCGAGGGGCTGGAACGCGATGTTTTGTTCGTCGATCTGGTGCCGGTGCGAGCTGGTGGTGTCGGTCAGGCGGTGGCTCAGGTTCTTGGTGTCGTCGAGAGGCCGCCGGGGACGCCTGCTGACGCGGTGATCGACCGGCTGCGGAGCGAGCGGGTTCTATTGGTGCTGGACAACTGCGAGCACGTCATCGCCGAGGTGGGGGAGCTGGTCGCGCGGATCCTTCGGTTGTGCCCGCAGACGACGATCCTGGCGACTAGTCGCGAACGGCTTGCGGTGCCGGGGGAGCGACTCGTTCAGGTGCCTCCGCTCGGTGATGAGGCGGCGCGGCTCTTCCTGGATCGTGCGCGGGCTACCGATCCGGAGCTTGTCGCTGAGTCGGCGGAGGTTGAGCAGCTGTGTGTCGCGCTTGACGGGATGCCTTTGGCGATTGAGTTGGTGGGCGCGCGGACCGCGTCGCTGGGTGTGGATGGTGTGGGCGCTGCGCTGGATGACCTGTTGCGGTTGATCTCCGGTGGTCGCGGTCCGGATGAGCGGCATCATTCGCTCGGGGATGTGATCGGCTGGAGCCTTGAACTGCTGGATGATGACGAGCGGGTGTTGTTCCGCCGGCTGGGGGTGTTCGTCGGTGGGTTCGATCTTGATGCTGTTGCGGCGCTGAACCCGGAGCAGGGGCGAGGTGCGGTTGCCGACCTCATCGGCAGGTTGGTCGACCGGAGTCTGGTCGTGCACAGGCGGGTCGGTGCGGCTACTCGTTGGTCGTTGTTGGAGACGGTCCGGGCGGTTGCTCTGCGCGAGTTGGAGACGAGTGGTGAGGACGTCGGACCGCGCTACCTGCAGTGGGCCGCCGCCACGGCTGCCCGGATGGAGGCACGGATCGACCACCTGGAAGCCGCCGAATTCGACGCAGTCGCCGACGACCTACGCCACGCCCTGACGCAGGCGGTCCGGGGCGAGACAGCAACGGAGGGGATACCAGGCGGTACCGCGTCGGCCGGAGGGTCGGGCGGTGCGGCGTACTGGCTGGCTAAGGGGTTGGGGCGGCTTAGTTTTGGGCGGGGGCAGGTGATGGCGGCGGACGAGCACTACCGGACGGCTGCCGAGTTGGCGCCGGATCCGGCCGCGGCGGCGGAGGATCTTGGGCTGGCTGCGTCTGTTGCGCTCACGACGGCCAATGGGGAGACCGCCTTCGGGTTGTTCATGCAGGCGGCGACTCGCGCCGACAGCGCAGGGGCGCGGGCAGTGGCGCTTGCCTCGGCGGTGGTGGCTGCCACGCGGTTCTCGATGGCGTTCACCGAACCGGTTCCGCGCGATCGCCTGGTCGCGTTGCTGGAGGAGGCGACCGCACTGGCCGACCCGGCGGACGAGCGGTCCGAGGCAGTACTAGCGATGGCGCGGGCGTGGGTGTCGGGTGAGACGCCGCTCGAGCCGGACCTGGAGTTGTCGCGAGCCGCAGTGTCGGCGGCACGGCGGTCCGGCGACGACGCGCTGGTGTTGGGAGCCTTGGACGCGCTGGGCACTGCACTGGCCAACGCTGGGCGGTTGCGCCAGGCCCATCGGCTGTCGGACGAGCGGCTCCGGCTGGCTGCCACTGCATCCCGGTTCGAGCCAGCGGTCGCGGCCGAACTGGTTGACCTCTTCCATGTGGCTTCGACGTCTGCACTGGCCGCCGGGGATCTACCGGCCGCCGCGAGCATTGCTGAGCAGGCGTCTCGGGACGGCGCGGTCGCGACGCATCCTGCGATCGTCGCGCCGAGGCTGATCCGGCTCTGCGGGCTGAGTGGCCGGTTTGATGAGGCACTAGCTCAGGCCGATGTGCTGTGGGACGGCTGGTTGTACGCCACGACAGCCGGTGTTGAGTCGGAGCTCTCCTCGCTCCGCGGGGACTGGCCGGCCTCGGCGGCGGCGATCGTGGCACTGGTACACGGACTGCGCGGCGACGGCCCGGCCTTCGAGGAGTGGCGGTCACGCGCCCGCCGCATGGCTCACGTAGCCGACGCAGCCGACTCCCTCGCCCTTGCAGCAGCCGCCGCCTTCAGCGACGCCCGAGTCGCCGCACACACGGGCCGGTACGCCGATGCGCCGCAGCTGGTCGCCGCTGCGCTGGTGCCGTTCGCGGAGAAGTGGTGGATGGCCTATGCCCACGCAACCGGGGCGGAGCTAGCAGTGGTCGCGGGGTTGCCCGATGCTGCCGAGCGACTCGCGGAAGCCGGACCAGCTGCGGCGGAGAACGACTGGGCGGCTGCCTGCCTCACCAGGGCGACCGCCCGACATACCGGTGACCCGCAGCTGATGGCCGAGGCGGTGATGAGGTGGGAGCGACTCGGCGCCCGCTTCGAACACGCCGTCACCCTGCTCCTCCTACCGGAACGGTCCGCAGAAGGACGCTCTGAGCTGGCCGCTCTCAAGGCCGCGATGCCGGGTCATCAGTGGATTCCGTAGTGGCCACGGATGTCCTGCGGCCGCCCAGCCGACAGGCTTGAGGCATCCCGCAAGGAGCGGGAACAAGGCCTGAGGAGGAGTCATGGGAAAAGTAGCCGTGAGCATGTCGATGTCGCTGGACGGGTTCGTCACCGGGCCGCACGACAGCCGGAAGAACCCGCTGGGCGAAGGCGGCGAGGTCCTGCATCACTGGCTCGGCCCCACCTCGACCCCCGCCGACCAGGCGGTGCTCCAGGAGATGGTGGACGGTGCCGGCGTGATTCTGATGGGCCGGCGGTCCTACGACATCTGCGTCGGCGACGGCGGTTGGGGTGACGGCGGCCCGGCCGGCCAGGTTCCCTGCTTCGTACTCACCCACAACCCGCCGGCCGAGGCGCCGGACGTCTTCACCTTCGTCACCGACGGCATCGAGAGCGCCATCGCCCAGGCGCAGGCCGTGGCGGGGGATCGTGTGGTCGGACTGCATGGCGCCACCGCAGCCCAGCAGGCGTTGGCGGTTGGCCTGCTCGACGAGATCCAGGTCCACCTGGTGCCGGTACTGCTCGGCGGGGGCGTCCGCCTGTTCGACCTACTCGGTGCCGACCCGGTCAACCTGGAACGCGACCGCGTTGTCGAGGCCGGCAGCGGGGTGACCCACCTCCGCTACCGCGTCATCCGCTAGCGCCCGGTACCACCGGAGTACGGGCCGTCCGGCGCGGTGCTGGTGTTCAGGTTGCTCGCGTAGTTGTTGTTGGTGATCTGGATGTCCGTACTGCCGGTGAAGACGAACAGTGGGGAGGTGTACGGCGGGTGGGTCGGTCCGTCGAGGCGGCGGATCGTGTTGCCGGTGAAGTGGAAGCCGGCCACGCTCTTGGCGTTGACCACCGTGAGGTCGCCGACGTCGAAGGTGTTCGCCACGACGCTGATGTTGTGGTGCACCGGGCGGGCCGGATCGATGTCGCGGTTGGTCGGCTCGATGAAGATGACCGGTTCGGCGGGCCGGACGAACTCGTTGTCCCGGATGGTGACGTCGGTGACGGGACCGGATTCGTACCACTGGTAGGCGTCCGAGGAGATGTAGATGCTGGCCATCGACATCGCCTCGAAACGGTTACCGGTGATCAGTACCGGCTTGCGGGTGGTGACGAGGATGCCGCGGGTCGGCACGTTGCGGAAGATGTTGCCGGCGATGACGACCGACGGCGTGTAGGTGAGGTTCTCCGCGACCGTGCCGCCGATCTCGATCGCGTCGGGGAGCGGCCGGTCGAAGGTGACGGTCATCGTGGTCAGCGGTTTGGCGTGATCCAGCCCGCTCGGCCCGTCGACAGCGGTGACCACGGCCCGGCCATCAACGAGCGGGAACATCGTCAGCTTGTCGACGAACTCCACCTCGTCGCCCGGATAGAACTGCGGGAAGCCGGCTGTCTGCGGGTGTTCGTAGGAGAACGCCACCTCCTCCGGCGCCGGCCTCCCGATGACCTCGAGATACGTCCCGTGGATGTTGATCGGATCGTCGTGCGGACCGTCGAAGACGTTGTCCGTGATGGTGACGTCGCCCTTGATCCCGGACAGCTGGACGAAGTCGGCGAACGAGGCAGTGGTCCTACCGGACAACGGATCCGGCGCGAAGTTCACCCGATCGATGGTGAGGTTCTCGCTGAACTGACCGACAACTCCAAACGTTTGCAGGTAATGGGCATCGAGCGCTCGCAACGTGACATCGCGCGACTCCCAGATGAACGCGCCCGGCTCCTCCCGCTCGATCAGCCGCATCTGATAGACGAGCCCACCATCACCCGGCGCCGTACCGATCGCGTAGTCGATGCGGATCCGCTGCCCATCGAGATCGACCACGTCGGCGACGTCGGTAAACAAAGGATTGTCGTCGCGCCAGGTCCGCCGCTCCACCGGGTCATGAACCTGCGTGTACTCAAGTTCATCGACGCCCGACCAGTACGGCGTACCGGTGACCGGACTCGTCTCGCCGAGCCAGGTGACGTGGTTCCCGCTGACCACGTACGGGCTGCCGGCCGGGACCGCCAAGATGCGGTAGGCGTACCCATCGGCTACTCCCGCGTCGGCGACCGTCACGTCGACGACCTTCGGAGCGGCGTAGTCGAAGGAGAAATTCGTGAACGTCACCTTCGACGAACGGATCGCCGCGAAAGCCGTCTGCAGCCCGTGATAAACGAGCTTCGCTCCACGCCCGTCCACGACGACGTCGTGCATGTCCTCGACGAGCAACCCGATCTTCTTGTCCCGGTACCGCTGATCGGCCCCGACCGTGTTCGACACGTACAGCTCACGCGTCTCCGCCTGCTCGGGATACAGCTGGAAGGTGCCTTCACAGAACTCGATCCGTACCGGCCGGCCAAGACCCTTGGCATGCCGCAGCGCCGCGGCGACGGCCGGCGCGGAGTCGGCCCGCCCGGTCGGATCGGCGCCAAAGGCAACCACATCGAGAAGCTCCGGAACTGACGCCATGACCGCCATGATCCTCGGCCCGGGAGTTCCGGGGAAAACCGGTGTCGGTCCCTGGGCGACCGCGCCTACGCTCGGCCGGGTGAAGTCGCCGCCCATTCGTCACGCCGCGATCCAGAACTGGCTGGGTGGCGATGCGGTCGTCGTCGGGATCGGGCGACGGACGGCCCTGATCGGTGGTGCGACGGCGCCGGTGGTCGAGCGGGTCGAGATCGCGTACGAGACGAGCGGGCAACCCGGTCTGGTCGACGTGGTCGCCAAGCGGGCGACGCGTGGCGAGGAGGCTGCGCTCAACAGCCTGGACGTCGTCGAGCCGGTGTTTCCGGACTTGATCGACTCCGGCATCGATGAGGACGGCCCGTGGATTGTCGTGCCGTTCGAGGTCGGTGGGGTGATCGGATGGACCGCTGAGCCACCCGCGGTCGTGTACGCCGCTCTCGCGCGGCTGCACCTACGGCACCTCGGTCGGGTCGACGAGTTGCCGGCGGAGATTCCACAGGTCGACGAGCAGTTCCTGAGGTCGGCGTTCACCGGGTTCGCGCCGGGTGGCATTGCCAGAGCAGCACAACTCGGGCCGCACGCGGTGTTCGACCGGGCGCTCGAGTTGCTTGCGCGGTTCGCCGAGGACGAGCGGTTGCTGCTCGGGCTGGAGGTCCTGCCGGCGACGCTGATCCACGGCGACGTGTACGGCGACAACGTCATCGCGGCGGATCCCGGGGAGTCGAGGCCGCCACGGTTGATCGACTGGGGGAGTGCTCGGGTGGGGCCGGCCATGCTCGACGTGGTGATGGCCGCTCGGCGGGCGGGCGTTGCGGCGTACGAGGAAGCGTGGGCGGCGAAGGCCGGTACGCCGATGGACGAGTGGCTGGTGGCGACGGGTACGGCCTGGGCGACCGCGGTGAGCAACGCGACGTTCGTCGGTGCGACTGCTGAGCGGTCGGTCGAGGTTGCCGAGTTCCTGCTCGACGAAGCAGAGGAAGCCATCGACCGCCTCGGTAGGCAACTGTCGCGTCGTACCTGAGGTGAAGCGGGTGGGTGCTCGGCCAGTAGGGTGTGGCTCGTTGTGGTGTTGTCGCGAGGAGGGGCTTCAGGATGGTCGACCGACGTCGGCGCTCGGTGCGAACGGCGCTGGTTGCCGAGGCTCTCCGGGTCGCACTTGCGGGCCGGGCCCGAATCGACCCCGGGGCAGGTCTGGACATCGTCGACCTCGGCGGCGGTACCGGCGGTTTCGCTGTACCGCTCGCGGTTGAAGGTCACCGCGTCACCGTGGTCGACCCCAGCCCCGACGCACTCGCCTCGCTCGAACGGCGCGCTGCCGACGAAGGTGTGAGCAAGCTCGTCCGTGGTGTCCAGGGCGATGCTGCCGAGCTGCCCGAGGTCGCGGGGGCGTCGACCGCCGACGCGGTCCTCTGCCACGGTGTACTCGAGGTCGTGGACGACCCGGTCCAGGCTCTCCAGGCGATGGCCTCCGTACTACGGGAAGGCGGCGTACTCAGCCTCCTGGTTGCCCAACGCAACGCCGTGGTCCTGGCCCGCGCGCTGGCCGGGCACCTGACCGAGGCACGCGTCGCACTGCAGGACGCCGACGGCCGCTGGGGACCGACCGACCCGATGCCCCGCCGTTTCGACGAGGCGGGCATCATCGCCCAGCTCGCCGAGGCCGGCTTCATGGTGCACACCGTGCATGGCGTGCGTACGTTCGCCGACTTGGTCCCGGCCGCGTTCGTCGACTCCGAGCCGGGCGCCCCTGAAGCTCTGGCCGAACTCGAGCGAGCCGCCAGCCAGCACCCCGCCTTCCGCGCCCTCGCACCTCAGCTGCACATCCTCGCGACGCGCTGAAGCCGGCCAGCGGGTAGGTCAATCGTTCGTACGACGCTCTGGTCGGCCGGGGACTGCCTTTCCGGGCGCCATGCGGCGCTCGGAAGATGGTTACTTGCTGTATCCGAGTGGGGTCGACACGCCGGATGAACACTCGCCTCCCAGCGCTGAAACCGGTGCCGGAGGAGCGGTTACAGCGCGGAGTTGCCGGACCGTGACGCGCGGGACAGGCGGTCAGGGTTTCGTGGACCGCATGGTCGGCCTAGACTGGACTCGGCCTATCGAGATCGCGCTCACCATGGAGGGATCGACGGTGCCCCTCTCGGAAGAAGAGCAGCGCCAGTTCGAGCAGCTCGAACGTGCCCTCGCTGCGGAAGACCCGAAGTTTGTTTCCGCCATGCGAGGCACCAATGTGCGCTTGTACTACAAGCGCCGGGCAGTGCTTGCCGGCGTTGGATTCGTGCTGGGCATCGTTGTACTGATGACCGGTGCGATCATTCCCAACACCATCATCGGAGTCATCGGCTTCGTCATGATGGTCGCCTGCCTGTACGTCGCGGCGCTGAGCATGAAGCGGATCAGCAACGCGAGCGACGGCGACGACCTGCCGCCGCCTCCGCCGCAGTCCAAACGGCACCGGACCAGACATGACTCGTCCGGCAGCTTCATGGAGCGGATGGAAGACCGCTGGCGCCGCCGCCGCGACGAGGACCTCTGACCCTCCGCCCTTCCTGAGCCACACCCGCGCGTCTGCGCCGGGTGTGGTTCTGCATTCGCCGGTACTACGTACGCGCGGCTCGGGCCTCGCTGTCGGCTGCGCGTCGCTGCCTGGCCTGGTTAGCTTCCACCCGCCCCACGCCAGCTCGTGGTCCAGAATGCTGCCGGGCGGGGCGGGTGAAAGCAGTTGTGGTCCAGGTGGGCTAGCTGGCGTGGCGGCGGGGGAGTAGGGCGCTGCGGATCCGGGCCAGGAGGAGGTCGAACTCGTCCAGGAGGTCGGAGGCCTCGGAGCTGCCTCGGTTGAGGTACCAGCGCCAGGACGGTGGCAGCAGTCTGGCGCGCCACCGACGGAGGAAGCGGGTGTCGATCCAGAGTGCCTTGCGGACTTCCTCGGTCTCGGAGCGGAGGTCGGGGTACGAGTCGCCCAGCCCGGCGTACCGCATGGCTTCGACGCCGCGGGCCAGCCGGAGTGCCGCGGGTTGCGTCTCCTCCGGGACCTTGGTGACCAGCCAGTCGCCGAGTTGGCGAGGTGTCGCGATCTCCGACCAGTCCAGGCCGAGGTCGCGAGCGGTGTCGCGGACCTCTGCCCACAATCCCTCGATACCGATCCGGCTCGGTGGCCGGCTGTACCGCTTCCGCCTGGTCAGCGTGCGAACCAGCCACGGCACCCCGAGCAACAGGATCACCGCCAGCGAGAGCCCGATGATCTTGGCGCCGCCGTTGGTGAACCAGTTGCCGCCACCGACCGGGACGAGACCGTTGTCCTCGGGCAGGTTGCGCTTGTCACCCGGCCGCTCGGTCTCGGGGTTGTTGGTCGAGCCCGGAGTCGTCGGCGCCGTGGTCGGCGCGGTCGTCGGGTTGCTCGGGGTGAGGTTGTTCGAGTTGGTCCAGGTCGGCGTCGTCGCGGCCCGTACCGACGGGGTCGGCTCGAAGCGGACCCAGCCGGAGCCCTCGAAGTACAGCTCGGGCCAGGCGTGCATGTCGTGCATCTTCACGACGTGCTGGTTGTTCTTGCCCGCTTGCCCCGGCAGGAATCCGATCCCGACCCGCGCCGGAATGCCGAGGGTGCGGGCCAGCAATGCCATCCCGGTCGCGAACTGCTCGCAGTACCCGGTCTTGTCCCCGAAGAGGAATTTGTCCAGCGCGCGCATGCCACTCGAGCTGTCCGCCGCCGTGCTGTAGGTGAAGTCGCTGCCACGGAACCATTCCTGCAGCTCGGTCGCCTGCAGGTAGTGGTTGCCCTTCGCATTGGCGGTGATCTGCTGGGCCAGCGCCTTGAACTTCGGGTCAGTCCGCTCCGGCACGTCGCTGGTGGTCTGGTCGGGCTCGCCGCCGGGGATGCTCTCGTTCAGCTCCTCCGCGGTCGGCTTCAGGTCGTACCAGCTGAGGTTGAAGTCCTGGCCGCCGACGACGCTGCCGTTGGTGGACAGCACGTCCAGCGTGCTCGCGTCGAACTTCCAGTTCTTCTTCAGCGAGATCGTCCGCAGCGGATACGGCACCGGCGCGAACTGCGACCGGAAGCTGCGGCTGACCTGGATCTTCAGCTTGTTCTCCGGCACCTTGCTCAGGTCGCCGCTGTAGCCGGGCGGTGGGCTCAGCGGATCGTTGCCGATCTTCTGGCCCTCACCCGAGTCCGACCTGCGCCAGGTGTTGCCGTCGAAGAGGTCCAGCGCGGTCAGCCGCAGATAGACACCCTCCGACGGACCGCCGGTGTAGGTCAGCGCAGTGACGTTGTCGCCACGCTTCAGGTTCTTGCCCATGTCCAGCATCGTGTCGTTGGGGGAGACGATCGCGCCGGTACCTGTCCCGCCACCGCCGGCGACGCCGTTCCCGATCACGCCTTCCGGCAATGCGGGGATCAGCGCCGGAAGTAACGCGGCCAGTGCAACGACACTCAGGCCGATCCGTCGCCCGGCCTGGCCGAGCGCGGAGGCCTCGATCGGCTCGGCGGCGTCCAGGTGAGATACCCCGGAGATCCGGCGTCCCCACCGACTGAGCCTCGTTCGTCCTTCGGCCGACAACAGCACGATGTAGCCGACCGCCGGCGGGATGAAGAGCAGAGCGGGCAGGCCGCCGTGCACGGTCGCCGCAGGCACGGTGTACATCGTCAGCAGCAACAGACCGGCCCAAGCTGCCTGCCTGATCTGTACTGCGACCAAGTGGATCAGCAACCCGGCCACCGCGATCACCGTCGACGCGAACAGCAGCAGGTGTCGGTCATAAGGCAGCGGCGCGCTGAAGCGGTTGATCGAGTTCATCGCGTCGACCGTCTGGTCGTTGAAGGCCAGCACCGTGGCCTTCCACGGGATCAGGCCCCACTTCATCGTGTTGTGCAGGAACGACAGCGAGATCAGCTCGATCAGCACCAGCAGCTGCACGAACGGTACGACGATGCGCGGCGCCCGCCAGTTCTGCAGCCCGATCCCGACCGCGGTCACGATCGCGCAGAAGAAGGCGCTGATGAACAGGAACGGCCCGGAGAACACCGGCGTGAGCACGAGGGCGCCGAGCACGGTGGCGACCCAGGCGGCGATGGAGATCCTGACGTGACCGGTCATGCGATCCTTCCGCTTCGTAGTCCTAGGGTGGACCACACGGTCGGGAGATGGTCTCCGCGCTGCACTCTGGCGACTCGCCAGCCGTTGCGGCGCAGTTCGTTCTCGGTGGCATCAGTGGCCGCGGTAAGCCGGGCGGCCTTCTCGGTGCCCTCCGCGCCCACTGACCAGCTTGCCGCATCGAGCAAGAGCGCCACTCCGGTCGCTTGGGTGGTGCGCCAGCGATTGAGCGAGGTGACGTCTTCGCTGTTGCAGGCGCCGACGATGGCGACGACCAGGCTGGGCTCTTGGATGTGCCGGTCGACGGTCAGCAGCGGGCCGATCTCGGCGTACTTGTGTTCCTCCACCGTCGCGCACTCGGTCAGCAGGTGCTGGCTGGTGAGCGGCTGGTGGATCGCAGTCGAGCTGCGGTGGCTGATCGCCGACAGCGTGGTCGGCCCGCCGAGCAGGGTGGTGACGTAGCCGCGCCGGATCCGGTCGATCCCGACCGAGGCCGCAGCGCTCACCGCCCACTCGAGACTGGACGACGGCCCGTGCCCGTGGTGCGAGATCGTGCGTGCGTCCAGGAAGATCGCGCACCGGCTCTGCCAGGGCTGCTCCTCCCGGCGAACCATCATGGCGCCACGCCGCGCGGTCGACCGCCAGTGCACCCGGCGCAGATCGTCGCCGTCGCGGTACTCGCGAACAGTCGCGTCCTCTTCACCCGCCGACGCGATGGCGCGCGGCCGGTTCTCGCCCGACCCCGCACGATCAGCTCCCAGCCGTACTTCGGGAAGCTGGTAAACCCGTGGCGTCACCAGCAGGTGCTGACTCCGGGTGAACGTCCGGCTCGTCTCGACCAGCCCGAACGGGTCGGCGACCGTCAACATCAACGGCCCGACCTGGAACAGTCCACGCACATCGGACTTCACCGGATAGGTGACCGTGCGCTTCCAGTTCGGGCTGACCCGGTCGACGACGAATCGCGGGCGGTGCCCCAGTACATATGGAATGCGGTCCTCGAGCAGCAGCAGCCCAGCCGGCATCCGGCCTTGGTTGGACAGCGTCAGCTCGACCGTCGACGGAGTCCCCACCGGGACCTGGTCCGGAGCCAGGCTGCGCCGTACCTGCAGGCGCAACCGGGTCCGGCCGACAACAAGTGCCGCCACGAGCGGCAGCGCGACCAGCAGGATGCCGACCCGCAGCAGGTCCTTCTGGCCGAGCAGCAACGCACAAAGAGAAGCAGTGATCCCGGCTGCGACGAACGCCCGCCCCCGGGTGGTCAGTCCGCGCAAAGCCTGCCGCATGTCTCAGTCCCGACGCGTGCGGGGCAGCGGCACCGAGGCCACGAGCCCGGAGATGATGTCAGCCGCTCCACGTCCACCCAGGTGGGCTTCGGCGGCCGGTAGTACTCGGTGTGCGAGGACTGGTACGGCGAGCTCCTGGATGTCGTCCGGGAGGACGAACTCGCGCGAGTCCAGCGCGGCAGCTGCCCGGGCGGCCCGGACCAGGTGCAGCGTGGCGCGCGGGCTGGCGCCCAGGCGCAGCTCCTGCGAGCGGCGGGTGGCCCCGACGAGCGCGACGGCGTACTCCTTCACCGACTCCGACACGTGCACCGAGTGCACTGTCTTCACCAGGCGGAGGATCTGCTGTCCGTCGGTCACCGGCTGCAGCGACTCCAGCGGCTCGGCGGCGGCGTGCCCGTCGAGCATCCGCAGCTCGGCGGCCGGCTCCGGGTAGCCCATCGACAGCCGGGCCATGAAGCGGTCGCGCTGTGCCTCGGGAAGGGGATAGGTACCTTCCATCTCGATCGGGTTCTGCGTCGCGATCACCATGAACGGCGCCTCGAGCTGGTACGTCGTCGTGTCGACGGTGACCTGGCGCTCCTCCATCGACTCCAGCAGCGCGGCCTGGGTCTTCGGTGAGGCGCGGTTGATCTCGTCGCCGACGACGATGTTCGCGAACACCGCGCCCGGCTTGAACTCGAACTCGCGGTTCTCCTGGTTGAAGACCGACACGCCGGTGATGTCCGACGGAAGTAGGTCCGGCGTGAACTGGATCCGGCGCACGGTGCAGTCGATCGATCGGGCCAGTGCCTTGGCCAGCATCGTCTTGCCGACGCCGGGCACGTCCTCGATCAGCAGGTGTCCTTCGGCGAGTAGCACGGTGACGGCTACTTCGACCACATCGGGTTTGCCTTCGATCACAGTCTCGATGGCTCGGCGGACCCGTCCCGCCACCTCTGTCAGCTCGTCGAATTCCATGGCCGAGCTGGTCGCGGTGGTGCTCACCCTGAGTCCTCCCCATTGGTTGTTGGCCGACTCATTCTGACCCGGCGTAGGGGTCGGGCCTAGATCTCCGTGCGTTTCGTTACCAGTCGTTTCGGCGTTCATCTAATTCGCCCTCACCCGTTGTTGCCGGTTCGTGACCTCCAGCGTACGGGGGAGCGAAACGGGGCGAATCTGGTTGACGGTGGGGCAAAGTGGAGTAAGGTGGAGCGCAGTGGTACTGAAATGGTGGACAACAAGCTCGACCTGAGACGGAGAGTCCGCAACGGGGAGGTGGAGCGTGTTCCTTGGAACGCACTTCCCCAAGCTCGACGACAAGGGCCGACTGTTCCTGCCGGCGAAGTTCCGCGACGAATTGGCTGAAGGCCTGGTGATCACCAGAGGACAGGAGCGGTCGCTGTCGGTGTGGCCCGAAAGCGAATTCGTGCAGATGACCGAGCAGTTGAAGCAGGCTCCGATCACCAACAAGGGTGCTCGGGACTACCTACGGATGTTGTTCGCCGGGGCCTCCAACGAGGTGCCGGACAAGCAGGGCCGGGTCACCATCCCGCCGATGCTTCGCGATTACGCAGGGCTGGATCGCGACTGTGTCGTCATCGGGGCGATGAACAGGGTGGAGATCTGGAACACGGAGAACTGGAACACGTACTCAGCGGCACAGGAGCAGGCATTCGCCGACCTGTCCGAGGAGGTACTGCCCGGAATCTTCTGACCAGCCCGAGGTAGCACCGGATCGTCCGGTGAGATCACGGGTCCGACTTCCGACCTGAGTGTTGGCGTCACTTCCCCGGCGCCAAGGCATCAGGTACTTCCCCGGAAGGCGAACCCGCGATCTGACCGGACGAACCAGCGGCCGCCCCCATCTGTGAAACGGCAGAGTGCTCCACCACCGCCCCTCGCACGGAATGCAAGGCCGGCAGGTAAGAGCTATGGAGGGTCGAGATGGACGGTGCTGAGCGCGGAGCAGAGGGACGCCATGTCCCGGTCATGCTCGACCGCGTCGTCGCGCTGCTCGCTCCCGGCCTGCAGCACCCCGGTGCCGTCCTGGTCGACGCCACCCTCGGACTCGGCGGACACGCCGAAGCCTTCCTCCAGCGTTTCCCCGACATCCGCCTGGTCGGCCTCGACCGCGACCCGGAGGCCCTGCGGCTGACCGGCGACCGGTTGGCGCCGTACTCCGAGCGCGTCACGCTGGTGCACGCCGTGTACGACGAGCTGCCCCAGGTGCTCTACGACCTGGGCATCCCGGCGATCGACGGCATCCTCTTCGACCTCGGCGTCTCCTCCATGCAGCTCGACGAGGCCGACCGTGGCTTCGCGTACTCGCAGGACGCGCCGCTCGACATGC
Source organism: Kribbella sp. NBC_00382 (assembly GCF_036067295.1). NCBI lineage: Bacteria > Bacillati > Actinomycetota > Actinomycetes > Propionibacteriales > Kribbellaceae > Kribbella > Kribbella sp. NBC_00382. The sequence continues at coordinate 5,794,002 of NZ_CP107954.1, forward strand.
GGATGGACAGCACCGCGCCGACCACGGCCGCGGACATCCTGAACACCTACAGCTCGGCCGAGCTGGCCCGGATCCTGTTCCAGTACGGCGAGGAGAAGTTCTCCCGCCGGATCGCGGACCGGATCGTCAAGGCCCGCGAGACCGAGCCGTTCACGAACAGCGCCCGGCTGTCCGAGCTGGTCCGCGACGCGATCCCGCAGGCGGCCCGCCGGACCGGGGGACACCCGGCCAAGCGGACCTTCCAGGCACTGCGGATCGAGGTCAACGGCGAGCTCGAGGTACTCCGTCGCGCTTTACCCGCTGCTGTTGCGTCGCTGGCGCTGCACGGCCGGATCGTGGTGATGAGCTACCAGTCGCTCGAGGACCGGATCGCCAAGCAGGTATTGGCCGCCGGCGCGAAGAGCGACGTACCGGACGACCTGCCGGTGATCCCGGCTGGTCATGAGCCGTACCTCAAGTTGCTGACGCGTGGAGCGGAGAAGCCGACGGAGGAAGAGGTCGCGGAGAACCCGAGGGCTGCATCGGCCCGGGTCCGAGCGGCGGAGCGCGTACGCGAGAAGGGGTTGGTGGCCTGATGAGCACTGTGTTCAGCCCGTCGAAGGCACGGGTCACACCCGCGCAGCCGGTGGTCAAGCAGGAGCCGAAGCTCCGGGTCGTCTACGGAGCGCCGTTCCGGCCGCCGCGGATGCCGTTCGTCATCTTCGTGGTGGCGCTGCTCGCGGCCGGCCTGGTCGGCCTGCTGCTGCTCAACACCGAGCTGCAGCGCGGGACGTTCCAGGTGACCAGCCTGAACAACCAGGCCGATCAGCTGCGCGACCAGCAGGAGTCGCTGGAGAAGCAGGTCCGCACGCTGGAGTCGCCGCAGAACTTGGCGGATCGGGCGGTACGGATGGGCATGGTGCCGAACCCGAACCCGGTGTTCCTGCGGCTGTCCGACGGCAAGGTGCTCGGAGTACCGGCCGAAGGTAAGGCAGGAACCGCCAAGTCGATGTTCGGCCCGGCGCTGCCGGCCGCGACCACGCCGGTCGTGCCGAAGCCGCCCGTCAAGCCACCGGTTGCCAATAAGCCGGCCACCAACAAGCCGGCGACGGCCACCAAGCCACCGGCGACCACCACCAAGCCACCGGCGACGACGAACAAGCCGCCTGCCACCAGCACCAAGCCGCCGGCGAACAACAAGCCGGCGACCACGAACAAGCCCGCGACTACTGGGGCCGACACGACGACCGGGGGATGATCGGATGACGGAGCGACGGGGCAGCGAACCGCCACGCAAACGCGGCGGCGACCCCGGCCGGGAACCCCCGCGCCGAGCCACCCCGCCGCGCCGTCCGTCCGCTACGGACGGCACACGCTCCGGTACTCCGCGCCCCAAGAAGCCTGCTGTAGATGGTGAGCCGCGCAAGCGCCGTCCAGCTCCAGGCGATGGAGAGCCACCACGCCGTCGCCGCCCTACTGCTGCTGAAGCAAGCGGTGGTACACCCCGCCGGGCAGGGCCCGGTGCTGAGGGGCGGAAGGCGGCTGGACCGCGCAAGGCCACGGGAGAGCCTCGCAAGTCTGCTGCTCGGAGCGGTGAAGTGCGACGGACTCGTCCGGCTGCGGCCGGCGATGCGCCTCGGCGTACGGCGAAGAAGGCTGCCTCTGCCGGTACGGCGAAGAAGGCGGCTGCCGCGCGCCCAGTGAAAGCAGCCCGGCGTACTGGCGAGCCGCCGCGTAAGCGTCCGGCCAGTGGGGGACCGCGGAAGCGGCCGCCGCAGAACCGGCGTCCACCGCGACAGCCGAAGGTGAAGAAGCCGCCGCGCACGTTGAAGCTCGGCCGTCCCGCGCTCCGGCTGCGGATGACGTTCGGGGTGATGGCGTTCGTGCTGTCGCTGTTCGCCGGCCGGCTGATCCTGCTGCAGGGCGTCGACCCGGACTCCTACGCGCTCGCCGCGACCAAGGAGAACACCAAGCCGTTCGTGCTGCATGCGACCCGCGGCGCGATCCTGGACCGCAACGGCGTGCCGCTGTCGGTCTCGGAGGACGCGGTCGCGATCACCGCCGATCCGACCCAGACCGCGCCCGTCGCCGCCCAGCTGGCCAGCCTGCTGACCTCGAAGATCCCCGGTACGACGTACGCGAAGTTCTACGCCGACCTCACCCTGAAGAAGCGCTACGTGCTGCTCGCGCACCAGGTCAGCCCGCAGACCTGGAACCAGATCACGGCCGAGATCAAGAAGCAGAACGCCTCGATCGCCGAGCAGAACAAGGGCAAACCGGCCGAGGCCAAGGCGCCGCTGCTGGTCGGCCTGTTCACCGAGTCCGACCCGATCCGCAGCCACCCGCTCGGCTCCGTCGGCGCCAGCGTGGTCGGCGTGGTCGGTGACGAGGGCAAGGGTCTGGCCGGCCTGGAGTACGGGCTGAACGACAAGCTGTCCGGCTCCGACGGCAAGGCGATGTACGAGGTCGACACCAAGGGCAACAAGATCCCGAACGCCGACCACACCGTCGAGGAGCCCAAGCCCGGCGTCAGCGCGCAGCTCACCCTGGACTCCGACCTGCAGTGGTTCGCCGAGAAGCGGATCGAGGAAGCGGTCAAGCAGTGGAAGGCCGAGTCCGGCACGGTCGTCGTGATGGACGTGAAGACCGGCGAGCTGGTCGCGATGGCCAACTACCCCGGCTACGACCCGAACAAGCCGCTCAAGGGCCAGTCGCTGAAGAACAACGCGCTGGAACAGGTCTACGAGCCGGGCAGCGTGCAGAAGGTCGTCACGATGGCCGCGCTGGCCGACGCGAACAAGATCTCGCTCGACACCAAGCTCGAGGTGCCGGGCAGCATCACCGTGCAGCGGCGCAAGATCAAGGACCACTTCGACCACGGCGTGCTGAAGCTGACCATCGCCGGCGTGATCGCCAAGTCCTCGAACGTCGGCACCATCATCGCCTCCCGCGAGATGCCGATCCCGCAGTTCGTGAAGTACCTGCACGACTTCGGTTTCGGTGAGCCGACCGGCCTGGGCTTCCCCGGCGAGAGCCGTGGCGTGATGCCGCCGGGTGACGAGTGGCCCGAGCTGACCCGCTCGACCGTCGCCTTCGGTCAGGGCCTGGCCGTGAACGCGGTCCAGATGACCGCCGCGGTCAACGCGGTGGCCAACGGCGGCATCTACGTACCGCCCAAGCTGGTCAAGAACTACGTCGACTCCAACGGCAACGACATCGCCAACCCGTCCGGCCCGTCGCGTCGCGTGGTCAGCGAGACCGCCGCCAAGGAGGTCGGCACGATGATGGAGTCGGTGACCGCTGACGGCGGTACCGCGCTCCAGGCGGCCATCCCGGGCTACCGGGTCGCAGGCAAGACCGGTACGGCGCAGGAGACCGGCGAGGGTTGCGAGGGCTACTGCAAGTGGGCGACCTCTTTCGCCGGATTCGCCCCTGCCGACAACCCGCGCTTCGTTACGTACGTCGTACTGCAGAACCCGACGAACGGCCGGGGCGGTGGTTTCCAGGGAGGTCCGGTGTTCCGCGACGTGATGAGCTACGCGCTCCAGAAGTACGCAGTACCGCCGACTGGCGCGAAGCAGCCCAACGTCCCGCTGACCTGGTGACGCCGGGTCAGGTAGGTGAGACAGGGCCCGGAGCGGTAACCTCTGGGCCCGTGTCCACCCCAACCGCCGCAGGCGGCGCCGTTGCCGCGATCAGGCCCCAACGGACCGTGCCGGTCAGCCTCGCCGACCTCGTCCAGACCGCCGGAGCGCGAGCCTCGACGGACCTCGCTGACGTCTCGGTGACCGGTGTGTCACTCGACTCGCGCTCGATCCATCCGGGCGACCTGTACGCCGCCCTGCCGGGACTGGTGACGCACGGAGCAGCCTTCGCCGCCAACGCGCAGGCAGCCGGCGCTGTCGCAGTACTGACTGATCCGGAGGGGGAGGAGCGGGCGCGAGCCACTGGGCTCCCTGTACTCGTGGTCGCCAAGCCGCGCGACGTGCTCGGCGCTGTCGCCAGCCGTATCTACGGCGAGCCGACGAGCGGCCTGCGCCTGCTGGGCATCACGGGTACCAACGGCAAGACGACGACGAGCTTCCTGCTCGACTCCGTACTGCAGAACATCGGCAAGTCGGCCCTGATCGGCACGATCGAGACCCGGATCGGCGACGAGGCGGTCAAGAGCGCCCGGACCACGCCGGAGGCCACCGATCTGCAGGCGTTGTTCGCGGTGATGCGCGAGCGGTCCGTCGCCTGGTGCGCGATGGAGGTCTCCAGCCACGCGCTCGCGATGGGCCGGGTGGACGGCGCACGATTCGCGGTTGCCGGGTTCACCAACCTGACGCAGGACCACCTGGACTTCCACAAGACTTTCGAGGAGTACTTCGCCGCCAAGGCGTCCCTCTTCACCCCTGAGCGGTGCGACCTCGCCGTCGTGAATATCGACGACGAGTACGGCCGCCGTCTCGCCGCGCAGACGGTCGTTCCGCTGGTGACCGTCTCGACCACCCGCGACGCCGACTGGACCGTCGGCGGCACGCATCAGTCCGAGCACGGCACCACGGTGATCGACATCCAGGGGCCGGACGAGGCGCTGACCGTCGAGATCGGGCTGCCGGGTGACTTCAACGTGGCGAACGCCTTGCTGGCGACGGTGATGCTGCGGCAGGTCGACGTACCGGCTGAGGCGATCGCTGCTGGGTTGCAGCACGCCCCAGTACCGGGCCGGATGGAGACCTTCACCCGGGCCGACGGTCTGAGCGTGATCGTCGACTACGCGCACACGCCTGATGCAGTCGAGCTGGCACTCAAGGCAGCCCGTACCGCCACCAAGGGCAAGTTGTTCGCGGTGGTCGGCTGCGGCGGCGACCGTGACCCCGGCAAGCGGCCCGCGATGGGCGCGGCGGCTGCCCGGGCGGCTGACGTCGTGATCGTCACCGATGACAACCCGCGCAGCGAGGACCCGGCAGCGATCCGAGCCGCGGCCGTCGAAGGCGCGCGGGCAGCGGTCCCCGAGGTGGACCTGCAGGAGGTCGGCGACCGGCGGCGGGCGATCGCCACCGCGATCGGACTGGCCGGACCCGGCGACACTGTGGTGGTGCTCGGCAAGGGCCACGAGACCGGCCAGGACGTCGGCGGCGTGATCCACCCGTTCGACGACCGGCAGACCGTGCGCGAGCTGATCGCGGCGACCGGAGAGGCAGCAGTGTGATCCCCCTCAGTTGTGCCCAGATCGCCGAAGCGGTCGGCGGTGAGCTGGCCGGGGTGGACCCCGCCGCGATCGTCGACGGCAGCGTCGAGCGGGACTCCCGCCAGATCACCGCGGGCGGACTGTTCCTCGCCTTCGCCGGTGAGAACGTCGACGGGCACGATTTCGTCCCGGCCGTCACCGAGGCCGGCGCGACCGTCTCCATCACCACCCGGCCGGTCGAGGGCAGTCCTTGCATCGTCGTGGCTGACGTACAGACGGCGGTCGGTGAGCTTGCGAAGTACGTCATCTCGCAGCTGCCCGACCTGACCGTGATCGGCCTGACCGGCTCGCAGGGCAAGACCAGCACCAAGGACCTGATCGCCCAGCTGCTCGCGCCGTACGGCCCGACGGTGGCCGCGGTCGGCTCGATGAACAACGAGATCGGTCACCCGCTGACCTCGCTGAAGGCGGACCTGACGACGCGCTACCTGGTCGCCGAGATGGGCGCCCGGCACGTCGGCGACATCACCTACCTGTGCCGGATCACGCCGCCGAAGGTCGGGCTGGTGCTCAACGTCGGCCACTCGCACATCGGTGAGTTCGGCAGCCAGGACGCGATCGCCGTCGCCAAGGGCGAGATGATCGAGGCCGTACTTCCGGGCGGCACCGCCGTACTGAACGCAGACGACCCACGCGTCGCCGCGATGGCCGGCCGGACGAGCGAGAAGGTCGTGCTGTGGGGCGACGCTCCCGAAGCGACCGTCCGGGCAACCGGGGTTGAGCTCGACGCGCTGGGCCGGGCGGGCTTCACGCTGCGGCTCGGTGGCGAGGAGCACGCGGTGCAGTTGCAGGTCGTGGGGGAGCACCAAGTCGCCAACGCGTTCGCCGCGGCTGCCGCAGTACAGGCTGTCGGGCTGACTCCGGCGCAGATCGCGGAGGGGCTCAGCACTGCGACGGCCGCTTCCAAGTGGCGGATGGAAGTCCACGAGCGCGCCGACGGCGTGACAATCATCAACGACGCGTACAACGCCAACCCCGAGTCGGTCCGCGCGGCGCTCAAGGCGCTGGTCGCGATCGGCAGGGCCCGCAACGCCCGTACTTGGGCAGTGCTGGGCCCGATGGGTGAGCTCGGCGACGCCCATGCCGAAGAGCACGACGGCGTCGGCCGACTCGTCGTCCGGCTGGACGTGCAGCGGCTGCTGGTGGTCGGTGAGGGGGCCCGCCCGATCCACCTCGGCGCCTCGCTGGAAGGATCCTGGGGCAACGAGTCGGCGTACGTCGACAGCATGGACGAGGCACTCGAGTTGCTTCGCAAGGAATTGCAGCAGGGAGACGTGGTGCTGGTGAAGGCGTCCCGATTCGTCGGGCTGGACCGGCTGGCGACCGCCCTGCTCGAGGAGGCTTCGCAGTGATCTCGATCCTGTTGGCCGGCGCCATCTCGATGGTGCTGACGCTGGTCGGCACCCGCGGGGCGATCACCCTGCTGGCCCGCCGTGGGTACGGTCAGGAGATCCGCGACGACGGCCCGACCTCGCACCACACCAAGCGCGGTACGCCGACGATGGGCGGCACCGTCTTCATCGTCGCGACCATCGTGGGCTACTTCGCGGCGAAGATCTTCACCGGCCGGGCGCCGAGTGCCTCCGCGCTGCTGGTGCTGTTCCTGTTCGCCGGGATGGGCGCGGTCGGCTTCCTCGACGACTTCATCAAGATCTTCCGGCAGCGCAGCCTGGGCCTGCGCAGCAAGGCGAAACTGGCCGGCCAGACGATGGTCGCCGTCGCCTTCGCGGTACTGGCCCTGCAGTTCCCCGACGAGCGCGGGCAGAAGCCGGCCTCGCCGTTCATCTCGTTCATCCGCGACATCGAGTGGCTGCACCTGCTGCCGGTCCTGGTCGTGATCTGGATCCTGCTGCTGATCGCCGGTATGTCCAACGGCGTGAACCTGGCCGACGGCCTGGACGGCCTGGCCACCGGCGCCTCGATGATGGTCTTCGGCGCGTACACGCTGATCTGCATCTGGCAGAACAACCAGAATTGCGCGACCGCGCCGGGCTCGAAGTGTTACGAGATCCGCGATCCGCTCGATCTGGCGGTCGTCGCGGCTGCCCTCACCGGCGCCTTGTTCGGCTTCCTGTGGTGGAACGCGTCGCCGGCCAAGATCTTCATGGGTGACACCGGTTCGCTGTCGCTGGGTGGCGCGGTGGCCGGCTTCGCGGTGATGACCCGGACCGAGCTGCTCGTCCTGCTGCTCGGCGGCCTGTTCGTCATCATCACCGCCTCGGTGATCCTGCAGGTCAGCTGGTTCAAGATCACCAAGAAGACCGGCGGTGTCGGGAAACGGTTGTTCCGGATGGCGCCACTGCAGCACCACTTCGAGATGCTCGGCTGGGAGCAGGTGAACGTGGTGATCCGGTTCTGGATCATCTCCGGCCTGTGCGTCGCCATGGGGCTCGGCTTGTTCTACGCGGAATGGGTGGCCGGATGAGCCTCACGACACGGACCGACGACGGCTGGGCGACGACGCGCTTCGTCGTACTGGGCTTCGGTACCGCCGGTTACGCGTGTGCTGACTCGTTGCTGCAGGCGGGTGCTGAGCATGTCACCGTGCTCGACGATCGCGACAACGAGGCGCTGCGCGAGAAGGCCTTGATCCTCGAGACGCTGGGCGCCGACATCAACCTCGGCGAGGGCAGTACTGCGGCGCTCCCAGCTGACGTCGAGGTCGTCGTCACCTCACCTGGCATCCCGCCGCACGCGCCACTGCTCGCGGCCGCTGTCGAGCGTGGGATCCCTGTCTGGAGTGAGATCGAGCTCGCCTGGCGCCTGCGCGATCCCGCCAACGCGGCGCCCTGGCTGTGCATCACCGGTACCAACGGCAAGACCACGACGGTCCAGATGCTGACCTCGATCCTGACCGCGGCCGGCCACCGGGCAGTTGCCGCGGGCAACGTCGGGCTGCCGTTGCTGGAAGCCGTGATGGACCCCGAGCCGTACGACGTGATCGCGGTCGAGCTGTCCAGCTACCAACTGCACTTCACCGACTCGATGTCGGCGCACTCGGCCGCCGTCCTGAACATCGCGCCCGACCACGTCGACTGGCACGGCACGATGGACGCCTACGCCGCCGCGAAGGGCAAGATCTACGAGAACTGCCAGGTCGCCTGCGTCTACAACGTCGAGGACCCCGCGACCGAGCACCTCGTCGAGGAAGCGGATGTGATCGAGGGCTGCCGCGCGATCGGCTTCACTCTCGGTACGCCGGCGATCTCGATGCTCGGCCTGGTCGACGACCTGCTCGTCGACCGCGCCTTCGTCGAGCAGCGAGCCAGTTCGGCGCTCGAGATCGCGGCGCTGGCCGACATCACGCCGGCCGCACCGCACAATGTCGCGAACGCGCTGGCGGCGGCTGCTTTGGCGCGAGCATTCGGCGTACCGGCCTCGGCTGTCCGTGACGGGCTGCGGGTGTTCCGGCCGGACGCGCACCGGATCGCGACCGTCGGCGAGGTTGCCGGGGTCAACTACATCGACGATTCCAAGGCCACCAACCCGCATGCCGCGCAGGCCTCGTTGCTGGCCTACGAGCCCGTGGTGTGGATCGCCGGCGGACAGGCCAAGGGCGCGACCTTCGACGAGCTCGTGATCGCTGCCAAGGAACGGTTGCGGGGCGTCGTACTGCTCGGCCAGGACAAGGTCGTGATCGCCGAAGCACTTGCCCGACACGCGCCGGATGTGCCGGTGATCATCGTGGAGGCAACGGACACTGGTGCCATGGAGACCGTGGTGGGGGAGGCGACGAAGCTGGCACAGGTGGGTGACACCGTGCTGCTCGCGCCGGGCTGCGCTTCTTGGGACATGTTCGCCAACTATGGAGCCCGCGGAGACGCCTTCGCCGAAGCCGTACTGCGGCTGGGCGACAACTGATCCGGAGGTGATCGGGTGACGATCACGGATCAGTCCAAGAACAAGGCCGACGAGTCGGCCGAACGGCCCTGGCTGACGGCCATCAAGGACGTCCTCGACCGGCCGCTGACGTCGTACCACATCCTGCTCGGCGCAGCCGGTCTGCTGCTGGTGCTGGGGATCCTGATGGTCCTGTCGGCCTCCAGCGTGCAGTCGCTGCGGACCACCGGGAACAGCTACACGATCTTCTACCGGCAGCTGATCTGGGTCGGCGTCGGTCTCCCGATGGCCTATGTCGCGTCCCGGATGACGCCGCGGCACTTCCGGATGCTCGCCTACGTCGCGTTGCTGGGCTCGGTGTTCCTGCTCGTCCTCACCTACATCCCGGGCATCGGCAAGGAGGTCAACGGCAACACGAACTGGGTCAGTTTCGGTGGTCCGTTGCAGATCCAGCCGAGTGAGTTCGCCAAGCTGGCGCTGGTGATGTGGTGCGCGGATCTGTACGCCCGCAAGCAGAAACTGCTGACCCAGTGGAAACACCTGCTGGTCCCGATGGTGCCGGTCTGCGGTCTGGTGATCGCGCTGATCGTCGGCCAGCACGACCTCGGTACGTCGCTGGTGCTGATGGCCGTGATGATCGGGATGATCTGGGTGGTCGGCGCGCCGACCCGGCTGTTCGTGGCGATGATGGGGATCGTCGGCTCGATCGCCGCGTTCTTCGTCAGCCAGGAGAGCTACCGGATGAAGCGGGTGACCCAGTTCATGGACCCGTTCGCCGACCCGAGCAACGTGGGCTGGCAGGCCTATCACGCCTTCTACGCGCTCTCCACCGGCGGCTGGTGGGGCGTCGGGATCGGCAACAGCCGGCAGAAGTGGGGCAACCTGCCCGAGGCGCACACCGACTTCATCTTCGCCGTGATCGGTGAGGAGCTGGGCCTGATCGGCTCACTCACCGTGCTCGCGCTGTTCCTCGCGGTCGCCTACGCCGGGGTCCGGATCGCGACCCGGAACACGGAGCCGTTCGTCCGCTATGCGAGCGCCGGAATCACCGTCTGGCTGCTGGCCCAGACGCTGGTCAATCTGGGTGCCGTGATCGGTTTGCTACCCATCGTGGGTATCCCGCTTCCGCTTTTGTCGTACGGTGGGTCCGCACTGCTGCCGTCGCTGATCGCGATCGGCATGTTGCTGTCCTTCGCGAAGGCGGAGCCCGGCGCGCAGGCCGCCCTCAAGGAGATCCGGCGGCCTCGGTTCGGGTGGATGTCTTCGTGGCGCACACCTGGCCGTACCGGCCGTGAGAACACGCGGGAGCGTTGAAAGCTGTGCCGAGCATCGTCCTGGCCGGTGGGGGAACCGCCGGCCATACTTCCCCCCTGATCGCTACCGCCGACGCCCTGCGCCGGATCGACCCGACGATCGAGATCATCGCGCTCGGGACCGAGCGTGGCCTCGAGGTCCGGGTCGTGCCCGAGGCCGGGTACCGGCTCGAACTGATTCCGCCCGTCCCGCTGCCGCGCAAGCCCACGCCGGCGCTGTTCGCCGTACCGGGCAAGATGCTCAGCTCGGTCAGCGCGGCCCGCAAGGTGCTCGACGAGGCCAAGGCGGACGTGCTGGTCGGCTTCGGCGGGTACGTCTCCACCCCGGCGTACGTCGCGGCCTGGCGCCGCAAGACGCCGATCGTCGTGCACGAGGGTAACGCGACCCCGGGCATCGCGAACAAGTTCGCCGCCCGCTACTGCACCGAGACGGTGATCACCTCCTTCCCCGGTACGGACCTGCCGCACGCCCAGTACGTCGGGCTGCCGATCCGGCGGGCGATCTCGACCCTCGACAGGGCCGCGTTGCGGGCCGAGGCACGCGAGTTCTTCGGGCTCGACCCGGACGCACCGACCGTGTTCATCACCGGTGGCTCGCAGGGTGCCCGGCAGCTGAACGAGGCGTTCGGCGGGGCCGCGGCCGATCTGCTCGCCGCGGGGGTCCAGGTGATCCACGCGATCGGCTCCAAGAACAGCCTCGAGGTCACCCAGACCGGGCCGTATCCGTACCGGGTGCTCAACTACATCGACCGGATGGACTACGCCTACGCCGCCGCCGACCTGGTCGTCTGCCGTTCGGGTGCGAACGCGGTCACCGAAGCGTCCGGCGTCGGCCTGCCGGCCATCTACGTTCCGTTGCCGCACGGTAACGGTGAGCAGCGCCAGAACGCCAAGGCAGTGGTTGAGGCCGGCGGTGGCCTGCTGGTCGACAACGCCGAGGTGACTCCGGACTGGGTTCGCGCGACGGTTCCGCAACTTCTGCACGACCGCGAGCGTCTGACAGCCATGTCCAACGCAGCCAAGGGTCTGATCAAGCTGGACGCCGACGACCGGTTGGCGCAGATCATCCTCGATGTGGTGAGGTCTTCCTCGTGATCGTCACCGCACCTGACAGCCATCTGCCCGCCGAGAAGCTCGGCCGGGTGCACTTCGTCGGTATCGGCGGCGCGGGCATGTCCGGGATCGCCCGGATCATGGCGGCCCGCGGCATCGAGGTCTCCGGCTCGGACGGCAAGGACGGCAAGGTGCTCGGCGCCCTGCGGGCCCTCGGCGCGACCTGCTGGGTCGGCCACGCCGCTGAGCATGTCGCCGAGGTGGACACCGTCGTCGTCTCGACCGCGATCCGCGAGAACAACCCCGAGGTCGTCGCCGCGCGCGCCGCGGGTATCCCGATCCTGCCGCGCGCTGCCGCGCTGGCCTCGGTGATGGTCGGCCGCCGCACGATCGCGGTCGCCGGTACGCACGGCAAGACGACCACGACGTCGATGCTGACGGTCGCGTTGCAGCACTGCGGCGCGGACCCGTCGTACGCGATCGGCGGCAACCTGAACGAGTCCGGCTCGAACGCCCACGACGGCAGCGGCGACCTGTTCGTCGCGGAGGCCGACGAGTCCGACAAGTCCTTCCTGACGTACAGCCCCGAGGTGTCGATCGTCACCTCGGTCGAGCCCGATCACCTGGACAACTACGGCGACGAGGCCAGCTACCGGCTCGCCTTCGAGCAGTTCTGCGATCGCGTTCTGCCCGGTGGCTTCATGGTCGTCTGCTACGACGACGCGGGCGCCCGGCAGTTGGTCGAATTCGCCCGGGCGAAGGGCATCGACGTACGGACGTACGGCGAATCGCCCGATGCGGACACCCAGGTGACCGAGCTGGTCGCGAGCGGCTCGACCCAGTCCTACGTGCCGGTGTTCCACGGCCGCAAGCTGCCGGTGGTCAACCTGCAGCAGGCCGGCAAGCACAACGCGCTCAACTCGGCAGCGGCGCTGACCGTCGGACTTGGGCTGGGCTTCTCCGCCGCCGACCTGGCCGAGGGGCTCGCTGCCTTCACCGGGACCGGCCGGCGGTTCGAGTTCAAGGGCGAGGAGGACGGTGTGCGGGTGTTCGACTCGTACGCCCACCACCCGACCGAGATCTCTGTCGACCTGGCCGCGGCCCGGACGGTGGCGGGGGAGGGGCGCGTAATCGTCTGCTTCCAGCCGCACCTGTTCAGCCGGACCCGGATCTTCGCGACCCAGTTCTCCGAGGCGCTCTCGCTGGCCGACGAGGTCGTCGTGATGGACATCTTCGCGGCCCGCGAGGACCCGGAGCCTGGGATCACCGGCGCGTTGATCGCCAACCACATTCCGCTGAAGCCGGATCAGGTCAGGTTCGAGCCGTCCTGGTCCGCCGTACCGCAACTGATCGCGGACCTGGCCGAGCCGGGTGACCTCGTGGTCACTGCGGGTGCCGGCGACGTGACGCTGATCGGACCCGAGGTACTCGGCCTGCTGGCCGAGCGGGCCGCCCTCACGGCAGCGGCCGCGGAGTGATTCGGTGGATCCGGTGGTGAGCGGGGGATGAGTCAGAGCACTGACCTTGCCCGGGCACAGGAGCGGTTCGCGCGCCGGCAGCGGTTGGTGCGCTGGCGCGGCTGGCTGCCCTGGGCGGCCGGCGGACTGGTCGTCCTGCTCGCCGGGTTCATCGCCTGGTTGTTCTACTTCTCGTCCGTGCTCGCGGTCTCCGGGGTGAAGGTGGCCGGCGCCGATACGGTGCCCGTGGCAACTATCACCCAGGTGGCCGCGGCACCGCTGGGAACACCGCTGGCCAAGGTCGACCTGGCCGCGATCGCGGACCGGGTGCGGACGATCCAGTCGGTCGCGGACGCACAGGTGACCAGGGCCTGGCCGAACCAGCTGAAGATCGTGGTGACCGAGCGGGTGCCGGTGGTGGTGGTCACCGACGGCAGCAACTTCGAGCTCGTCGACGCGACCGGGGTGGCCTTCAAGACGGTGCCGGCCCGGCCGGTGGATCTGCCCGAGGCGCTGGTGGTCGGGACACGGCGGGAAGTCACGATCAGTTCGGTGGTGAAGGTTTCGGCGGCTTTGCCGGAGACGTTGCGGGCCCAGGTGAAGTCGATCTCGGCGGCGTCGCCGGATTCGATCACCCTCAACCTCGGGTCCACGGTGAAGGTGGTCTGGGGCAGCGCCGATGACAGTGAGCGCAAGGCCGAAGTACTCAGCGTGCTGATGAAGCGGGACGCGAAGGTCTACGACGTCTCGGCGCCCGATCTCCCTGTCACCAAAGGGGAAAAGAAGTGAGCGTGCCCACATCGGGCACACATCGTGGTACGGGCGGCGAGGCGCGTGGACATTGCCGGAGCGTCTCCCGTAGCGTTCGAGGGAATCTAGGGTTGACAGAACTCTAATCGTGTACTTGAGGTAAAGGCCCTTCTGAGGACAAAGCAGTCACCGCCGAAGCGATCGGTGGGCGGGAGGGTCCCGGCAGGCGCAGCTCGGACGGCCAACTGGCCATAACGGGAACAGAACGAGGCGAGAGGCGCGGACGTGGCGGCACCGCAGAACTATTTGGCACTCATCAAGGTCGTCGGCATCGGCGGAGGCGGCGTCAACGCCGTCAACCGGATGATCGAGCACGGTCTGAAGGGCGTTGAGTTCATCGCCATCAACACGGACGCCCAGGCGCTGTTGATGAGCGACGCGGACGTCAAGCTCGACATCGGCCGGGAGGAGACCCGGGGCCTCGGCGCCGGCGCGAACCCGGCGATCGGGCAGAAGGCCGCCGAGGACCACGCGGAGGAGATCGAGGAGGCGCTGAAGGGCGCCGACATGGTCTTCGTCACCGCGGGTGAGGGCGGTGGCACCGGTACCGGCGGCGCGCCGGTGGTGTCGCGGATCGCGCGCTCCCTCGGGGCGCTGACGATCGGTGTGGTGACCCGGCCGTTCTCCTTCGAGGGCAAGCGCCGGGCGACCCAGGCGGAGGACGGCATCGCCGCGCTCCGCGAAGAGGTCGACACCCTGATAGTCATTCCGAATGACCGCCTCCTCACCATCTCCGACCGCGCCGTCTCCGTGCTGGACGCCTTCAAGCAGGCCGACCAGGTGCTGCTGCAGGGTGTCTCCGGTATCACCGACCTGATCACCACGCCCGGCCTGATCAACGTGGACTTCGCGGACGTCAAGGCCGTCATGTCCAACGCCGGCTCGGCGCTGATGGGCATCGGCTCGTCCCGCGGCGAGGACCGCGCGGTGGCGGCGGCCGAGGCGGCCATCTCGTCTCCGTTGCTGGAGGCAAGCATCGAGGGCGCGCACGGGGTGCTGCTGTCGATCGCGGGCGGCTCCGACCTGGGGCTGTTCGAGATCAACGAGGCGGCGCAGCTGGTCTCCGAGTCGGCGCACACCGACGCGAACATCATCTTCGGCGCGGTGATCGACGACGCGCTCGGCGACGAGGTCCGGGTGACCGTGATCGCGGCCGGCTTCGACGGCGGGATGCCGAAGCGCCGCGAGCAGGCGATGAACCAGGCCCGCCCGCAGAACAAGCTCCCGGCCGCTGGCGGCGACGTCGCTACGCAGGGCGTTCCGCGCGCCGCGCAGCAGGAGGCTCAGGCTCAGGCGCAGCAGCCGGCCAACCAGCCCCCGCCGTACGGCACGCCGCCGGCTTCCACGCCTGCAGATCCGGCCGGTCAGAACGCTGGCGGCCAGGACTCTGGTGGCCAGGGCGCTGGCCAGGCTGCTGGTGGGCAGGCCGCTGGGCAGGGTGGTTTCGGACAGGGTGCGCCGGCTGGCTCGCCCGCGCCGAGTTACCAGCCGCCGGCGGGTACGCCGACCGACGACACCGTGCCGGTGCCGAACACGGACCAGAACCGGGGCACCACGCACTCGGCCCGTCCGCAGGCCGGTGAGCCGGTCCGTACCGCGCAGCCGACCGGCCAGCCGTCCAACCAGCCGCCGGTGCCGCACACGCCGCCTCCGACCCAGTCCACGCCGGCTCAGCACTCCTGGCCGACCACCGGCCCGTCGAACGCGCCCGCGTCCCAGCCGGCTCCGCAGCGCCAGCCGCGCAAGCCCGACAACGACGAAGACGACCTCGACATCCCGGACTTCTTGAAGTAACTCAGAACAGCTTGAGGTGCACCGGGTCGGTGCCGGCGATCAGCCGGTGCCGGCCCGGTTTCCGTTGACCGGTGTCCGTCGGGTGGGGTCAGCTGGGCGGGGTCGGCTCGGGCTGTTGGGGGCGGTAGACCGAGACGACCACGCCGTAGCGGGCCTCTCCGGGGCCTGCGTCGACCAGGTCGTGGACCAGGTTGTCCAGGCGGGCCTGGAGTTCTTCGGCTTGAGCTTCGGTCAGCCGGATGTTGCGGAGGTTGAGCATCGGCTGGCCGGTCGACGACTGCAGCTCGGCCGCTGCCGCTTGCAGGGCGATCGCTGAGTTCGCGCGCTCGCCTTCGCCGGTGAAGTCGAACAGTTTCGCCGCGCGACGGTAGTACTGCTCCGTTCCTCCGCGCACCTGGCGGGTCTCCACGACCCGGACCATGCCGGCGTCCCGTAGTACGCCGAGATGGTGCGCGACGTTGCCCTTCGCCGTACCGAGCGAGGTCGCCAGCTGGCTGATCGTCGCCGCCTCCTGGCCAAGCGCGAACAGCAGCCGGTGCCGCAGCGGATGCCCCAGCGCCTTGAACTGCTCCGCGGTCGAGATCTCCAGCCGGTCTGCCATGTCGTCGGTCACAAAATCAAGCGTCAAGGGTTCTTGACGCTTTGTCAATCCCGGTGCTTGAATCCTCGGCATGCGCACAGACGAGATCACCGAACTGATCGACCGGCTCGCGACCCTGGTCAGCGAGCTCTACGTTTTCCCGGAGGTCGGCGCCGAGATCGCCGCCCGGCTGAAGAAGGCCGCAGCGGACGGCCGGTACGACACACTGGCCGAGCCCGAGGAGCTGGCGGCCCGGGTGACGGCCGACCTTCAGGAGGGCAACCAGGATCGCCACCTGCGGCTGAAGTTCCACGTCGACGAGGTGGTCGACGAGACCGATCCGGTCGCGGAGGACGCGGCCTGGCGACGGCATGCCGAGCTGACGGCGGGCGGGATGGCCCGGGTGGAGCGGCTGGCCGGCAACATTGGTCTACTCGAGATCCGCCCGCTGATCTTCGATCCCTCGCATGCCGGTGCCGCCGTGAGTGCCGCCATGTCGTTGCTGTCAGCAACGGATGCGCTGGTGATCGATCTGCGCCGCTGCCTGGGTGGTTCGCCTGACATGGTGGCGTTCCTGTGCAGTCACCTGTTAGACGGGGAGCCGGTGCACCTGAACGATCTGGTCACGCCCGCCGACGGCACGGTCCGCCAGTTCTGGACCAACCCGTACCTGCCCGGCCCGCGCTTCGGTGGTACCAAACCGATCTGGGTACTGACCAGCTCGACCACGTTCTCGGCCGCCGAAGAGCTCACCTACGACCTGCAGCAACTCGGCCGCGCCACCGTCATCGGCGAACGCACCGGCGGTGGCGCCCACCCCCGCGACGGCTTCAAACTCCACCCCCACCTGGAAGCCACCATCCCGATCAAACGCGCGATCAACCCCGTCTCCCAAACCAACTGGGAGGGCGTCGGTGTGGTGCCCGATGTCGAAGTACCGGCCGACGACGCCTTCCCCGAGGCCTACCGCCAAGCCCTCGACCACGTCCTCACCCTGGCAGCCGATCCAGCACGTCGCGCCCTCACCGAGGAGGCCGCCGCAGCCCGCCAATTGCTGCGACCTTGAACACCAACCGGTGACCTCGGACACGGTATTTCGTGTTCAAGGTCACCGCTTGGTGTCCGAGGACACCGCTTCCGCGCCGCGGGAGTCGTGTGCCGGATAGCCTTGACATGTGTTCGGTTATGACGAGGTTTTCGATGGGGCCCGCTTCGCCTTCACCGATCGGTTCGGGGGAGCGAGCCAACCGCCGTACGGGGAACTGAACCTGGGCAGTGCGCAGGGCGACGAGGCCGCCGCGATCGCGGAGAACTTCCGGCTGATCGCGACCGAGTTCGGCGTCGCCCCCGAGCGCGTCATCCGGGTCAACCAGGTGCACAGCCCCGACGTCCACGTGGTCGGGCCCGGCGATACGGCCATCGACCCACGCCCGCGAGCTGACGCGATGGTGACCACCCAGTCCGACGTCGTGCTGTGCGTCCGCGCCGCCGACTGCCTGCCGGTCCTCCTCGCAGACCAGACCAACAAGGTGATCGGCGCGGCGCACTCCGGTCGTCGAGGGATGTATTCAGGCGTCGTACCGGCAACAGTCGCCGCTATGCGCGCTCTCGGCGCCGGCCACATCACCGCCGTCCTCGGCCCGTACGCCTGCGGCAACTGCTACGAGGTACCGGCCGAGATGCGCGCCGAGGTCGCGGAGCGGGTGCCCGCGTCGTACTCGGAGACGAGCTGGGGGACCCCGGCGATCGACGTAGCCGCCGGGGTCGAGGCCCAGCTGGCCGAGCTCGACTGCACAGTCATCCGCGCGACCGCCTGCACCATCGAGTCGGAGAACCTCTACTCGTATCGCCGTGAAGGCGCCGTCAGCGGTCGGCTCGCCGGCCTGATCAGGTTGGCCGCGTGACGCGCGAAGAGGAGCTCGGCGAGAACCTGAAGGCGGTCCGCGAACGTATCCAGGCGGCCTGTGTGGCGGCTGGGAGGCCCGAGGGGGCCGTCACCCTGGTGGCGATCACCAAAACCTTCCCGGTCAGCGATGTACGGGCGCTGGCGGCGCTCGGAGTACAGGACCTGGGCGAGAACCGGGAGCAGGAGCTCAAGGTCAAGGCGCCGGACTGCCAGGACGTCACCTGGCACTTCGTCGGGCAACTGCAGTCGAACAAGGCCCGTTCGGTCGTCCGCAACGCGTCGGTGCTGCACTCGGTCGACCGGTCGTCGCTGGTGAAGGCGCTGTCCCGGGCCGCGGTCGACGAAGGCCGCGTACTGCGCTGCCTGCTGCAGGTGAGCCTGGCGGAGTACGGTCGGGACGAGGTGGCGACCGGGATGAGTCGTGGCGGGGTCGCGCCTTCCGAAGTACCGGCTCTGGCCGCTGAGGTCGCCGCGGCGGACGGGCTGGAGCTCGGGGGAGTGATGGCTGTGGCGCCGCTCGGCTCCGACCCCGACGAGGCGTTCGCCGGCCTGGAAGTCGTAGCCTCCCGGCTACGCTCCGAACATCCGGGCGCCGACTGGATCTCGGCCGGGATGAGCGGCGATCTGGAGGCCGCGATCAGGCATGGGGCGACACACGTTCGGCTCGGGCGTGCATTACTCGGTACACGTCCTCCACTGGGCTAGTGTCGACATCGAGACTCGACACGAAGGGCTGGAGGGCCATGAGCGGCGCGTTGCGCAAGATGGGTGTGTACCTCGGCTTGGTCGAGGACGGCGAGCGGTACAACGCGCGCTACGACGACGGCTATGACGACGAGTACGACGAAGAGGCCGTCGACGGGGAGTCCGACGAGACCGCGCCCGTCCCGGTACGACCGGACGAGCAGGTCGGCACCGTCAGCAAGTTCCCAGATCGACGTGGCGTGACAGCGACATCGCCGGAGGTTACCGAGTTGGCCCGCATCACCACCGTGCACCCGCGCAGCTACAACGAGGCGCGCGTGATCGGTGAGCACTTCCGTGACGGCACCCCCGTCATCATGAACCTGACCGAGATGGACCACGCGGACGCCAAGCGGCTGGTGGACTTCGCCGCCGGGCTGATCTTCTGCTGCCGTGGCTCGATCGAGCGGATCACCACCAAGGTCTTCCTGGTCTGCCCGCCGAACGTGACGCTGGCCGCGGAGGAGAAGGAAAAGATCGCCGCCGACGGGTTCTACAACCAGAGTTGAGGACGTGGCTTCGGCCGTCTTCTACACTCTTGTCTGACATGGATGCTCTCGTGCTCGTCCTCGGTGTTCTCTACTACGTGCTGCTCGCCTTCTTCCTGGCGCTGGTGGCGCGGTTCGTTCTGAGCCTGATCGTGATGTTCGCGCCGCAATGGCACCCGAAAGGGCCACTGCTGTTGCTGTTCGAGCTGATCTACTCGGTGACCGATCCGTTTCTGCGGCCGCTGCGGCGGATCCTGCCGCCGATCGGTGCCGGTGGCATCCGGGTCGACCTGTCGATGCTGATGCTGTTCGTCCTCGTCTCGCTGGCGATGTCGATCAACACCACCGCGATCAGGTCGATCTGACCCGGTGACGACTAGCGTGAGGATGCGAGTAGCTGGGTAGGAACCGACCCGGAAACATCGACCATGGGGAACGTTATCGACTGCCCGGATTCCGCCAGAACACAACGAAGCGATAACGTGATCTACTGAGTCGCCGAGGTCCAGGCCACGACGACTCCGCCAAGACACAGACAAACGAGGTGAAAGATGCCGCTGACGCCGGATGACGTCCGCTCGAAGCAGTTCACGCCCGTCCGATTGCGGGAGGGCTACGACGTCACTGAGGTCGACTCCTTCCTCGACGAGGTCGAAGCCGAACTCGAGCGACTTCTCGCCGAGAACGAGGAGCTGCGGGCCAAGCTTGCCGCGGCCCAGCGTGCCGGCAGTGGACAGGAACGACCGGTGGTCGACCAGACCGCCGCCCTGCCGCCTGTCGTGCAACAGCCCAAGCCGGCCCCAGTGGTCGTCGAGAAGCCCAAGGAAGAGCCGCCGCCAGTCGTCGCTCCGGTTGTAGCCGCCGCGGGGGCTGCTGCGGCAGCAGGAACCGTCGGCGACGCCTCCAGCTCCGCGGTGCGGCTGCTGGAGATGGCCACCAAGCACTCCGACGACCTGGTCCAGGAGGCGAAGGACACCGCCGACAAGATCATCGGCGAGGCCCGCGCCAAGGCCGAGCGGCTGGAGAACGAGGCACGTGGCAAGGCCGACCGGATGACCGGTGAGGCCCGCGCCCGCGCCGAGAAGCTGGACGGCGAGATCGCCGAGCGCCGCGCGCAGATGCTCGGCACGCTGGAGAAGCAGAAGGGTCAGCTCGAGCGCACCATCGACGACCTGCACGCGTACGAGCGTGAGTACCGCAGCCGCCTGAAGACGTACTTCACCGAGCAGCTCAAGGCGCTCGGCAACGGCGACGACACGCTCAGCCCGCGCAACGGCTTCCGCCCGGAGGCCCGCGCCCAGGCTCACGGCCACGGCGTTTAAGCACTACGAGTTGTGAAGTAAGTACCTGGTCTTTGGCGTGACTAGGGGCGGTGCTAATCCGGCAGCACCGCCTCTTTGTCATGTCCGGACTTTTCTGACTCAGGGTTGTTCATTCGTGACTAAGGGTCCCCACTGCAGGCCGCCGGAATTCACGGCCAGCTGAGTGGGGCCTTCTGTCCGCTGAGGGTGGCGACGTCGGTGATCCGCATTCGATAGGGCGTCAGTCTCAGAAGCGAGACGATTTCGCTCGACGGTCCATCTTGGAAGACCGACCAGAAGTCGAAGCCCAGTGGTGCGGGGGCTTCTCGGTACAGCTCCCAGACGCGTTGCCGGGTCGGCACGTCGTCGATCCACTCCGCCTGACAGTCCGCGCTCGCGGTGTCGTGAGTGGGATCCCAGTAGCTGCAGCTCAGGTACGGCGAACGGCCCAGGTGGGCCACCTTGACCGGAGTCGGCCTGGTGACGATCCAGCCGACCAACTGGTCGCCGTCGAACTCCCAGTAGGGATGCAGGATCCGCGACCGCGGTCGGCCGAGCCGGTCGACCGTCGCCACCGTGCACCAGACGATCCGGTGCGCCATCGCGAGGAACTCTTTCTGCACGCTCTCAATTTCCACAACCATGGTTGTAGATTACTTGATGCACAACCGCGGTTGTACAGTTCTCGGCATGGCAGATTTCGACCCGGCCGACGCGGACCTCTCGTTGGCCTCGCTCTTCGCCGGCTGGGCGCTGGCCGACGAACTCCAGCGTCGCCTCGGCGCCGACGGTTTCGAGGACTCCCGCTTCGCCGACGGGGTGATCTTCCAGCATCTGGTCACGGCACCTGTGACGATCAGCACCTTGGCCGACCTGCTCGGCGTCACCCAGCAGGCTGCCTCGAAATCGGTCGCCGACCTCCAGAAACGCGGCTATCTCTCCCGAGCCCCCGACCCCGACGACGCCCGCGCCAAGCTGGTGACCCTCACCCCTCGCGGCCAAGCAGTCATCGCATCCGCCCGCAAACACCGAGCCGCCATCGAGCTGGAACTCCAAGAGTCACTGGGCGCCGCCCGCATCGATGCGGCCCGCCTACTCCTGATCGACGTACTCCACCACCTGAACGCCACCCCAGCCCTACGATCCCGCCGAGTCCGCCCACCCACCTGACGCCATTCCCACCCGCAGCCCCGCACCCGCCGTCGACGCCGCGCCGGCCCGCGGCCGCCGGGATTGGTTGCTATGCGCAACGGGGACCGACGTCCAGCACATCGATACCCGCCGAGCAAGCGCTTACCTGGCCAGAGTGGGCTGATTTGCAGGGCTATTGATGTGCTGGCGATCCGCCCAGACCGGCGGCCACCACGCGACGCCCGTGGTGGCCGCAAACGCTGCCCTCGGCACCATCCGAGCACGCCATCTGAGGGGTTGACCCCTCAAATGGTGGGTTGTCACCCTCGGTTCAGGGGTGGCAACCCACCACGTCGGGGGTTAACCCCTCAAATGGTTCGCGTCGGGATGAGGGGAGGGGCTAGGCCTTGGTGAGCCAGTAGGTCAGGCCGAGGTCGTTGTCGGTCCCGGTGGTCAACGCCTCCGTCGCCGGCGGTGCCGACTGAGTGAGGGTGGTGGCGAGTACCTCGCGGCCGATCTCGTCCGCATGCTTGCCCAGGGCATCGGAAAGCTCCGAGTCCGTGCTGGTCAGCCAGACGGTGATCCGGTCGGAGACCTCGAGGCCGGAGTTCTTGCGGGCCTCCTGCAATGTCCGGACCACCTCGCGGGCGAGGCCGGCCTGCTTGAGCTCCGGGGTGATTTCGAGGTCGAGGGCAACCGTCTCGCCCTGTTCGTTGACGACCGACCAGCCTTCGCGGGGGCGCTCCGACAGCAGCACCTCGTCGGCGGAGACCTCGACGTCGGCACCGTCGACCTGCACGGTCGCAGTACCGGACGCCTTCAAGGACGCCGCCAGACCAGCCGCGTCGGCGGCGGCGATGGCGGCCGCGACGACCGGGGTCTGCTTGGCGAAGCGCTTGCCTAGCTCGCGGAAGTTGCCCTTCGCCGAGTAGTCGATCAGGTCCTCGCCGGCCGACGACAGCGGTGCGACCGCGCCGACGTTGAGTTCTTCGGCGATCTCGCGCAGCAGTTCGTCGTCCAGATCGGCGATCGCCGCCGACCCGACCAGCGCGCGACCGAGCGGCTGCCGCGTACGGACCTTCGCCTCGGCCCGAGCCGACCGGCCCAGCTCGACGACCCGTCGAGCCATCGACACGTGCGTCGCCAGCCGGTCGTCGATCACGGTCTCGTCGTACTCCGGGAACGCGGCTAGGTGCACCGACTCGGCCAGCCCCGGCGTGACCGGCCGGAACACGTCCTGCCAGACCCGCTCGGTGACGAACGGCGTCAACGGCGCCATCAGTCGCGTCAGCACGTCGAGCGTCTCGTGCAGCGTGGCCAGCGCTCCGGCGTCGCCCGCCCAGAAGCGACGGCGCGAGCGGCGTACGTACCAGTTGGACAGCACGTCGACGAACTGGCTGATCAGCGCGCCGAGCTTCTGCGTGTCGTATGCCGCGTATGCCTCGTCCGTGTCGCGGACCAGCCGATGCGTCTCGCTCACCAGCCACCGGTCGAGCACCGACCGCTCGGCCACCGGGGGAGCGGCGTCCGTCGGCGACCAGTCGGCCAACCGGGCGTACAGGGCATGGAAGGCGGCCGTGTTCCAGTACGTCAGCAGGACCTTGCGGACGATCTCGTTGAGCACGTTCGGCCCGATGCCGCGCGCCTTCCACGGCGAGCCGGAGCAGGCCATGAACCAGCGGACCGCGTCGGCGCTGTGGTTGTCCATCAGCGGGATCGGCTCGAGGATGTTGCCCAGGTGCTTGGACATCTTCCGGCCGTCCTCGGCCAGGATGTGCCCGAGGCAGACGACGTTGCGGTAGGACGACTCGTCGAAGACCAGCGTGCCGATCGCCATCAGCGTGTAGAACCAGCCGCGGGTCTGGTCGATCGCCTCGGAGATGAAGTCCGCCGGGTACGACTTCTTGAACTTCTCCCGCGACCCCTCGGCCCACGGGTAGCCCCACTGCGCGAACGGCATCGCGCCCGAGTCGTACCAGGCGTCGATCACCTCGGCTACCCGGGTCGACTCCTCGCCACAGGTCGGGCAGGCGAAGGTGATGTCGTCGACGAACGGCCGGTGCGGATCGGTCGCGCTCAGGTCGCGGCCGGCCAGCTCGCCCAGCTCGGCCAGCGACCCCACGCAGACCTGGTGGTCGTCGGCGCAGCGCCAGATCGGTAGCGGCGTACCCCAGAAGCGCGAGCGGGAGACGGCCCAGTCGATGTTGTTGCGCAGCCAGTCGCCGTACCGGCCCCACTTGACCGAGTCCGGGTACCAGTTGGTCTTCTCGTTCTCGCGGAGCAGCGCGTCCTTCACCTGGGTGGTGCGGATGTACCAGGAGGGGAGCGCGTAGTACATGACAGGGGTGTGGCAGCGCCAGCAGTGCGGGTACGGGTGCTCGTACGGCACGTGCTTGAACAGGACGCCCCGGTCGCGCAGGTCGTTGACCAGGTCCTCGTCGGCCTTCTTGAAGAACTGCCCGCCGACCAGCGGCACGTCGGCCTTGAAGGTGCCGTCGGACTCGACCGGGTTGACCACCGGCAGGTTGTAGGCGCGGCTGACGATGAGGTCGTCGGCACCGAACGCGGGGGACTGGTGCACGAGACCAGTACCGTCCTCGGTGGTCACGTACTCAGCCAGTACTACGTAATGCGCCGGCTCAGGGAATTCCACCAGCTCGAACGGCCGCTGGTACGTCCAACGCTCCATGTCGCGTCCGGCGTACCGGTCGGTGACGGTCCAGCCCTCGCCCAGTGCGCTCAGCAGCGGCTCAGCCACGACCAGCGACTCGGTGCCGTCGGTGGCGACCACATAGTCGACGTCCGGGTGGACAGCGACGGCCGTGTTGGAGACCAGGGTCCAGGGGGTCGTCGTCCAGACCAGGAGCGAGGCCTTGTCGGCTAGTGGGCCCGAGGTGAGCGGGAAGCGGACGTAGACCGACGGGTCGACGACGGTCTCGTAGCCCTGCGCCAGCTCGTGGTCCGACAGGCCGGTGCCGCAGCGGGGACAGTACGGAGTGATGCGGTAGTCCTCGACCAGCTGACCCTTGTCGTGGATCTGCTTGAGCGACCACCAGACCGACTGCACGTACTCCGGGTCCATCGTCCGGTACGGGTGCTCCATGTCCACCCAGTAGCCCATCCGGGTGGTCAGGTCGGCGAAGGCGTCGACGTGGCGTAGTACCGACTCGCGGCACTTGGCGTTGAACTCCGCGATGCCGAAGGCCTCGATGTCCTTCTTGCCGCTGAAGCCGAGCTCCTTCTCCACCGCGACCTCGACCGGCAGGCCGTGGCAGTCCCAGCCGGCCTTGCGCTCGACCGAGAAGCCCTTCATCGTCCGGTAGCGCGGGAAGACGTCCTTGAAGACGCGCGCCTCGATGTGGTGCGTGCCGGGCATGCCGTTCGCGGTCGGCGGGCCCTCGAAGAAGGTCCACGGCTCACCGCCGGCGGTCTGCTCGAGACTCTTGGCGAAGGTGTCCTGGTCGTCCCAGTGCGCGAGCACGTCGCGCTCGATCGCGGGCAGATCGACCTGAGCCGGGATCTGCTGCCACGGGGTGCTGGGTGTCTCCGCCATGTTCCTTCGTCCTTCGTCGAGCGTCGTGCTTGCTGGACGAAGGGACGAGGCCTCGGCGTCGTCGCCGGGCTCCGCGGTACCACCCTCCTTGGCCGGTCCGGGGGGACCTGCCCACTTCGTTACGCTCCGCTGCCGGGTCTAGTGAGTCCGTGAGGACCGTTCTTCCGGCGGCTCCGGGGTGATCGCCCCATCACTGCCTTGCGGTGTGCGGGCCCAGTGTACGACTTCGTTCCATCCGGCTACGAATCGTTAATCACTGGTCAGGACAAGGTTCGTCCCCCACAATGCTCGTGCGGGTTGCTGAGACGGTGCCGAAACTTAAGCAATTGCTTGCTGAAGAAGCTCCGAGACGCGGCTGTGACGCGCGGAACATCGAGTGGGCTTGAAGAACCGACTACCGTATGTCCACGGTCTGCGCGTCGGGCTGGCACGTGGCCTTCACGTGACCTACTGTCTTGCGACCAGTCCGCTTCAGTCTCCGACGAAGGCAGGGGGTAGCCGGCCATGGCTACATCGGCTCCGAAGAAGTCCGCCCCCAGACGTCCCGCCGCGGCCTCGAAGAGCGCCGCGAACTCCGCCGAGCCGGTCACCACGAAGGCCCCGGCCCAACAGCCTTCAGCGAAGAAGGCCGCTGCCAAGCAGACTCCGAGTAAGAGGGTGGCCATGAAGACGAACGAGAACCGTACCCCGGCGACAGCGCCGGCCAAGGTGCCGGCCAAGAAGGCCGAGAACTTCACGGTCAAGGACGGCGAGACGCCGTGGACCGCGGCCGAGATGGAGGAGCTGCGCGGTGAGCTCGAGGCCGACGCGATCCACCTGAAGGAAGAGATCCGCGACGCCGAGCAGGAGATCGTCGGACTGCTCCGCGACGGTGGCGACGGGGCCGGCAACGACCAGGCCGACGTCGGCTCGACGACGCTGGAGCGCGACCACGAGATGTCGCTGGCCCGGAACGCGAGCGACATGCTCGACCAGATCGAGCGCGCGCTGTCCCGGATCGACGACGGCACCTACGGCCTCTGCGAGAGCTGCGGCAAGGCGATCGGCAAGGGTCGGCTGCAGGCGTTCCCCCGTGCGACACTGTGCGTGTCATGCAAAGAACGCGAAGAACGCCGCTGAGCGACACCACCCCGTCCCACCTGCCAGGGGACGAGACCCCGAAGACCGAACCGGCCGACCTCGAGTCGGCCGGTTCCTCCTCGTCTCCTGCGGAGAGCGCCGGCGTAGCCGGCAGCTCGGCAGCGGCCGGCGGCGAAGCCGCATTACCGGCCTCCGCCGCCAGCGCTGACGAGGCCTCCGGCGACCCCGCCTTTTCCGCGCCGCCCGCCGGCGCAGCCGGCGGGCGGCGCGTGTTGGTGGTGTTGTTCGCCGTGGTTGGACTGCTGGTGCTCGGGCTTGATCAGCTGACCAAGGTGCTTGCCCTGCATCATCTGACGCCGGGGGAGCCGGTCAATGTCATCGGCTCGTTGCTGAAGTTCAATCTGATCCGGAATCCGGGAGCGGCTTTCAGCTTGGGGTCGAACCTGACGCCGGTGATCAGTGCGATTCAGATCGTCGTGGCGGTGGGGGTGGTTTACCTGTCGCGCAAGCTGGGGTCGATCGGGTGGGCGGTGGCGTTCGGGCTGTTGTTCGGGGGCGCGATCGGGAACATCACCGACCGCGTGTTCCGGGAGCCGTCGCCGTTCCATGGGCATGTGGTCGACTTCCTGCAGACGCCGCACTGGGCGATCTTCAACGTCGCGGACATGGCGGTTACCTCCGCCGCGATCCTGCTGGTGATCCAGACCCTGCGCGGAATCCGGCTCGACGGCAGTAAAGACGTGGGGAAGAAATGAGCGGCGACGCACGCACGGTGATGGTTCCCGACGGGCTCGCCGGTGAGCGGCTCGACGCCGCCCTGTCCCGCCTGTTCGGAGTCTCCCGGACCAAGGCCGCCGAGATGATCGAGTCCGGCCTGGTCCAGCTGGACGGCTCCCCGGCACTCAAGTCCTCCCGCGTCTCGGCCGGCGGCATGCTCGACGTCGAGCTGCCCGCGCCGCCGGGTGAGATCAGGGTGGTACCGGAGACCGTCGACAACCTACGGATCGTCCACGACGACGACGAGATCATCGTGGTCGACAAGCCGGTCGGAGTCGCCGCCCACCCGTCACCGGGCTGGACCGGCCCGACCGTGATCGGCCACCTCGCCGGCGCCGGCTTCAGCATCTCGACCAGCGGAGCGGCCGAGCGTAAGGGCATCGTGCACCGGCTCGACGTCGGTACGTCGGGCCTGATGGTGGTCGCCAAGACGGAGTACAGCTACACCGTGCTCAAGCGCGCCTTCAAGGAGCGCACGGTCAAGAAGATCTACCACGCGCTGGTCCAGGGTCACCCCGACCCGTTCACCGGCACCGTGGACGCCCCGATCGACCGGCACCCGCACCACGACTACAAGTTCGGCGTCGTCGCGGGCGGCAAGCCCAGCGTCACGCACTACGAGACGCTCGAGGCGTTCCGCTTCGCCACCCTGCTCGAGATCACCCTGGAGACCGGCCGGACGCACCAGATCCGCGTCCACATGTCCGCGATCGGGCACCCGTGTGCCGGCGACCTCACCTACGGCGCCGACCCGGTCCTCGCCGAGCGCCTCCAGCTCTCCCGCCAATGGCTCCACGCCATGCGCCTCGGCTTCACCCACCCCGGCAGCGGCGAGTACGTCGAGTACACGTCCGAGTACCCGGACGACCTCGACAACGCCCTGAACCAACTCGCCGGCGACCAGTAATTCCCTGTACTACGGCCAGCGGCGGACCGCCGACTGGTGTGGAACTGGTGTCGTCCACGACCGGATATCGGGCGGCCGATCCGGCCGTCGGTGAGCCGATTCAAAGACTGTCCATGGCCCCGCATAGGCTGGCGCAGTTCCACTCATCAACGCCTCTGGGAGGTCTGCGAAGACATGGCGTCCAGCGACAGTTTCGTGCATCTACATGTGCACACCGAGTACTCGATGCTGGACGGCGCCGCGCGGATCGACGAGTTGTTCAAAACGGCCCAGGAGATGGGTCAGCCGGCCATCGCGACCACCGACCACGGCTTCGTCTTCGGGGCGTACGAGTTCTGGAAGACCGCCAAGAAGTACGACGTGAAGCCGATCATCGGCGTCGAGGCGTACCTGACGCCGCACACCCACCGCAGCGAGCGCAAGCGGGTCAAGTGGGGCGACGCCAACTCGGGTCGCGACGACGTCTCGGGTAGCGGTGCGTACACGCACATGACGCTGCTGGCGAAGAACACGTCGGGCATGCACAACCTGTTCCGGATGTCGTCGCTGGCCAGCCTCGAGGGCTACTACTTCAAGCCCCGGATGGACCGCGAGCTGCTGCAGACGTACGGCAAGGGCCTGATCGCGACTACCGGCTGCCCGTCGGGTGAGGTGCAGACCCGGCTGCGGCTGGGGCAGTACGACGAGGCCATCAAGGCGGCCGCCGAGTTCCGGGACATCTTCGGCGCGGAGAACTACTACTGCGAGCTGATGGACCACGGCCTCGGCATCGAGCGCAACATCCAGGGCGACCTGCTGAAGCTGGCCAAGGAGCTCGGCCTGCCGCTGGTCGCGACGAACGACCTGCACTACACCAAGCCCGAGGACTCCGTCGCGCACGCGGCGCTGCTCTGCGTGCAGTCCGGCTCGACCCTGTCCGACCCGAACCGGTTCAAGTTCGACGCGAACGAGTTCTACGTGAAGACCGCCGCTGAGATGCGCGAGGTCTGGAAGGACTACCCGGAGGCCTGCGACAACACGCTGCTGATCGCCGAGCAGTGCGACGTGAGCTTCACCGAGGGCGAGGGCCGGTTCATGCCGCGCTTCCCCTGCCCGGACGGGCACAACGAGGAGTCCTGGTTCGTCGCCGAGGTCGAGACCGGCCTGCACAAGCGCTACCCGGCCGGGGTTCCGGACCACGTACGCAAGCAGGCGGAGTACGAGATCGAGGTCATCACCTCGAAGGGGTACGCGGGCTACTTCTTGGTCGTCGCCGACTTCATCAACTGGGCCAAGGAGAACGGCATCCGGGTCGGCCCCGGCCGTGGTTCCGGCGCCGGGTCGATGTGCGCGTACGCGATGCGGATCACCGACCTCGACCCGCTCCAGCACGGCCTGATCTTCGAGCGCTTCCTCAACCCGGAACGTATGTCGATGCCCGACTTCGACATCGACTTCGACGACCGCCGCCGCCCTGAGGTGATCCGGTACGTCACCGAGAAGTACGGCGACGACCGGGTGGCGATGATCGTCACCTACGGAACGATCAAGGCCAAGCAGGCGATCAAGGACGCCGGCCGGGTGCTCGACTACCCGTTCGCGATGGGCGACCGGATCACCAAGGCGATGCCGCCGGCCGTGATGGGCAAGGACGTGCCGCTGTCTGGCATCTTCGACCCGCAGCACAAGCGGTACTCCGAGGCGGGCGAGTTCCGCCAGCTGTACGAGGCGGACGCCGACGTGCGCAAGATCGTCGACACCGCCCGCGGCCTGGAGAACCTGAAGCGCCAGTGGGGTGTGCACGCGGCCGGCGTGATCATGTCCAGCGAGCCGCTGATCGACCTGATCCCGATCATGCGCCGCGACCAGGACGGCCAGATCATCACCCAGTTCGACTACCCGAGCTGCGAGACGCTCGGCCTGGTCAAGATGGACTTCCTGGGTCTGCGCAACCTGACGATCATGGACGACGCGGTCAAGAACGTGGAGGCCAGCCGCGGGATCAAGCTGGACCTGGACGCGCTCGGCCGCAGCCTCGACGACAAGCCGACCTTCGAGCTGCTCGGCCGCGGTGACACGCTCGGCGTCTTCCAGTTCGACGGCGGCCCGATGCGGGCGCTGCTGCGGCTGATGAAGCCGGACAACTTCGAGGACATCTCGGCCGTCGGCGCGCTCTACCGGCCAGGCCCGATGGGCGCGAACAGCCACACGAACTACGCGCTGCGCAAGAACAAGCAGCAGGAGATCAGCTACCCGCACGACGAACTCGCGGTCGCGCTCGAGCCGATCCTCGGGACGACGTACGGGCTGATCGTCTACCAAGAGCAAGTCATGGCGATCGCCCAGCAGCTCGGTGGCTACACGCTCGGCAAGGCGGACCTGCTCCGCCGGGCGATGGGCAAGAAGAAGCGCGAGGTGCTCGACGCGGAGTACGTCGGCTTCTCCGAGGGTATGAAGGCCAACGGCTTCTCCGCCCAGTCGATCAAGGCGCTGTGGGACGTCCTGGTCCCGTTCTCCGACTACGCGTTCAACAAGGCGCACTCGGCGGCCTACGGGCTAGTCTCGTACTGGACCGCCTACCTGAAGGCGAACTTCCCCGCGGAGTACATGGCCGCAGTTCTGACGTCCGTGAAGGACGACAAGGACAAGATGGCCATCTACCTGAACGAGTGCCGCCGGATGGGCATCAAGGTGCTGCCGCCGGACGTGAACGAGTCCGACTCGGACTTCACCCCGGTCGGCACCGACATCCGCTTCGGCATGTCCGGGATCCGCAACGTCGGGGTCAACGTGGTGGCCGAGATCGTCGCGGCCCGCCAGTCCGAGGGGCGGTTCAC
Organism: Kribbella sp. NBC_00382; assembly: GCF_036067295.1. Taxonomy (NCBI): domain Bacteria; kingdom Bacillati; phylum Actinomycetota; class Actinomycetes; order Propionibacteriales; family Kribbellaceae; genus Kribbella; species Kribbella sp. NBC_00382. The sequence goes on from NZ_CP107954.1 coordinate 5,824,767, forward strand.
GGACTTCGTCGACTTCATCGACAAGGTGTCGCTGCCGGTCTGCAACAAGCGCGTGATCGAGTCATTGGCCAAGGCCGGCTCGTTCGACTCGATGAATCACGCCCGGCGCGCGGTCGTCGCGGTGCACGAACAGGCCGTCGACGAGGCGATCGACCTCAAGCGGAACGAGGCGCACGGCCAGTTCGACCTGTTTTCGATGGGCGACGACGACGAGCCGGCCGACGGCAACAGCCGGCTGACCGTGAGGGTGCCGGAGATCGAGGAGTGGGACAAGGCGACCAAGCTGGCGCACGAGCGCGACATGCTCGGCCTGTACGTCTCGGACCACCCGCTGTTCGGCGTCGAGCACGTGCTCACCAACAACACCGACTGCACGATCGGTCAGCTGCTCGCGGACGAGGACCGGCCGGACGGCACCAAGGTGACGATCGGCGGTCTGGTCACCGCGGTCCAGCGCAAGGTGAACAAGCGCGGCGACATCTACGCGATCGTCACCATCGAGGACCTCGAAGGTTCGATCGAGGTGATGATGTTCTCCTCGGCGTACCAGTTGCACGCGCATCTGCTGAGCAACGACGCGATCATCATGATGAAGGGCCGGATCCGCCGACGCGACGACCGCGTCGAGCTGAGCGGTGACGAGGTCACCGTGCCCGACCTGACCCAAGGCCCGAGCGGCCCGGTGGTGATCACGATGCCGGTCAACCGGTGCACGCCGCCGGTGGTCGACCAGCTCCGCGACGTACTGCAGTCGCACCCCGGCATGACCGAGGTGCAGTTGCGGCTGCAGGCACGGCAGAAGACGACGGTGATGCGGATCGGCGACCGGTTCCGGGTGACCCCGACCTCGTCGCTGATGGCGGATCTGAAGGCGTTGCTGGGCCCGTCGTGCCTGGCGGGCTAGCGGGACCTGCAAGACTGGCAATGTGAGTCAGCCAGTAGACAACCCAGACCTGACCGGGGCGGCGGGGCGGGGCAGAGATATGCACAGCCCGTCCGCGTACGGCCAGAGCTACGGTCAGCAGCCGTTCGGTACGCCGGTAGTGGTCGAGGAGCCCAAGCTGCCGTGGAGCAGGGCGATCGCCGTGACGATTGCCGTCTTCCTCGTCGCCGGTGCGATCGCCGGCTGGGCCTGGCAGCAGTTCTCGCCGCTCGCGCAGTACACGGTGGACGAGAACGGCGGGTCGCTCGGTGAGGAGCAGATGACTAAGGTCTTCGGCCCCGACGGCACCTTCACCGCGATCGGGTTCCTGGCTGCGCTGGTGCTGGGCGCGTTGCTGTTCTGGTGGTTGCGCAACTACGGTCCGTGGGCGGTCAGCATCGTCGTACTCGGTTCGGCGCTCGGATCCGGGGTTGCCTGGGGTGTCGGGATGCTGCTGGGGCACGACCCGCTGCAGGCGCGGCTGGAGACTGCCAAGCCGGGGGATCTGCTGGACGCGCCGCTCGAGCTGCACACGTGGACGCCGCTGGCTGCCTGGCTTGTTGGCGCTGCGCTGGCGGCGGCCATCATCGCTGCCTCGACGTGGCGGGCAGATCCCGTTGCAACCGGATCGGTATCTGGCGCGTCCGAATCCTCACCGCAGGTGCATTAGCCTGTTTCGGCCGGTGGTGAGGCTACCGGCGACGTGAGGGGGCCATATGTCTGACAACACCAATCCGCCGACCGGCGGGCACCACCAAGGTGCCGCTGGCGGCCAGCAGGGCCCATACAGCGGCCAGCCGCAGAACAATCCGTACGCTCCGCAGGGCCAGCAACCAGGCTATAGCGGTCAGCCCGGCCAGGGCGCGCCGTACGGCCAGTCGCAGCCCGGCCAGTCGCAGTCCGGCCAGCCTGGACAGCCGCCGCAGGGTGGGCCGTACGCGCAGCAGCCCCCGCAGTACGGGCAGCAGCCGACGCAGGGCCAGCAGTACCCGCAGTACGGCCAGCAGCCGCAGGGCCCGCAGTACGGGGGAGGGCAGCCGGGGCAGTACGGGCAGCAGCAGCCTCAGGGGCAGCAGTTGTGGCCGCAGCCTGGTTCGCCGGACTACCCGCAGCAGACGCACGGTGGCGGCGGACAACCACCGTACGGATCGCCCGAGACCATGCAGTGGCAGCCGGAGCCGAAGAAGCGCGGCAAGCTGATCCCGCTGGTCGCAGGGGTCGCGGTCGTCGCAGTAGTCGCCGGCGGTGGCATCTTCGCCTACGGCAAGCTCGCTGGTGGCGGTCAGCCGGCGGAGGTTCTCCCGGGCAACTCTGTCGCCTACGCGCGGATCGACCTGAACCCGTCAGCCGGCCAGAAGGTCGCCGCTGTCCGGTTCATGCTCAAGTTCCCGTCGGCCAAGGAGAAGATCGGCCTGACGAGCGACAAGGACGACCTGCGCCAGAAGCTGTTCGACCTGATCAAGAAGGACGCCGGCGACGATCTGGCCGACGTCGACTTCGAGAAGGACATCAAGCCCTGGCTGGGTGACCGCGCGGGTGTCGCCGCGGTGCCGGGCAAGCAGGGCGACGAGCCGGACCCGGTGGTCGCGGTCGAGGTCAAGGACGAGAAGAAGGCGACGGCGGGGCTCGACAAGCTGTTCGCCAACGAGGACGAGAAGCCCGGCCGGGTGTTCACCGACGGCTATGTGCTGCTGTCGGAGAACCAGGCGATCGTCGACGCGGCCGTTGCCAGCAGCAAGGACAGCCCGCTGTCCGAGAACGCGACCTTCAAGGCCGACATGGACGCGCTCGGCGAGCAGGGCTTCGTCTCCCTGTGGGCGGACATGAAGGGGCTGTCGGCGATGGCTCCGAAGGGGCTCGCCGGCAAGGGCTCGACGTTGCCCGAGGGAAGTGCGGCGGCAGCGCTGCGGTTCGATTCGCAGTACGTGGAGCTGAAGGGCATCGCGCGCGGCGACAAGTCGATCAAGGTCGGCTCGGCGAACGCCGGTGACCAGATCGCCAAGCTGCCCGACACGACCGCCGGGGCGTTCACGCTGTCCGACGGCGCGAACCTGGTGGACACGATCTGGACTCAGCTGGAGAAGACGGCCGGTGGGGACCTCAACCTGCCCGAGCTGACGAAGGGCTTCACCGACGAGTACGGGCTGGTTCTGCCGGACGACCTGAAGCCGCTGCTCGGCAAGAACCTGACGGTCGCGGTCGACAAGGACAGCAGCAACGGCCCGAAGATCGCCGCCCGGATCGAGACCGACCCGGCCAAGGCCGAGTCGGTAGTGGACAAGGTGACCGAGCTGATCCAGACCCGCTCGCCGGTGGGGGAGATCCCGATCAAGAAGGCGAAGGACGACAAGACCCTCGTCCTCGCGACCGATCAGGAGTACGCCGACCAGGTCCTCAAGGGCGGCAACCTCGGCCAGTCCGAGAGCTTCAAGCAGGCGGTACCGGACATGTCCGGCGCACTCGCGGTCGGCTACGTCGACTTCGCCGCCATCGGCTCGCTGGACGAGAAGATCGGCACCGACAAGGACTACGCCGCCCTCCGCTCAGCCGGCCTCACCAGCCGGGTAACCGGCGACGGCCAGGCCGAATTCACCCTCCGAGTAGTAGCCAAGTAACTCAACCGCCAAAGCCCGGACAGCCGACAACGGCTGTCCGGGCTTTCGCCATTCGACGACCCTCGGACCAGGCACCCTGGCCCGGTGGAGAAAACCAACCACCGCCCACGCCCCGTCACCCAGTACGGCGTGGAGCAGATCGGCACCTGGCCAACCAAGCTCTACGGTCTGGCGGTAGAAGGAGAGCCCGACCCCGTACTGCTGCATGCCGCACGAATGTTCGCCGCAGTAACCTTGCCACCCGACTCTCATGGGCGGGCCGCTTTCGTGATCGCCCACCGCGCCCGCCCCGCAAACTTCGTGCTCATCTACTGGTGGAGCAGCGAGGTCGACCTGTCCCTGGCCTACTTCCGTTCACCGCTGGACCGTCCGACCGCTCTGGCACCCATGCAGGCGTTCTCTACCGGCTGCGTCTGGGAACTGGCCCTGACCGAGCACGAGCGCGCGGCCTGGGTCCGGCACCTGCTCACTGGCGACCCGGATCTCGAGGGCTACCTCAGCGAAGTACCGCCGACAGAAGTCAGCTAGTCAACCGGTAGCGCAGGTTGGTGGATCTGCCGACCTGGGTGCTCGAAATGGGTTCGAGGGTGACCACCGGGCCGGTGCTCCGGAACAGCGGGATGCCCTGGCCGAGTAGCACCGGGGCGATGTGGATGAAGATCTCGTCGAGCACGCCTGCCTTGATGCATTGGGCGGCAATGGTTCCGCCGAGGATCAGCAGGTCCTTGCCGTCGGCTGCCTCCAGCGCGGTCTTGATGACCGGGCGGATGTCGCCGCTGACGAACGTGTACGCCGGGTTCGTCTCGTCGGTGGGTGGGTTGTGGGTCAGTACGAAGATCGGCCCGCTGTAAGCACCGCCGTACAGCTTGCTGCCCGCCTGCCGCCCGATCTCGTACCCGTGCCGCCCGGCCAGCGCCGCGCCCGACGTCTTGGCCACCTCCATCCCTTCCGGCTGCGGCCCGCTGTCGGCCACTTTCATCCACTCCATCGAGTGCTCCGGGCCGGCGATGAAACCGTCGAGCGACATCGTCACGTGGTACAGGACCTTCGCCATCGTTCTGCCTCCTTGGTCGGGGTTCGAACATCAAGACGAGCGGGGCGGCGAAAACTCATCGGTGGAGCGTGTCGAAATCTGCCGGGCGGTCTCTACCTAGGGGTAAAGACACCCTAGGAGGAACCCGAAATGCACCACATCACCGCCGTCCGGACCGTCGCGATCCCCGTTGCCGACCAGGACCAGGCGCTGGAGTTCTACGAGCGCAAGCTGGGCTTCGAGAAGTTGATGGACGCGCCGCTGCCGCAGCTCGGCGGGCGCTGGCTGGTTGTCGGTTTGCCGGGCGGGGCGACCTCAGTCGCGTTGTTGCAGGCCGCGGCGGTCGGCGTCGACACGGGCATCCGGCTCGCCACGACGGACGCTGCCGCCGCCCACGCGGCGCTCACCGAGCAGGGCGTCGAGACGAGCGAGCTGATCTCCTGGCCGGGGGTGCCGCCGATGTTCACCTTCACCGACCAGGACGGCAACCGGCTCTACCTCACCCAGGAGTAATACCCTGCAGGTATCAGGAGGTGGCGCTATGGACGTCGATCTGCGCAAGGTCCGGTACTTCGTCGCAGTGGCCGAGGAGCTGCATTTCGGCCGCGCGGCGGAGCGGCTGCACATCGCTCAGCCGGTGCTGTCGCGGCAGATCCGGGCGCTGGAGGACGAGCTCAAGGTCCAGCTGTTCGTGCGTACCAAGCGGGCCACCGAGTTGACCGAGGCCGGGCGGCAGTTGCTGGAGGACGGTCGCCCGTTGCTCGCCGCGGCCGAGGCGGCCCGGGTCCGGGTGGTCCGGGCGGCGCGGCCGGCGGGCACCTTCACGATTGGTTTCATGCCGGGCATCACGGTGACGACGGCAGTGCGCGCTTTCACCGCGCAGTACCCGGAACTCACGATCGAGCTGGTACGGACGTCCTGGCACGACCAGATCGAGGTACTACGGGATGGTCGCGCCGACGTGAGCATCGTGCGACTGCCGATCGACCAGCAGGGACTGACGGTTCGGCCGTTGTTCGAGGAGCCGCGGGTGGTGATGCTGCCGACGGACCATCGGCTGGCGGGCAAACCGTCCCTCCGAATCAGCGACCTCGCCGATGAGCACCTGCTGCAGGACCCTGACGCCGTACCGGAGTGGCGCGACCTCGCCGTCGAGCTGCGGGAGCGGCGCCCCGGGCGGGTGCCCGTCTTCCACAACGTCGAGGAGAAGCTCGAACACGTTGCTGCGGGCAACGGAATCTCGGTCCTGCCCCTCTCCACCGCAAGCTTCTACACCCGCCCGGATGTGGTCGCGGTGCCGATCGAGGACATCGGCCCCAACCACGTCTGCCTGGCCTGGAGCGCCACCCGCCGGGCCCGAACCATTCACGACTTCGCGGAGATCGCGGCCGGACTCACCTGGAGCATCTGATGAGCTACGAGAAGGACCCACGGGTCGACGACTACATCGACAAGCTGCCCGACTGGCAGCAGGAGATCTGCCACCGGGTGCGCGACCTCGTGCACGCCGCCGACCCCGAGCTCGAAGAGACGATCAAGCGCACGGTCCAGCCGTACTTCGTGCTGCAGGGCAACGTCTGCGCCCTGCTGGCAGCCAAGACCCACGTCAACATTTTCCTGTACGACGGCGCGATCGTCCCCGATCCGGACGGCATCATCACCGGCGGCCACGACAACAAGACCGCCCGGATGATCTCGATCCACGAGAACGAGCCGATCAACGAGCCGGCCCTCAGCACGATGCTCCGCCAGATCATCACCAACAACCGCGCTGGGGGCTGGCGCAAACTCAAGAACGCCTAGCGCCCTGCTGCCATTGCTCGGCAGCTGAAGTAGAGGACTCCCGCGGCCTCCTTCCAGACCGGTTTGTCGCCGACGGGTTCGGCCAGGCGGGTGAGCTGCAGGCCGGCGCTCACGAGGGTGTTGATGTAGGTGGACAGTGTCCGGTGGTAGGAGACCCGCGGCAGGATTTCCCAGCGGGTGAGGCTGGTGTGCGGGCCTTCTTCGAAGTAGCGGCCGGCGATCCGCCGATAGGTGCCTTCGACGTGGTCGACCAGGTCGCCGTGGGCGGGTGACTTGTAGCAGGGATGGATGATCGAGGCCACGAACCAGCCGCCGGGCTTGAGGATCCGGGCGACGGATCGGATGGTGGGCTCGAGTTCCGGGATGTCCATCAGGGCCATGTGGCAGGCGACGCCGTCGAACGACGCGTCGGCGAGTGGCTGGAGATCGTGCGCGTTGCCGTGCAGGTACTCGATCCCGCGAGGTGTCTGCGCTTCGAGTGCGCGGGCGTGGGCGAGCATCGGCTCCGAGGCGTCGATGCCGACCACTTGTGCGCCGAGGTCGGCCAGTCGGCGGGCTTCCCGGCCCTGGCCGCAGGCGACCGCCGCGACTCGTTGGCCGCGGGGGTCGCCCACCAGTTCGTCGAAGGTCGGGTCGTCGAGGCCGGCGCCGTCAGGATCGACGGTTGCGTGATAGACGTCAGCCAGTTCGTCGTACGAACTCGTCAGGTTGCTCATGTCCGGTCCAACGGCGGGACCGGCGCCTGAGTTTCCTCGTCTGCTGCGAGCTAACAGCCGGCCGCCGTCAGACCGTGGCCGGCATCGGGCTGGTGCTTTCCGACGGAGATGAACGGCTTCTCGAATCCGTCGGGTGTCGTCTCGGCAGCGACGCCGACGGTCCAGAGACATTGGCCGACCTTGGCGCTGCCCTGCAGGTAGCCGGCGCCGGGCGGGGTAGTGGTGCGCACGAACTCCTTGCCTGCTAGTTCGGCGACCAGCGGCTCACCGGTGTTCGGGTTGCCGCCGACGGCGATCGCCTTGCCGTCGAGAAACTCGAGTTCGTGGAACTGCCCGGTGGCGACTGGCGTGCCGAGCTGCGTCCACGCCTTTCCGTCGAAGTGCAGGGCGAGCGGCTCACGCCAGTTCGCCAGGCTCGGCTTCTCGCCGACGGCCCAGATGTCGTCCGGCGCCTTGACGACCAGCTCGGCCACCTCGAGCTGCCGGCCGTCAAGAAGGTCCACCGGTAGCTCCACCTTGGTCCAGCGGGTGCCGTCGTAGCGGGCGACTCCACCGATGCCGGCCGCCCAGATCTCCTTGCCGACCACCTTGAGATCGTCGATGTAGACGATGTGCTGGAGACCTTCGCGGGGGAGCTCCTGCCATTTGCCACCGGCGTACCGGAGCACGCTGGTCTGGTCGCCGTACCGTCCGACCAGCAGCCCGTCGTCCTGCGTGGCGAGCGCGGTGTACTGCGCGTTGTCGTCTCCAGCAGGGTTGTCGACCACCTTCCAGGCGCTGCCCTTCCAGTGCTGCAGGATGGGTTGCGTCGCCGCGCCGTCCTCGGTCGCACCGGCCGCCCAGACATCGTCAGCCGACTTCACCAGTAGGTCGTCCAGCCGGCCGTCCGGCACCGGCTGCTTGGTCTGCTGCCAGGACTTGCCGTCCCAGCGCACCGCCAGCGGGTGGAACTTGAGCGAGCCGTCCTTGCCCGGTTCCAGGTTGATTCCGACGCTCCACAACGAGCCGCCGGCCTGCTCCGTCGTGTAGAGCACAGCGTTCTCGGGACCGGTCGGGGTCACCGTCCAGTCGATCGGCGCGGGCGCCGCCAGGCCGCCCACGGTAGTTGCCAACAGCAAAGAAGAAACGATTGTTTGCATACCCACTCAGACGCGGTGGGCAGACAATCGCGTCACACCTACTCCGCGGCCAATGCCTCCAGCACGCCGTCGCCGTACTTCGCCAGCTTGTTCTCGCCGACGCCACTGATCTTGCCCAGCTCGGCGAGACTGCCCGGCAGATCGGTAGCGATCTGCCGCAGCGTCGCATCGTGGAAGATCACGTACGCCGGTACGCCCGTCTCCTTCGCGACGGCGCCCCGCCAGGCGCGCAGCCGCTCGAAGATCGGCTCGGCCTCGGGGGAGAGGTCGACGACAGCCTTCTTCTTGCCACCACTCGACCGCGAACTGGACCGTGCCACGCGCTCCGGCTCCCGGCGCATCATCACGTCGCGCCGGCGGCCGAGCACCTCGGCGCTCTCTTCGGTGAGCAGCAGCGTGCCGTAGTCGCCTTCGACCGTGAGCAGCCGTTGGGCGAGCAGTTGGCGGACGACGCCACGCCACTCTGTGTCCTTCAGCTCCGTACCGATGCCGAAGACGGTCAGGTCGTCGTGCCGGAACTGCTTGACCTTGTCGGTGGTCTTGCCGAGCAGGATGTCGATCACCTGGCCGGCCCCGAACTTCTGGTTGCGCTCGTGGTGGAGCCGGTAGACCGTCGAGAGCAGCTTCTGCGCCGGGATGGTGCCGTCCCATGACTCCGGCGGGGTGAGGCAGGTGTCGCAGTTGCCACAGGGCTCGCCGGTCTGCCCGAAGTACGCGAGAAGTTGTTGCCGACGGCATTGAACTGTCTCGCACAACGCGAGCATCGCGTCGAGATGCGTGCCGAGCCGGCGCCGGTGGGCGGCGTCGCCCTCGGAGGTGTCGATCATCTTGCGTTGCTGGACGACATCCTGCAGTCCGTACGCGAGCCAGGCTGTCGACGGCAGGCCGTCACGACCCGCCCGGCCGGTCTCCTGGTAGTAGCCCTCGACCGACTTCGGCAGGTCGAGGTGCGCGACGAACCGGACGTCCGGCTTGTCGATGCCCATCCCGAAAGCGATCGTCGCGACGACCACCAGCCCGTCCTCGCGCAGGAACCGCGACTGGTTCTTCGCGCGGACCCGGCTGTCCAGACCCGCGTGGTACGGGACCGCCTCGATGCCGTTCTGGGTCAGGAAGGTGGCCGTCTTCTCGACGCTGTTGCGGGACAGGCAGTAGACGATGCCGGCGTCGCCCGCGTGCTCGGTGCGCAGCAGGTCGAGCAGCTGCTTCTGCGGGCTGTCCTTCGGCACGATCCGGTACTGGATGTTCGGCCGGTCGAAGCTCGCGACGAAGTGCTTCGCGGACTTCAGGTTCAGCCGCGTCGCGATCTCGGCATGCGTCGCCTCGGTCGCCGTGGCTGTCAGCGCGATCCGCGGGACGTCGGGCCAGCGCTCGTGCAGCTCCGACAGCATCAAGTAGTCGGGCCGGAAATCGTGCCCCCACTGCGAAACACAGTGCGCCTCGTCGATCGCGAAGAGCGCGATCTTGCCCTGGTCGAGCAGCCGCGTCGTCGCCTCCACCCGGAGCCGCTCGGGCGCCAGGTAGAGCAGGTCGAGGTCGCCGGACAGGAACGCCTGCTCGACCTCGCGCCGTTGCTCATAGTCCTGCGTCGAGTTGAGGAACCCGGCCCGTACGCCGAGCGCCGTCAGCGCGTCGACCTGGTCCTGCATCAACGCGATCAGCGGCGAGATGACCACCCCAACACCTGACCGGACCAGCGCAGGGATCTGGTAGCAGAGCGACTTGCCACCACCCGTCGGCATCAGCACCAGGGCGTCACCGCCACCGACGACGGTCTCGATGATGTCCTGCTGCTCACCCCGGAACGAGTCGTACCCGAACACCCGGTGCAAGACCTGCAAGGCCTCGCTCGAGGTGTCGTCCAGCGGCTGGGTCGTCTCTGTCACCCGGCGATTCTACGGAGATCCCGAAATCACTGCTGGCCACCTGTGGACAACGCGCCGATCTCGCCGCGATAGGTGCCGATGCTCCACACGTTTCCCTCCGGATCGGCGACGCTGAAGCCGCGCGATCCGTAGTCCTCCTCACGCATCTCCCGTACTACGGTCGCCCCCGCCGCGATCACCTGCGGCCACAACGCGTCCGGGTCCGCGCAGACCAGATAGACCGACTGCAGCTGCCCGGCCAAGTGGTCGAACTCGTTCGGCTCGGCGTTGCGATCGACCGAGCTGACCATCACCCCACCGCCGGCCGGCCAGGCCAGCTCGGCATGCGCGATCGACCCTTCGGCGACCCCGGCGTACGAGGCGACCAGAGTGAACCCCAGCCCTTCGGTGAGGAACTTGAGAGCTGCCTGACCATCGCGATAGACCAGCGTCGGCCAGACCCCGATCACGGTGTCGTTCGTCGTCGTGTTCATACCCCCGACTCTGCAACGGCGGTCCGGTTGTCGTCTTGGACGAATGGGAGCTCTTCGGTCATCCACTGCCGCGGCGAGCACCCGGCGATCGCGTGCCATTCACGGGTGAGGTGCGCCTGATCGGCGTACCCGAGGTCGGCCGCGAGATCCGCCAGGCGGGTCAGCGGCCTTGCCTTGAGCCGCGAGACGGCCCGCTCAAAACGTAGTACCCGGGAAGCGACCTTCGGGGCCAACCCGTACTCCGCGCGGAACTGCTCGGTCAGATGCCGCCGGCTCCACCCGACCTCACCAGCCAGCTCCTGTACGCCGATCCCGCCCGCAGACTCACACATCCGTCGCCAAGCCCAGCCGAGCTCGGCCCGTGGCGCACCGATCGGCTCGTCTCGCCACGACTCGAGCAGCAGCCGTTCCACGATGTCAAAGCGCTCATGCCAGTGCGGTGTCGCGCGAAGCCGCTCGCCGACCTCCTGCGCCGGCATCCCGAACAGCGTGTCGACGTCCAGGATCGTGGTGGCGAGCTCACCCGACGGCAGACCCAGCAGCGCCCGCGACCCCGCCGGCGTGAGCGCGAGCTGGATGCCCGCCAGATTGGGGGAGTCCCCGATCCGCACAGCCGTCGAATGCAACCCGCTGACAACGGTCTGGTACTTCTCCACCGGCGAATCCGGCCAGGCGATGCCGAGCGGCTCGTCCAGGCTGATCACGATCGTCAGGTACCGCGAGGGCAGACCGCGATGCAGCTCAAGCGGGGCACCGCGGTAGGCGTAGCCGGTGAGGTCGCCGAGATACGGGCGCAGGGCCGGATGAGCCCTACGCACGTGATGCTCGAAGCCCGCCATCTGCCCAGGCTAAAGCCGCCCGGGGACAAAAGCTCGGGGTCGTCCACAGACCCCGAGATACGTGGTGGCGGCGAGCCGGCCATCCGTCATACGGGACCGGCGTTTCGGCATCTGGACCCGGGGTGGCACCATGACAGACAGTCGTTCGCAGCTGATTTGGAGAGATCGTCGTGCCTGAACTGAGGTCCCGTACCGTCACCCACGGCCGCAACATGGCCGGCGCCCGCGCCCTCATGATGGCCTCCGGCGTCGCCCGAGAGGACTTCGGCAAGCCGATCATCGCGGTCGCGAACAGCTTCACCGAGTTCGTCCCGGGGCACACCCACCTGCAGCCGGTCGGCCGGATCGTCTCCGAGGCGATCCACGCGGCCGGCGGGATCGCCCGCGAGTTCAACACGATCGCGGTCGACGACGGTATCGCGATGGGCCACGGCGGGATGCTCTACAGCCTGCCGTCCCGCGACCTGATCGCCGACTCGGTCGAGTACATGGTCGAGGCGCACTGCGCGGACGCGCTGATCTGTATCTCGAACTGCGACAAGATCACCCCGGGCATGCTGATGGCCGCGCTCCGGCTGAACATCCCGACCGTGTTCGTCTCCGGCGGCCCGATGGAGGCCGGCCGGGCCACCCTGGTCGACGGCACCGTGCGCAAGCTGGACCTGATCGACGCGATGTCCGAGGCGGTCAACGAGAACGTCTCCGACGAGGACATCCTGCGGATCGAGGAGAACGCCTGCCCGACCTGCGGGTCGTGCTCGGGCATGTTCACCGCGAACTCGATGAACTGCCTCGCCGAGGCGATCGGCCTGGCACTGCCGGGCAACGGCTCGGTGCTCGCCACCCACACCGCGCGCAAGGCCCTGTACGAGAACGCCGGCCGCACAGTCGTCGAGATCACCAAGCGGTACTACGAGACCGACGACGAGACCGTGTTGCCGCGGACCGTCGCGTCGCGAGCCGCGTTCGAGAACGCGATGGCGCTGGACATCGCGATGGGCGGCTCGACGAACACGATCCTGCACCTGCTCGCCGCGGCCCAGGAGGCCGAGGTCGACTTCGACCTGGACGACATCAACGCCGTCTCCCGTCGCGTGCCCTGCCTGGCGAAGGTCGCGCCGAACGTCGCCCCGGGTGGCACGTACTACATGGAGGACGTGCACCGCGCGGGTGGCATCCCGGCGATCCTCGGTGAGCTGTACCGCGCCGGGTTGCTGAACGAGGACATCCACACCGTGCACAGCGCCTCGATCGACGACTGGCTGAAGAACTGGGACGTCCGCGGTGGATCCCCGTCGGCCGAGGCGGTCGAGCTCTGGCACGCGGCCCCCGGTTGCAAGCGGTCGGCCACGGCGTTCTCGCAGTCCGAGCGCTGGGAGACGCTGGACACCGACGCGGCCGGCGGGTGCATCCGCGATGCGGCACATGCGTACTCGGTCGACGGCGGTCTGGCAGTGCTGAAGGGCAACCTCGCGGTCGACGGCTGCGTGGTGAAGACGGCCGGCGTGGACGAGTCGATCTGGACCTTCGAAGGCCCGGCCGTCGTGTGCGAGTCGCAGGAAGAGGCGGTCGAGAAAATCCTCGCCAAGGCGATCAAGCCCGGCGACGTCGTCGTCATCCGCTACGAAGGCCCGAAGGGTGGGCCGGGGATGCAGGAGATGCTCTACCCGACGTCGTTCCTGAAGGGCCGCGGGCTGGGCAAGGTCTGCGCACTGATCACCGACGGCCGCTTCTCCGGCGGTACTTCGGGATTGTCGATCGGCCACGCGTCGCCCGAGGCGGCGTCGGGCGGGACGATCGCCTTGGTGGAGGACGGCGATCGCATCCGGATCGACATCCCCGGGCGCTCGATCGAGTTGCTGGTGGCTGACGACGTACTGGCTGCTCGCCGGGACGCTCTGGGTGGGGTCTATGCGCCCAAGGCACGTGACCGCAAGGTGTCGGCGGCGCTGCGGGCGTACGCCGCGATGGCGACCAGCGCCGACAAGGGCGCAGTACGGGACGTCAGCAAGCTCGGCTGAATCGTCGGCAAGCTCGGCTGAATCTCAGAGGGACAGCTCGAGGTCGAAGGCGAGGGTGATCGCCTCGGCCAGCGCCTCCTCCTGCTCGGGGAGGAGGTAGCCGATCAGCCGGCCCAGCTGGAGTTTCGGGATGGTCTGGATGTTGTCGCAGCTGATCGCGCTGGGATGATCCAGACCGTTCTGGCTGCCGACCAGTACCTCGGTCGACAGGCCGCGGATGGTGCTGGTGATCGGGGCGACCGTGACGTTGGTCAGCCGCGGCCTGATCAGTTCGCGGGTCAGCACGACGACCGGGCGGGGCTTGTCCAGGCGCGCGATGTGCAGCGGTCGCATCAGTCGAGATCAGTCAGTACTGTCCCGCCGGCGGCGACCGCCAGTCCGTCGAGGTCCTCGTAGTCTCCGTGGGCCGCGAGGATGGCCGCGTCCCGTTCGGCCAACTCGCGGCGCCGCTCCCGCTCCATCGCGCGCGCGACCACTGACGCCCGGCTGGACGCCTTGTTGTCATCGACCAGCCGGTCCATGAACTCGACGAGTTCGTCCGGCAGGCGCACTGTGATCTGCTTGCTCATACCAGAACCATACCGGTCTGGGATTCAATTCTCTACCGCACCCTGTCGTAGACCATGGCCAGCTCGCCCAGATCGCCGGTTTCCTGGTGGGTGACCTTCCACTGGGTGGCCGGCAGTCCGTCCTCGAAGAGGTGCTGACCGCCGCCGGCGATCTGCGGCGTGATCATCAGGTACAGGCGGTCGAGCTGGTCGGCTGCGAGCAGGGCCTTGATGATGCTGGCGCTGCTGTTGACCAGGATCTCGCCTTCGCCGGTGCTCTTCAGTTCGGTGATGACCTCGGCGGCCGGCGCGTTCACCAGGCGGGTGCGTTCCCACGGGGACTCGGTCAGGGTGGTGGAGAAGACGACCTTGTCGGTGTCGCGAAGCCACTTCGCGTAGCCGCGGTCGCGCGGGTCGGCGTCCTCGTTGTCGGCGACCGATGGCCAGAAGCCCAGGAATCCTTGGGCGTTGAGCCGGCCGAGAACGGCGGTGGTCGCGTTCTCGTACAGGCGGGTCATGTGGTCGCGGGCCACGTCGGTGGTCGCGTAGGGGATGATCGCGCCCAGATCCATCGCACCGCCGGGGCCGTTGTAGCGGCCGTCGAGCGAGATGTTGAGGTTGGCGGTCACCAGGCGGTCGGTCATTTCGTACTCCTTGTCGGCGTGGCGCTTGAGGTGTCGGTGGCGGCGAGAGCCGCCGCGAGTTTGTCGAGGCTCTGGCCGAAGCCGAGCTCGATCCCCGCGATGAAGTCGGCGGAGTCGATCGTGCTGTCGGTGATCCGCAGCTCGACGTCGAGCTCCGTGCCGGCGTCGGTCGGCCGGAGGGTGTAGCTCGTGTGGGCGGTGAACGCGGTACGTCCGTCAGGAAGCACAGGAGAGTTGCGATAGGCGAGGTGCTCGCCCGGCCGGATGTCGGTGACGACTCCTTCGGAGCGCCCGGCGACGAGGTCGGAGCCGTCGCTGTCTTCCGCGTCGCGGTACTCGAGGATGATCCGGCCGCCTGGTCGTGCTTCGAAGACGAGCTCCGAGACGCGGAGATCCTCGGGCGCCCACCACTGGGCCAGCAGGTCGGCCTCGGTCAAGTATCGCCAGACCTGCTCGGCTGAGGTGGGCAGTGAGTGGAGGAAGGTGAAGGAGCGCCCATCGGCCCAACCGGCCTCCTCCGCCGCGAGTCGCTCGGCGTCGAGGCTGATGCCGTGGCGGTCGAAGGTCTTACGTGCGCCTTGATCCGTGGCGTCGGCGAGCTGGCTGAGGGCGGCTGCCAGTTCGCGGAGCGGATCGGGCTGGAGTGCGTAGATGCGGCGCTGGCCGGTCCGTTGCGAGGTGACGAGCCCGGCGCGCTCCAGGGTCTGCAGGTGCTTGGTCGTCTGCGGCTGCCTTGCCTCAGCAAGCTGAGCCAGCACACCGACCGACCGCGGCCGCTCGGCCAGCAGGTTCACGAGCCGCCATCGAGCCGGGTCGGCGAGCGCGGTGATCAGTGCGTCCATGGCTCAAAGCATTCACCATGAAGAATATTCTTGTCAAGGAATATGTTGAGTATTCTTGGCGCCGTTAGCCGGCGGGGAAGTAGTGGCCGTTGTCCAGATCGGCGAGTAGGCCGGGCTGGGCGGGTTCCCAGCCGAGGGTCCGGCGGGTGATGAGGTTGGACGCCGGGTAGCTCTGCGTGACGAGGTTCGCGAGGAACCCGAAGTACCCCGGCACCATCAGTTCGTCCATGGGAATGCTCACGGCGGGCAGCCCCAGGCGGCTGCCTATGGCCTCGGCGATCTCGCGCAGCGGGATAGCCCCGTCCCCGACCGCGTGCCAGTATCTGCCGGCCGGCCCCTTCTCCAGCGCCACGCGGAACAGGGAGGCGACATCGCGGATGTGCACGGCGTTCCACGGGTTCGCGCCGTCGCCGGGGTAGCCGGCGAACCCCTTCTCCTTCGCGAGCGCGATCAGGATGGGGAGGAAGCCGGCCTGATCGGTCGTGCCGTGCGCGATATTGGCAATCCGTACGACCGACGACCGCACTCCCTGCTCGGCGAGGCCGATGACGGCGGATTCCACGGCATTGCGAACCCTGAGAGTGCCCTGGTGCTCATCGCCGACGAGCTGGGCCGGATCCTCCTCGGTGACCGGCCGGCCCAGTTGCCCGGGTGAGCCGATGCTCCCCGCCGCGACCAGCGGCTTTCCGGATCCCGCCAGCGCCTCGCCGTACGCGTGCATGATCGGCAGCTCCGCGGCGGCCACGGCGTCCATCCCGCCGGTCACCAGCAAGTCCTGCCGGTGCGCGACGTGGATGACGCCGTCGGAATCCGCGGCCGCCTCCTTGAGCCCGTCGAGATCCTGAAGGTCGCCGCGTCGCACCTTCGCGCCGAGCGCGGACAGCGCCGCCGCGGCGGTGTCCGACCGGGCCAGCCCGGTCACCTCGTGCCCGGCGGAGATGAGCTCGGAGATGATGTACGAACCGGAATGGCCGGTTCCGCCAGTGACGAAGACGTGCACGCTGCTGCTCCTTGTGAATTTATGCGGCGAAGAATTGCGGTACGAGTCTGCTCAGTCGGTGAATTCGTTGACGCCGAGGGCGAAGTCCCAATGGCCGACGCCATTACCGGCGAGGCTCACCGTGACCAGGCCCATTCCTTCCAGCCAGTGCGCCATTTTCAGGCCGCCGGCATCCAGCGGGCGCAACCCGAGGCTCTCGATGAATGTCGCCAGATCCGCTTTGGCTTGCGCATTGTCGCCGGCCATGAAAACGGTAGGCCGGCCCTTCTCCAGGACATTGCGGAAGATGGTGTTGAACGCCTTCACCACGCTGGCGCCGGCCGGGGCCACCTTGGCGACCTCCTGCGCGACCGAGGTCTCGTCGCCGTGCGCCAGACCGTCGAACGTGGCGTTGAAGGGGTTGCTGATGTCGACGATGACCTTGCCCGCGAGGGCGTCTCCGTACTCGGCGACGACCGGTACGACACCCGCGAACAGGAGGGCGGTGATGACGATGTCCCCGGCCGGGACGGCGCCCCACTTGCCTGTCGTCGTGCCGCCGCCCAGAGCCTTGGCCAGGTCGTCGGCCTTGGACTGATCGCGTCCCATGACCTCGACGGTGTTGCCGCCTTTGACTGCGAGCGTGCCGATGGCGTGGGCCATGTTGCCCGTCCCGATGAGGGTGATGTTGCTCATGAGCTGTGCTTCCTTTGCTGTTGTTGAGGTTCAGATGGCGGTGGTGCCGCCGTCGGCGACCAGCTCCAGGCCGTTGACGTAACTGGAGTCGTCGGAGGCGAGGAACAGGGCGATGGTGGCGATTTCTTCGGGGCGGCCCATCTCGCCGCGCGGGATGAGCGACTCGAAGGCGGCTTTGGTCGCCTCGTCGAACAGCTCTGCCTGCTTGGCGGTGGCGACCTGGCCGGGGGTCAGCACGTTGACCCGGATCTTGCGGTCGCGCAGTTCGTTGAGCCAGACCCGGGCCCAGGCCTGCTGGACGGCCTTGCTGCCCGCGTAGAGGCTCCAGCCGGGGTAGGCGCCGAGGGATGCGTTGGATCCGGTCATCAGGATCGAGCCGTTGTCGTTGATCAGCGGCAGTGCCTTCTGCACGGTGAACAGGGTGCCGCGCGCGTTGAGCGAGAAGGTGCGTTCGAACTGTTCCGGGGTGATCTCGCCGAGGGCCGCGGGTTCGCCCATTCCGGCGCTGGCCCACAGCACGTCGATCGAGCCCTTCTCCCGCTTCACGGTGTCGTACAAGCGGTCCAGGTCGTCCAGCTCGGCCGCGTCACCCTGGACGGCGGTGACGTTGCGGCCGATCAATTCGACGGCCTCATCCAGGGCGTCCTGTCGCCGGGCCTGGATGAAGACGTGCGCTCCTTCCTCGACGAACAATTTGGCACCGGCCAATGCCATACCGGTGGATCCGCCGGTGATCACCGCTACCTTGCCTTCGAGCTTTCCCACGATCTATTTGCCTGCTTTCTGGAATTCACTGTGGTGCTGTTGCTTGCATATCAAGGCTGTCATTGGCCTGAGCGGCTGTCCAAGACCTCTTTTCGACGCGGTGATAGCTTGGAGGCATCACCGAATCGGGAGGTGCCATGGATCTGGACCTGCGCAAAGTGCGCTACTTCCTCGCCGTCGCCGACCAGTTGCACTTCGGCCGCGCCGCGGAGGAGCTGCATATCGCGCAGCCGGCCCTGAGCCGCCAGATCCGCGCGCTGGAACAGGATCTCGGCGCCTCGCTGTTCATCAGGGATCGCCACGGAGTGGCGCTGACCGACGCCGGCCGGCAACTCCTGGCCGACTCCGGTCCGCTGCTCGCCTCCGCGGACGCGGTCCGCCGCCGGGTGACCGTGGCCGCCCACGGCAGCCGGCGACTGGCGATCGGTTTCCGGACCGGTATCCCGGTCATCCCAGCGGCTCAGGTGTTCGAGGCCCAGCATCCGGACGTGGCCGTGGACGTGCAGCGGATCGAATGGGACGACCAGGCCGCGATGCTGCTCGACGGCCGCCTCGACGTCGGCTACGTGCGGCTGCCGATCGACGAGACCGGCCTGCGCGTGATCCCGCTGTACGCGGAGCCGCTCATGGTGGTGCTGCCCGCGGGCCACCGGCTGGCCGGCAAGGAGGAGGTCACCGAGGCCGATCTGGCCGGTGAACCGCTGGTCTGGCATGCCGACCCGAGCACGCACCCCACCAGGCGCCCGCATCCCGACTCCGGGCTCCGGGTGCGCGGCGTGGAGGAGAAGCTCGAGCACGTCGCGGCCGGCCGGGGCATCTCATTCGTGGCGCGTTCGGAGACGCTGTTCTACTCACGCCCGGACATCAGCTACGTGCCCGTGCCGGAGCTCGCGCCCGACCAGGTGTGCTTCGCCATGCCGGCATCCCGCACCTCGCCGCTGGCCGAGGACTTCTTCACCGCGGCGCAAGCGACGGCCGAGATCACGGCCGAATGCGGAAACTACGAGGCTTATTCAGGCGGTCAAGCCTGAGGCTGTGGACAGCCTCAGTTGGGGGACATGTCCGACCAGGCGACGTCGACCGCCGGGAGGGACGGGAGGGCCTTGATGGCGGAGAGCTCCGTGTCGAGGAGGCCGACCAGCTGGGCCAGCCGGGTGGTGGTGTCCAGGGCTTCCAGGAGCTTCTGACGATCCGGGGTGACCAGGGTCATCGCGGCGGAGATCAGGTACGAGAGCGTGCCCGGGTCGTCGGGGAGTGAGCCGATGCGCAGGCCGGGTTGCGAGATCTCGGTGACAGCTGCGGCGTACCGGCGGAAGCGCTCGACCGCGACGGTCGCAGTGCCGAGGGGGTCGTCGCCCGGCTCCTCGTCGAGCCATTCGACGTCCGCGACCAGGTAGTCGCCGCCGCTGTCGAGTTCGGCGACCTTGAAGCGGCGGTTGCCGGTCAGGGTGATCTCGACCGGGCCGTCGTCGTCGATGTCGAGGGAGATCTCCGAGATCGTCGCCGCGCAGCCGGTGCCGTACAGCGACCGGAACACCCGGTCACCGAGCTCGTACCCGTCCCGGACCGCCACCGCGCCGCAGACCATCTCGCCGCCGTTCTCGACCAGGTCGCGGATCACCGACCGCCCCTGAACGTCCGTGACGGGGATCGGGAGCACCAGCCCAGGAAAGATCACTGTCTCGACAGTGAGAAGCGGCAGGCGGGAGTCCATACCAAGGAGCCTAATGGCAACGACCGGGGACCGTGGTCCGCGCAGCAGACGGCGCGCGGGAGCCGGGGGAGCGGACCACTAGACTGGCGCACATGATTCGCCGCGTCGACCTGCGGGGCCGAGTGGCAGCCGGAGAGGTTCTCGACCTCCAAGCCCTGGTCCCCCGAGCCGTATTCGACGTCGAGGCCGCCCTCGACGTCGTTCGACCGATCTGCCTGGACGTCCGTCATCGCGGCCTCGAGGCGATCAGGGAGTACGGCGAGAAGTTCGACCATGTGGCGGTGAAGGACCTGCGGGTCCCGGCCGAGGCGCTCAAGACCGCCCTGGAGGAGCTCGACCCGGACGTCCGCAAGGCGCTGGAGGAGTCGATCCGGCGGGTGCGCGAGGTCAGCCTGGACGAGCGGGGGAGTGACGTCGAGTCGCAGCCCGCGCCGGGTGGCCGGGTGACCCAGCGGCTGGTGCCGGTGCAGCGGGTCGGGCTCTACGTGCCCGGCGGCCGGGCGCCGCTCGCGTCGAGCGTCGTCATGAATGTCGTACCGGCTCAGGTCGCCGGCGTGACGTCACTGGCTTTGGCGTCGCCGCCGCAGAAGGAGTTTGGTGGCCTCCCGCACCCGACCGTGCTCGCTGTCTGCGCGATGCTCGGGATCGACGAGGTGTACGCGATGGGCGGCGCGCAGGCGATCGCCGGGTTCGCGTACGGCTTCGAGGGGTGCCGCAAGGTCAACCTGATCACGGGACCGGGCAACATCTACGTGGTCGCGGCCAAGCGGTTCCTGCAGAGCGAGGTCGGGATCGATTCCGAGGCAGGTCCGACCGAGATCGCCGTACTGGCCGACGACTCCGCCAACGCGGCGCACGTCGCCGCCGACCTGATCAGCCAGGCCGAGCACGACCCGATGGCGGCCAGCGTGCTCGTCACGCCGAGCGAGGCGTTGGCGAAGGCTGTCGAGGCTGAGCTTGCGGTCCAGGTGCCGAAGACCAAGCACTCGGAGCGGGTTACCGAGGCGCTCAACGGGCAGCAGTCGGCCGTAGTACTGGTCGATGATCTGGAGCAGGGCACGGCCGTCGTCGATGCGTATGCGGCCGAGCACCTCGAGATCCAGACGGTCGACGCCGAGGAGCGTTCGCTGCTGATCAGCAACGCCGGCGCGATCTTCGTCGGCGGCTGGTCGCCGGTCTCGCTGGGCGACTACTGCGCCGGCTCGAACCACGTGCTGCCGACGGCGGGCTGCGCGTGCCACTCGTCCGGCCTGTCCGTGCGCAGCTTCCTGAAGGCGATGCACGTCGTGAACTACACCCGGGAGGCCCTGCAAGAGGTCGCCGGGCACGTGGTCGCGCTTGCCAACGCCGAGGATCTTCCGGCCCACGGCGCCGCCGTGTCGGTCCGTTTCCCGAGTGAGGACTGATGGGTCGTTTCGATGGGCTGCCGATCCGCGACGAGCTGAAGAGCTTCGAGCCGTACGGCGCACCACAGCTGGACGTCCCCGTCCTGCTCAACGTCAACGAGAACCCGTACCCGCCGAGCGAGGCCGTCGTCGCGGACATCACCGCGTCGGTGGCCGAGGCGGCCCGCGGGCTGAACCGCTACCCGGATCGCGAGTTCATGGCTCTGCGCGCCGACTTCGCGGCGTACCTGGGTCGTGAGTCGGGCGCTCAGCTCGCGGCCGAGCAGGTGTGGGCGGCCAACGGCTCCAATGAGGTCATGCTGCATCTCCTGCAGGCCTTCGGCGGACCAGGCCGTACTGCGCTGTCGTTCGCCCCGACGTACTCGATGTACCCGGAGTACGCCCGCGACACCAACACCGCCTGGGTCACCGGGCGCCGCTCCGAGGACTTCACCCTCGACCAGAGCAAGGCGCTCGCGGCGATCTCGCGGCACCGGCCGTCGGTCGTCTTGCTTGCCTCACCCAACAACCCGACCGGTACTGCGCTGCCGATCCAGCTGATCGAGGCGGTCGCCGCCCGGACCGCCGCGATCGGGGCGGTCCTGGTGGTCGACGAGGCGTACGCGGAGTTCCGGCGTACCGGTACGCCGAGCGCGGTCACGTTGTTGCCGTCGTACCCCAACCTGGCGGTGGCCCGGACGACGTCCAAGGCCTTCGCGTTGGCGGGGGCACGGGTCGGTTACCTTGCCGCGAGCAAGCAACTGATCGATGCCCTGCGCATCGTCCGGCTGCCGTACCACCTGTCGGCGGTGACCCAGGCGGTCGCGCGGGCGGCGTTGCGGCACTCCGACGAGCTGCTCGGCCGGGTCGAGCAGCTTCGGACCGAGCGCGATGAGACAGTGGACTGGCTGCGGGCGCAGGGGCTGCGCGCGGTCGATTCGGATGCGAACTTCGTCCTCTTCGGTACCTTCGCCGACCGGCACGCGGTGTGGCAGTCGCTACTGGACGACGGCGTACTGATCCGCGAGACCGGACCGAACGGCTGGCTGCGGGTGTCGATCGGTACCGGCGCCGAGATGGCCGCCTTCCGCGCCTCGCTGGAGAAGGTGCTCAAGACTGATCTAGGAAGGTCTCTATGACACGCACGGCCCGGATCGACCGGGAGACCAGCGAGTCCAAGGTGCTCGTCGAGCTCGACCTCGACGGGACCGGACGCGCGGACATCTCCACCGGCGTCGGCTTCTACGACCACATGCTCAACGCGCTGGCCAAGCACGCGCTGCTCGACCTGCACGTGAACACGGTCGGCGACCTGGAGATCGACGCGCACCACACCGTCGAGGACACCGCGATCGGCATCGGCCAAGCTTTGAAAGAGGCGCTGGGCGACAAGCGCGGGATCCGCCGCTTCGGTGACGCGACTGTGCCGCTGGACGAGGCGCTCGTGCACTGCACGGTCGACCTGTCCGGCCGGCCGTACTGCGTGCACACGGGTGAGCCTGACGGGCAGGTGTACGCGATCATCGGCGGCGACTACGCCGGCTCGCTGACCCAGCACGTGTTCGAGACGCTCGCCTTCAACGCGGCGATCTGCATCCACATCCGGGTGCTGTCCGGCCGCGACCCGCACCACATCGTCGAGGCGCAGTTCAAGGCGTTCGCCCGGGCGCTGCGGGCCGCCGCCGAGCTCGACCCGCGGCAGCCGGGCATTCCGTCGACCAAGGGCGCTCTGTGAAATCCGTCGTCCTGCTGGACTACGGCTCGGGCAACATCCGCTCGGGGGAGCGGGCCCTGCAGCGGGTCGGCGCCGACGTCACGGTGACGTCCGACTTCGACGAGGCGCTGAACGCCGACGGACTCCTGGTCCCCGGCGTCGGCGCCTTCGAGGCCTGTATGAACGGGCTGAAGGCCGTCCGCGGTGACGAAATCGTCGACCGCCGGCTGACCGGTGGCCGGCCGGTGCTGGGTATCTGCGTCGGCATGCAGATTTTGTTTGCCAAAGGCATCGAACACGGCGTCGAGACCGAGGGCTGCGAGCAATGGCCCGGCGTGGTCGAGCGGCTGCAACCGGTCCGCGGCGAGCCGGTCCCGCACATGGGCTGGAACACCGTCTCGGTCGACGGCGCGACCAAGCTGTTCGAGGGGATCGAGAAAGAACGCTTCTACTTCGTCCACTCGTACGGCGTGCGCGACTGGCATCTCGTCGACACGTGGGCCGCGGTCAAGCCGACGGTGACCTGGACGGAGTACGGCGGCGATCGCTTCGTCGCCGCGGTCGAGAACGGCCCGCTGGCCGCGACCCAGTTCCACCCCGAGAAGTCGGGCGACGCGGGCGCCGAACTGCTGGCCAACTGGCTCCGGTCCTTCTAGTGCCGTACTACGTCCACGGTGAGGACCAGCCCGAGGTACTGGACGGGTTGATCGCGAACGGCGAGGCGCACTGGTCCTACATGGATCGGTTCAGTGATCGGTTGATCCTGCGCGGGCCGACGCTGTCCGGTGACGGCGAGGAGCACACCGGGAGCGTGCATGTCGTCGACGTGGACGATCGTGCTGCGGCCGAGCGGTTCGCGTACGAGGAGCCGTACTGGGTGGCCGGGTACTACCAGCCGCTCACGGTCGTACGGGCCGTGGTGCTGCTGGATCGGACCGAGGACAAGCCGCGTTCCTTGGTGACCGCGGAGTGGGAGCCGGTCGAGCTGATCGCCCTGGCGCCGTCGTTCCTCGAGGACGACCGGCTGAGCTTCGTGGCGCTGCTCGTCGAGGACGACGGTTCGCGCTCCATCGGCATCGTCGCGGCCGCCACCTCCGTACCCTCCGAGGCAGCTGACGTGATCCGCCCGGCAGCCGACCAGCTGACCGGTGGAGCGCCGATGTCGGTCACTGCCCGTCGCTGGCAGCGGGGCGGTCGCTCACAGAGCGATTCCTGACACGCAGTCTCTTGCCGTTCGGCTGTCGTTCACCGTAAGTTCACTGGCGACCACTGCTTGTGCTGACAAGGAGACCGCCTGTGACCGTCGAGAATCCCCTGTCCAGACGTCAGTTCGTCGCTCGTGCCGCCGCGGCAGGTGTTGCCGTCAGTGTCGCCGGGTCGGTGGAAGCGCTTTATACGGCCGAGCCCGCGCTGGGTACGTCCGGGCCGAAGGTCGGCTACGGACCCCTGCTCCCGGACCCGAACGGCATGCTCGACCTGCCGAAGGGGTTCAGCTACAAGATCGTCTCGCGTGAAGGCACGGTCCGCCCGGACGGGCTCCAGGTGCCGTCCCGCTTCGACGGTACGGGGACCTTCCCCGACCGGAACGGCGGCAGCCGGCTGGTCCGCAACCACGAGTGCAGCCCGACGGCCGCGATCAAGGTCGTCGCTCCGCCCGAGCGCACCTACGATCCGGGTGGCGCCGGTGGAACCAGCACGCTGATCGTGGACCGGCACAATCACGCCACGAAGGAGTACATCAGCCTCGGCGGTACGGCGATCAACTGCTCCGGTGGCCCGAGCCCGTGGCGCACCTGGCTGACCTGCGAGGAGACCGAGCTGAAGGCCGGGGTGAGCGGCTACACCAAGGATCACGGCTTCATCTTCGAGGTCGACCCGTACGACGATCGCCGCAACCTGCACCCGACGCCGCTCAAGGAGATGGGCCGGTTCCAGCACGAGGCGGTGGCGATCGACCCCTCCACCGGCATCGTCTACGAGACCGAGGACGCGTTCGTCGCACCGCTCGGCGGCTTCTACCGCTTCCTCCCGAACCGGCCGCGGGGTGGCTGGGGGAGTCTGCGGGCCGGCGGCGAGCTCCAGGCCATGCACATCGACGGGTTGCCTGACCTCTCCGTGGTACAGGAGCCCGGCACGCTCTTCCACAACGTGCAGTGGGTGAAGGTGCCCGACCCGCTGGCCACCACCGAGTCGGTGCGCGCGCAGGACTACGCGAAGCCGATCACCGGCGGCTACAAGCTGGAGGGCTGCTGGTGGGGCGCGCTGGACCGCTGCGTGTACTTCGTCTCGTCGTTCGCCCGGACCGAGCTCGGTCCGAAGATCGACCACGACGGCCAGGTCTGGAAGTTCGACCCGCGGCGGAAGACGCTGCGCCTCGAGGTGATCTTCACCCGTCCGTCGCCCGGCTCGGACGACCCCGAGTTCGATGCCCCCGACAACATCACCATGTCGCCGTACGGCGGCCTGATGATGTGCGAGGACGGCCTCGGTGAACAACACATGCTCGGTACCACCGAGGACGGCCAGGTCTTCAAGTTCGCCCGCAACCGGGTCAACAACGGGACCCCCGAAGCCCCGGAGTACGGCGAACTGACCGGCGTCGGCTTCTCCGCCAACGGCCGGACGATGTTCTTCAACATCTACACCCCCGGCATCACCTTCGCCGTTACCGGCCCCTGGCGCCGCCGCCGCTGACCCCCGCCCCACTGACCCGCCCCTGCTGGCCGTGCCCCCCGCCCCGAGGCACGGCCGGCACCGGTCTGTCGGTCAGCTGACCGGTCCGTCGTACACCCAGTTGCCGTTCTCGCGGACGAAGTGGCTGTTCTCGCTCTGGTCGCCGGGTTGGCTGTCAGCGATGTAGTTGGCACGGAACTCGACGGTGCCTTCGGTGTGGAAGGCCGTGCCGGCGGTGGTGTTCAGGATCTCCAGGCTGGTCCACTCGATGTCGTCTTCGAGGTGGAGTTCGCGCGGGCGGGTCGCGGAGTACCAGCTGCGGAGCAGGTACTGCGCATCCCGTACTGCGAAAGCCGAGTAGCGCGAGCGCATGAGCTGCTCGGCGGTGGCTGCTTGCCTGCGGCCGTCGTGGATACCGCCGCAGCAATCGGCGTACACGGCATCGAGGCCGCAGGGGCAGGCGGTGCGTTTGACCATCCGGCGATTGTGTCAGTCGTCCAGGCTGCCCATCGTCAGGTTGACGGTCGTGCCGGTCAGGCCGCTCGCCTTGTCGGAGGCGATGAAGGCCGCCAGGCTGGCCATCTCTTCCAGCGTCATCAGCCGTCGTGGGTGGGTCCGGGCGGCGAGCAGGTCGAGCCATTGGTCCCAGGTCAGGCCGGTTGCCTTGGCCCGGGGTTTGAAGGCGTCCTTGATCGTGCGGGTCTCGGGCATGCCCTGCGGTCGGAGGCCGACCACGCGCACGCCGTACTGCGCCAGCTCGGCGGACAGGTCTCGGGTGAGCGCCTCCTTGGCGGCCATCGCCGGGCCGTACCCGCCGACCAGGGGGAGACCAGTGCGCGAGTGGAGTGCGGTGACGGTCATGATCACCCCTGACTCCTGCGCGACCATCCGCCGGGCCGCCAGGCGGGCGGTCAGGAAGTACGACAGCCCGTACTCCGTAAGCGGCTGGCTGAAGTGCTCGGCCGCCAGCTCCGTCAGCGGGACACCGACGATCGTCGCGTTCGGGAAGCCGACCGCGTTGAAGGAGATGTCGACCCGGCCGGCCTTCGCCACGACCGAGTCCAGATGGCTGTCGATCGCCCGCTCGTCGAGCGCATCGACCTCTGCTGCCTCGGCGCCCTCGAGGTCCTTGGCAACCGCCTGGACGGACGCGAGCCGGCGGCCGGTGAGGAACACCCTGGCCCCTTCGAGCGCGAACGCCCGGGCCACCGCCCCACCGATCCCGCCGCCGGCCCCATAAACCACTGCAACCTTGTCTTTGAGCATCATGGCCATACAGACACCGCGACCCGGCGAAACCGGGCGCCCAGTTCCAGTCGCGGCCGGTGTCCATACAGTGGTGAAGGTGACGCAGGAGCTGATCGGCAGAGCGCGAGCCGGGGACGGTACGGCGTTCCGCGAGCTCACCGAGCCGTACCGCCGGGAGCTGCAGGTCCATTGCTACCGGATGCTCGGCTCGCTCCAAGATGCCGAGGACGCCCTCCAGGACACGCTGCTCGCCGCCTGGCGCGGCCTCGACAGGTACGAGGGTCGCGCCTCCCTCCGGACCTGGCTCTACCGGATCGCCACCAACCGCTGTCTCAACGCGCGACGCTCAGCGAGCCGTCGCCCGGCCGAGGAGTGGAACATGCCGTCCGTCGAGCCGCCGGCGCCGACCCGGTACGGCGAAGTTGCCTGGCTCGAGCCGTTCCCGGACGCCTTGCTCGATGGAGTGGTTGCCCCTGGCCCGGAGTCGAGCTTCGAGCAGGGCGAGGCGATTTCGCTGGCGTTCGTCGCCGCAGTACAGGCGCTGCCTCCGCGTCAGGTCGCAGTACTGATCCTGCGGGACGTACTGGGCTTCCGGGCGAGCGAGGTGGCCGGGATGCTCGATACGACGGTCGAGTCGGTCAACAGCGCGCTCAAGCGGGCCCGCTCCGGCCTCCGGCAGCGGCTCCCCGAGCGTGAGGCGGCTCCCGGATCAGACACCGAACGACTGTTGACGGCCAGGTTCGTCGACGCCTACGAGTCGGGGGATGTCGAGGCGCTGGTGGCCTTATTCACCGATGACGTGTTCGTCTCGATGCCGCCGATTCCACTCGAGTACGAAGGTCGGGACGCCGCGGCCCGGCTGTTCGGCGGCATCTTCAGCTCGGGACGCCGGGTCGACCTCGTGCCGACGCGGGCCAACGGTCAGCCGGCCTTTGCGGCGTACCTGCGCGCTGCCACCGGCAATCGGCACGCCGGCGGTCTGTTCGTGCTGACCCTGGCTGGCGGGCAGATCTGTGCGTTCACACGCTTCGACAGCAGCGTGTTCCCGTCATTCGGGCTGCCGCTCTCGCTCCCTGGCGCCGGAGGCGAGTAGGTACTGGCCGGTGGCGTAGGTGGACATCACCAGGACGCCGCGGCCGGGGAAGTCGCGGCCGGCCAGGCGCATGGCGATCAGCGCGTCGGAGATGAGGAACAGGGCGCCGCCGAGGCCGCTGCGCTTGCCGTGCCAGCCAGAGGCGACAGCGGTTGCCGTGAGCAACAATGCATAGGCTGCGACGGGGACTCGCTGGGAGCCGAGATCCTTTGACAGCAACGCGATCAGGGCGGCCCACAACGCGCCGTACGCGGCCAGTACTCGCCACGATTTCTCGCCGGGCTTGGTGAGGTACACGGCTAGGTAGCAGGCATGTGCTGCGGCGAAGGCGGCGATGCCGGCGAGTTGCAGGTCGGTCTCCAGCAGGAGGTCGCCGGCCGCCGACGCGAGCAGCGCGGCCTGGATCAGCGGGGGGATGTCCTCCTGCGTCCGCGTCCAGGAGAGCAGCAAGGGCATCAGCGTCACCTTGCTCGTCTGCTTCAGCAGTTTGATGTCGACGGCAACTGCTGCGACATGGATCGCCACCGCACCCCAGTACGCCGCCAATCGCCGCCGCCCGCTAGCCAGCTGTCCCAGCTTCATGCGCCGGAGTCTCCCGTACTCCGGTGTCGTACGGGCTAACCCTCGGTGACGAGCTTCAGACAGCGCCCGGGAACGCGACCGGCGCGCCGCCCCAATTGAGTTGGGTCGTCGACGTGGTGATCAGTGTCTGGATCGCCAGCGCACGGACCTGGTCCTGCTCGGCACCCTCGACCAGGTCGGCGTAGACGGCCGCCAGCCGGCGCTCGATCACCAGGATCAGGCTGCTCGCGGTCTGCGGGGTCGTTACGGCCAACGGCAGGTCGTACGCCGGTTCAGCGGCCACCGGCTTCTCGCCGGCCGCGGTGAGGAGGGCGGCGAGCTTGTCGCGCTGCCGACGGTGCTGCTCGTACAGCTCGTTCGCGGCCCGGAACTTCGCTCCAATGAGCTTGCCGCCGGCGACACCCACGCCGTACAGGGCAGCGTGCTCACCGGCCAGGGCCGCCTGGAGGGCTTCGACTTGGCTCACTGGGCGGCCTTCTTCTTGACGGTCAGCGACGTCGCCAGCTGGCTCTCGGCAGCGGCGACCATGGCGAGCAGGCGCGCATTGGGCCCGGACAGCTTGGCCGCGGCGATCGCGTGGGCGACGGACAGCTTCTGCTCCCTCGTAGCCAGGTCGGCCATCGCAGCCGCGGACCCCTTCGGCAGGGCAGGCAGTGGGGGAGCGGTGGCCGGCGCGGCCCCCGACGCCTCGTTGAGCTTCGCCAGATGCTGAGCGTGGTACTTCGCTGCGGTCGTGAGCTGGGTGCGCAGCGCGGGGTAGAGCTTGCTCGCCGCCGTCAGCCGCTGGGCGACTTGGGCCACCTGACCGGCCGCCGCGGACATGGCCGCGACCACTGCGGGGTCGGTGCTCGGCGTCGGCTTGCCGTCCGGGCCCTTGGTGCTGCCCTGCGTCTCGCCACCCCCGGCGCCTGGTTGAGCAGCGTCGTCCTTGCAGCCTGCGAGCAGGGCCGTAGTACCAGCTGACAGGGCAACTGTCCGCAGCGTGGTCCGTCTGGATACCAGCGCTGCCGACCAGCGAGTGAGGGGCTCAGGATCGTTCGGCATAGGCCGAAACCCTATCCCGAACGGAGGTATGTGCTCGGCCACTTCGGTGGGCCGGATATGGTGGGCTACTGCCCTCGGTCGGATCGCCGAGGTGCACGGCGCTGCAGAACGCGGTGTCACAACTGGAGAGAGAGGCAGGTCTACCTGTGAGCCGAAGGACTGACCACACGGACCCCGAGAGCCTCGAAAACTTCCTGCGCCCGATCGTCGCCCAGTTCGGTTGCGACCTCGAGGCCGCCGAAGTCACGCCGATCGGCAAGCGCCGGCTCCTGCGGGTGCTGGTGGATCGCGACGGCGGTATCAACCTGGACGACGTCGCCGACGTCACCCGGGCCATCTCGAAGGCGCTCGACGCCGACGAGGTGATGGGCAACAGCGCGTACACCCTCGAGGTGTCCAGCCCTGGTGTCGACCGGCCGCTGACGCTGCCGCGGCACTGGCAGCGCAACGTCACCCGCCTGGTCGAGGTCACCCTGGTGGCCGGCGGCAAGGTGACCGGCCGGATCAAGTCCGCCACCGACGAGGCGGCCGAGCTGGACGTCAAGGGCCGGCCGCGGACGATCGCGTACGGCGATGTCACCAAGGCCAAGATCCAGATCGAGTTCAACCGGCCAGCCGGCAACGACGAAGCAGAATCCGCCGCTGACGGCGTGCAAGAGGAGAACTGATGGATATCGACATGGCCGTCCTGCGGTCCCTGGAACGCGAGAAGGACATCGCGTTCGACATCGTGGTCGAGGCGATCGAGCAGGCGCTGCTGGTGGCGTACCACCGGACCGAGGGCGCTCAGCAGCAGGCCCGGGTCGAGCTGGACCGCAAGAGCGGGCACGTCACCGTGCTGGCCCGGGAGCTGGCCGAGGACGGCACGGTCGCGCGCGAGTTCGACGACACGCCGGCCGACTTCGGCCGGATCGCCGCCACCACGGCCAAGCAGGTCATCCTGCAGCGGCTGCGCGACGCCGAGGACGAGGTCCGGTACGGCGAGTTCGCGGGCAAGGAGGGCGACATCCTGTCGGGCATCGTCCAGCAGGGCCGCGACCCGCGCTCGGTGATGATCGACCTCGGCAAGATCGAGGCCGTACTGCCGGCGCCGGAGCAGGTGCCGGGGGAGAAGTACGAGCACGGCTCCCGGCTGCGGGTCTACGTGGTCGGCGTCCGCAAGGGCTTCAAGGGCCCGCAGATCACCGTCTCCCGGACCCACCCGAACCTGGTCAAGAAGCTGTTCGCGCTGGAGGTACCGGAGATCGCCGACGGCACCGTCGAGATCACCGCGATCGCGCGCGAGGCCGGGCACCGGACCAAGATCGCCGTCCGGACACTGAACCCGTCCGTGAACGGTAAGGGCGCCTGCATCGGCCCGATGGGCCAGCGGGTGCGCAACATCATGCACGAGCTGCACGGCGAGAAGATCGACATCATCGATCACAGCGACGACCCGGCGACGTTCGTCGGGAATGCGCTGTCGCCGGCCCAGGTTTCCTCTGTCGAGGTCATCGACGCGGCGGCACGCGCCGCGCGGGTCGTCGTACCGGACTATCAGCTGTCGCTCGCCATCGGCAAGGAGGGGCAGAACGCCCGCCTCGCGGCCCGGCTCACGGGCTGGCGGATCGACATCAGGCCGGATACGGATGTGACTCGTGAGGACGAGAAGGTAGACTGATCTCTCGGTCGGTCGACTGAGTCGTCACCACACCCTGAGGAACTGAAGATTCACACTGCAGACGCGCGCCCTGAGAGGGTTCAGGAACGCACCTGCATCGGGTGTCGGAAGCGGGACAGTCCGGCTGATCTGCTGCGGATGACGGTTTCCGGAGGACGTGTCCTCCCGGATCCCGGCCATCGGGCACCCGGCCGCGGGGCGCATCTGCACCCGGTGACCGAGTGTCTCGACCTGGCCGAGCGGCGAAAGGCGTTCCCACGGGCCTTCAAGGTCCCGGGTCCGCTTGATCTTTCGCTCGTACGGGCACAGGTGGAGCAGTGAGCTGTAACAAGAAGTGCGGCCGCCCGGCCGCCCATGGCTTCGGCCATGAAGTACCGGTTCAGAGGCATGAAGGCGGGTCATCGACTCATGACTACTCGATGAGTGTCCAAAAGTGATGGATACACAGCGATGAGTGCAATGCGATGAGCATGTACGTCAGCTAACGGTCCGCGCCCCCAAGGCTCGGACCAGAGGGAGAGTAGTGGCAAAGGTCCGAGTCTACGAGCTCGCGAAAGAGCTCGGAGTTACCAGCAAGGTCGTCCTGACCAGGCTGAACGACATGGGAGAGTTCGTCCGATCGGCGTCCTCGACGATCGAGGCACCCGTCGTCCGACGGTTGGCGGAAGAGTTCGAGAAGAACCCGCCGAAGAAGCGCGCGGCCAAGACGGCCGCCGCCAGCACCTCAGCAGCGCCGCAGGCGACCGCACCGGTCACCCCGGCCGCGCCGAAGGCACCGAGCGCTGAGTCCAGCGCGCCGGCCCCGGCCGCGCCGGCTGCTCCGGTCAAGGCTGAGCCCACGGTGGTTGAGACCGCCGCGAGCACGGCTACGTCCGGCGCCGAGGTCACCGAGTCGGCCACACCGGCCGCCTCCACCCCGGCCCCGGCAGCTGCCGAGACCAGCACGTCCGCCCCGGCACCGGCTCCGGCCCGCCCGGCGGGCTCTGCGCCGTCCCCGGCCCGTCCGGGTCCGCGGCCTGGCCCCAAGCCCGGTCCGCGCCAGGAGACCCCGGCCGCTCCGGCGTTCGAGGCTCCGGCGGCCAAGGCTGCCGAGGCTCCGGCCGCTCCGGCACCTGCTGCTCCGGTGGCAGAGGCTCCGGCCGTACAGGAAGCACCCGCAGTAGAGGCTCCTGCCGCCTCCGCGGCGCCGTCGGCTCCGGCCGGTCAGCGTCCCGGCCCGGCAGCACCGCGTCCGTCGGGTGACTCCGCACGTCCGGCACCGCGTCCCGCGGGTCCGGGCGGCAACGCTCCGCGTCCTGGTGGCGCGCCGCGTCCGGGTGGTGCCCCCCGTCCGGGTGGCGCACCGCGTCCGGGAGCTCCCGGTGGCGACCGTGGTGGTCGTCCGGGTGCACCGCGTCCGGGCAACAACCCCTTCAGCTCGACCCAGGGCATGCAGCGCGGTGGCGCACGTCCGGGTCCGGGTGGCGCTCCGGCGGCCCCGGCCCAGGGCGGTACTCCGGCAGGCATGCCGCCGCGGCCGGCACAGGCCCGTAGCGGCGGTTCCGACCGTCCGCGTCCGTCGGGTGGCGTTCCGGGCGCTCCGCGTCCGAACCCGGCGATGATGCCGAAGTCTTCAGCCGGTACCTTCACCGGCCGTCCGTCGGGTCCCGGAGGCGGTTCTGGTGGTCCCGGTGGTGGCGGTGGCGGCCGTGGCCGTCCCGGTGGCGGTTCCGGTGGTCCCGGTGCCGGCGCAGGCGCCCGTCCGGGTGGTGGCGGTGGCGGTGGCGGCTTCCGTCCGGGTGGTGGCCCCAGCGGTCCCCCCGGTGGTGGCGGTGGCGGTCGTCCCGGTCCGGGTAACCGTGGCCGTGGCGGAACGCAGGGTGCCTTCGGGCGTCCGGGTGGTCCGGCCCGTCGTGGTCGCAAGTCGAAGCGCGCGAAGCGCCAGGAATTCGACAACATGCAGGCTCCGGCCGTCGGCGGCGTGCGCGTCAAGCACGGTGACGGCGAGGTCGTTCGCCTTGCCCGTGGTTCGTCGCTGACGGACTTCGCCGAGAAGGTCGGAGTCGACCCGGCATCGCTGGTCCAGGTGCTGTTCGCCCTGGGCGAGATGGTGACCGCGACCCAGTCGGTCAACGAGGAGACCCTCGAGCTGCTCGGCACCGAGCTGAACTACGACGTTCAGGTCGTCTCGCCGGAAGACGAGGACCGCGAGCTGCTGGAGTCGTTCGACATCGACTTCGGTTCCGACGAGGGCGACGACTCGAACCTGGCGGCCCGTCCGCCGGTCGTCACCGTCATGGGTCACGTCGACCACGGTAAGACGAAGCTGCTGGACGCGATCCGGCACGCGAACGTCGTGGCCGGCGAGGCCGGTGGCATCACCCAGCACATCGGTGCGTACCAGGTGACGACCGAGGTGGACGGCAAGGAACGCGCCATCACCTTCGTCGACACCCCGGGTCACGAGGCGTTCACCGCCATGCGTGCTCGTGGTGCGCAGGCCACCGACATCGTCATCCTGGTGGTCGCGGCCGACGACGGCGTGATGCCGCAGACGATCGAGGCGCTGAACCACGCCCGCGCGGCCGGTGTGCCGATCGTGGTCGCGGTCAACAAGATCGACGTCCCGGCGGCCGACCCGGTCAAGGTCCGCGGTCAGCTCACGGAGTACGGGCTGGTTCCCGAGGAGTACGGCGGCGACACCATGTTCGTCGACGTCTCGGCGAAGTCGCGGATCAACATCGACGGCCTGCTCGAGGGCGTCGTCCTGACCGCGGACGCGGCACTGGATCTCCGGGCCAACCCGGACATGCCGGCCCAGGGTCTCGCGATCGAGGCGCACCTGGACAAGGGCCGTGGACCGGTCGCGACCGTGCTGGTCCAGCGCGGAACGCTGAAGGTCGGCGACTCGATGGTCGCGGGTCCGGCGTACGGCCGGGTCCGGGCGATGCTCGACGAGCACGGCAACTCGGTCGAGGAGGCCCTGCCGTCGCGGCCGGTGCTCGTCCTCGGTCTGACCGCCGTGCCCGGTGCCGGTGACAAGTTCCTCGTGGTGGAGGACGACCGGATGGCCCGGCAGATCGCTGAGAAGCGGGAAGCCCGGGCTCGTGCGGCGGCCAACGCCAAGCGGCGCGCACGTCGTACCCTCGAGGACTTCATGGCCTCCATGGAGAAGGGGCAGACGCAGGAACTGCTGCTCATCCTCAAGGGCGATGGCTCCGGTTCGGTCGAGGCGCTGGAAGACGCGCTGGTCCGGATCGAGGTCAGCGACGAGGTCTCGCTGCGCGTCATCGACCGTGGTGTCGGTGCGATCAACGAGAACGACGTCAACCTGGCGATCGCGTCCGACGCCGTCATCATCGGCTTCAA
Organism: Kribbella sp. NBC_00382; assembly: GCF_036067295.1. Lineage (NCBI taxonomy): Bacteria > Bacillati > Actinomycetota > Actinomycetes > Propionibacteriales > Kribbellaceae > Kribbella > Kribbella sp. NBC_00382. The sequence goes on from NZ_CP107954.1 coordinate 5,859,149, forward strand.
CGTGCGGCCTGCGGGCAAGGCCGGCGACCTGGCCGAGCGTGAAGGCGTGGACATCCGGTTCTACTCGGTCATCTACGCCGCGATCGACGACATCGAGGCGGCCCTGAAGGGCATGCTGAAGCCGATCTACGAGGAAGTCACTCTGGGTCAGGCGGAGATCCGCGAGATCTTCAAGTCGTCGAAGGTCGGAAACATCGCCGGTTGTTGGGTCACAAGTGGCCTGATCAAGCGGAATGCGAAGATCCGGTTGATCCGCGACGGCGCGGTGGTCGTCGAGAACGGCGAGCTGTCGTCGCTCAAGCGGTTCAAGGACGACGCGTCCGAGGTCCGCGAGGGCTTCGAGTGTGGTCTGACCGTGCAGAACTACAACGACATCCGGATCGGCGATGTCGTGGAGGCGTTCGAGCTCCGCGAGAAGGCTCGCAGCTAGTTCGCAGTACTGCTCTAGTAACGTCCGGAGTGACGGGTTTGGCTACCGTCACTCCGGACGTTGCGCATGAATGACGTGAAAGACAGAGGGAGTGAGCCCTGATGGGTGAAGCAAGGGCGAAGCAGTTGGCCGACCGGATCCAGGTCCTGGTCGCGGAGCTGCTGGAGCGCCGGGTCAAGGACCCGCGGCTCGGCTTCGTCACCGTGACGGACGCCAAGCTGACCGCCGATCTGGGCGAGGCGAGCGTCTTCTACACGGTGTACGGCGGCGAGCAGGACCGGGTGTCGACGGCCGCGGCGCTGGAGTCGGCCCGTGGGCTGATCCGCAGCGAGGTCGGCAAGGCACTGGGCCTGCGACGGGCTCCGAGCCTGGCGTTCTACCTGGACGCGGTACCGGAGACGGCCGGCCAGATCGAGGAGCTGCTGGCGAAGGCTCGGCAGGCGGACGCTGAGGTGGCGAAGGCCGCTGCAGGCGCCAAGCCGGCCGGCGACGCCGACCCGTACAAGCACCGCGAGGACGATGACTCCGACGACGAGTGACGCCGTGGACGCGCCTGTCTCCTCCGCCTCGGAGGACACGGGCGCGTCCGCTGCCTCCGGTACTCCAGCTGTTGCCTTCGATGCGTCTGTTGCCGATGGGATTGTGATCGTCGACAAGCCGGCGGGGCTGACCTCGCATACGGTGGTCGCTCGGGTGCGGCGGCTGGCGGGGACCCGGAAGGTGGGCCATGCGGGGACGCTGGACCCGATGGCTACCGGCGTACTGGTGGTCGGGCTGAACCGGGCCACGCGGTTGCTGGGGCATTTGCAGCTGGCCTCGAAGTCGTATGACGCGACTATGCTCCTTGGTGCCACGTCCTCCACGGACGACGCTGAAGGGGAGCTCACCGTCTCGGCCACTCCTGCGGCTTTGGCTGAGGTGACCGCCGAGGCGATCGAGACGGCTGTCACGAGCTACCGCGGCGAGATCTCGCAGGTGCCGTCGAAGGTCTCCGCGATCAAGGTCGACGGGAAGCGTGCGTACGAACGCGTCCGGGCGGGCGAAGAGGTCGCGCTGAAGGCCCGCACCGTGACGATCAGCCGGTACGACGTACTCGACGTACGAACTGTTGCCGACGGCATCGAGGTCGACATCTCCGTCGACTGCTCGAGCGGCACGTACATCCGGGCGCTGGCCCGCGACCTCGGCGCCGACCTCGGGGTTGGCGGACACCTCACGGCGCTTCGCCGTACCCGGGTAGGTGCGTTCGACATGTCGTCGGCGCACACGCTGGAGGAGCTGGGGGAGTCGTTCACGATGCTCCCGATCGCAGACGTCGCCGCCGACACGTTCCCCCGCTTCGACGCCGACGCCGAACAAGCAGCAGCCATCCGTACCGGCCGCCCGCTACCCGGCCTGAAACTAACTCCCGACACCCAAACCGCCATGTTCGCCCCAGACGGCACCTTCCTGGCCCTGTACGAACCCTGCGGCCCCCTAGCCAAACCCACCGCCGTCTTCGTCAGCTAGCACCACACCCCACCGCTCCTGCTCCGTCGCCCGCTGCGCAGGCCTTGCCGGTGCCTTCCCGGTGTGGAGCTGGGTCAGTTGGGTGGTGGGTCGAGTTGGGTGGTGAATTTTGCCGGGCGGATGGTGGTTGCGTAGCGCGGGGTGCCGGGTGGTTCGATGTCCGTCCAGTCCCCGGTGTACTTCTCCGCGATCGCCCGCTCCAGCTTGAGGGCGGGATCCGGGGTGAGGTCGGTGATGGTTCCGCGGAGTTCGATGTAGTGGGTCGGGCGAGCGGGGTCGACCACGACGAGGGTGATGCGAGGGTCGCGGCGCAGGTTGCGCAGTTTCTGGCGGCCTTCGACGAGGCTGATGTGGACGGCACCTCCGTCCCAGAGGAACCACAGAGGCGTGGTCTGTGGTTCGCCCTGCTTGCCCAGGGTCGAGACGAAAGCCACCGCTGTCGAGTCGAGCAGTTCATGAAAGGCCACCGGGATCTCCATCCCGGCAGAGTACGGCGCGGGTAGGTCCGGGTCGTGGCTGCTGCTCAGCACTGCCCGCGGTTGAACATGCTTGTACAGTGCTGAACATGAGTGTTCGGGTGCGGCGGTCGTTGCTGGATGTGGCTGTGGAGGTGCTTGTTGCCGAGCCGGCGGCCTCGTTGGCTGAGGTTGCGCAGGCTGCGGGGATCGGGCGGACGACGCTGCACAAGCACTACGCGACTCGGGATGACCTCATCAGGGCGGTTGGGCATCGGGCGATCGATCTGTGTGAGGAAGTGATCGCTACCGCCGAGCGTTCGACGGCCGACGATGGTGGGCTGCGGGCGTTGACCGAGGCGATGGTGCCGATCGGGCCGTACCTGGCGTTTCTGTGGCGGAATCCGAGTCTTGATCGGGCGGAGGACATCAGTGAGCGGTGGTGTGCGGTTGAGCCGCGGGCGCTCGCGGTGCTCAAGCGGGCGCAGGTGCGTGGTGTCTTGCGCGGCGATGTGGCGGACTTCTGGTTGCTGCAGACGTACTACTCGCTCGTCTATGTCGCGGCCGATTCCATCGACTCCGGGCATTTGGCGCCGCGCGACGCTCCCAAGCTGGTCGTCGACACCATCATCGGCGGCCTGGGCACACCCAGAGGCCTCGCGGAAGGATCGCAATGACCAAGCTCAGCCAGACCCTGTCGTTCGCCACAAGCCTTTATCGGCAGCGCCTGAACACCCTGTGGACCGGCTATGTCCGGGATGATCCGATGGCGTTGTTGCAGTTGCGGCCGGGGCGGGACAACCCGTATCTCATCTACGAGCGGATCCGCCGGGGCGGCCCGTTGGCTCCCACGCGGCTGGGGAACTGGGTGAGTACAAGTCATCCGGTCTGCAAGTCGGTACTACGGGATCGCCGCTTCGGCGTACGCCCGGCAGGCACCCCGATCGGCGAGACGCCCACCGACGAGGTCGATCTGTCCTTCCTCGACATGAACCCGCCGGATCACACTCGCCTGCGCAGGCTCGCCCAACCGGCGTTCAGCCCCAAGCAGATGGCCGGCTACCGGCCGCAGATCGAGGGCACGGTCAATCAGCTGCTGGATCGAGCGACTGGAAGCTTCGATCTCGTCAGTACCTTGGCCGCGCCCTTGCCGATCGCGGTCATCACCAACCTGCTGGGCATCCCAGCGGCGGACGCGGAGAATTTCTCCCGCTACGGGACCGTCATCGGTGGCGCGCTCGACGGGGTTCAATCGCTGTCCCACGCTGCCCGGCTGCAGAAGGCTGACGCCGAGTTGAACGCGTTGTTCACGGAGCTGTTCGCACTCCGCCGACGCGAGCCGGCCGATGACATCATCTCCCGATTGGTCGCCGCGGAAGGCGATCAGATCCAGCCCGGCGAGATGCTGCCGATGTGCATTCTGCTGCTGGTCGCAGGCTTCGAGACGACGGTCAACCTGATCGGCAACGCGGTCAACGCTCTGCTTGACAACCCCGAGCAATGGGATGCGCTCTGTGCGGATCCGGCAACCATGGCGGCCAAGGCGGTCGAGGAGACGCTGCGATTCGACCCGCCTGTCCAACGGACCGGCCGCTTCGCCCTGGAACCGCTCGAGCTGGCCGGAAAGCCTGTCCACAAAGGGCAATTCGTCGTCACCCTGCTCGGCGCCGCCAACCGTGACCCCGACACATTCCCCGACCCCAACCGCTTCGACATCACCCGTGACCACACCGCCGACCACCTCGCCTTCTCCAGCGGTATCCACTACTGCGTCGGCCAGCCCCTCGCCCAACTCGAAGCCACCATCGCGCTGCAGACCCTCGCCGAACGCGCCCCCACCCTCCGCCGCACCGGCCCGACCCGCCGCCGCAACTCCAACACCATCCGCGGCCCCATCCACCTCCCGGTCCGCAATGCCACCCCCGTACGCCGAGCCTCAACCGCGACCCGCTGACTCCTACGCGCTGAACAGCCGTCCGAATCCGTCGACCCGGAGCTTCGTTCCGGTCGCCGCCAGGATCGCCCAGAGCAACACCTGGTTCGCCTCGAGCACCAATTGCCCGGTACGCCGTTCGAGCTCCTCGATCGCGCGTGCCGCACGAAAGCCGTTGCCGGCGATGAACACCGCCTCGGTCGAGGCGTCCACCCGATCGCTGACGTACTCGATCACCTGCTCAGGCTGCACCTCAGCCGGGTCCGTGGGGAGCGTTGTCGCGGTCAACGTGATGGCGTCGAGTCCCTGATCGCGGAAGTACCCCGCGCCAAGGTCTCCCACCTCCGACTCGAACCACGGCGGATGGATCAGCGCGACCCGGCGTACGCCGAAAGCCTTCAACGCCTCCACAGCAGCAATCCCGCTCGACACAACCGGTACGCCGGCCAGCTCCTGAACACGTCCGACCAGGCTGACCTCGGACGCGTACCCGATCGCGTATCCGGACGTAGTCGAGGCATAAGCGATGACGTCGACCGAAGCCTCGCGCAGCGACTCAACGGCCGGCCGCAACGCCGCGAGTGTGGCGAGCGCGCGAAGCTCAGTAGCCGCAGTTGGCGGCATCGGAGTGGTGTCACCGCGTCGCTCTACGCGTGCGACCACCACGTCCAGCATCGCCATCGCGGGAATCTCGACCTCGGGCCCCGCTGCGGCATGCGGCGTCAGCACCCCAACCGTGAGCACCGCTCAGGCGTGCTGGGGGCGGTAGGTGTGGACGACGATGCCGCTGGGGAACGGAGTGGTCTCCACGAGGTCCAGGTGCCGTGACTCCGAAAGCTGGTCGAACAGCGCCTGTCCGCGGCCCAGGATCAGCGGCTGGACCAGAAGGCGGTACTCGTCGATCAGGTTCGCGGCGGCCAGCGCGCCGGCCAACCGGCGACCACCCCAGACAATCACGTCCTGGCCGGGCTCGGCCTTGATGGCCGCGATCTCGGTCGCGAGGTCGCCGCGCGCGACCCGGGTCTCGGGCCAGCCGGCTTCGGCGTCGCTGAGCGACTTGGAGAACACGATCTTGGGGATGTCGTTCATCGGCTGCGCGTATGCGTCGTCGGACTGCGGCCAGAAGGATGACATCTCCTGGTACGTGACCCGGCCCATCAGGTGGGCACCGGCCTTGCGGACCCGGTCCAGCTTCCACTGCTTCAGCGCAGCGCCTTCGGGGATCGCGACTCCCGGGTGCTCACGGTCGCTGCCGACGAACCCGTCCAGCGACATCGACATGTACAGAATGACGTCTCGCATGGCTGCCTCTCCTTGCTCTCGTTGGCTCCTGCCTCGACGGTCGCAGGCGGGCAGCCGGGCATCAAGGCCGGTTTCGGGTATCCACCGTGTAGCGTGGCTTCACGATGGTCGACGTCGAGCTGCGAGAACTCCGCCTGTTCCTCGTACTGGCCGAGGAGCTGCACTTCGGCCGTACTGCGGAACGCCTCGGCCTCACCACCTCGCGAACCAGCCAGTCGCTGCGAGCCCTCGAGCGCAAGCTCGGCGGACGGCCCTTGTTCGACCGCACCAGCCGCGTCGTCACCCTGACCGCCGCCGGACGTGCCCTGCACGACGAACTCGCACCTGTTGTGACCGGCCTGGACAACACGCTCGCCCGCGCCCAGACGCGAGCGACCGGCCCGGGGCTGATCCGCCTGGGCGTCCTCAACGCCGCCTCCGGCACCCTCGTCTTGAACAAGGCGGTCACGCTCTTCGAAGCCCAGTACGAAGGCGCTTCCGTACGCCTGATCGCGACCCCTTTGAACGACCGGCTCGGCCCGCTCCGCCGACGCGAGGTGGATCTGCTGGTGACGCGACTGCCCCTCGACCAACCCGACATCGCGATCGGTCCGCTGCTCTCCCAGGACGAGCCCCGCGTGCTCATGGTCGCCACGGACCATCTACTCGCCGGCCGGCGCGACGTCTCGGTGGAAGACTTCGCGGACTACCCGGTGCGGAGGCCATCCGACGTGCCGGAGTTGGCAGAGGTCAGCTGTCCGACTCACACGCCCAGCGGCCGCCCGATCGTGCCGTTCGATCTGCAAGTCAACGACATCTCTGAGCTGCTCCTGCTCATCGCCCAGGGCCGGCTGATCCACCCGACCGTGGCCCCGTTCGCGGAACACTTCCGGCACCCGGGCATCGCGATCGTGCCGGTACGGGACCTCCCGCCCTCATCGACCGCACTGGCCTGGCTGAAGGGGCAAGAACATCCCGCCCGCGACACCTTCGTCGCCACCGTCGAACAGGTCCTCGTCCGGCCCACCTGATGTGCAAGACCGGAAGCTAACGAGGTTCGAACGGAGACGATGAGGCGGCGGTGCGCTTGATTCGGACCTGGGCGTCCGCGGCGGCTTTGCGGTGCCAGCGTGCGCGCTGCCACCGCTGGAGTACTGATCGTCGGCGGCGAGTGTCGAGGTCTTGGGTCATTGCCGTCCGCAGGGCGCTCGTGGTCAGCATCAGGTCTGTGTAGGCGCCAGCGGTCAGCACCCCGTCAGGCGATTTGTGCTGGAGGACGGCGTCGAGCAGTTCCTGGACATCGCCGTACCGGGCGCGCGCCGACTCCGACATGAAGAGTCCGCCCTTCGAGTAGTACCAGGTCCGGTACGACTCGTGGAGCTGCTCGAGTTGGCCGCGCGTCGGCTCGGTGCGCGGCCAGCGGGGCACAGCACCGGTGGCCTTCCACAGCTCTGGATAGGCCGCTAGCCGTTGATCGCGAAGGTTCTCGTCGATCCCCGCGCGCGTGGAGATCCAGCTGTTGACGAGCGCGATCACCCCGGCGGTCAGCAACGCAAGGACCCCGGTCACCACGCCGCGCGTCAGTTCGGTCGACATCAGTCGCAGTTTGGACCCGGTCCTCGCCCTGAACAAGAGCTAGCGTGGGCTGCTTGGTCGGGGTGGCGATCGGGGAGGTTGCGGTGCGGTTGGAGCTGGCGCGAATTCTCCAGGCTCGTGAGCAGATCGATCCGGTGTTTCGGGAGACGCCGCAGTACGACTGTGGGGCGCTGGGGGAGGTGCTGGGGTGCCGGGTGATCTTGAAGGTGGAGACGGTGAATCCAGTCCGATCCTTCAAGGGGCGTGGGACGGAGACCGTTCTGAGCAGGCTGCCGGGAGCCGGTGCTGTGGTTTGCGCGAGTGCGGGGAATCTCGGGCAGGCACTCGCATACAGCGGGCGGCGGCGGGGGATCGAGGTCACGGTGGTCGCTTCGGCGGCAGCCAATCCGCTGAAGATCGAGCGGATGAAGGCGCTTGGTGCCACCGTGGTGCTGGTGGACGGCGAGATCGAGGCGGCTCTCGAAACCGCCGAACGGTTTGCTTCTGAGACAGGCGCGTTCTTGGTTGAGGACAGCAAGGACATCGGTACCTGCGAAGGAGCAGCAACGATCGGAGTCGAGCTTGCTGAGCTGCCTGTTGAGCTCGACTCGGTACTGATCTCGCTGGGAGCTGGTGCGATGGCTTCTGGCGTGGGGTTCGCCGTGAAGAGTCTCTGCAAGACCACCGAGGTCATCTGCGTCCAGCCGGAGAAGGCCCCCGCGATGACGCTGGCCCTGCGTGCCGGTCGCCCGGTCGAGGTCGGCGCCCCGGAGACCATCGCGGATGGTGTCGCCGGCCGGTACGTCATCCCGGAGGTACTCGAGGACCTGACTGCAGTCGCGGACGACGCGGTCCTGGTGACCGAGGAGGGCATCGTCGAGGCGATGCGCCTGCTCTACCTCCACGCAGGCCTGGTGGTTGAACCGGCCGCGGCCCTCGGAGTCGCCGCGATCCTGGAGTCCAACGGCCGCTTCAACGGCAAGACAGTCGCCACCATCCTCTGCGGAGGCAACGTCACCCCGACCGATTTCGCTCGCTGGATCCGGTAGGGCTTACGCGACGTCGGGCCTGGTCATCAAGGGGGAGCGCAGGTGTAGTACCAGGTCGGGGCCGGTCAGCGGCACGGTGCTCCAGGTCGCGACCGCCTTCTCCGCGTCGATCACCAGCCGGACCCGATGCGGTGTGGTGATGACGTAGAGGTCGGCTACGAACACCTCGTCCTGCCAGGCGCCGGTTGCGATGAGGGGGCGGCCGAGGGGTGAGCTTTCGCGCCAATCCGTGTGGCCGACTTCGAGTGTGAGGGATGAGCCGAGTTGTAGGTGCCAGCCGCCGGGGATCGGGTCGAGGGTGACAGGGGTTCCGTGGGGGAGGGCCGAGTTCTCGGGGGTGGCGTCGATCGTCGCCGCGGCAGAACGCAATGGAGCGGCTGACCCCGGTACCGGGGTGAGGGACAGCTGCCGCAGGCGATCGGCGAGCCGTTCGTCGTCTTCGGGGGTTGCAGCGTCAAGGCCGGGCAGGAGGGTCTCCCAGAAGAGGCCGGGTAGGACGTCTGTTGGATCGACGGCGCCGGTCAGGGCGATGACGAGGTCGTGGGACGGTACGACCACGCAGTACTGGCCGAGGGTGCCGTGGCCGTGGAAGCCGTGCCGCGAGATCCAGAACTGGTAGCCGTACCCGCACAGGAAGTCGGGGTTCTGCGGCCAGTTCGGCAAGGGCGGCGTCTCGATGTGCGGTCTGGTCGCCAGCTCCAGCCATTCGCGCGGTACGAGCTGGCGACCAGCCCAGACACCGCCGTGCAGCAGCAACTCGCCGAAGGCGGCGATGGCCTCGGTCGTGAGGTGCAGTCCGTGGAAGCCGAAGGCGGCGCCGCTCGCCACCCGGTCCCACTCGGCGCCTTCGATGCCCATCGGCGCAAACAGTCGCTCGTCGAGCAGCTCCGGCAGACCGCGACCGGTGACCCGCTCGACCATCCGGGCCAGGATGTAGGTGGTCGAGTTGTCGTAGGTGTGCCGAGTCCCCTCAGGCTCGGAAAACTCCACCCGCAGGAAGCCCTTCGTCAGGTCGTCCGGTTCGAGCTCCCAGGCCTCGACGAGCGAGTCATCACCGTGGCCGGCCGTCATGGACAGCAGATGATGGACGGTGATGCGGCGTCCCTGCTCCGAGATGTCGGCCGGTACGTGATCGGGCAACACGTCGACCACCAGATCGTCCAGCGAGAGCAGCCCGTCGGCGATCGCGAGCCCCACCGCGACCGAGGTGAACGACTTGGTCAGCGAGTAGAGCAGGTGCCGGCGATCGGCCGAGTACGGCGCCCACCAGCCTTCGGCGACGATGTGTCCCCGGTGGACGATCATGAGCGAGTGACACTCGATGGACTGCTCGTCGAGCCGGTCCAGCAGCATGGCGATCGCGCGACTCGACACCCCTGAGGCGGTCGGTGTCGAGCGCGGCAACAGCGGGCGCTGGGAGGACATGCAAGGACCGTAACAAGGCCGCACAATCGAATTACGGGTCAGCGGCTGTTGCGCCGGCGGAGGAGCTTCTTCAGGCCGTACGTGGACTGGAAGAGCATCACGACGCCGCAGACCGCGATGATGATGAAGAGGATGGTCTGGTTGCGGTCGGGACTGCCGCCGAGTAGTTCGGTGCCGCTCCAGATGAGGAGCACGCCGGCGGCGGCCAGGGTCAGGTAGCCGGTGGCGAGGTTCTTCGGCGTGAACTGCCACCACGGTTCGTCGGCGGGCCATACGGGCTTGTCGTTCATCGGTCTTCTTCCTTTCGGCGGGGTTCGTTCGGTACTTCGAAACTACGAGCGCCACCGGGCCGGAGCATCGACCGCGCGAACGAAACCGCGCGATGGACCTCGTACTTCTGGCCAGGTACCCAACTGGCCCCGTGGTTGACGTCGGCAACCAACGGAACCAGGCATGCTGGAGCCATGACCCGTACTACGGCAGCGCCGCCCGGCCACCTGCGCTGGACGCCCTTCGGTGTCGAGGTCGTGCTCCTCTGGCTGGCCCTGTTCGCCGACGGCTGGCTGAACTACGCCGGCCGCCCCGTCGGGGACGTCGCGATCCTCGCCGTTCGGCTGGCTGCCATGGTCATCAGCGGCCTGATCGTGGCGGTGGTACTGATCAGGCACAGGTTCCCGCGTCTCGTCCTCGGCACGTTGGCGGCCTCGCTGGCGTCCCTGCTGGTCACCGTGGTCGCCGTCCAGCTACTGGCCGCGGAAGATCGGCAGATCATCCGGCCATCGGTCGCCGAGGTGCTCGGACTGGCCATCCTGGTCGGGTCGATCTGCCGCAAGTCGGCGCCCCGCCAGGCGATCCCGTTGGCCGCGCTCGCCGGGATCGCGATGACGTTGAACCCTCTCCTCCGACCGGGGATCGACTCCGACTGGGCGCTGCTCGCAGTTCCGGCCGCAGTGCTCTGGGGCGCGAGCGTAGGAGTCGGCCTAGTACTCCGTGATGCCGACAACCTCCGCCGTACCGCCCAGACGACAACTCGCGAGCTCGAGCGACTGAACCTGGCCAGGGAGCTGCACGACTTCGTCGCCCACCACGTGACCGGGATCGTGGTACTTGCCCAGGGCGCCCAAATGTCGCCGCGCCACAATCCCGCAGTACTGGCCGAGATCGAGGAGGCCGGTACCGAGGCGCTGACCGCGATGCGCCGGCTGGTCGGCATGTTGCGGACGGACACCTTCGCCACCCTCACGGATGCGTTGAAGGATGCTTGCGGCAACGATGAGTCGGTACGGCTGGCCAGCCAGGACTTCGTCGTACCGGCCGAGTTGATCAGCGCGGCGCACCGGATCACGTTGGAGGCGCTGACCAATGCCCGCCGCTATGGCGAACCCGGTACGCCGATCGACGTGACAGCTCGTCCTGGCCGTGGGGTGCTCGTGCTGCAGATCGCCAATCAAGTTGCTGCAGGCAACCATGGTGAGGAGGCGCGTGGTGGCGGTTCGGAGTACGGGCTGGTCGGGATGCGGGAACGCGCGGAGGCGGTGGGAGGTACGTTGATGGCCGGTCTCGATGTGGGTGGCAACTGGTTGGTGACTGCGGTACTGCCGCTGCCCGACGAGCGGTCTTGGATCTAGGAGCTGATGATGGTCACGCGGGTGTTGATCGCCGACGATCAGGCGATGGTTCGGACCGGGTTCCGGTTGATCCTCGAGTCGGAGCCTGGGCTGGAGGTGGTCGGCGAGGCCGGCGACGGCGACGAGGCGGTCCGGCTGGCTCGCGAGTTGCGGCCGGATGTGACGCTGATGGACATCAACATGCCGCGCATCGACGGACTCCAGGCGACCCGGTTGCTGGCCGGTCCCGGCGTCGCCGAGCCGCTGCGAATCGTTGTTGTGACGACGTACGACCTAGACGAAAACGTCTACGCCGCCCTCCGCGCCGGCGCCTGCGGCTTCCTGGTCAAGGACGCCGGCCCGCGCCTGCTGATCGAGGCCGTCGAGGCTGCCGCTCAAGGTGAATCAATGGTCTCGCCATCGGTCACCACCAGGCTGCTCGAACAATTCACCCGCGGCGCCAAGCCAGTCGCCGAAAACCCCCTGACCGACCGCGAAACCGAGGTCGTCAAGGCCGTCGCCCGCGGCCGTACCAACAACGAGATCACCGACGAACTCGTCGTCTCCCTCTCCACCGTCAAGTCCCACCTGTCCAGCGCCCAACGCAAACTGAACCTCCGCAACAGAACAGAACTAGCCATCTGGGCCTGGGAAAACCACCTGGTCGGGCAGTAGCCCGGCGCTGATCAGACGTCGATGCGGGAGCCCATGATGACGACGCGGTCGCGGGGGAGGCTGAAGTACTCGGCCGCGTCGGCGGTGATGCCGGAGGTGGCGATGAAGAGGCGTTTGCGCCAGCGGGTCATTCCCGGCGCGTCGCCGAGACCCAGTTCGATCGTCGACAGGAAGTACGACGTGTCGTCGAGGTCGGCGGACATCTCGGAGCTCTTCTCGGCCGCCAGGCGGAGTACTGCGGGAACGTCCGGCGTCTGCATGTAGCCGAACCGGGCGGAGACGTGGATGATCCCGTCGTCGAGGTGACCGAGGTCGTCGACGGTGATGCTGTCGGCGACGTCGACGTGCGGGACCGGGTCGGTCTCGATCGACAGGATGAGGACGTGCTGGTGCAGGATGTGGTTGTGCTCGACGTTGGCGCGCATCGCTAGCGGCACGCTGGTCTTGCTGCGGTTCAGGAAGACGGCGGTACCGGCCACCCGCAGCAGTGGTGGCGACGACTCGTGGAGCTCGTCGATGAACTCGCGGAGCGGACCCTCCCGCTGCTCGCGCCGCTGGGTCACGATCACCCGGCCGCGTTGCCAGGTGGTCAGCACGGTGAACACCGTGATCGCGATGATCAGTGGCAGCCAGGCGCCGTGGGCGATCTTGGTTAGGTTGGCCGCGAGGAAGAGCAGCTCGACGGCGAGGAAGATCGTGGCCCCGGCGATGACCAGCCAGAGCGGCTTCTTCCACTGGCGTCGCACGATGTAGAAGAACAGGATCGAGTTGATCGTGATCGTGCCGGTGACGGCCATCCCGAAGGCGAACGCCAGCGCCGCCGAGCTCTCGAAGGCGAAGACCAGGGTGAGTACCGAGATCATCAGCGCCCAGTTGACCCACGGCACGTAGATCTGGCCGATGGCTTCCTCGGAGGTGTGCGTGATCCGCAGCCGCGGCAGGTAACCGAGCTGCACTGCCTGGTGGGCAACTGAGAAGGCGCCGGTGATCACGGCCTGCGAGGCGATCACTGTGGCCGCGGTTGCGAGCAAGACCAGCGGCAGCGTGGCCCAGCCCGGTACCAGCAGGAAGAACGGGCTGCTGATGTTGCTGGAGTCCGAGAGGATCAGCGCGCCCTGACCGAGGTAGCTCAGGACGCAGGCGGGGAAGACCAGGAAGAGCCAGGCCCGGCTGATCGGTCCGCGGCCGAAGTGGCCCAGGTCCGCGTACAGGGCCTCGGCGCCGGTGATCGCCAGTACGACCGCGGCCAGCGCGAAGAACGCGATCGCGAAGTGACCGGTCATGAAGCCGATCGCGTAGGTCGGCGAGAGCGCCTTGAGGATCTGCGGGTGATCGATGATGCCGCCGATTCCGGCCACGCCGATCACGGTGAACCAGAGGACCATCACCGGCCCGAACGAGCGGCCGATCTTCGCGGTGCCGAGCCGCTGGACCGCGAACAGCACCAGGATGATGGTCGCAGTGATCGGTACCACCCAGTCGTCGAATCCGGGCTGGACCACCTTCAGACCCTCGACCGCCGACAGCACCGAGATGGCCGGCGTGATCATCGAGTCGCCGAAGAACAGCGAGGCGCCGAAGATGCCGAGCCCGGCCAGGATGTACTTCGTCCGGTTGCTGCCGGGGACGGCCTTGCCTCGGATCAGCGTGATCAGGGCCAGGATGCCGCCCTCGCCGTCGTTGTCGGCCCGCAGCACCAGCAGCACGTACTTGACCGTCACGATCAGCGTCACCGACCAGAAGATCAGCGAGATGATCCCGAAGACGTTGTCGGTCGACACCGGCACCGGGTGCGGGTCGCTGGGGTTGAAGACCGTCTGGATCGTATAGATCGGACTGGTCCCGATGTCGCCGAACACGACCCCCAGCGCCCCCACCATCAGGGCAGCCTTCGCCAGCGTCCGGGGACCGCCCACGGCCTTCTCCGTCTGAGTCACGAGGGAATTCAACCACCCGGCAGACCCGACGTCAGGAAGCGTCGGCTCCGGTGCGGAAGGTGCGGCGGTAGGCGATGGGGGAGACGCCGGTGCTCTCGCGGAGTTGTTGGCGCAGGTTTGTGCCGCTGCCGAGGCCGGTACGGTCGGCGATCTGGTCGACTGTCAGGTCGGTGTCCTCCAGCAGTTGACGGGCGTAGTCCAAGCGCTGCATGGCCAACCAGGTGCCAGGGCTTACACCGGTCTCGGCGCGGAATCTGCGGGTGAAGGTCCGGACGCTCATCCGGGCGTGCGCGGCGAGCTCGACTAGGCTCAGCGGTTGCCCGAGTTGCTCGGCAGCCCAGGCGCGGGTGGCCGCGGTACCGCCGTCTTGTCCGGGCGGGATCGGGCGTCGGACGTACTGGGCTTGGCCGCCGTCGCGTCTCGGCGGTACGACGCACGCGCGGGCGACGGAACTCGCGACGGCGCTGCCGTGGTCGTTGCGGATGACGTGTAGGCAGAGGTCGATACCGGCTGCTACTCCGGCGGAGGTCAGTACGTCGCCGTCGTCGATGTAGAGGACGACGGGGTCCACCTGTACCGCGGGGAACAGTTGCTGGAACTGCTCGGCCTCGGCCCAGTGAGTCGCGGCGGGCCGGCCGTCGAGGAGTCCGGCGGCGGCTAGTACGAAGGCACCGGTGCAGATCGCGAGGAGGCGGGTGCCGGGGCGGATGTGCTTGAGGGCGCGGCGTACGTCGTCGTCGAGCAGGCCGTCGTCGTCAACGATGTCGTGGAGCAGCTGGGTGGGCGGGATCACGATGGTGTCGGCGGTGGCGAGCACCGAGGCGTCGTGCTGGACGGTGATCGAGTAGTCCTCGGCGGTGCGGATGGGCTCGCCATCGATGGTGCAGGTGATCACCTCGTACAGCCGGTGGTCTTCTGCCGAGACCGCGCCGCCGAAGATCCTCGACGGGATGGCGAGCTCGAACGGGATGACGCCCGGCAGCGCCAGGACGGCGACGCGATGCGGCTGTGCGGACATGGCCCGATAGTTTCACATGATGTCCATCGGGCCAGTAGGCAGAGCGGGTGGGCAACCGAAAGACTCGGGCCATGACGACGATGCAGGCTGTGGTGGCGCAAGGGATCGGTGGACCTGAGGTCTTGAGTCTGCAGGAGGTGGAGCGGCCGGTGCCGGGGCTGACCGAGATCCTCGTGCGCGTCCATGCGGCTGGGATCAATCCGACGGACTGGAAGGCCCGCGCGCTTGGAGGCCGGCTGGCCGACGGGGATTCTCCGGTGATCCTGGGGTACGACGTGGCCGGCGTGGTCGAGGAGGTCGGCGGGGGCGTGACCTGGCTTCGCGTGGGGGACGAGGTGCTGGGGATGCCTCGGTTCCCAGTGCTTCCGGGTGGCTATGCGGAGTACGTCGTTGCTCCGTCGCGCCAGTTCGTCCGGAAGCCGGCGGCGCTGAGTTTCGAGCAGGCGGCAGGGTTGCCGCTGGCTGCGCTGACCGCCTGGCAGGGCTTGGTCGATACCGCGCGATTGAGCTCAGGACAGCGGGTACTGGTGCACGCGGCGGCCGGCGGCGTCGGCCACTTGGCTGTACAGATCGCCAAGAGTCTCGGCGCGTATGTCATCGGCACCGCTAGCGCGCCCAAGCATGACTTCGTCCGCTCGCTCGGCGCCGACGAGGTCATCGACTACCGGGGTGTGGACTTCGTCGACGTACTACGAGAGCGCCCGGTCGATGTGGTTTTCGACCCGATCGCGGGCGACACCAGCCTGCGATCGGTGCATGTGCTCAAGGACGCCGGCACGCTCGTCTCCATCCTCGACGTCGAGGACGACGCGGCGGCCGAGGCGAAGCGACGCGGCATCCACGCCGACTTCACCTTGGTGGAGCCCGACCGCCTGGCCCTGACCGCCATCACCGACCTGGTCGAGCAGGGCCGGTTGCGGGTGGAGATCGACTCCGTGTTTCCGCTTGCCGAGGCGGCCGACGCGCATCGCCGGGGAGAGACCAACCAGGCCAGCGGCAAGATTATTCTCCGCGTTTGCTGAGGATGGCGAAGGCAACTGTGGCGAGGGCGGTCAGGGCGGCGGGGAGGAAGAAGACGTGGGGGAGGCCGATGGCTGCCACGCCGAGGCCGCCGGTTGCGCCGCCGATGGCTGAGCTGACGGGGATCGAGCTGAGGAAGATACCGGAGGCTGTGCCGACGCCTTCGGGGTAGAGGTGCTGGGCGATGGAGACGCCGAGTGCGCCGACGCAGGCCCAGAGGCCGGCTGTGAGTGCTTGGCCGACGAACAGTGCGACTACGGAAGTACTGGTTGCGTAGGCGAGGTTGCCGGCGAGGCCGAGGGCGGCTCCGACTGTCATCACCGGCATCGCGCCGAAGCGGTCGGCCAGGCGGGCGACGAGCGGGAGCATGAGGAGCTCGAGCAGAGGTTGGATGCCGATGACCGCGCCGCGCATCGTGTCGGAGACGTGGAGTTGTTCGGCCATGTAGATGGGGAGATAGCCGAACTTGATTGTGTCGCCGGTCATCGCGAGGACGCAGATCGCGGTGAAGACGAGCAGCGGCATCATGTGATCGATTTGTCGCCGGCTCGTGGGGCTCGGGATCAGGGTGACGTCGTCGTACCGCGCCACTCGCTGGCGGCCGAGCGGGATCATCTGCGCGAAGACGCAGGTGGCGGTCGCCACCAGGAGAGCGCGCAGACCGAACTCGCCACCGAACCAGCTGCCGGCGACGGGCCCGATGATCCAGCCGATCACGAAGGCCATCCGGACGGCTGCGATGACCCGGTTGTCCGCCTTGGTTGGGTGCCGGCTCAGCTCGTCCCGGCAGGCGGCGAACAGTTGCGCCATCGAGCCGCCGGACACGCTCAGCGCGATCGCACTGATCACGAACGGCAGCCAGACGGTGTTGGCGGCCGCCATCGCGAGCCATCCGACGGTGCCGACCAGCGCGCAGATCCGGAACCAGAGGAGCCGCTCGGGAGTACGGTCCGACAACCGGCCGACCAGGTATCCGGCGATTGGGGCCGCGAGGTTGGTCACGTAGTACAGGCCGGCGACGGGTAGTGGCGTGTGCAGTTCCCGTACTAGGAAGAGGGTCAGCTGGGGTGTGGCCGCTGACATCCCGATCCCGGCGATCAGCAAGGCCAGGAAGGCACCCCGGTAGACCCGCGACCGGAAGACGATCCCCAACGCAGACTCGGACCGGTCGAACATCACCCTCCAACCCCCGTCAACACTCCCCAAACCCTATCCGGGGCCGTCCGCGGGCTGGTCCGCCGTCTCGCCGAGCGCCCGCGTTGCCGGGTCGACGTACTCTTGGGGGGTGCGTTCCCGTCCCACACTGACCTGGTCTCCTGGGCCTGATGTGCTGTCGCTTGCTCCCGGTACTACGGACGTCGCGCCCGTTGTCGACGTGGTCGGTGGTGGGGGCGTGGTGGTGTTGAGCGGGGCTGGGATCTCGACCGAGTCGGGGATTCCGGATTATCGGGGTGAGACGGGGAGTCTGCGGACTCATACGCCGATGACGTACGGCGACTTCGTGGGGAGTGAGTCGGGGCGGCAGCGGTACTGGGCGCGGAGTCACCTCGGGTGGCGGACGATCGCTCGGGCTGATCCGAATGCGGGGCATCGGGCGGTCGCCGCGTTGCAAGCCCAAGGGTTTGTCGACGGCGTGATCACCCAGAACGTCGACGGGCTGCACGGTGCCGCGGGCGCGCGGGACGTGATCGAGCTGCATGGCAATCTCGATCGGGTGATCTGCCTGGACTGCCGGCAGACGACTCCGCGGGAAGAGCTCGATCGGCGGCTGCGCGCGGCCAACCCGGTCTTCGACGGCCAGGCGACCAGGATCAACCCCGATGGCGATGTCGAGCTGCCCGACGAGGTGGTCAAGGACTTCCATCTCGTTGACTGCACCAACTGCGGGTCCGAGCTGCTCAAACCGGATGTCGTCTTCTTCGGCGAGAACGTTCCGAAGACCAGGGTCGAGCGCTGTTACCGGCTGATCGACGACGCCCGCGCGGTGCTCGTCCTCGGTTCCTCGCTGACCGTCATGTCCGGCTTCCGCTTCGTCCGGTACGCCGCGAAGGCCGGCAAACCCGTCCTGATCATCAACCAGGGCATCACCCGAGGCGACCCGTACGCCGCGGTACGGGTGAACCTTCCGCTCGGAGAGGCGCTCACCAGCCTCACCGGCGCACTCCTCTGAGGACGGCCTTCCCGGGTGCGAGGATGCCGTCGTGGAGTCCTACGTCGAGCATCCGCCGCTGCCGGAACTGGCGACGATGGTGCGCACGGTGTGGATCCAGCGCACCGGCGATACGGCGTACGAGCAACGACATCTGCCCACCGGCGGCGTCGAGATCCACTTCCCGATCGGCGGACGCCCGCAACTCGTCGGCCCGCTGACCGGTCCCGAGGTCGAGATCATTCCGCCGCACACCACGATCGTCGGCGTACGGTTCCTTCCGGGCACCCCGCCACCGCTCCCGACCGTGCTCGACGACCTGGTGGATCAGCGGCTCGGCCTCGCGGACCTGTGGCGCGACTCGGCCGACCGTCTCGTGGAGACAGTCGCTGCGGCCGGTACGCCGGAACGCGGGCTGCTCCTCCTGCAAGCCGATCTTCTGCAGCAGTTCCGGCGTACCGGCGTGGACCTGCTGGTCGGTGAGGCCGTGCAGGCGTTGATGCCCTGGCGCCCGGTCAACATCGACAGCCTGGCAAACCACCTGGCGTTGTCATCGAGCCAACTCCGTCGCCGTTGCCTGCAGGCGGTGGGGATGAGCCCGAAGGTTCTTCAACGGACCCTGCGATTCCAGGGCTTCCTCGCATTGGCTCAAGCCGGTGCCACCGCCAGCGGTCGACGCGGTGCGGACGGAATGGCAGGACTCGCGATCGACGCCGGGTACGCCGACCAGGCTCACCTGAGCCGGGAATGCCTCCGTCTCACGGGCGTCACCCCGACCCAGCTCCTCGGCGGCGACATCGAGCGGTGCATGTGCGGCCACGACCACTCCGCGTCGTACCAGCCCTTCCTCGCCACCCGCGACAGGCCGTTGCGGGTGCACGATTTGTTCAAGACCGGGGCGGTAGGCCGCTCGTAGATTCGGGCTCATGCCCGACCTGGCCGCGACTCTCGATGGCGAGTTGTTCAGACCCGACTCGCCGGGCTACGACGCTGCCCGCCGACCGGTCAACGTCGCCTACCAGGATGTGCGGCCGCGGCTCGTGGTTCGCTGCCGCTCGGTCTCGGACGTCGTCAACGCGGTGCGTTATGCGATTCGTACCGGAGACCGTGTCGCGCTTCGCGGCGGCGGCCATTGCTTCGCTGGCCGCTCGTCGACGGACGGGATCCTGCTCGACCTGTCCGGCCTCGACGGCATCTCGGTCGCAGGCGAGATCGCCACGATCGGAGCCGGCGCCCGGTTGGCGCAGGTGTACTCCGCGCTTCACACCCACGGTCGCACCTTGCCGGTCGGATGCGGTCCGACCGTCGGCATCACCGGGCTCACACTCGGCGGCGGGATCGGCCTGCTCGGACGGCGGTACGGCTTGACCTGCGATCGGCTGATCGGAGTACAGGTCGTGCTCGCAGACGGCAGCGTCGTGGACTGCGATGAGGACCACGAACCGGACTTGTTCTGGGCTCTGCGTGGTGCGGGTGGCGGTCAGTTCGGCGTAGTGACGGTACTGCGATTCGCCACCGTCCCCGAGCCGCTGACGACTCGCATCGAGGCGCGCTGGTCCGGCGTCGCTCTCGAGGAGGTCGTCGCGGCCTGGCAGGCCTGGGCGCCGGACGCTCCGGACCAACTCACCGTCAACCTCAGCGTCGCGTCGGAGCCCGGCGTGCCGATGGAGGCGACCTTCTTCGGCGCCTCGCTCCTCGGGGAGGAACCGACCCGTGAGCTGCTGCATTCGTTCGTCTCGTCGGCTGGTCGGGCCGACTCGATGGAGTTGCGTGCGGGCCTGCCCTTTCAACGTCTGAAGGGCACCTTCGCCGACCCGCGCGGTGTTCCCGCCGTACGGATGCGGTCGGAGTTCTTCTCCCGTTCGATGTCCGAGCGCACCCTCGGGTCGCTGCTGACCCAACTGCGCAAGGGCGGACGGGAGATCGCCTTCACCGCGATGGGTGGCGCCTACAACCGGGTCGCCGAGGACGCGACCGCGTTCGCCCATCGCGGCGAGCGGTTCCTGCTCGAACACATCGGCGAGGCGGACGATCCCTGGGTCGACGAGTCCTGGGCGACGGCCCACGTCGACGGCTCCGGCCGGGTGTACCCCAACTTTCCCGACCCAGCGCTTCCCGACTGGGCTCCGGCGTACCACGCAGGCAACTATCCACGGCTGGTCGCGGTCAAGAACGCCTACGACCCGGACCGGCTCTTCACCTTCGTCCAAGGAGTGTCATGAGCAAGGTTTTCAGCGCGTTGTCGGTCTCGGTCGACGGGTACATCACCGGGCGGGATCCGGGCGAGGGGCGTGGGCTCGGCGACGGGACGATGCTGTTCGACTGGTACTTCGCTGGGGATACGCCGAGCAAGGAGTTCGATGGGTTCAAGTTGAGTGCGGCGAGCGCGCGGGTGTTCGACGCGTTTGCCGCGCGGGTCGGGGCGAGCCTCGCCGGGCGGAACACGTACGACGACTCCGGCTGGATCAACGGCGGGACGCCGCATCCGAACGCGCCGCTGGTCGTGCTCACGCATCGCCCGATTCCGGGGACGAGGGATCGTCAGACGGTAGTCACGACCGGCATCGAGGACGCTGTCGCGGCCGCACGCGAGCTCGCCGGTGAGAAGGACGTCGCGCTGATGGGCGGTGGCGTGGTGACGGCGGCGCTCGAGGCGGGGCTGGTCGATGAGTTGGTCCTGCATCAGGTGCCGATCCTGCTGGGTGGGGGCCGACCGTTCTTTCAATCGTTGCCTTTGCATGTGGGCTTGCGGCTCGTCGAGGCAGTACCGGCGGATGGCGTGACGCACCTCCACTACGAGGTGATCCGATGATCCTCGTCACCGGAGGGCTGGGGATGATCGGCGCGCAGACGGCTCGGGCGCTGGTGGAGCTGGGGCAAGAGGTTGTGGTCACGGCGTACCGGCGTACCGAGGTTCCGTCCTTCCTGGCCGGCAAGGTCGTCGTGGAGTCCCTCGACACCAACGACCGGGACGCATTCCTTGCCCTCGGCAAGCGGTATGAGATCTCGGACCTCGTCCATCTGGCCGGCACCGTCCCCGGCGAGGACGCGGTCGACTACTTCCGTACGGACCTGACCGGTCTGCTCAACGCGCTGGACGCTGCCCGCGCGTGGGGTGTTCGCCGGTTCGCGGTCGCGAGCAGCATCGGCGTGTACATAGGCCGGCCCGAGATCCCTTGGCACGAAGAGCTCTCGCTTCCCAGCGTGGCCTATCCGCACTTGATCATCGCGTTCAAGAAGGCGGTCGAGCCGTTGGTGACGCACAGCCTCCAGGGCACGGACATCCAGCCGGTACTTCTCCGGATCGGAGGTACGTGGGGACCGCTGATGGACCCGGAATCACCGTTCAACCCCATCCCGGCGTGCGTCAGCACACTGCGCCGTGGCGAGACGCCGCGCCCCATCTACGCTGGCGACGGCGGCGACAACTGCTATGCCCCGGACGCCGGCCGCGCGATCGCCCTGCTGATGACAGCGGAGACGTTGCAGCACGACACCTACAACATCTCCAACGGCCGCCGATCCATGAACAGCGAGGTCGTGGACGCACTGCAGGCAGCCTTCCCCGACGCTCAGCTCGACGTCATCCCCGGCAGACAGAACGGCCCCGGCGACGACCCGTACCTGGACATAACCCGCCTCACCGCCGAAACCGGCTTCACCCCCACCTACGACGTCCCCACCGCAATCACCGACTACCTCACCTGGCGCACCACCAACCCCCGCTGACACTTTGTGCTCGACGTGAGTGTTCTGGACCGGCAGGAATGCTCAGGTGGAGCACAAGGTGGCGCAGCCGGGAAATGCGTGGCGGGCTTGTGGGGGCGTCGATACGCTGCGTGGATGGCTGAACTGGTGTCGAAGCGGGCGCAGGTGGCGCGCAATCGGCGTACTGCCGTCCAGGCGCTTGCGGACTATGCGGTTGACGAGCCGCGGCTTTCGTTTGTTGCGCATGGGGAGAACACGACGTTCAGGGTGGACTCGCGGGACGGCCGGTTCTTGATGCGGGTGCATCGGCCCAATCGCCATGGTCCGGGGGTTGATTCACGGGTTGCGGTGGGTGCGGAGCTGGATTGGCTGGCGGCGTTGCGGGCTGAGACGGAGCTGAGCGTGCCGTCGCCGGTTCGGGCGCGCAGTGGGGAGTGGACGACCGTCGCCGATGGACGGGTCTGCTCGGTGCTGGGGTGGCAAGGTGGGCGGATGCAGGCGGCTCATCCGAAGGCCGTGCACTTCCGGCGCTTGGGCGGCGTGCTTGCACGGTTGCATGAGCATGCATCGGGATGGACTCCACCCGCCGGGTTCGTGCGGATGCGGTGGGACTGGGAGACGTTCTTCGGCAACACCATGGAGTACGGCGGTGTGTCCGCGGCCGACTGCTGGGACCTGCTGCCGGCGCCGGTGCGGGTGCAGTTCGACGAGGTCGCGCGCCGGATGCGCATCGTCATGGCAGACCTCGGGACGCAATCGGATGCGTTCGGGCTGATCCATGCCGATCTGCACTTGGAGAACGCGCTGTTCGACGGCGATGCGGTGCGGATCATCGACTTCGACGACTGTGGCTTCGGCTACTGGCTCTACGACCTCGCAGTACCGCTGTGGGACAGTCACCACCGCGACGACTACCCCGCCTACCGCGCGGCGCTTCTGGAGGGCTACGCGCAACACCGCGACCTACCCGGCCTCATACACCTGGATGACTTCATCGCCACGCGGTACGTCGCCGTCGGTCTCTGGTTCGCCGGGATGGCCCAGGTCAACCCGGCGTTCGCGGCCGACCTGGACAAGACGATGGACTACGTCCGGCGCTCACTCGATCAAATGCTCTAGAACAGCTTCCACTGCCCCTCGGAGACGACCTCGACCGTACCGTCGACGACTTTGAGCGCGGACGCGTCGTCGATCGCGTACGTCGGTACCGGGATCCGCGCCGCCCACTTCTCCGCGTTGGCGGCTGAGGCGTCGAGGTGGTGCGGGTGCTCGAAGTGCGGGATCACCGCGAAGTCGACGAGTCCGGCTCCTTGCCCGGTGACCAGAAGTCGCTCGACGTCACCTTGAGGCGTGGAGAGGACGACTTCCTCCGACTTCAACGGTCCGTCGCTTCCGCGCGGCGGCTCGGTGTAGGTCTCGACGAAGGTGGAGGCGGTCGCGATGCTTCCGGCGCTCACCCCCACGTAGACCGCCTCGGACCGGAGCTTCGGCAGGAGATCGGTCAGCCCCGAACGCCGCATCCAGTTGGCGAGGAACATCGGGTCGCCCCCACAGACCAGCAACGCGTCGGCGTCACGGACCGTCGGCACCCAGGCGTCCTCCTCAATGCTCGGCAGCACGGACAGCTCCAGCACCCCCAGCGACTTCCACCCCAATTCGGCCAACCGCCCCGGCGCCTGCCCGGCGATCGCACGCTGCGCCATGTAGGGCCCACCACGAAAAGGGATGGAGGGCCGTAGGGATGATCAGCGCATTCGCCTCACCGATCGGCTTCCCCAGCAACTCGACCAACGCGTCCTGAATGCTGTCGTTCTCCACACCGGCAGAAGTCAGTAGCAGCCTCATAACACCTTCCCTGTCCTCGGATGAGCGTCTTCTACCCTGCAACGAACAGCCCCACCCCGATCCGACAGCACCCCCGGAAATGAGCACCGGACCGGTCCCTTGCGTGAAAGGGGCCGGTCCGGTGTCCGCCGTACGGATTGGAAAGGGTCAGCGTTGCGCGCCGGTCCGTAGGCGGTTCAGGGTGGCCTTGGCGGCCGGGGTGGAGTTGGAGCTGGTGGCCTTGCGGCTCAGTTGGCGGGCTTCTGACGCCCATCGCGTCTGTTCGGCCGCGGTGATCGTCGTCGGAGTGCCGGTCAGCTTCTTGTAGGTCAGCGACGCGACGCCGGCCTGACCTTCGTACCGAGGGTGGTAGTTCAGCGCCCGGAGCAAGTTGATGTCCTTGCCCTGGATCCACGCCTGCCCGTCCGGAGCGCACGCATCGTGCCCGGTCGATGGCCCGAAGGTGTCGACGTAGACCGCCCCGCCGGCCGCGGCCGCGCCGGACACCGCTTGGTTGAGCTTCTGCTCGACGGAGTACAGATAGGCGTAGTCCCCGTCGGAGAACGGCAGGATCGCGGGACATACGCCCTTCTCCGGCGCGATCTTCGGATACCCGACGAGTACTACGGTCGCGCGCGGCGAGCGGAGCTTGATCCCCTTCACCACCTCGGTGATCCGCGCCTGCGTCTGCACCAGCTTCGCCGCCAGCGTGTCCACGCCGTCGACCGTGAAGTGCTTCTTGCACGGAGACCCGGCCGGATCAGCCGCGCGCAGACCAGGGCAGGTCTCGGTGATGTCGCCGAAGACTCCGAAATCGTTGCCACCTATCCCGACGGTGACGAGATCGGTGTCCGGCCGCAGCGCGTCGAACTGGGGTGGGAACGTGCCGAGCGGCGTGCTCTGCGGCTGGGTCATGTTGGTGGTGTCCGCGCCACCGCAGCTGACATCGGCGAAGGACGTCACCCGCAGCTGGGCCGCGAGTTGCTTCGGATAGTTGTTCGACGAGCGCAGGCAGCCGAGCGACAGGATGTCGGGCAGCGGCACCAGCGGCGCCGACGAATAGGAGTCGCCGAGAGCGACGTACTTACTGAAGGTGACGGGCGCGAAGGCCGGGGCGGCAGCCTGAGCGGTACTCGTGAGGGACATCGAACCAAGCAGTGCCACCGAACTGCAGGCGGCGACGAGGCGCTGAACTTTCACGGAACCTCCGAGGATGCGAAAGAAGTGCGGCCCCACCCTAAGTTGAGTCACGGCCCGATTACAAAGGGTGACGACGGGACCTGTTGATACACCTCGACCGGGCACATGGAATCCTTCTGCCATGCATGTCTGGCACGGTTTGGGCGAGGTGGACCCGGGGTTCGGGCCGTCGGTCGTCACCATCGGCAACTTCGACGGCGTGCACCGCGGTCACCAGGAGGTACTGCGGCACGCCAAGGCGCGCGCGGCCGAGCTGGGTGGGCTGCCGGTGGTCGCGATGACGTTCAACCCGCACCCGATGGCGGTACTACGCCCCGGGCACGCGCCCGCGATGCTCAGCGAGCCCAGTCAACGGGCCGAGCTGCTCGGCGCGGCCGGCGCGGACGCGGTACTGATCCTGCCGTTCGACAAGGACGTCTCGAACTGGTCGCCGGAGGAGTTCATCGACCGGGTCCTGGTCAAGACCCTGCACGCCAAGGCGGTCGTGGTGGGGGAGAACTTCCGCTTCGGCCACAAGGCCGCGGGTCACGTCGACACGCTCGTCGCGGCCGGTGCGGCAGCCGGGTTCCAGGTCGAGGGGCTGAGCCTCTCGGGTGACGCCCAGCCGTGGTCCTCGACGTACATCCGGGACCTGATCGCCAAGGGCGACGTCGAAGGCGCCGCGGAGGCGCTGGGCCGGCCGCTCAGGGTCACCGGAGTCGTGATCGAGGGCGACAAGCGCGGGCGCGAACTCGGCTATCCGACCGCCAACATCCCCGCCCTGCCTGGCGCGGCGGTTCCGCTCGACGGCGTGTACGCCGGCTGGCTGACCGTCCTCGAACCGGCGCCCGGCGCTCCGCAGTACGCCGAACCGCTGCCGGCCGCGATCAGCGTCGGCAGCAATCCCACCTTCGACGGTGTGGACCGCCGGGTAGAGTCGTACGTGCTGGACCGCGACGACCTCGAGCTCTACGGCTCGAAAGTCGCGATCGACTTCGTCACCCGCCTGCGCGGCACCCAGATCCGTTTCGACACCATCGACGACCTGCTGGTCCAGATGAAGCTCGACGTCGATGGGGCACGCCGAATCCTTACCCAGAATTAGGGTGACGCGTCCACGGACTGATACCCTGGGCGCTGCCGTCTGAACGGCCGCGGATCGAGAGTGCCCGGGTGACATAAGCCCCGGTGCGCCGCGCAACGGACATCGAGAGGATCACTACGTGTCGTCAGCCAATCCTGAGGCGAAGAAGAAGATCATCGGCGAGTACGCCCTGACCGAGGGCGACACCGGTTCCCCCGAGGTCCAGGTCGCGCTCCTCACGCACCGCATCGCCGACCTGACCGAGCACCTGAAGGAGCACAAGCACGACCACCACAGCCGTCGTGGTCTGCTCCTCCTGGTCGGTCAGCGTCGCCGGCTGCTGAACTACCTGTCGAAGAAGGACATCAACCGCTACCGGTCCCTGATCGAGCGGCTCGGCCTTCGCCGATGACGTCGTGAGAAGCGGC
The DNA here is from genome assembly GCF_036067295.1 of Kribbella sp. NBC_00382. NCBI lineage: Bacteria > Bacillati > Actinomycetota > Actinomycetes > Propionibacteriales > Kribbellaceae > Kribbella > Kribbella sp. NBC_00382. The sequence continues at coordinate 5,885,435 of NZ_CP107954.1, forward strand.
CACCGCATTCCTGGTGGCCGCTTCTCGCGTATCCGTACGTCAGTACGGAGCCCCGCACAGCCGTGCGGAACAACTGAATAATCAACGACAACGAGACGACGCGAGACGCGTACCGGGCCGACGACCGGTCCTCGGTAGTGGCCTTCGGGACAGCGCTGAACAAGCGCCCCACCCGCGGGCCTCGATCGAAGACCGGCACACCCCCGGAAGACTCGCGCCTCACAGTCGTCTCAAGTGACGAGAGGGGTATCCCGTGTCGGGATCCACAAACGCGCCCATGGAGGGCGCAGAGTTCGCTGAAGCCGTCATCGACAACGGCAGCTTCGGCACCCGCACCATCCGCTTCGAGACGGGCCGTCTGGCCCGGCAGGCCGCCGGCTCCGCCGCCGCCTACCTCGACGGCGACACGATGGTGCTCTCGGCCACCACGGCCAGCAAGAAGCCCAAGGACCAGTTCGACTTCTTCCCGTTGACGGTGGACGTCGAGGAGCGGATGTACGCCGCCGGCCGCATCCCGGGCTCGTTCTTCCGTCGCGAAGGCCGTCCTTCCGAGGAAGCCATCCTGACCTGCCGGCTGATCGACCGCCCGCTGCGGCCGTCGTTCGTCTCCGGCCTGCGCAACGAGATCCAGGTCGTCATCACGGTCCTGGCGCTCAACCCGGACAAGCTGTACGACGTACTGGCGATCAACGCCGCGTCGATGTCCACCCAGATCGCCGGGCTGCCGTTCTCGGGCCCGATCGGCGCCACCCGCGTCGCCCTGATCGACAAGCAGTGGGTCGCGTTCCCGACGCACACCGAGCTCGAGGACGCCGTCTTCGACATGGTGGTCGCCGGTCGTGTCACCGAGACCGGTGACGTCGCGATCATGATGGTCGAGGCCGAGTCCACCCCGGGCACCTTCGACGCCGTTGCCGCCGGCAAGCAGGCGCCGACCGAGGAGATCGTGGCCCAGGGCCTCGAGGCCTCCAAGGCGTTCATCAAGATCCTGGTCGACGCTCAGTCGGAGCTGGCGGCCAAGGCCTCCAAGCCGACCGGCGAGTTCCCGGTCTTCCCGGACTACCAGGCCGACGCGTTCGACGCCGTCGAGGCCGCTGCCACCGAGGAGCTGACCCAGGCCCTCACGATCACCGGCAAGCACGACCGCGAGGACGCCACCGACGCCGTCAAGGCCGCCGTGGTCGCCAAGCTGGCCGAGTCCTTCGAGGGTCGTGAGAAGGAGCTGTCCGCAGCCTTCCGCTCGCTCACCAAGAAGCTCGTCCGCAACCGGGTGCTGACCGAGAAGGTCCGGATGGACGGTCGCGGTCTGGCCGACATCCGCCCGCTCAAGGCGCAGGTCAAGGTGCTGCCGCGGGTGCACGGTTCCGCGATCTTCGAGCGCGGCGAGACCCAGATCATGGGTGTCACCACGCTGAACATGCTCCGGATGGAGCAGCAGCTCGACACGCTCTCCCCGGAGACGCGCAAGCGCTACATGCACAACTACAACTTCCCGCCGTACTCGACCGGTGAGACCGGCCGGGTCGGTTCGCCGAAGCGTCGCGAGATCGGCCACGGCGCCCTCGCCGAGCGCGCCCTCGTGCCGGTGCTGCCGTCGCGCGAGGACTTCCCGTACGCGCTGCGTCAGGTGTCCGAGGCGCTCGGCTCGAACGGCTCCACCTCGATGGGCTCGGTCTGCGCCTCGACGCTGTCCCTGCTCTCGGCCGGTGTGCCGCTGAAGGCCCCCGTCGCCGGTATCGCGATGGGCCTCATCTCCGGCGAGGTCGACGGAAAGCTCGAGTACGTCGCGCTGACCGACATCCTCGGCGCCGAGGACGCCTTCGGCGACATGGACTTCAAGGTCGCCGGTACCAAGGACTTCGTCACGGCCCTCCAGCTGGACACGAAGCTCGACGGCATCCCGGCCAGCGTGCTGGCCGGCGCGCTGACCCAGGCCAAGGAAGCCCGCCTGACCATCCTCGACGTGATGGCCAAGGCCATCGACGCCCCGGGTGAGATGAGCGAGTTCGCGCCGCGGGTCATCTCGGTCAAGGTCCCGGTCGACAAGATCGGAGAGGTCATCGGCCCGAAGGGCAAGATGATCAACCAGATCACCGACGAGACCGGTGCCGACATCTCCATCGAGGACGACGGCACGGTGTACATCGGTGCGACGGACGGCCCCTCGGCCGACGCGGCGCGCGCGATGATCAACGCGATCGCCAACCCGACCATGCCGGAGAAGGGCGAGCGCTACCTGGGAACGGTCGTCAAGACGACCAACTTCGGTGCGTTCATCTCCCTGCTCCCCGGCAAGGACGGTCTGCTGCACATCTCGAAGCTGCGCGGCCTGGCCGGTGGCAAGCGGGTGGAGGCCGTCGAGGACATCCTGTCCGTCGGCCAGAAGCTCCAGGTCGAGATCGCCGAGATCGACGACCGCGGCAAGCTGTCGCTGATCCCGGTGCTGGACGAGGACGCCAAGGCTGAAGAGGCCAAGGCTGATGACGCAGAGGTCGCTCCCGCCGAGTGACACGTGCCATCACCAGCACGCTGCTGAGCTCGGAGGCAGGCGGTCCGGTCAAACGGACCGTCCTGCCCTCCGGGCTCCGCGTGCTTTCCCAGTCCGTACCGGGCTTCCGCTCGGTCACTTTCGGCGTATGGGTCGGGGTCGGCTCGCGCGACGAGCCGGTCCATCTGTCCGGCGCGACGCACTTCCTCGAGCACCTGCTGTTCAAGGGCACCGAGCGGCGCGACGCGATGGAGATCTCGGCGTCCCTGGAGGCCGTCGGTGGCGAGATGAACGCGTTCACCGGCAAGGAGTACACCTGCTACTACGCCCGGGTGCTCGACTCCGACCTGCCGCTGGCGGTCGACGTGATCTGCGACATGATCACCTCGGCGACGCTGACGGAGGAGGACATCGAGAGCGAACGGGACGTGATCGACGAAGAGATCGCGATGCACGCCGACGAGACGTCGGACCACATCCACGACCTGTTCGCCGAGCAACTCTGGGGTGAGACCCCACTCGGCCGCTCGATCACCGGTACGCCGGAATCGGTGGCCGGCCTGACTCCTCGCCAGGTCCGCGGCTGGTACCGCCGCCGCTACCTGCCCGAGAACATCGTCGTCTCGGTGGCCGGCAACGTCGAGCACTCCGATGTCGTTCGCCTGGTGCGCAAGGCTTTCGAGCGCCACTGGATGACTGCTGAGGCGGAGCCTTCGCCGGTACGGCCGGAGGCTAAGCGTCGCGTTCCGACGTACGGGGGAGTGGAAGTCCACCACCGCGACGTCGAGCAGGCGCATCTCGTGCTCGGCATGCCCGGCCTGGTCCGCAACGACGAGCGCCGGTACGCCGCTGGTGTGCTGCACGGCATCGTCGGTGGCGGGATGTCGTCGCGGCTGTTCCAGGAGGTGCGCGAGAAGCGTGGCCTCGCGTACTCGGTGTTCACCTTCGGCTCGGCGTACGCCGACTCCGGCATGGTCGGTGTCTATGCGGGCTGCCTGCCGAAGAAGGCCCCCGAGGTCCTCGAGGTGGTCCGCTCCGAACTGGCGAACATTGCCAAGGGCAACATCACCCCCGACGAACTCCTGCGTGGCAAGGGCCAGATGCGCGGCTCCGTCGTCATGGGCCTCGAGGACACCGGCGCCAAGATGACCCGCATCGCCAAGGCCGAACTCGTCTACGGCGAACTCCCCACCGTCGACCAGATCCTGCACCGCATCGACACCGTAACCCTCGACGACGTAGCCACCCTGGCCGCCGACCTCTACGCCGGCGCCCAAACCCTCACCGTCATGGGCCCCTTCAACGACAAAACCCTCTTCACCGTCTAACCCCTCGAACCGCGGCTTACCACTTGGTAGGCCGCGGTTCGTTGCGTCTCCGGCCTTGTCTGACAGAACTTCGATGGGCAATCTACGGAGCGTGATGATGCTCGCTGAGGTCTGATGACTTGGGGTAATTGGGGTGGGTTCTTGACCGATGCAGGCGGAGTGTGCCGTGGGTGCTCTGAGGTCTCGTTAAGGTCACGCGTTTGTTACTTGCCTCTGGATTGGGCCTGACAACGTTGACATCGCCAGTTTCGACCAGCCAACATGGCGGCTATTCCGCCTACCGGCGCTCCGCCGAGGAAGTTGGTTCGACGTGCGACGAGTCACTGGTGTTCTGGGGGTGACGCTCGGTCTCGCACTGGTGCTCACCGGCTGTGGCGATGGCAAGACCAGCGGCTCGGGGTCGGGTGGGGCCAAGAGCGAGGTGATCGCGCTCGCCGCGGATCCGCTCGACTTCATCAACCCGCTGAACGAGAACGGCAGCCCGGGCATCCAGGTCGCGCAGGCGATGTTCGCGCCGCTGGTCGCGACCGACCCGAACACCGGCAAGGTCGTCAACGTGATGGCCGACTCGGTCACCCCGGACAAAACCAGCCAGACCTGGACGATCAAGCTGAAGGCCGGTAACAGCTTCCAGAACGGTCAGCCGCTGACCGCGAAGGACTACATCGACAGCTGGAACCTGACCGCCGAGGGCGCCAACGCCTGGGACAACAACGGCTTCTTCTCCAAGGTCGAAGGCTACGAGGCGCTGAACCCGCCGACGGCCGAGGGCGCGACCCCGAAGCCGACCTCGGTGAAGGCGCTGAGCGGCCTCAAGCAGGTCGACGACCTCACCTTCACGGTCAAGCTCAAGGTGCCCTTCTCGCAGTTCGGCCTGACCCTGCAGTACCTCGGCCTGGCGCCGCTGCCCGAGGAGGTCCGCAAGGATCCCGACGCGTACAAGCGCAAGCCGATCGGCAACGGCCCGTACAAGCTGGACGGTGACTGGAGCAACGGCGGCGACATCAAGCTGGCCAAGTGGGACGGCTACAAGGGCCCGAACGCGCCCGAGGCGGATGCGATCACCTTCCGCTTCATCCCGAACGCGGACACGGCGTACAACGAGTTCCTGGCCGGCACGGTGGACTTCGTCGACGTACCGGCGACCAAGATCAAGACCTTCAAGACCGACGCGCCGGACGGCTGGGTGGCTGGTGAGAGCTCCGGCGCCAACTACCTGGTGATGCCGGACTGGGACCAGCGGTTCAAGAACCCCAAGCTGCGGCACGCTTTCTCGATGGCGATCGACCGCAAGGCGCTGGCCGATCTGGTCGGCCTGGCGACCCCGTCCAACGGGTTGATCTCGCCGGACATCAACGGCTTCCGCGCCGACGCCTGCAAGTACTGCAACTTCGACGCGGCGGCGGCCAAGACCCTGCTGGCCGAGGGCGGCGGTTTCTCCGGCCCGGTGAACATCAACTACAACACCACGTCGGCGACCGGTCAGCTGTTCGCCGAGGCGATCGGCAACATGCTCCGGCAGAACCTCGGGCTGGAGGTCAAGTACACCGGCAAGGTCGGCTCCGAGCTCACCGAGCTGGCCCAGCAGCGCAAGCTCGACGGGCTGCGGTTCGGCGGCTGGGGACACGACTACCCGTCGATCGAGGACTACCTGACGCCGATGTTCAAGACCACCGGTGACGCGAACTTCGCCCACTACAGCAACCCCGCGCTGGACGCCCTGCTCGCCAAGGGTGACGCGGAGCCGAACCCGGAGGCCGCGATCAAGCTGTACCAGCAGGTGGAGGACATCGCGCTGGAGGACATGCCGCTGATTCCCTTGTACGCCAAGCAGAACGCCTACCTGCACTCGGCCAAGATCGAGCCGCGGGTGTCGAAGTACACCGGCGTCCAGGCGCTCTACTCAACGTTCAAGTGACCCGGTTCGTCCTGCGCCGCATCCTGGCGGCCGTGCCGATCGGCCTGATCGTCACGCTGGGGGTCTTCGCGCTCGTGTTCGCGATGCCCGGAGACCCCCTGCGTGAGCTGGCCGGTGACAAGCCGATCCCGGCCGCGGTGATGGCGGCCAAGCGGGCGCAGTTCCACCTCGACGACCCGTTCGTGGTGCAGTACCTGCTGTCGATGAAGGACATCTTCACCGGCAACTTCGGTACTACGTTCGCCGGCGCCGACATCGCTTCGCAGCTGCGACTGCGGATCCCGGTGACGCTCAAGCTGGCCACGATGGGCCTGATCATCCAGTGGATCGCCGGCCTGCTCTTCGGCCTGTACGCAGGGTTCAAGCGCAACGGGGTCGTCGACCGGATCCTGCTGCTCGCGACACTGTTCATCCTCGCCGTACCGCTGCTGGTCGTGTACTTCGCTGCGCAGTACGTGTTCGGTGTGGAGTTGAAGTGGCTGCCGGTGTCAGGGATCGCGCACGGCTATCCCATGTCGTACCTGCTGCCCGCGGTCTGCATCGGCCTGACCGGGTTCGCCGGCCTGGCCCGGCTGACCCGGACCTCGATCGTCGAGACCGCGAACGCGGACTTCGTGAAGACGGCCCGGGCCAAGGGGCTGGGGGAGCAGCGGATCCTGTGGGGTCACGTGCTGCCGAACGCGTTGCTGCCGATGGTGACCTTCATGGGTGTCGATGTGGGTGGCATCTTCGCGGGCGCGTTGCTTGCCGAGAGCATCTTCAACCTGCCGGGGCTGGGTCAGTTCATGTTCCAGGCGATCAAACTGAAGGAGGGCGGTGTGGTCGTGTTGCTGTCCACGCTCGCCTTCGTGATGTTCATCGCCATCAACCTGATCGTCGACATCATCTACGGCGCGATCGATCCGAGGGTGCGCAATGTCTGAGACGCAGGCGATCTTCGAGGCCGAGGCCGCGGACCTCGGTGGGCGGACGCTGTCCAACCGCGAGTTACTCCGGGCATTGCTCCGCAAACCGCAGTTCGTGCTCTGTACGGTGCTCGTGCTGACGTTCTTCCTGATGGCCGCCGTGCCGCGGATCTTCACCTCCACCGATCCACGGTTCTGCGAGCTGGGCAGGTCGCAGCAAGGTCGAACTGGTGGCCATCCCTTCGGTTTCGACGTGCAGGGCTGCGATTACTTCGCGAACGTCATCTACGGTGCGCGGCCTTCGGTGCTGGTCAGTGTCGTGGCGAGTATCGGCGGCTTCCTGATCGCGGCCGTCCTGGGGTTGCTGGCCGGGTACTTCCCGGGGTTTGTGGACAACCTGATCTCCCGTACCGCCGACGTGCTGTTCTCGCTGCCGGGGTTGGTCGCGCTGATCGTCGTACTGAACTCGGTCCCGAACCGGAGCATCTGGATCATCGTCGGGGTCATCCTGCTGACGTCCTGGCCGCTCGGGATGCGGTTGATGCGCTCGACGGTCTTCTCCGTGCGGAACCGGGAGTTCGTACTGGCCGCGCGGTCGGTGGGTGTGCCTCCGCTGCGGATCCTGCGCAAACACGTGTTCCCGAACGCGATGGCGCCGTTGCTGGCGACAACTACTTTGGGCGTCGGCGGGCTGGTCGGGCTGGAGGCGATCCTGACCTTCCTCGGCGTCGGGTTGCAGCCGCCGTCGATCTCGTGGGGTTCGCAGTTCGGCGTCGCGGCGTCGTACCGGGATGCACCACACCTGTTCATCTGGCCGGCGCTGTTCATCTCGACGATGACGATCTCGTTCATGATCATCGGCGACTCGATCCGCGACGCCCTCGACCCGAAGTTGATGCGATGAGTACGCCGCTTGGTGAAGTACTGCTGCAGGTCGACGATCTGTCGGTCGAGTTCGACACTCCGCACGGGGCTGTCCGGGCCGTCGACGGGGTCTCGTGGCAGGTCCGGGCGGGGGAGACGCTGGCGATCCTGGGGGAGTCGGGGTCGGGGAAGAGTGTGTCCACTCAGGCGCTGACGGGGATCTTGGAGATGCCGCCTGGGCGGATTGTTTCCGGCACCGCGAAGTACCGGGGTGAAGATCTGATCGCGATGACGGTCAAGGAACGGCGGAAGATCGTCGGGGACCGGATCACGATGGTGTTCCAGGATTCCTTGTCTGCTTTGAATCCGGTGCAGTCGGTGGGCAAGCAGATCGCCGAGTGTTATCGGGTGCATCGGGGGCTGTCGAAGTCGGACGCGATGAAGCGGGCGGCGGAGATGCTGGATCAGGTGCGGATTCCGGCTGCTGCCAAGCGGGTGCATGACTATCCGCACGAGTTTTCCGGTGGGATGCGGCAGCGGGTGATGTTGGCGATGGCGCTGGCGTTGGATCCCGACGTACTGATCGCTGATGAGCCGACGACCGCTCTCGATGTCACTGTGCAGGCGCAGATCCTGGAGTTGATCGAGGAGTTGCAGGCTGAGCGGGACATGGGGGTTGTGCTGATCACGCATGACCTCGGGGTGGTTGCGGATGTCGCGGACAACGTCGTGGTGATGTACGCCGGGCATGTGGTCGAGCGGGCCGCTACGGCTGCGGCGCTTGAACGTCCTCTGCACCCTTATACGGAAGGGCTGCTGGGGTCGATGCCGTCGGCAGACCTGAAGGGTCAGGAGTTGCCGACGATCCCTGGTACGCCGCCTTCGTTGCGCGCCATTCCGTCTGGGTGTGCCTTCCGGACCCGGTGCCCGGAGGCTATTGAGGACTGTGCGCTGGTGGTGCCGCCGTTGCTGACGATCGCGCCTGGCCGGGACGCCGCGTGTATCCGCCGTACGTCGATGCCTGCGCAGGAGGCGGTCTGATGAGTGACGAGTTGCTGCTGGCAACCAATCTGGTGAAGCACTACGACATCAGCCCGGCGTTCTCCTTCAGCCAGAAGACTTTGGTGAAGGCGGTTGACGGGGTCGACCTGGTGCTGCGTCGTGGGGAATCGCTCGGGATCGTCGGCGAGTCGGGATGTGGGAAGTCTACGCTGGTCCGGCTGCTGGCTGCATTGGAGAAGCCGACGTCGGGTTCCGTTCTGTACGGCGGTGAGGATGTCAGCAAGATGGGCGGCCGGGAGCTTCGGCGGTGGCGGCGGAACGTACAGGTCGTCTTCCAGGACCCGTACTCGAGCCTGAATCCGCGGATGCGGGTCGGCGAGATCGTCGCGGAGCCGCTGGAGGTGCATCCGGATGTGTCGCGTGGGCTGGATATCCGTGCGCGGGTGCGGGAGTTGCTGGAGCTTGTCGGCCTGCGGGCTGAGGACGAGACACGGTTTCCGCATCAGTTCTCGGGTGGTCAGCGGCAGCGGATCGGGATCGCTCGCGCTATCGCGTTGAACCCTGACGTGTTGCTTTGCGATGAGCCGGTATCGGCGCTTGATCTGTCGGTGCAGGCGCAGGTGGTGAACCTGCTCATGCGGTTGCAGCGGGAGCTCGGGCTCAGCATCATCTTCGTGGCGCATGACTTGTCGGTGGTACGGCATGTGTCGGATCGGGTTGCGGTGATGTACCTCGGCCGGGTGGCTGAGCTTGGTGAGCACCACCAGGTCTACGACGTACCGGCTCATCCCTACACCCAGGCTCTCTTGTCCGCTGAGCCCGGCCTAGCCCGCCAAGGCCGCAAACGCATCGTCCTAGCCGGCGACCCACCCTCCCCGGTCTCGCCCCCGTCCGGCTGCCGCTTCCACACCCGCTGCCTCCGAGCCGAGGCCCGCTGCTCAGTAGACGTCCCAGAACTCCGCCAAATCCCCTCCGGCCAAACAGTCGCCTGCCACTTCGCCGAAGACGCCCAAACCACCTACGCCTCCACCCTCACCCACTAGTACTCACCCACGCCGGCACCTCCGCTCGCTCCTCCGTCGCTCACACGGCGCTGAGCTCCCACCCGCCCCCGGGCGCTGGCTCCTGCGTCGCCAGCTTGGTGACAGCGGCCTGGTTGGCCGGGGTGCTCGCGGTGGCGTGGCTAGTGTGTGCGGATGCTGTCGGGCGCGAGGTACTCGCCCACGCTGGCGCCTCCGCTCGCTCCTTCGTCGCTCACACGGCGCTGAGCTCCCACCCACCCCGGGCGCTGGCTCCTGCGTCGCCAGCTTGGTGAGAGCGGCCTGGTTGGCCGGGGTGCTCGCGGTGGCGTGGCTAGTGTGTGCGGGTGCTGTCGGGCGTGAGGTACTCGCCCACGCTGGCGCCTCCGCTCGCTCCTTCGTCGCTCACACGGCGCTGAGCTCCCACCCACCCCGGGCGCTGGCTCCTGCGTCGCCAGCTTGGCGACAGCGGACTGGTTGCCGGGGTCCTCGCTAGGTGAGGCTGGTGTGTGGTCGGCGCAAGCGATGTCAGGTGCAAGGCCCGATCACACTACGGGGTGACTATCGGATGGTCGCAGTGCTCGCAATTCGAGGCGTAGCCCCACTTCACCCAGGTCTCCTTTCCACAGTACTTGTTCGGACAACGAACCTTGACGTTCTCTCCGACTTTGGGCATGTCGACTCCGATCGTTCGGGTGCTTAGGTGGATATCCGGAATGTCAGGGCTGAATGGTGCGCGCAGTGACACGCCCGTCGTCGTAATAGGACACGCGCACCTGACCTTCGATCCTGGTGAAATTGGAATCGATGTCAAGAATTATCATGCCGTTCGTGTCCATCAAGACCTCGAGTAGATGTGATTCACGGGCGACACGTATGCTCGACGGCGCTGTGTTCGTGATCACTACAGTTCCGATGCTGCCCTCGGTATACACGCCAGTTTCGCCGCGGTACTCCTCGGTCAGCTTGACGCGATCGCCTTCGCGGTAGCCGTTGATGTCGGGTTTCTGCCAGCTAGCCATCAGTACGTGGCTACCTTGGGCCGCGACATAGGTTTCGCGGTTCGCTGGCGACAGTGCCTGCTGTTCGGTGCCTGACAGGTTGTTTGCCAGATCGCGCTGATACTGGGCGAGGCGCGATGCATCGAGTTCGGTGCCGATTTCGAATGGCCGCGGTTCTGTGGTGGTTGGGCGGCTGGCCGGCCGAAGTCGCTCGTCGTTCTGTCGCATCCACTCGACCCGTTCCATGGCCTCCCGGATGTATTGCTGTTTGTACTGCTCGACGAGGTACTCCATGTATGTCGCCGTGTGAGTCGGGGTTGTTGGTGCGGGATGTGCTGGTACCTGCAGGGAAGAGGCGGCTGGAGAGGGTGTGTTTGAGGCCGATCGCCGTGGATGCTCCGGGTGCCGGCAATGCTCGGGATGGCGAAAACTCTCCAAGAAGAGCGTGATCGGCCAGGCGGTGCCGAGCAGCGTCGCGGACAGCAGCCCGGGATTGGCCTGCACGCCCTTCTCCATGTGTATCGATGTCCCGCAACGCCGTACGTAGTATCGGCACGAGTTCACGAAGGCGCCGATAATCCAGACAATGATCAGAAAACCCCCCATTGAAACCCCTCTTTCACAGGCCTGCGAGGCGAGACGCTTCGGTACGCGTCGCATCGCCACTACCCCCGCTTGAAGTCTGCCCCACCCACTGCCAAGTGGGTAGTCATTGTCAACGGGAACTTTCTTTACATAGGTTTGGCCGGCACGTGGGTGATTCCCAACGACGCTTGAGTCGGTGCGCAAGGATCAGCTGCAGTAACTATCCATAGTTGGTTCGCCTGACGCGTGGCAGGCTATCGGCTCAAGACTTTCGGGAGTTGCATCTCCTGCTTCCAAGATCGAAGACTGTTGCAGTCATCAGATCTATCGGTACGCCACCGCGCGGTAGGTCCCCAGTGCGGGTCAGGTGCGGAGACGCCACCGTCCGTATGGTCGGCCGCCTTCGCTGCAGCTCGTTCCTGTGTCCGACGTACTCGCTGAGATTCAGCGCTACTCCGAGAACGACGTTGTCGCGCGCGAGCTACCTGTCTGTGCGCGTGGTCCAGCTAGTTCGCGGGCCTAATGACAGGCCGCGATCACGGCTGTCCATTTCAGAGTCTCCCGCGTTCTGCCTGGTAGACCTGCGCCCTGCACTACCGTTGCCGAACTTTTGGAGGTTTGAGGATTGATGATGACGGGTGAGCTGTGGCCAGCTGAGGGACTGCCGAGCTCGATCGCCGTGGGCGAGTGATGTTTCCGTTGCGGGGGTAGCCGCACTTGGGGTGTGTCGGTTTGCTCCTGCCACTCTCCTTCGGTTGTGTTCTGGCCGTGTTGCTCACCCTCGGAGGGTCCGACGGCACACCGATGGTCCTGCTGCTGGTGCTCTGCTCTTGCCCTGGCAGGTGGAGAACGTCGTGAACACTTGCGCGCAGGCTGCCAGAATCACCAGAGTCTGACGCGTTGGTGTCCGGTCTCGGGCGCCCACTGCTGGCGTGGCGCTGCGTCCCGTGTTCGGCGCGAGCGGTCAGGAAGACATAGAAGCTGTTGGGATTTTCCCAACAGACAGCTTATGCTTGAGGGTATGACCAGAGATGGGGACTCCGGCAGTACCGCTCGCGGTGTTGGTGATCCGGGTGCTGGTGGCGGTTCCGTCGGGGAGCGGGTTCGGGCTTCGATTCCTTTGCATTTGAGTCAGCGGAGGTTGGCGCCGGAGATTGGGATGACGCATGACGCGCTGTCTCGTGCGCTTAACGGGCAGCGGCACTTTTCGGTGTTGGAGATTGCTCGGTTGGCCGACTATCTCGGTCTCGACACCCATTGGCTGATCACCGGTGAGCAGGATCCGTATCGGGTGCGGCTGGCGGCGCGGCATACCTGGGGGAAGAGTTCGGCTGATCAGGAAGAGCAGGATGCGGCGATCATCGCTCGCGTTGTCGAGACGTATCGCGCGGCGTACGCGGCTGAAGGTGTGGGCTCGACGTCCATGCGGCTTCCTGCTGATCCGAGCGAGCTGCGGGCGATGCTTCCGAGCGCCGATGTCAGGGGTTTGTCGGAGCAGGTCGAAGGCGCGTTGGGCATCGACATCGTGCGGGACCCGGGGCTGTCCACCGACTACTCGTTCCGGATCGGTGAACACGCAGTCATCCTGTTGAAGAGCACCATCTATTGGTTCCGGGCCAACTGGTCGATCGCGCACGAGCTCGGTCATCTCGCGCTGGGCCATCATGTCCGCGACCGAACGACGGCTGCGGAAGAGGCGCCGGCTGACGCGTTCGCCAGGGAGTTCCTGCTTCCCGAAGTAAAGGTACGTGCGGTGGATTGGCGGACCGTCGATCTCGGTGAGCTTGCACGATGGGTATGGGATGCCGGGGTTTCGACAGCCGCACTGTCCCATCGGTTACGCCACCTGAACCTGGCGACCTCCAAGCAAGTGCAAGAAGCGCTCAAGGAGACGACTCCGAAGTTGATGCGGGCGCATGTGGAGCAGCTTCGGAACAATCGTGTGCACGGAGATCCGATCTGGGAGCGCGAGAACGCGACGACTGGGCGGCAGTTTCCCGAGCACCTGGTTGCTGCACTCACCGAACGCGTTGAGGTTGGCGAGGCAGACCCCTACCTACTGGCCTGGGTCCGTGAGGTACCGGTCGACGACCTCTCCTGGCCTGAGCCGGATGTCGATGCTCCTTTGGCTGATCAAGAGACACGCAGGGGCGAGGAGGACGACTCGCACTGGTTCGACCTGCTTGAAGAACGGTGAATGAACGCATCCTCGAGTGGCAGCTGCTTGAGGAAAAGAAGCTCGCGACGCGCCTTCAGTGCTTCCAGTGCACTGAGCCCTGGCCGACCACACCGGGTGGTCGCCGCCTGCCACAACACCCGCGTCGCTGGGAGTGGGACGCTCAACGGCACGTCAAGAATCTCAACCAGCTGATGCGTCCGGGCGACCGGGTATTGATCGGGGTGGACACCTCTACAGGCGTGGCGGTCGACGCTGCGGTCGTACACCTGCGGTTTTTGGTCGACGGCGCCAAGCTCGTCGCCAAGATCGAGGTCGGCGCTGTGGCCATGTCGCATCGGGGTCCGGATCCGCCGTACCTGGGCGACGAGATCATGGACGTAGCCGTCGCCGAGGCAAGGGCCGCGATGCACCAGCAGGACTGCACGGTCGGCCTTTTGGCCGGGTTCATCCACGTCGACAACAAGGCGAGCATGCGGATGGCCGCGCGAAATGGGTGGGAGCCGCAGGACGCACCGACCGAGGCGGGCTACGTGAGGTGGGCGCGGCGTCTGAACTGATGGCCGGTGTGGCCGGCGTTTCAGCTGACTCCTGTGGCTGCCCAAGGCGTGGCCTTTAGGTGGTGGATTGGTCGGAGTTTCGGTCTAGGCGGTCTCGGCGGTCTTGTTCTCGTTTGGAGTAGGCGGCTGCTCGGATTGCCTCGTCCGATTCCAGGCCGGAGCCTAGGCCGCCGCCTACGGTTGCGGCGGAGGCGACGAACCAGGCTAGGACGAAGAGGTCTGCGTGGCCCGTCGGGTTCTTGAGATAGCCGCCCATCACGTCAGGGTCGAGGATGAAGTATGCCCAGGCCAGGTTCACCACGTAGAGGGCGGTGTAGCAGATGAGGACGCCGACCGTCAGGGTCAGCAGGGTCGAGCCGTTGTAGAGGCGGGATCTTTCGCGGGCTTGCGGGGAGTCGTCGTCGGGGCGGTCCCACAGTTCGCCGTCGATCACTAGCCAGCCGACGACGAGTGCGATCGAGGCGATCGTCGCGACGACCAGGCGCCACCACGACATCGAGTCGGCCAGCAGCCAGACCGTGGAGTTGACCGTAGCCACGGCGCCAGTTGCCAGCGCGGCCACGAGCGCGGACTTCAGGCCCGGTACCAACAGCCACGGACGGTTGGCGAGCACCATGCCTACGAGCAGGCGCCAGCGGCCGCGCCGCTGCGGGAGGGCCACGTGGTGCTGATCCATCGGGTGAGGGTCTGACATGCTGCTGATCAGGGAGCGCACTGCCCGACGGGTGCGGGCCTGCATCCGAAGCCCACCCAGCGCAGGCAGTGACAGTACTGCCGTCCGTTGCTCTGGATCGGTCTCGACTAGCAGGTGCCGGCCCTCATGGTCGTGGAGTGGTAGTTCGGTCAGACCGACGACGAGGTCCCAGTCATGTTCGCGGGCCCGGTCCTGCAGCCGACCCACCGCGGCGCCGACGTCCTCAGAGCCGATGGTGAAAGGCTCACTCACGACGGTGATGTCCCAGTGGCCGCTGCCGTCGGGTGGCCTCAGGTCGGTCAATCTCCTGGCGATCTCAGTCGGTGCGGCTGGATCGGCCACCAGTCCGACGCGGATGGGTTCCATACCGGCCCCGTACCCCATTCACTGCGGAGACACGCAGAGCTCAGTCGTGTACGGCGGTCACGTGGTAGACGCGGCCGCCCCAGCCGTCGTCGGGGAAGGAGTCGGCGATGCGGATGTAGGTTGCCTTGTCCGGGCCGAGGTGAGGTGTTAGGTCGAACGTTCTGGCCGCCTTGTTCTCGCCGTCGTGGAACTGCTGGGTTTCGGTCGCCAGGGTGGTCCAGTGCTGGCCGTCGCCGCTGGCCTGGATGACGAACTCGTTGTCGATCGTCAGGGTCGCGGAGGCCGTGGTGGTGTCTGCCGGGAACGGGAAGCGGTAGACGAAGTACGAGTGGCCGTCGGCGAAACGGTTCTGGATGCCGTTGCTCTGTGAGCCGTCCGCGTCCCACAGCCAGGGAGTCTCGGCCGCCGTACCGGTGTCGAAGTCGGCGGTGTTCGCGATCAGGATGTCAGCTCGGGTGCTGAACGACAGCTGCGATCCGGACGTCGCCGTCGCGGTCACCGAGTAGCGACCGTCCGGCGTACCGGCTGGAATCGTCACGTCGAGCTTGACGGACGAGTGCACCGGTACGGCGTTGCCGTGGGGGCGAAGTGCGACGTTCGAGCGTGGGGGAGTGACGGCCCATCCCGACGGGGCAGCGGCTCGTACGGCGACTTGGAGCGGCTCGTGTCCCGTGGCCTGGATGTTGACCGTCAGCTTCACGTGGGTGGCGGCGCCGGTCGACGGCATCACCACCGGAAGGGCCGGATCGGTCGTGGCCGACAACGACCGTACTGGCGGGGTGGACGGTACGGCAGCGATCAGCGCGCTGAGGGCGCTGGCCTGGGTACGCCAGTCGAAGACGTTCGGCTCGGCGCCTGACCATTGCTCGCCCAACCTATCGGCCGCGTCCCGGTCGTTGCCCCAGACCGTTGCGGCCTGCTGGGCAACGAAATCGGTGTAGCGGCGATCGTGCGTGGTGTCGGCGAGGTCCATCCAGTAGCGCATGAAGATGCCCTTGAACTGCTTGCCGTTGTCGTCGCATGTGCGGCCGGGTGCATCGCAGTACTCCGTCAGGACGCCGTTGGTCACCAGCCCACCCGGGGCGATCGCCGCGTCGGCCAGCCGTCGTACCGTGGTCAACAGCTTCGGGTCGTGGGTTGCTCGCCACAGTTCGAGGCCGGCGCCGATGGCCAGGCCCTGGTTGTAGCTCCAGACCGTGTCGCCGTTGCTCTGGCAGTCGTCCTTCAAACCGTCGTTGACCAGGCCGGCGGAGTTGATCATGCCGCTGGCGGTGAACCAGTTCCAGCCCTCCTTCGCGCGACCGAGCCAATGCTTGTCACGCGGCAGGCGGTTGTGGAGTTCGGCGGTGAGGCGGATCCACAGCCCGTTGGTGACAGCGTTCTTGTAGGTGCGTTCCCCGTTCCACCAGACGCCGCCGCCACAGGTGCTCGGGTCCCAGTAGCCCTCGACGTACTCCGCGATCGTGACCGCCATGTCGAGGTACTTGCGGTTCTTCGTCAGGTCGTACGCCTGGATCCAGGTCAGGCCCCACCACTCGGAGTCGTCGATGGCGCGGCTGGTGAAGTTGCCGAGCAGCGGATCGCCGGACAGGTACCCCGCCGGGAACACGCCCTTGTCCTTCTCGAAGGTGTTGTCCAGCTGGGGAAGGTAGCGCCGGTCGCCGGTGCGTTCCATGTAATCGCCGACGGTCTGCAAGGCAACCGCGGAGTTCCACCAACTCGACGGGAACCATGCCTTGTTCGGTTCGTAGGAGCTCATCACCTCGTCAGCCGCGACGCGGGCCCGAGCGGTCGCCGTCGGGCCAGTGGCGGCTGAAGCCGCTGGAGCCGCACCGGCAGACGGTGCGGCCAGTGCGGCGGCAACCAGGACTGCTCCGGCCATCAGTACCTGCAGAGTTCGGGCAGCACGAAACACGGCGATGATCTCCTCGATGACTTCAGGCGGGCGAGGTTGGAAACGTTTCACTGAACTGTCGAGAAGTATCGTCGCCTCCGAAGACAACGCTGTCAATGGTCCGTGACGGACGTGAGTTCACGGAGCCACCCTCGCCCCGGTGACCGCGGGCATGGAGGAGCTGGTCGGCTTGTCCAAGGAATCCGAGTCCAGCGCCCACGCCACCGCCGGGGCGCACGGTCTCGTGGTCGCCAAGGAGCTGACCGGCAAAGCAGCCTGACCCGCCGGCTGGTTGCTTGAGGCAACGGGGGGCGTCAGGTCGGAGACTTCATCGACGCAGTGATCGACTCCCTCGGCACCTGGCGGTAACCGGATGGGAGGAACGTCAGCTGGCCGGTGGGTTGATGAAAGTGGAGAGGGCCTCGGCTGATTTGCGGCCGTCGTGGATGGCTTTGACGTAGTCGTAGCCCGCTTGCGCGGCTGTGCGCGCTGGGGCCCGGTCGGTCACGAGTTGCTCGATCACGTCGCGGAGGGTCTGGGGAGTTGCCTCGACGATGGGCAGTTGGGCGGGTAGGAGGTCACGGACATGCTTGGCGACGTGCCCGACCGTGACCCGTCCGGCGGCCATTGCCTCGACGGCGAAGGCGCCGTAGGTACCGAGTAGCAGCTGATCCACCACGATGTCCGCGTCCTGGACGAGCTTGCTGAGCTCATCGTGCGAGACACCTCCGATCCGCTGGTACTCGATCCGGCCGTCAGCCTGCAGTTCGGACAAGACGGCATCGATCCCCGCCGTCCCCTTCTGATCGGTCCTGGACAGCGCATGGAGGACGACCGGAACGTCACGCTCGAGTACCGGCTGGGTGACCGGATCGCTGTCGAGGTTCACGGCCGCGGGCAGCCAGATGGCTCCCTCGACGTAGTCGAGGAGATCAGGTGTGGCGACGAATCGGGGCCCGTCGTAGTCGGCCAGCAGCTCCCGAAGCCGGTCGACCGCCGCCTGCAACAGGACCGTCCCGCGATTGGTGGGGTCGGCGAACGGCGAGTGGGGGTAGAGGTCTCGGTGCTGGGCCGGATCCCGCACCTCAGGCCCGTGGAAGACGACGCCGTGTTTGATGCCGGCGGCGTCGAAGAGCTGGAGGTCCTTGCTGAACCAGGTGCTCTCCGAGTCGCCGAGGATCGGACGGCCGCCTTCGGCCAGTACGTGGGAGACGTTGTTGAGGAAGTAGTCGGTGGTGGCGACCTTCCAGTTGAGACTGGAGGTGTACCGCTCCCGCTTGATCGTCCAGTCGGCAGGCAGGTCGTGTTTGCCTGCCTCGATCCGCATCGACATCCCGAAGACGCCGGGGTGGTTGCGTTCGATCGCCTGCGCCCAGCGCCCGGCCTGGCCGGCCGTGTTCAGAGGACCGATGAAGACCTGTGGCGGGGCGGGCGGCGCGGTCGCAGGCAGGGTCTGGCCGACGAGGTCGCCGTACAGCTCTCGCAGATGGCCGGCCTGGCCCTCCCAGGACATCTCGCGTTGCAACTGCGGATCGGCTGCCCGCTCCCGGTACGGGGCAGGGTTCGCCAGGACGCGGGTGACCTTGGCCGCGAGATCCTTCGGGTTCTCGACCTCGAAGACCTCGCCGACTCCCGTCTCGTTCATGAACTCGGTCAGGCTCTGCATGTTGCTGGTCACCACCGGCAAGCCAGCGAACAAGTACTCGAAGACCTTGTTGGGCAGGGCCATCTCGTGGCTGGGATAGCGCAAGATCGGGATGAGGCCGACATCGGCGGTACGCAGGAACGGGACTACTTCTCCGGGGCCGACCGGGTTCAGGTAGTGCACCCGATCCTCGACCTGCAGCGACTCCGCCAGGTCGCGGAGCTCTTGGACCGGCTTCGTCCCGATCGACGGGACGCAGACCACGGCGAGGTGCACGCCGGGCAGGTCCAGGAGCGCCTGGATCGCGGTCTCGACGCCGCGGGCGTGGGTGATACCGCCGCTGTAGACGATCAGCGGAACCTCGGCTGCGAGCCCGGTCCGGGCGCGCAGGTCGATGATCTCGGCCGAGTCGTCGAACTGGCTGGGGGTGTTCATGATGACGGTCGGTTCACGCTTCAGCCTATGGTCGGCTTGCAGGGCGCGAGCGATCGCCGGGCTGACAGTGATCACCCGGTCCGCGGCGCCGATGTTCTCCCGCTCGTGCTGGGCCCAGGCAGCGATGAACCGGGGCGTCCGGCCGCCGTACCTCGAGAGTCCCTTGACGTACTCGTGTGCGTCGTAGACGACCTCGAGTTTGCGACCCCGCAACGCGGCGCGGCCGGCGGCCCGCGCCGCCACCCCGATCAGGTGCATGTCGTGGGCGTGCAGGACGTCCGGTGCCAGCTCGTCGATCACGTCCGCGAAGATGTTCTCGTAGTCATAGGCTTCCGGTACGACGCGTCGCCAGTCGACCGGCCACGCGACCTGGCCGAGCCGCTCGTCCCACCATTGCCAGACGGACCGGAACCGCTCGTGCTGAGGCTCGGTGGCCGCGTCACGAGCCGTGGCTCCCCGGCGGGCCAGGTTCAGGGTCCGCTTCCGAAGGCCCCGGCCCACTACTCCAAACCGATAGCGCAACGGACTGATCGATCCCGCCTTGCGGTCAGCAGTGGCACGACCTGACGCGGCCTTGAGGTCGGCGAAGCGGGCGTCGATCGCGAGCTGCCGGGCAACTGGAAAGGTGTGGTGCCGGTAGCCCACGAAGGGGATCCGCCGCGCCCGCCGTCTGGCCCGGCGCCGGTTCCGGCCGTCGCGCAGCGGGAAGGCACCCGGCAGCCGCATCATCACGATCCGGCCGTCCAGAGATTCCAGCGACTCCGTACCGCTGGCCGATACCCCGAGCAAGGTCACCCGCAGACCAGTACGAGCCAGCGCCACCGCTTCCTTGAGCACCCGCGCGTCGTTGCTGATGTCGTTGGCGACCATCATGAGCACGTGTGGTTCGGTGGGTGTCGACCTCATCGTGCCCGCGTCTCCTCAGGGAGAATGTACTGATCCGGAGTATCTGCGACCTGGCTTCGGTCAAGATCGAAGCATCGTAGCTCCTCGGATCCCGCGGAAGCGCGCAAGTGTAATGTTCTTCGGTGAGTCCAGATCCGGTCACCGACAGCAGGAAGGCCTTCGCGGTGCGTAGTCGTGGCCTTCCGGTGGTCCTGCTGGTGCTCGGGGTGGCGGTGAGTTCGACCTGGATCGTCACCGCCGCGCGAGGTGTCGGCTACGGATTCGACATCACCGACGAGGGCTACTACCTGCTGTCCTACCGCTGGTGGAGCAGCAATCCGCTGGCGCTGACCGGGATCCAGTACATCTACGGGCCGATCTTCCAGTTGCTGCACTGGGACATCGAGAAGCTGCGGATCTTCCGGCTGGTGACGGTCGTCCTCGGGCACGTGTTCTTCGGGTGGAGCTTCATGCGCTGGCTGCGGGTCCGCCGCCCGGACGCGCCGAAGACCAAGCTCTGGGAGTACGCCGGAATCGCCGCGATCCTGGCGGCCGGCGGCATGACCTACAGCTGGCTTCCCCTGAGTCCGGGCTACAACGACGTCATCCTGCTCGGCGCCCTCACCGCGGTGTCCTGTGTGCTCTGGTCCGCGACCGCCATCGAGCAGGACAAGAAGCCGCCGATCTGGGCACTCACCCTGGCCGGCGTGGTGATCAGCGTGATGGTGCTGGCCAAGTGGTCGTCGATCGTCGTGCTCGCCCTGATCGTTGTCGCCGCGATCGTCGTGCTCAGCGCGCAGGGGTCCCAGGCGGTTGCCCGGGGCATCGTCTGGGCGCTGGCCGGCGCCACCGGAACCGCCGTTCTGGTGCAGCTGCTGGTCGTGTCGCTGACAGACGCCATCCCCGGCATCCTCGCGGTCAACCGGTTCATCGCCGGCAACTCCTACACCCCGGCCACGCTCGTGCAGATGTACTGGACGACCGGAATGCGCCTCGTCGAAGAGACGGTCAAGCAGCACTTCCCACTCTTCATTGCCGCAGCGGTCGCCGTGGCCGTCCGAGGCCGCAATCCCGTACTCCGAACAGCCACCTGGCTCATCACGGCCGCCACCCTCGCCTGGTCGATCCACCAGGCACTCGACAAGGGCGGCCTCCACGGCGGCTCGCCCAACAACGGCAAGTTCCAGGTCACCCTGCTTGCCGCCGTACTGGTTGCCATCATCACCACGGTCGTCGCCTTGATCACCCGGCAATGGACACCAGGCAAGGAGAATCCTCGATCCTGGGTGATCCTCGGCCTGCTCCTCGTGCTCCCGTTCGTGCAGGCGTTCGGGACCAACACCGCGATCTACACGATCGGCTTCAACGCCTTCGCTGCTTGGGCCGCGCTGATGATCGCCGCCCTGACCGGCATCGACAAGGCCCCGCTGGTCGCCCGGACGGCAACAGCCCTGGTCACCGTCTGCGCGCTGGTCGCCGTCGGCTCGATCGCGTACGGCGGCCAGGTTCTCCACCCCTACCGATCCCCACCGCGCAGCGCCCTCACCACGGCGACCAAGCTCAAGCCACTCGGCGGTCTCGAGCTGGCACCGGACACGGCAGCGAAGTACACGGCTCTCGACGAGCTGCTGAAGCCGTACACGACCCCGTCCGGCCGGCCGATCATCGCGCTGGACAAGATGGCCGGCATCGTGTTGATGCTGCGTGCCCGCCCGTTCGGCGAGGCGTGGGTGGCGCCGAAGGAGCGCGAGCGGACCGCCGCCGGTATCACCGAGGTGTGCTCCACGAAGGAGCCCTGGCCCGGGAATCGCCAGCCGTTGTTGTTCTTCAATCGCCCGGTCAGCCAGCTGGAGATCGACGCGTTGCGGACCTGCGGGCTGGACTTCGATGTCGACTACAAGTTGATCGCCCCACCTGCGACGACGATGAACCTGCAGATCTACGTCCCGACCGCCGAGCTGGCCAGGCACACTCCCTGATCGCAACCCCGCCAAGGCCCAGTGAGATCCTGGTGTCCCACGCGAGGAAGGGTACGGATGATCAAGGTTGCGGTGCTGGGCGCCAAGGGCAAGATGGGCGCTCAGACGTGCCAGGCTGTTGAAGCCTCCGACGATCTGGAGCTTGTTGCCGCCCTCGACCAGGGTGATGACCTGGACGAGCTCACCAACGCAAAAGCCGAGGTCGTCGTCGACTTCACCCGGCCCGAGGTCGTGATGGACAACCTCGGCTGGTGCATCGGGCACGGCATCCACGCCGTCGTCGGTACCACCGGCTTCACCGACGAGCGCCTGACGACCCTGCGTACCCAACTCGAGGCCAACGCAGGTACCGGCGTACTGATCGCCCCCAACTTCTCCATCGGCGCGGTGCTGATGATGCAGTTCGCGGCCAAGGCAGCCCCGTACTACGAATCGGTCGAGATCATCGAATTGCACCACCCCGACAAGGTCGATGCACCCTCCGGTACTGCGCAGCGCACCGCGCAACTCATCGCCGAGGCTCGCAAGGCGGCCGGCTCAGCCTCGATCCCGGACGCCACCAGCACCGGGATCGAGGGCGCGCGCGGAGCCGACGTCGACGAGATCCGCGTGCACAGCGTCCGCCTGCGCGGGCTCGTCGCGCACCAGGAGGTCCTGCTCGGCGACGTCGGCGAGACGCTGTCGATCCGGCACGACTCGATGCATCGCGAATCGTTCATGGCCGGCGTGCTGCTCGGAGTACGGAAGATCGTCGGAACGCCCGGGCTCACCGTCGGCCTGGAGCACTTCATGGACCTCAGCTGAAAATGACGGCCAAGCGGGTAGTAGTGGTGATCGCGGTGGTCTTCATCGCGTACGCCGGGCTGCTCGGCTGGCGTGGTGTCCTGCTGATCGGCACCGGCGACCCGGTCGCGATCGTGCTCGGCATCGCGGTGCTGGTGATCCCGCTCGTCGGGCTGTACCTCGTCTGGCGCGAACTCCAGTTCGGCCGGCGGACCGAGGCGCTGGCCAGAGAGTTGGCCGAGTCGGGCGGGTTGCCGGTCGACGACCTGCCGAGGCGGCCGTCGGGGCGGATCGACCGGGCGGCAGCGGACGCCGCCTTCACGAAGTACAAGGAAGAGGCCGAAGCGGCGCCGGACGATTGGCGGGTCTGGTTCCGGCTGTCGACCGCCTACGACGCGGCCGGCGACCGCAAACGGGCCCGCGCCTCGATGCGAACGGCGATCGAGCACCGTACTGAGCGGTAAGCCGGGAGTTTCCTGGGAGTTGGCTGGGAACGTCCGGCGCAGCCTGACAACGCGGTGCGGATCGGGATACCTTCAGGGTGTGCGTGGCGACCGCCACGGACGAGGTCGGAGACTGGGTGGGCCGTCCTTTGCCTTCAGACGGGTCTCGCCGCGGCTCGGACGACGCCCAGGCAACGGGTTTCGGTGATCTTCTCCGCCGGCACCGGCGCGACGCCGGATTGTCACAGGAGGGACTGGCGGAGCTCGCCGGTCTGAGCGTCGACGCCATCGCGGCGCTCGAGCGAGGTCGTCGACGAGCGCCCAGACCGCACACGCTCAGGCTGCTCGGAGACGCTCTCCACCTCGGTGCGCCCGATCGCGCCCAGCTCACCGCCGCTGCCCGCCGCGACGACAACGTCGTGCCCCGCTCGGCGATGCGTCCGGCACCGGTTCCGGCGAACGAACTGGTCGGCCGTGCGGACGAGCTCACCGAGGTCGGCCGGCTCGTCGGCGAACGCGTCACCCGGCTGATGACGCTGAGCGGTCCGGGCGGCGTGGGCAAGACCCGCCTTGCGCTCGCGATTGCCGCCGAGGTGGCTCATCAGTTTGAGGACGGCGTCTGCTGGGTGCCGCTTGCCCCGGTCTCGGATCCGGCCGCGGTCGCTCCGGCGGTGGCCGCGTCGACCGGACTGCACCCGCTCGACGGGGCCCGGCTGATCCAGGAGATCGCCGAGCAGATCGGCCGGCGCAACCTGCTGCTCGTCCTCGACAACTGCGAACACGTCGTCGCCGACACCGCGACGATCTGCTCGGCGTTGCTCGAGCTCTGCCCGAACCTCTCCATCCTCGCCTCCAGCCGCGAGCTGATGCGGATCGCCGGCGAGAGCGTGTACGTCGTCCAGCCGCTCGCCCTGCCGGAGACGAACGCTCAGCTGGACACCTCGCCCGCGGTCAAGCTGTTCATCGACCGGGCGACTGCCCGTGGGCATGAGCCGCTTGAGCAGCGTGAGCAGGTGGCCCGCGTCGTACGCCGCCTCGAAGGCATGCCGCTCGCGATCGAGCTGGCCGCCGCCCGCACGAACGTCCTGACCGTCGAAGAGCTCGCCGCCGAACTGGAGACCTCCTTCGGCATCCTGGCCGGCGGCTCCAGTACTGCGGGGCCGCGGCAGCAGTCCCTGTACGGCGCGATCGGGTGGAGCCATGACCTGCTGACCCCGCAGGAGCGCGAACTCTTCGCTCTGCTGTCGGTCTTCGTCGGCGGCTGGACTCTGAACGCAGCGGCCGCTGTGCTCTCCGGCACGGTCGTGCCCGGTCCACTTGAGCGAGCACGGGCGCTTGACCTCACCAGCCGGCTCGTGGACAAGTCGTTGATCCGGGTGAGCCGCGATCGGGGCATCGCGCGGTACGACATGCTCGCCGTGATCCGCGAGTTCGCCGCCGACCAGCTGGCCGCTGCCGGACGTACCGAGGAGATCGCGCGGAGCCACGCGGCCTTCTACATCTCGCTCGCCGAAGAGGCCGAGGGCCATCTGCGCGGCGCGAACCAGGCCGACTGGCTCGACCGCCTCGACGGTGAGCTCGACAACCTCCGCGCCGCGATGTCGTGGTCGTTGAGATCCGGTACTGCGGGCGAACCCGTTCGCCTCGCAGGTGGACTGTGGTTGTTCTGCTACCTGCGAGGCCACTACGCCGAGGGCAGCGAGTGGCTCGAGCGCGCGCTGGCCCTGACCGGCTCGGACGGGGTCGAACCGCAGTACCAGGCGAAGGCGGCGCTGGGAGCGGGGATGCTGGCCTTCCTGCAATGCGAGTACGGCGTGGCGACGACGCGACTGGAGTCGGCGCTCACGCAGTACAAGGAGCTCGGGGACACAGCCGGTACTGCGCTCGTCATGCAGAGGCTCGGGGGAGTGGCGCGTGAGCGTGGCGACTACGAGACGGCGGAGAACCTGCATTGCCAGAGCTACGACCTGTTCGAGAGTCTTGGCGATCGGTCGGGGATGTCGTGGGCGCACAACCATCTTGGGTTTGTCGCCTGGTTGCGTGGGGATCTCGAGATCGGGGCGCGGCGATGCAAGCGGGCTCGGGACAGCTTCCGGGTGCTCGGCGACGGTGAGGGGCTGGCCTGGTCGCTGATCAGCTTGGGCACGATTGCGCAGTACAGCGGTGAGCTGACCGAGGCCGAGGACCTGCTGCTGGAGAGTCTGGCGCTGTCGCAGCGGCTCGGGTATCGCGAAGGGGTCGCGTGGTCGCTCAACCAGTTGGGGATCGTCGAGCGGCGGCGCGGGTTCACCGATCGAGCGGTGCACCTGCTCGACGAGAGCCTGGCCGAGCATCGCGATCTGGGTGACCGGTGGCGGACCGCGAGCGTGCTGGAGGAGCTGGCGACGGTTGCTCAGCAGCGGGAGCGGACGGAGTACGCGGCGTTCTTGATCGGCGCGGCTGACGGGATCCGTGAGGTGATCGGCGCGCCGGTACCGCAGGTCGAGAAAGCGGACCAGCTCGCCACCCGCCGCGCCATCGAGCAAACCCTCGACCGTCGCGCCTTCCGGGCAGCCTGGTCTGCCGGCCGCGCAGCCCCGCTCGCCGCAGTAGCCGACGGATACCCCGGGGCGGGCGGCGCCGGCGCTCCGGACCGCTCGAACCGCCTCTGAACCCGTCGCCGGCCGCGACCGGGCTCTGGCAGTCGGAACGGGTCCGGTACGACGCGAAGAACCGGCTCGTCTACACCGCGGACGCCGAGGGGAACCGGATCCCCGACTTCAGCTACGCCGGCTACAAGTACGGCGACAGCCCGATTCCGGATGTCTTGACCGTGACGACGATCAAGCCGATCGAGGGCGACAACACCGCTCATCTGCAGGCTGCGATCGATGAGGTTGGCCAGCGCATCCCCGACCACAGCGGCTTCCGCGGCGCGCTACTGCTTGCCCCCGGCAGCTACCCGGTCGCCGGCACGCTCCGGGTGAACCGGTCCGGCGTCGTACTCCGCGGTTCCGGCGACGGCGCCGACCCCAAGCGCAGCACCATCATCCAAGCGACCGGCAACACGCCTGTCTCGCGGGATGTGATCGTGCTCGGCGGCAGTACGAGTAAAGGCTGGCGCGGCCAGGTACCGGGCACCAAGACCGACATCACCAGCGACTGGGTGCAGGTCGGATCCCGCTCGTTCGAGGTCGCCGACGCCAGTGCGCTCGAAGAGGGCGACAACATCATCCTGATCCACCCGTGCACCGAGGCCTGGCTCGCCGCGGTCGACCACGGCGGTACGGCGACCGACGACGGCTGGACCGTCGGCAGCCAGCCGATCACCTACAACCGGTACATCCAGTCGATCCGCGGCAACACGGTGACGGTCGATGTGCCGCTCTTCGAGCATCTGCGGCGCGAACTGGCCCAGTCCTACCTCTACGTCTGGGACCGCGCCGGCCTGGTGACCGGCGTCGGGGTCGAGAGCCTGCGGATCGACATCCAGTTCGCGGGCGACCCGGATGTCGACGAGGCGCACGCGTGGGTCGGCGTGAAGGTTCGCCAGGTCGAGGACGCCTGGGTCCGGGACAGCACCTTCCTGCACTTCGCGAAGGCCGGCGTCGAGACCACCGAGGCCACCCGGGTCACCGTCCGGAACTGCCGCGCCCTCGATCCGGCCTCGGTCGTCACCGGCCGTCTCCGCTACAACTTCAATTGCGAGGCGTACTCCCAGCAGGTGCTGTTCGTGGACTGCAACGCCACCAAGGCCCGGCACGCCTTCATCTCGAACGGCGCCAGCAGCGCCTCGGGCATCGTGTTTCTGCGCGGTACTTCGGAAGGCGCGCTCGCGTCGAGCGAAGGCCACCGGCGCTGGAGCCAGGGACTGCTCTGGGACAACCACCGCGACCTCGCGCCGCGGGTCCGTCTCACGCTGGGGATCTACAACCGGGGCGACTACGGCACCGGGCACGGCTGGGCGACCTCGCACTCGGTGGGCTGGAACTGCGACACGGGCACCGCCAAGCTCGTCGTCCAGAAGCCGCCGACGGCGCAGAACTACGCGATCGGCTGCCGGGGAGTGGTCACCGGCGACGGCCCGTTCAGCCAGCCGGCCGGCTACATCGAGGGTGCGAACCGTCCGGGTCTGTTCCCGCCGTCGCTCTACCAGGCGCAGTACCTGGATCGCCATCAGTGAGGTTCGATCACAGAAAAAGCCTCGCGAGGCACCACGACCTGGGGGATCGAAGGTACCTCGCGAGGGATCTGGGAGCCGGGATGCTCCATCGATGAACGAGGTCCCGGCCGGCTGCGTTTCTGTCTGACCCCCCAGGCAGTCCCCCCACCCCACAGCCGGCCGAAGCCGCGTTCGGCGATCTCACCTAGCATCGGGCCCTCCCGGCCGATGCCCGGTTATCCCGCGCTGACTCAAGGTTGCCGTGGTCACGCTGCGTGGCACAGGGACGGAACCCTGACATGACCCTGACAAACGCAGGGTGACAACGAACGCCTCGTCATATTCTCGCGGATCGTGACGAGATGTTCGCTTTCCGTGCGGTGGGAATGGCAGTAATTCGCCACCGCAATAACGCTCAGTGCAGATATCCCGAGACGGCTTTGGTGAATCCGGCAATCCGGTTCAGTGGCGTGCCGGTATCACCCTCGTCGTCGGATTGCGGTACCGACGGGGCCGGAATTCCCTCGCCCTTGCAACTGACGTCGTGGGCCGGCGCCACCCCGGTGGTGAGGAAGGTGTTGATGATCTTGTCGGCGCACTTGTTCACGCCGCCGTAGATGCCGTGGTCGCCTTCGCCGGTGATCGTGAGCAGCCGCGACCCGGCGTACCGCTCGTGCGCCGCGGTGGCCAGCGAGGCGTTGGTGGCGGGGTCGTGCGAGGACTGCACCATCAACGTCGTCGGCAAGCCTTTGCCGGTCGGAGTCGGCATCTCGAGGGCCGGCCGATCCCAGTAGAAGCAGGGGTTCTCGTTCATCGTCCAGCCGATCAGCGGGTACTTCGGGCCGAGGTCGGCCGCGAGGTCGTCGCCGGTCTCACGACCCTGCGGCCAGGCGGTGTCGTTGCAGGTGACGGCCGTGAACGTCGCGCTCTCCGCGTCGTCGGCGAACGCCTGGCCGACCGGCGGCAGGCCGACCGGTCCGCGGGTCGCGCGCCGGACGAGCTCCTGCTGACGAGCCAGCGGCAATGCGTCGACCTTGCGTTGTGCCGCCTTCGGCCCATCGGCAGTCTGTGCGGCCGAGAGTCCGCGGAGAAATGCGAGATCCAGCGCGAGCGACTGGAAATCCATCTTTGTATACATATCCGAGGAGACGATCTGATCGAGCGCGTTCTGGTCGTAGGTGATCTTCATCGACCCGTCCAGGAACTCCTCGACGGCCGGCTGCTTTTTGAGTTCCCGGCGCAGCCGCTCATAGGTCCTGATCACCAAGCGTGGCGATGAGCCCAGGTGCAGCCGGTCGTCGTACTTCGCCGCCCACGGAGCGAAGTCTTCGCGGAAGCGCCGCTCGAACGCCTGCGGCTGCGCCTCGAAGGTCTCCGACCACGGCCGGGTGAAGTCCGTGTTCGAGTCGAGCACGAAGCGACCGACGTGGGCCGGGAAGTAGGTCTGGTAGTACGCGCCGAGCCAGGTGCCGCCGGAGTACCCGAGCCAGTCGATCTTCTCGTAGCCGAGCAGTTGGCGGATCAGGTCGATGTCCTGGACGGTCTGCGCGGTGTTGACATAGGGCAGCAGTCCGCGGGACTGGCGTTCGCAGTACGGGCGGTTGAGCATCGCCGCTTCGGAGATCAGGTTGAGGTTCTCGCTGTCGCGGTCGCGTGCGTCCATGGTGAAACCGGGGGCGCCTTCGCAAGTGACGTTGGAGCTGTCCCCGGTGCCGCGCGGGTCGAACCCGACGAACAGGTGATCCTTGCCGAGGCCGGCCTGACTGGCCAGGTACGGCGCCATGCCGAGCCCGGCTCCACCGGGTCCACCGGGATTGCCGAAGATGACGCGGCTGGGCTTCGCCTTGCTCTTGCCGGCCGGGGCCACCTTGCTGACGGCGAGGCCGATGTCGTTCCCGGAGTACTGGTTGGACCAGTCGCGCGGGGCGACGATCTTGGCGCAGTAGGTCCGGTACTCCGGGTCGCCACACTGCGTCCAGGTGAGCTTCTGCTTCAAGTACCGGTTGGCCACTTTGTTGGGGCCCGACTGCACCCGCTCCGAGCCGGTCTGCAACGAGGCGGTCGCCCCGGAGCCCGGAATCGCGAGCAATGCGGCGGTACTGATACCCAGGGCGACGGCCAGGGTACGGAACTTCATAGATTCTCCAAGGACAGCCAAGCGTGATCGGACCGTCGCAATCTGTCATGTCACGCACTGCGGGTCGAGCACCACCCCCGGCCCGTCGCCGATCGCCTCGGATGCTAAGGGCGCAAGCTCATTCCGGACTGGACAGGTCTCCGATTTTGGTCGTCACTCCGCGCCGTGCGGGGGCTGTGGAAAACCAGGGCGAGAAGGTGGCTGTAGGAACTAGCATCTGGTCGATGCGGATGCTGCTGAGGTACGCCTACCGGGTGGTGCCGGGTGCGACCGTGGCGACGTTGCTGCTCGCGCTGGCGTCGGCGGCCTCGGCGGCGGTGCTCAATCTGCTGATCGGGCGGGTGGTCGGGGCGCTGCCCGGCGTACTGGACGGCGGACCGGTCGGCGGTGCCTTCGTGGCACTGTTTGTTGCTTTCGGCATCGTCTTTGTGCTGGGCGGGGTGCTGCCCGAGGTGTTGTCGACAGCGCAATGGATGCTCGCGCAATCCGCCGCATATGACCTGTGGCCGCGGCTCGCGTCGCCGTTGCTCGCGCCGCGGCGGATCGCTCATCTGGACGATTCGGTCGTGCTGGACGAGGTCGAGCGGGCGCGTGGTGGGCACGGGTGGGCGATCGAGGCAACGATTGGCCGGGTGGTCGGGTTGTTCTCCGCCCGGGTGATGTTGATCGGTCAGACGGTGCTGGTCGGGGCGCTCTTCAATTGGGTCGTCGCGGTGGTGCTCGCGGGGGCCGTCTTGCTGACGGAGCGGCGCTACCTGAAGAAGCTCGACGGTGAGCTCGAGGCGTACCAGGGGATGACGGAGGATCAGCGGCGAGCGCAGTATCTGTTCGAGTTGGGCACTGACGAGGGTGCGAAGGAGTTGCGCGTCTTCGGGTTGCACGGCTGGCTGGTCGACCGGTATCGGACCGAGTGGACGGAGGCGATGCAGGAGATCTGGCGCACTCGGCGGTCGGGCGCGATCCGCGGGATGATTCCGCTGGCGGGTTATCTGCTCGTCTTCGCTGCCGCGATCCTGTACGTCGCCCTGCGGGCCGGCCGCGGCGATCTCGGTGTCGCGCAAACGGCGACAGTGCTCCCGGCGATGTTGACGCTGGCGGTGAGCATCTCGCCGTATACCGCGCTGCAGGTGAGGCGTGGCGTTACGGCGTACCGGGCGATGCTTCACGTGCCGGTGCTGATCGCTGAGCGGCATCCGGAGACGGGCTTGGTGGAAGCCGATCTCAGTGAGGCGCCGCGGGAGGTGATTCGGTTCGAGCAGGTTGGGTTCAGGTACCCGGGGAGTGATCGCGATGTGTTCGACGGGCTTGACCTTGAGCTGCGTAGTGGTGAGGCGCTGGCGTTGGTCGGGGTCAATGGGGCGGGCAAATCGACGTTGGTGAAGCTGCTGACGGGGACGTACCAGCCGACGCGCGGGCGGATCACCGTCGACGGTGTGGACCTCGCGACGCTTTCGCCTGCTGCGCTGGAGGTCTGGCAGCGGCAGGTCGCCGCCATCGCGCAGGACTTCGTCCACTTTCCTTTGTCCGTCCGGGACAACATCGGCTTCGGGCGGATCGAGCGGTACGACGACTCGGTTGGTCTGGTGCGAGCGGCGTCCGGGGCCGGAGTGGACGACCTGATCGATGGGCTGCAGCTTGGCTGGGACACCGTGCTCGACAAGGCCTGGGAGGGCGGGGCGGACCTATCCGGTGGGGAGTGGCAGCGGATTGCGCTGGCTCGGGCGCTGTTCGCCGTACAGGGCGGGGCGAAGGTACTGGTGCTCGATGAACCTGCTGCCGCGTTGGATGTTCGGGCGGAGGCGCGGCTGGTGGCGGAGTACCTGGATCTCACCCGCGGGTTGACGTCGCTGATCATCTCGCACCGGTTCTCGGTGGTCCGGGACGCGCATCGGATCTGCGTGCTCGACGGCGGCCGGATCGTTGAGTCGGGGACTCACGCTGAGCTGCTGAGCCTGGGCGGGCGTTATTCGGTGATGTTCCGGTTGCAAGCTGAGCGCTATCTGGGGGGCTCCGAGGATGCGTGAGCAAATGCGGACCTTGTGGCTGTGGTTGATGACGGGGTTGCGGGCGGCGCCGTTCCACTCGACGGCGCTGGTGGTCATCCTCTGCCTGCAGGCGGCGATCGCGCCGGTGCGGACGTACGGGGTGAAGCTGATCCTCGACGGTGTGGGTGGGGCTGGTGATGGGCCGATTCGGTTGGGTGTGCTGGTCATTCTTGCGACCTTCGCGGTGGCCTTCGCGGCGACGTCGGTCGATGGGTATCTGGAGAGTGCCGGTGCGGATCGGGTCGAGCGATGGGTGCTGTCCGACATCCTGCGGCTGACCACGCACATCCCCGGCATCGAGCAGCATGAGCGGCCGGACGTGGCGGATCGGCTGGCTCAACTCCGCGACGGCGCTCGCGAGTTGGGGTGGGCCGCCGTGGTGCTGTTCCAGTTGATCTCGACGGGCGTCACCATCGCGCTCGTGGTGGCGATGCTCAGCGGCGTACATCCGATCTTCGGTGTCCTTCTGGTACTGGCCTTTGGGCAGGTGTGGGCCGCGAACCTCGACTCGAAGTGGATGCAGGAGGCGATGGAACGGATGCAGCCGTACGGGCGGCTGGTGCGTTCCTTGGCCGAGCTCGCTCGTGATCCGCGGCAGGCGACCGAGCTGCGCGTCTTCGGCCTCGGCCCGACGCTGCTGTCCCGGATCCGGTCGCTGTCGGGGACCATGTACGCCGATGAGCGGCGGGCGATGGTTCGCGGGCTGGTGGTCGTCACGCTGGCCAAGACGGTCTTCCGGCTCGCGTACCTCGGTGCCGTGGTGTACCTGATCGTGTTGGCGGGGCGAGGGGCTGCGTCTGTTGGGGACCTGGCCTTGGTGGTGCTGCTTGCTCCACAGGTTGATGGGGCTGCGTCGGAGGCCGGTGACGGGGTCAGCCGGATCGGGGGCGCGCTGCGGAGCTTTGGGCGGTATCGCTGGCTGCGGGACTATGCGTCGGCGCATGACTGGAAGTCGAGCGTGGGGTTGGCGCCTGGGCGGTTGGTTCATGGCATTGAGTTGCGCGACTTGTCCTTCGCTTACCCGGGTACGGATGCTGTGGTGCTGGACTCGGTCAATCTGGTGATCCCGGCGGGGACGAGTGTGGCGCTGGTGGGGGAGAACGGGGCTGGGAAGTCGACGTTGGTGAAGTTGCTGTCGCGGATGTACGACCCTTCCTCTGGCTCGATTCTGGTGGACGGGGTGCCGTTGTCGACGATCGATCCGGTGGCCTGGCGGGAGCGGTTGTCGGCGGGGTATCAGGACTTCGTCAAGTACGAGTTCGCCGCGCGTCTCGTGGTGGGGGTCGGCGATCTTTCGCGTCTTGATGATGAGTCGGCTTTGCGGGCTGCGTTGGCGCGTGGGGAGGCTTGGGAGCTGGTTGAGTCGTTGCCTCGCGGGCTGGAAACGCAGTTGGGGACGCGGTTCTCGGAGAGCTCGGAGCTGTCGGGTGGGCAGTGGCAGCGGCTCGCGCTGGCTCGGGCGTTTCTGCGCGAGCGCCCGCTGGTGCTGCTGCTCGACGAGCCGACGGCTGCACTCGATCCCGAGGCGGAACACGCTTTGTACGAACGATTCGCGGAGGCGTCGCGGGTGGCGGCTGCGGAGACGGGTGGGATCACGGTGCTGGTCTCGCATCGGTTCTCGACCGTGCGGATGGCGGATCTGATCGTGGTGATGGATCAGGGGCGGGTGGTCGAGGTCGGGAGTCACCGGGAACTGGTTGCGGCGCGGGGGCGGTACGCGGAGCTGTTCGAAGTACAGGCTCGGGCGTATCGCTGACGTTTTTGTCGGTCGTTGGTTCTAGGGTCTTGTCGCATGGGCGACTGCGGAGATTTGGTGATCGGGCAGCTGGAGTTCTACTGGGACTTTCACCTGCGGCCGCGGCTGGAGGGGCTGACGGACGAGGAGTACCAGTGGGCGCCGGCGCAACCGAGCTGGACAGTGCGTGCGGACGCCTCTGGCCAGGTGGTGCTTGACGCCGAGGATCCCGAGCCGTCGCCGCCGCCGGTGACGACGATCGCCTGGCGGCTGGTGCATGTCGCGGTCGGCTGCTTCGCCGCTCGCTACAACACCTTCTTCGACGACACGATCGACGCCCCGATGTGGGACCCACGTCACCGCCCAACCGACCTGCCGGTAACGGCCGACGCCGGTCTGGCCTTCATAGACCACTGGTACGCCAAATGGCACGACGCCATTCGCTCCCTGGATGACGCGGCACTGGCCGCGCCCCTAGGCCCCAAGGGCGGCCCCTACGCCGACGACTCGATGCTCGCCCTGATCGTCCACCTCAACCGCGAGACCATGCACCACGGCGCCGAAATCTGCCTACTCCGCGACCTCTACCGCGCTGGCTACGGAACAGCAACCGCATGACCGCCTTCGACCTGCACATCGTCTTCGACTGCGCCAACCCGGACCTGGTCGCCCGCTTCTGGATGGAGGCCCTAGGCGGCTACGACTTCCCAATGCCCGTCCCCGACGGCTTCACCACCTGGGACGACTGGGCCGACGCCCAAGGAATCCCCGTAGACCAACGCCCCACCACCCGCACCCTGGTCGACAAGACCCGCAACCGCCCCGACATCTTCTTCCTCAAGGTCCCAGAGTCGAAGTCCGGCAAGAACCGCCTACACCTGGACATCAAGGTCGCGCCCGGCCTCACTGGCGCAGATCGGCTTTTGAAGATCAAAGCGGAAGGCGAGCGGCTGACTGCCCTCGGCGCCACCCTCCTCCAGACGATCGACGAACCCGACAGCTTTCACCTGATCATGCAAGACCCCGAAGGCAACGAGTTCTGCGTGGCCTGATGGACCCACTCTGCACTGGCTGGCCAGCACCACCTGCGCTAACCGCGCAAGGCTGCGAAGATCTCCCGCTGGGTGGTGTCGTCGGGGTCGTGTCCGCCTTCGTACCGGTGTTGGCTGGCGTTGGGAATGTTGCTGAGTAGCCATTCGGCATGAGCAGGGCTGGAGTTGTCGTCCTTCGATCCAAACCGCACATCGACCGGTACGACGATGTCCCGCAGCTCGAACCCCCAAGGCTTGCTCAACGCCAGATAGTCGTCGATCCAGCCGTCCAGCCCGTCGACACAGGCCGCCCGCATCCGGTCGTACCGGCCGCCGTCCGGTACGTCGGTGCCGAACTCGCGCAGGATCTCGGGGCCTCGGCGGCCGAGTTGCTCGCGGAGGAACGCTTCTCCGCGGCGGGCGTCGGCCGGCCAGTCGAGCGATGCGAAGGCCGTAGTGCCTGGGGCCGCGATCGCCGAGACGGTGCTGCAGTGGATCACCCTGTCCGGGAGTAAAGCTGCGGCCGCGAGCGCGTGCGGTCCGCCGCCGGAGAACCCGGTGACCGCGAAGTGGTCCCATCCGTGCGCATCGGCCAGCAGTGCGACGTCAGCCGCCGCGTCGGCGACGGTTCGGCCGGGTTGGCGATCGGAGCCGTAGCCCGGGCGGCCGTGGAGCAGTACTCGCAGGCCGGTCTCCTCGATCGCGGTGATGACATCCGGTCGCTCCCACCGGGTGCCCGGCGTCCCGTGATGTGCGATGACGGGCACACCTGCCTCATCGCCGTACAGGCAGTACCTGATGGTGCGGCCGTCTGCGGTCACGACCTCATGGGTGGGAGTCACTCGGTCGTTCAACCACCCTCGGAGTCAATCGGACCACGGTCCGGTTGTGTGGTACCGTGGGTTTTCCATTGTTTTGAAGGGGAAACTGATGACTGTTGCTGTCGCGCCGGGGACCATCGTCGTGTACTCGGACATCTGGTGCTCGTTCGCCCATCTGGCTGTGCATCGCCTGCACAAGACGCGGGCCCGGCTGGGGTTGGAGGAGCGGGTGGCGTTCGATCACCATGCATTTCCGCTGGAGTTGCTGAACGGGCACAGCAGTCCGCGGCCGGGTACGGATTCCGAGGTATCGGCGATTGGCCGCCTCGATCCTGAGGCCGGTTGGAAGCTATGGCAGGCGCCCGACTGGACTTATCCAACGACCACGCTGCCCGCGCTGGAGGCCGTGCAAGCAGTCAAGGAGCAGAGTCTTGCCGCGAGCGAGGCGCTGGATCTCGCGCTGCGCAAGGCGTTCTGGGTCGACAGCCGCTGCATCAGCCTGCGCTCGGTACTACTCGACGTCGCCGCAGATACCGGTGCAGTCGACGTCGACCAACTCGCAGCCGCCCTGGACGACGGCCGTGCCCGCAGACTCGTGATGGCCGACTTCGCCGTCTCCCAGACGGACGCGGTTCAGTGCAGCCCGCACCTGTTCCTTGCCGATGGCACCAATGCCGCCAACCCCGGTGTAGAGGTCCACTACACCGACGCCTACGGCACCGGCTTCCCGATCGCCACAGCCGACGACCCCACCATCTACGAGTCGCTCCTACTGCGGGCTGCTGGAGCTCTTCAGGCTGTTTAGACCTCGATGCCGGTGTGCGTCTGGATGTGCTCGGGAAGCGGGTCGTGGGTGTCGCCGGTGGTGGGGGTGTTGGCGGGGTCGATGACGAGGATCTGGGCGCCGGCGGGGGAGGAGGGGCAGTGGTAGATGCCCTTCGGGACGACGAAGAGGGAGCCGGCCGGGAGCGTGACGACGCGCTCGTCAGGGTCGCGGACGCCGATGGTCAGTTCGCCTTCGAGGACCAGGAAGAGTTCGTCGGTGGTGTCGTGGACGTGCCAGATGTAGGAGCCCTTCACATGTGTCACCCGGACGTCGTAGTCGTTGATCCGCGCGGCGATCCGCGGGCTCCACAGGTCGTCGAAGGTGGACAGGACGGCGCGCAGGTCGATCGGTTCGTTGGTCACCTCACCAGTCTCACCGGGTGCGTTCCGGACGCGTGAGTGCTAGGAATAGCGCATGTCGAAACAATCCTCGCAACGGCCGCAGCGGCAACCGCAAGAGTCGGGGCGGCCGCATCGGGTTGCGGTGATCGTGGACGAGAGTTCCAACCCGTTCGAGCTCGGCGTCGCGACCGAGTTGTTCGGCCTGCGCCGGCCGGAACTGGATCGCGAGTGGTATGACCTGGTCCTCTGTACGCCGGAGCCGGCCGTCCGCATGCACAGCGGCTTCTTCACGCTGACCGGCGTCGCCGGACTCGACCAGGTCGACAACGCGGACACCGTCATCGTCCCGAATCGCCCGGATCCCGAAGTACCGCCATCGCCCGCAGTCCTCGACACCGTACGCCGGGCTGCCGCGCGCGGCGCCAGGATGGTGAGCTTCTGCACCGGCGCCTTCACCCTCGCGGCAGCCGGCGTACTGGACGGCCGCCGTGCCACCACGCACTGGCGCTGGGTCGAACTCTTCGCCGCCATGTACCCCGAGGTGAAGCTCGAACCCGACGTACTGTTCGTTGACGAAGGCAACGTCCTGACGGCCGCCGGAAGTGCTGCCGCACTCGACCTCGGCCTCCACCTGATCCGCCGCGACCACGGCGCCGAGGTAGCCAACGCCGTCAGCCGCCGTCTCGTCTACACCGCCCACCGCGACGGCGGCCAACGCCAGTTCATAGACCAGCCGGTACCACCGGTAGCCGACACCTCATTGGCTCCGCTCCTCACCTGGGTCCGCGAAGAACTGGCCAGCCCATTGACAATCGCCGACATCGCAGCCCACGCCGCGATGAGCCAGGCCACCCTCCACCGCCACTTCCAAGCAGAACTCGGCACAACCCCTCTCGCCTGGCTCACCGCCGAACGAGTAGCCCTAGCCTGCCGCCTACTAGAAGCCGGCGAGATCCGCCTAGACGCAGTAGCCCGCCAATCCGGCCTAGGCACCGCAACCAACCTACGCATCCAACTAAGACGCCGCACCGGCCTAACCCCCAGCAACTACCGCCGCCGCTTCGCCCTCAACGCAACCGGGTGATCGGCAGCCGCCTCTACCTCGCGCTCGTCCACAGGCGCGCACGTCCTGTGCATAACCTGACCGCTTCCGGCCAATCGTGGATCCCTTATAAACAAGGGCCTTCCGGGTTCGAAAACTGTCGGTGGGGCTGTCTAGAGTTGTCGGTATGGAGATCTCGCAGCTGCGACCCACCTGTCTCCAGAGTGACGACGAACTCATGGTCACTCTGGACACGGTTGTGGCTGCCCGCAGGCAGCTGAACACGGTCTACCTGGACCTGGTCAGAGATGTCGAGTCCCGGGGTCTCGCCCCCGAGCTCGGCGCCAACAACACCGTCGAACTCCTCGAGCTACGCCACCGCCGCGATGCCTCCGAGATCCGTAGCGATCTCAAGTTCCTCAAGTACCTCAGCAAGTACGGCATGGTGGCCGCCGCTCTCGCCTCGGACGAAGACCCATTGGGTTTGACCGTTGAACAGGCGAAGGTCATCGTCTTCACCTTGGAGAAGGCGCCTGCGACCGTACCGGTCGAGGATCTCGAGGTCGCTGAAGACCAGATGATCGAGGTCGCGCGCCACCTGACCCCGGGTGACCTGCGGGACTTCGGCCGCCAGGTCCTCGATCGGTTGGACACCGACGGGCCCGAGCCCGCCGAGGAGGAGGCGTACCAGAGCGAGAAGCTGTGGATCCGCCGTGCCGATCATGGCGTGAAGTTCGGTGGGTTCCTGGCGGGTGCGAATGCTGAACAGTTCAAGACCGCGATCCACGACCTCGCGAAGCCGCACCGGACTGTTGATGGTGAACTCGACCCGCGCTCGCACGAGAAGCGCCAGGCTGACGCGTTGACCACGATCCTCGACATCGCCACCGGCGCTGACCCGGTGACCGGCGTGCCTGGAGTTCCGCATCTGACCGTCACCATCGACTTCAACGACCTCAAGGCCCTCACCGCGGCCGCCGTGGGCGAACTCGTCTTCGGTGACAACCTCTCCGCCTCCGCCGTCCGCCTCCTCGCCTGCGACGCAGCGGTGTTACCGATCGTCCTCGGTACTGATTCCCAGCCACTGGACGTCGGGATGGAGTACCGGTTCGTCACCCGCTACATCCGCCGCGCCCTCAACCGCCGCGACAAAGGCTGTGTCATCTGCAAAGCCCCACCCTCACACTGCCACGCCCATCACATCATCCATTGGATCGACGGCGGCCCGACCTCGATCTCAAATCTCGTACTGCTCTGCGCCGCCCACCACCGCGCCGTCCACGCCGGCCACTGGTCAGTCACCATCACCAACGGCACCGTCCAGATCACCCGCCCCGACTGGACCATCCCCACCCCATCCCGAATCCCCCTGTCCCTCATCACCACATCACCTTGGGATGCCCCGCCAAACCCAGACGCCAGGGGCGCGCGGCCGACTTCGCCCTGGGGCACCACGCCTGCCTCGGATGCCCGCCGAGCCGCGGGCACCTTGACCCTGGACGGCACAGCCGCCAGTTGGCTCGCGCCCACAACCGCCGCCTGGTCCATCAACACCGATCCCCACAACCCCCACCCCAACCGGCGACACAGCACTACCGCCCCCACCCCAGCCAACCCCGCCGCCAGAGGCCTGTCCTGGCTAACCCCCGAAGCCGTCGCCGACCTCAACCCCTGG
Source organism: Kribbella sp. NBC_00382 (assembly GCF_036067295.1). NCBI lineage: Bacteria > Bacillati > Actinomycetota > Actinomycetes > Propionibacteriales > Kribbellaceae > Kribbella > Kribbella sp. NBC_00382. Next base: position 5,924,199 of record NZ_CP107954.1, read on the forward strand.
GGCGAAACCGGCACCCCCTCCACCGGCCCGTAACACCCACCACGCCACGGCCCCACCATCCCCAGCGCCGCCCGCCTCCGGCCCGACGCCAACCACCCACGCCCACAATCGCCCAGGCCCTCGCCGCCTCCGAGCACGCCAGGCGACAAGCAAGCCACCTCGTCCCATGCAGGTTGGCCACCTGGTCCCACGCAGGTTGGGACGCTGGTCCTGGAGCGCCTCAGGTAGTACAGGCTTGGCGAGGTGCCGACGGCTGAGCAGATCAAAGATGCGAGCCTGATCTGGGAGGGGCATCGGCCAACGCTTCCACTGCCCACCGATGTCTTGATTCGAGTCGGCTGACGACCAATGCCGATGGCTATCCTGTTGGAGTGGCGCTAGGGCGAGGCAAGACGGAGCATGCTGGTGCTCGGGATATGTCCCGTAAGCATGGGCATTGGGGTCATGCCGAGGAGGCCAAGGAATGGGCTTCGCGGGCTCGTCGGCGGGATGAGAAGCGTGAGATTGATGATGCTCGCCAGCAGACGAACGTGACGCCTGATCCGAAGTAGGTTGTGTCATTGCGCGTCGCACGGCTGAGGATGCACGGGCTTGACGATGGCGCTCGCCGATGAGGCGGCGGTCAAACATGGCGCTCCGGGTTATCCCGAGTTCGCTCGTACCACCGCAGGCGTCTGATGGTCGACGCACAACTGGCACGACTCCCGTAATCGGGCGGTCCTGCGTGTTGCATAGGCGGCCAACCTGGTTCGCGTTGGCCAATGCCGTGCGCGCCTTGTGGTTCGGGTGGGCTCAAGACTCTGGCTCGGCGAGCGGGTACGGGTGGGGCCTAAACACTTACTCGTCGGTGGAGGGGGAGGTGTGTAGGCGGACTTGTTTTACTCGGACTGATTCGTCGCCGTAGAGGTCTAGTTCTCGGGTGGCGCCGTCGGGGGCCCAGCCGGAGTCGGTGTAGAAGGCTCGGAGGATGTCGTCTGTGGTGTTGACCCAGACGGTTACTCGCTGGAATTTGTCGGCTTGGGTGGTGTCGACTACTGCGTTGAGGAGGCGGGAGCCGTGGCCGGCGCGGGTGGCTGACGGGTCGACGGCTAGTTCGGCGACCAAGGCGTCGTGGCGTTGGTCGGCGTCTGGGTCGTCGGAGGCGGTAATTGCTGCGAAGCCGACGATGGTGCGGCCGGCCAGGGCTACCAGGACTCGGTTGCGGGCCTCGCCGGGGGCGATGAGGGCGGCTCGCCATTGGGCGGCGAATTGTGCGGGGTTGAGGTCGGCTAGGACGTCCGCGGGGAGTAGGCCCTCGTAGGCGCGTCGCCAGGCTGCTACCTGGATTTCGCCGATGGCGTCTGCCTCGGCGGGTAGGGCCAGGCGGACGCTTGACTCGGCGATCGGGTCCTCGGTGGTGCCCATCGAAGTCAGGCTTTCCGGTTCCGGTACGCCGAAGTCGTCGTGGTTCATGCGGACATCCTTTCAAAGGGCAAAACAAAGACCTCCAGCAGGACACCCGTCGGGTAGGTGTCCTGCCGGAGGCGGCTCAGAGAGGGATCAGTAGACGAGCTTTCGGAGGAGGGTTTCGGCGGGGCCGCGGTACGAGTGCTTCTTCATCTGGTAGGCGGCGATCACCGAGATCGTCCAGACCAGTACTGCGGCGCCGAAGGCGGTCCAGGCGGTGCTGCCGAGGCGGTCGCCCAGGTTGAGGGTGAAGGGGGCCAGCAGGACCATCCAGGAGACCGACTGGAACAGGTAGCCCGACATCGACCGCTGGCCGAGGGCGGAGATCGCCTGGACCGGCATGCCCAGCTCAGCCGGGCGACGGTTAGCGGTGAGCTTGCCGACTAGGAGAGCGAAGAGGGCGATGTAGCCAGGTCCACCGAACTGACCGCTGAGATCGTGGAGGAAAGCGAGCTTGCTGATCGCGGCCTCGTCGACGTGCAGCCAGCCGGCGGCGACCAGGGCGAGCGGCAGACCGCCGAGGACGGTGATGCTCATCGCAACGGCTGCCACCCGGGTCAGCAAAGTTTTGTGAGCCAGCGGGTTCTCCAGGATCTGCTTGCGAGCGGCCCAGATGCCCAGCCAGACGATGACGGTGAAGCCGAGTACGAAGGCGGTGTGCGCCGGGTACTCCTGCAGCCGGTGGATCAGGCTGGAGCCGTAGCTCGTGGCGGCCAGCGACGGGTTCGGGCTGTTCGTCATCGACTGGCCCGGTCCCGAGTTGATGACGGCGAGCGCGGCCATCCCTGCAGTGACGATCACGTAGACGACCTGGGCACCCCAGATCCACAGGACGATCTTGTGGAACCGGTCGCCGCGGTTCAGCAGTAGCAGCGTGCAGATGATGCCGACCAGGCCGTACGCGCCGAGGAAGTCCCCGAAGTACAGGAGCGTCGCGTGCGCCAGGCCGAAGGCGACCAGCCAGGCGTTCCGCTTCAGCAGGATCTTCCGTACGCCGCTGACCGACGTCCCGGAATTGCGTTGGCGCCGGGCGAGCTGGACCAGGCCGTAGCCGAACATCACCGCGAAGACCGGGTACGCCCGGGCGTCGACCAAGGTGATCTTGAGGAAGTTCAGGATCCGCTCGAGACCGTGCGGGGTGCCGTTCAGGCCGGGGCTGCCGGCGAAGGCGAAGTTGGCGGCGTTGGCCAGGCCGATCAGCAGCAGCATCGCGCCGCGGATCAGGTCCGGCGCCAGCGCGCGCTCGGCGCCGGTGACCGGGCCGCGATGGTCGGTCGCCACCGGCTGTGAGGTGATGAGCTGCGTCACGGGGATTCATCCCTTTCAAGGACCGTCGAAGAACTGTGGAGGGGTTGAGCTGTTGACCACAATCCTGATCCCGCACAGGCCGCCAACCCAGTGGCCTGAGCCCACACCTGAAGGTGGACCTAGCACCCCCACGCAGCATGTTGTGACACTTCTCGTCCGATCTGCAGAAAAAGTGTCACAAGTCGGCTATGCTCGGCCCATGGACAGCTTCCAGGCGACGATCGACGCAGACGGCCGGATCGAGCCGCGCGACGCGATGCCCGAGGGGTACCGCAAGACCCTGATCCGGCAGATCGCGCAGCACGCGCACTCCGAGATCATCGGTATGCAGCCCGAGGGCAACTGGATCAGCCGCGCGCCGTCACTGCGCCGCAAGGCGATCCTGATGGCGAAGGTTCAGGACGAGGCCGGTCACGGCCTCTACCTGTACGCCGCTGCCGAGACCCTCGGGGTGGACCGGGCGGACCTGCTCGACCTGCTGCACGAGGGCAAGCAGAAGTACTCCAGCATCTTCAACTACCCGACGCTGACCTGGGCCGACATCGGCGCGATCGGCTGGCTGGTCGACGGCGCCGCGATCGTCAACCAGGTCCCACTGTGCCGCTGCTCGTACGGTCCGTACGCGCGGGCCATGGTCCGGGTCTGCAAGGAGGAGTCGTTCCACCAGCGGCAGGGGTTCGAGATCCTGCACACGCTGTGCAACGGCACCGACGCGCAGAAGGCGATGGCGCAGGACGCGCTCAACCGCTGGTGGTGGCCGAGTCTGATGATGTTCGGTCCGCCGGACGCCAGCTCGACCCACTCCGAGCAGTCGATGGCGTGGGGGATCAAGCGGCACAGCAACGACGAGCTGCGGCAGCGCTTCGTCGACATGACCGTGCCGCAGGCCGACGTGCTCGGTATCCGGGTGCCCGACGACGGCCTGACCCTCGACGAGGAGACCGGCCACTACAGCTTCACTCAGCCCGATTTCACCGAGCTGTATGAAGTTGTCAAGGGCAACGGTCCGTGCAACCAGGAGCGGCTCGCGCACCGGGTCAAGGCACATGAGGACGGCGCCTGGGTCCGCGAGGCAGCAGCGGCGTACGCCGAGAAGCAGGCCGCCAAGGCGCAGGGGAGTGCCGCATGAGTGAGACGACAGGAACTGCTGCGCGCCCGTCGGTCGAGCCGCTCTGGGAGGTCTTCGTGCGTTCGCGCCGCGGGCTCTCGCACGTCCACGTGGGCAGCCTGCATGCGCCCGACGCGACGATGGCGCTGCGCAACGCCCGCGACGTCTACACCCGTCGCCAGGAGGGTGTCTCGATCTGGGTCGTGCCGGCCACTGACATCACCGCGTCGAGCCCGGACGAGAAGGACGAGTTCTTCGACCCGGCCGCCGACAAGGTCTACCGCCACCCGACCTTCTACACGGTCCCGGAAGGCGTCGATCACCTGTGACCGACCTCTTCACCTACACGCTCCGGCTCGGTGACGACGCGCTGATCGCGGCGCAGCGGACCGCCGAGTGGATCGCGGCCGCCCCGCAGCTCGAGGAGGACGTTGCCCTGGGCAACATCGGCCTCGACCAGCTCGGCCAGGCCCGGTCGCTGCTGCAGTACGCCGGCAAGATCGAGGGCGCCGGTCGTACCGAGGACGACCTGGCCTACTTTCGCGACGAGCGTGACTTCCTCAACGTCCAGCTCACCGAGCTGCCGAACGGCGACTTCGCGCACAGCATGGCCAAACTCCTGTACTTCGCCACGTACCAGCATCTCCTGTACGACGAGCTGCGCAACTCCGCCGACGAGACCCTCGCAGGTGTCGCCGGCAAGGCGGTCAAAGAGGTCGCGTACCACGTCGACCACGCCACCCAATGGGCACTACGCCTCGGCGACGGCACCGAAGAGAGCCACGCCCGGATGCAGGCCGGCCTGCAAGAAATGTGGCCCTACACAGCCGAACTCTTCGCCTCCGACGACCTGGTCCAGCGGCTCGACGTCGCTGTCGACCCGTCGACGCTGGAGGAGGAGTGGCTGCGCCGGGTCACCGAGGTGATCGACGCATCCACGTGTGAGCGGCCGACCTCGTCGTACCAGCACAGTGGTGGCCGCGAAGGCCGTCATACCGAACACTTCGGGTACCTGCTCGCCGAGCTGCAGCACGTCGCCCGCTCGCATCCGGGCGCGACGTGGTGACGGACACCGCGATCTTCGAGGCAGTCGGGGAGGTCGCGGATCCCGAAGTACCGGTGCTGACGATCGCCGATCTCGGCGTTCTGCGCGGCGTCCGGCACGAGGGCGACGAGGTGGTCGTGACGATCACCCCGACGTACTCCGGCTGCCCAGCGATGGACCTGATCAAGCACGAGGTCGAGCTCACCCTCGACTCGCTGCACCTCAAGGGTCGCGTCGAGACTGTGCTGTCGCCGGCGTGGACGACGGACTGGATGAGCGACGAGGGCAAGGCCAAGCTCACGGAGTACGGGATCGCGCCGCCGACTGGCCGTCGTGCGGTCGGCGGGCCGGTATCGCTGAGCCTCACCATTCGATGCCCGCTGTGCGGTTCGCCGGACACCACCGAGCTGAGCCGGTTCGGATCCACCTCCTGCAAGTCGCTCTGGCGGTGCAACTCCTGCCGGGAGCCTTTCGACCACTTCAAAGACCTTTGAACATCCAACGCAGCAAGGCGATCTAGATGACGACGATGACCAGGCGCAGGGCGACCTTCCATCCGCTGGCAGTCAAGGCGATCGACGAGATCACCGACGACTCGGTGGCGATCACGTTCGACGTCCCGGCAGAGCTTGCGGCGGAGTATGAGTTCGCCGCAGGACAGCACCTGACGGTACGGCGTACCGGCGACGACATCCGCCGTAGCTACTCGATCTGCTCGCCGGCCGGCTCCGGCGTACTGCGGATCGCGGTCAAGCGGATCCCCGGCGGCGACTTCTCGTCGTACGCGTCGACCGCGCTCAAGGTCGGCGACACGATCGAGGTGATGACGCCGCTCGGCCGGTTCGGGACGCCGCTCGATCCCGCGCACGCCAAGCACTACGCGTTCATCGCCGCCGGCAGCGGGATCACCCCGGTGCTCTCACTGGTCGCGACCATCCTGCAGGTCGAGCAGGCCAGCCGGGTCACCTTGCTGTACGGGAATCGCACGGCCGGCTCGGTGATGTTCTCCGACGACCTGGCCGACCTCAAGGACCGGTACGCCGAACGCCTGCACCTGGTGCATGTGCTGTCGCGGGAGTCGACCGATGTCGAATTGTTCAGCGGACGGATCGACAAGGATCGGCTGGGCCGGATGATCGACACGATCCTGCCGGTGAAGTCCGTCGACGAGTGGTTCCTCTGCGGACCGTACGCGATGGTCGTCGGCGCACAGGAGCTGCTGATCGACCAGGGCGTGGCCCGCGAGGACGTACATGCCGAGCTGTTCCATGTCGGCGACGAGGCACCGGTGGCCCGGGTCGAGGAGACCACGACGGACGCCGAGGCGGCCGAGGTGACGGTGATCCTCGACGGCCGCCGCTCGACCTTCCCGCTGGGCGAACACGGAAAGGCAGTGCTCGACGCAACCCTCGCAGTACGGACGGATGCGCCCTTCGCCTGCAAGGGCGGAGTTTGCGGGACCTGCCGGGCAAAAGTCGTCGACGGTACCGTCCGGATGGACACCAACTGGGCCCTCGAACCCGACGAGATCCGCGCAGGCTACGTGCTCACCTGCCAGTCCCACCCGACCAGCGAGAAGGTCACCCTCGACTTCGACGCCTGAACTGACTGCAACAACCTGCAACCAGCTCTGCTGTACCTGGTCATCGGCCTGTCCCTGCAGCAGAATCCAGGGCTCTTCTTCCTGAGTCTCTGGGGGCCGTGATGTCACGACGATGGACCACGCTGGCGACGATCGGTGCACTGGTCGCGGGGCTGCTGACCATGGTGCCGGCATCGGCTGCACCCAGCGCGGAGGCGACCAGTACCGGCGCCCAGGTTCCGAAGCTCGACTGGAAGCTCTGCAGCGAGCAGTTCCCGGAGTACGACTGCGCCACCGCCATGGTGCCGATGGACTACGACGATCCCCACGGCGCGAAGGTCCCGATCGCGTTGGCCAGGTTGCGCGCCACCGACCCCGAGCACCGGATCGGCTCGTTGTTCCTGAACCCGGGTGGCCCCGGCGGAACCGGCGTCGAGTTTCTCGAGGGCCTCGGACCTTGGCTCTACACGGATGAGGTGCGGGCCCGCTTCGACCTGATCGGGTTCGACCCGCGTGGGGTGGCGCGCAGTGCTCCGCTGACCTGCTTCAAGTCCCAGGAGGAGGCTGACGCGGCGAAGGCGCCGTTCGCCTTCCCGGTCACACGCGCCGAGGAACGCGCGTGGGTCGGCTTCGACCGCGCCTACACGGACGCGTGCCGCAAGAACGCCGGCCCGATCATCAACCACATGTCCACCGCGAACGTCGCGCGCGACCTGGACCTGCTGCGTGCCGCGGTCGGGGACAAGCAGCTGACCTACGCCGGTTTCTCGTACGGCAGCTACATCGGTTCGGTCTACGCGAACCTGTTCCCCGACAAGGTCCGTGCGCTCATCATCGACGGTGTCATCGACCCGGTCTCCGACGCCACCGGTCGTGGCCTCGAGTGGCTCACCAAGTCGCCGGAGGCGCGGCTGAAGAGCGAACAGGGTGCGTACCAGTCACTGCTCCAGTTCTTCAAACTCTGTGACACCAGCACCAGCCCCAAGTGCGACTTCGGCGACGGCAACTCGAAGGCCGCCTACGACGCTCTTGCGGCCCGGCTGCTCAAAGACCCCCTCGAACTGCCGGACGGCACAGTGGTCACCTACGCCGACCTGGTGCAGGAGACCCTCAACGACCTGTACAACGCGGGGACCTACCACACGCTCGCCCGGTACCTCCATGCCATCGACACCGGGACCGTGCCCGAGGCCAAAGCCCTCCAGACCGAGACCCCGTACTACCAAACGTCCGAAGGCTTCAACGGCGTCTGGTGTACAGACTCGCTGAGGCCCGCCCACCCCTCCGCCTGGGCCAATGCGGCCCGTACCGCTGACCGCAACTGGCCGTACTTCGGTCGCCCGTGGAACTGGTCGGCCAGTGTCTGCGCCAACTGGCCGGGCCACGACAGCGACCGTTACCTAGGCCCGTTCAATAAGCGCACGGCCAATCCGATCCTGGTCATCGGCCAGCGCTGGGACCCGGCCACGCCCTACGAGGGCGCCGTCAGTACCTCGAAGCTTCTCGGCAACGCCCGCCTGCTGACCGTCAACGGCTGGGGCCACACCTCGATCCTCACCTCGAGGTGCGCGGATACCAAAGCCAGCGCCTACCTCCTGACCGGCGCCCTGCCGAAGGCCGGAACGGTCTGCCAGGTCGAGGGCACCCCCTTCCACGAAGGCCCTGCCCAGCTGGCCAAGACAAAGCCCACTTGGCAATGGACACCGGGCAGGTTGGTGTCATGACCGCTCCAACAAGCTGTGCATGAGGCAGAATCCGAACTCTGTAACTGTCCGCTCACGGGGGGTTCATAGATGTCTCGACGTTGGAAGGCGCTGGCTACGGCCGGCGCGCTGGTTGCCGGTCTACTGAGCGTGGTGCCTGCATCCGCTGCTCAGGGTGTACCGATCCCGAAGCTGGCGTGGCATGCGTGTGAGGCGGCGGCCTACGAGTGCGCGACCGCGAAGGTGCCGCTGGACTACGACAACCCACGCGGTGCGACCATCTCGCTCGCGGTGAGCCGGATCAAGGCGACCGACCCCAAGCGGCGGATCGGCTCGCTGTTCCTGAACCCGGGTGGTCCGGGCGGCTCGGGCGTCCAGTTCCTCCAGTCCGTCGGGCAGGACCTGTACTCCGATGAGGTCCGCGCCCGCTTCGACCTGATCAGCTTCGACCCGCGCGGTGTGGCCGGTAGTACTCCGCTGACCTGCTTGAAGACGCAGGAGCAAGCCGAGGCGGCGACCGCGCCCTTCCCGTTCCCGGCGACGGCTGCCGAGGAGAAGGCCTGGGTCGGCTTCGACCGTGCCTACGCCAAGTCCTGCAAGAAGTACGCCGGGCCGATCATCGACCACATGTCGACGGCGGACGTCGCGCGTGACATGGACCTGCTGCGGCAGGCAGTGGGGGACAAGAAGCTGACGTACGCCGGCTACTCGTACGGCACCTACATCGGCTCGGTCTACGCGAACATGTTCCCGGACAAGGTCCGCGCGGTGATCATCGACGGCGTCATCGACCCGGTCTCGGACGCCACCGGCCGCGGCCTCGAATGGGTCCGCAAACCGGTCGACGCCCGGCTGGAGAGCGAGCAGGGCGCGTACCAGACCCTGCAGGAGTTCCTCCGGCTCTGCGACGCCGGCGGCCCGAACTGCGCCTTCAGCGCCGGCAACCCGAAGGCCCGGTACGACGCCCTCGCGGCCAAGCTGCGCAAGCACCCGCTCGAACTGCCCGACGGCGAGATCGTCACGTACAACGACATGATCAGCCAGACGCTCGGAGGGCTCTACGGCGCCGACACCTTCCCGGCGCTGGCCGAGTACCTCCAGGGTCTCGCCACCGCGTCGGCCAGCAAGGTCAAGGCAGCTCGCGCGGCACTCGACGAGCCGACATACGAGCAAGGTGCGGAAGGGTTCTACGGCGTGTGGTGCACCGACTCGCTGAACCCTGCCAGCTCGACGTACTGGGCCAGCAGCGCCGCGGCGGCGGACAAGAAGTGGCCGTACTTCGGGCGCGCCTGGATCTGGAGTTCGAGCATCTGCGCGCGCTGGCCGGGACACGACGCGGACCGGTACCTCGGCCCCTTCACCAAGCACTCCGCCAACCCGGTACTGGTGATCGGCAACCGCTGGGACCCGGCGACCCGGTACGAGGATGCGGTCAGCACGTCGAAGATCCTCGGCAACGCGCGGCTGCTCAGTGTCAGCGGCTGGGGACACACCTCGCTGTTCTCGTCCTCCTGCGCGGACAGCAAGGCGAGTGCCTATCTGCTGACCGGTGCGCTGCCGGCGAAGGGCACGGTCTGCAAGCCTGACGCTGTCCCGTTCGCTCAAGTTGAGGCCAGGTCGGTCAAGGCCAAGGCGCCGTACCAGTTCAGGCCGCCGACGCGCTGACCTCCCTTGCGTGTGGCTCCCCAGAAGTGTCGTGGGTCGCTGAAAGAATCGGCGGCTCACGACTGATGGGGGTGGGGCGCCGTGATGGGGCGTTCGCATGCGTTGTCCGGTTGGTGCGCAGGGCTCGCGGTCGCGCCGCTGGTGGGCCTGACGACGGTCGCCGAGGTGGTGCCGTTCGCCGCCGCGACAGCCGGCTATGCGTTGCTGCCGGACCTCGATCATCCGGGTGCGGGTGCGTCCCGGTTGCTCGGGCCGATCACTGGGTTCGTGTCGAGCGTGGTGCGCGCCTTCTCGAGTTTGCTGTACTCGCTGACGAAGGGGCCGCGCGACGAGGACAGTACGGGTCAGCACCGGCATGCGAGTCATACGCTGGCGGCCGCGATCGCGCTGGGCTTCGCGACGTCGAGCGCCGGCGCGGCGGGTGGCTGGCGCGCAGTACTGGCCGTTGCTCTGGTCGGGTTGCTGCTGGCCGCTGACGCGCTCGGCGACTGGGTTGTCACGCTGGTACTGGCTGCCGGCGCCTGGACGATCGCGGGCACCTGGTTGCCGGGTGAGTCGGCGGTCCACAACCTGCACTCCGGGCTGGACGGGATCGGCAAGTGGATCGGCGTCGCTGTCGCTGTCGGCATGTTCGTGCATTGCCTGGGCGACAGCCTCACGCGGTCCGGGTGCCCGTGGCTGTGGCCACTGCCGATCCGCGGCGAGACCTGGTACGAGATCCGCCTGCCGCGACTGCTGCGCTTCCGCACCGGCGGCTGGGTGGAGAACCTGCTGATCGTTCCCGTACTGGTCGTCGCGGGCGTGTTGCTGCTGCCGGGCGCGATCCAGTTCCTGGCGGACGTCTTCGACGCGGTGGGTGTGAGTGTGGCGCGCCGCTAGGGTCCGACCAGCGGCCGGCGCACCACACTCACCAGGGGGACGCCTCTTGCTGAACCCAGTTTCACCCGTGCAGCATCCGCCTGGCCCAGGATCTGCCTGTCCGAATCCGGCATGGCAAGAACCTGACGCGCGGATAAGTGAACGGATAGTGAAGAGGTGATCGCGGAGAGTACTCGCAGGAAGTTTTTCGGATTTTTTTGGTGGAAGCTGTAACGACTACTGGGCCTGGCCCGATAGGACGAGTGAGCCTGGTGGCTGCCCGGACCCCCGAGCGGACAGCCACCAGGCCTACTCATTTCTTGAGGCGCTGAGGGCGGTAATCTGAGCCCATGTCCTCTAGCGCAGACACCGCCGTCACGGCCCTTCCTTTTGGAAGGTTGACCACGGCGATGATCACCCCCTTCAAGCCCGATGGTTCGCTCGATCTCGATGCGGCGCAGAAGGTGGCCGGCAAGCTGGTCGACGAGGGCAACGATTCCCTGATCGTCAACGGCACCACCGGTGAGGCACCGACCACAACTGACGAGGAGAAGGTGCTGATCATCCGCGCCACCCTCGAGGCGGTCGGCGATCGCGCGAAGGTCGTCAGCGGGGTCGGTTCCAACAACACCGCCCACAGCGTGGAGGCCGCGAAGGCCGCTGAGGCCGCCGGCGCACATGGCCTGCTCGTGGTCACGCCGTACTACAACAAGCCCCCGCAAGAGGGCATCAAGCTGCACTTCACGGCTGTCGCCGACGCCACCGGGCTGCCCGTGATGGCCTACGACATCCCCGGCCGGGCCGGTGTGCCGATCACCACCGAGACGCTGCTCGCGCTGGCCGAGCACCCGCGCATCGTCGCGGTGAAGGACGCCAAGGGCGATGTCGCCGCGACGACGAAGGTGCTGGCCAATTCGGACCTGTACTACTACTGCGGTGCGGATGAGCTGAACCTCGCCTGGCTGGCAATGGGCGCCGTCGGCATCGCCAGCGTCGTCGGGCATGTCGCCAGCCCGCAGTACCGGCAGTTGATCGACGCCGTCGTCGCGGGCGACCTGGAGACCGCGCGACGCATCGACCGGCAGCTGGTCCCCGCTGTCGAGGCGATCATGACGAGGACGCAGGGCGCCATCATGGTGAAGGCCGCGCTCAAGCTGGCCGGCGTGATCGAGCACGCGACGCTGCGCGCGCCGTTGGTCGAGGCGACGGGCGAGCAAGTCGACTGGCTCACCACCGATCTCAAGACGGCAGGACTGATTGCATGAGCCACCCGCACCCCGATCTGCAAGCGCCGGGCCCACTCGCGCCCGGCGCGCTCCGTGTCATCCCGCTGGGCGGCCTCGGCGAGGTCGGCCGGAACATGACCGTGTTCGAGTACGACGGCAAGCTGCTGATCGTCGACTGCGGAGTGCTCTTCCCGGACGAGAACCAGCCCGGCGTCGACCTGATCCTCCCGGACTTCCAGCCGATCCGGGATCGTTTGGACGACATCGTGGCGGTCGTCCTGACGCACGGGCACGAGGACCACATCGGCGGCCTGCCGTACCTGCTCCGCGAGCGTGGCGACATCCCGGTGGTCGGCTCGCAGCTGACCCTGGCGCTGCTCGAGGGCAAGCTCAAGGAGCACCGGCACCGCAACGTCCCGCAGCAGACCGTCGTCGAGGGCGAGACGGTGCGCTTCGGCCCGTTCGAGTGCGAGTTCGTCGCGGTCAACCACTCCATCCCGGACGCGCTCGCGGTCGCGATCCGTACTCCGGCCGGCCTGGTCCTGCACACCGGCGACTTCAAGATGGACCAGCTGCCGCTCGACAACCGGATCACCGACCTGCGCGCGTTCGCCCGGCTCGGCGAGGAGGGCGTCGACCTGTTCATGGTCGACTCCACCAACTCCGAGGTGCCCGGCTTCACCACCCACGAGCGCGACATCGCGCCGGTGCTCGACGGCGTGTTCAGCAAGGCGTCGAAGCAGCGGATCATCGTCGCCTGCTTCGCCTCGCACGTGCACCGGGTCCAGCAGGTGATGGACGCGGCCGTGAAGCACCACCGCAAGGTCGCGTACGTCGGTCGCTCGATGGTGCGCAACATGGCGGTCGCCCGGGATCTGGGCTTCCTGACCGTGCCCGGCGACACGCTGATCGACATGCGCGAGCTCGACAACTACCCGCCCGAGCAGGTCGTGCTGGTGTCCACCGGTTCGCAGGGCGAGCCGATGTCGGCGTTGTCGCGGATCGCGGCGAACGACCATCACGTAGTACAGATCCAGCCGGGTGACACCGTCGTCCTGGCGTCGTCGCTGATCCCGGGCAACGAGAACTCGGTGTTCCGGGTGATCAACGGGCTGACCCGGCACGGCGCGAACGTGATCCACAAGGGCAACGCGCTCGTCCACGTCTCCGGCCACGCGTCGGCGGGCGAGCTGCTCTACTGCTACAACATCGTGAAGCCGCGCAACGTGATGCCGGTGCACGGCGAGATCCGGCACCTGCACGCGAATGCCGAGTTGGCCCGGCAGACCGGCGTACCGGAGGCCAATGTCGTCGTGGTCGAGGACGGGGTGGTGGTCGACCTGGTCAACCGCAACGCCGTCGTTGCGGGCAAGGTCGAGTGCGGCTACGTGTTCGTCGACGGCTCGACCGTGGGCGATATCACCGAGACCTCGCTGAAGGACCGGAGGATTCTCGGCGACGAGGGTTTCATCTCGGTGATCGCCGTGATGGACTCTGTCACCGGCAAACTGATGGCCGGGCCGGAGATCCAGGCGCGCGGGTTCGCCGAGGACGACACTGTCTTCGACGAGCTGCGGCCGAAGATCGAGGCGGAGATCGAGAAGGCGATCGGGAGCGGGGTGGACGACATGTACCAGCTGCAGCAGGTGATCCGCCGCGTGGTCGGCAAGTGGGTCAGCGACACGCACCGTCGCCGGCCGATGATCATCCCGGTCGTCGTGCAGTCCTAACAGAGGGGTGGGCCAGTTGTGAGTATCACTGGTGTGAATGGAGCCGGGCAGCGCCGGCCCACCATGAAAGAGGTCGCGGCCCGGGCGGGCGTGGCGCTCAAGACCGTCTCCCGGGTGGTCAACGAGGAGCCGAACGTCAGCCCGGAGCTGACCGCGAAGGTCCAGGCCGCGATCAAGGACCTGAACTACACGCCGAACGAGAGCGCCCGGATGCTGCGCCGCGGCAAGACCGGCACGATCGCGGTCGTCATCCGCGACATCGGCGACCCGTTCTTCGCCTCGCTCGGCCGTGCGGTCGAGCTGTGGGCGCGGGGGAGCGGTTCGGTCGTGATGATCGGGCTGACCGACGAGGACCCCGAGCGTGAGCGGGACGTCTGCCTGGAGTTCGTTGCCCGGCGCCCGGATGCGCTGATCATGGCGCCGATCGGGGAGACCCAGGACTACCTGGCCCCGCACGTGGACGCGGGCATGGCGGTCGTGACGATCGACCGGCCGGCGCACGGGATCGAGGCCGACGCGGTACTGGCCGACAACGCCGGTGGCATCGACCAGGCGATCGATCACCTGGTTCGGCAGGGGCATCGCCGGATCGCGTACCTCGGTGACGACGAGCGGATCTTCACGGCTCGCGAGCGCGTCGTGGCCTACCGGGCCGCGATGGCTCGGCACCGGATCGACGTCGACGAGGACCTGGTCCACCTGTCCGAGCCGACGACGGAGGGGATCGGGATCACGCTGTCCGCAGTACTGGACCGCCCCGAGCCCGCGACGGCCATTCTGTCGGCGAACAACATGACGACTGCGGAGGTACTGCGGGGGATGGCGGGCCGGCGCGATCGCGTGGCGCTGGTGTCGTTCGACGACCTGGCGCTCGGCGACCTGCTCAGCCCCGGACTGACCGCGGTGGCGCAGTCGGCCGACGTGATGGCCCGTACTGCGATCCAGCTGATGACCGAGCGGCTGCCCGAGCCGCACCGTCCGGGCCGGACGGTCAGGGTGCCGGTGAAGTTGACGATTCGCGGCTCGGGGGAGATTCCTCCGTCGAGCTGACCTCGCCGTACCGGGCAAGGGCCAGGGCGGCCGCGATCGCTAGCGCGAAACCGGCCGCCGCCGGTACTACGAACCCATGGCGGGTCCGGTCGCCCAGCGCCAGGATGCCGACGGCGGCCGGGAAGACTGTCTCGCCGACGACGAGCATGGCCGTCGCGGTCGTGATGCTGCCGCGTTGCAGCGCCGAGGCGAAGAACAGCATCGCCCCGGCCCCCGCGACGACGGCCGTGTACACGGCGGGCTCGGTGAGCAGGTCGAGCAGTTTGAAGCTGGGGATAACCCGCCCCGAGATCGCCACCACACCAAAGCTCAGCCCGGCGACCAGGCCGAGCAGCGGTGCCCGCAACCTCTTGGGTGCCAGCCCTGCGGACAGGCCGATGGCGACGAGCGCCAGCGTTGCGATGACGAGGCCCCAGCGGAAGCCGCTGCCGATCGAGGCGGCGCCTTCGCTCTCCGCGGACAGCCCGAGCAGCCCGAGGCCGACGCAGACAGCGCCGACCGCCGCCCACTCGCGGCGGCCCAGCCTGATGCCGAGGAATCGGGCGGCTACCGCGGTGACGGCGAGGCTGGCGGCCAGCGCTGCCTGGACGACGAAGAGTGGAAGCACCTGCAGTGCGGCCAACTGGAACCCGAATCCACACAGGTCAAGCCCGATTCCAGCCATGAACCGCCACTGCCCGATCACCCGGACGAGCAGCCGGGGATCGACGCCCTCACCACCGCCGGGCGTCGCCGTGGCAGCCATCGACTGCATCACCGACGCCAGGCCATAGGCCAGAGCGGCAGCCAGGGCGCACAGCAATCCCCACCACATACGCCTCACACTACGGGGACCGAAGCTCGCCCATTCTTCAGGCCTTGAGGAAGGCGAGGACTGCCTCGGCCAGCTCCTCCCGATGGCTCGCCAGCGCATGGTCGGTGGGGAACAGGTGGTGTTCGGCATTCTTGTACGCCTCGACCAGCGGCAGGTGATGCTGCTCCGGCGGGGCAGCCGCGTCCCGGCTCGCCCCGATCAGGAGGACGCGGCGATCGGCCAGCTGGGGCGCGAGATCGGCGAGTCGCCATTCGGGGCCGTGGGCAACCATCTCGTCGACGAGCGCGCGGCCGCTGGTCCCTTGCAGCGGGAGCAGGTCGCCGTCGAACGGTTCGACGTACTGGTCGGGATCAGGTGCGGTACCGGCGGCGCCGAAGTCGAAGCCCGCGATCGATACGACCGCCGGAATCGTCGGGTCGGCCGCGACGGTCTGCAGGGCGGCGAACCCACCCATGCTGTGGCCGATGACAGTGAGCCTGGTGGCATCGACGCGCGGATCCGCGCGCAGTTGCTCGACCGCGGCCGCCGCGTCCTCGAGAACGTTGCTCCAGGCCCATGTCCCGGCCGCTCCCCACGAACCGCGGTAGTGGAAGATGAGCGTCGCGTAGCCGGCTCGCCGAAGGACGTGCGCGAGATCGAAGTTGCGCTCCCAGCCCGGAAAACCGTGCAGCAACAGCACGGCCGGATGCGGCCCGTCGCCCGCAAACAGGTGCAGTACTCCGGGCAGCTCATGACCGCCGCTGGAGACGGTGAAGGTAGTGGTGCTGGCGTACGTCAAGCGACACCTCATCTGATCGAACCGACCGGTACCATCGCAACGTTAGCAAGAGATGAGGCCGGTCGGTACCATCTCCCCATGCCCGTCGCCAAAGGAACCTCGCTCGACCCCGACAGGACCCGGGCGGCCATGCTCGACGCCGCCACCGCCGTCTTCTACGAGCGCGGGCTGGACGGAGTCGGAATCGCCGAGCTGTGCTCGTCGGTCGGAGCGTCCAAGGAGACCCTCTACCGGCACTTCGGCTCGAAGGACGGGCTGATCGCCGCTGTCCTGCAGGCGCGCAGCGATCGCAACAACGCCTGGCTGCGGCGAGCGGCGGAGACGGGTGGGGATGACCCGGTCGCTCAGCTGACCGCGGTGTTCGGCGTACTGGGGGAGTGGTTCGACCAGCCGGACTACCGCGGGTGTGCGCTGGTGAACGCGGCGACCCAGCGGCATTTCGAGCCGGCCCGCAGCATGGTGGTCCGACATCTCGACGGCTATCGGGCCTTACTCGCCCAGATCGCTGCCGCGGCGGGCGTGCCCGACCCGGACCGGGTCGGGGGTCAGTTGCTGATGCTGCTGGAGGGCGCGACCGTGATGGCCGACCACCTCGCTCTAGGTAGGGCCGCGGCCGATGACGCGCTGGCCGCGGCGCTGCCGCTGCTCAGCCCAAGTACAGGCTGATTACTTCCGGTACTGGCTGACCAACGGGCACGCGAACGGGTCGCGGGCGCGCAGGCCGACGTTGTTGAGGTAGTCGACGACGATCTTGTACGACTCGAGGAACGCGACCTCGGTGTACTTCACGCCGTGCAGCTGGCAGTACTCGCGGACGATCGGCTGGACCTGGCGCAGCGTCGGTCGCGGCATGCTCGGGAACAGGTGGTGCTCGATCTGGTAATTGAGCCCGCCCATCGCGAAATCGGTGAGGACGCCGCCGCGGATGTTGCGCGACATCAGCACCTGGCGACGGAGGAAGTCGATCTTCATCGTGGCCGGCACCAGCGGCATGCCCTTGTGGTTCGGCGCGAACGAGCCACCGAGGCAGACCCCGAAGACGGCCAGCTGCAGGCCGAGGAACGCGCTGGCCTTGCCGAGCGGCAGCACGACGTACAGGGCGGTCACGTACAGGCCGAGCCGGGAGACGACGACTGCCGCCTCGACCCGCTCCACCTTGGTGGCGCCGCGACGGAACAGGTGTTGGAGGCTCGACACGTGCAGGCTGAGGCCCTCGAGCGTCAGCAGCGGGAAGAAGAGCCAGCCCTGGCGATCCTGGTACCACTTCATGAAGCCGCGCTTGCGCTTGGCCGCGTGGTCGGGCGTGAAGGCAACGACGCCGATGGCGATGTCGGGATCCTTGCCGAGCTGGTTCGGCGCGTTGTGGTGCTTGCTGTGCTTGTTCTTCCACCAGGTGATACTCATCCCGGCGAGGCCACCGGCCAGCAGGCGGGCGGTCCAGTCGTTCCAGGCGGCGGAGTGGAAGATCTGCCGGTGCGCGCTGTCATGGCTGAGGAACGCGACCTGGACCAGGATCAGCGCGAGGGCACCGGCCATCAGCAACTGGAACCAGGAGTCACCGAGCAGGATGAATCCGGTGATGACACCGCCCAGCGCGGCCAGTACCAGGCCGATGCGGGTCCAGTAGTAGGTGTAGCGGCGTCGCAACAGGCCCAGATCCCGGACCGTGTGCAGCAGGTCGCTGTAGAGGCTCGCGTACTTCTGTTGCGGCCTTTGGGGGTGCGGGTCTTCGGCAAGCAGTTGCGACAAGGAGAACGCCCCATCCGGAGTGCATCGGTCGAGATGCGCCACCGGGTCCAGGGCAGCGCCACGAGAAGAGTGGCTGTAGCACCCAACGGAACCACGCTGGACGACCGTACGCAACCGACCGCTCGGTAGGGGCGTGGCGTGCTCAGGCTCAGGGAGTCGGCAGGCTCGCGGTCAGCAGTGTGCCGTCGAGCACACCTCTGGCCACCGCCTTCAACCCGCAGCCCTTGCCCCGGGCGTACGAGCGCATCGCCGCGAAGGCCTCCGGCAGGGTCAGGCCGGTGCGTTCGGCAAGCATTCCCTTGGCCTGTTCGATCAGGATCCGGCTGTCCAGCGCCTGTTGCAGCTGCCCGCACAGCTCTTGCCGGCCGCGGTGTTCGCGCTCGTGCAGCAGGCCGATCGTGGCCATGTCGGACAGCGCTTGCCCCAGCGTCAGCTCCTGCTCGCTGAAGGCGGTGTGGTCGGTCCGGTACAGGTTCATCGAGCCGATCGCCTTGCCCCGCAGGCACAGCGGGAGCACCTCGGTGGTCGGGTAGCTCGGGAGCTCCGTCTCAACGAGCTTGGCGGGGGAGTCGGCGGCGGCGAGGACGCGGAGTATGTGGCCGTCGCCGGTCAGGTCCAGGCCGACCGCGTCCACCTCCAGCAGTTCGACCGTCGCCTCGGCGAGCATGCCCAGAAAATCGGCCAGCTCGAAATCGTCGCCGAGCGTGTCGGCGAGCTTGATGAACACCTCTGTGAGGCGTTGTTCCCTGGACTGCACCGGAATTCCCTTCGACCCTGTGAGACTCAATCATCAACGCCTGCGCAAGCCCCCGGTGCTACCTCGGGCAAGTTGTTACTTAGTTCGTTCCGCAGTCACCCGGACGTCACTCCGGAGGAGCACCTTCGGCTCATGAACTTGAGCCGCCGCCAGCTCCTGGCCGCCACTGCCGTCGCGGGTGCAACTGCCGCAGTACCGAGCGTTACCGCCGCCGCTTCCGTCGTACGCCGGGACCGGCCCGCCTTGCCGTCCGGAATCATGTCGGGTGACGTCACGTCGAACTCGGCCGTCGTCTGGTCGCGTACCGACCGCCGTGCCCGCCTGACCGTCGACCTGACCAGCAATGGCCGGTTCGACCGGGCCGTGCGGCTGCGCGGCCCGATCACCTCGGCCGACCAGGACTACACGGCCCAGCTGCCGCTGCGTGGTCTGCGCCCCGGTCAGCGCTACGACTACCGGATCGGCTTCGAGGACGCCTACGGCCGCCGCGGCGAGACCATCGAGGGCTCCTTCAGTACGCCGGGCCGCAATCGCCCCGTCAGTTTCGTGTGGACCGGCGACACGGCCGGCCAGGGCTACGGCATCAACCCAGACATCGGCGGCATGATCGCGTACAAGGCGATGCACCAGACCCGCCCCGACTTCTTCCTGCACTCCGGCGACAACATCTACGCTGACGGCCCGATCGCGGCCTCGGTGGCGATCCCCGACGGCACCACCTGGAAGAACGTGGTGACCGAGGAGGTCAGCAAGGTCGCCGAGACGCTGGCGGAGTACCGGGGGCGGTACAAGTACAACCTGCTCGACCACAACCTCCGCGACCTGTACGCCGATGTGCCGATCGTCAGCCAGTGGGACGACCACGAGACGCTGAACAACTGGTACCCCGGCGAGATCCTGACCGACGACCGCTACACCGAGAAGCGGGTCGACGTGCTGGCCGCCCGGTCGCGGCAGGCGTTCCTGGAGTACCTGCCGATGGTGCACACCGCCGGCCGCAACCGCATCTACCGCAAGGTGAGCTATGGCCCGCTGCTCGATGTCTTCTGCCTCGACATGCGGACGTACCGCGGCGCCAACCCGGCACCGGGTGTGGCAGGGTCGGTCGCGATGCTGGGTGCCGAGCAGGCAGCATGGCTGGTTCGCGAGGCCGCCGCTTCCAAGGCGACCTGGAAGGTGATCGCCAGCGACATGCCGCTGGGTCTGCTGGTGCCGGACGGTACCGAGATCGAGGCTGTCGCCAATGGGCTGGCGGGTGCGCCCGGTGGTCGCGAGCACGAGATCGCCTGGGTGCTCTCGCAGTTCAAGCGCCGGAAGGTCAAGAACACGGTCTGGCTGACGGCGGACGTGCACTACTGCGCCGCGCACCACTACGACCCGTCCCGGGCGGCCTTCACCGACTTCGACCCGTTCTGGGAGCTGGTCGCCGGTCCGGTCAATGCCGGTACGTTCGGGCCGAACGCGCTGGACCCGACCTTCGGGCCTCGGTTGGAGTTCGTGAAAGCAGCTGACTTCCCCAACCAGCCGCCGTCGGGTGGCAACCAGTTCTTCGGGCACGTGTCGATCGACCCCCGGTCCGCGGTCTTCACCGCCTCGCTGCGAGATCTCTACGGCAAGGTGCTCTGGCGCAAGGACCTGCCACCGGCCCACCACCACTGACAACTCTGGGGAGCGGCCCGCTCACCAGTCCGGATGCCTAGCGCGGGATGCCGCCCGCTGAAGGCCTGGTGAGCGGGACGCGCAAGGGAAAACAGGCTTTAGTGGCCCGGCAGGCCGTACTAGGTTGGCTCGCATGAGCTACCCAGAGAGTCGCCGTGACGAGACTGTCGTCGACACCCTGCACGGACGCGAGATCGCCGACCCGTACCGCTGGCTGGAGGACGCAGACTCCGCCGAGACCAAGGACTGGGTCTCCCGCCAGAACTCTGCGACCGAGACCGAGCTGTCGAGCTATCCAGAGCGCGCCTGGTTCCAGGAGACGATGACGGCGATCCTGGCGCGCCCGCGGGCCGGAGTACCGGTGCGGAAGTCCGGCTGGTACTTCGTCGGCCGCAACGACGGCACCCGGGCGCAGGACGTCCTGTATGTCGCCGACTCCCTGCAGGGACTGCTCGAGGGCGGCCGGGTCATCATCGACCCGAACAAGCTGTCCGTGGACGGCACTGACTCGCTCGGCAACTTCACCGTCAGCCCGGACGGCCGGTACTTCGCCTACGGCGTCAATGAGAGTGGGAGCGACTGGACCACCTTCCGGCTGCGTGAGGTGGCTACTGGCGCCGACGTGGACGACATGGTGACTCGTGCCAAGTTCTCCGAGGCAACCTGGCTGCCGGACTCATCGGCGTACCTCTACCTGCACTACCCGGCCAGTGGTCGCAGTGAGGGCACCGAGACGCAGGCACTCGGTGGTGGCCAGTTGAAGCTGCACAAGGTCGGTACACCGCAGGACGACGACCAGCTGATCCTGAACTTCCCGGACAATCCGCAGATCTTCATCCAGCCCGAGGTGTCCGACGACGATCGGTACCTCGTGGTGACGCTTGCCGAGGGCACCGATCCGGCGACGCGGCTGTGGGTCTATCCGCTGGCCGACGGCGGGCTGGGGGAGCCGATCAAGGTGATCGACGAGTTCCGCGACGAGACGCTGTTCGTCCGGATGTCCGGCGACCAACTCGTACTGCGGACCGACCGCGACGCATCCCGGGGCCGGGTGGTGACCTCGGATCTGGCCGGCAACTTCACCGACCTCATCCCCGAGGGCGACAACGCCTTGCTGACCGTGAGCGGCACGTTGGCGGGGCTTGCCGTGGTGACCCTGGTCGACGCGCAGCCGGTGCTCGCGCTGCACTCCTTGGAGGGCGGCGACGGCCAGGTGGTGCCGGTGCCGGGTGGGGGCTTTGTGGGGTTGAACGCGTCGACGAAGTACGACGAGCTGTTCATTGGCTTGTCGTCGACCACGGATCCGACGGTCGCGTATGTGGTCTCGGCTGAGACGGGTGAGTTCCGGGCGCTGCCATCGTTGGTGCCGGCCGGTGTCGGCTTCCTGTCGCCGGACATCACCGTGAGCCGTCGGGTCGAGCCCGGGCGGCAAGTGCCGTACTTCCTGATCAGCCGGGCCGACCTGACCTTCGACGAGCCGCGGCCGACGTTGATGTACGGCTACGGCGGCTTCGGCATCCCGATCATGGCCGACTACCGTCCGGGCTGGCCGGCCTGGCTTGCGGCGGGCGGCGTACTGGTGATCACCAACTTGCGTGGCGGTGGGGAGTACGGGAGCTCCTGGCATGACGACGGGCGGCTGCGGAACAAACAGAACGTCTTCGACGACTTCATCGCGGTCGGGGAGGACCTGACCAAGACCAAGGTCAGTACACCGGCGCAGCTGGCCATCCACGGCCGCAGCAACGGCGGACTGCTCGTCGGAGCGGTGATGGCCCAGCGGCCGGACCTGTTCGCGGTGGCGCTGCCCGGTGTCGGCGTGCTGGACATGCTGCGCTTCCACCTCTTCACTGTGGGCGCTGCCTGGGCATCGGACTTCGGACTGCCCGACGACCCGACACAGTTCGAGGACCTGCTGGCCTACTCGCCACTGCACAACCTGCGCGACGGTACGTCGTACCCGGCGACTCTGGTCGTCACCGGCGACCATGACGACCGGGTGGTGCCACTGCACAGCCACAAGTTCATGGCGACCTTGCAACACGTTCAAGCTGGTAGTAGTCCGGTGCTCAGCAGAATCGAGGTCAACACCGGTCACGGCTTCGGTAAGCCCGCGGCCATGGTTGCCTCGGAATGGGCCGACCTGCTGGCGTTTGCCGCTCACCACACAGGCCTGCAACCGGACGCCTGACTCTTGGGGTTCGCGGCTGGGCCGAACGGTGGCCCGGCCGCGGGCGAGTCAGGGTTGTTTCACCAGATCTTGGGGGCGATGAGGTCGCGGGGGTCGTTGTGGGGCTGACAGCCGTGCGGCGTCTCGTCGTACTGGGTGGTCAGGCCGCTGGTCGCCAGGGTGCGCACGGCGTTCACGAGACGGTCGACGTGCTCGCGGGTCGTACCGAGGCCGAGGCTGGCCCGGACGGCCGTGGCCTCCGGCGAGTCGGCGAGCAGGTGGCCGACCAGCGGGTGCGCACAGAACTTGCCGTCCCGTACGCCGATCCCGTACTCCGCCGAGAGCGCTGCCGACACCAGCGTCGAGCTGACCCCGTCGATGGTGAAGCAGACCGTGCCGACCCGGTCAGCGTCGGCGCCGAAGATGTCGTACGTGTTTACGCCGGCGATCTGGGCCAAACCGGTGCGGAGCCGGGCGAGCAGGCTGCGCTCGTGCTGCTCGATCGCCTCGCGGTGCTGGGTGATCGCGGCGCAGGCGGCGGCCAGTGCGATCGCGCCGATCACGTTGGGGGAGCCGCCTTCGTGCCGGGCCGGGCCTTCGTTCCACACGGTCGTGTCGCTGGTCACCGCGGCCGTCGCGCCGCCGCCCAGCAGGTACGGGTCGGCTGCGTTGAGCCAGTCGGCCCGGCCGATCAGCGCGCCGGCACCGTACGGGGCGTAGAGCTTGTGGCCCGACAGTGCGACCCAGTCGACGTCCAGCTCCTGGATGTCGACGGCGCGGTGCGGGGCGAGCTGCGCGGCGTCGAGGCAGACGCGGGCGCCGTGGGCCTTGGCGACGGCGGCGATCTCGGCGATCGGGAAGATCTCGCCCGTGACGTTCGACGCGCCGGTGATGACGACCAGGCGGGGACCCTCGGGTGCTTCGCGCAGCGCGTCGGCAACTGCGGTCACCGCTGCGGTGGGGCTGGTCGGCGCGGCGAGCCTGGTGGTGCGCTCGGCGGGCCAGGGGAGAAGGGCTGCGTGGTGCTCGGACTCGAACACGATCACGGTCGCGTCGGCCGGTACGGCGCGGGCCAGCAGGTTGAGTGCGTCCGTGGTCTGCCGGGTGAAGATCACCTGGTCGGTCTCGCGGGCGCCGACGAAGCCGTGCACCTCGGCGCGGGCCCGCTCGTACCACTGGGTGGTGATCCGGGAGGCGTAGCCGTTGCCACGGTGCACCGACGCGTACGACGGGAGCGCGGCCTCGACCGCCGCTCGCACCGACTCCAGACACGGCGCGCTCGCACCGTGGTCGAAGTTCGCGTAGTCCGTCACGCGACCGTCGGCCAGCGGGACCAGCAGGTCGCTCGCGACGGTCGCTGGGATGTTGCCGGTGGTGAGCTTGCTGATCACCGGCCGGGTGGTCACGGCGGTGTTGGAAGGCTCGAGGATGGAGAGGATCGACATGGTTCTGCTCCCGGGTGGTCCGCACTTGCCGAATCGGGGTATCCGAACGGCCGGGTCCTCACCCGGGGCACCCCACCGCGGAGGAGGGTTGCCGGCCAGCGAGCCGGGGCTTGACGCTGACACTCATGACCTGCCGAAGACGGTAACCAACGATCCGTGGTCTGCGCCAGCAGCTATCTCAGTGTTTGGGATACTCGCACGTATCGTGAGACGGTAGGCGTGCGCTGCGAGGCTTTTGTGGTTGTTGCTTGATGCAATGGCCCGGGGGAGTGGCGTCGGGAGAGGATGCGCGGATGACCTGGATCGCACCTGAGGTCGAGCGGCCCGAGGGCTCGCTCGTCGCGCCCGAGCAGGAGTTGCTCGCCGGCTACCTGAACTTCTACCGGACCACGCTGCTGTACAAATGCTCCGGTCTGACCGCCGAGCAACTGGCCGCGCGGCCGTCGCCGCCCTCCAACCTCTCGCTGCTCGGGCTGATCCGGCACCTGACCAAGGTCGAGCGGATCTGGTTCCGCATCCACTTCGCCTCCGCCAGGCCCGCTCCCGCAGCGCCCGCACCTTCCGCCGCGCCCGCGCCTGCCCCCGCATCTTCCGCCGCGCCCGCCTCCGCCTCTGCCCCCGCCTTTGCCGAGCCGGCTGAGCCGGTCTTCGACCCGGCGCTGGGCAAGGACGCTGACTTCGAGTTGATCGACGCGAGTCGCGCCCAAGCGGAGTACGAGGCCCTGATCGACGAGTGGGCGCTGTCCGACAAGGCCGCCGAGGGCTACTCGCTCGACCAGCAGTTCACCTTCCGTGACGAGGTGTCCTCGCTCCGGATGATCTACATCCACCTGATCGGCGAATACGCCCGCCACTGCGGCCACGCCGACTTCCTCCGCGAACACCTGGACGGCGTGACCGGCGCCTAATGCCGGCGCTTGGACACGCCCGGCCGCGGGGGGCTGTGACGCTACGGATGGGGCGGTGTGATCGGCGTGTGACACGTGTGACTCGAGTGGTAGTCGGGGTAGCCTGCTAGATATGGCTACCCGCACGTCTTCCCCGGCGCGGGCGCGGAAGTCGGCAGCTAGCAGCCCCGCATCGGGCCGCTCGGCAGCTGGTGGCCGCTCCCGTCCGTCAGGCGCCCAGAAGCGTGGGCAGAGCACGAAGCGCAGTGGTACCACCGCTGCGCGGACTGCCGTACCCAAATCCACTGGGGCCGGCCCGTTCGCGGCCGCCATGCTCGCCCTCGCCAGGGGGCTGGTCAAGGTCTGGATCGGGATCGCCCACCTGCTCGGCAGCATGGTCCGCGGCATCGGCCACGGCGCCCGTGACCTCGACCCCGCCCACCGCCGCGACGGCGCCGGCCTCACCCTGATCGGCCTGGCGTTCGTAGTGGCCGCCGCGATCTGGTGGGACATGCCCGGCGCGGTCGGCAAGGGCATCCGGGTGGCGGTCGGCGGCAGCGTCGGCATGCTCGGCTGGGCCGTCCCGCTGATGCTCCTGTTCATCGCGCTGCGCACCATGCGTCACCCGGACCGCAATGGCCCGGCCGGACGCCAGGTGATCGGCTGGACCGCGGTTTCGCTCGGAGTGCTCGGCCTGGTCCACATCGCCAACGGTCTGCCGCGTCCCGGCAACCCGTCCGACGGCAGGCTGCAGGACGCCGGGGGAGCGATCGGTTACGTCGTCTCCTCGCTGCTGTCCGACCTGCTCACGCAGTACGTCGCAGCGCCGCTGCTGGTGCTCCTTTCGCTCTTCGGCGCCCTCGTCGTCACCGGTACTCCGATCTATGCGATCCCGTTGCGAGTACGCGCGGCGTTCGACGTACTGCTCGGACGTACTGAACTCCCGGCCGACGCGCCCTCAGTGGCTGCGGCCGCCGACGACACCGTGCGTCTGACGCGCAAGGAGCGCCGCGCGAAGGCTGCTCTGGACGACGACGGTGAGCCGACCGTCAAGCCCTACGACTCGCCGGTGCTCGAAGGCCGCGAGATCAACAAGCGCGGCCGCAAGAAGGCGCCGATCGAGACGGACGAAGAGCCGTACGACGTTGACGCGGACGCCGCTGCAGCAGCTGCCGCCGCGGCACCCCCGATCTATGGCGCGGTCGCCGGTGCGATGAAGGCCGGCTCCAAGAAGGACCCGGAGCCTGAGTCGGTCGTCGAGCCGCCTCCGCACACGCCGCTCCCGCAGCGGGTGGAGCAGCTCAGCCTCTCCGGTGACATCACCTACACGCTGCCCGACGGCCAGATGCTCAAGCCTGGTTCGGTGCACAAGGCCCGTACGAAGGCTTCGGACGCGGTCGTCGACCGGCTGACCGAGGTGTTCGACCAGTTCGGCATCGACGCCCAGGTCACCGGCTACACGCGCGGACCGACAGTCACGCGGTACGAGGTGGAGCTCGGCTCCGCGGTCAAGGTCGAGAAGGTCACCGCGCTGTCGAAGAACATCGCGTACGCGGTGGCCTCGGCCGACGTCCGGATCCTGTCGCCGATCCCGGGCAAGTCCGCGATCGGCATCGAGATCCCGAACGTGGACAAGGAGATCGTCAGCCTCGGCGACGTGATCCGGTCCGCGACCGCGCGCAACGACCACCACCCGATGGTGGCCGGGCTCGGCAAGGACGTCGAGGGCGGCTTCGTCGTCGCCAACATGGCGAAGATGCCGCACCTGCTCGTCGCGGGTGCGACCGGCTCGGGTAAGTCGTCGTTCGTCAACTCGCTGATCACCTCGGTGCTGATGCGGTCGACGCCGGACGAGGTCCGGATGGTGCTGGTCGACCCCAAGCGGGTCGAGCTGAACAACTACGAGGGCATCCCGCACCTGATCACGCCGATCATCACCAGCGCGAAGAAGGCGGCCGAGGCGCTGCAGTGGGTCGTCCGCGAGATGGACATGCGCTACGACGACCTGGCGGCCTTCGGGTTCCGGCACGTCGACGACTTCAACAAGGCGGTCCGCGGCGGCAAGATCAAGCCGCCGCCGGGCAGCGAGCGCGTCCTCACGCCGTACCCGTACCTGCTGGTGATCGTCGACGAGCTCGCCGACCTGATGATGGTCGCGCCGCGCGACGTCGAGGACTCGATCGTCCGGATCACCCAGTTGGCCCGGGCCGCCGGTATCCACCTGGTGCTGGCCACCCAGCGTCCTTCGGTCGACGTGGTGACCGGTCTGATCAAGGCGAACGTGCCGTCCCGGCTGGCCTTCGCGACCTCGTCGCTGGCGGACAGCCGGGTCATTCTGGACCAGCCCGGCGCGGAGAAGCTGGTCGGCCAGGGTGACGGGCTGTTCCTGCCGATGGGCGCGAGCAAGCCGATGCGGATCCAGGGCGCCTGGGTCACCGAGAACGAGATCCGGGCGGTGGTCGAGCACTGCAAGGAGCAGCTGCAACCGACGTACCGCGAGGATCTGATCGCACCGACGGGGCCGAGCAAGGACCTCGACGACGAGATCGGGGACGACCTCGACCTGGTCGTCCAGGCGGCCGAGCTGATCGTGTCCACCCAGTTCGGCTCGACGTCGATGCTGCAACGTAAGCTCCGGGTCGGTTTCGCCAAGGCGGGCCGGCTGATGGACATCCTGGAGAGCCGGGGTGTGGTCGGGCCGAGCGAGGGTTCCAAGGCCCGCGACGTACTGGTGAAACCGGACGACCTAGAGGACTTCGTCGCCACATTGCGAGGAGAGTGACCCGTGACCGCCCATACCGCGATGCCCCGGTCTGAGCAGCACGCTGTCGACACCGATCCAGCCACCCACGAGTTCACCGTCAAGGCCTCCCAGAAGGTGCACGGAGCCCTGGCCGTCGGCGCCGGCCTGGTCGCGATCGGTTTCGCGACCTCGGCGTCGACCAGCCCCACCGGCGTACTGCGCTGGATCGCCGCGGCAGCTTTCGTCGTGCTCGCGGTGATCTGTGCGCGGGCGATGACCGTCGGGGCGATGCTGGTCGCCGACGAGGTCGGGATCCGGTTGCGGATCCGCAACGAATGGATCGGCACCCGATGGGAGGAGATCGAGGAGGTCACCGTGCTCAAGCGGCGGCACCCGCTCGATGACGGCCGGATCGCGGTCCACCTGTTCGACCCCGGACCGGTGCTCAGCGAGATGCCGGCCGCGACTCGCAAGGTCACCGATGCCAACCGGCGGCTGACCGGCACCTCACTCGCGGTACCGTTCGGGTTGACGGCAAGGCCGTCCAACGGGGAAGTGGTACAGGCTCTGCACATGCTGGCGGACACCAGGTGTCCGGTCAGGGAACAAGTCTGAGCCTTGCGTGACCCCGTCGAGCCCAGGGCGTTGACTGTTGTGACGTCGGCGTACTGGTAGCCAACTTCGTAGACGGTGGAGAGGTGGTGGGGCGTGAGCATCGGCAGCGAGCTCACGGCGGCCCGCGAACGGGCCGACATGACGATCGAGCAGCTGAGTACGTCGACCCGGATCAGATCCGGGCTGCTCGCCGCCATGGAGGCCGACGACTTCTCCCGCTGCGGCGGTAATTTCTATGCCCGCGGTCACATCCGGTCGATCGCGCGTGTGGTGAAGGCGGATCCGGAAGCCCTGCTGGCGAAGTTCGACGAGGCGAACCCGGCACCGCAGCCGGACCGCGTCCGTCGGGAGGAGCGCGCGAGCGACAAGCGCCCGATCCTGCACTCGGCCCGCCCACGCTGGGGACTCGTCCTCGGCGCGATCCTGGTCGCCCTGATGGGCTGGGGCATCATGCGCCTCTTCACCCTTCCCAGCGACGTCGAGGCCAACGCCTCCAAGACGACTCCGACGGCGGCCGTCACCACCCCCGCGCCCAAACCGTCCGCCAAGCCCACCGCGAAGCCGACCACCCCCGGGAAACCGCAGAAGCCCGCTGCGCCCCTCCGCACCAAGCTCTCCCTGACCGCCCGAGGCGACGGCTCCTACGTCACCATCCGCAACTCAAAGGGCCTCAAACTCTTCCAGGGCGTCCTCGGCCCCGGCTCCACCCAAACCATCAACTACGCCGGCGAAATCCGCGTCACCTTGGAAAGCGGCGGCAACATCACCGTCTACATCAACAACACCAAGGTCACCCCACCCGCCAAACGCTTCACCATCCTCCCCACCGGCAAAATAGCCACCCCCGAAGACTGACCCCGCTGCGCCAATTTCGATGCGGTCGGGGGAGGGGTCATACTCGGGGGTGATGACTACGACTCCCACCACCGTTGCCCTGGTCACGCTGGGCTGTGCTCGTAACGACGTCGACTCCGAGGAGTTGGCCGGCCGGCTCGAGGCCGGTGGTTTCCGGCTGGTCGAGGATGCCGCCGAGGCAGACACCGTGGTGGTGAACACCTGCGGATTCGTCGAGGCCGCCAAGAAGGACTCGGTCGACACCTTGCTCGCCGCCTCCGACTACAAGGAGTCCGGCCGCACGCAGGCCGTCGTAGCAGTCGGCTGCCTGGCCGAGCGGTACGGCGAGCAGTTGGCCGAGGCGCTCCCGGAGACCGACGCAGTGCTCGGCTTCGACGACTACGCGGACATCTCCGACAAGCTCCGCTCGATCCTCGCCGGCACCAAGCACCAGTCGCACGTCCCACGCGACCGCCGCAAGCTCCTCCCGCTAGCCCCCGCCGACCGCGCGAACGCCCACGGCGTAGCAGTCCCCGGCCACGGTGACAGCGCCAAGCAGGGCGACGCCGGCGAGCAGAACCCGAACGGCGCCACAGCTCCCGCTGCCGAGCAGAGCCTGGACAGCGAGGCCGGTGCTGCCGCGAAGCGGAGGATCAACGGTGATGTTGCCGCCGAGGTGCAGGCCCAGCGTGAGCAGGGCCTCAAGGGACGTACGGTCAAGGCCTCCGAGCCGACTGAGCTGACCATCGACGCTCCTGACCTAGCTTCCGCTCCGGCCAGCGGTCCGCGGATCGTTCGGCGCCGGCTCGACGGTGGGCCGATGGCTCCGTTGAAGCTGGCGTCCGGTTGCGACCGCCGGTGCGCGTTCTGCGCGATCCCCGCCTTCCGTGGCGCCTTCGTCTCGCGCCGCCCGACCGAGGTACTCGGCGAGGCGCACTGGCTGGCCGAGAACGGCGTCCGCGAGGTCTTCCTGGTCTCCGAGAACTCCACCTCGTACGGCAAGGACCTCGGCGATCTGCGCCTGCTCGAGACCCTCGTCGCGGAGATCGCCGAGGTACCGGGCCTGACCCGCGTCCGCGTCTCGTACCTCCAGCCCGCCGAGATGCGCCCGACCCTGATCACGGCGATGGCCTCGACCCCCGGCGTCGTCCCGTACTTCGATCTCTCCTTCCAGCACGCGTCCGGCCCGTTGCTGCGCCGGATGCGTCGTTTCGGTGACTCCGAGCGTTTCCTCGAACTGATTGCGCAGGTCCGCGCCCAGGCGCCGACGGCCGGCATCCGGAGCAACGTGATCGTCGGCTTCCCGGGCGAGACGGAGGAGGACGTGGACATTCTCTGTGACTTCCTTTCCCGCGCCGGCCTCGACGCGATCGGTGTGTTCGGCTACTCGGACGAGGACGGCACCGAGGCCGAGACGTACGACGGCAAGCTCGACGAGGACACCATCGCGGCCCGACTGGACCGCGTCACCCGGCTCGCCGAGGACCTGACGTCGGCCCGCGCCGAGGACCGGATCGGTGAGACCGTCGAGATCCTGGTCGAGTCGATCGACGGCGACACCGCCGAAGGCCGCGCCGCCCACCAGGGCCCTGAGGTCGACGGCTCGACGACACTCACCGGCTTCCCGGCGGACCTCGCGATCGGCGATCTGGTCACCGCCGAGGTGGTCGGGACCGAAGGCGTCGACCTGATCGCCGCCTTCGCCGCGCAGGTACGCACCCGAGAGGGCGTTCCGGCAGCTAACCTGACCGCGTGACCATCCCGCCGACGAACCCGGTGCCGCGCGCCGCCGCCGGCCAGCTCAGCGCGCCCAGCGCCTGGAACGTGGCGAACGCGCTGACCGTCCTGCGGCTGGTCCTGGTGCCCTTGTTCGTCTGGCTGTTGCTCCGCGACGTCGGCGCGAGCGACGGCAACCGGCTGCTCGCCACCGCCGCCTTCGTGGTCGCGATCGTCACCGACCGGTTCGACGGCGATATCGCGCGCCGCTGGAACATGGTCACCAACTTCGGCAAGATCGCCGACCCGATCGCCGACAAGGCACTCACCGGGGCAGCGTTCATCGGTCTGTCGATCCTCGGCGATCTGCCCTGGTGGGTCACCGTCGTCGTGATGGTCCGTGAATGGGGTGTCACCGCCCTCCGGTTCTGGGTGATCCGGCACGGCGTGATGCCGGCCAGCCGCGGCGGCAAGCTGAAGACGGTCCTGCAGGCGATCGCCCTCGGCCTCTACCTCCTTCCCTGGCACTCGGTCGCTGTCGTGCACTGGACTGCGATCGTCTTCATGGCCGCCGCCGTCATCGTCACGATCGTCACCGGTATCGACTACGTCGGCCGCGCTCTCCGCCTCAGAGCCGCCGCGAAGCGCCCCCTCCAGTGACCGCGAACCAGGCCCAGGTGCCAGCCGACTCCGCTACCATCGGCGGATCTCCGGAGGTGTTGCTGGGGCTGGTTGCGCGGTTGAAGGAGCGCGGGGAGACCCTCGCGACGGCGGAGTCGCTGACCGGCGGCATGGTCGGTGCGGCACTGACGGACGTGCCAGGCGTGTCAGCGGTCTATCGAGGCGGAGTCGTCGTCTATGCGACCGACCTGAAGGCGACTCTGGCCGGCGTGCCCGCGGACCTCCTGGCCGATGTGGGCCCGGTTCATCCGGACACGGCCGCTGCCCTGGCCACGGGCGTCCGAGAGCGCCTCGGGGCCACCTACGGGCTAGCCACGACCGGTGTGGCCGGACCGGACCCGCAGGCCGGCATCGAAGCCGGCACCGTCTACGTAGCGGCCGCCGGACCAGGCGCGGTACGGGTGCGGAAGTTGGCTCTGAGCGGTGACCGGGCAGCTGTCCGGCAGGGCAGCGTGCGGGCCGTCCTGGAACTCGCTGCCGAGTTGGTGGCGGAAGAACTGGCTTGATCGGGGTGTTGAGACCACCATGGGAACAGGTAGGGCAGACTGGCACGGCGCACCGAAGCTGGACATTGCGAGGAGTAGTGACCCGGCAACGGGTACCGTTGGTCCCCACGGTCGAGCTACGGTGCGAGTAGGTTCGGTCCGACAGGCGGAAGGGAGAAACCTCATGGTGCTGGTTCGTGGCCTCCTGGGCGACGTCCTGCGGCGCAAGCGGCTGCGCCAGGGGCGCACTCTGCGCGAGGTGTCCGCCGATGCTCGGGTCAGCCTCGGCTACCTGTCGGAGGTCGAGCGCGGCCAGAAGGAGGCGTCGAGTGAGTTGCTCGCCGCCATCTGCATGGCGCTGGAAGTACCGCTGTCCACGGTCTTCGCCGAGGTAAGCGAGGATCTGGCCCGCGAAGAGGCTCTGGTGCTGGCCCATCCGGCGATCGAGCCCGAGGTCGTTGCCTCCGCTGCCTGACCCCGGCAGCTCGTGGACGTTCATCGTCCGCTCTCCAGCCATGGCGTCCTGGTCGGCCAGACAAGCTGCAGTGCTTCGATCGGTGGCTCCTCGGGGCGTCTGAACATCGTGTTCGCCGTGTAGAGGTGCGTCGTCGAGTCGGGCACCCGGAGCAGTCGCGGCTCCAAGAACTCGCTGAGATCGGCACCTTCGTCGAACCGCCGCCCGGACAGCACCGCCTCCGCCAGCGGCTGGAACTCGTGGGCGACAGAGCCCGGATGGCAGTTGAAGGTGATGAACTCCGGATGCCCGTGCAGGCTCAGCCCGAGCGTGTAGGCGTAGGCCGGATTGCGGCTGTCCGCGCCCTCGATGAACTGCACCGTCCAGCCGTGCTGCCGGATGTTGCTGAGCAGCCGCTGCTCGTACTCGGGATTCGTGATGCCGCCGCAGATGTCGCACATGAAGCTCTCCTCTCGGATTCGAACAAATGTTCGACTCGTCAGGGAAGGTATCCGGTTCTCCGTCGGATCAGCGGTTCATCCACAGGCGGATCTCAGGGCTCGGGCTGGCAGGTCGGGCACCAGTAGCTGACCCGCTCTCGGGGCGGCTCGCCGATCGGCGCCGTCCGGATCGTCGTCCGGCACCGCCGGCACGGTTTGCCTGGCCGCTCGAACACATACGACCGCTGACCAGGTCGATCTACCCCAGTCGTCACTTGGGCAGCATGCCTTAGATTCGCCTTCATCAGCCGGCGGCTCAGGTCGACCGCTGCCGCCAGGTCGACCGACGCCACCGTCCGCCACGGGTGAAGGCCGAGCAGGAAACACACCTCGGTCCGATAGAAGTTGCCGATTCCGGCGAGGTTCCGCTGATCCAGCAGCGCCTCACTGATCGTCCGCTCCGGTTGGGCCGCCAGATTGGCCAGCGCGAGCTCCCGATCGAAGCTGGGCGACAACAGATCCGGCCCCAGATGACCTACCACGGTGTCTTCCGACTCGGTCGCGACCAGCTCCAGCACCGGCAGCCGATACCCCACGGCCGTCCAGTCAGCGGTCTTCAGCACGGCTCGCACCTGATGATCCGGACCGCCTTTCCAGGATTCGCCCGGCCGGTACAGATGCCAGCTGCCGTCCATCCGGAAGTGACTGTGGATCGTCACGCCAGCCGACAACCGCATCAGCAGATGCTTGCCCTTCGCAACGACCTCGAGCATGGTCCGTCCGCTGAGGTCCGTCGTGGCGAGCGTCGGCACCCGGAAGTCCGTCTCCGTCAGCTCATGTCCACCCAGGGCTTGGTCGAGCCGCTTGCACGCCCGCCAGACGGTATCTCCCTCAGGCATGGCTCAGGCCCGGAGCCGCAGCCCGCGCGGCGTCGCGTGGAATCCGGCCTTGGCCAGCGCGTCGCCGAACGCCGTATGCCGCACCTGCTCGCCATCGGCCGTCTCCACGCTGAGCTTGCCCAAGTGCCCGTCCCTGATCGCCAGCGCCAAGGCATCCACCGCCGGTTGCAGCAGCTCCGGGTCTTCGGTGAAGCTCAGCACAGTCCGCCCGCCACGCTCGACGTACACGATCAGCCGTCCGTCGACGAGCATCACGAGCGCGCCGGCCTTCCGTCCCGGTCGATGCCCGCCCGCGTTCTCCCGCTCAGGCCAAGGCAGAGCAGCGCCGTAGGGATTAGCCGGATCAGAAGCAGCCAGTACTACGGCCCGCGCCGCCGGCTCCTCCTTCGCCCTACTGCCCGACGACGACCCACCAGTCGGCAACTCGGCCATCGCCCGCAGACGGTCGACCGCACCCGGCAAGGCGAACTGCGCAGCCCCCAACCCGGCCACGAAGTACCCACGTCGGCATCGCCCGGACTCCTCGAATGCGCTCAGCACCTTGTAGACCGCGGCGAACCCGCCCGGCGTCCGCTCGGTGATGACCGAGCCACGCGTGACGATCCCATAGCGGTCCAGCAGCGTCTCCGCCGCAGCGTGCGCCCGTCGGGTCGCGTCCTCGTTGCGCTCGGGCAGCAACGACCAGCGTCCGCCCGCCGTGGGTGGACCGCTCCGAGCAGGCATCGCCGGACGCCCTGGCCTCAAGGCGCGTCCGGGTCGAGCGCGAGGCGCAGTACGTCGGGTCCGATGGGTGCCTCGCCCTCCGCCGACCAATGACCGGACCGGCGCCAGGGTGTCGTTGGTCAGATGCCCGGCCCAGACGAGATCCCACAGGATGCCGACGAGCGTCTCGTCATCGACCACCCCGGCCGCCGCGCCCACCGCATCGCTCAGTTGCCGGAAGAAGAACGCACCGCCCCCGGCCAACGCGTCCAGCACGGCCTGATGCGTCTCGCCGACCTCGAACGACGGATCCGGATCGGGCAGCGTGAGATCGCAGTTGTCCGCGAGGTGCAACGAGACCCAACCATCGGTACCAGGAAGCGAACCGGACCCAGCCCACACGATCTCGCCGGTCGCCGTCAGCTCGTCCAGCATCGACGGTTGATACCCCGGCACGCGCGACGGCAGCACGATCGACTCCAGCGCCGACGCAGGGACCGCACAGCCTGCCAGTTGCTCAACAGCACCCAGCAGTACGTCGTACCCCCGGCCGCGACTGCTGGTGATGCCTTGCCACGCGGGCAGGAATCGCGCCAGCGCGGACGGATCGACCGGCTCGACCTCCTTGCGCAGCGCGGCGAGCGACCGGCGGCGGAGCAGCCTCAGGATATCGCTGTCACACCACTCCATCGCGATCCCGCCAGGCAGGAACTCACCCTCGACCACCCGCCCGGCTGCTGCCAGCCGGCGCAAGGTGTCGGACACGACCGCCACGCCGATGCCGAGGTTCGTCGCGAGATCGATGGCACGGAAGGGACCGTGGGTCCGGGCATAGCGAGACACCAGGTCGCCCATCGGGTCGGCGACCGACTCGGCATGCGCCTCGGCGATACCGGGCGGCAGCGGTACACCGAGCGCATCACGCAACCGCGCGACGTCCTCCACCACGGCCCACCGGTGTTCACCCGCGATCCGCACCCGGACCACCCGGCGGGCGGCGGCGAGTTCGGTCAGCCAGGCTTCGGCATCCGAGCCGTCGACGCAGCGTTGGGACGCCTCGGACAGGGACAGCGGACCGATCAGCCGTAGTACGTCGAAGAGGCCTTCGCCGTTGCGGGCGCGCCGGTCCTCGGCGAGGCGTTGCAGCTCGGCCTCTGTGCGCAGTACGACCTCGGCGTCGAGTAGTTCGCGCAGCTCAGTGCGGCCGAGCAGCTCGGACAGCAGGCTTTGGTCGAGCGCCAGCGCCGCCGCGCGCTTCTCAGCAAGTGGGGTGTCGCCCTCGTACATGAAGGCGCCCACGTAGCCGAACAGCAGCGACTTCGCGAACGGCGAGGCCTCGGGTGTCTCCACCTCGACGACGGAGATCCGTCGCTCGCTGATGCCCGTCAGCAGGTCCTTGAGCGCGTTCAGGTCGTAGACGTCCTGCAGCACCTCGCGCAGCGTCTCGAGCACTATCGGGAACGAACCGTATTTGCTTGCCACGCTCAACAACTGCGCCGACTTCTGCCGTTGCTGCCACAGGGGCGATCGCTTGCCCGGGTTTCGCCGGGGGAGCAGCAATGCGCGCGCCGCGCACTCACGGAAGCGGGCTGCGAACAAGGCCGAGCCGCCAACCTCGTTAGTGACCAGATCCTCGATCTCGGCCGCATCGAACAGCACGAGATCGGCACCCGGCGGCGGCTCATCCGTCTCCGGCAGACGCAGCACGATGCCGTCGTCACCGGAGACCGATTGCGCGTCCATCCCGTACCGCTCGCGGAGCCGCGCGGCGATCGCCAGCGCCCAAGGACCGTGGACCTGACCCCCGTACGGCGAATGGATGCAGACCCGCCAGTCGCCCAGCTCGTCCCGGAACCGCTCGACCACGATGGTGATGTCGTCGGGCACCCGGCTGGTCGCCTCGCGTTGCTCACCGAGGTAGGCGACCAGGTTGTTCGCGGCGTACTCGTCGAGGCCGGCGTCGCGTGCCCGCTTGACCGCCTTCGCCGGCGGCAGCGCGGCCATGGTCCGGACGAAGGCGCCGGTCGCGGCACCGAGCTCGGCCGGGCGACCGACGGCGTCGCCCTTCCAGAACGGCAGTCGCCCCGGCTGACCTGGCGCCGGCGAGACCAGTACGCGGTCGTGGGTGATGTCCTCGATCCGCCAACTCGACGCGCCCAGCGTGAAGACGTCGCCGACCCGGGACTCGTAGACCATCTCCTCGTCGAGCTCGCCGACGCGGTGGTTGGTCGACTCGCCGACCAGGAACACGCCGAACAGGCCGCGGTCCGGGATCGTACCGCCGCTGGTCACCGCGAGCCGTTGCGCGCCGGGCCGGCCGGAGATCTCGCCGCTGACCCGGTCGAACACGATCCGCGGACGCAACTCGGCGAACTCGTCCGACGGGTATCGCCCTGACAGCATGTCCAGCACACCGTCGTACGCCGAGCGCGGCAATGACGCGAACGGGGCGCAGCGGCGTACCAGTGTGTAGAGCTCGTCCACGTCGATCGTGTCGAGTGCGACGATCGAGACGATTTGCTGGGCCAGCACGTCGAGCGGGTTGGCCGGGATGTGCAAGCTCTCGATCAGGCCGTCGCGCATCCGCTGGACCACCACGGCCGTGTCGACCAGGTCGCCGCGGAACTTCGGGAACAGCACGCCACGGGAGACCGCGCCGACCTGGTGACCGGCGCGACCGACCCGCTGCAGCCCGCTCGCGACCGAGGGCGGCGCCTCGACCTGGATGACCAGATCGACCGCGCCCATGTCGATGCCGAGCTCGAGACTGCTGGTCGCCACGACACAAGGCAGCCGCCCCGACTTCAGATCAGTCTCGATCAGAGCTCGCTGCTCCTTGCTGACCGAACCGTGATGAGCCCGGGCGATCAGCGGGGGAGCGGCCAATGATGCGCCGGATTGAGCCATCACCTGGGCAGGTGATCCCATCTCGGGCAGTTCGAGCTCAGCGCGCTCGGCGGCGATCTCGTTGAGCCGGGCGGTGAGTCGCTCTGCCAGCCGCCGGGAGTTGGAGAAGACGATCGTGGACCGGTGCGCCGAGATCAGATCGAAGACGTGCTCCTCGACATGCGGCCAGATCGAGGCGTGCCGCGGCGGCCCGGCGGCCGATCCGGAGGTCTCGATCTCGGTGTTCGCCAGCTCGGCCATGTCCTCGACCGGTACGACGACGCTCAGGTCCCACTGCTTGGTGAACTTCGGCTGGACGATCTTCACGGGCCGCTCGCCGCCGAGGAACCGGGCGACCTCCTCAACCGGCCGCACGGTCGCGGACAGGCCGATCCGCTGGGCGGGCTTGGGCAGCAGTGCGTCGAGCCGCTCGAGCGTGAGGGCGAGATGCGCACCGCGCTTGGTGCCGGCGACCGCGTGCACCTCGTCGATGATGATGGTCTCCACGCCGCGCAGCGACTCCCGCGCCTGCGAGGTGAGCAGGAGGAACAGCGACTCGGGGGTGGTGATCAGTACGTCGGCGGGCTTCGTGGCGAACCGTCTGCGCTCGTTGGCCGGGGTGTCGCCCGAGCGGACCGCGACCTCGACGTCGATCGGTGCCTCGCCCAACCGCCGCGCGGTCTCCCGGATGCCGATCAGCGGCGCTCGGAGGTTGCGCTCGACGTCGACCGCCAGTGCCTTCATCGGCGACACGTAGAGCACCCGGCAGCGCAGCTTCGGATCATCCGGCGGTGGGATTGTGGCGAGCCGGTCGAGCGCCCAGAGGAAGGCCGCCAGCGTCTTGCCGGAACCCGTCGGGGCGACCACCAGCGCGTCCCGGCCCGCTGTGATCGCGTCCCACGCCTCGAGCTGGGCCGGGGTGGCCGCCTCGAAGACGTCGTCGAACCACGCCCGGGTCGCGGGCGAGAATCGGCTCAACGCGCTGGATTTCTGCACGATGCCCATCTTGCCCGGCCGCTCCGACATTTTCCGGTCGGACCTTGACCGCGGGCTGTCCCCGGCTTCTGGAATGATCGTCGGCATGAAGAACCGCGTGCGCCTCGCGCTCGTCATCATCGCCTGCCTGGTCGGCCTGACCGGCTGCGTGAAGCTCGATGGCGACCTCAAGGTCAACTCCAACGAGACCGTCTCCGGCAGCATCAAGATCGGCAT
This sequence comes from Kribbella sp. NBC_00382, assembly GCF_036067295.1. Classification (NCBI taxonomy): domain Bacteria; kingdom Bacillati; phylum Actinomycetota; class Actinomycetes; order Propionibacteriales; family Kribbellaceae; genus Kribbella; species Kribbella sp. NBC_00382. Next base: position 5,962,846 of record NZ_CP107954.1, read on the forward strand.
CGACAAGCAGCTGGCCAACTCCAGTGGCCAGTCCCTCGACCAGATCCGGGACGCCGTCACGAAGGGCCTCGAGCAGACCGCCACCGAGGGGGTCAACTGCAAATCCTTCGAGGACGACAAATACCTCGGCTCGGACTGCTCGTTCGACAACGTGCCGTTCCGCGAGATGGGTCAGTCGACCGATGAGGGGGTCGGGTTCCGCAAAGAGGGCGACAAGTTCTTCGTCTCGGTCAAGGACCTGGGCCTGGGCAGCAACACGGGTGGCATCACGCCGGTGGTGAACTTCAAGATCACCATGCCGGGCAAGATCCTCGAGCACGACTCGGGCGCCAAGGTCAGCGGCCGCACGGCGACGTACGACAGCCTCGACAAGCTGGGCAAGGTGTCGCTGACGTCCGAGGCGGGCAGCAGCTTCCCGGCCTGGGCGCTGATCCTGATCATCGTGCTCCTGCTGCTCGGCGGCGGTGCCGTGGCCTTCTTCGTACTGCGTGGTCGCAAGGCCAAGACGCAGCAATACGGCCAGTACGGGCAGTACCCGGGTCAGCCGCAGGGGCAGTGGGGTCCCCAGTACGGCGGCCAGCCGGGGGCGCCTGGTCAGTACGGTCCTCCTCCCGGCCAGCCTGGCTATGGGCAGCCAGGTCAGCCTGGTCCGTACGGGCAGGGCCAACAGGGGCCGTACGGTCAGCCGGGGCAGCCGCCGCAGCAGTACGGACAGCCTGGTCCGGGGCAGTACCCTGGGCAGCCGCAGCCTCCGCAGCAGGGTCAGCCCGGCCAGTGGGGACCGCAGCAACAGCCGCCGCAGCAGGGCCAGGGTGGTTGGGGTCAGCCGCCTCAGGGACCGCCTGCTCCAGGTCAGCCTCCGCAGGGGCAACCGCCGCAGGGCCAGCCTCCGCAAGGGCGGCCGCCGCAAGGACAGCCCCCGCAGGGACAGCCGCCTCAGCAGGGTCAAGGTGGTTGGGGTCAGCCGCCGCAGCAGGGCGGACAGCAAGGTGGCTGGAACCGGCCGCCGGACAACGATGGGCAGTAATGAGACTGACGGAGTTCTGGACCCGGATGGACAGCCATCTGGGTCCTGCCTACTCGCGAACCTGGGCTGAGACCCAGGCGCTGAGCGGGCTCGGCGGCCGCACGGTCGACGAGGCCCTCGCCGACGGCGAGGCCGCCAGAGAGGTCTGGCGCGCCGTCTGGGCGCACCTCCAACTCCCGCCCAGCGAGCGCTAGCCCGGTAACAACTTCCGCCGGGCCAGCTCCAGCTCCTGCCGGCAGTGGGGCAGGCGGCAGTGGGGTCAGGCGGTCCAGTCGGTCCGTGCGGCCCAGTCCTCGGCCGGCAGGTAGATCAGGTCGCAGACCGGGTCCTTCAGATCGGCGTACTCGCCGACGGACTCCAGCGGCAGGGTCGCAGCGCGCCGCTTGAACTCGCCGTACGCCGCAGCTGTGTCCGGGTGTGCGCGCAGATAGTCCCTGAACAGCAACGCGTACCGCTGGTTAGCGCGGCCGGTCACGCGCAGGTGCAGGTTCACCCGGCGGCGGTACAGGGGCTCGACCACGAGTCTCTTGACCCACTGGAACTCGTCCTTGGGTAGCCCGGGCACCGGGTGGTCGCGGCGAGGCGGCCTGGCCTCCCAGTCAGCCGCGGCCAGAAGCTGCACGGCGTCATCCAGCTCGGACTCGGCAGCGACCGACGCCTGGATGTCCAGGATGTCCTTGGCCGCCAGACCCGGCACAGAGGTCGAGCCGATGTGGTCCACCCGCACGACCTTGTCGCCGAGGATGTTGGTGATCACCTGAGCCGTCTTGTCGAACTGCGCAGCCCAGGTCGGATCCGGATTGACGATGGCGATCGCGCTCATGAGGTGAATCATTGCAGCGACGTGGTGGCACAGACAGTCCTTATTCGGCAGGCGGCACCCTCATTCGACGGGCTTCACCCGGAACGCGCTGGTGCTGAGCAGCTCGGCAGCGGCGTACGCGGCCCGGCGGATGCCCTTGCGTTCGTCGAAGAATCCGCCGACCACGCCGACGGCCGGGAGCTTGCCGAGCATCCTGGCGCTGATACTGCCGCGTGGGCGGTCCTCGAACACCTCTCCGAGCCCGCCGAGGAGCTTGCTGATCCGCCAGACGAGGCGGACACCCTTGCGCAGTCCGCCCTCTTCCGAGTCGTCGCCCAGCCCCAGTTGCACCGCGACGTCCTTGCCGGCCGTGGTCGGGTCGTCGTAGCGGAGTACGTCGTCCAGGGTGATCGGACGCGCGGTGAGCACTCGGGCCATCACTGCGGTCCGGTCCGCATGCGCGTCGACGCCGTACTCGCGGCAGACCGCACCGATCACCATGGCCTGTACGGAGGCGCCGAGGGTGTCCTTGATCGGCAGGGCGTCCGCAGCGGCGCCACTGAGCCGGGGGAGACCCGCCACCACGGCAGCGAATCCGCCGAGCCGCTCCACCCACCAGTCGCAGCGCTTGGCCAGCGGCAGCGTCGGCCACTCGGCGTGTCCGGGCACCTTCATCCGCAGCAGCCGGTCGACCGCGAGGATCAGGCCCTTCTCGGCCAGGTTGGGTTGCTCCTGGGCGGAGTACTCGGTCAGGATGCCCCGGATGCCGAACGGGTCCTGGGTGCGGAGCGCGTCGAGAACCGAGTCGATGCCGAACTCGACCCGGCTGAGGGCGAGCACGACGGCGGAGTCGGGGACGTCAGGGCGGTCGGTCACGTCCGCCAGGGTAGGGACTGGGCGGGCCGGCCACGATCTCCGGGGTCCATCGGCGTGTCAGTTGTGATTCGAACAGGTGTTCGGGCTATTTTGTGCCGTACGAGTTCCGCGGATCGGCCGGGTTTGTCCACAGATTCTCTCCGGCACCGAAAACTGTCCGTCGGAACCCATACCGTCTCTGGCGACAACGAATTTCCTCCGGGCAGCTGTGACAGCGGCCCCGATAGTAGATGGGTTAGGTGGCAGTCACATGGCTGGTGCAGCGGCGAAGGATGACCGCAAGGTCGCGGATCGCGAGAAGGCGCTGGCGACCGCGCTGACGCAGATCGAGCGGAACTGCGGCAAGGGTGCGGTGATGCGCCTGGGCGATCAGGAGCGGGCGAAGATCGAGGTCATTCCGACCGGGTCGATCGCGCTCGACATCGCGCTCGGGATCGGCGGCCTGCCGCGCGGTCGTGTGGTGGAGATCTACGGCCCGGAATCCTCCGGTAAGACGACGGTCGCACTGCACGCGGTGGCGAACGCGCAGCGGGCCGGCGGGATCGCGGCGTTCATCGACGCGGAGCACGCGCTCGACCCGGACTACGCGCAGAAGCTGGGCGTCGACACCGACGCCCTGCTGGTCTCGCAGCCGGACTCCGGTGAGCAGGCGCTGGAGATCGCCGACATGCTGATCCGCTCCGGCGCGATCGACATCGTCGTGATCGACTCGGTGGCCGCGCTGGTGCCCCGGGCCGAGATCGAGGGCGAGATGGGTGACAGCCACGTCGGTCTGCAGGCCCGGCTGATGAGCCAGGCGCTGCGGAAGATGACCGGTGCGGTCAGCGGGACCAACACCACCGCGATCTTCATCAACCAGCTCCGCGAGAAGATCGGCGTCATGTTCGGCTCCCCGGAGACGACGACCGGTGGTAAGGCGCTGAAGTTCTACGCCTCGGTCCGGCTGGACGTCCGCCGGATCGAGTCGCTGAAGGACGGCACCGACTTCGTCGGTAACCGGACCCGGGTCAAGGTCGTGAAGAACAAGGTGGCCCCGCCGTTCAAGCAGGCCGAGTTCGACATCATCTACGGCCTGGGCATCAGCCGTGAGGGCAGCCTGCTGGACCTCGGGGTGGAGCAGGGCTTCGTCCGCAAGGCCGGCGCCTGGTTCACCTACGAGAGCGATCAACTCGGTCAGGGCCGGGAGAACGCGCGGAACTTCCTGCGCGACAACCCGGATCTGGCCAACGAGCTGGAGAAGAAGATCAAGGACAAGATGGGCATCGGGGTGGCAGCGGAAGCACCGGCCGACGCCAAGGCTGCGGCCGAGGTCGATGTCGACTTCTGATCACAGCTCGTCTCCCGGCGACGATCGTCCGGGCAGCTCCGGGCCGGCCAGTTCCAGGGGCCTGCCGGAGTTGCCCGCGGGAGTTCGCCGGGGACTAGCGGGTATCACCCCGCCGAAACAGGCGCCGGTGAGTCCCGACCCAGAGGTGGAACGAGTTCCGGTCCGCCCCCTCCCGTGGTCCCTGGAGGAGAAGACCGGAGCACCCAAGAAGCGCTCCACCCGATCCAGCAAGTCGGCTCGTACTGCCTCTGGAAAGTCTGGCCGTGCAGCCTTCGGCGACTCCGACCGTGTCAGGGCCGGCCGAATCGGCGGGAGTCGCTCGTCCGATGACGGCGCCTTCGACGCGTTCGAGGGGCAAGTGGACGGCATGCCGGACTGGGCCGTCGGCGAGCCTGGTACCACTGCGTCAACCGGCGCTACTCGCTCAGCAATCGGCAGTACCTCAGCTGCCGACGGCACGTCAGCTGCCGACGGCATCTCAGCTACCGGGAGCACCTCGGTTGCCAGCGGCTCTCCTGCTCTGCCCGGGGTCGACGGGGCAGGCGGTGTCGGTGTGGGGCCGTTTGAGGGTGCGAGTGATGATGCGGCGGCCGGGGCTGGTGCTGGGTTGTCGACTGGCGGTGGTCGGCGGCGATCTGGGATGCGGGGGAGCCGGAAGTTCGGGGGGAGGCGTCCGAGTGAGGTTGCGGATGCCGAGGTTGATGAGTTCGCGGATCCGCATTCGACGGCGCGGACGATCTTGCTCGACAAGCTGAGCGGGCAGCCGCGGACCCGGGCCGAGCTGGCCGATCTGCTGGCGGAGCGGGAGATTCCCGACGAGGTGGCGGGCGAGGTGCTCGACCGGTTCACCGAGGTCGGGCTGATCGACGACGCTGCTTTCGCCAACGCCTGGGTCGAATCACGCCATCGCGGCCGCGGTCTGGGCAAGCGCGCGCTCGCCCAGGAGCTTCGCCGCCGTGGAGTCGACGACGAACTGGCTCGCGACGCCATCGAAGAGATCGAGCCCGACCAGGAAGAAGCCACCGCGCGCGCCCTGGTCCGCAAGAAGCTCCGCTCGATGCGCTCCCTCGAACGCCAGGTCGCCATGCGCCGCCTCATCGGCATGCTCGCCCGCAAGGGCTACTCAGGCGCCCTGGCCATGACCGTCGTCAAACAAGAACTAGCCGCCTCCGACGAAGAACTCCCCCTCCTCAACGACTCCGGCCTAGAAGCCGACTAGCAGTCGCCCGCGCGATTCGTCCCCGTGGATGGCCAGGTGCGGATCGCAGCCGGGCAGCCTCGCAGTATGACGGTGACCCAGCGGTGTGGGTGGCCGGGGCGTCCGAGGTCGATCCCGTAGGCGGTGAACGGACGATCGCTGGAGGTGTTGTGAAGGCGGAGAACTGGAGGACCGCGACGTTTGCTGGTCATCGGCTCCGGTATGCGGTGATGGGGAGCGGTCCGGCGGTGGTGCTACCGAAGAAGGACCGCGGCTCCTATGTTCCGTTCGAGCGACTCTCCGGCCAGTACACGATGGTGCAGATCGAGCCGCTCAGGTTCGGCCGGAGCGACCGCCCAGACCCCTATCCATCGGTCGGCATCCACGAGCAAATCCTTGCGGTGTGCGACCAAGAAGCCATCCCCGAGTTCGCGGTGTGGGGCTTCTCGCAGGGTGGCGCCATGGCGTGCGCGATCGCTCAAGCAACCCCGCGAGCCCGCCTGGTGGTGTGCGGTGGGTTCAACGTGCTGCGGGGCATGTCCGACGCGTGGCTTGCCCGGATGAACCGGGAGCTTCGGATCCCGGTCGGCAGCCGAGCATTCTGGAGTTGGTTCCATCGCTACGACTGGCATGCGGAGCTTCGCCGGATGGCAGTACCGAAGCTGATGTACTGGGGCACGCTGGATGCGCAACGAGTCTCGCTGAAGGACCAGTACATCCTTCAGGGGCTCGGGATCGAAGTCTTTGAGTTCGCCGGTCTTGACCACGGCGGCTGTGGCTTCGGTGATCCGGGAAGCCCTGCGACCGACTTGGTGGCCGACTGGCTGCAGCGCCATGGATGGTGACCTGCGCGGCGAGGATGGTGACCTGCGCGGCGATCCAGTCGGGGGACGGCGAGTTACCTGCTGGTGTTGCGAGCGTCGGCTGCTGTGAGGCCGACGCGCATTGCGTCCTGCTCGCCGGGCTGCCATGGGCCGGAGGCGGCTAGGGGGATGTCGGTCATGAAGCGGCGCTCGGGTTCTGGGATCCGCGCTACGACGAGGTCGGGGTCTTTGGCGGCGGTGGCGTAGAGGTTGGGGCCGTCGGCGTAGAAGAGGTCGGCTACTACGAGTCGATTGTCTGCGCCGCGCATGACGTTGGACGGGTTGTTGTCCAGCGGGCCGCACCAAGGGAGCTCGTTCAGGGCGCGGGTGTGGATGCGGCAGATGATGTCCACGAGTTCGGCGACTTCTGGTGAGCGGGTGCTGATCGCTTGGTGGAAGGCGATGGCTTCGGGTTGGGGGACCGGGCGGAGCCATTCCATGAGTTGGAGGTCGCCGCCGCCGGTGAGGCGGCGGTGGGCGAAGAGCTCTGGGACCTGGCGGGTATGGGCGGCCTCTCGGTAGAGCGCCGCGGAGTACGGGCCGGTTGGGTCGAAAGGGCTGATGCGCGCGGCAACTGTGCCGTCCGGTGAGCGGAGTGCGATTGCCCAATCGCCGGCGCCGCAGGGGGTCCAACCCGCGGCGAGGAGCCAGCGTTCGGCGTCTCGGTGAGTGGCTTCCGGCTCGATCAGCGCGAGTGTTTCCGCAATCAACGCAGGCGTCCCGCGGTGTGCTTCCTCCGACGTCATGGCGTGGAGCATAGGCAACTACTGGTCGATGCCGCGCCCGAATTAGGACCAGACGAGAGCTTCCGGAGTGCCAGGATCGAGCCATGCCGTTTGCGGATGAGATTGGGCCGGCCGGGGTTGTTGTCGTCGACTACCGATCGGACTGGCCGGGGGAGTTCGAGTCGCTCGCGGAGCGACTGCGATCGATGTTGGGGAGTCGGGCCTTGGCTGTCGACCATGTTGGGTCCACCTCGGTGCCTGGGCTGCAGGCGAAGGACTGCATCGACGTACAGGTCCGGGTGGAGTCGCTGGACGAGGAGGAGCTCGTACGGTTGCTGTCGGCAAGTGGGTTCAGGTGCCGGCCGGAGGCGTGGAATCGGGTCGAGGTGTCCAGTGGTCAGGAGTGCCGGAAGTTGGTGTTCGCGCCGCCAGTCGGTGGGCGGACGTGCAATGTCCATCTCCGGCGGGGTGATGGGCCGAACGCCCGGTATGCGTTGCTGTTCCGCGACTATCTCCGGGCTGACGACGCTGCTCGCGCCGGGTGGGGAGCGTTCAAGAAACGGTTGGCTGTGAGTGTTCCCGACTTGATGGACTACGGCCAGATCAAGGCACCCGCGACCGAAGTACTGATGGCAGGCGCCGAGCGCTGGGCACTTGATGCCGGCTGGTCCCCGCGGTCGGCTTGCTAGGGGAGCTCTAATGCATCGGGTTGTGGTCATTGGAGTGGCCGGCGCGGGGAAGTCGACTGTCGCGCGTGGGCTGAGCGAGCGGCTGGGGGTTCGGCATGTCGAGCTCGACTCGATTTTCTGGCAGGCGAACTGGACCAAGCTCGAGCATGGCGAGTTCGAGGCGCGGGTTCGGGAGGCTACCCGGACCGGAGGGTGGGTTGTCGATGGCAACTACTCCGAACGGATCCGGGCGATCGCCTGGGGTGCGGCCGACACGGTGGTGTGGCTCGACCTGCCGCGCGCTGTGGTCATGTGGCAGCTGGTACTCCGGACAGCGCGGCGGATCGCCTCTGGGGCAGAGCTGTGGAACGGGAATCGGGAGGGCTCTCTCCGCGACCAGCTCAGCCGGGACCCTGCCCGGTCAATTCTGTTGTGGTCCTGGCGTACGTACGGTCCGACGAAGGCTGAGTACGGTTTGGCGATGCGGAATCCGGAGTTCGCTGACCTGCGTTTCGTGCGGCTGAGGTCGCGCAGGGAGATCAAACGGTTCCTGCGCTCGGTTCTCTGAGCGGGTTGATGAAGGTGGAGCATGGGGGCATGGCTGATTTCAGCGGTGATCGGGAGACTCTTCGGGGTTTGGCGGACGACGGTAACGAGAAGGCGCTGGATCGGCTGGCTGAGCTTGCTGATGAGCGGGCGGATGTTGACGAGCTGAGCGAGCTGCTGGATGAGGGGAGCATGCGGGCGGGGGAGTTGCTGACTCGGCGGGCGGTTGCTGTGCGTGATCTGCGGGAGTTGCAGCGGATCTCGGATGCCGGGTACGACGAGGCTGGCGAGGTGCTGGATCGGCTGCTCGACGGGTCGCCGGACGCGGCGGGGTAAAGCGCTCAGGGCGAGGTGGGGACGAGGCCCGGGCGACGGTTACGCGGCGTGACGTCGTGTGGTGGAAACCCGGGTCGAGGGGCGGGTGACGGGTGGGTTTCGTGGAAGGGGACGACGGGTTAGCGGCGAGGGACGTTGACGGGTCGGGGCTGACGGTGTCTGATCCGAAGTACGGATCACTTTGTGCGGTCCGTAGGCTGGGATTTTCGTCCGATCCGCCCCTGACACCTCTCGGAGGGTGCAATGAACGATTTCCAAGACCAGGCGAAGAACTGGCTCCGGAATGTCGTCAAGCAAAACCCGGACAAGATCAAGGCAGGCGTGGAGAAAGCCGGCGACCTGATCGACAAGCAGACCGGCGGAAAGTACGCCGACAAGGTCGATTCGGTGCAGGAGAAGGTCGGCACCTATGTCGACTCCCACGCCGAGCAGCCCACTGGCGGCCCCGGGACCACCTCGACCGAGCAGAGCAGCGAGGACACCACCACCGCAGACGCACCCACGGCCGGAGCCGATGAACCTACGGCAGAGCCTGCCGATTCTGTACCAGACCAATCCGCAGGCCCCGGTACGGCTGACGCCAACGGGACCGCTGAGGCTGCCCCGGACGCCGTCGATGAAGCCACGCCTGAGGCGGAAGGCACCGTCGACGAGGTAGCACCGGAGCCCAGCGTCGATGAGGCTGGGTCGGAGGTTGACGAGGCTGCCCCTGACGCGGTGGATGGCACCGTTGTAGGCGGAGAGACGCCTGACGTCGCCGAGAACCCGAGCAGTTCAGCCGGCTCCGGTACCGAGGGCGCCGAGACGGGCAGTACCGCGACCGGTACGTCGGACGGCGGGCTCCCCGGCCCGAGGTAACACCCCGTAAGACACGCCAGCGACCCGGGCTCTCCCTGCCGCCAAGCAGGAGGAGACCCGGGTCGCTGGCGTTCGGCCGCGGCCTCATCTGGGCCGCTCGGCGTCGGACCATGTATGTAAGAGGCACCGGGCAGTCTGGGCGATGGAGTGGGGCGGCGGTGTGTGACTGGGTGGTCAGCAGGGGGTGATGGAGGGGTGGGGTGGGGGGAAGGTCTCGATTTGGATGGGGTTCTGGTGGGTGGGTGTTCGTCTTGACCCTGTGGATAGCCGCGCCTAGCCTCGGAATCAGTAAGGGAGCACTCCATCGCGAGATGGCGTACATATAGCAGCGGCCGGCTGGACCGGCCGGACAAACCCGGGCCATGACCAACACCATGGCGCGGGGACGTGAGACCAACGCTCGACCGAGCTGCCGCATAGGACGACCCGGCCCAGCCGGGGTGTTTGCAGCACCGCCGAACCGGGTGGTGCTCTTCGTCGTACCGTCCTGCCGATCGCTGTGAATCTCCCTTCGACGCCGACAACGTCACGCCCTCGGGCGCGACTCGCAGAGGGGAGACGCCGATGTCACTCGCGGCCATGCCGACGGCGGCATCTGTGGGGCTCGTCCTGATCGGGTTGCTGATCGTCGGCCTGCTGGCCTGGATCGGCCTGACGCTCTCCCGCCGCAAGGTCGCCGACCAGTCCGCGGCCTTCAGCGCCGCCGAGGCGAACGCCAAGCTCGAGGCGGCCACGATCACGTCCGGCGCCAAGTCCGCTGCCGAGCTGGTGACTCGGCAGGCGGAGGAGGCGGCCGCCGTACTCCGCGTCCGCACCGAAGCGACCGAGCAGCGCGCGGAGGAGATCCGGCGTGACGCCGAGACCCGTGCGTCCGAAGTACGGCGCGAGGCTGAGCAGCGGGCGTCCGACGTCCGCCGGGAAGCCGAGTCCGAGGCGCAGTCGATCCGCGAGGACCTGCGCGAGCAGCGGCTCGAGATGGAGCGCCGCGAACACCGGCTGACCGAGCGTGAGGAACGGCTGGACGAGCAGCACCGGGGGATCGAGGAGCGCCAGAGCGAACTCACCACCCAGCTCGCCGAGCTCGACCAGCGCAAGGCCGAGATCCGCGACCTCGAGGACGAGCGGCGCCGGATCCTGGAGGGCGTCGCCAACCTCACCACCGAGCAGGCGAAGGCCGAGCTGGTCGCCGCGATCGAGGCGGAGGCGAAGCGGCACGCGCACACGATCGTCCGCGACATCGAGCGGCAGGCGCAGGACGAGGGCGAGATCAAGGCGCGCAAGATCATCACCGGCGCGGTTCAGCGGCTGGCGTCGGAGCAGACCAGTGAGTCGGTCGTGTCCGTGGTGCATCTGCCCAGCGACGACATGAAAGGCCGGATCATCGGTCGCGAAGGCCGCAACATCAGGTCCTTCGAGCAGACCACTGGCGTCAACCTGATCATCGACGACACCCCCGAGGCGGTGCTGCTGTCGTGCTTCGACCCGGTACGCCGGGAGACGGCGCGGCTGACCCTGGATTCGCTGGTGCTCGACGGCCGGATCCACCCGAGCCGGATCGAGGAGATCTACGAGCGCAGCAAGGGTGAGGTCGCCGAGCTGTGCGAGCGGGCCGCCGAGGACGCGATGGCCGATGTCGGCATCACCGATCTGCATCCCGAACTGGTCCGCACGATGGGCCTGCTGAGGTACCGGACGTCGTACGGGCAGAACGTGCTCAAGCACCTGGTCGAGTCGGCGCACATCGCCGGCATGATGGCGGCCGAGCTGGGCCTGGATGCCAAGCGGTGCAAGCGGGGCGCGTTCCTGCACGACATCGGCAAGGCGCTGACGCACGAGTCCGAGGGCAGCCACGCGATCGTCGGGGCCGAGCTCGCCCGCAAGTACGGCGAGGACGATGATGTCGTGCACTGCATCGAGGCGCATCACAACGAGGTCGAGGTGCGGACCGTCGAGGCCGTACTGACCCAGGCGGCTGACGCGGTCAGCGGTGGCCGGCCGGGTGCGCGGCGTGAGTCGCTGGAGGCATACGTGCAGCGGCTGGAGCGGCTCGAGGAGATCGCGATGCATCACGAGGGCGTCGAGAAGGTCTTCGCGATGCAGGCGGGCCGCGAGATCCGGGTGATGGTGCTGCCGGACGCCGTCGACGACATCGCCGCCCAGGTGATGGCACGCGACATCGCCAAGCAGGTCGAGGAGGAGCTGACCTACCCGGGCCAGATCCGCGTCACCGTAGTCCGCGAGTCCCGCGCCACCGAGGTCGCCAAGTAGTTTCTATTCGGCGTACTTCGAGCGCCAGGCCGGTGGTTCGAAGGGGGCGCCGTAGATGCGGGTCTCGCGGGCGATCCGGCCTTCGGTGAACTCGACGATGTTGGCTACGTGGTAGATGTCGCCGTTGTAGTCCGAGCGGCCGAGGATGACGAAGTGGTCGCCCGCGCCGGTGATTCGGTGGATTGTGATCGATGGGGGTGAGGGGTACTCACGTTGCATCGCGCGCATCTTGTCGCGGCCGATGATGCGTTCGCCGGATTGGGGCATTTCGAGGATGTAGTCCTCGGTGCGTAGTTCGTGCTCGGCTTCGGCTGACAGCGCTAGTTGGCCGTCCATCGGCCAGAGGCGTTCCAGTAGTGCACGGTTCTTGTCGGTCATCTCGACCACCCGCCCTTCTGCAGCCAGCCTGCCCCAGAGCCTTCAGCCAGCCTTAAACCGCTTCCAGTTGCCGGGCCACGGCCGCAGGAACCCGCAGGCCGGTGGCCTGCGCCGACGCGACGAACTGCGAGACCAGTACGTCGCCCCGCCCGGCCGTCAGCGCGACCACGTCCCGTGACTGCGCCGGATCGAGCCGATGCACAGTCCCCGCAAACCCGGCCGGAACCCCACTCACCGGTACGACGGCAGCGCCCAACCCCGCAGCGGCAAGGGCAGGCGCCGACGTCGTCTGCCGAGTGCGGATCACCACCTCGGGCGATACCTGATGCTCGGCGAAGAGCCCGTCGAGCCAGCCGGCCAGGCCATGCGGACCGGCGTACTGGATCACCGGGTAGCCATGGAGTGCGGCAAGTGGGACAGGTCCGGGTTGATCGCCGAGTGGGTCGCCGGTGCAGAACACGATGACCAGCTCCTCGCTCATGAGTAGTTCGACGGCGCCGTCCCAGCGGGTCGGGCGCGGGCAGATGGCGACGTCGATCTCGTCAGCGGTGATCATCGCGGCGAGGGCGTCGGCGCTGTTCCGCTCCTGCAGGACGAGCCGTACCCGAGGGTGACGCCGTCGCCAAGCGCGCAGCAGCGGAGCCACGAGGCCGGCCGTCATCGAGCCCGCGCAGCCGACCCGGAGCTGCCCCTCGTCCAACGCGGTAACCGCCCGCCCAGCCTGTACTACGAGATCGGCCGACTCCAGAGCCGCACGGGCATGCCGCAACGCCTCCCGCCCGGCGGTGGTCGGGCGAATGCCGCGGGGGAGCCGCTCGAGCAGCGGAGAGCCGAGCTCGTTCTCCAGTACTGCGATCTGGTGCGACAACGAAGGTTGCGACAGATGCAAGGCAGCGGCAGCCCGGGTGATCGACCCGGCCTCGACGGTGGCGACGAAGCACTCCAGGGCTCGCAAGGTAGGCATAGGAGAAGCCTATGGCAAACATCGAAAACTGGTCTTTGCGTCGATGGCGCCAAACGCCGAGGCTGGACGCATGACAACAGCGACGGAACTCAACGGCAAGCAGATCCTCATCGTGGCGGGCGGTTCGGGTATCGGCCGGCAGCTGGCCCAGGACGCCGTCGACCAAGGCGCCCGGGTGACGATCACCGGCCGCAGCGCCGACGCAGTACAGAAGGTTGCCGACTCGATCGAGGGCGAGGTGGCCACGGCGGTCGTTGACCTGGGCAACGAGGACTCGATCGCGGAGCTGGCGACGGAGCTGGCCCGCCGCGACGTCGTCGTCGAGCATCTGATCTCGCTGGCCAACGCGCCGGCGAAGGGCCCAGTGGAGAAGCTGGAGCGTGAGGCGATCGCCAAAGCGTTCGACGCGAAGGTGATCGGTGCGCTGCTGCTGGTCAAGCACCTCCGGCCGACGACCTCGGTGACGCTCTTCTCCGGGATCGTTGCCTGGCGCCCCAAAGCCGGGATGGCCGTGACGGCGACGACCAACGGCGCGGTCGCCTTCCTGGCTCAGGCGCTCGCGGTCGAGTTGGCACCCGTCCGGGTCAACGCGGTCTCGCCAGGCATCATCGACTCAGGCGCCTGGGATGGGCTGGGGCCGGACAAGGACAAGCTGTACGCCGACGTCGCGGCGAAGAACCCGGCCCGCCGGATCGGTACCACCGAAGACGTCTCGACAGCGGTCCTGAGCGCGATCACCAACCCGTTCCTGACCGGCACGGTCCTCCACCTCGACGGCGGCGCCCGCCTGGTCTAGGACTCCTTCGGAAGGTGGCTGGGAGTGACGTCGATCGGCTCCTGGATCGCGTACTCGTGCGGCTCGGTCGTGTACTGCTCCTCGACCGACGGTTTGATCAGCTCGATCTCCTCGTCGTGCTTGGCGTTCGCCAGCCGGTAGGAGAACCAGAGCCCGAACACGCCGCCGAGCATGATGATGATGCCGACCGCGGCGAGGTCGATCCGGCTGGTCGTGTCTCGGACGGCGAAGGCGATGATCGCCCCGACCGCGATGAGTGCAATGCCCCCGTTGATCCTCATCGTCACCTCCAGGTGACTGTCCGTGGATGCTTCCTTACGCTAAGTACCCGATCTGTCGATTCCCAACCATTCCGGCGGCTCAGCGGAAGGCGGATTGGCCGGTGAGAGCCTGGCCGATGACTAGTTGGTGGACCTCGGAGGTGCCTTCGTAGGTGAGGACTGACTCGAGGTTGTTGGCGTGGCGCATGATCGGGTACTCGCCGCTGATTCCGTTGGCGGCGAGGATCGTGCGGCACTCGCGGGCGATGGCGATCGCCTCGCGCACGTTGTTGAGTTTGCCGACGCTGACCTGCTCCGGCCGCAGCGTGCCCTTCTCCTTCAGCCGACCGAGGTGGACCGCGAGCAGGATGCCCTTGTTCAGCTCGACCGCCATGTCGGCGAACTTCGCCTGCGTCAGCTGGTACGCCGACAGCGGCTTGTCGAAAACCTGCCGATCGGCCGCGTACGAGACCGCCGTCTCCAGGCAGTCCCGCGCCGCGCCCATCGCGCCGAAGATGATCCCGAACCGCGCCTCGTTCAGACACCCCAACGGCCCGGACAGCCCGCGAGCCTCAGGCAGTAGAGACGAGGCCGGCAGCCGTACGTCCTCGAAGATCAGCTCCGACGTCACCGACGCCCGCAGCGACATCTTCCGGGTGATCTCCGGCGCCGAGAATCCAGGCGTCGAGGTCGGTACTACGAACCCGCGCACCCCGTCATCCGTCCGAGCCCAGACGACCGCCACATCGGCCACCGACCCGTTGGTGATCCACATCTTCGACCCGTTGAGCACCCAGTCGTCGCCGTCGCGCCGGGCGTTCGTCCGCATGCCACCGGGGTTCGATCCGAAGTCCGGCTCGGTCAGCCCGAAGCAGCCGATCGCCTCGCCGGCGGCCATCCGCGGCAGCCACTCGGTCTTCTGCTCTTCACTGCCGTACTTCCAGATCGCGTACATCGCCAGCGAACCCTGGACGCTCACCAGCGACCGCATCCCCGAGTCAGCCGCCTCGATCTCCAGACAGGCCAGCCCATAAGCCACCGGCCCGAGCCCGGCGCAACCGTAGCCGGTCAGGTGCATGCCGAGCAGGCCGAGCGAGCCCAGCTCCTTCGCGAGATCGCGCGCCGGGATGCTGGCCGACTCGAACCACTCGGGCAGGTGCGGCCGCAATTGCTCGTCCGCGAACCGCCGGGCGGTCGCCCTGATGGCGACTTCCTCTTCGGTGAGCAGCGAGTCGACGTCTACGAGATCCAGCGAAACCGTCATGCCCACACGCTAACGGCAACAGCGCCGCCACACCCTGCAGAAAACCTCACACTTCAGGGTGGGGTTGACCTCACCGAAGGCGCGTCACTTGCTGTACCAAGGCCACCACCAGTGCCGCTTGCGCGGATGCCGCACGACGATCGAGCCGTGCCGGGCCTGACCGGTGACGACCAGCCGGACACTGCCGGCCGTCGGCGCGGTCGCCTTGTTCTTCGCGGCGCTGTGGACCATGTCCACGTTGTCGATGTCGACGCTCCAGCCGCGCGGCACGACCATCACCACCGAGCTGTGTTTGGCGTGCGCCTCCACATGGACCTCGCGCCAGCTGATCACCGCGTCGGTGAAGTCGAGCTTGACCGACGAGTGCTCGGCGACCGCGGTCACCCGCTCGGGCACGATCCAGGCGCCTTCGCGCTTCTGGGCGCTGTGCTTGGCGCGGATGGTCAGCTCGGCCGCGGCGCTGCCGTGCGCGACCGGCAGCAGGTCGGCGGTCGCGGTACGGAGCTCGATCTCGGTCTTGGCCGAGTAGATCTGCGTCAGCCGCTCGTCCATCTCCTCGAAGTCCAGCCGGCCGTCACCGTGGGCCTCCTGGATCACCGCGGCGGCGCGCTCACGGTCCTGGTCGGATGCCCTGCGGGCGGGCGGCGGCTGTTCCAGACTCATGGAGCCAACCGTAGCGCTGCCGGGAGCCGACCGGGGACGAGTACCTGTGACAATAGGTCGCGTGAATCAACGCACTGTCGTCATCCTCGGTTCGACCGGCTCGATCGGGACGCAGGCCCTCGAGCTGATCGGGCGGAACCGGGATCGGTTCCGGGTGCTCGCGCTGTCCGCGGGCGGTGACAACGTTGCGTTGCTCGCGCAGCAGGCGCTGGAGTTCGAGGTCGAGGTCGTCGCGGTCGCCAAGGCCACCGCGACCCAGGATCTGCAGCTGGCCTTCTACGCCGAGGCGCAGAAGCGCGGCTACTCCCAGGGGCAGTTCCGGATCCCGAAGATCATCACCGGCCCGGACGCCTCCACGGAGCTGGCCGGCCTGGCGTGCGACGTAGTACTGAACGGCATCACCGGATCCGTTGGCTTGCAACCCACCCTGGCCGCGCTCGACGCCGGTACCACCCTCGCGCTCGCCAACAAGGAGTCACTGGTCATCGGCGGCCCGCTCGTGGTGAAGCGGGTCAAGCCGGGTCAGATCGTCCCGGTCGACTCGGAGCACAGTGCGATCGCCCAATGCCTCCGCACCGGTACCGCCGACGAGGTACGCCGCCTCATCGTGACCGCGAGCGGCGGACCCTTCCGCGGCCGCACCCGAGCCGAGATGGCCGACGTCACCCCCGAGCAAGCGGCGAACCACCCCACCTGGGACATGGGCCCGGTGATCACGATCAACTCCGCCAACCTGATCAACAAGGGTCTCGAGGTGATCGAGGCGCACCTGCTCTACGGCCTCCCGATGGACCGGATCGAGGTCGTCGTCCACCCGCAGTCGATCGTGCACTCGATGGTCGAGTTCGTGGACGGCTCGACCATCGCCCAGGCCTCGCCGCCGGACATGCGGCTGCCGATCGCGCTCGCCCTCGGCTGGCCTGAACGGATACCGGACGCCGCTCCGCACTGCGACTGGACCAAGGCGGGCTCCTGGGAGTTCGAGCCGCTCGACAGCGAGGCGTTCCCGGCCGTCCAACTGGCCCGTGAGGCGGGGGAGCGGGGCGGTACCGCTCCAGCCGTACTGAATGCCGCCAACGAGGTCTGCGTCGAGGCGTTCCGGAGCGGCCGGCTGCCGTTCCTGGGGATCGTCGACACCGTGGCCCGGATCGTGACCGAACACGACGTACCCTCGTACGAGGAACTGTCCGTCGACGACGTGCTCGCCGCGGACGCATGGGCCCGCGCGCGGGCCCGAGAACTGACCGGCAGCACGAACGAGCAGGGCCAGGAGACCACACAGGTATGAGCGCACTCCTCACTTTCGTCGGCGTGGTGCTGTTCGTGATCGGCATCCTGGTGTCGGTCGCGCTGCATGAAATGGGTCACATGCTGCCGGCCAAGGCGTTCGGCATGAAGGTGACCCAGTTCTTCGTCGGCTTCGGCAAGACCGTCTGGTCGGTCAAGCGCGGCGAGACGGAGTACGGCTTCAAGGCGATCCCGGCGGGTGGCTTCGTCCGGATCATCGGGATGATGCCGCCGGCCAAGGGGCAGGACCCGACGAAGGTCCGCAAGGCCAACACCGGGCCGATCCAGTCGCTGGTGGAGAACGCGCGCACCGCGGAGTACGAGACGATCGATCCCGCCGACAACGGCCGGCTGTTCTACCAGAAGGTGTGGTGGAAGAAGCTGATCGTGATGGCGTCCGGCCCGCTGGTGAACGTGCTGATCGCTTTCCTGCTGTTCGCCGGCCTGTTCATGTTCTACGGCGCCAACGTCGCCCAGACCACCGTCTCCACCGTCACCGACTGCGTGATCCCCGCGTCGGAGGCCTCGAAGCCCGGCCGGGTCTGCACGCCCGCCGACAAGGAGTCGCCGGCCAAGGCCGCCGGGTTCCACGTCGGCGACAAGATCCTGAGCTTCAACGGCACCACCATCAACTCATGGGACGACCTGACGCCGCTGATCCGGTCCAACACGGACAAGCCGGCCACCATCGTGGTCGAGCGCGACGGGCAGCAGCAGACCCTGAAGACGAACACCATCCTGAACCAGGTGGTGGAGAAGGCCGGCTCGGACAAGTACGTCTCGGTCGGCTTCCTCGGCGTCTCGCCGGAGCAGAAGGTGGTCCGGCAGAACTTCGGCTTCGTCGTCGACAAGATGGGCGAGCTGACCGTCGCCACGGTCAAGGCACTCGGCAACTTCCCGCAGAAGCTGGTCGGCGTGGCCAAGTCGATCGTCGGCGGCGACCGCGACCAGGACAGCCCGATGAGCGTCGTCGGCGCCAGCCGGGTCGCCGGTGAGGTGGCCTCCAACAACGACCTGACCGGTGGTGAGCGGATCGCCTTCCTGGTCTCGCTGCTCGCCTCGCTGAACCTGTTCCTCGCGCTGTTCAACTTCATCCCGCTGCTGCCGCTGGACGGCGGCCACATGATCGGCGCGATCTGGGAAGGCATCCGGCGCGGCTTCGCCAAGCTGCTCGGCCGGCCCGACCCCGGGTACGTCGACGTGGCGAAGCTGCTGCCGATCGCGTACGTGGCCGCCAGCGTCATCGTGGTGATGGGCGTGCTGCTCGTCGTCGCCGACATCGTGAACCCGATCAAGCTCTTCAACGGATAACTCTCAACCGGACAAAGGAAAAATGAGCATCTCCCTGGGCATGCCCGCGCTGCCTCCGCCGACCCTCGCCCCGCGCCGCAAGACCCGCCAGATCAAGGTGGGCAAGGTGCTGGTCGGTGGCGACGCGCCGGTGTCGGTGCAGTCGATGACCACCACGCTCACCTCGGACGTCAACACGACGCTGCAGCAGATCGCCGAGCTCACCGCGGCCGGCTGCGACATCGTCCGGGTCGCCTGCCCGTCGCAGGACGACGCCGACGCGCTGCCGGAGATCGCCAGGCACTCGCAGATCCCGGTGATCGCCGACATCCACTTCCAGCCCAAGTACGTGTTCGCCGCGATCGAGGCCGGCTGTGCGGCGGTCCGGGTGAACCCGGGCAACATCCGTAAGTTCGACGACCAGATCAAGGAGATCGCGGCCGCCGCCAAGGACCACGGCACCTCGATCCGGATCGGCGTCAACGCCGGCTCGCTCGACCCGCGGCTGCTGAAGAAGTACGGCAAGGCCACGCCCGAGGCGCTGGTCGAGTCGGCCGTCTGGGAGGCGTCGCTGTTCGAGGAGCACGACTTCCACGACTTCAAGATCTCGGTCAAGCACAACGACCCGGTCGTCATGGTCAAGGCCTACCAGCTGCTGTCCGAGGCCGGCGACTGGCCGCTGCACCTCGGTGTCACCGAGGCCGGGCCCGCCTTCCAGGGCACGATCAAGTCGTCGGTGGCGTTCGGCGCGCTGCTGGCTCAGGGCATCGGCGACACGATCCGCGTCTCGCTGTCCGCGCCGCCCGTCGAGGAGGTCAAGGTCGGCCTGCAGATCCTGCAGTCGCTGAACCTGCGCGAGCGCAAGCTCGAGATCGTCTCCTGCCCGTCGTGCGGTCGCGCGCAGGTGGACGTCTACACGCTGGCCGAGCAGGTCACCGCGGGCCTGGAGGGCATGGAGGTTCCGCTCCGCGTCGCGGTTATGGGCTGCGTCGTGAACGGACCGGGTGAGGCCCGCGAGGCCGACCTCGGGGTTGCCTCCGGCAACGGCAAGGGCCAGATCTTCGTCAAGGGCGAGGTGATCAAGACGGTGCCCGAGTCGATGATCGTCGAGACGCTGATCGAAGAGGCGATGCGGATCGCCGAGGAGATGGGCGAGTCCGTCGACGGCGGCGAGCCCACCGTGACGGTCGGCTAGATCCTCGTACTCCGGGCAGTATCTGCTGTAAGGGCGGCGTAATCGGCGCCGCGCCCATCCGGGCACACCCTCCGTACCGAAGTACCAGCGACCTTTGTTGCTGACTTCGGATGGAGCCCCATGATCACCTTGGCCCTCATCGGACTGCTGGGTGGGTTGATCACGGGTGTCTCACCGTGTGTCCTGCCGATGCTGCCGATCATCTTCTTCGCCGGTACCACCGGCAAACCTGAGGCTCAGCGCAAGACCGCAGTCGGCGACAGCAACGTGCTGGTCGAGGAAGTCGCGGTGGGCAAGCCGGCCCGGGACTGGCGGCCGCTGAAGATCATCGCCGGGATCGTGGTCAGCTTCAGTGTCTTCACGCTGGCCGGTTCGGTGATCTTGTCGGCGCTCGGTCTGCCGGACGACTTCCTGCGCTGGGGCGGGCTGATCATCCTCAGCATCGTCGGTCTCGGCCTGATCTTTCCCGCGCTCGGGCACTGGATCGAGAAGCCGTTCTACCGGCTCCCCAAGATCAACCGGAACAACAACGGTGCTTTCGTCCTCGGGCTGGGCCTCGGGACCTTGTACGTTCCGTGCGCTGGGCCGGTGCTGGCGGCAATCACCGTTGCGGGTGCGACCGGGAACGTGGGCTGGCGGACGGTGGTACTGACCGTGTCGTTTGCGATGGGTGCTGCGTTGCCGTTGCTGATCTTCGCGTCGGCCGGGTCGCGGATCTCGCAGCGGGTGAAGGCGTATCGCGATCACCAGAAGGGTTTCCGGATCGCCGGTGGTGCGGTGATGATCGCGCTGGCCGTCGCGCTCGCGTTCAACGTCACCGATGTCATCCAGCGGTCGCTGCCGAGCTATACCAGCGGGCTGGAGAAGAAGGTTGCCGAGAACAAGACGGTGCAGGGTGCGCTGGCGCCGGCGATCGGGGTCGGTGGTGAGGAGTTGGCCAAGTGCACGCCGGGCGCGGCCGAGTTGGCGACGTGTGGTGCGGCGCCGGAGTTTCGCGGTACGCAGAAGTGGTTCAACACTCCTGACGGCGCGGCTGCGACGTTGGCCGAGTTGAAGGGCAAGGTCGTGCTCGTCGACTTCTGGGCCTACTCGTGCATCAACTGCCAGCGGGCCACCCCGCATCTGCTCGCCTGGGACAAGGCGTACAAGTCGCTCGGGTTGCAGATCGTCGGGATCCACTCGCCGGAGTTCGCGTTCGAGAAGGACGCCGGGAACCTGCAGTCGGCGATCCGCAAGGAGGGCATCGGCTATCCGGTCGGTCAGGACAACAACCTCGCCACCTGGACGGCGTACCGCAACCAGTACTGGCCGGCGAAGTATCTCGTCGATGCCGGTGGCACCGTGCGGTCGATCAAGTTCGGTGAGGGCGACTACGGCCAGACCGAGGACCAGATCCGCCAGCTGCTGACTGACGCCAACCCCGAGATCAAACTGCCGGCTCCCGTCGACGGCACGGTCAAGGCCGACTCGATCGGTGCCGAGGGGACCACGCCCGAGACGTACCTGGCCTACTCCCGCTCGACCAACCTGAACGGCACTGGCAAGCTCACCCCGAACAAGACCGTTGCCTTCGGCCTCAATCCTCAGCAGCCGAACGACACCTACAGCCTCGGCGGGAACTGGGCCGTGGGCACGCAGAACGTGACCTCGACCAAGGGCTCGCAGGTGCGGCTGAACTACCAAGCTGCGAAGGTCTTCCACGTACTGTCAGGCCAGGGCACCGTGACCGTGTCGATCCCGGGCCGGCCGGACAAGACGATCACGGTCCAAGGCACACCGAACCTGTACGAGCTGGCCAGCGCGCCGCAGCCGGAGCGGCAGACGATGACGCTGACCTACAGCTCAGGCGTCTCCGCCTTCACCTTCAGCTTCGGGTGACCGGTACCCTCGCCGCGTGACGGAGTACATGGTGATCAGCGCGACGCGCGGCGAGGCTCGGTACGTTCCGGAAGGCATCCCGGTGGTCATCACGGGAGTCGGCAAGACCGCGGCGGCGGTGATCACAGCGCAGGCCCTGGCCGGCCGCGACACCAGTGACCTCACGGTCCTGAACGTCGGTACGACGGGAGCGCTGCGCGACGGACTGTCCGGCATCTACCTGCCGAGTGAGGTCGTCAACCACGACCTCAACGCCGAGGCGATCCGGGGGATCGGGCTCGACCCGCAGGAGTCGATCTCGATCGAGGGTGGTGACGGCACGGTCCTTGCCTCGGGCGACGTCTTCGTCACCGACCCGGTCCTCAAGGCACGGCTCGCCGAACGCGCTCACCTGGTCGACATGGAGGCGTACGGCGTCGCCTTCGCCTGCCGCCAGTTCGGCGTACCGATCCGCCTGATCAAACACGTCTCCGACTCGGCCGACGAGGCCGCGATGGACTGGCCGGCTCTCGTGGACGCGAGCGCCAAGGTCCTGGGCGATTGGCTCCGAGCCGAACTATCCTGACTTGACCTTGACCCTGGGGGCAGGGTTTAGCGTCGGGTCAAGGAGGCGGAGATGCGGATCGGGGATTTGGCGGCTGAGGCCGGGGTGACGATCAAGGCGGTGCGGTACTACGAGTCTCAGGGGCTGCTGAAGCCCCGGCGGGAGGCGAACGGGTACCGGGCATACGGCGCCGAGGACGTGATCGTGGTCCGTGAGGTGAAGGCCTTGTTGTCGCTCGGACTGACCGCGGAGCAGACCTACCCGTTCATCGAGTGCCTGCGGGCCGGCAACGACCGGGCGGATGTCTGCCCGGCGTCGCTGACCGCGTACCGGGCACGGATCACCGAGGTGGACCGCCGCATCGCCGAGCTGACCGAGTTGCGGATCAAGCTCGCCGACCTCCTGACCGATGCCGAGAACTGGAGGACCAAGGGATGACCGAACTACTCGTGGCCGACGAGACGAACTTCGATGAACTGGTACTACGGGCCGCCAAGCCCGTCCTGGTGGACTTCTGGGCCCAGTGGTGCCCGCCGTGCCACCAGATCGTCCCGATCCTGCAGCAGATCGCGGTCGAGCGCGCCGACCGGCTGACCGTGGTGAAGGTGAATTCCGACGAGAACCCGGCGATCTCCGCGAACTACCGGGTGATGGCCCTGCCGACCCTGATGCTCTTCCAGCACGGCGAGCTGATCTGGTCGGTCGTCGGCGCCCGCCCGAAGGCCAAGCTGCTCAAAGAACTGGACGATGCGCTGCTGGCCGCCGTCTGATCCGCTCAACCGTTAGCAAGCCCCCTGGCCATCCTTGGCCAGGGGGCTTGTTTGTTAGCTCGCTAGATTGCTAGCATCCTAGATATGACCGAAGAGGCTGCCAAGAAGGCGCAGTTCAACGTGTACCTGCCACCGGAGCTGATCCGGCGGATCAAGCACCAGGCGATCGACGAGAGCACGAGTTTGTCTGCTCTGGTCGAGCAGGCGCTAACGGACTATCTCAACGGGAACGGGAAGGGATGAGCATGAACGACGTGGTGATTCGTGCGCTGCGGTTCACGGACGACGTGCAGGCGATGCGGGCGTTCCTGGAGACGCTGGGGTTGCGGTCCCGGATCGAGTCCGAGAGCGGGATCTGGATCGACATGGTCGCGGGGCGCGGGATGATCGCGCTGCACGATGCGGCTCGGAGCGATACCGGTGGCGAGCCGGGGCAGACGAGGCTGACCTTCGAGGCCGATGACATCGATGAGTTGCTGGAGCGGTTGGTTGCCGCCGGCTTCGAGGAGGTGAGCATCTTCGACGAGGCTTTCGGGCGCGTGTTGACGGCCAAGGGGCCGGATGGTGCGGGGTTGTGGATCGATGAGCGGCACAAGGATCTGTACGGCTACAAGCTGCATGATGCGCAGCCGGACACTCGGTGGTCGGTCACGCCGGTGCTCGCCGTCTCGGATCAGGCGGGATGGGAGCGGCTGCTGGAGACGCTGGGTGGGGACAACCCTGAGTTGGCGAGATTCCGGCCGGCGGGCGGGCCCGAAGTACAGATCGAGTTGACCACCACAGAGAGCCTCGATGAGGTTGCCGAGCGGCTTGCGGCGACCGGCTATCGGGCTGAGCACGTCGACGGGGGTTTGGCTGTGGTTGATCCGGACGGGCAGACCTTGCGGGTGCGCGGATGATCAGCGTGCGCGAGGCGACGGTGGATGATGTCGACGCGGTGCGGGAGATCGGGTTGACGACCTGGCCGGTCGCGTACGACGGGTTGGTGTCGCCGGAGTTCATTGCGGATGGTCTAGCCCAGTGGTGGTCGCCCGAGGTCGTCGAGCGCGGCATCACGCGCGGCATCACTCTGGTCGCGGTCGTCGACGAGCGCGTTGTGGGGATGGTCGGCCTGGGGCAGGAGGCCGGCTTCTGGGTGATGTGGAAGCTGTATGTGCTGCCCGGGTATCAGGGGCAAGGGGTGGGGAAAGCCCTGCTGGACGGGGCGATCGGGGCGCTTCCGGTGGGGACGGATCAATTGTTGCTCGATGTGCTGGTCGGCAACGAGCAGGCGATCCGGTTCTATCGCAAGAACGGTTTCGGGGCGCCTCGTAGTACGCCGGACCGGGACCTCGGGGACGAGCTGATCTGGATGGCTCGCGCGCTCTAATCGACCCATTGCGCGCCACAGCGGCCGTAATCGGCTAGGTTCTGCGGCGTGGGCGTACGGGTACTGGGTCCTCGCGACCTCTCAGCAGCGAGGGCCGTCATCGCCCGCGATCCGGTCGTGAACGTCTTCGTCGACTCCTTGGTCCAGGCGTCCGGACTCGATCCGCGCCGCGGCGCCGAGGTCTGGGGATACGTCGAGAAGGGCGAGCTCGAGGCGCTCTGTCACGCGGGCGGCAACATGGTGCCGGTCGGAGCGGGGGAGGCCGCGCTGCGTTCGTTCGCGGCGTACGCGTTGCGGCGAGGACGCAACTGTTTCCAGATCCTCGGGCCGGCTCGTGCTGTCGACCAGTTGTGGACTGCGCTCGAACCGCATTGGGGACCGGCCCGCGAGGTCCGTGACGAGCAGCCGTTCATGGTGATCGAGGGGCCGCCGGCGATCGCGCCCGATCCGTTGGTGCGCGCGGTCGAGCCGGTGGAGCTGGGGATTCTGTACCCGGCATGCGTCGCGATGTACACCGAGGAGGTCGGGGTACCGCCGCAGACCGGGCCGGATGGCACGTTCTACCGGTCGCGGGTCGCCGAGTTGATCCGGGCTGGTCGGGCGTTCGCGCGGATCGAGGACGGCAAGGTCGTGTTCAAGGCCGAGATCGGCTCGGTGGGTAGTGGGGTTTGCCAGATCCAGGGCGTGTGGGTCGACCCCGAGCGACGCGGGCAGGGGCTGGCCGCTCCTGGCATGGCGGCTGTGGTGGAACTCGCGCGCCAGATCTCGCCGGTGGTGACGCTTTATGTGAACGCCTTCAATACGCCGGCGCGAGCGGCGTACGAGCGGGTGGGGTTCCGGACCATCGAGACCTTCGCGACGATCCTGTTCTAAGGCTGAGCGCTCATTGTGATGGCGCGGTGACCGCAGGTGAGGTTTGCTGTTCGGCAGCGCCGCCCCGCCCAGCCGAAGGAAAACTGAATGCGAAAACTCGCTGTGTCATTGGCCGGACTGGCCACCGTCGCGATCGCCGTCGCCGGCTTCGCGCCTGGTCCCTCTGCCGCCACGCCCATCCCTCTAGCGGAGAAGGCTGACACCACACCTTCCTACTATTCGCTCAAGCTGCCCGCCGGGGTGACTGTCGCCGATCTCGTTCGCGACGGCTACGACATCTCCCACGGCCACGGCTCTCGCCCGATCCTGGTCGCCACCCCGGCCGAAGTCGCCCGTCTCCGCGACCGTGGCGTGGTCCTCGGCAAGACCGGCAACGTCTACCAGCCAGTGATCCGCGCAACAGCAGCCGGTACTACGTACTACGGCGGCTACCACACGTCAGCGGGCCATGAGCAACACAATGCGGCCGTCGCCGCGGCCCATCCGGATCTGGTGAAGCTGTACGACATCGGCGACTCGTGGAAGAAGACCAAAGGGCAGGGTGGGCACGACATCCAGGCCCTCTGCATCACCAAGCTCACCACCGGCGACTGTGCGCTGAACAGCACCGGCAAGAAGCCGAAGTTCGTCCTGCATACCCAGATCCACGCCCGTGAGGTGGCGACCGGCGAGGTCGCGTACAAGTGGATCGACCTGCTCGTCGGCTCGTACGGAACGGACCCCGAGATCACGTCGCTGCTGGACACCCGCGAGCTCTGGGTGATCCCGATGGCGAACCCGGATGGTGTCGATGTGGTCGCGTCGAACCCGACGCAGCCGGTGATGCAGCGCAAGAACGTCGACAACTCCGCGGGTGGCTGCCCGGCCGCCGATGCCGGTGTCGACCTGAATCGCAACTCGAGCTTCCAGTGGGATGTGCAGCAGGGCGGTCCGTGCGACGAGACCTATCCCGGCAAGAAGTCCGTGTCGGAGCCGGAGACGGTCGCGGTCCAAGGCTTGCTGGACAAGATCTTCCGCGACACCAAGGGTGGCGTGAGCGAGCCGGCCGCTGCGGATACCACTGGGGTTTTCCTGACGCTGCACAGTTTCGGCAACGACATCCTCGCGCCGTACGGCTACACGAACACGGCCGCGCCGAACAAGGCGGCATTGGTTGCCCTGGGCAAGAAGATGGGCGCGCTGAACGGGTATCCGGTGTCGACGGGTGACGGAGGGGTCGGGTACTTCGCTCCGGGGGCTACGGATGACTGGCTCTACGGGACGCGCGGCGTACCGTCGTACACGTTCGAGATCGGGCCTGACTCGGGGAGCTGTGGCGGGTTCTTCCCGTCGTACTCGTGTTTCACGAGCACTTTGTGGCCGGCGCAGAAGCCGGCTCTCCTGTACGCCGCTCGCGCTGCTGCGACGCCGTACGGGAAGCTGCCGTAGAACTTGCCTTACCCGCGGGTAACACGATCCGCTAAGGTCACCAATATGAGCAGACGGAGCAGGAGCACGACCGGGCTGGCAGTGTTGTTCGGCGTGATGGGCGTGCTGCATTTCGTGAAACCGGAGCCGTTCGAGCGGATCGTGCCGCACCAGCTGCCGCGCAAGAAGGAGCTCGTCTACGCCTCGGGCGTCGCCGAACTCGCCTGCGCGGCCGGGCTGTTGCACCCGCGGACGCGGCGTCCGGCAGGCCTGCTCAGCGCTGGTCTGCTGGCCGCCGTGTTCCCGGCGAACGTGCAGATGGCGCTCGACCTTCAGCGGAAGGGATCGCCGCGGGCGAAGGCGATCGGATTCGCGCGGCTGCCACTGCAGATCCCGCTGATCCGGGCGGCGCTGAAGGCGTCCCGCGAGGGGCGTTGAGGCGGGGCTGTGGAAAAGTGGTGAGAGTACTGGCCGTCGGCGGATATCCTCTTTGCCGTCAGTAGTTCTTCCACCACTCGTTCACTGCTTGGAGACTCCCGTGATTCTGCGCATGTCGTCGCTGTTCCTTCGCACCCTTCGCGAGGACCCGGCGGACGCGGAGGTCCCGAGCCACCGGCTGCTGGTCCGGGCCGGCTACATCCGTCGCGCCGCGCCCGGTATCTACACCTGGTTGCCGCTCGGCCTGAAGGTGCTGCGCAACGTCGAGAACATCGTCCGCGAGGAGATGAACGCGATCGGCGCGCAG
Organism: Kribbella sp. NBC_00382; assembly: GCF_036067295.1. Classification (NCBI taxonomy): domain Bacteria; kingdom Bacillati; phylum Actinomycetota; class Actinomycetes; order Propionibacteriales; family Kribbellaceae; genus Kribbella; species Kribbella sp. NBC_00382. Next base: position 5,990,023 of record NZ_CP107954.1, read on the forward strand.
GAGCTGGTCTTCCCGGCGCTGCTGCCCCGCGAGCCCTACGAGGCGACCGGCCGCTGGACGGAGTACGGGCCGAACATCTTCCGGATCAAGGACCGCAAGGGCGCCGACATGCTGCTCGGGCCCACGCACGAGGAGATGTTCACCCTCGTCGTGAAGGACCTGTACTCGTCGTACAAGGACCTGCCGCTGTCGATCTACCAGATCCAGAACAAGTACCGCGACGAGGCGCGGCCGCGGGCCGGGGTGCTGCGCGGGCGTGAGTTCGTGATGAAGGACTCGTATTCGTTCGACATCGACCAGGACGGGCTGCAGGCGTCGTACGAGCTGCACCGCAAGGCGTACATCGCGATCTTCGACCGGCTCGGCTTCGACTACGTGATCGTGGCCGCGATGTCGGGCGCGATGGGCGGCTCGGCGTCGGAGGAGTTCCTGGCGATCGCGGAGAACGGCGAGGACACCTTCGTCCGCTCGCCGGGTGGCTACGCGGCCAACGTCGAGGCTGTCGTGGTGCCGCAGTCGCCGGCTCTCGACGCGTCGGGTGTGCCTGCCGCTGAGGTTGTGGACACGCCGGACACGCCGACCATCGACACTCTGGTCGACGCGCTGAACGCGAAGCATGCCCGGGTCGACGGTCGCGAGTGGACGGCTGCGGACACGTTGAAGAACGTGCTCGTGATGCTGGTGCACCCCGACGGCACGCGCGAGCCGCTGGCGATCGGCGTACCGGGCGACCGGAACCTCGACGAGAAGCGGCTGGGCGCGCAGGTCGAGCCCGCCGAGGTCGTCGCGTTCGAGGAGTCGGACTTCGAGAAGAACCCGGCGCTGGCCAAGGGCTACATCGGCCCCGGCGTGCTGGGGTCGGAGAACGCTTCGAAGATCCGGTACCTGCTTGATCCCCGCGTTGCGGAGGGTTCGGCGTGGGTGACGGGTGCGGACAAGACCGGCTACCACGTGATCAACCTGGTGCACGGCCGCGACTTCACCGCCGACGGCACGATCCAGGCGGCCGAGGTGCGCGACGGCGACGAGGCGCCCGACGGTTCGGGTCCGCTGTCGTCTGCGCGCGGCATCGAGATGGGTCACATCTTCCAGCTGGGCAAGAAGTACGCCGAGGCACTGGACCTCAAGGTGCTCGACCAGAACGGCAAGCTCGTCACGGTCACCATGGGTTCGTACGGCGTCGGCGTTACCCGCGCCGTCGCCGCGATCGCCGAAGGCAACCACGACGACCTCGGCCTGATCTGGCCCCGCGAGATCGCGCCGGCGGATGTCCACTTGGTTGCCACCGGCAAGGATGCGGACCTGTTCGCGAAGGCGGCGTCGATCGCTGCCGAGCTGGAGGCGCGCGGCCTGACGGTGCTGTACGACGACCGCGAGAAGGTCTCACCTGGCGTGAAGTTCAAGGACGCCGAACTCCTCGGCATCCCGACGATCGCCGTTGTCGGCAAGGGCCTGGCCGACGGCACGATCGAGGTCAAGGACCGTCGCTCCGGCGACCGCACCGACGTCCCGGTCGCCGACATCGTCGACCACCTGGTCTCCGTCGTCCGCGGCTGACCACCTGCTCAACCCCAACCGCCGCTCTCACCTTCGGGTGAGGGCGGCGGTTGCTGTTTGTTACTACACCCACGCACCCGCCGCCGTTCGCTCCTGCATCGCTCACTGCTCTGGGCGCTCCCGCCTGCCCGTGACTGCGCTGCTGCGTCGCGCGAGGGCGCCACGGTGGTGGGGAGCCCCTTGTTGGGGTGCTGGTTGCTGGGTGTGCTCCGCGTCTGCCTCCGGTTGGCTTGGTGTGCTGGTCGACAGGAGGTAATTGCGTCGGCGGGGTTCACCCCGGCCTGCCGGGCACGGAAGCATGCACTACCTCCTGTTGTCCGGGACAGTCGCTCTCGCGGCAGGGTCCAAGGTGGTCGCCGAGGCGCCCCCGAGCTACGAACGGTGGGGAGGATTTTCGCCGAGGCTGGGGAGGCGATTGCCCCGAATCTGGGGCAGGATCCTCCCCGCTGCCACCGAGCGAACCGGGTGGGGAGTCAGCGGTTGGCCGTCGTGCTGGCGGTCGGTTGGTGGTGCTCGCTCGTAGAGCGGTCGTTCTTGGTGTTGCTCGTATTGGGTGCCCCGACGGGGCTACGGCTGGGGGCGGAGGCCGTCGAGGATCAGGGCGAGCATTCGGGGGGAGCGGTCGTGGGGGCCGATGGGGGTGCGCCAGAGGGCTGCGGTTAGTTGGAGGAAGTCGCCGGGGTGGGGGACTCGGGTGGACAGGCAGATAGCGACCGCAGGGTGGGTGGTGTCCCGCTCGACAGGAGGTGGTCCTGTCGGGCGCGGAGGTTCACGCTCAGGACCATCTCGCTGGGCGGGAACCAGGTACTACCTCCTGTCGAGCGGGACGGCGGGACGGCGGGTCGCCTGGGGGTCAGCGGTCGGCTCGGGCCTCGATCTGGATGAGGGTTTGTTGGCCGGTGGCTATCAAGGAGCGGTTGGGGCCGGTGACTGCGTAGACCTCTAGGCGGCAGACCGACAGTGTTCGGCCGGCCTTCAGGACTTCGCCGACGGCCTCCAGATAGTCGCCTTCGGCGGGGGAGAGGAGGTTGATTTTGTATTCGACGGTGAGGACCGAGGTGTTGTCAGGGAAGAGGGTGAAGGCTGCGTAGCCGCCGGCGCTGTCGGCGATGGAGCTGGTGGCGCCGGCGTGGAAGTAGCCGTGTTGCTGGGTGACCTCGGGGCGGCTGGGCAAGACGATGTGAACACGGCCGGGGCCGATGTGGCTGAGGCGGGCGCCCAGGTGGGACATCAGGCCTTGGCGGTCGAAGCTCGAGCGGATGCGTTCCTGGATTGCTGGGCTCGCCTGCTCGTCCAAAGGAGCTCTCCTTGCGGGCTGCGTCACATCGAAGGGTGTAAGGGTAGAGCGGGACAATGGGCTTACCGGATGATGGAACCGTGACCGATTATCGCCGCCCCGAGGGCTGCCGTGCCTGACATCTCCGTGTGGACGCTGGTCTTTCTGGTGGTTGCCGCCTTCTCGGCGGGCTGGATCGACGCGGTGGTCGGTGGCGGCGGGCTGATCCAGTTGCCGGCGATGTTGCTCGGGCTGCCGAATGCTTCGCCGGCGCAGATTCTGTCGACCAACAAGATCTCGTCGTTGTTCGGTACGACGACCAGCGCGGTCACCTTCGGCATCAAGGTGAAGCCCGATCGGCGGACAGTGTTGCCGCTGGCCGGGCTGGCCGCGATCGGGGCTGCAGGCGGCGCGCTGGTGGCGACGCAGATACCGATGACGTGGTTCAAGCCGATCGTGCTCGTCCTGCTGATCGGTGTAGCGCTCTACACCTGGTTCAAGCCGGATCTCGGGTCCGCGACCGTACTGCGCCTCGACGGCCGGGCCCACTACGTCGCCGCCAGCCTGGTCGGGTTGCTGATCGGGTTCTACGACGGCGCGGTCGGGCCCGGTACCGGCTCGTTCCTCATCTTCGCGCTGGTCGGCCTGATGGGCTACAACTTTCTCCGCGCCAGCGCCAAGGCCAAGATCGCCAATGTCGCCACGAACCTCGGCGCCATCCTCGTCTTCGCCGCCCACGGCGCTCCGCTGTGGCGGCTCGGCCTGATCATGGGCGCGGCCAATATGCTCGGCGGTCTGCTCGGCGCCCGTACTGCGGTCGCCCGCGGCTCGCGTTTCGTCCGGGTGATCTTCCTGGTCGTCGTCTCGGCGCTCATCCTTCGCCTCGCCTACGACGTGTTCTGGCCCCGATAACGCGATGCCGAGCGAGAACGCAGTCGCTAGGCTCGCGAAATGGTGGACTATGACGCTCGGCTACATCAGGTCTACGCCCAAGGACGCGCACTCCCCGCAGACAGCCTCGATACCTGGATGCAGGCAGCTGCCGGATTCGCGCCTCCCACCCGCCCACTGACAGTCCTCGATCTCGGCTGCGGCATCGGCCGCTTCACCCCTGCGCTGGCCGACACGTTCGGCGGTCCCGTGTACGGCGTCGAGCCGTCGGCGCGGATGCTGGAGCAGGCGATCGACCACCCCGCCGTCACCTACCTCGAAGGATCCGCCGAAGCGATCCCACTACCCGACGAGACGTGCGACCTGGCCTGGCTCTTCCTCACGATCCACCACTGGACCGACCCCCTCCAAGGCCTAAAAGAAGTCGGGCGAGTACTACGCCCAGGCGGCACCGTCATCCTCCGCACCCAGTTCGGCGACCGGATGCCGGACCTCTACTGGTACCGGTACTTCCCGAGCGCCCGCCGAGTCGACGCGGCCATGTACCTGCCCTTCGACGAGATCCGGGCGCTCGCCGCGCTAGCCGGACTCCACGCCGAGGAGGAGCCGCACTGGGTCGATGTCACCGAGCCGCGGACCCAGCGAGCGACGTACGAACGGCTGAAGTTGCGGGCGTTCTCGACCTTCGAGCACATCGCCGAGGACGAGCTCGATCGCGGGTTCGCCGAGTTCGAACGCGACGCGGACGCCAACCCGGACCATGAGGTACCCGCCTTCCCGGCGGGCGTTCTACTGCTCAACCGCAACTGACCACGTCACATTGACCGCTGAGGGCTTCCGGAAGACGAGCCCGTGCGGCGGGGGAGAGGCCGGCTCGAGTCGCAGGTCAGGCAGTCGCGTGAGCAACGCGGTGATCGCGCTGACCGCCTCGAGCCGGGCCAGGTGCATACCGAGGCAGATGTGCGGCCCGCTGGCGAAGGCGAGATGGCGACGGGCGTTGCTGCGCTGGACGTCGTACCGGTCAGGATCGGGGAAGACGGCTGGATCGCGGTTCGCTCCGGCCAGCGAGACGCTGACGAAGTCGCCACGCTTGACCTCAGCTGACCCCAGGGAGACGTCGCGGGTCGCATAGCGATCGACGACAGCCGCGGCAGGCTCCAGGCGCAGCGACTCCTCGATCGCGTTCGGGATCAGCGAGTGGTCCGCTAGTACCAGAGCCAACTCTGAAGGGTTGGTGAGCAGATGCCAGAGGCAATTGGTGATCATCCCCTCGGTGGTCTCGATGCCGCCGAACATGAGCACGGCGGCATTGGCGACCACCTCATCGGTCCCCAGCCCGGCAGAAGCGGCCTCGGCGATCAGCGAGTCCGAGTGATCGATGCTCCCGGCAACATGTTGGTGAAGTTTGGCGAACGCCGCGGCACCCTCGGCGGTAACGGGCAGCCCGGCCGCGATCCCGCTGACCGACGAGGAGATGTCCTGGTACCAGTCCAGCACCGTCGCCGCATCGGCCCGCTCCAGTCCGAGCGAGTAAGCGACCACCGCAACGGACAACGGACCAGCGACCGTCGTCCGGAGGTCGGCCGAACCCAGCGCGGAGATCGCCGAGACGAGCCGATCGGTCTCCTCCGAGACGACCGACGTGAAGCGCGCTCGAGTCTGCGCCAGGCTGAACGGATGCTCGAACGGCGCCCGGTGCTCAGCGTGCACGGAACCGTCCAGCGACAACATCGACGGCCCCACCACCTGCGCCGTCGAGAAGCGCGGGTCATCGACAGTGAATGTCTCCGGATCCCGCATCACTTCCATCGCGAGCGCCCGGCTGGCCACCACCCAGCCACCCAGCGCATCACTCCATCCGACCGGGCGCACAGAGGCGAGGTACGGATGCGGATCGGTCTCCAGCTCAGCCACGGTGGTCATGTCGTACAGCCTACGGTTGGTACATACCACTAACACCACTGGTATTGCTGCGACAGATCCGATCTCAACGACTCAGCGGGGCACTGGGTTACAAAACCGCCAACTGAGCCATCTAGGGTGTGGGCCATGTCTGTGTCTGACTCGGCCCCCACCCCGCCGCCCCGGTCTGGGACTCTGGTGCTGCTCCCTGCCGTAGATGTGGCGGATGGGCAGGCTGTTCGGTTGGTCCAGGGCGAGGCCGGGAGTGAGACCTCCTACGGCGACCCGCTGGCTGCTGCGATGGCCTGGCAAGAGGCCGGTGCGGACTGGATCCACCTGGTCGACTTGGACGCCGCGTTCGGCCGTGGCAGCAACCGTGAGCTGCTCGCCGAGGTGACCGGCAAGCTCGACGTACAGGTTGAGCTGTCCGGCGGCATCCGCGACGACGACTCGCTCGAGGCTGCGCTGGCGACTGGCGCGCGTCGCGTCAACATCGGCACCGCCGCACTCGAGGACCCGGAGTGGTGCGACCGGATCATCCAGCAGTACGGCGACCGCGTCGCGATCGGTCTCGACGTCCGCGGCCGCACGCTGGCCGCTCGCGGCTGGACCAAAGAGGGCGGCGACCTGTACGAGGTGCTGGAGCGGCTCGAGACAGCAGGCTGTGAGCGGTACGTCGTCACCGACGTCACCAAGGACGGCATGCTGCAGGGCCCGAACCTCGACCTGTACCGCGACCTGTGCGCGCGCACCGAGAAGCCGATCGTCGCTTCCGGCGGCGTCTCCAGCCTGGACGACCTGCGCGCGCTGAGCACGCTGGTCAGCGACGGCGTCGAAGGCGTCATCGTCGGCAAGGCCCTGTACGCCGGCGCGTTCACCCTGACCGAGGCACTCGAACTCACCCGTGGAGGCGACAAGTGAGCCTTGCCGACAAGCTGGCAGGCAAGAAGGTCCTGGTCACCGGCATCACCGGATTCGTCGGTGAGGCACTGCTGCACCGGATGATCGGCGACCTGCCCGGTACCACCGTGGTCGCGATCATCCGTCCGAAGGGGTCCCTCAAGGGCACCGACCGGATGGCGCAGATGCTCAAGAAGGACATCTTCAAGCCGTTCTACGGCGAGGGCACCCCGTACGCCGACGCCGCCGAGCTGACCGCCGCCCGGGTCGAGGTCGTCGAGGGCGACCTGTCCGACGTACCGGCGCTGCCGAAGGATCTCGACATCGTGGTGCACTGCGCCGGCGACGTCTCCTTCGACCCGCCGATCCACGAGGCGTTCACGACCAACGTGCTCGGCACCAAGAGCCTGCTCGAGCGGATCGTCGAGGCGAGCGAGGGCCGCCCGGTCCACTACGTGCACATCTCCACCGCCTACACCGCGGGCCGTCGCCGCGGCGCGATCCCGGAGGCCCCGGTCGACCACACCGTCGACTGGCGCACCGAGGCCGAGGCCGGGATGGCGATGAAGGCGCGGATCGAGGAGACCTCGCGCAGCGCCGCGATGCTGATCAAGTTCCGCAAGGAGTCGGAGAAGCTGCACCGCCGGGCCGGTCACCTGACCGCCGCGGCCGACACCGAGCGCCGGCGGACCGAGTGGGTCGCCAAGAAGCTGATCGAGACCGGTACCGAGCGCGCGCGCAGCCTCGGCTGGACCGACTGCTACACCTTCACCAAGGCGCTCGGCGAGCGCGTCGTCGAGGAGTTCGCGGCCAAGCTGCCGACCTCGATCGTCCGGCCGGCCATCATCGAGTCCGCGGTGCAGAGCCCGCACCCGGGCTGGATCGAGGGCTTCAAGATGGCCGAGCCGCTGATCCTGGCGTACGGCCGCGGTGAGCTGCCGGAGTTCCCGGCCAGCCCCGACTCGGTCGTCGAGATCATCCCGGTCGACCACGTCGTCGGCGCGATCTGCGCGGTGATGGCGACCGAGCCCGAGCTGTCGAAGCCGGAGTACTACCACGTCAGCTCCGGCGCCCGGAACCCGCTGACCTTCGAGCAGCTGTACGCCGGCGTGCGCGCGTACTTCTCCAAGCACCCCTTCGACCTGGGCGAGCGCGGCGCGGTCCGGCTGCCGGTCTGGAAGTTCCCCGGCGGGGACTCGGTCGAGAGCATGCTGCGGTACGGCGAGAAGGCGCACAAGATCGCCGACCAGATCATCATGCACGCGCCGCGCGGTGAGCGGACTCGCAAGTACGCCCGCGAGCTGGACGTGCAGAAGCGCCGGATCGACTTCCTCCGCCGCTACATGGACCTGTACTCCGAGTACGCGCAGGCCGAGCTGCAGTTCATCGACGACAACGTGCTCGCCCTGCACAACGCGCTCGAGGGGGACGACCGGGAGACCTTCTGGTGCGACACCTCGATCGTCGACTGGCAGCACTACCTGCAGGAAGTGCACTGCCCGAGCGTCACCGACTCGCTGCGCCGGCTGGACGTGGTCCGGAAGAAGCGCAACAAGTCGCTCGCGGAGTCGGCCGGCGTACTGAAGAAGGTGCAGCCGTCCGACGACGCCGAGATCATCGCCGCGTTCGACATGGACGGCACGCTGCTGTCGTCGAACGTGATCGAGACCTACCTGTGGATGCGGCTGCCCGAGCTGGACAGCCACCAGCGGGTCGGTGAGATCGGCGCGATGCTGCGCAAGCTGCCGAAGCTGATCTCGGCCGAGCGCAAGGACCGCGGCACCTTCCTGCGCACGATCTACCGCCGGTACCAGGGTGCCGAACTGGAAGAGCTCAACCACATCGTCGACGAGGTGCTCGCCGGGCACGTGCTCGAGCGGCTCAGCGGAGCGGCCGTCCGGCGGATCCGCGAGCACAAGGCGGCCGGCCACCGGACGATCCTGATCACCGGTGCCGTCCGGCCGCTGACCAGGCCGCTGGACTCGCTGTTCGACGAGATCGTCGCGGCCGACCTGGCCGTCGACGACCGCGGTCGCTGCACCGGGTACCTGACCGGCCCGCCGCTGGTCGGCGAGTCCCGCGCGGCGTGGATCAAGCACCGCGCCCGCGGCACCAACATCGACCTGTCCAAGTCGTACGCCTACGCGGACAGCCACTCGGACCTGCCGATGCTGACCACCGTCGGCAACCCGGTCGCCGTCTCGCCGGACGTGTCGCTGTTCCGGGCAGCCCGGGCCGCGCGCTGGCAGATCGTCGACTGGAAGACACCCGCCACTTCTTCGCGTCTGGAGATCCCCGGGGTGAACGCCCGATGATGCTCGCCCTCGAGATGTACCGCTCACCGGCCAAGTTCCTGGCCGCGAAGGCGATGGGAAGCCGGGTGCCGGCCATCCTGACCGGCCCGGCCGCGCCGCTTCGCCTCGTCACGATCGACGAGCCGAGGGCCGACCGGGAAGGCTGGGCACGGATCCGGCCGATCCTGTCCGGCATCTGCGGCTCCGACCTCGGCATGGTCACCGGTCACACCAAGCTGTACTTCTCCGCGCTGGTGTCGCTGCCGTTCGTACCGGGTCACGAGATCGTCGGCGAGCTGCTCGACGACTGCGAGGACCTGCCGAAGGGCACCCGGGTAGTGATGGACTCGGTCCTGACCTGCGCCGCCCGCGGCGTGGAGCTCTGCGAGAGCTGCGTGTCGGGCCGGACCAGCCTGTGCGACCGGATCACCGTCGGCCACGTCTCGCCCGGACTCCAGACCGGCTTCTGCCAGGACACCGGTGGCGGCTGGGGCAACGTCATGGTCGCCCACCGCAGCCAGCTGTACGCCGTACCGGAAGGCCTCTCGGACGAGCGGGCAGTCCTGGTCGAGCCGCTCGCCGGAGCCGTGCACACCGCGTTCCGGGCCAACGTCCAGCCGGGTCAGTCGGTCCTGGTCAGCGGCGCCGGCGCGGTCGGGTTGTTCGCGACCCTCGCGCTGCGTGAGCTGACCCAGGCGGGCCGGATCACCGTCGTCGCCAAGCACCCGAAGCAGCGTGAGCTGGCCCGTGCCTTCGGCGCGAGCGATGTGGTCGCGCCCGACGAGGTCTTCCGTGGCGTTCGCCGGGCCACCGGTGCGTTCCGGTTGAAGCCGGAGATGAACGCCAAGGAGTTCCTGCTCGGCGGTGTCGACGTCGCCGTCGACGCGGTCGGCAGCAAGGACTCGATCGACACCGTGCTGCGGGTCACCAAGGCCGGCGGCCGGGTGGTACTGGCCGGGATGCCGTCGACGGGTGCGGACCTTTCGCCGGTGTGGTTCCGTGAGTTGGAGCTGACCGGTACGTACGCGTCCTCGCGGGAGGAGCCGAACGGGCGCCCTGCCTTCGAGACCGCGCTGGAGATCGCCCAGAAGGCTCCGCTGGACGGGGTCGTCGGGGCGAAGTACCCGCTCTACCGGTGGCGTGAGGCGCTCGACCACGCCCAGTCCGCCGGCCGGCTGGGCACCGTGAAGGTTGCTTTCGATGTGAGGGCCTCATGATCGCCACAGCCACAGTTGTCGCTGCACCGTTGAACGTACGACGAGAGAGGTTCTGACATGTCTCGGCCAGGGTTTGTGCTTGAGGTGGACGACCGGACGCCGCCGCTGCTCGTGCACAACGGTGAGGGCTTCCTGCTGGAGCGGTTCCCGCTCGGTACCCGGGTGGTCTACCCGCCGGAGTCGCTGCCGGCGGTGCGCGACGTCGAGGAAGCGATCCAGAACGCGCTGCTGCACCCGATCGAGTCGGAGCCGCTGCCGGAGCTGCTGACGCCGGGGATGCGGCTGACGATCGCCTTCGACGACATCTCGCTGCCGCTGCCGCCGATGAAGAAGCCGGACATCCGCCAGCGGGTGATCGAGGCCGTGCTGACGATGGCCGCGGACGCCGGCGTCGACGACGTCGAGCTGATCTCCGCGAACGCGCTGCACCGCCGGCTGACCCCGAACGAGCTGCGCGAGATCGTCGGCGAGCGGGTCTTCCGCTCCTTCTTCCCCGACGGCAAGCTCTACAACTTCGATGCCGAGGACGCCGACAACCTGACCCACCTGGGTCAGACCAAGCACGGCGAGGACGTCGAGATCTCCAAGCGGGCGGCCGAGTCCGACCTGCTGGTCTACGTGAACGTGAACCTGGTGGCGATGGACGGCGGCCACAAGTCGACGTCGATCGGGCTGGCGTCGTACAAGTCGCTGAAGCACCACCACAACAGCCACACGATGATCCACTCGCGATCCTTCATGGACCACAAGGCCTCGAAGATGCACCACTCGGCCTGGCGGATGGGTGAGGTGCTGACCGAGCACGTCAAGGTCTTCCAGATCGAGACGACGCTCAACAACGACATCTTCGGCGGTGGGCTGGAGTTCCTGCAGAAGCGCGAGTGGGAGTGGTCGATCAAGGACCAGGCCACGATGCTCGGTGCCAAGCGCGGCCTCGCGCTGGCCCCGGCCAAGGCCCGGCGCAAGATCTTCCAGGACGTCCGCTCGAACTACGGCCTGACCGGGATCAACGCGGGCAAGATCGAGCCTGTGCACGAGAAGACCATCGAGGCCGTGCACAAGCAGCAGCTGGTCGAGGTGCAGGGGCAGTCCGACGTCGCGATCATGGGCGTGCCGTTCGTCGGCCCGTACAACGTGAACTCGGTGATGAACCCGATCCTGGCCGCCTGTATGGGCCTGGGCTACTACTTCAACTCCTACCGGGGCCAGCCGATCGTGCGCAAGGACGGCGCGGTCATCCTGTACCACCCGGTGGACTACGAGTTCAGCCAGCTGCACCACCCGTCGTACGTGGACTTCTTCGAGGAGGTGCTGTCGGAGTCGACCGACCCGGCCACCATCGAGGCGAAGTTCGAGAAGCAGTACGCCGAGGACCCGTGGTACATCCACCTGTACCGCACCTCGAACGCGTACCACGGCGTGCACCCGTTCTACATGTGGTACTGGATCAGCCACGCGCTGGACCACTGCGGCGACATCGTCTGGGTCGGCGCGAACCGCAAGACGGTCGAGCGGATGGGCTTCCGGTCCGCGTCGACGCTGCAGGACGCGCTCGAGATGGTCAGCCACTCGGTCGGCCGGTCGCCATCCATCACGTACCTGCACAACCCGCCGCACCTGCTCGCGGACGTCCGCTGATGGGGGCGAACCTGGTCAAGTTCAGCCGGGACACCGCGCGGGACGTGAAGCAGGTCGCGCGCGGCTTCCGCTGGGGCCGTCGTCAGCAGGTGCCGCGGTCGGCCGAGCCGTACGTGGTCAAGAAGGAGTCGTCGGTCTTCCCGACCCGATGGGCGCGCACGCCCGCGGCGATCGCAGTACGGGAGGTCCTGCAGAAGGGCGCTCTCAACTCGGTACTCCGCTTCGAGGTGAACCCGCAGGTGAGCGGGCTCGACTCGCTGCGCAAGGTGCACGGGCCGGCCGTCATCGTGGCGAACCACTCGTCGCACCTGGACACGCCGCTGGTGCTCTGCACGCTGCCCGACGACATGCGTCGCAAGACCGCCGTCGCGGCCGCGGCCGACTACTTCTTCGACACCTGGTGGCGGGCGACCGCGTCGGCGATCGTGTTCAACACGTTCCCGATCGAGCGTCGTGGCGGCAAGCTCAGCGCGACGCCGGGCGACCTGCTCGCGGACGGCTGGAACGTCGTCGTCTTCCCCGAGGGCACCCGTTCGCCGGACGGCTGGATGGAACGCTTCCGGATGGGCGCGGCCTACATCGCCGTAGAACAAGGCGTTCCGGTGATCCCGGTCGGCATCAAGGGCTCCTTCGCCGCGATGCCTCGCGGTCGCGGCTGGCCGGTGCCTGGTCGTCCGACTGTCGCAGTACGGTACGGCGATCCGCTGTACCCGGCCGAGGGTGAGAGCGCCCGCGATTTCGCGCCGCGGATCAAGGCCGCCGTGTCTGCGCTGCTGGACGAAGAGGCAACCACCTGGTGGGAGGCCCGTCGCCGGGTCGCCGCTGGCGCCTCGCCATCGCAGTCCGGCCCTGACGCCGCCCGCTGGCGTCGAGTCTGGGCATCCACCACACCAGTCAAACCTGCGGAGCAGAAGCGCAGGGCCTGGAAGTAGAAGAAGGGCGGCCACCGAGCCGCCCTTCTTCTTTCAGTCTGCTTGGTCCAGTTCGTACAGGCGGGTCTCCAGCAGCGGGCCGATCTGCTCCATGGTCGCGCCGAGATCGAGCCAGGACCGTTCGCGCGCCTCTGGTTCATCCATCCCTGCGATGGCCAGCGTGTACACGCCTTTCAGGACGTCCCGCTCACCTGAAGGCCGCACGACCGCCAGGATGAACTCCACCGACAGACCAGTCCGTACCACCTGAGCCCGGCCCGAATCATCCGGCAGCGGCTGGCCGCCAGTCACGAACGCCGGCTCACCGGTGAACTTCAGCCACTGGACCTTGGCACCCGCGACCTGAGCCGCCAACGACAGCTCGATACTGTCCTGCACAACCTGCCCCGGATCCTCACCCAGCCACTCGAGCCAGTGCCCCGGCTCCGTGAGCGCACTGAAATCGTCTCGCTCCGCTGGTTGCTCCTCGTTGGGCTTCTTCTGCCACGGTCTCGGAAATTTCACCGGGCAAGTCTGACCCATCGGCCGGGCTGGCCGGGGATGACGTACGGTTGGGGTATCGGAGTAGAAACGTGCCTTCGGAGCACGCGTATACGCGGCATCGGATGATCCGCCACTTCTTTCCGAGAAGGAGTGCGTGATGAAGGCTGCTCAGTTCAGCACATTCGGTGGGCCGGAAGTCCTTGAGATCGTGGAGCTGCCCGATCCTCATGCTGGTGCCGGCGAGATCCGCATCCGGGTCCATGCCGCCGGGATCTCCGCTAGCGACTGGAAGAAGCGCCAGGGGCTGATGGACGAGGAGTTGCCGCAGACCTTGGGGTATGAGGCCGCGGGGGTGGTCGACGAGATCGGCGATGGTGTCTCCGGGGTAGCGATCGGCGACCGGGTCTTCGGAGCCTCGCCGTACGGCGCCGCGCAGGCGGAGTTGGCCGTACTGGCTTACTGGGCAGCGATTCCCGAGGCACTCGACTATGCGAGTGCTGCCGCGATCCCCGCGTCGGCCGAGACGGCGGCGCGCTCGCTCGACCAGCTCGGTGTCAAAGCGGGCAGCACCGTACTCATCAACGGCGCATCCGGCAGCGTCGGAATCGCCGCCGTCCAACTCGCAGTGGAACGCGGCGCGCGAGTCATCGGCACCGGCAGCCCAGCCACCCACGACACCCTCCGCTCCCTGGGCGCCGAGCCGGTGGCCTACGGCGACGGGATGTCCGATCGCATCCGCGCCATCGCTCCGGCAGGTGTCGAGTTCGCGCTGGATGTAGCCGGCAGCGGCGTGCTTCCCGAACTCGTCGAGCTGACCGGCGCCACCGAGCGAGTGATCACGGTCGCCGATTTCCAAGGCGCACAGCAGACCGGCGTCCGCTTCAGCCGCGGCGATACCGGCCGCGCCACCTACGTACTGGCCCAGGTAGCCCAGCTGGCCAACGCCGGCCACTTCGTCATCCCGGTCGGCCGGACCTTCCCGTTGACCGGCATCGCCGAAGCACACCGAGTCGGCGAAGCCGGAACAGTACGCGGCAAGCTGGTCCTCACCATGGATTGACTGCAGGGGACTCGCGGGTCCCGCGGGTGGGATTTGGTGCTGGCGGCTAGCTGTGCTCGGTAGGCTTTGTCGCGTGAGCCTCGCCGTGCGTGTGATTCCTTGCCTGGATGTTGATGCCGGGCGGGTGGTCAAGGGTGTCAACTTCGCCGACCTGCGCGACGCCGGGGACCCGGTGGAGATGGCGCGGCTGTACGACGCCGAGGGGGCCGACGAGCTGACGTTCCTCGACATCACCGCGTCCTCGGGGTCGCGCGAGACGACGTACGAGGTGGTCGGACGGACGGCCGAACAGGTGTTCATCCCGCTCACCGTGGGTGGTGGCGTGCGCGAAGCAGCCGATGTCGACCGGCTGCTGCGGGCGGGGGCGGACAAGGTCGGCATCAACACCGGCGCCATCGCTCGGCCGGCCGTGATCGAGGAGATCGCGCACCGGTTCGGCAACCAGGTGCTGGTGCTGTCTCTCGACGTACGCCGCTCCGCTGGGCAGCCGAGCGGTTTCGAGGTGACGACCCACGGTGGCCGGAAGTCGGCCGGGCTGGACGCGATCGAGTGGGCTCGCCGCGGTGCCGAGCTGGGCGCCGGCGAGATCCTGCTCAACTCGATGGATGCCGACGGCACCAAAAAGGGTTTCGACCTGGAGCTGATCCGGGCGGTCCGCGCGGTGGTCGACGTACCGCTGATCGCCAGCGGGGGAGCGGGGTTGCCCGAGCACTTCCCGCCGGCGGTCGAGGCGGGGGCGGACGCAGTACTGGCGGCCAGTGTCTTCCACTTCGGTGAGCTGCGGATCGCGGACGTGAAGAAGGCCCTCCACGACGCCGGCGTCGTGGTCAGGTGAGCGACATGGTGACCGAGAACAGCCAGCGGCTGGTCGCGGACGTCGAGCACGAACTGTCCAACCTGTTCCGCCGGTCGCGCTCGGCCCAGATGATGATGGCTCGTCGCGTCCACCCCGAGATGGACGCAGCTGGCTACGCGCTGATCTCGCAGATCGAGTTCGGCACCGCTTCCGGCCGTACGGGCGTACGCGCTTCCGACGTCGCCCAAGCCCTAGGCCTCGACAAATCCACCGTTAGCCGCGGCCTCTCCCAGCTCGAGTCCCTAGGCCTGATAGAACGAGTAGGCGACCCCGACGACGGCCGAGCCCGCCTCCTCCGCCTCACCGAAACCGGCGCCGAACGCTTCGGCGCCATGCGAATCCAGCGCCAGGTCGAGTTCCGCGCCCTCCTAGACCGCTGGGAAACCCCAGACCTAGCAGCCCTGGCCCGCCTCCTGGCCCGCCTGAACCTAGACCTCAGCTAAGTACTACGCCCTGCCTCGCCCCTTCTCCGCCGACGCTCCACCAGCCCTCGGCAGTTCAGTGATCGGGCGAGTGCAGTCCCGTCAGAAGCAGAGCCAGCAAGGTGCGGATCGCATCGGGCCGTCGATCGGCCTGCGTGCGCAGCGAGGAAATCGCCATCAGGCCTACGCGGACATCTTTGACAGAGATCCCTCGCCGCAGGACCCTCTGCCGGCGTGCGCGGGCGACGAGTTGCTCCAGTGCCGCAGCGTGGGCCTGCCGGTCGTTGCGGAACGCGCCGCCTGCCGTGTGTGAGCCCAGCAGGGCCTCGTTGAGGCCGGGGGCCCGGATCTGGTGTTCCGCGAACTGGCGGATGACTCCGCTGAGCGCGGTCCAGGCGTCCGGCTCCGACAGTGCCGCCTCCATGTCAGCCCGGCAGGCCGCAACATCCCCGGCAAGGGCCGCGCTGACCAATTCCGTGCGGGTGGGGAAGTGTCGGTACAGCGTCGCGATGCCCAGGCCGGCCCGCCGCGCAATCTCGCGCATGGATAGGTCCACGCCGTCCGCGGCGATGGCCTGACGGGCGGTCGCAACGATGTGTGCACGGTTGTCGGTCGCGTCGGCCCTGACTTTCCGAGTCACTTTCCTCCGCCTCCCTCTCAGTTGCTCCCGAAGTGGAACAGGGTGTTCAGGAAACATGCTTACCTCATCGAAGCGCCCGGAGACTCCGGTCGGGAGAGGTGATCATGTTTGCTGTGCAGTTCCAGCGGTTCGGCCCGCCCGAGGTCTTGACCCTGGGCCCCGCGCCCGAGCCGCACCCCGGTCCTCACCAGGTGCGGATCGCCGTCAGGACCGCGGCCGTCTCACCCGTCGACCTCGGACTGCGCGCCGGCTCGTCCCCCATGAGCAAGAATCTCGACCTGCCACACATTCCCGGCGTCGATGCCGCCGGAGTGATCGACGAGATCGGCGCCGGGGTAACGGACTACGCCGTCGGTGACGAGATCTTCGGCGCGGTCGACGTCGCACAACTGGGCGGAGCGAGCGCGCAGTACGCGGTCCTGGACTTCTGGACGCACAAACCACCCGGCATGACGTGGGCCGAAGCCGGCGCGGCGGGCACCGGCATCGAGACCGCAACCCGCGCCCTCGACCTGCTCGACATCAAGGAAAACTCCACACTGCTGGTCGACGGTGCGGCCGGCGGCGTCGGCAGCATTGCCGTGCAGCTTGCGGTGGCACGCGGTGCCCGCGTGATCGGCACCGCACGCCCCGACAGCCACGCGTTCCTCAGGCAACTAGGGGTGGAACCAGTGGACTACGGGCACAACCTGCCCGCCCGCATCCGCGCGCTCACCGCCGCTCCGGTCGACCGGGCACTCGACGTCGCGGGGGCCGGATCGCTGAGTGAACTGATCGAGCTGACCGGTGCCGCGGACAGCGTCGTGACGCTGGCCGACTTCAAGGCTTCAACCTACGGAGTTCGGCTGTCCACGGGCCGTCTCGGCGGCCAGCCCGACGGCGTTCACGGACTCACGTCAGCCACCGCACTCGCCGATCAGGGCCGCTTCCATGTTCCAGTCCGGGGCACCTACCCGGCGCATCAGGCAGCACAGGCACATGAGGCAGCCGCACGACCGCCCCGACGGGGAAAGATCGTCATCGATATGACCCACACCAGTTAGACCACGACCGAACGACTGAGCGCTCTACTGGTAGCACCCTCCTATTTTGGCCACAGTCAGTAGTTGATAGCCGGCCTACTGCGCATATGGTTACGGAAACCAACTAAATATGTATATAGTTGGGTTATGCAACTAGTCCAGCAGACCTCTGTCCCGGAGGTAGAGCGGGATACGCCGGCCCATGAAGTGCTCGACGGGGTCAGTTCGCTGATCCGGGCCGTGCGTTGTATCGAGCACCGGCACCTGTGGCCCGATCTGGGGCTGCGGCGGGCCGACGCGAGTGTGCTGAAGGTTCTGGCCAAGGACGGCGAGCAGCGCGGTGGTGAGATCGCCACCAAACTGGGCGTCGACGCCTCCGTCGTGAGCCGCCAGCTGACCGCGCTGGAAGCCGACGGCCTGGTGAGCCGTCGGCCCGACCCGGCCGACGCCCGGGTGTCCCTGATCCAGCTCAGCGAGCCCGGCCGGGACCGCCTGCACGCCCTGTACGCCGGTTACACCCGGCAACTCCGCTCCGCGCTGGCGGACTGGGACGACGACGAACTGGCCGCGGCTGCCGCAACCCTGCGCCGCGTCGCCGTCGCCGTCACCGAGGCCGCCGAGTTCGCGAAGCACCCGAACCCTTCGACTGGAGACTGATGACTGTCACCGAGACCCGGCCGCAAGCGCCCGCTGCGCCGGAACTCACCCACCGCGAGATCCTCGAGATCCTGGTCGGGCTGCTCGCCGCGCTGTTCACGGCGATGCTCAGCTCGACGATCGTCAGCAACGCCCTGCCGACGATCATCGCCGATCTCGAGGGCACCCAGACGCAGTACACCTGGGTGCTCACCGCGAGCCTGCTCGCCACCACGGTGTCCACCCCGATCTGGGGCAAGCTGTCCGACCTGATGAGCAAGAAGCTGCTCGTCCAGGTCGCGATCAGCGTGTTCGTGATCGGCTCCGCCCTGGCCGGTATGGCCCACAGTGTGCCGTTCCTGATCGGCGCTCGCGTCCTCCAAGGCCTCGCCATGGGCGGCTTGATGGCCCTGGCCCAGGCGATCATCGGTGCGGCGATCCCGCCCCGCGACCGCGGCCGGTACTCCGGTTACATGGGCGCCGTGATGGCCGTGGCCACCGTGAGCGGCCCGCTCATCGGCGGCGTCATCGTCGACACCTCCTGGCTCGGCTGGCGCTGGTGCTTCTACGTCTGTGTCCCGCTCGCCGTGATCAGCCTGGTCATCCTGCAGAAGTACCTGCACCTGCCGCTGTTCAAGCGTGAGGTCAAGGTCGACTACCTCGGCGCGGTGCTGATCAGCATCACCGCCAGCCTGCCGCTGCTCTGGGTGACCTTCGCCGGGCACGACTTCGACTGGATCTCCTGGCAGTCCGCGTTGTTCGTGGGCGGCACGATCGTCTTCGGCATCCTCACCGTCATGGTCGAGAACCGGGTCCGCGAGCCGCTGGTTCCGCTCAAGGTCGTCCGCCAGCGCACCACCGCGCTCGCGATCGTGGCCAGCATGGCGGTCGGCGTCGCGATGTTCGGCAGCGCGCTCTTCCTCGGCCAGTACTTCCAGGTCGCCCGTGGCTACAGCGCAACCGAGGCCGGGTTGCTGACCATCCCGATGATGCTCGGTTCGTTCATCGGCTCGGTCGGCGCCGGCCAGATGGTGAGCCGGTTCGGCAAGTGGAAGCGGTACCTGATCGCCGGCGGCATCCTGCTCACCGTCGGCCTGGGCATCCTGGGCACGATCGACCACACCAGCCCGTACTGGTACGTCGGTCTCGGCATGCTCTTCATGGGCATCGGGATGGGCATGATGATGCAGAACCTGGTGCTCGCGGTGCAGAACACCGTGGACGTCAGCGAGATCGGAGCGTCCAGCGCGTCGGTGGCATTCTTCCGGAGCCTCGGCGGAGCAGTCGGTGTCGCGGTGCTCGGTGCGGTCCTGGCTACTCGAGTCAAGGACCTCCTGATCCAGGGCGTGCTGCACGGTCCGGGTGGCGCGGCCGCGGCTGCCAAGCTGCAGTCGGGTGGTTCGGACGGTACTAGCCTGCTGGACGTCAACCACCTGCCCCCGCAGCTGGCTGAGCTCGTCCGTCAGTCCTACGGCGACGCGACCGGCCGGATCTTCCTGATCGCGGCGGCTTGTGCGCTGGTCAGCTTGATCGCTGTCCTGTTCATCAAGGAGATCCCGCTCCGCCGTACGGTGGCGAAGCTCGATGAGCCGATCGAATTGGACTGACCTTCACATCGCCGGCGGTTCGAGACCCTCGAGGTCGCGGGTCCGGATGATCGGCGAGGGGAGCAGCCACAGTACGGCGAAGAGGCCGCCGGCAGCGGAGATCAGCAGCGTCTCCCGGACACCCAGCCAGGTGCCCAGGAGACCGCCGATCACCGCGCCGAGCGGCCTCACCCCGTAGTTGATGCTGCTGAACGCGCCCGCCACCCGGCTGCGCATGTGGTCGTGGATGACGGCCGCTTGCAGTGAGTTCAGCGGGATGTCGAAGCACATCACCGCGAACCCGCCGACGAACTCGGCCGCCGCGAGCGTGGCCGCCCGCACCCAGACCGGTCCGTCGGCGAGAACGACGATCCCCAACGCGGCCGGGAAGACCGCCGAGCCGAGCGCGATCAGCCGGCCGGCGCCGATCAGCCGGGCCAGCCGGTTGGCGGCGAGCGCTCCCACGAGCCCACCGCTGGCGCCGACGCCGAACGCGACACCGATGGTGCCGGCAGACAGGCCCAGGTTGCGGCTCGCGAACAGCACGAGCAGCGCCAACCCGATCATGTTGAAGAAGTTCACCGTCGTCGCGCAGCCGAGGCTGGCGCGTAGGTACGGATGCTTGAGCAGGTACTTCATCCCGGCCCGTGCCCTGGTCAGCAACGGCTCGTCGCCGTCGTCGGCGTCGCCGGGCTCGACCTTCAGGCGGCTGACCTGCAGGGCGGAGAACAGGAACGACAGCGCGTCGACGAGCAGGGCGATCGGCGCGGTCAGCCATTGGATCAGCAGGCCGCCGACGGCTGGGCCGGCGATGAACGAGATCGACCTGGTCGAGGCCAGCTTGCTGTTTGCCTCCAGGTATTGCTCGCGCTTGACCAGTCGTACGAAGAAGGACGCGTAGGCGGTGTTGAAGACGACGTGCGCGGTACCGGCGAGGATGGCGATCGCGTAGAGCTGGCCGAGGGTGAGGATGTCGAGCCAGTACGCGACCGGCAAAGACAGCAAGAGAACCGTCCGGGTGAGGTCGGCCGCGATCATCAACGGCCGCTTGTCGCGGTGCTGGTCGACCCAGGTACCGATGAACAACGAGGCGAGGTTCGGCAACCACACCGCTGCAGTCAGAAACCCAACCTGGCTTGGGGATGCGTTCAGCAGAGTGACCGCGATCAAGGGCAGAGCGAGCTCGCTGATCCGATCGCCGAACTCCGAAACTCCCTGAGCCGACCAGAAAGTCCGGAACTGCCGGTCACGCCACAAACTCGGCGCCAGTGGGGCCGGGGGCTGGGGTGGTTGGGCGGGAGTGGTCATGGTGATCCTCACGGCGGGTCAGGTGGTTGCTTGGGCAACGCGTGCGTCAGGTGGTTGCTTCGGGCAACGTCATGCGGATTAGGCGGACGGGGTGGGCGTCGGTGGGGGCGTTGGATTCGCCGCGTTGGACGTACGGGGCGAGGAGGTCTTCGATGGCGTTTTCGATGGCCTCTGCCTCGGCGAGGGTGATCGTCAGGAGGGTGTTCGATGAGCCGGTGGAGCGGCTCCAGGCGGGGTCGAGGACGGGCTCGGTGTCGGAGAGCCATTGCTGGACGTGGTCGAGGGCCTGGCTCATCATTTCGGTGCGGAGCATGCGGCCGGCCTCGGCGCCCTCCGGCGTCTCGGGCATCTCGAAGCGGAACCCGCGGGCGACGGCCTTCCACCAGCGCTGGCGCTTGTCGGAGCCGCCCTCCGGGGGAGGGCTGTCGCTGACCAGACCGAACGTCTCGAGATGCCGCAGGTGCCAGCTCGTCACCGACGGCGACGCGCCGACGTGCACCGACAACTGGGTCGCCGTGGCCGGTCCGTTCTTCTGCAGATAGCTGAGCGCGGCGAGCCGGACGGGATGCGCCAACGCACGCATCGCCTGCGGGTCGGTGATCTCGAAATCGCCGTACGGATTTCTGAGAGACATGTTTCGAGAGTAATCTCTCACATCTCGATCCGGCAAGAGTGGAACCGAACAGGGGAGCAGCGCGTGTTAGGGGTGTGAGGGAGTTCGACGGCGATCCGGCAACCGAGGTGGCGGCGCTCTACCGCCGTACCTGGCCACGCCTGATCGGCCTGCTCGTCTCGATCGGCGCCACGCGTGCCGACGCCGAGGAGATCGCCCAGGACGCGTACGTGAAGCTGCTCGACCGCTGGGACAAGATCAGCCGGTACGACGACCCCGACGCTTGGGTGCGAACAGTCGCGGTACGCGCGCTCGTGAGCCGCCTCAGGCGCCAGCGGGTCGCCACGCGCGCACTGGCCAAGCTCACCGGCCGCACTTCCGAGGTACAGGGTCCTGATAGCGATGCGGTGGACGTAGCCGCGGCGCTCGCGCGGATCACTCCGTCGCAGCGGGCTGTCGCTGTCCTGTACTACGTGACGGACCTGTCGATCGAGCAGATCGCCGACGAACTGCAACTGCCGCGCGGCACCGTCAAGTCGCGGTTGGCGCGTGCCCGCCAAGCCCTTGCGCCATTGCTCGAGGTCGAAGAGGAGGTGCCTGGCCATGCCTGATCCGGAGACCGACCTGCTGACCGAGTACGTCGATGCGCACACCCCCGAGGAAGCGCGCCCCTTCGAGTACGTCGAGCGCGCCCTCCACCGGCGCCGCCGCACCCGCAAGGTCGCAGCCGTCGCCGCGGTGATCGGCCTGGTCGGCGGAGCGGCGACAGTCACCGCGCTCGACCGCCAGGGCGCCGACCAGAGCCCAGCCGTTCCGCCAACCGTCACAACCTCAACACCGAGCGACCTGGATGTCGGCCCTCCGCCGCAACAGTTCAAGCAGGGCACGACGCTGCTGACTCTCGACCACGAGATCGACGTGACCAGGGCCTATCCCGACCCGGCCACCACCGATCGCCTGATCGTCGAAGCCTCCCGCGGCGACTCAGAAGCCTGCGTCCCGCACGTGGTCGTCCGAGTCCTCGCACAGGACGCGAAGACCGTCCGCATCGCCGCCTACCAGTACTCCGTGCTGCCTCAGTCGGACGAAGGCATGCAGTGCTACAGACCAGAAGGCAAACCCTTCAAGGGCATCCTGGACCTCCACTGGGAATTGGCCACCCGCCAGGTGATCGCCGGCACCACCGGCAACCGCATCGTCCTCAACTAGAAACCAGAGACCTGCAGCGTCTTCCGCCACCGGTCGTTGACGATGTCCGGCCGCATCCCCACGCCCAGATACAGCCCGACGGCCGGCGTCGGATTCGAGCTGTCCACGTGCAACAAGGTGCCGCTGAGCCCCGCCGCGGCATCGATCGCGAACTGATCCCGGAGCAGCCACTTCGCCAGCCCACGACCACGGGCCTGAGCCAGTACGCCGATCCGCCCGATGTACCCGCAGTTGTCCGAACTCACGAAGTTGCGATCGAACTCGCGGACCGCAACCGGCTCGCCATCCAGCTTGAGCACAGTCAGCTGATCCCACGAGAAGGTCGACCGCGCCTCCCGGGACGCCACCCATTTCCCGTACTCCGGCGGGCTCGACGACGGCTGCCCATCGAACGACTCCACGATCAGCCGGTACGCCGTCCGCCGGGTCCCCTCATCGACCGCACCGCTCCGAACCACGACCCCCGCCGGCACAACTGGCCGGTCGACCGGCCCGGTGTGCTCGATCTTCATCCGCTGGATCGAGGTCTCATGACTGAAGCCACGAGCGGCGGCGAGCTCAGCCACCAACTCGTCAGCGCCCAGCACCGAGATCCGCACCAGCTGCTCACTCAGGCCGGCATCGCGAGTCGCCTCAGCGGCGCGGGCGATCGTGCGGTCCATCAGCCAGTCGGCGACGGCCCGGTCGGCCGAGGTGAGCTCGATGCCGACGCAATCCGGTCGTTGCACGACTGCCGCAGTACCGGCGATCGCGCCGTCGATGGAGACCAGCCAGCTGTCCGTGGTGAGGTCGACCTGCGGATTGCGCAGGAAGTCCTCGACACCTTCCAGGCTGTACTGATGAATGCCGATCAGCGCCACGCTGCGAGCAGCCAGATGCTGCTGGACTGCCCCGATGTCATCGAGCTGCATCGGGCGATAGGTCGCGCCGGCCGGCAGGTCGGCCATCAGTCGACCGCCAACGCGCGCCGCCAGACGTCGATGACCAGGACCGGCTCCATGCCGACGGAGAGGTAGAGGCCGAGGGCAGGCGTCGGGTTGTTGGTGTCGACGTGCAGGATCGTGCCGGTCCGTCCGGCCGCGGCATCGACGGCGAACGCGTCGCGCAACAGGAACTTGGCCAGCCCACGACCCCGAGCATCCTTGAGCACCCCGAGCCGGCCGACGTAGTTGCAGTTCTCGTCCTCGATGAACTGGTCGTTGCTCTCGATGAACCCGACCACCCGTCCGTCCAGCTCCAGCAGACTCAGCTGCGACCAGTCGAAGGTCGACTGGGCATCCCGCGCCGCGAACCACTCCTCGTACGACCGCGGCGTGAATCCGAACTGCCCGGTGAAGGTCTCGGTGAACACCGCATGCGCCTCGCGCCGGGTCGCCTCGTCGGGCGCGCCGCGACGGAGCAGCAAGCCTTCCGGTACCTCCGGCGCGGCCACCGGCCCGGAGTGGTCGATGCGCATCCGGTGGTACGTCGTACCGGGAGCGAAGTCGTTGCCGGCGAGAAGGTCACGCTTCGCCGTATCGGTGCGGTAGACGCCGATGTCGAGTGACACCTCTGCGTGCCCATGCTCGCGGGCCAACTCCTTGGCGCGCCCGAGGATCTCGCCCAGCAGCCAGTAGGTGATGGCGGGATCGGCGCTGTAGAGGTCGATGTCGAGCAGGTGATGATCGCCCTGGCCGGAGACCGTGCCGTAGCCGGTCAGCGTCTCGCCGGTGAAGACCAGCCAGGCATCCTGGTCGAGGTCGAAGCCGGGCTCGCCGAGCTCGTCGGCCATGTCGTCGAGGGTGAAGTCGGCGGACCCGATGGCCGCGAGGTTGCGCGCCGCGACGAGCCCGAAGATCGCCTCCGCGTCGTCCTTGGTGGGCCGGCGGAAGGTGTGCCCCGTGGGCAGTGCGGCAGTCATTCCCACATCGTGCTGAACGACTGCCGCACTGTCTAATCGATTAGCGGCCCTTGATCCAGTCGTTTCCGGGGTCACCGGGGCCGGTGCCGTCATCGGAGGACAGCGCCTTGCCGGCAGCGGGCTTGATCGGGGTGACGGGTGCCTGGTCGGTCCAGGAGGCGAGCGTGACGCCGACCGCGTCCTCGACCGAGCGCGGGCTGGTCAGGTAGTTGTCGGTGATCATCGAGAAGACCAGCTTGCGGCCGTCCTTGTTCGTCACGTAGCCCGACAGCGCCGTGACACCGGTCAGCGAGCCGGTCTTGCCGTGCAGGTTGTTCGCGGCCGGAGTGCCGGCCATCCGGGTCCGCAGGGTGCCGCCGGTGAAGCGATCCGGGTTGCCCGCGATCGGCAGCGCGTCGTACCACTGCTGGAACCACGGCTCCTTCTCGGCGGCCAGCAGGATGTCGGTGACGCTCTTCGGCGTCACGTTCACCTTGCGGGACAGGCCGGAGCCGTCGGACAGCCGGATCGTCGAGGTGTCCACGCCGACGCTCTTCGCGTACGCCGTGACGATGCCCAGGCCGGTCGGCCAGCTGCCGTTCGCCTTCGTGACCGCGCCCATCGCCTTGACCAGCGTCTCGGCGTGCATGTTGTTGGAGAGCTTGAGGAACGGGTTCATCAGCTCGCCGAGCGTCATCGACTCGTCCCGGGCGAGCTGCCTGGCCGCGGCGGGGGTTGCCGCCTCGCGGATCTTGCCGTCGACCTTGACTCCCTCGGCGGTGAGGGCGCGCCGGAAGACGTCAGCGGCGTACAGCGGCGGCTCCCAGACGGTGACCCAGGTCGAGCCGAGGCCGGCGCCGAGTGGCAGCGAGCCGGTGATCCGGACGATGTTCGTGCCGTGATCGCGCTCGATGTTCAGCGTGTCGGCGGACCCAGCCGCGCCCGTGGTCGCGGTGTTGATCAGCTTGAGTACGCCGTTCGCCGGGCGGAGGTTGAGCTGGACCGGTGCTCCGGCCGTCGCGCCGGGCCGGCTCTCGACGATCGCCGTACCGGAGTCGAGGTCGCCGTTCGGGGCGAGCGTCAGGGCGGAGATCTCGGCGCTGTAGTAGAACGGCTCGTCGTCCCAGGCCCAACTGTCGCCCAGCCGCACGTGGTCGAAGTACGTGTCGTCGGCGATCAGGTCGCCGTCGACCCTCTTGATCCCGGCCGCGGCGATCTGCTTGGCCAGCCCGACGTAGTCGCTCTCGAGGGCGCTCGGGTCACCGAAACCCTTCAGATAAAGGTCTCCCTGGAGCTTCCCGTTCTTCTTGACCGGCGCGGTCGCCAGTACGTCGGTGTGGAACCGGAACCCGGCCCCCAGCGTGTGCATCGCGGCCGTCGAGGTGAAGAGCTTCGTGTTGGAAGCGGGCACCAACCGGGTCGAGCCGTTCCGGTCGTACAAAGTCTCGCCAGTCGTCGCATCCCGCACGAGCAGCCCGACCTGCGAACCCTGGAACCGCGAATCGGCCAGCAATGTGTCCAACTGCTGCTGTAACCCGGTCGCCTGAACCTGCTGTACTGCGGCCGGCGCGCCGGCCGACTGCCCCACCAGCCCGGCCGTCGCAGCCACTGCCGCGGCGACGGCCACCAAGCCGCGACCGGACACTCTAGGTAATTTCCTCACAAGAACCCCTCAAGCTTTGGCGGAATCCAACTACCCCGGAGTCTCCATCGCGCTGCCCGTCCGGTCCAGCGATCATGCCCGATCGGTTGGGTCGTCAGAGCACGAACGGATTGGTCCCGGTGGTTGCGAGCAGGTACCAGGCCGTTGCGCCGGTGTGGAGCGACGCGTAGTAGAGGTCGCCGAAACCGGTGTCCAGGCCGTCGGAGGAGGCGGAGACGATGCCTTTGCCATCGGCGTTGGGGGCATGGAGCTGGGCGTCGCGCAGGCTGGCCAGGTAGGTGTTGATCCGGGCCTGGTCACCGGGAGCGCGACGGACCTTCAGGGCGGTGACGAGGTGGGCGGTGCCTTCGAACCAGACCTTGCTCGTGTCGGTGTTGCTGAAGCTGATGCCGGTGAAGCCGCCGTCGGACGCTGCCAGGTTGGTGATCACCCAGTCGACCGCCTGGCTGTAGCGGGGGTCCCGGGTGGCGAGATACGCCCAGGCCTGGACGTCGGCGGGGATCGGGTAGTGGTTGATCGTCACGCCGTCGGGGTTGGTGCCGGTCCAGAGCATCCGGCCGGGGTTGTCCCACATCGCCCGGACGAAGGCGAACGCCTGCTGGGAGCGAGTCGACCAGACCCGGTCGCCGGTCTGCCGGTTGAGCATCGCGAAGAAGGCGCCGATGTCGATGTTGTGCTCGGTCGCCTTGAAGGTGAGCGGCTGGTCGTCCGCGCCGCGGCCGCCGGTGTAGCCGGGGATGCCGGCCGCCGACCAGGTCTTCGACTGGATCCAGTTCGCGGCGGTGAGAGCGCCGTTCAGGTACTTCCGTTGGCCGGTGCGTTGGTAGAGATGGCACAGCGCCATGCCGACCCAGGCCTGGTTGCCGGAGTAGGCGGCGGGGGAGCCGATGTACGGGGTGCCGTCGGCCGTGATCAGCGGATTGGGCTGGTATGACGCTCGGGTGCGTCCGTCGGCGATCGGGTCGTGCTGCTGGACGTAGAGGAGGACGTCGCCGAGGACTTTCGCGCGAGTGAGTTGGGCGGCGGAACCCTCGTGGATCAACGCGATGATGGCGAGGGCGTCGTCGTACAGGAAGGACGAGACGAAGTTGATGCCGGCGAAGAAGCCGCCGGTGTAGCTCTGCGGGACGCGCAGGGTGGTGCCGGTGCCGTACTGGTCGATCTTCTCGGCCAGAAAGGCGAAAGCTGCCGCCTCGGACGAATTGACGCGGTGGGCGGCGAAGGCTGACGGAGCTGCAAGACCGGTGCCTACGGCAACGAGTCCGGTGAGGACGGTACGGCGGGAAGTGATCACGGGGTTCCTTCAGCTGGGTGTAGTGCGGCGGCGCTTCGGCTTCGGGGTCCGGTGGGGATCGATGGCCGCGGCGGTGGTCTCGAGGGCTTCCAGCGTGCGGGTGTGGTTGAGCTGGGCGACTCGGGTATAGAGGACGTCGAGGACGAGTAGCTGGGCGTGGCGGTCGGCCAGGGCGTCGGCGGGGGCGGCGCCGGATTGGGCCGTGGTGACGATCAAGTCGGCCTCGGCGGCGAGGGTCGAGGTCCGGTCGTTGGTGATGGCGACTGTTCGGGCGCGGTGGGCGGTTCGGAGTACGTCGATGGTCTCGGTGATCTGGCCCGAGTGGGAGATGCCGATCACCAGGTCGCGCTCGTCGGCGAGGGCGACCGCGGTGAGGGCGCCGTGGACCTCGGGCCAGCTCCAGCAGGCGAAACCGATGCGCTGGAGCCGGATCCGCAGTTCGTCGGCGGTGATCGCGCTGGTGCCGACGCCGAAGAGGTGGATGGCGCGGGCCTTGGTGACTGCCTCGGCGACCTGGTCGATGGCTGCCAGGTCGAGCTGATCCGCCGTACTGAGCAGCGCCTGGGTGTTGGCGGCGACGATCACCTTGAGGACCTGGTCGAGGTCATCGGCCGGGTCGATCTGCCGGCCGATGTCGGTGCGCCAGCGACTCGCGCCGGACCGGCCGACCTGTTCGGCGAGCGCGACCTTGAGCGCGGCGAACCCGGACAGCCCGGCGGTATGGCAGAAGCGCGTCACGGTGCCGGGGGAGGTGCCGGTCCGGTCGGCCAGGTCGGTGATGGTGAGCCGTGCGGCCTCGGCCGGCTCGGCCAGCAGGAAGTCGGCGATCCGGACCAGCGCGCCGCCCATCGCAGGCCTGAGCTCGCGCAACCGGTGCAGGATGTCGAGGTCGTCCATGTCGAAGCAATTTCCATGACGGGCGGTCAGATGTCAATGGATCGAAATAATTTCCAGCTCTCGATTCTCAGGTGAATCGATGTAAAAGTGGGTCGCACAGGTACCGCCCCACCTGAGGAGCTCCCATGCGCAGCAGCAAGATCCTCGCGGCCATCGCCGCCTTGGCCTTACCCCTGGTCCTGCTCAATCCACCCGCCCAAGCCGCGGTCCAACGCACCACGGCCGCCGCCTTTCCGGCCGACATCATCGGCGAGGACTTCCCCGATCCGGACATCTTCGAGAAGAACGGCACCTGGTACGCCTACTCGACCAACAACGGCCGCGGTCACGTACCGGTCGCCTCCGCCCCGAGCGCCAACGGCCCCTGGACGATCCGCGGCGACGCGATGCCCGGCGGCCCGTCGGCCGGTTGGGCGCAGGCCGGACGCACCTGGGCGCCGGACGTCTACCCGAACCCCGACGGCAGCTTCACCCTCACCTACACCGCCTGGCACAAGGCGTCCGGTCGTCAGTGCATCGGCGTCGCCACCGCGAACTCGGCGCTCGGCCCGTTCACCCCGGTCGGCAGTCAGCCGCTGATCTGCCCGCTCGACAAGGGCGGCGCCATCGACGCGAACACCTTCGTCGCGAACGACGGCACCCGGTACCTGACCTGGAAGAACGACGGCAACGCGCTCGGCCAGCCGTCCACCCTCTGGCTCACCCGTACGACGAACAACGGCACGGCCCTCACCGGCGGCAACACCGCGATGCTCACCTCGAGCGGCGTGATCGAGGCGCCCGACCTGGTCCAGCGGGGGAGCCAGTTCGTCCTCTTCTACTCCGGCGGCGGCTACAACGACTGCAACTACCTGACCTCGTACGCGACCTCGCCCAGCCTCAACGGCCCCTGGACGACGGCCTTCCGCCCCCTGATGACCACCGCCAGCTTCGACAACCACGTCTGCGGTCCCGGTGGCGCTGACTTCGTGGGTGACAAGGTCTTCCTGCATGGCTGGGTCAATGGCTCGAGACACCTGTACGTCGCTGACCTCGGCTGGGCGAATGACTTCCCGGTGGTCCGTGGCAGCCGGGTCCGCACCGAGGCCGAGCGCGGCACCCTCAACCACTGCTCCGTACGGACGGGCGCGGCCGGTGCATCGCAGGGCGCGGTCGCGGCGTACATCGACTATGCGGACTCGTGGGTCCAGGTCTCCGTATTCGCTCCGTCGGCCGGCGGCTACACGCTCTCGGTCGGCTACGCGAACGGCATGGGCGCGACGGCCAGCCACGGTGTGGTTGTCAACGGCAACAGCCAGGGCACGATCAGCTACCCGGCCACTGGCTGGGACAACTGGCACCTGGCGGCAGTACCGATCACCCTGAACGCAGGCTGGAACACCGTCCGCCTCACCAAAGGCACCCTCTACACCGAAGTCGACTACCTCGAACTCCAATAGCCCCGCCCCGCCCCGCCCCGCCCCGCCCACCCCGCCCCGCCACGCCCCGACCCGCCCCCGACACATCTCAGGGGTTAACCCCCGAGTTTGTGGGTTGCCCCCTGAGTATCTGGCTGGGCAACCCACCGTTTGCGGGGTTAACCCCTGAAATGGGGGGCGGGGATCGTAGGCTCAGAGTGGCAGAGATGGGCGAACGGGGAGTTCGAAGTACCTGATGGCAAAACCACCCGAGCAGGTTTCCAGCGATCGGCGGCAGCGGCGGCCGGTGTGGCTGGACCTGCGCCGTACCACTCGCGGCCTGCAGGCGATGATCCTCGGCGGGCTCGCCTCGCTGGTCTCCCTGCTGATCACGTTCTGGACGCTGCCGCAGATCAGCAGCAGCGACGGTGCCTGGCCGATCCTGCGGCTGGTCGTGATCCTCGCGGTGGTCGGGCTGATCGTGCGCTGGATCCTGGCCGGGATCGCGGTCCTGATCGGCTCGGTCGGGGTGCTGGTCGGTGGGCTGCTGAGCCAGTTTGCCGTCGTCTACCTCGGCGTCACGATCGATCCGGGTGTACACCTGCACGGCGGTCCCGAGGCCGCGCTGGTGGTCTCGATCGTGATGTCGTCGGTCAGCGCCTTCGTCGGCTGGATCGCGTACGCGGGCAGTGACGACGCCTACGTGTCCGAGGTGATGCGGGTCGTCCGTCGCCGGGCCCGCCGGATCGAGGCCGCGCCGAGGACCGGGATGCTGATCATCCAGATCGACGGGCTGTCGGCGCCGCTGCTCAACTGGATGGTGATGTCGGGCAACCTGCCGCATCTGGGTGGCTGGATCCGGGAGGGCAGCCACTCGATGGTCGAGTGGCACACCGGCGTACCGGCGACCACGCCGGCCAGCCAGGCGGGCATCCTGCACGGCGGATCCGGCCAGATCCCGGCCTTCCGGTGGTACGAGAAAGAGACCGGCCGGGTGATGGTGACGAACCGCGCCCGGGACGCCGCCGAGCTCGAGGCGCGGATGTCGACCGGCCGCGGCCTGCTCGCCGACGGCGGCGCGAGCATCAGCAACAACTGGTCCGGCGACGCGCCCAAGTCGGAGCTGGTGTTCAGCCGGGCGGCGTTGCCGACCGGTCGCAGCCGCGGGTACGTCCGGTTCTTCTCCAGCCCGCAGGGTGCCGCCCGCGGGCTCGTGCTCTGCGTCGCCGAGATGATCAAGGAGCTCCATCAGGCTCGCCGGCAGCGAGTCCGCAACCTGGTCCCGCGGGTCAACCGCGGCGGGTCGTACATCTTCCTCCGGGCCATCTCGAACGTCCTGCTGCGCGATCTGAACGTCTCGCTGATCACCGACGAGCTGGTCAAGGGCACCCCGGCGATCTACTGCGACTTCGTCGACTACGACGAGGTCGCGCACCACGCCGGCCCGACCCGGCCCGAGTCGCTGCAGACCCTCGAAGGGCTCGACCGGGTGCTCGGCGCGCTCCAGCGGATCATCGACCTGCTGCCGCACTCGTACGAGATCGTGGTGCTGTCCGACCATGGGCAGAGCCAGGGCTCGACCTTCCTTCAGCGGTACGGCCGAACCCTCACGCAGGTCGTCGACGAGCTGGTCGACACCACAAAGGAACCAGTTGCGGCGACCGGCCGGTCCGAGGGCTGGGGACCGGTCAACGCGTTCCTGACCGAGCTGACCATGCGCACCAGCGTGGGCGGCAAGGTGACCCGCAAGGCGCTGCACGGCAAGGCCACTCGGGGTGAGGTCGAGTTCGGGCCGGCCGACTGCGAGCCGCCGATCGCGGCCGACGAACAGATGATCGTCACGGCGTCGGGCAACCTGGCCCTGATCTACCTGGCCAGGACTCCGGGACGGGTGCCGCTGGAGGAGATCGAGCTGCTCCATCCGCGGTTGATTCCGGGGCTGGCGACGCATCCAGGGATCGGATTCGTCGTGGTGGAGACGCTCGCTGAAGGGCCGGTCGCGATCGGCCGGGCGGGCGTGCACGTACTGCGCTCAGGCAGGATCGAGGGCATCGACCCGCTGGAGCCGTACGGCCCGATGGCGGCGGCGTCGATCCTCCGGCAGGCCGAGATGCCGCACAACGGGGACATCGTGGTGATCAGCCGGCTGGACGAGTACACGAGTGAGGTGGCCGCGTTCGAGGAGCTGGTCGGCTGCCACGGCGGGATCGGCGGCTGGCAGACCGAGGCCGTCCTGGTCCACCCGCGCCGCTGGGTCGTCGACGAGCCACCCGTAGGCTCCGACGCGGTCCACCACCTCCTGATCAGCTGGCTCGACCAGCTCGGCCAGCGCAAGTCCGCTGAAGCTGAGGCTGAGGTTGAAGCTGAGGTTGAGGCCCGGTTGGAGCGTTCGTCGGATGCAAGCGTGGAGGCCGGATAGTGCGGATCACCTGGTGGGGGCACAGCAGCACCACCATCGAGGAGAACGGCACCCGGCTTCTGACGGACCCGGTGCTGACCTCCCGGATCGCGCACGTCCGCCGCCGTCGCGGCCCAGCGCCGACGCCCGAGGCCGGCCGGTGTGACGCAGTACTGGTGTCGCACATGCATGCCGATCATCTGCATCTGACGTCGTTTCCGAAGGTGTCGCCGGATGCCGCGTTGGTCGTACCGCGGGGTGCGGCCAAGCTGATCGAGGCCCACAGCGGCTCGTTCTACTCGGACCGTTGCATCGAGGTTGCCCCCGGCAACCAGCTGCGGATCGGCAAGCTCGACATCACCGTCGTCACCGCCGACCATGACGGCCGGCGGCTGCCTTGGTCGGCGCATCGCGGACCGGCCCTCGGCTTCCGCGTCGAGGGTTCGCCGAGCGTCTGGTTCGCAGGAGACACCGACCTTTACGACGGCCTGGCGGCTGAGGTGTCCCCAGTGGATCTGGCGCTCGTGCCGGTCGGTGGCTGGGGACCGTCGCTCGGGCCGGGTCACCTCGACCCGGTACGGGCTGCCGAGGCGGTACGCCGGGTCGGTGCGCGGATCGCGATTCCGGTGCATTTCGGGACGTTCTGGCCGATCGGGTGCGACCGGTTGCGGCCGGATCTGTTCCTGCCGCCGGGGGAGGAGTTCAAGAAGGAGATGGCCTCGGTGGACTCCGCCGTCAACGTGGAGCTGCTCGTGCCAGGGGAGTCGACGAATGTTGAGTGATGACTTCGGTTGGGTGTACCTGGCTGCGCTGGCCGGTGCGGTGCTGATCGGTGCGGTACTGCCGATCCTGCCGACCGGTGCGGCGGTGTCGGCGGGCGCGGTGCTGGCGTCGCACAGCAATCCGATCGGGCTGGTGGGAGTACTGATCGCTGGTGCCGGTGGTGCGTACGTGGGCGATTTGATCGTGTACGCCGGTTGCCGGGCGGGCGGGGAGAAGCTCGCCAAGCGGATCGGGTGGCTGCGGAACAACGCGTCGCTCGATGCGCTGCGGGTGCGGCTGGCGGAGCATGAGATCACTGTGTTGCTGACGTCACGGCTGATACCCGGCGGGCGGGTGCCGGTGCTGCTGGCGGCCGGGCTGGCGGGGTATCGGTGGCACCGGTTCGCTGTGGTGGATCTGATCTCGTCGTCGTTGTGGGCCGTCGTCTACATGGCCATCGGGTTGCTTGGGTATGCGTTGTTCCCGAAGCCTTGGCAGGGCGTGGTCGCCGCGATCGCGCTGGTGCTGCTGACCACGGTGGTCAGCAGCCTGATCCAGCGCTGGCGGAAGAAGTCTGCCGCCGCGAAGCAGCCGACGGGCGAGCCGGTCACCGACTGAGTCGGCGACGGTCGCATCTGCGGTTACATTCCGAAGGACGCTGCCTGGAGCCGCTCGACTGCGCCCGGCTCGCCGTCCAGGCTGACCTGGGCGACCGGCTGGCGGCCGAAGCAGAACAGGACCAGTTCGACCGGCTCGCCGGTGATCGTGACCGAGCCGTCGGCGGTGGGCTTCTTGGCGACCGACTCACTGCCGTCCGGCAGGCGGAGTACGAGCCCGGTGGGTGCCTTGCGGGTCATCGACTTGGCAGCAAGCTTCACCAGCCGCCACAGCCCTTGCTGCTGCTCGGCGGGCAGCTCCCGGACGGTGAAGTCGGGGACCGCGCGGCGGACATCCTCGTGGTGCACCAGGTACTCGCTGGTGTTGAGGTTGTGCCCGAGGCGGGGGATGCCGTAGATCGAGAGCCGCGGCGGCCCGTTGCGGACCTTGTCGACGACGCCGGTGAAGCCGAACTTCGCCTTCGCCTGCTCCATCCGGCGAGCCGTCGTGTCGGCCAGCCCGGCGATCATGATGCCCGGCTGCGCGATCGGATCGTTCTCCCGGACGTACAGGTGGGCCGCGAGATCGGCCGTCGTCCACCCCTCGCACAGTGTCGGCTGGTCAGGCCCGACTTGGTCGAACAGGTCACACAGGGCGAGTCGTTCTACCTTGCTGTAGTCGGTCACAACTCGATCGTAACTGTCGGAAACCAGTGGCAGAATGTCAATCGTTGTCAGTCTCGTGGCTGGCTACGGTCCTGACAGTGTCGTCCTAAGGATGTTTGCGTGCCACAGCCGAAGGTTCCCAGCAAGGGGAGCGTGACCCGGCGAGGGTTCGCGGTCCTGCGAGTGGCGATCTGGGAAGAGCCGTGGGTCTTCACCTGGTCGGTGGCCGCGAGCGCGCTGTACGGCGCGATGACGGTCGCCGACGGCTGGGGGCTGGGCTGGGCGACCGACCACGTGATCCGGCCGGCGCTGGAGCGGGGCGACACCACCTTCGGCGCCGTCGCCTCGCTGATCGCGTTGTTCCTCGGGATCGCGATCCTGCGGGCCATCGGCGTGGTCGGCCGGCGGATCGGGGCCGGCGTGATGCAGTACCGGCTGCAGGCGACGTACCGGCGCCGGGTCACCCGGCAGTACCTGAAGCTGCCGCTGGAGTGGCACCACAAGCACCCGACCGGCCAGCTGCTGTCCAACGCGAACGCGGACGTCGAGTCGACCTGGTACCCGATCGCCCCGCTGCCGATGGCGGTCGGGGTGATCGCGATGCTCGGCTTCGCCATCGCCGCGATGTTCGCCGCGGACGTCTGGCTCGCGCTCGTCGGCTGCCTGGTCTTCCCGCTCGTCTTCGTCGCGAACGTGATCTTCCAGCGCACTCTGCAGCCGCTCGCCACCCGCGCCCAAGAGCTTCGCGCCGACGTTTCCGAGGTCGCGCACGAGTCCTTCGACGGTGCCCTGGTGGTCAAGACGCTGGGTCGCGAGGCGGCCGAGACCGAGCGCTTCCGCGGGCCGACCAACGCTTTGCGCGACGCGAACATCGCGGTCAACAGGGCACGCGGCGCGTTCGACCCGGTGATCGAAGGGTTGCCGCGGGTCGGCGTACTGGCGGTGCTGCTGGTCGGGGTCGGGCGGGTTCGCTCGGGCGCGGCCGATGCGGGTGATGTGGTGCAGGTGGCGTTCCTGTTCACGCTGATCGGCTTCCCGATCCGGGCGTTGGGTTGGGTGCTTGGTGAGCTGCCGCGGTCGGTCGTCGGGTGGGATCGAGTGCAGCGCGTGCTCACGGCTGAGGGCGGGATGGAGTACGGCTCGCTGAAGCTCACAGCGGCGTCGGCGGCCCGGCTCGAGGTGACCGACGTGCGCTTCGGGTATCTCCCCGATCGCGACGTGCTCGCCGGGGTCGACTTCGTGGTCGAGCCCGGGCGGACGGTGGCTGTCGTCGGGCCTACGGGGTCCGGGAAGTCGACGATGACGACGCTGCTCACTCGGCTGGTCGATCCCGAGGAGGGATCGGTCGTAGTCGACGGGCTGGACTTGCGGGAGCTGGCTCGCGACGAGCTGGCCGGGTCCGTGGCGCTGGTCGCGCAGACCGCTTGGCTGTTCGACGACACGATCCGAGGCAACATCACGCTCGGCGGGGAGTACTCCGACGAGGACGTCTGGGACGCGTTGCGGATCGCGCAGGGCGACGGCTTTGTGAAGTCCTTGCCGCACGGGCTCGACACGAAGGTGGGGGAGCGCGGGACGACATTGTCCGGTGGGCAGCGGCAGCGGATCGCGCTGGCCCGGGCTCTGGTCCGGCGGCCGCGCTTGCTGATCCTCGACGACGCGACCAGTGCGGTTGATCCGCAGGTCGAGGCACGGATTCTCGCGGGGTTGCGGACCGCAGTACAGGGTGCCGAAGCGGCGACGACGGTGTTGGTGATCGCCTATCGCAAGGCGACGATCTCGCTGGCCGACGAGGTGCTGTTCCTGGACGAAGGGCGGATCGTCGACCAGGGGACGCATGTCGAGCTGCAGGAGCGCTCGGCGGCGTACCGGGACCTGGTGGACGCGTACGAGAAGGATGCGGCGCGGCGTGAGGAAGAGGCCGCGCTCGAAGCAGAACTTGATGATCTCGACTCCGAAGGAGCGTCCGCGTGAGCGCCGTATCGTCCAGCCGACTCGATGCCGGCGACAACGCGGGCGGCCTGGAGACGCTTCGCCAGGGGCTGCGGGTGTCGCCGGAGCTGGCGCGTGGCTGGTGGATCACGGGGTTGCTCGCGCTGACGATGACCGGCGGGCGGATCGTCGTACCGATCGCTGTGCAGCAGACCATCGACAAGGGGTTGTCGGGTCCCGGTGGGCCGGACATGTCGTTCGTGGCGTGGATGTGCGTGGCGTGTTTCGGCGGCGTGCTGGTGACGGCGTTCGCGTCGTACCTGACGACGGTGCGGCTCGCGACGAACTCCGAGCGCGGGCTGGCGACGATGCGGATCAAGGCGTTCCGGCACGTGCACGACCTGCCGGTACTGACGCAGAGCACCGAGCGCCGGGGTGCGCTGGTCAGCCGGGTGACGTCCGATGTGGACACGGTGTCGCAGTTCCTGCAGTTCGGCGGGTTCATCTTCCTGGTCAGCATCGGGCAGATGCTGCTCGCGACCGTGGTGATGTTCGTGTACTCATGGCAGTTGGCGCTGGTCGTGCTGATCTGCTTCGTGCCGTTGTTCGCCAGCCTGAAGTTCCTGCAGCGGTTGATGTCCGCGGCGTACGGCGTGGTCCGGGCGAAGGTCGGCGAGATGCTGTCCGCGATCGCGGAGCCGGTGGTCGGGGCGCAGGTCGTCCGTGCGTATGCGATCGAGAAGCGCACGCAGGAGCGGATCGACGCGTCGATCGAGGACTACCGCAAGACGGCGACCAAGGCGCAGGCGATCACCGGGATCACGTTCTCGATCGGTGGCCTGGCGGCGGGGCTGGCGAATGCCGGCGTACTGACCGCAGGGGTGCTGCTCGGGGTGGACGGTCACGCGACGCTGGGCGAGATCCTGGCGTTCATGTTCCTGGTCGCGTTGTTCTCCGACCCGGTGCAGATCGCGACCCAGGTGCTGACCGACGCGCAGAGCGCCTTCGCCGGCTGGCGCCGGGTGCTCGGCGTGATCGCGACGCCAGCTGATGTGGTCGATCCGGGTGAGGACGGTGTGCATCAGGAGCGTGGTCCGGTGACGGTTGAGTTCCGCGATGTGAACTTCGCCTATCCCGACGGGGAGCTGGTACTTCGTGATGTCGACGTCCGGATCGAGCCGCATCGCCGGGTGGCGGTGGTCGGCGAGACCGGGTCGGGCAAGACGACGTTCGCCAAGCTGCTCACGCGGTTGATGGATCCGACGTCGGGCGCGGTACTGCTCGACGGGGTGAACGCGCGTGAGATCGCGTTCGCGTCTTTGCGTGAGCGGGTGGTGATGGTGCCGCAGGACGGTTATCTGTTCGACTCGTCCCTGGCCGAGAACGTCCGCTTCGGCCGCCCCGAGGTCACCGACGCCCAACTGCTGGACGCCTTCGAGTCGCTAGGCCTCACCGACTGGCTGGAATCCCTGCCCGACGGCCTCGACTCCCCAGTCGGCCAACGCGGCGAATCCCTCTCAGCCGGCGAACGCCAGCTGGTAGCCCTCGTCCGAGCCAACATCGCCGACCCGGACCTCCTGGTCCTGGACGAAGCAACCTCAGCCGTAGACCCCGGCACCGAAGTCCGAGTCAACGCCGCCCTGGAACGCCTGATGACCGGCCGAACCTCAGTCACCATCGCCCACCGCCTCTCCACCGCCGAAGCCGCCGACGAAATCCTCGTCTTCGACGACGGCCGAGTAGTAGAACGAGGCCCCCACGCCGAGTTGGTGGTTGCCGGCGGCGTCTACACCAACCTCCACGACAGCTGGATAGCCCAACGCTCAGCCCTCTAGCCCCGCCACCCAGGTCGGCCCCGCCATCCACGCCAGCTCGGCCTCACGACCCACCACCGGCGGCTCCTGCGTCCACCTCCAACAACAGCATCGCGAGCAGTCGGCGCAGCCGACTGCTCGCGATGCTGTTTCAAGCGAAGAACGAGGTAGTTAGTGCGCAGGCGCACTGCCGTTTTCGCGGCCGGCGCCCGGCTGGGGGACGAGGAGGAACTCGACGCCGCCCTTGTCGTCTACCGCCGCGTCGAGGATCTTGTCGTCTAGTGCGGCCGCCGCGTTGGGCTCCAGGAAGAC
The DNA here is from genome assembly GCF_036067295.1 of Kribbella sp. NBC_00382. Classification (NCBI taxonomy): domain Bacteria; kingdom Bacillati; phylum Actinomycetota; class Actinomycetes; order Propionibacteriales; family Kribbellaceae; genus Kribbella; species Kribbella sp. NBC_00382. The sequence continues at coordinate 6,028,075 of NZ_CP107954.1, forward strand.
TCGGGCCCCGCTCTCCTCGACTACCTGGTCGCCCTGGGCCGGCGACTCGGTCGTGGTCACGGCCAGCGCGGGGTCGGCCGGGTTCTCCTGCGAGATCCGGACCCCGGCACCCTCAGGAGCGCCCTCGACGCCCGTGATGCTCTTGATCACCAGAGTGGCGTTCTCAGTCAGGGTAAGCACTTGCTCTCCTAGCATCGATTGCGGTGAACCCGCCCCGTGCCCCTTCGATCGATCCCCAAACAGCCGTCAACAGACGACCTTGTGCTTGACCTGAGCATCTGGCGCCGGCTGATTCGCTCAGGTGGAGCACAAAGTGGTCATCCCGTGGCGTCGAGGTCGGGGATGGCCTGGGGGCGCGGCCAGTGGTGGGGGTCGTGGGGGTCGGTGGTCCGCCAGGTGGGCGTGGGGCCGGTACGCCGGGTGCCGCGGGCGAAAGCGGCTTTCAGGCGCTCGGCGAGTTCGTCTGGACGCAGTACCGCGTCCTCCCAGCCGAAATGGACCAGCTCCAGATCGCGATCGGCGAGCCGCTGGTCGCGCTCGAAGGCACGCCGGAGGACCCGCCGGCGCTGCTTGACCGTCGGTGCCTCGAACTTCGCCAGGCCATCCGCCTCGGCGATCGTCCGGAACTGCGGCCACCAGAAGTCCACCCGCTCCTCGCCCCACCACTGACCGTCCCAGAACTGCGCCTGCAGGACCGGCGCCGGAAGCCCGGCTTCCTCGAAGACAGCTCGCGCGATCGACTCCAGGGCCGACTCCGATCGGGGGTCGCCGAACGCGATGGCGCGCTGCGCTCTCCGGATACCGGGCCAGCGCCGTTGGCGCCGTAGTACCAGCTCGAGTTCTTCGCGACGGACCGCGACGGCGAGTGCGTGGTCGACTGTGACGATTGCTTCGGGCAGGGGTAGCTCGCGGGCGAGGTCGACGGTGGTTCGTGCGATGGAGGTGACCGGCAGGCCGCTGAGGGTTCGCCGGTCGGCGGGTGGCAAGCCGGCGCGGCGTAGTACGAGGTTGTCGCGTTTCTGGTTGCGCCGGTTCGGGCCTGGTTCGCAGGTGAGCCAGACAGCGGCGGTGGATACCGGTATGTCGGCGGCGCTGCTGCTCCACACGCGCAGGTTGTTCAGCTCGGCTGCCGTGTGGTGGCTGACGACCGACCGCGGATGCGCGGCCAACGCACAACGGATCTCAGCCAGTCGCCCATCGAGTCCCCCGGCGAGATACCTCCCGTGGACTCGCTGCAGGCTGCCATTGCGGATCAGGCGTTGTATGTCGTGATCGCGCAGGCCGAGCTCCCGGAGTTGCCCATGGCGCAACGGCTCGTCGAACGCCGCCCGCAGGCCATCCCGCACCTCCTCCAGAAGCCTCTCCACCCCAAGATCCTCCCCGCCACCGCCCACCCGCCGCACCCTCGCCTTCCGCAGCCTGTGGAAAAGCCGACTTTGTGCTCCAGCTGAGCAAAACAACCGGTCCGATTTGCTCAGCTGGAGCACAAAGTCCGCACCGCAGGGAAAGTCGGATGCGTTCTGTCGGTTGGGTGGTGTGGGATGGGCGGTATGACGATCTGGTTGGGGACGCCCGAGGTGGCCGGGCTTGCGGGTGTGGCGGCGAAGCTGGCGGAGTGGCAGAGCGACGGTGGGGTCTTTCAGCTGCACCCGGGGGATCTCGGGTGGTACTGGCGGTTCGGCGTCGAGCGCACGGCGGCGGCTGTGCGCGTGTGGGAGCGGGACGGCGAGCGGGTCGCGATCGGGATGCTGGACGAGCCTGATCTGCTGCGCCTCGCGTTCGCGCCGGAAGCGCTCGACGACGAGGAGCTGGCCCGCCGGATCGTCGATGACTGTTCCGATCCCGGGCGCGGCGTGCTGATCGAGGGCAAGGTGTACTTCGAAGCGCCGACCGCAGGCGTGATCCAGGAACTCCTCACCAAAGACGGCTGGACCCTGGACGAGCCCTGGCAGCCGCTGCGGCGCGACCTCGCCGAGCCGGTCGAGGACGGCGGCCTCACCATCGAGACAGTCGGACCGGACAGCGCTGCCGAGCGCACAGCGATCCAGCGGGCCTCGTTCGACGGCTCAACCTTCACCGACGACCGCTGGCACGCAATGGCAGCCGGTACGCCGTACGCGACCGCCCGCTGCCTGCTCGGCCGCGACGCCCAGGGCACCGCCGTCGCGGGCGTGACCGTGTGGTCAGCCGGCGAAGGCAAGCCCGGCCTGCTCGAGCCGATGGGTGTCCACCGCGATTACCGCGGCCGCGGTTACGGCCAAGCGATCACCCTCGCGGCGGCCGCAGCCCTCCGCGAGCTCGGAGCGTCGAGCGCAGTCGTCTCGACGCCCTGCTTCAACGTCGGCGCGGTCTCCACCTACGAATCCGCCGGGTTCACCCCACTCGCCCAAACCCGCGACCAGGTCCGCAACAGCTAGACGGCGGCGGCCTCGTCGCTGGCGCGAAGCACCCGAAGAATGTTGCCGCCGGCAAGCTTTGCCAGGTCCTCGTCGCTCCAGCCACGGTCGGCCAGGGCGTAGAACAGCGACGGATACGACGCCACATCCGGCAACCCGTCCGGGAACTCCGGGCAGCCGTCGTAGTCGCCGCCCAGCCCGATATGGTCGACGCCGGCCACCTCGCGGACGTGCTCGACGTGTGCCACCACGTCCTCGAGCGTGATCCGGGGCTTCGGCACGTCGTACGCCTCTTTGAGCTTCTTCTGCTGAGCCGGCACCAACGGATCGAGGTCGAGCGAACCGGCCACCTCGCGGGCGCCGGCCACCCAGTCGACGTACGCCTGCGATACGAAGTACGGGACGAACGTCACCATGCAGACGCCATCGTTGCCGGCAAGCGTCTGCAGGACGTCGTCGGGCACGTTCCGCGGTACGTCGCAGACCGCGCGGGCCGACGAGTGGCTGAAGATCACCGGAGCGCTCGTCACGCGGAGCGCGTGCCGCATCGTGTCGGCCGAGACGTGCGAGAGGTCGACCAGCATGCCGATCCGGTTCATCTCGCGGACGACGTCCTCACCGAACGAGTTCAACCCACCGAGCACCGGCTCGTCGGTCGCCGAGTCGGCCCAGGAGACGTTGTTGTTGTGGGTCAGCGTCATGTACCGCACGCCGAGCGAGCGCATCACCCGCAGGACGCCGAGCGACTCACCGATCGAGTGGCCGCCCTCCATCCCCATCAGGGAAGCGATCCGGCGCTCCTTGAAACAAGCGTCGACATCGTCAGCGGTGACGGCGAGCTGCAGCGCCTCCGGGAACCGCGCGACCAGTCGGTGCACAAAGTCGATCTGCTCGAACGTACGGCGTACCGAGTCCGCGTCCTGCGGCACCCACAACGACCAGAACTGCGCCGCCACCTGCCCGAGCCGCAGCCGGGGGAGGTCGGTGTGCAGCTTCGGCACCGAGATGCTCAGGTCGTACTTGTCGAGGTCGTACTCGGCCAGCTCGTAGAAGGCGATCGGGAGATCGTTGTGGCCGTCGACCAGCGGATGGTCCTGCAACAGTCCCTGCACCCGGGCAACACTGGAGGTCATTGCGCCATCCTGTCAGGATTGCCCGCAGCTCGCACGGGCTGAGCAGGGCGCGGTCACGGTGCCCCGCATGGTGCGAGACAATGGACACGTGGACACCGAGGAACTCACCTTCGACGCGGCGGGCCTGATCCCCGCGGTGGTGCAGCAGTACGACACCCGCGAGGTGCTGATGGTCGGCTGGATGAACGCCGAGGCCGTACGCCGGACCGCCGCGACCGGCCGGAGTACCTTCTGGTCGCGCAGCCGGCAGGAGTACTGGGTCAAGGGCGAGACGAGTGGCCACCGGCAGCACGTGAAGCAGATCCTCGTGGATTGCGACGCCGACACCCTGCTCGTCCTGGTCGACCAGGAAGGCCCCGCCTGCCACACAGGTACCCGCAGCTGCTTCGAGCACGGTGAGATCGAGGTCAAGGCATGAACTCTCCGGACCTGGAGACCTTCCGCGAGTACACGAAGGACCGCCGGGTGATCCCGGTGACGCGCAGGCTGCTCGCCGACGCGGAGACTCCCATCGGCGTCTACGGCAAGCTCGCCGCCGAGCGCGAGGGCACGTTCCTCCTGGAGTCGGCGGAGAACGGCGGCGTCTGGTCGCGGTACTCGTTCATCGGCGTCCGCAGCGCCGCCACGCTGACCGAGCGCAACGGCGAGGCGGTCTGGAGCGGCAACCCGCCGGTCGGCCTGCCGCAGACCGGTGACCCGCTGCAGGCGCTCCGCGAGACGCTGGAGATCCTGCACACGCCGCGGCTGCCCGATCTGCCCCCGTTGACCGGCGGCATGGTCGGCTTCCTCGGGTACGACGCCGTGCGCCGGCTGGAGAAGTTGCCGGACACAACGATCGACGACCTCGGCCTGCCCGAGCTGACTTTCCTCTTCGCCACCGATCTGGCAGCGCTCGACCACGAGACCGGCGAGATCTGGCTGATCGCGAACGCGGTCAACTGGGACGACTCGGACGAGCGCGTCGACGAGTCGTATGCAGATGCCGTCCGCCGGCTCGACGCGATGGAGCGCGACCTGGCGCAGCCGACCCCGTCGTACGTCGTCAGGGCGGACCGCAAGGCGCTGCCCGACCCGCACCGGCAGCGGTCCAGCGCGGAGTACCGGGAGGCCGTGGAGACCGCCAAGGAGGAGATCCGGGCGGGGGAGGCGTTCCAGATCGTCGTCTCGCAGCGATTCGAACTGCAGACGTCGGCGAGCGCCCTCGACATCTACCGCGTGCTCAGAAGGTCCAACCCGAGCCCGTACATGTACCTCGTGCGCCTCGATGGCTTCGACATCGTCGGCTCCAGCCCCGAGGCGCTGGTGAAGGTCACCGACAACAAGGTGATCCTGCACCCGATCGCGGGCACCCGCCCCCGCGGCGCGACGCCGGAGGAGGACCGGGCGCTGGAGGACGAGCTGCGCGCGGACGCCAAGGAGCGCGCCGAGCACCTGATGCTCGTCGACCTGGGCCGCAATGATGTCGGCCGGGTCTGCGCGCCGGGCACGGTCGAGGTGGTCGACTTCATGGACGTCCGCCGCTACAGCCACGTCATGCACCTCGAATCGACCGTCACCGGACACTTGCAGGCGGGCAAGACCGCTTTCGACGCGCTCACGGCGGCCTTCCCGGCCGGAACGTTGTCGGGGGCACCCAAACCGCGCGCGATGGAGATCATCGACAAGCTCGAGGTCACCCGCCGCGGCGTCTACGGCGGCGTGGTCGGCTACCTCGACTTCGCCGGTGACGCCGACACGGCGATCGCCATCCGCACTGCGGTCCTCCGCGGCACGACGGCGTACGTCCAGGCAGGCGCGGGCATCGTCGCCGACTCGGACCCTGCCTCGGAGGACGCAGAGTGCCGGACCAAGGCCGCCGCGGTCCTGAACGCAATCGCAGTCGCCGGCACCTTCTCCGAGGTCTGATGCGCCCGCAAAGACTGGTTGACCTGCTGGCCCTGGTGGCACTCGTGCTGCTGGCGCTCTCGGCGTACCTGACCTGGTCGATCGCCGACCCGGGCAGTGGCAGAGCGGTAGTGCACTTCAACGGGTACGCCGTGACCCGCGCGCCCGTGACGCTGGCACTGGCCTCAGCAGTGGCCGTGATCATCACCAAGCTCGCCGGTACTGCGCTACGCCGGGTGCTGTCCGGCCTCATCGTCTTCATGGGCGCTGGAGCCATCGGAGTGGCCCTGCAGGTCCGCCCGAATGCAGCGGAGCTCGGCAGGCTCCGGCCCGAGCTCAGCCAAGCGGTGACGGACTCGGTGACCTTGAGCACCGGCCCGGCGCCCTGGCTGGCCCTGGCAGGCGGTATCGCGCTGCTGGCGGCGGGCATCGTTGCCGTGTCGACGGCGCATCGATGGCGCCGTCCCACGCTGAGGTACGAGCGTGATCCGGCCGTCACTCCGGCCGATCAGTGGAAGGCGATCGACGCAGGTGAGGACCCGACGGTCTGACTGTCGGAGGCAACCGCCACAATAGGACGGGACGACGACGAGGAGTGGCCCAACGATGGACAATACGACGACGGATCAAGCGGTGACCTACGAGAGCGACGAAGCTCACGCGGGCGGCCTGCACGGCAGCTCCCCGGCGGCCTGGACCGCCGTGGTGATCGTGCTGGTGGGATTCACGCTCGGAGCCATCGCGATGGTGATGGGGCCGAACTGGCTGTTGTTCTGGATCTCGGCCGGGATCGCCGTCGCCGGCGGCCTGGTCGGCAAGGTGATGCAGCTGCTCGGCTTCGGTGTCAAGTCCGACGACCACCACTGACGGGCGGAAACAGACATGACTGTGCTTGACGACATTCTCGCCGGGGTCCGGGAGGACCTCGCGGAGCGCCAGGCGCTGGTCAGCCTGGACGACCTCAAGCAGGAGGCCCAGCGCAAGCCGGACGCCAAGGACCCGATGCCGGTGTTCCGCGGCGACGGGATCGCGATCATCGCCGAGGTGAAGCGGTCCAGCCCGTCCAAGGGCGCGCTGGCCGACATCGCCGACCCGGCCGCGCTCGCGTCCGAGTACGCGGAGGGCGGCGCCGCCGCGATCAGCGTGCTGACCGAGAAGCGCCGGTTCGGCGGCAGCCTCGACGATCTGCGCGCGGTCCGCGGGCGGGTCGACGTACCGGTGCTGCGCAAGGACTTCGTGGTCTCCTCGTACCAGCTGTGGGAGGCCCGCGCGGCGGGTGCCGACATGATCCTGCTGATCGTGGCGGCGCTCGAGCAGGAGGCGCTGGTCTCGCTGATCGAGCGGGCCACGTCGATCGGGCTGACCCCGCTGGTCGAGGTGCACGACGAGGAGGAGACCCTGCGTGCGGTGGACGCGGGGGCCCAGGTGATCGGCGTCAACAACCGCAACCTGAAGACGCTGGAGGTGGACCGCTCGACCTTCGCGCGGGTCGCGCCGGTGATCCCGACCAACCTGATCCGGGTGGCGGAGTCCGGTGTGCGTGGTCCGCATGATGTAATCGAGTTCGCGCGCGCCGGGGCCGATGTCGTCCTCGTCGGTGAAACCCTGGTGACCGGCCGCGATCCGCGGGCCTCGGTCGCCGATCTCGTCGCTGCGGGATCGCACCCCGCCATCCAGCAGCGTCACTAGACGTCAGAGTTTCCCCTGCCTCAGCAGGGGAAACTCTTCTCTGGAGGCTTGCAATGACTGCTGTGCTGCCTGACCAGCTCGGGCACTTCGGCCGCTTCGGCGGCAGGTTCATGCCGGAGGCCCTGATCGGGCCGCTCGACGAGCTGACGGTGGCCTGGCAGGAAGCAATGGCCGATCCGGAGTTCACCGGTGAGTTCGAGCGGATGCTGCGCGAGTACGCCGGCGTGCCGAGCCTGCTGTACGACGCGACCCGGCTCTCGGAAGTCGCCGGAGCCCGGATCCTGCTCAAGCGCGAGGACCTCAATCACACCGGCGCGCACAAGATCCGCAACGTGCTCGGCCAGGCGCTGCTCACCAAGCGGATGGGCAAGACCCGCGTCATCGCCGAGACCGGCGCCGGCCAGCACGGCGTCGCCACCGCGACCGCGTGTGCCTACCTGGACCTCGAGTGCGTCGTCTACATGGGCGAGGTCGACACCGAGCGGCAGGCCCTGAACGTCGCCCGGATGAAGCTGCTCGGCGCCGAGGTGATCCCGGTCAAGACCGGTAGCCGCACGCTGAAGGACGCGATCAACGAGGCCCTGCGCGACTGGGTCTCCAGCGTCGACAACACCCACTACCTCCTCGGTACTGCGGCCGGCGGTCACCCGTTCCCCGCGATGGTCCGCGACTTCGTCCGGGGCATCGGCGACGAGGCTCGGGCGCAATCGCTCGAGCTGCTCGGCCGGCTGCCCGACGCGGCGGTCGCCTGCGTCGGTGGGGGTTCGAACGCGATCGGACTGTTCGCGGCATTTGTGCCCGACGCTGATGTGAAGCTGTACGGCATCGAGGCGGGTGGCGACGGGTACGAGACCGGTCGGCACGCAGCCACGATCACGGCCGGGCAGATCGGCGTACTGCATGGCGCCCGGTCCTACCTGTTGCAGGACGACGACGGGCAGACCATCGAGTCGCATTCGATCTCGGCCGGGCTCGACTACCCGGGCGTCGGTCCCGAGCACTCGTGGCTGGCGGAGACCGGGCGAGCGTCGTACCGGCCGGTGTCGGACGCGGACGCGATGGAGTCGTTCCGGCTGCTCGCCCGGACCGAGGGCATCATCCCGGCGATCGAGTCGGCGCACGCGATCGCGGGCACGCTCGAGATCGTCAAGGAGCTCGGCCCCGACGCGACCGTCCTGGTCTGCCTGTCGGGCCGTGGTGACAAGGACATGGACACGGCCGGCGAATGGTTCGGCCTGATCGACGGGAACGGCAAGGCATGAGCGACCTAGTTGCCTTGGGCAACGCTGGAGCGGCGATCCGCAAGGCCAACGACGAGGGCCGGGCCGCGCTCGTCGGCTACCTGCCGGCCGGGTACCCGACTATCGACGGCGGTATCGACGCGATCAAGGCGCTTGTCGACGGTGGCGCCGACGTACTCGAGATCGGCCTGCCGTACAGCGACCCGGTGATGGACGGGGTGACGATCCAGCGCGCCGCCGAGATCGCCCGGGCCGGCGGCCTGCGGACCCGCGACGTGCTCGCCACGGTCGAGAAGCTCGCCGCGTACTCCGACGTACCGGTGCTCGTGATGACGTACTGGAATCCGGTCGAGCGGTACGGCGTGGACCGGTTCGCCGCCGATTTCGCGGCGGCCGGGGGAGCGGGGCTGATCACGCCCGACCTGGTCCCCGATGAGGGGGCCGAGTGGATCGCGGCGGCCGACAAGCATGAGCTGGACAAGGTGTTTCTCGTCTCGCCATCGTCGACGGATCAGCGGATCGCGATGACCACGGCGAACTGCCGGGGCTTCGTCTACGCGACCGCGGTGATGGGTGTCACAGGCGCTCGCGACCAGACGTCCGATCTGGCCGCGCCGCTGGTGAGCCGGACGAAGGCAACGACCGATCTGCCGGTCGGCGTCGGCCTCGGCGTCTCCAACGGGGATCAGGCGGCGGCCATCGCGAAGTACGCGGACGCGGTGATCGTCGGCTCGGCCTTCGTGAAGGCGCTCGACGCGGGTGGCGCCACCGGCGTACGGGAACTGACGGAAAGTCTCGCCGAAGGCGTCCGGCGGGAACCCCGCGAGCCCGTTGAGCGTTGAACCGTCCGTGAGTCGAACCAGGAACGCGGCTGTTCTCCTCGCCGCGGTGGCTCTGCTTGCCCTCGTGGGCTGCAGCGGCGGACAGAAGCAGACGGCCAACAACCCCGGCGGGGCCATCATCCGGACCCCGGCAGGTGATCCGAGCGGGTTGCGGGGGGCAACCTTGGACCGGCCGTACGCGCTGCCGGCCAAGGTGCTGACCGATACATCGGGCAACGACTTCAACCTGGTCACCTCGACCAAGAAGCCGGTCACGCTGGTCTTCTTCGGCTACACCAACTGTCCGGACGTGTGCCCGACGGTGATGGCCGACGTGGCGTCCGCGCTGACGAAGCTCGACGAGTCGGTGCGGGACCAGGTGCAGTTGCTGTTCATCACTACCGACCCGGCGCGGGACACGGGGCCGGTGATCCGGAAGTACCTGGACCGGTTCGACCCATCGTTCGTCGGGCTGACCGGGTCGCTGGGGTCGATCAAGGACATCGCCAAGGCGGTCGGCGTACCGGTCGAGGGGATGCAGAAGCTGCCCTCGGGTGGGTACGAGGTCGGCCACGGCGCGCAGGTGCTCGGGTTCGGCAAGAACGACAAGGCCGGGGTGCTCTGGCTGTCGAACGCGGCAATCGGTGATCTGGCGCACGACTTCGGCAAGCTGGTGGAGGACAACCAGTGAAGTCGTGGGTGTCGCTGGTCGCCCGGCTGCTGCTGGGTGGGGTGATGCTGGTCGCCGGTGCGCTGAAGGTGACCGATCCGGAGGCCGCGACGCAGGCGGTCCGGGCTTATGAGTTGCTGCCGCAGGGCTTTGATGGGGTTGTCGGGCTGCTGTTGCCGTTCCTGGAGATCGGGATCGGGCTGCTGCTGATCGTCGGCTACGGTGTTCGGGCCGCTGCGGTGGCGGCCGGTGTCTTCATGGTGTTGTTCATCGCCGCGGTGTGGTCGGCCTGGGTTCGTGGCCTGGCGATCGACTGCGGCTGCTTCGGCGGTGGCGGCCAGGTCGCGCCCGGCGATACGAAGTACCTGCAGGAGATCCTGCGGGATGTGGGGCTGCTGGTGGTCGCGGGGTGGTTGTTCGTCAACCCGCGCAGCAGGTTCGCGCTCGAACCGGAACCCTCGACAGGAGTCGTCGCCTCGTGACCAACAGCAAGAAGAAGAGACCCGCCAGTCCTTTGGTGGTGGAGCCGCAGAAGCGCCGCCTGCCGGTCGGGTTGATCGTCGTCGTGGGCGTGGTGGTGCTGGCGATCGTCGCGGCCGTCGGGGTCGACTACTGGCGCAAGCACTCGTCGGTCGACGTGACCTCGAACGGGCAGACCGAGCCGGCCGTACTGACCGGTCCGGGGACCAACGGCGAAGGTGTCAAGGTCGGCAAGGACAGCGCGACGACGAACGTCGACCTGTTCCTGGACTTCCGCTGCCCGCACTGCGCGGAGTTCGAGAAGGAGACCGGGCCGGTGCTCGACCAACTGGTCGAGGACGGGACGATCACGCTCACGTACTACCCACTGAAGTTCGTGAACCCAGGTGCCTCGCCCCGGCTGGCCAACGCGTTCGCCGCGGCCGCCGCGAGTGGCAAGGCGCTGAGCTACGCCGACGAGATCTACGCCGACTTCACCAAGGCGTGGACCGAGGACCAGCTGATCGAGCTGGGCAAGAAGCTCGGCATCGACGACGCCAAGTTCGAGACCGCGATCAAGGACAACAGTTACGCGGGCTGGCTCGAGTCGATCAACAAGACCTCCAACGATCGCAAGGTGGAAGGCACCCCCACCGTGTTCGTGAACGACAAGATGCTGCAGGGTGACCAACTCACCGTCGACGGCCTCAAGGCCGCCATCAGCGGTATCAGCTGACGCTCCGTCCCCCAATCGTGACCACGGGGTTGGTGGTCGCGATCGGGGCGGGTCGAGTAGGGTCCGACTGCCATGTCTAGTCTCGTGCCCGCCGTGATCATCCCGGCGTTCATCCCCAGTCCCAGCCAGGGTGTCTGGCACCTCGGCCCGCTGCCGTTGCGTGCGTACGCCATCTGCATCCTGATCGGCATCTTCGCCGGCTACTGGCTGGGTCGCCGGCGCTGGATCGCCCGCGGCGGCTCGCCGGAGGTGCTCGCCGACATCATCATGTGGGCGGTGCCGTTCGGTCTGGTCGGCGCCCGGATCTACCACGTGATCACCGACGCCGAGCTGTACTTCGGTGCGGGCAAGCACCCGATCGACGCGCTGAAGATCTGGCACGGCGGGCTCGGCATCTGGGGCGCGGTCGGCTTCGGCTGCCTCGGCGCGTGGATCGCCTGCCGCCGCCACAAGGTGCCGTTCCTGGCGGTCGCCGATGTGATGGCGCCGGGGATCGCGCTGGCGCAGGTGGTCGGCCGCTTCGGCAACTACTTCAACCAGGAACTCTTCGGCCGCCCGACGAACCACTGGTGGGGCCTCGAGATCGACCCGGCCCACCGCCCGGACGGTTTCGCCGACTTCGGCACCTTCCACCCCACGTTCCTGTACGAAGCCATCTGGAACCTGGGCGTCATCGCCCTGGTCATCCTGATCGACCGCCGCTTCAAACTGGGCCACGGCCGGGCCTTCGCCCTGTACGTCGCCGGCTACACCGCCGGCCGCGCCTGGATCGAAAACCTCCGCATCGACACCGTCAACGAGTTCGCCGGCCTCCGCCTGAACGTGTGGACCGCGATGATCATGTTCGTCCTCGCCGTCGCCTACTTCATCCTCGCCACCCGCCTCAAGCCCGGCCAAGAAGACATCACCGCCACGCCAGCCGCCCCCGCCTCACCGGACGCCGACTCGGTGGAAAACCCAGCCACCACCCCCGAGGCGGCGGTTGAGGCAGACCCGGCCACCGAGGCGAATGTGGTTGAGGAGATCGGCCCGCACAGCCCGGTGGAGGGTGACGTGAAGGTCGACTCCACCGACGGATCCCGTGACTGAGATCTCCGCCGAACACTCCGGCGACCACACCCACCGCGACGTCACCGGCGGCTGGCTGAGACCAGCCGTCTTCGGCGCCATGGACGGCCTGGTCTCCAACTTCGCGTTGATCGCCGGCATGGACGGCGGCACCGACAGCGGCTCCAAGTTCATCGTCCTCGCCGGACTGGCCGGCCTAGCAGCCGGCGCCTTCTCGATGGCGGCAGGGGAGTACACCTCAGTAGCCTCCCAGCGAGAACTGGCAAGAGCCGAGATCGACGTAGAACGCCGCGAGATCCAGCGCCACCCCGCCGACGAGGAACGCGAACTCTCCGAGACCTACCAGCAAAAGGGCCTCGACCCGGACCTCGCGGACAGAGTCGCCAAGCAGTTCCACGCCAACCCGGACCAGGCCCTCGAGGAACACGTCCGCGAAGAACTGGGCATCGACCCCAACGACCTCCCCTCACCAGTCGTCGCAGCAGGCTCGAGCTTCATCTGCTTCGCAGTAGGCGCCTTCATCCCGCTCCTCCCGTACCTCCTCGGCGCCAGCTCCGTCATCCCCGCCCTGATCATGTCCCTCACCGCACTCTTCATCTGCGGCGCTGTGGTCAGCCGGGTAACGAGCCGCTCCTGGTGGTACTCAGGCCTCCGCCAACTCCTCCTCGGCGGCGCTGCGGCAGCCCTCACCTACGGCGTCGGTACTTTGGTCGGCCCGGGCATCGGCTAGTGTCTCGCGGGTGTTTCCCGCGGCGATCGACGACCGGCCAGACCAGTTCCTCTACCAATTCGGCGACGTGTTCGCGCGTTTCGGCGCCGACACGCAGGACTCCGGCAACGTCTCGTACGGCGTACAGGTCGCCGGCCAGCGGTACTTCATCAAGACCGCGGGCGACCCGTCCGACCCCGAGCCGTTCGCCAAGTTCGAACGGCGCGAGGCAGGCCTGCGCAACGCAGCCCGGCTGGCCGAGGCGGTCGCCCATCCGCTGTTGCCGGAGTACCACGGCCTGATCGAGTCGCCGGCCGGTCCGTCGCTCGTCTACGAATGGCGCGACGGCGAGCACCTAGGTACGCGGCAGGACAACCCGACCAGCGCGTTCCAGCGTTTCCGCGCCCTCCCCATCGACCAGCTGACCGCCGCGCTCGACCAGCTCTTCGACCTGCACGATCTGCTCAGCAGCCAAGGCTGGGTCGAGGGCGACTTCTACGACGGCTCGCTGCTCTACGACTTCGGCACCCGGCAGCTCACCGCGATGGACCTCGACGACTACCGACTCGGTGCCTACCGCAACGACATGGGACGGATGTTCGGCTCGTCCAGGTTCATGGCGCCCGAGGAACTCTCCCTCGGCGCGCCGATCGACGATCGCACCACCGCCTTCGTGATGGCCCGTACCGCGCTGATCTTCCTCGCCGACGGCACCCTCGACCGCGCGGCCTTCAACGGCTCCGACGCCCAGTACGCCGTACTGCAGGAAGCCGTGACGACCAGATTCCCCAGCTACCAGGCGTTCTACAAAGCCTGGCGAGCAGCCTCCTCGACCACCTGAGCCAACCGGCACAGCCGCTCGATGTGGTCACCTGGCTCGACCTGGCCCAACGACCATGCCGCCCGGGCGACAACCGTGATCGCAGCAGTCAGTACCGCCCCACGCCGTACCGCGTCGTCCGGCCAGCTCGACCGACTCCCGCTTTGGTAGGCAGGCAGCAGTACGTCGATCGCCGCCTCGGTGGATGCCACCAGATACCCGAGATCGAACCCCAGCGGCCCGATCCCGAACTGCTCCCAGTCGACCGCCATCACCTCGTCGCCTTCGCGCCCGAGCAGATTCACCGGATGCGCGTCCCCGTGCACCACCTGCTGCGGCAACCGATCGAGCTCATCCATCAGCTCGTCCCGGCGCTCCCACAACACGCCACAGTCCCGTCGAAGCCCGGCCGGCAACCGATCCTCGAGCACCAGCCGCGCCCAGCCGGCGTCCCTCTCGTCGCCCGCCAGCCGATCCCGCAGAATCCGCCGGGCGAACCACTCCGCCGGTTCGAACTCGTTCAGCCCGAACCGCCCGAGCGCCAACGCCAACTCCGCAGGCTCAAACGAGACCTCTGAGACCGCCGCGCTCCAAACGGTCACACCGTCTGGATCGCTCTCGACCTTCACACACCGAGGCCCGCGCAGCCCGACGGACCGTTCAACCACCCCGTGAGCAGCTACCTCAGCCTGCCGCCGCCAGTACGCGTAGTGATCCGCCCGCTCAACCCCCGGCAGCAACCGCTTGGCCACCAACCCGTCCGGAGTAAGCCAAACCCCGCCGTTGGACACGCCCGTCCCCGCGGTCAGGGCAGTCCAGTCACTGTCCGGCTCCCAGTACATCCACCAAGATCTACCACCTGTACAGGCAACTCACCTGAAATATTCACCCCACCGCCCCGATCGATGTCACCATGGGTAGACAGCGGAGTGAGCGCTTGCTTACACGCCGTGATTGTGGACTGTGAAAGGCGTTCTGACGGTGGGATGAGAGTCCACCTGATGGTCGTCATGAGGTAGTCTCGGGACTCCCGGCTTGGGCCAATGTTGTCCCGCGGCCAGTAGTTGACCGTAGGACGACGGGAGCCCCTGAATGTATGGTCGCCCCCCATTCCCCAGCGAGGGCCTGTACGACGGACGCCACGAGCACGACGCGTGTGGTGTGGCCTTCGTAGCAACCCTCACCGGTGAACCGAGCCACGACATCGTGGCCAAGGCTTTGACCGCCCTGCGCAACCTCGAGCATCGCGGTGCGTCGGGTGCCGAGCCGGACTCCGGCGACGGCGCCGGCATCCTGATCCAGATCCCGGACGCGTACTACCGCAAGGTGTGCGACTTCGAGCTGCCGGTCGCCCGCAGCTACGCGACCGGTATCGCCTTCCTCCCGCAGGATCCCGACGACGCCTCCAAGGCGATCGCCCGGATCGAGGAGCTGGCCGCCGAGGAGAACCTGACCGTCCTGGGCTGGCGCGAGATGCCGACCACCCCGGACCTGCTGGGCGCCACCGCGCGTTCGGTGATGCCGGTGTTCCGCCAGCTGTTCGTGGCGGCCAAGGCCGGTCGCGTGCTCGGCCTGGCGCTGGAGCGGATGGCCTTCCGGCTGCGCAAGCGCGCCGAGAAGGAGACCGAGACCTACTTCCCGTCCCTGTCGGGCCGCACCATCACCTACAAGGGGATGCTGACCACCGACCAGCTGGACAAGTTCTTCCCCGAGCTGACCGACCCCGACCTCGCCTCGGCGATCGGCGTCGTGCACTCGCGCTTCTCCACCAACACGTTCCCGTCCTGGCCGCTGGCCCACCCGTACCGGTACATCGCCCACAACGGCGAGATCAACACCGTGCAGGGCAACCGGAACTGGATGCGGGCCCGCGAGGCGCTGCTCGCCAGCGACCTGATCCCCGGCGACCTGGAGCAGCTCTACCCGATCTGTACTCCGGGAGCCTCCGACTCCGCCTCGTTCGACGAGGTGCTGGAGCTGCTCCACCTGGGCGGCCGGTCGCTGCCGCACGCGATGCTGATGATGATCCCGGAGGCGTGGGAGAACGCCACCACGATGGATCCCAAGCGCCGCGCCTTCTACGAGTTCCACTCGACCCTGATGGAGCCGTGGGACGGACCGGCGTCGGTCGTCTTCTCCGACGGCACCAAGGTCGGCGCGGTCCTCGACCGCAACGGCCTGCGCCCCTCGCGGTACTGGGTCACCGATGACGGGCTGGTCGTACTGGCCTCCGAGGCCGGCGTACTCGACATCGACCCCGCGACCGTGGTCCAGAAGGGCCGGCTCGAGCCGGGCAAGATCTTCCTGGTCGACGTCGAGGGCCACCGGATCATCACCGACAACGAGGTGAAGTCGGCGCTGGCCCGCGAGAACCCGTACGACGAATGGCTGCACGCCGGCCTGATCCGGTTCGACGACCTGCACGAGCGGGAGCACGTCGTGCACAGCCACGCCTCGGTCACCCGGCGCCAGCAGGTGTTCGGCTACACCGAGGAAGAGCTGCGGATCCTGCTCACCCCGATGGCCAAGACGGGTGCCGAGCCGATCGGCTCGATGGGCACCGACACCCCGATCGCCGTCCTGAGCGACCGGCCGCGGCTGCTGTTCGACTACTTCGCGCAGCTGTTCGCACAGGTCACCAACCCGCCGCTGGACGCGATTCGCGAGGAGCTCGTCACCTCGCTGTCCTCGTCACTCGGGCCGGAGGCGAACCTGCTCAACCCGGGGCCCGCGTCCTGCCGTCAGGTGGTGCTGCCGTTCCCGGTGCTCACCAACGACGAGCTGGCCAAGCTCCGCCACATCAACCTGGACGGCGACCTGCCCGGCCTCGCGACGACTGTGCTGCGCGGCAACTACGTGGTCGAGGGCGGCGGTGCGTCGCTCAAGGCCCGGCTCGACGAGATCTGCGCCGAAGCCGACGCAGCGATCGCGGCCGGCGCCCGGATCCTGGTGCTGTCCGACCGGCACTCCAACGCAGAGCACGCGCCGATCCCGTCGCTGCTGCTGACGGCCGCGGTTCATCACCACCTGGTGAGGGAGAAGACCCGCACCCAGGTCGGTCTGGTCGTCGAGGCCGGCGACGTCCGCGAGGTGCACCACGTCGCCCTGCTGATGGGGTACGGCGCCGCCGGAGTCAACCCGTACCTGGCGCTGGAGTCCGTCGAGGACCTCTGCCGCCGCGGAACGTACTTGCCGGGTATCGAGCCCGACCAGGCCGTCCGCAACCTGGTGAAGTCGCTGGGCAAGGGCGTGCTCAAGGTGATGTCCAAGATGGGCGTCTCCACCGTCGCGTCGTACACGGGCGCGCAGATCTTCGAGGCCAACGGTCTGGCCCCGGACCTGGTCGAGGAGTACTTCACCGGTACCTCCTCCAAGCTCGGCGGGATCGGTCTCGACGTCATCGCCGAGGAGGTCAGGCGTCGGCACCTCCGGGCGTACCCGGCCGACGGCATCCTCAGCGCACACCGTGCGCTCGACGTCGGTGGCGAGTACCAGTGGCGGCGTGAGGGCGAGCCGCACCTGTTCGACCCGGAGACCGTGTTCCGGTTGCAGCACTCGACCCGCACCGGTCGGTACGACGTGTTCAAGCAGTACACGTCGCGCGTCGACGAGCAGTCCGAGCGGCTGATGACGCTGCGCGGTCTGTTTGGCTTCAAGTCCGGCCGCGAGCCGATCTCGATCGACGAGGTCGAGCCGGTGTCGGCGATCGTCAAGCGGTTCTCGACGGGTGCGATGAGCTACGGCTCGATCAGCGCCGAGGCGCACACCACCCTCGCGATCGCGATGAACCGGCTCGGCGGCAAGTCGAACACCGGTGAGGGCGGCGAGGACTCCGACCGGCTGCACGACCCGTCCCGGCGGAGCTCGATCAAGCAGGTGGCTTCGGGTCGCTTCGGCGTCACCTCGGAGTACCTGACGAACTCCGACGACATCCAGATCAAGATGGCGCAGGGCGCGAAGCCCGGTGAAGGTGGTCAGCTGCCGGGGCACAAGGTGTACCCGTGGGTGGCCAACACGCGGCACTCCACACCTGGCGTCGGTCTGATCTCGCCGCCGCCGCACCACGACATCTACTCGATCGAGGACCTGGCCCAGCTGATCCACGACCTGAAGAACGCGAACCCGCTGGCTCGGGTCCACGTGAAGCTGGTCTCGGAGGTTGGCGTCGGCACGATCGCCGCAGGTGTGAGCAAGGCGCATGCGGACGTCGTACTGATCTCCGGGCACGACGGTGGTACCGGTGCGGCTCCGCTGACCTCGCTGAAGCACGCGGGAGGGCCCTGGGAGCTCGGTCTGGCCGAGACCCAGCAGACCCTGCTGCTCAACGGGTTGCGGGACCGGATCGTCGTCCAGACCGACGGCCAGCTCAAGACCGGCCGGGACGTCGTCGTTGCGGCACTGCTCGGGGCTGAGGAGTACGGCTTCGCCACCGCTCCGCTGGTCGTCTCGGGCTGCATCATGATGCGCGTCTGCCACCTGGACACCTGTCCGG
Organism: Kribbella sp. NBC_00382; assembly: GCF_036067295.1. Classification (NCBI taxonomy): domain Bacteria; kingdom Bacillati; phylum Actinomycetota; class Actinomycetes; order Propionibacteriales; family Kribbellaceae; genus Kribbella; species Kribbella sp. NBC_00382. Next base: position 6,046,193 of record NZ_CP107954.1, read on the forward strand.
TCGGCGTAGCGACGCAGAACCCGGTGCTCCGCGAGCGCTTCGCGGGGCAGCCCGAGTTCGTCGTCAACTTCTTCGAGTTCATCGCGGAGGAGGTCCGGGAGTACCTGGCCGAGCTTGGCTTCCGCACGCTCGACGAGGCGATCGGGCATGCCGAAGTACTGGACATCAAGCGCGCGGTCGACCACTGGAAGGCTGACGGGCTCGACCTGTCGCCGATCCTGCACGTGCCGTCGCTGCCGGAGGGTGCTGCACGGCACCAGACCGTCAAGCAGGACCACGGGCTCGACAAGGCGCTCGACAACGAGCTGATCCGGATCTGCGCGCCGGCCATCGACAACGGCGAGCCGGTCCGGGCGCAGCTGGCGATCCGGAACGTGAACCGGACCGTCGGCACCATGCTCGGCAACGCGATCACCAAGAAGTACCGCGCGGCCGGACTGCCCGACGGCACGATCGACCTGACCTTCACCGGATCGGCGGGCAACTCGTTCGCCGCCTTCGTGCCGCGCGGTGTCACGCTCCGGCTGGAGGGCGACGCCAACGACTACGTCGGCAAGGGCCTGTCCGGTGGACGGGTGGTGATCCGCCCGGACCGCGACGCGCGGTTCGACGCGGCCGACCAGATCATCGCCGGCAACGTGATCGCGTACGGCGCGACCTCGGGCGAGCTGTTCATCAATGGTGGCGCAGGGCAACGATTCTGTGTCCGGAACTCCGGTGCCACCGCGGTCGTCGAAGCGGTCGGCGACCACGCCTGCGAGTACATGACGGGTGGTCGCGTCGTCGTCATCGGCGCGACCGGCCGGAACTTCGCGGCGGGCATGTCGGGCGGCGTGGCCCACGTGCTCGATCTGGACCCAGCGCTGGTGAACCCGGAGCTGGTCGACCTGCTCCCACTCACCGAGGCGGAGTCCGAGCTGTTGCACGACCTGGTCCGCAGGCACCACGAGGAGACCGGTTCCGAGCGCGCTGAGAAGCTGCTCGGCGACTGGACCGCCGCGGCTGCCCGCTTCACCACGGTGATGCCCCGTGACTATGCCCGCGTACTGGCAGCCAAGGCGGCTGCCGAACGTGACGGGCTGGACGAGGACGCCACCACGCGAGCGATGATGGAGGCCATCTGATGGCTGACCCGAAGGGATTCCTGACCACCCAGCGCGAGGTCGCCGACCGTCGCCCGGTCGAGGAACGCAAGCAGGACTGGAAAGAGGTCTACCACGGTGGGCCCGGCAAGGCGCTGCTGCCGATCATCACCAAGCAGGCGGGCCGCTGCATGGACTGCGGCATCCCGTTCTGCCACTCCGGCTGCCCGCTGGGCAACCTGATCCCGGAGTGGAACGACCTGGTCTGGCGCGACGACTGGACCGGCGCGATCGAGCGGCTGCACGCGACGAACAACTTCCCGGAGTTCACCGGGCGGCTGTGCCCGGCACCCTGTGAGCCGGCCTGCGTGCTCGGCATCAACCAGGAGCCGGTCACGATCAAGAACGTCGAGGTCGCGATCATCGACAAGGCCTGGGAGTCCGGCGACGTCCGGCCCCAGCCGCCGGAGTGGCTGACCGGCAAGACGATCGCGGTCGTCGGCTCCGGCCCGGCCGGTCTTGCGGTCGCGCAGCAGTTGACGCGGGCAGGTCATACCGTCGCCGTCTACGAGCGCGCCTCGGCGCCGGGTGGGCTGCTGCGGTTCGGCATCCCCGAGTTCAAGATGGAGAAGGCGCAGGTCGAGCGCCGGATCCAGCAGATGAAGGAAGAGGGCACCGTCTTCCGCTCCGGCGTCAACGTCGGCGTGGACGTCACCGGGACGCAGCTCAAGCAGCGGTACGACGCTGTCGTGATCGCCACCGGCGCGACGGCGGCCCGCGATCTGCCGGTACCGGGCCGCGAGTTCGGCGGCATCCACCAGGCGATGGAGTACTTGCCGCAGGCCAACAAGGTCGCGCTGGGGGAGACGGTCGAGGATCAGATCGTTGCCACCGGCAAGGACGTGGTGATCATCGGTGGTGGCGACACAGGTGCGGACTGCCTCGGTACCGCGCATCGCCAGGGTGCTCGCAGCGTCACCCAGCTGGAGATCATGCCGCGGCCCTCGGAGGAGCGCCCGGCCGGCCAGCCGTGGCCGACGTACCCGATGATCTACCGCGTCGCCTCGGCTCACGAGGAGGGCGGCGACCGCGTCTACGCGGTCTCCACCAACAACTTCGTGGCGGATGCTGACGGCAACGTTTCTGGTCTGGACCTGGTCGAGGTCGAGCTCGTCGAGGGTCGCTTCACTCCGGTACCGGGGAGCGAACGCACCATCCCGGCGCAGCTCGTGCTGCTCGCGATGGGCTTCCTCGGCCCGGAGAAGGAAGGCTTCCTCGAGCAGCTCGACGTCGAACTGGATGAGCGCGGCAACGTCAAGCGCGACAAGTCCTACCAGACCTCGGTCGACGGCGTCTTCGCCTGCGGTGACGCCGGTCGAGGCCAGTCCCTGATCGTCTGGGCCATCGCCGAAGGCCGCTCCTGCGCCGCCGGTGTAGACGCCCACCTCACCGGTTCCTCCACCCTGCCCACCCCGATCCCACCCACGGCCCGCCCGCTGGTGGTCTGACCGCGCGCCGAGATGCACCTGCTTGATCCAGCGCAATAGGTTGGGGACCGTGTTTCGACGGCTGGTGACCAGGGCCCGGGTCCGCAAGGCAGTGCCGTGGGCCCTGCTGGTGCTGCTCTGGTTGCTCGTGTCGGTATCGATCGGCCTGCTCGGATTCGCCAACGACTCCGAGCGGGTCACGATCGGCGCACACGCCGCCAACGTGTCACCGACCTTCGACAACCACGCCACCCTCGACCTCGGTGCCGTACTGCCCCGTCTCCGCCTGCAGACCGACCTGCCGGCGGACCTCGGCCTCAACATCGACATCCAGGAAACCGACGCCGACAACCTCACCGAACTGCTCAACCGGGATGCCCTGATCGCCTCCCAGCCCGACGGTGAGATCGCCCGGATCCGCCAGGTGGTCCGCGAGATGGCCGTCGACAACGCGGTCGCCGGCGCAGGGTCAGGCCTGTTGGTGGCAGTGATCGTCGCAACCGCCTGGGCGATGATCGGGCCCCGTCGCCGGCGTGAGCTCTGGAAAGCCCTGCACAACTCCGAACGCCGGGTCCAGCACCGCGCGGTCGTCATCCTCGTCGCGATGCTGACCACGATCGCCTCCATCTTCGGCCCTGCCCAGATGCGTACCCCCGAAGCTGCCCCGACCACCTGGCAACCACTCTCGAAGCTGCTCCCCGAACTCTCCTTCGACGACCGCCTGAAGAACGTCGAGGTCGCATCAGGCTTCTCCACTACCGGTGGGGTCGGCGTGATCCGTACCGCCGTCGAGACCTATGAACGCTCTACCGAGTTCTACGGCCAGCTCCGCGACCGAGTGAGCCGGGTCGGCGGCCGGATCCATCAGGCGGCCGAGGGGGAGACCGTCGCGCTACTGGTCTCGGACCGGCACGACAACATCGGTATGGACCCGTTCGCCGCCGAGGTCGCCAAGGTCGCGGGCGCGAAGGTACTGATCGATGCAGGCGACGACTCGTCCTCCGGGCAGGCGTGGGAGGTGTTCAGCATCAACTCGCTCGCCCAGCACTTCAAGGACCTCAAGGTGGTCGCCGTGGCCGGCAACCACGACGCCGGCGGGCACATCGAGGACGCGATGCGGAAGAACAAGTTCACCGTGCTCGACAGCAAGCCGGTCGAGGTCGAGGGGATCCGCTTCCTGGGCGACAGCGACCCCACCAGAACCGGTCTCGGCAGCGCGGACACACCTGGCGACGAGACGACGGTGGAACAGTCCAAGCGGCTGGCCGACGTGGCCTGTGACCAGCCCGAGGACGAGCGGATCTCGACCTTCGTCGTCCACGACCCGGCATCGTTCCAGGACACCGCGAATCGCGGCTGCGCGTCGCTGCTGCTGTCCGGGCATCTGCATCGCCAGGTCGGGCCCGAGACGAAGATCCTCGCCGAGAAGGCAGTCACCACGTACACCAACGGGACCACCGGCGGAGCGGCGTACGCGTTCGCCCTCGGGTACACCCTGCGGCGGCCGGGCGAGGTCACCCTGATCACCTACGTGAAGGGTCAGCCGACCGGTCTGCAGACCGTCACGGCCGAGCTGACCGGCGAGGTCACCGTCGGCACGTACAAGCCGCTGGCCAACTGATACAAGGTGTTAACCCACCAGTAACGGGGGCGGACCAGCGGCGCAGTGGTCTTGTAGGAGTAGGGTTTTGTGACGTGCGTCGCGCAAAGATCGTTTGTACGCTCGGCCCGGCTACGGCCGCCCCTGAGCGCATCCTGGAACTCGTCCAAGCAGGCATGGACGTCGCAAGGCTGAACCTGAGCCACGGCGCCCACGCCGAGCATGAGCGCATCTACCACCGGATTCGCGCTGCAGCGGAGGAGACCGGCAAAAACGTCGGCATCCTCGTCGACCTGCAGGGCCCGAAGATCCGGCTGGCGGAGTTCGCCGAAGGCAAGGTCACCTTGACCTACGGCGAGCGCTTCACCATCACCACCCGGGAGGTTCCCGGTGACGTGAACATCTGCGGTACGACGTACGACGGGCTGCCCGGTGACGTCAATCCGGGCGATCAGCTGCTCATCGACGACGGCCGCATCGCTCTGGTCGCCGAGGAGGTGACCGAGACCGACGTGATCTGCCGGGTCGTCGTCGGCGGACCGGTGTCGAACCACAAGGGCATCAACCTGCCCGGCGTCACGGTGAGCGTGCCGGCGATGTCGGAGAAGGACGCCGAGGACCTGCGCTGGGCCCTGCACCTGCCGGCCGACATGATCGCGCTGTCGTTCGTGCAGCGCGCGGCCGACATCCAGATCGTGCACAAGATCATGGACGAGGAGGGTCTGCGCCTCCCGGTGATCGCCAAGATCGAGAAGCCGCAGGCAGTCGCCAACCTGGACGAGATCATCGAGGCCTTCGACGGCTTCATGGTCGCCCGCGGCGACCTCGGCGTGGAGCTCCCGCTGGAGGAGGTCCCGCTGGTCCAGAAGCTGATCATCGACCAGGCCCGGCTGAACGCGAAGCCGGTGATCGTCGCCACCCAGATGCTGGAGTCGATGATCTCCGCCCCGCGCCCGACCCGGGCCGAGGCGTCCGACGTCGCCAACGCGGTGCTCGACGGCGCCGACGCGGTGATGCTGTCCGGTGAGACCAGCGTCGGCCGGTTCCCGATCGAGACGGTCAAGACGATGGCCCGCATCGTCGCGTCGACCGAGCAGCACGGCCTCGGCCGGGTCGCCGAGATCGACTGGGAGCCCCGTACCAAGGGCGGCGTGATCGCCAAGGCAGCAGCCGACGTCGCGGACCGGATGGAAGCGAAGTACCTGGTCGCCTTCACCCAGAGCGGCGACACAGCGCTCCGCCTGGCCCGCTACCGCACGGAGATCCCGGTCCTGGCCTTCACCCCTGTCCCGTCCGTCAGCGCCTGGCTCAGCGTCGTCTGGGGCATCGAGACCCACATCGTCCCCACCGTCCAGCACACCGACGACATGGTCCGCCAGGTAGACCAACGCCTCCTGGAACTGGGCAAGCTCCAAAAGGGCGACCTGGTGGTCATCGTCGCCGGCTCCCCACCCTCCATCCCCGGCTCCACCAACGCCCTACGAGTCCACCGAATGGGCGACGCCATCGGCGGCGCAGCCCCGGCATACCGCGACTGAGAGAACCAGCAACACCAGAGGCGGCCAGTCACCCAACTGGCCGCCTTTGCTGCATCCGCGGCGACCTTGAATACCTTCTGGTGACCTTGAACAGGTAATAACTTGTTCAAGGTCACCAGAAGGTGTTCAAAGACAGCACTCCTTGTACGCCGGCGGCGCTCCTGCGTGTATGGAGAAGCCGTCGTTGGTGGCTTAGGACTTCGGGCCCACATGCCGGTCGAGTGCGGCGACGCCTTCGCGTCTGGCAACCGAAAGGGCATTGTGCCGGGGCATTCGCCAAGGGATGGCGAGCAGGTCCAACGCCCATTGGCAGAGCGCCATGATGTCGGCGGACTCGTTGGAGAATTGGTAGCGCGGGTATTCGTAGCGCTTGAGTTCGCCGGCGACGCGTCGGGTCGCCCAGTTCGCCACACGGCAGCCGTCCGAGTGGAAGAGGCCTCTGAGGAACAGTCCGGGTTCCTCGATGACGATATCCCGCTGCCAGCCGGTCAGCTTGATGTCGCGGAGGTGCTTCGGGCCGTGACCGTGCTGAGGGAAGTGGCAGGGCCAATGCTTCCAGTACGAGACGACTGAGATGTATCCGATTGCCTGCGCCCGATGGACCGGGCGAGTTGGGTGGACGGCGCGGATTGACGCCTCGACCTCGTCGATCAGCCGAGGGTATTTGTTGTCGCAGGCAACTCGGAGGGCGTAGACCTGCTTCTTGCCGGGCGACAGACAGCCGTCGCCGAGGTACAGGCCGAGTAGGTGTGCGTACGGACCGGCAGCCGGTCGCCCGTTGGCGCAGATGGGACAGCCGGCCGGGTCAACCTCGGCTGCCTTCCGGTCCCGCCAGTCACGGAGAGTAGCGCGGCTGACCCTGAGAAGGCGACTCACAGCACTCAAGGTCTCACCAGCCGCGAGTAACTCGCGTGCTCGCCGTCGCATGCGTCCGTCGTACACAGGACGAGCGTTCCAGCCCGCACCGACATGTTCTGGAGTGGAAAGTAAGAAGCCTCGAACCCGCGAGGGTTCGAGGCTCGGCGAGGTCCTTGGACTTCGCTGCGTGCCCTGGGTGGGATTCGAACCCACACTGAACGGGTTTTGAATCCGTGCTCTCTGCCAGTTGGAGTACCAGGGCGTGCTCAGAGATCTTAGCCCATGCCCGGGCTGAGGTTCACGCAGGTACGGCCGTAGATGTCCCTCAATGTCGGTGCGGATCTAGCAGGAAATGTCGGTGGTCGTTGGAAGCCTGGTGGCATGCCTCACTTCAGGTCGCAGGAGATGGTGGACTCCGCGTTGCGGATGTCGGACAACGGGGTCAGCGATCGGGCCAACGCCGAGATTCATGGCGTTGCGGTGAAGACGATCAAGAGGTGGCGGCGGCAGTACCAAGAGCTCGGACTGCCTCGGGGGACGAGCTTTCGGCCGACGCCGTGTCCGCGGTGTGATGGTGCTGAGCTCGACGAGGCGGCCTACGCGTTGTTGTTGGGCTGGTATCTCGGGGACGGGCACATCGTGGCGGCGAGGCGTGGCGTCTACACCCTGCAGATCGCGAACGATCAGAAGTACATGGCGCTCAGCGAGGAAGTCGCGGCGACGATGCGGTTGGTGAAGCCGACGGCGAGTCCTTGCTTGCGGGGCGGCTCGACGGCGACCCGGATCGAGGTGCGGTGGAAGCATTGGCCTTGTTTGTTTCCTCAGCATGGGGTGGGGCGGAAGCATCTGCGGAAGATCGAGCTGGTGGGGTGGCAGCGGGAGATCGTTGCCAAGTACCCCGAAATGTTGCTCAGGGGTTTGTTTCATTCGGACGGGTGCCGGATCGTGAACTGGGCGACCCGGCCGCTCGCGGGTGGGGAGATCAAGCGGTACGAGTACGGCCGGTACATGTTCTCCAACGAGTCGGAGGACATCATCGGCATCCTGACCGACGCGCTTGATCTGCTCGCGATTCCGTGGCGATTGCCGCGGCGGAACATGGTCGCCGTCAGCCGGAAGGAAGGTGTTGAGGCGCTTGATCGGTTCGTCGGGGGGAAGAGGTGAGGGGGGATCGATAGGGTGGACCTTGTGAATGCTAAGCGGGTGGTGATTGCGGAGGATGAGGCGCTGATCCGGATGGATCTGGCGGAGATGCTCGAGGAGGAGGGGTACGACGTTGTCGGGCAGGCGGGGGATGGTGAGGAGGCCATCCGGCTGGCGACGGAGCATCGGCCTGATCTGGTGATCCTGGACGTCAAGATGCCGAAGCTGGACGGGCTGAGTGCGGCGGAGAAGATCGCGGGGGAGCGGATCGCTCCGGTGCTGATGCTGACCGCGTTCTCGCAGCGGGAGCTGGTCGAGCGGGCCCGGGACGCCGGGGCGATGGCGTACCTGGTGAAGCCGTTCTCCAAGGCGGATCTGCTGCCGGCTATCGAGATCGCCGCCTCCCGGTACGTCGAACTGGCCGAGCTGGAGCGTGAGGTGGCAGACCTCGCCGAGCGGCTCGAGACCCGCAAGCTGGTCGACCGGGCCAAGTCGGTGCTGCAGACCAAGTTCGGGCTGACCGAGCCGGACTCGTTCCGGTGGATCCAGAAAACCGCCATGGACAAAAGAGTTTCCATGCGTCAGGTCGCCGAGTTGGTTGTTGACGAGGCGGGTAGTGACGACTGAGTCACTCTCTGCTCACTGTAAAGCGGCGCTGGGACGGCATTAACAGTCGTCACTGACGCCCATGCTGCTTACAGCGGTAACGACCTCACAACACACGCTCCGTGACGTTCGCTTGTGATGCTGCTCGCGGTCTAACCTGCGGGTGCTCGCGGCATTCGCGGGAGTCCGGGGGTTTGCTCGGACTATCCAGACATGGGAGGAACAGTGCAGCAGCGTTCCGTAGTACGGGTCGGCGCGACGCTGATCGTTGCGTCGATGGCCCTGACTGCCTGCGGTTCACGCAGCAAGGACGACAACGCCGGGGGCGGCGATGGCGCGACCAAGACCGCCAAGATCGGCGTGATCGCACCTTTGTCAGGCGACCTGTCGGCGCTGGGTCTGGGTATCCAGCACTCGGTCGAGCTGGCTATCAAGCAGGCCAACGACACCAACGCGATCCCGGGCTGGAAGCTCGAGGTCGACGCGAAGGACGACGAGGCCAAGCCGGACCCGGGTAAGAACGCCGCCACCTCGCTGGCCGGCGACAAGGACGTCATCGGCGTCGTCGGAACGCTGAACACCAGCGTCAGCCAGCAGGTCCAGCCGGTCCTGTCGACCGCCAAGATCGTTCAGGTCTCGCCGGCCAACACCGGTCCCGGCCTGACCCAGGGCGTCGACTGGCAGAAGGACCCGAAGCGTCCGTACGCGTCGTACTTCCGTACCTGCACCACCGACGCGGTCCAGGGCCCGTTCGCGGCCCGCTACCTGTACGAGACGGCCAAGATCACCAAGGTCGCCACGGTGCACGACAAGAAGGCGTACGGCCAGGGTCTGGTCGGCACCTTCACCGAGGAGTTCAAGAAGCTGGGCGGTACGGTCGTCGAGGCCGAGACCATCAACCCGGACGACTCGAACTACCAGGCCGTCGTGACCGCGATCAAGCCGAGCGCGCCGCAGGCCATCTACTACGGTGGCGAGTACCCGGCCGCCGGGCCGCTGTCGCAGCAGATGAAGGCCGCCGGCCTGAACGTCCCGCTGATGGGCGGCGACGGCATCTACGACCCGAAGTACATCACCCTGGCGGGCAAGACCTCCACGGGTGACCTGGCCACCTCGGTCGGCGCGCCGGTCGACGCGCTGGCGTCGGCGAAGAAGTTCGTCACCGACTACGCCGCCGAGAAGTACCCGGAGCCGTACGCGGCCTACGGCGGTTACTCCTACGACGCGGCCAACGCGATCATCAACGCGCTGAAGGTCTCGCTGAAGGACGCCAAGGACGTCGAGTCCGCGCGTCAGGCCACCATCGACGCGATGAGCAAGGTCAGCTTCGACGGCGTCACCGGAAAGGTCGCCTTCGACCAGTACGGCGACACCACCTCCAAGGTCCTGACCGTCTACAAGGTGGATGCCGGCAAGTGGGCCACCGTGGAGACCAAGGACTTCGAGACCAAGTAGTCGACCCATGACCCGGGGGTGGGACGCACCACGTCGTCCCACCCCCGTGGCATGCCGCAAACTCAAGCCAGTTGGGAGGTCGACGTGGACCTGTTCTTTCAGCAGCTCGTGAACGGGCTGACCCTTGGATCGCTGTACGCCCTGATCGCGGTCGGGTACACCGTCGTCTACGGCATCGTTCAGCTCATCAACTTCGCCCACGGCGAGGTCTTCATGATCGGTGCGTTCGGCGCACTGACCACGTACCTGTTGTTCTTCGATGGTCAGACCGGCGTCTGGATCCTGCCGATCATGATCATCGGCGCCATGATCGCCTCGGTCGGCACCGCGGTGCTGATGGAGCGGATCGCGTACCGTCCCCTGCGGAACGCGCCCCGCCTCGCACCACTGATCACGGCGATCGGCATCTCGGTCTTCCTGCAGGAGTTCATCCGGCTCTTCTACGAGAAGATCCCGGACTTCCCGAGCGCCAAGCAGCGGATCCCGTTCCCGCAGCTCGACGTCGTCAGCGGCACGGCCGTCGAGGTCGGCAGCGTGACGATCCAGCGGTCGGCGATCTTCACTGTCGCCGCGCTGATCATCTGTTCGGCACTGCTCTGGTACTTCATCACGCGGACCCGTCTGGGCCGTGGCATGCAGGCCGTCTCGCAGGACCCGGACACCGCCCGGCTGATGGGTATCAACGTCGACCGGATCATCGTCGTGGCGTTCGCGCTCGGCGCTGTGCTGGCCGCCGTCGCCGGTGTGTCCCAAGGCCTGCAGAACAACAACATCGACTTCCGGATGGGCTTCCTGGCCGGTCTGAAGGCGTTCACCGCCGCGGTGCTGGGCGGTATCGGCAACATCCAGGGTGCTGTGGTCGGTGGTCTGGTGCTCGGCGTCGTCGAGGCGATGGCGACCCAGTTCGGCCTCGGCGGTAGTACCTGGAAGGACGTCTGGGCGTTCGTGATCCTGATCCTGGTGCTGGTCTTCCGGCCGCAGGGCCTGCTCGGAGCGAGGGTGGTGGATCGCGCATGAGAATTCCCAACCTGCCCGAGAGCTTCACGACCAAGCACGCCGCCAAGGGCTGGCCGCTCGGCCTGGCCGGGGTGGCGCTGCTGATCATCGGCTCCTTCCTGTCCTGGAGCTACGACGACCAGATCCTCGGCGACCTGTCGCTGAACCTGTACCCCGGCGGCCTGCAGATCCTGGCCATCATCGGTGCGGTCCTCGGCCTGTTGCTGCTGCTCACCGCCAAGGGACCGCTCGAGTCCCGGATCGGGCCCTGGCTCGACGCGGCGCTCGGACTGCGGGCCCTCGGTCTGTGGATGCTGATCTACATGGTGCTGGTACTCGTTGCCATCACCACCGATTCCGACGGCCTGATCAACGTCAACCCGGGTGGCTGGGTGTCCTTCGTGGGCGCGCTGCTGCTGTTCCTGGGGGCGCGAGTCGTTCCGTTGCGCGAGCACCGTGACCTGGCCGCGGCGCGGGCGCCGGGCTGGGCCGAGGTACTCGCGATCGCCGTCGTGATGGCGGGTGTCCTGTTCGGCGCGGCCTACGCGCTGGGCCGCGAGGACGCCTGGTCGTTCGTGCTGTTCCTGGTCTTCGCCGCCGGCATCATCGCGATGATGGTGCGGACCGGCATCCTGACCTGGTTCGGTCACGTCGCCCAGCGGCAGAAGAAGGTCCTCACGCTGTCGGCGTTCCTGGTCGCGTTCCTGTTCCCGTTCACACAGAACGGGTCGGACGCGAACATGTCGATCGCCACCCAGGTCCTGGTCTTCGCCGCGACGGCGATGGGCCTGAACATCGTGGTCGGCCTGGCCGGCCTGCTCGACCTCGGGTACATCGCGTTCCTCGGCTCCGGCGCCTACGTCGCGGCCACGATGTCGCAGTCGGCGTTCGCCACCATCGGCTGGAAGCCGCCGTTCCTGGTGGTCGTCCTGCTCGGTGCGAGCGTCGCGGCGATCCTGGGCCTGATCATCGGTTCGCCGACGCTGCGGGTCTCCGGTGACTACCTGGCGATCGTGACGCTGGGCTTCGGTGAGATCTTCCGGTTCTCGATGTTCAACCTGGACGGCAACAACGGCCCGAACCTGACCAACGGCCCGAACGGTGTCCCCGGCATCCCGGACCTGGAGATCGGCAGCTTCAACTTCGGTGCCACGCACACCATCGCCGGGATCGATCTGGGCAGGTTCTCGAACTACTACTTCCTGCTGCTGATCCTGATCGGCGGTGTCATCCTGGTCTTCTCCCGGCTGAACGACAGCCGGATCGGCCGCGGCTGGGTCGCCATCCGCGAGGACGAGAAGGCCGCCGAGGCGATGGGTGTCAACGTCTTCGGCCTGAAGCTGCTGGCGTTCTCCGTCGGCGCTTTCCTGGCCGGCCTGGCCGGCACCATCAAGGCGCACCAGGACGGTGCGGTCAGCCCGGACCAGTACGTCTTCCTCGAGTCGGCGTTCCTGCTCGCGGCGATCGTGCTGGGCGGTATGGGTACCATCGCCGGTGTGTTGCTAGGAGCAACGATTCTGAAGCTGCTGCCGGAGAAGCTGCGGTTCTTCTCGGAGTACCGGCTGCTGTTGTTCGGTCTGCTGCTGGTGCTGATGATGCGGTTCCGTCCTGAGGGGCTGGTCGCCAGTAGACGGCGGCAGCTGGAGTTCCACGAAGAGGACGAGGAACTCGCGGTGGCGATCGAGCACGAACTGGTCGAGGAGGCGAAATGACCGTCACGGAGGAAGTGAGCAGCGCCGTACCCGCCAGTCCGCAGGTAATCCTGGAGGCCTCCGGGGTGACCATGCGGTTCGGCGGTCTGCTGGCGGTCAACGACGTCAACCTGACCGTCCGCGAGGGCGAGATCGTCGGTCTGATCGGCCCGAACGGGGCCGGCAAGACGACCTTCTTCAACTGCCTGACCGGTCTGTACAAGCCGACCGGCGGCCAGGTCCGGTTCGCGGGTAAGCCGTTGCAGCCCAAGCCGACGGCGGTCGTCAAGGCCGGGATGGCCCGGACGTTCCAGAACATCCGGCTGTTCGCGAACATGACCGCGCTGGAGAACGTGATGGTCGGGCGCTACTGCCGGACCAGCGCGGGCGCGCTCACCGCGGTCCTGCGCGGGCCGAAGTTCCGGCGCGAGGAGCGGGCCACCCGGGCCCGCGCGCAGGAGCTGCTCGACTTCGTCGGGCTCGGCAAGTCGGCCGAGCACCTGGCCCGCAACATGCCGTACGGCGACCAGCGGCGGCTCGAGATCGCCCGCGCGCTGGCCACCGACCCGAAGCTCATCCTGCTGGACGAGCCGACGGCCGGTATGAACCCGCAGGAGACCCGGCAGGCCAGTGACCTGATCTTCAAGATCCGGGACTCGGGCCTGTCCGTCGTGGTGATCGAGCACGACATGCGCTTCATCTTCAACCTGTGCGACCGGGTGCTGTGTCTGGTCCGCGGCGAGGCGCTGGTCGAGGGCACCCCGGGTGAGGTCCAGTCCGACCCGCGGGTGATCGAGGCGTACATCGGCACCGGCGAGGACGACGACGAGGACGAGGTGGACACCACCGCGGCCCACGTCCAGGACAGCACTGTGGCCGACGAGGAGGGCAAAGCATGACCGCGATGCTCGAGGTCAAGGACCTGGAAGTCTCCTACGGCAAGATCGTCGCCGTGAAGGGGATCAGCTTCTCGGTCGAGCAGGGCCAGGTCGTCTCGCTGATCGGCACCAACGGCGCCGGCAAGACGACGACGCTGCGGACCATCTCCGGCCTGCTGAGGCCCAGTGGTGGCGAGATCACCTTCATGGGTCAGCGGATCGACAAGGTGCCGGCCCACGACATCGTCACGATGGGGCTGGCGCACTCACCCGAGGGCCGGCGGATCTTCCCCCGGCTGTCGGTGGAGGAGAACCTGCTGCTCGGCGCGTTCGCGCGCAACGACCACGGCGCGATCCGCAAGGACCTGGACGCGGCGTACGAGCTGTTCCCGATCCTGGGGGAGCGGCGCAAGCAGCCGGCCGGTACGTTCTCGGGCGGTGAGCAGCAGATGCTCGCGATGGGCCGCGCGATGATGAGCAAGCCCAAGCTGCTGATGCTGGACGAGCCGTCGATGGGGCTGTCGCCGATCATGATGAAGCGGATCATGTCGACGGTCACCGAGCTGCAGAAGCAGGGCACCACGATCCTGCTGGTCGAGCAGAACGCCCAGGCGGCGCTCAAGCGGGCCGACTTCGGCTACGTGCTCGAGGTCGGCCAGATTGTACTGTCCGGCTCGGGCCGCGAGCTGCTCGTCAACGACGACGTGCGCAAGGCGTACCTCGGCGAGGACTAGCACCCGGCAGTACTGGTTGCCTTGAACACCCAATGGGGACCTTGAACAAGTTAATAACTTGTTCAAGGTCCCCGTTGGGTGTCCGAGGCAACAACTGCTGGTCAGTTGCGGATGACAACGAGCAGCTGGACCAGCAGCGGCGCGACGATCAGCGCCGGCAGCAGGTCCGCGACGGCGATCTGCTTGATCTTGAGCAGCCGCAGGGCCACGCCGACCAGCAGCAGCCCGCCAGTGGCGCCCAGCGCGGTCACGTGGGCCTCGGGAAGGACGTCGCCCAGTACTGCGCCTACGGCCGTCATCAGCCCCTGGATGACCAGTACGACGACCGCGGAGGCCGCGACGCCCCAACCCAGCGACGCGGCGAACGCGATCGAGGCGAAGCCGTCGAGTACCGACTTGAGGTACAGCTGATCGGCGCCGCGCCCCAACCCGTCGGACAGCGCGCCGAGGAAGGTCAACGGGCCGACGCAGAACACCATCGACGCCGAGACGAAGCCCTCGACGAAAGTGCTTTCGCTGTCACCACGGCTGAACCGGTGCTGCATCCAGGCGCCGAACCCCTCGAGCCGCTGCTCGATCCGCAGCAGCGACCCGGTGATGCCGCCGATCAGCATCGCGCCGAGCACGATCAGTACCGGCGCACTGTCCCCGACGGCCTTGCTCAAGGCTTCATCGCCGACTGTGAGTGCCGAGCTGATCGCGATCAGCAGCGTGACCAGGCCGAGTGCGTCGGTGACCAAATCGCGGGTCCGGTGCTGCAGCCGGTGACCGATCAGGACGCCAAGGACCGAGCCGATGAGCACCGTCGCGACGTTCACGACAGTACCGATTCCGATGAACAAACCTGGTCTCCCGTTTCGCTTCGCGCCAGCTTTGCAACGGACCTTCGAAGCCCTACTGTTGCGCGGGGGATGAGCGTATCCGCTCATATCTGTTCACCTCGGGGGTGGATCAGAATCTAGGAGGGCCACGTGGCACCAGCCATCGAGGTGCGCGACGCCCGTCCGGACGACGCCGGTGCTCTGGTGACACTGTGGAGCGAGATGGCGCTCGGAGCCGGACACCAGGCCCGCTTGCTGGCCGCGCCGTCCGTGGAGTCCGCGCAGGCCTCCGTGGCCAAGCACGCGGACGACCCGTCGGGCCGGCTGGTGGTCGGTGAGATCGACGGCGAGCTCGGCGGGATGGCGTACCTGCGTCAGACACCGATCAGCCCGCTGCACGACGAGGTCACCGTGACGGTGGAGTACTTACACGTCAGCGATCATGCCCGCCGGCACGGCCTGGGCAAGGCGCTGATCGCCGAGGCGGCCGCGTGGGCCGAGCACGAGAACTGCCCGCATCTGGCTGTCGTCGCTCCGCCGGTCGCGCGCGAGGCGAACAGGTTCCTGGCCCGGTTGGGGCTGGGGCAGGCCGGCGTACTGCGGTTCGCGAGCACGCATACCGTGCGGCGCCGCCTCGCGGCCGAGCATGCGCCCAACCTGCTGGCCCTGTTGTCGTCGCGGCGTTCCGTGATGGCCCGCCGTGCGCAACTCGCCCGCTCACCGCTGGCCGAGGACCACGGCGACGAACAGTACGACGAGTTCAGGCTCCCGGCGGCGCCTGAATCAGCTGGCACGTGATCCGCGCGGTGCAGACCCGCTTGTCCCGCTCGTCGGTGATGACGACCTCGTACGACGTAGTGGTACGGCCCAGATAGATCGGCGTGGCCACGCCCGTGACGACGCCTTCGCGGACCGCCCGGTGATGGGTCGCGTTGATGTCGACACCGACAGCGACCTTGCCGTACGTCGCGGCGTGCAGCGCGGAGCCGATCGACCCCAGGCTCTC